>NZ_JAMKFE010000012.1:148032-172464 GCF_023721835.1 Caldimonas mangrovi | reverse complement strand
CTGGCGTCGGTGGTGTCTTTACGGCGGTGCAGGTTGTCGTAGCTGTGGCTGGTGGTCAGGCCGAAGCCGGCCACGCCGGGGGCCTGGACCTGCTTGGTGGGGTTGCCTTCGGCGTCGTATTCGTAGTGGACCACCGGCGCCGGTGAGACCGGTGGCGGGGGCAGGGTCTGGGCCCAGCCGGGACTCAGGAGCGCCAGCAGGGTCAGTGGCGCGCAGGCGCGCACGATGGGGTTGTACATGGGAGCCTCCCTCAGGATTTATTGGATCGAGCCGGTGGACTGCTGCAAGCGCCCGAGCGCATCGAAGGCGCGGCTGAGGTTGCGCGCGAGCACGCCCTCGGGGTCGGTGACCTGTTCGGCGGTGCGGTTGCCGGCGTTGTCGAGTGTGTAGGTGATGGTGTTGCCGGCCTGGTCGCTCAAGCCGGTGAGGCGATGGGCGTCGTCGTAGTGGTACTCGACGTAGCTGGCATCGGGCTGGGTGACTCGCTTGAGCAGGCCGGTGGGCTCGTAGGTGTAGGTGGTGGTCTGGCCGGCCACCGTGACGCTGGTCAGGCGCTGGCGCAGGTCGTAGGTGGAGTCGGTGATCACGCCGTTCGCATCGATCGACTGCAGCACCTGGCCGTGCGGGTTGTAGCGGGTGTAGCGGGTCACCTGGCCGGCGGCGTTGGTGACTTGCTTCAGGTCGCCGCGGGTCCACTCCGAGGTGGTGTCGGGGTAGTACTCGTAGGTGGACACGTCGGCCACGTCGGTGCGGGGGCCGTCTTCAGTGAGCACCTGGCCGTATTGGTTGTAGGTGTAGGTCCACACACGAGCAGGGACACCGGCTGCCAGTGAAGCCGAGAAGCCTTGAGACCCGTTCGCATCGGTGGTGGCTTGCTCGACGCGTTTGCAGACCACGGCGATGGGTTTGCCGTCGGGCAGCAGGGCGGAAGAGGGGGCGCAGCTCGCCACAGCGCCGCCGGAGAACGGGTCGGGCTGGCCGTTGTAGATGGTCGTGGTGATGCGGCCGGGCTCGGCGACCTTGGTCTCTAGACGCCAGTCGGGGTGCCATTGCGTGCTGACCTTGCGCGAGCCGTTCGGCAACGCGACATCGGCTGCGGTGTAGGTGCCGCACGTCGCCGAGTTCGACAGTCCCTCAACGCGCACTGTCTCTAGGTTGCGGTCCAGGTCGTGGACGTAGCAGCTGCGCTTGCCGGTGAAGTCGTCGCGGCGGACGGAATTGCCTTGGGTGTCGTACTCGGTGATGCGGGTGGAAGCGGCGCAGCCGGCTCCCGCCGGCTGGCTCTGCGAAGTGAGCCGCGACGCGCCCTGAACGCTCGTCGCGTTCAGGTCCACCGCCTGCCCGGTGGGCAGAGTGACCACTGTGCCCTGCGGCGGCAGCCAGTGGTGGTCCCTCCAGATCACGCCCGCCTGCGCGTCGTACGTCTCGATGGTCTCCCACTTCGGAGCTGTTCCCCAAGCGACGCTGAACTTGTCGACGCCGCCAGCGGCCTCGGTGCTGATGGCTCGACCTTCCGTATCATAGCCATAGGTCACCGTGCGAGCCGTGTTCTCGTCCAGGATGCCGGTCAGCGCCCACGGATGGGCGGCGTTCTCGTAGAGGAACTGCCGCTGCGTCTGATCCGGCCAGGTGATGCGCTGCAGGTTGCCGTGGGAGTCGTAAGCGAACTCGATCGTCTGCTGCGCCGGGTCGATCAGTTGCTTGATGCGGATCGCCAAGCTAGGCTCGGATGGCTTCTCATAGATGAAGCGGATCGTGCGGCCGTGCTGATCCTGGATCGACAGTAGCAGGCCCGATGCCGGAGCAATCTCGACCGGCGTGCTACTGTTGCTGTAGGTGTACGTATGCACCGCACCCGAGGCCCGATTCACTCGCGTCAATTGGCCTGCGCCGTTGTAGGCCTCGTACGCGCTTCGTGCTGCGTCGAAGTAGCGGTAGCCCCCGGACACCACGCTTGCGCGGTCAGCGATATCTCTGTCAGGCAGATAGTCGTTCCAGTCGTCGAACACAAGACTGATCCACTGTCCGCCACCGCGAGATGCTTGAATACCTCGCTTTGCCCCCGTCTGGAGAACCAGCTTTTTGTGTGCTCCGCTTTCCCACATAGTTCCAAAAGAGGGCGGGGCGCTCAGATCGAATGAGATAGATGGATCGGTGCCAGGTACCTTGCGGCGGCTGTCGTAGCTAAGCATGAGCGGCTGACCCAGCCAGCGTCCGAGTTCGACTTCGTTGCGTTTACTGCCCGTCAACGGATAGATCGGCCGGCCATAGCGCGGCTCACAGTGCTGCGGTTTGTCTCGGTAGCGGTCGATTACGACAACAAAGGCTTGACAGTATTGTCCGGCGCCGTGGTAAAGGATCTTGCCCGTTCCGTCAGGACGATCGCATCCGCCGTAGTCGACGTGACCTCTCATCGAATATCCCGGCGGACAGTAGTACCCGCGAAACGGGTAACCGAGGGGTTTCTGCCGTGTCGTCAAGCACGTTCCCTTGTACTCAGTCGTCGCCTCATACGTCAGTGGGCTTGACCGGTTCACGAAGGCTGCACGCGCATCGCACGTAGCTTGGAATGAGCTATGGAATCCAGGCACGTTGCACGTATCCCCGTACACGGGCCCTAAAGGCGGACGAGTCCTTGTTTGCGCGTCTGCGTCAAGGTGAATACAGAACGCGAAAAGTAGACTTAGCGCTCTTGCGTCTCTATGCCTTGAAGCAACGACAGATGTTAATGCACTCGGGGTCTTGGTTATCATGAAGCTTTCCCTGCAGGCTTTGAAATAACTTTGCAAGCCAAGACGGCGAGCCCAATTTCACAATCTTTTCATCCTAGACGATTCCATAAATGCATTTCTGCACTGCGTCTAGTCCCACAATTCACATCGCAGGGAAAATGCTTCGCTGAGATAGTCAAATGCTGTTTTGGCTTGATCCCGACTCTCGAAGATGACGTCTCCGAGAGCCAGCGTGGGTGCCGTATCACCTGGAAATGCAGTCAACTGTTCCACGACTAGATTCGATAGCGTTTCTCGAATTACAGCCAGATTTTGCTTAAGTAAGAACCGATCTTCTGCGGTGCGTAAACTCGAAGGGTTTAGTGAGACTCTGGCTCCAGGGTAAATGGGGATGGCGAACTCCATTTCTCCAGAGACTTGTCCCACTGCAGTGCCATCGCTGAGATATGCGGAAAAATCAATCCAAAACTTTGTTGGCATAACTCACCTTGCCGGAGTATTTGGTACGTGAACGCCCATGGCGCGGATAATTTCAGGGGTCATATCACAACCCATCCTTTGTCCCAGTGAAATCATTGAGTTAATGGTTTCGATTCTATGAATTAGATCGCGCTGATGCCCGATCCATGTAGTGGCGGTTCCAGTAATCGATGGATTCGGCGAGGAGTAGGCGTTGCCGAAGAGATTGCCGGGGTCACGTTGCATATGGCCCATTTTTTGGTATGCCATAT
Organism: Caldimonas mangrovi; assembly: GCF_023721835.1. Classification (GTDB taxonomy): domain Bacteria; phylum Pseudomonadota; class Gammaproteobacteria; order Burkholderiales; family Burkholderiaceae_C; genus Caldimonas; species Caldimonas mangrovi. Next base: position 169,001 of record NZ_JAMKFE010000012.1, on the reverse strand, counting down.
CAATAGCCCGATTCGTCGCATTCTTGATTTCAGAGCATGGATCTCCGGAGTTTGCGCAGTATTTGTCGAATAGTCCCTCCTCTTTCGGCGTCATGTTCTTCGGCCGAGGCTGGCCCATCATTGCATTCCATGCGAGCTGCGCCCTTCTAGCGAGATCGTGCTGTGCCGTTATGGATGGATTTGGGATACCAATCACCGGATTTGAAAAGTCCCGATCAAGATCGGGCGCTAAGCCTAGAGCGTCCGTCCATGCTGTTGGGCGGTTGAAGGTGTAGACGTAGGTATTGATGCCCCCCGCCAAGCCGATCGGATCCGATTGAACGTACCTTCCCACGGTAGCGTCGTAGTCGCGGAAGTAGTTGTAGTGCAACCCGGTTTCTTGGTCGAAATACTGCCCCGGGAACCTGAGGTTGAAGGTGAAATTCCCGAGCCCATCGGGGTTGTTCTCAGCGGCGGTGGACCCGAAGGGCTCGGCGAGCATCCAGCGCCACCGGCGCTGATCGGCCTGGTTGCGCACCATGCGCGGCGTGTTCAGGTGGTCGACATGGATGTAGTAGACCGTGGGCGGATCACTGGCGGTGGCGCCTGGGGTGAACACCGCCACCGGCGTGTTGCCCATCCAGACGTACTCCTTGATCGCATGGCCATTGCGGTCGTACTCGCCGAGCAACTGCCCGTCCAGGTCATAGACGAACAGCACCGTGGTGGCCGCACCGGCGCTGTTGTACTTGCGCACGCGCTGGCCGTCGGCGTTGTGGGTGTAGGTGTAGCTGGTGCCGGCCTTGGTCAGCTGGCCCAGCCGGTTCTCCAGTGAATAGGTGGCCGTGTAGCCCAGGCCCGAGTCGGTGGTGGTATTGCCCACCGGGTCGTGCCCGAAGCTGCGGCCGGTGCCGACCGCCTCGAGCCGGTTGCTGGTGTTCGAGACCGTGTAGGCGCTGGGGCTGCCGTTGAGCACCGCCTGGGTGCGGTTGCCGTTGGCGTCGTAGCTGAAGCTCCAGCTGCCCTGTGCGGTGACGACACTGGTCAGACGCCCCAGCTCGTCATAGCCGAACTGCTGGTCGGCGCTGGCCTCGCTGGCGCCGGTGGTGGCATTCCAGTGGGTATAGGCCGTGATGCGGTTGGCCGCGTCATAGGTGAGGTCGCGGATGGCCCCGCCCAGCGGGTAGCGCACCAGGCGGCCGTACAGGTCGTAGACCCGCTGGTGCGCCTTGGTGCCGCTGTTCAAGTGCCAGTTCCAGCTCACCGGCGGGCCGAACGGGCTGTAGCGGATGTCGCTGAGCAAGGGCTGGGCGCTGGCGCCGGCCGTGGGCGCCAAGGACAGTCCGGTGAGCTGGCCCTGGGTGTAGCTGTAGCTCAGCTGGCGCCCGGACGGGTAGACGAGGTGGCTCAAGCGGCCGGTGCTGTCGTAGCCGTAGGCTGTGCTGTGCGTGATCTGCACGCTGTTGGCGCCGTTGGCCGGCAGCAGCGCCTGGGTGTGCTGCACGATACGGCCGAACTCGTCGTAGCGGTAGCGTGTGGTGCCGGCCGGGAAGCTGGCGGTGGTCAGCCGGCCGATGCCGTGGCCGAAGTCGGTGCCGCTCTGGTCATAGGTCCAGCCGAAGCTGCGGCTGTTGTGGCCGCTCTGGCTGTAGACGATCTGGGTCAGGCGGTTGAGCGCGTCGTAGCTGTAGGTGGCGGTGACACCGCGGGCATCGGTGGCGGTCTTGAGGTTGCCGGCGGCGTCGTAGGTGTAGCCGGTGGTGCCGGTGTCGGGGCTGATGAGCTGGGTGGCCTCGCCCAGGCCGGTGCGCGGGTACTGGGTGACGAGACTGCGGGGGTCGGTGACCTGGGTGGTGCGGTCCAGGCCGTCGTAGCCGAACTGGATCTTGCCCTGCCTGGCGTCGGTGGTGTCTTTACGGCGGTGCAGGTTGTCGTAGCTGTGGCTGGTGGTCAGGCCGAAGCCGGCCACGCCGGGGGCCTGGACCTGCTTGGTGGGGTTGCCTTCGGCGTCGTATTCGTAGTTCACCACCGGCGCCGGTGAGACCGGTGGCGGGGGCAGGGTCTGGGCAAGTGCTGAGCAGGCCCAGGCCAGGGGCAGCAGCGCCAGCGTGCGCGCCAGGATGTGGTGGTTCATGGAGGCCTCCCTCAGCGTTTTTGGATCGAGCCGGTGGACTGCTGCACTCGCCCGAGCGCATCGAAGGCGCGGCTGAGGTTGCGCGCGAGCACACCCTCGGGGTCGGTGACCTGTTCGACGGTGCGGTTGCCGGCGTTGTCGAGTGTGTAGGTGATGGTGTTGCCGGCCTGGTCGCTCAAGCCGGTGAGGCGGTGGGCGTCGTCGTAGTGGTACTCGACGTAGCTGGCATCGGGCTGGGTGACGCGCTTGAGCAGGCCGGTGGGCTCGTAGGCGTAGGTGGTGGTCTGGCCGGCCACCGTGACGCTGGTCAGGCGCTGGCGCAGGTCGTAGGTGGAGTCGGTGATCACGCCGTTGGCGTCCACGCTCTGCAGCACCTGGCCGTGGGGGTTGTAGCGGGTGTAGCGGGTCACCTGGCCGGCGGCGTTGGTCACTTGCTTGAGGTCGCCGCGGGTCCACTCCGAGGTAGTGTCGGGGTAGTACTCGTAGGTGGTGACGTCGGCCACGTCGGTGCGGGGGCCGTCTTCAGTGAGCACCTGGCCGTATTGGTTGTAGGTGTAGCTCCACGTGCGAGCAGGGACACCGGCTGCCAACGAAGCCGAGAAACCCTGCGAGCCGTTCGCATCGGTGGTGGCCTGCTCGACTCGTTTGCAAACCACGGCGATGGGTTTACCGTCGGGTAGCAGGGCGGAAGAGGGGGCGCAGCTCGCCACAGCGCCGCCGGAGAACGGGTCGGGCTGGCCGTTGTAGATGGTCGTGGTGATGCGGCCGGGCTCGGCGACCTTGGTCTCAAGACGCCACTCCGGGTGCCACTGGGTGCTGACCTTGCGGGAGCCGGTGGGCAGAGTCGCACCTGGAACCATGAAGGCGCTGCATGTCGCCGAAGCACTCAGCCCCTCGACCCGTGTCGTCTCCAGGTTGCGGCTCAGGTCGTGGGCAAAGCAGACGCGCTTGCCGGTGAAGTCGTCGCGGCGGACGGCGTTGCCTAGAGTGTCGTACTCTGTGGTGCGCGTGGACGCGGCGCAGCCGGCCCCGGCCGGTTGGCTCTGCGAGGTCAGTCGTGAAGTGCCCTGAACGCTGGCGACTTGGAGGTCGACGGTTTGCCCGTTGGGCAGCGTGACCTGCGTGCCTTGCGGTTGCAGCCAACGGTGATCGCGCCAGATCACGCCTGCTTGTTCATCGTAAGTCTCGCTGACTTGCCACCTCGGGGCGGTGCCCCAGGTGACGCTGAACTTGTCGGCACCCCCGGCCGCTTCGGTGCTGATAGCCCGGCCTTCCGTGTCGTAGCCGTAGGTCACCGTGCGGGCGTTGTGCTCGTCCAGGATGCCGGTCAGTGCCCAGGGGTGAGTGGTGTTCTCGTAGAGGAATTGCTGCTGCTTCTGGTCCGGCCAGGTGATGCGCTGCAGGTTGCCATGGCTGTCGTAGGCGAACTCGGTAGTCTGCTGCGCCGGGTCGATGAGCTGCTTGATGCGTATTGGCAGGGAAGCCTCGGGCGGCTTCTCGTAAGTGAAGCTGATCGTGCGGCCCTGCTGGTCCTGGATCGACAGCAGCAGCCCCGCGGCGGGGGCGATCGTCGCCGGGGTGGCGCTGTCGCTGTAGGTGTAGGTGTGGACAGCGCCGGACGCGGTCTTCACGTTCAACAGCTGACCGGTGCTGTTGTAGGTCTCGTATGCGCCTCGGACAGCATCAAAGTAGCGCCAGCCGCCGGACACCGCACTGATGCGATCGGTGATGTCGGTATCGGGCGCATAGTTGCCTGAGCCGGCGGAAACGAAACTGACCCAACGGCCGGCCCCGCGCGATGCCTGGATCGCGGGCTTGGAGCCTGACTGGAAGACCAGCTTCTTGTGGGCGCTGCTCGTCCACAAGGGGCCGAAGGAGGGCAAGGCCGCCAGATCGAACGTGAGGGCCGCGTCGTTACTGGGCACCATGCGGCGCGTGTCGAAGGCCAGCTTCAATGGCTCGCCCAGCCAGCGGTCCAACTCAATCTCGTTGCGCTTGCTGCCGGTCAGCGGGTAGATCGGGTTGCCGTAGCGCGGCTCGCAGCTTTGCGGCTTGTCGTGGTCGCGGTCAACGTAGGGGATGCACTGGTTCTTCGAAAGGACCCACGTTTTGCCGGCAGGGCAACGGCAGGTGCCGTAAGTGACGTGCACCCCTCCCGGGCAGTAGGTGATGGCCGTGGCCCAATACTGGTTTGGCCAGCCGTCCTTGCTGATTGGCCTCATGCATCCTGAGTAGCCGCTCAGCAGACCGATTCCGCATTCGCGTGGCGCAGACCACTCGCAAGCACGGTATGTGCGGCAGAACTGGTCTTCTTGTTCACGTTCCAGGAAGGCGTCTATTGCTTCATCGGTGGCTTGAACGCACTGGCCGGGCGGTGAACCTTCAAGGCATGCGGGGTAAGCATCGGCCGTGGTATGGACCGCCACCACAAAAAACAAAGCAAGAGCGCCTAGCGCGTTTGCCCTTCGGGTTGCTCCGGACCGCCCCCATACTCTCGTTCCCATGTTCCCTCGGCCTTCGGGTCTTCTGTTGGATGCAATCTCGATGAGTTCGCCCTATCTGCGCTCGACGAGAGCGCGCCAGTATCCCGAGAACCGGTTACAGCTCCATACCCCCGTTTGGGGGTAGCTCGTAACTTTACGAAACCAAAACGCTGGAAAAGTGAAAATGTGCTCGCGCCGACGAGCTGCGGCGCGTGCGCCCAATCCATAATCGCACCCGCTACAGAGGAGAGGCAGGGCAGGAGCGATCTGCCCGTCCAGTCAAACAAAGAGGGAGGAAGAGGTGAACAAGGTTCGAGGCGCCCGCCGCCGCATCGGTCGCCACGGCGGCTTCACATTGCTGGAGCTGCTGGTCGTCATCGCCATCATTGGCCTGCTCGCTTCATACGTGGGCCCGCGCTTCTTCGGCCAAGTCGCCAAGTCCGAGGTGAAGGTGACGCAAGCCCAGATCGAGGCCTTCGGCAAGGCGCTCGACACCTACCGGCTCGATACCGGCGCCTACCCGACCACCGTTCAATCGCTCTCTGCGTTGTTGGTGAAGCCGGAAGGCGAGGCGAAGTGGGCCGGGCCCTACCTGCAGAACAGCGTGCCGCTGGACCCGTGGGGGCGTGCCTACGTCTATCGCGCCCCCGGCGAACAAGGGCGCGACTACGAAATCGTGAGCTACGGCAGGGACGGCCAGCCCGGCGGTGACGCCGAGAACGCCGACATCCGGTCGTGGCGCTAGTGCCAACCGCGCACTGAAAGACGACCGTGGCTCGCATCGACGTCTGGGTGGCTCAGGACGGCGGCCCGCCGCGGCGCTTGGCCGTCGAAGCGACGTCCCGCGACGCTGCATTCGCGCAGGCGGCGTCGATGGGGCATCAACCCATCGGTGCGGTCGGCCTGGGCATTTCAACGAAACGTCCGTTGCGGCGCAGAAGAGCGGCCCCACGCCTGGCGAGCGACCTGTTCTGCGAACAGCTCTCGTCGCTGCTGCAGGCAGGGATCGGACCGGTCGAGGCCATCAAGGCCTTGGCCCAGCAGGCCGGGTCAACTTCGGAAGGTGCAGTGCTGCAAGGCATCTTGAGCGACTTGCAACAAGGCCGGACGCTGGCCCAGGCGCTGGAGCATGCCGAGCGGTTCGATCCTTTGCTGGTCGCGCTGGTTCGAGCGTCGGAGGAGACCTCGGACCTGACGGTCGCGTTACAGCGATACCTGCAGCACGCGCGGCAGGCTGACGCCGTGCGACAGCGCATCATCACGGCCAGCGTCTACCCGATGCTGCTGCTCGTGGTGGGTGGCTTGGTGATGCTGTTCCTGCTCACCTACGTCGTGCCGAGGTTCAGCGGCATCTTTGCCAGCATCCACACCGAGCTCCCGTGGTCGGCGCAACTGCTGTTGCAATGGGGCAATCTGGTCAAGGCCCATGGCGCCTGGATGGCGGCCGCCGCCGTGGTGCTCGCGGCGTTCGGCATCGGCGCATGCAGTTCGCCGCGGCTGCGCTCTCGTGCTGTGGCAGCGGTGCTCGAGCAACGTCATGTCGGCAGATATGCGCGACTGGTGTATCTCGCGCGTCTGTATCGAACCACCGGCACGCTGATCGAAGGGGGCATTCCGTTTGTGCGTGCCTTTGGGATGGCGAGCGCGCTGCTGCCGCATCACCTGCAGGCGACAGCGGCAAGCGCTTTGCGGAGTGTGCAGGAAGGGACATCCGCTTCTGCGGCACTGGCCGCGGCCGGGCTGGCCACGCCCGTGGTCGAGCGCTTGCTTCACGTGGGACAACGCAGCGGTGAAATGGGGCCGATGCTCGTCAAGGCGGCAGCTTTTCACGAAAGCGAGACCGCCCGGGCCATCGAGCGCTTCATGCGAGCGCTGGAGCCGACCGTCATGGCGGTGATGGGGCTGGCCATCGGCGCCATCGTTGTGGTGATGTACCTGCCGATCTTCGAACTGGCCAGCGCGATTCGATGAGCAGCACCTCGATTTCGCTGGACGAGATCCGCGCTGCGGTGGGCGCATTGCAAAACGGTGGTCCGTCGGTGCAAGAAGCGCTCGCCGACCTTGAGCCGCGCGCAGGGCGTCCTGCAATGCTGGCGGAGGCCTTGGCGCTGGAATGCGACAGCACCGACCTCACGGGCTGGCGGCCCGACTTTGCGCGCATCGCCTACACGGTGGCACTCGCGCGCGGGGTGGCAGCGGCAACCCGCGAGACCACCACCGCTCTTCTCATCACTGACCCGTCCCATGCCAGCGTGCTGAACTGGGCCCAATCCCAAGGCCCGGTGTTGAAGGAGGTTTTGGTCGACCCAGGCGCCTTCAAGGCCTGGCTGTCCGCCTACGAAGCGACGGCCGTTGCGCAAGCGGCGGCGGGTAAAGACGAGCCCCTGACGCCCGGACCCACAAAAACCGTGCTGGCCGCCGAGGAGTTGTCGGCCGACAGGCTGGAGGCCACCACCAGTTCGGTGGTGCGCTTGGTCAACGCCACGCTCTACGAGGCATTGCGGTCCGGCGCCAGCGACATCCACGTCGAGACCGACCCGCGTGGCCTGGTCATCAAGTACCGCCTGGACGGCGTGCTGCGCCAGGTGCGCGAGGCGAAGGACCCGCTGGTTGCCGAGCAGGTCATCTCGCGCCTGAAGGTGATGTCGGAACTCGACATCGCAGAACGCCGCGTGCCGCAGGACGGGCGATTGCAGGTGCAGATGCAGGGGCGCACGATCGATGTCCGTGTCTCGATCATGCCGAGCATCCATGGCGAAGACGCAGTGCTGCGCATTCTCGACCGGCAACACCTGGCTCAGTCGCTGCAAGAGCTGACGTTGGCAGGGCTCGGTTTCGAGGCCGAGCTCGCTGGGCGGGTGCTGCGGCTTGCCCGCCGGCCGCATGGCATGGTGCTGGTGACCGGCCCGACCGGCTCGGGCAAGACCACCACCTTGTATGCCGCCATCAACGAAAGTTGCTCGACGCAGGAGAAGGTGATCACGATCGAAGACCCGGTCGAGTACCAACTGCCGGGTGTCCTGCAGATTCCGGTCAATGAGCGCAAGGGCTTGAGCTTTGCCCGGGGCCTGCGCTCCATCCTCCGGCACGACCCCGACAAGATCCTGGTGGGTGAGATACGCGACGGCGAAACCGCCCGCATTGCGGTGCAGGCCGCACTGACGGGCCACCTGGTGTTCACGACCGTCCACGCGAACGACGCGCTCGATGTGCTGGGGCGCTTTCAGCAGTTCGAGATCGACCGTTACTCCGTGGCGGCCGCCCTCAACGGTGTGCTGGCCCAACGCCTGGTGCGCCGGCTTTGCGCCTGTGCGCAGCCGGCGGCGGCCCCGTCGGGGCATGAGCAAGGCAGCTGGCGCCAGGCGAACGGCTGCCCCGCGTGCCTGGATACCGGCTACCGAGGGCGGTTTGCCATCGGCGAGCTGCTGGTGATGTCGACCGAACTGAAGGCGATGATCGTGGATCACGCGCCGTACCAGGAGGTGTGGGCGCTGGCGCGCCGGCAGGGCTTGCGCACCCTGAGGGAGCAGGCAATGGACGCCGCGTCGAAGGGATGGACCAGTTTCGACGAGGTCCAGCGTGTCACGGCCGAGGTTTGATGGCATGAAGTGGTTGGCACCCCGACGTTGGACCCTGTGGCTGGAACCGGGCCATGCCAGCCTGTGGCCTCAGTCGACGGGGAACGAGGGGCGAACGCGGCTCGACTGCTCGCCCGACGAGCGAGGACTGGAAACGTTGCTGCCCCCATGCCTGGCCCAGGTGCGTGAGAAGGGAGGGCGGACGCTGGACATCGTGCTGGGAAGCCGCTTGTCGCCGTGTTTGCATCTCGACCTCGGGCCCGAGGCGTTGCCGGAATCCATCAAGAACGACTGGATGCAGCAGCAGTTCGACAAAGCCTGGCCCTGCGAGGGCGGGTGGACCCTGCAGGCCGATCGTGCGACGAACCAGGGTCGATTGGCGATCTATGGTTTGTCTCGCAGCTTGCATCAGTTGCTGGCGCGCGAAGCCCGGGCCGCGCAACTCTCGGTGCGTTCGATGCAGCCTGCGCTGGCGTGGGTGTGGCGTCATCGACTGCCGGCGGCGCTCGCGATACGACGCGCGCGCTTTCCCGAGACCTCGCTCGAGCCTTTCTGGGTCGTGGTGCAAGAGACCGACAGGATCGTGGCTGCCGCGTGCAAGCAAGACCGGGTGGAGGCGCTCGCCATACTTCCCGTCGTGGCGGGGAGCTCTCGCCACGCTGATCTGCGAGGCATGTTGACGAGGTGGGAGGCCCGCCTGGGCTTGGTACCGTTGCCCGGTGCCATCTGGTTCTCGCCGGACCTCGAGGTCACGGCCGTCGACGAAGGGGAGGGTTCTGCGGTGATTTCTGCTCCGCTCTTCGCCAGTAGCGTCTCCAAAAGACCCACCGGCGCGGCAGAGAGTTTGGCGGCCAACGGGCTGCAGGAGACGTGAGTGGGCATCCAGCATGTGAATTTCGCTCGGCGCGGCATCTCCTTCGGTGGGGGCGTGGCCATCCTTTGTGCCGGGGCGCTCTGTGCCGCCTGGGCCCTGAAGGCGTGGGACAACGCTGACCATCAAACCAGTCAACTGACGACGGAGATGGCTGCGCTGCGGGCCGCTCAGCAACAAGATGGGTCTCGTCTTGAGCCGGCAGCACATCTCGTCGCCCGCTACCCCGAGGCGAGCCGTGCGCTGCAAATCGATTGGCAGCGCATCTTCACCGCGTTGGAAGCACCGTTGCCCGAAGGCATACGTCTGGAGAGCGTCGCCCCGGACGTTGCCGCCGGGACCATTCGCATCGCAGGCCAGGCCGACACGATGGCCGGTGCGTCCGACTATCTGGCTCGCTTGACGATGGCGGGCTTGTCGCAGGTCCGCCTGGTGTCGCACCAGGCGCTGGACCCTGCGGCGCCGTCCGGACCCATCAGGTTCGCGCTTGTTGCGCGCTGGAACGAGCATGCACGCTGACGGTATGGCGACGGTGTGGCATGGTCTTCGCGACCGTTGGCGCGGCACGCCCGCTCGCGTCCAGTGGATGGTGGGGGCCGGCGTTTTGCTCGCCGCTGTGGCGGCCTTTGCGATTGCAGGGCCGATCGCCCGGGCCAACGCCGTGCAGGTCGGCCTGGCGCGCGAACTCGCCGAGCTTCGCGAACGCACCGTGAAGCCGGCCGAGCCCCTGCCGCGGCCCGCTGCGAGCGTCTCGACATGGTGGCGCCACCTTGCCGATGAGCGTGGGCTTCCCGACGTTCTGCAGACCCTGTTCTCTGCTGCCCAGCTGCAGCACGTGGCGATTGCCTCGACGGAACACCATCAGGTTGCGCAGCGGAACGAAGAACTGCCCTACTACGAAATTCGCCTGGACGCCCGTGCTGCCTATCCTGCCGCGCGTCGTTTCATCAACCAGGTGTTGCTGACCGTGCCAGGTGTCGCGCTGACCCAACTCAGCTTGACCCGCGAGGCAGGGGGGAGCGCAGAGCCGCGCTGGCGCATGACCTTCGTGATCTTCATGAGGCCGGCGCAATGAACCGGCGGTTGGTGTTTCTGCTGATGGCCCTTGCAGGGCTGATCGCGCTGAACCTCTTCGACCCGCCAGGCGAAGAGGTCGAAGCGGCGGTCGTGAACGCGACGCAAGCGCGCACACGCGCCGCACCGGGGCCCGTTGAGAGATCGCGACCCGGCGAGGTGCCTGCGGACAGCGCAATGGCAGCAGAAGTTCCCCGGCCGCTCTTGAAAGAGCCGATGGGTGATCCTTTCGGGGCGTCGGTCACGGCACGCGCGCCGGAACCGCCGCCGAGGGTCGAGATCGCGCGCCCCCCGGTGCCGACTGCGCCCGCCCCCCCGCCGCCGCCGTTGCGTCCGCCCTTCGCGGCGATCGGTTACTGGGAGGAGGACGGCGCGCCAACGCTGTTTTTCAACGGCGCCACGACATTCAAGGCGCGCGTCGGCGACGCGCTCCCTGGGGGCTTCAAGCTCACGCAAGCCAGTCCTACCGGCTACCAACTGCTGCACGAGGTGACCGGGCAGGTCCTGACAGGCCAAGTCGGCGAGAGCCGCTCCCCGACACCACCGACGCTGGCGCGGCATCCATGAACCCACCCTCTTCACCATGCGCATGACGAACTCAGCTGTCCCGAGACTCCGTGAGGCGAGCGCAGCGCGCGGCGCCGGTGTCGCACTGTTGCTGGCCCTCGTGTTGAGCGGGTGCGCCGGATATCAGCACTTCAGCACGGGGAAATCGCAGATTGCGGCGGGCAACCGGGCCGCGGGTGTGGCAGAGCTGAGGCGGGCCATGGAAGCCAACCCATCGAATGCCGAGTACCGAAAGACCTACTTCGAGCAGAGGGAGCAAGCACTCCGGGACGCGCTATACCGTGCCGAGCTCGCGATGGACGACCGCAACTTCGACGCAGCGAGACAGCACCTCGAGTCCGCAAGAAGCCTGGAGCCGCGGGATCCGCGAGTGACCTCCGGCGAAGAAAGAATTTCAGTGGCCGAACGCCATGCCGGGCAGCTGGACACCGCAGAGGCCCAAGCGCAAGCCGGCAAGTTTGACGAGGCACTCCAGCTGGTGCAGCTTGTGCTCAAGGAGAACCGGGCCCATCGCCGCGCTGCCGTGCTGCAACGACGGTGGTCGCGCTCGAGGGTGGATGCAGCAGGACACAAGGGAAGGGCCGCCCCCCAGCTGTCGGCGGCATACCGAAAACCGGTGACGATGTCGTTCGTGAACGCCACGCTGCTGCAGGTGTTCGAGTCCTTGAAGCTGGCCTCGGGGCTGAACTTCATGTTCGACCGCGATGTCCGCATGGACAGCCGGGTGACCATCTCGGTGGCCGGAAAATCGGTCGAGGACGTCCTCAGACTGCTGCTCGCCACCAATCAACTGGAAAAGCGCGTCCTCGATGCGGACACGGTCCTGGTGTACCAGGCGACCGCGAACAAGCAACGCGAGTACCAGGAGTTGGTCACACGCAGCTTCTATGTGTCCAACGCGGACATCCAGAAGTCGGCCAACCTGGTCAAGACGATCGCGAAGGCGCGCGACGTCTTCATCGATGAAAACCTCAGCCTGCTGGTCGTGCGCGACACCGCCGAAGTGATTCGCATCGCCGAGCGTTTGCTGGCCAACCAGGATCTGCCGGAGCCCGAGGTGATGCTGGAGCTCGAAGTCCTCGAGGTGGCGAGCAACAGGCTCACGGAGCTCGGTATCCGCTGGCCGGACGAGGTCAACGTAAGTGTGCGGGGCAGCAACGGAGCGGCCGGTCAACTGACGGTGCCGGAAGTCAGGAACTTCAACTCCGACCTGGTGCGGCTGCAGTTCAACGATCCCGTCGCCGGGGCTCGGCTGAGGGCGGAGCGCGGCGATTCGAATCTGCTGGCCAACCCGCGCATCCGCGTTCGCAATCGTCAAACCGCCAAGATACTGATCGGCGAGCGGGTGCCGGTGATCACCACGACCAGCACCGCCGGTGTCGGGTCCTCGCAAAGCGTCAACTACCTGGACGTCGGCCTGAAGCTGGAGATCGAGCCCAACGTGTCGCTCGACGACGAGGTCGGCATGAAGCTGGCGCTGGAAGTCAGCAACATCCTGGAAACCATCAACCGGGGGACGACCCAAGCCTACCGGCTCGGCACTCGCAATGCCTCGACACAGCTGCGAGTGCGCGATGGTGAAACACAGATCCTGGCGGGCTTGATCCAGAGCGACGAGCGGCGCTCCAACACGGGGCTGCCCATCGCCAACGAGGTCCCGCTCTTGAACAAGCTGTTCGGGCAAGGTTCGAACAGCAACACCAAGACCGAGATCGTGCTGCTGATCACACCGCGCATCGTCCGCAACATCCCCATTCCGGGCCCTGAGCAGATCGAATTCCTCTCCGGCACCGAAGGGAGTGTCGGCGCTGCACCCATCCAGCTGCGCCCTGCCGAAGGCGGCCCCTCAGTGCCGCCGCGGGTGCTCGGCGCGCCTGCGGCACCGGTGAGTCCGGTGCCGGCACCGGCCCCCGGCCCTGGTGCGCCGCCTGGGGCTCCTGCGGTTCCGCAGGGATCCGGCACCTATCCGCCGACGTTCACGCCTCCTCCCATCGTGCCGAACTGAACATGCTGCCTTGCTCGTGCAGACTGTCGCCTCGCGCCGGCCGCGGCTTTTCGCTGGTCGAGCTGCTGGTCGTGCTGGCGATCATGGCGGTCCTCGCGACGGTTGCGTTCCCGCTTGCCGAGCTGGCGCACAAGCGCCAGAAGGAAGAAGAACTGCGAGTTGCGCTGCGCCAGATCCGGGATGCCATCGATGCCTACAAGCGGGCCGTCGATGAAGGGCGCATTGCACGGGCGGCCGACGGTAGCGGTTATCCGCCCAGTCTGTCCGTGCTCATGACGGGTGCTGAAGATGCGCGGGCCGGCAACGGCGGCAAGCTGTACTTCCTGCGGCGCATTCCCACGGATCCGTTTGCGCCGACCTCCGCTCCAGGAGAACCGCAACGTTCAGGCGTGCGCGACCTACAAGACCCCCGGTGGGGATTGCGATCGTACGCCAGCGAACCGAACGACCCACGCCCCGGCGAGGATGTCTACGATGTGTACAGCCGTTCGAACGACGTCGGCCTGAACGGGGTGCCGTACCGTGAGTGGTGAACCCGTGAGACAGGGCCCGAGCGGGTTCACGCTCATCGAGCTGCTGGTCGTGATGGCGATCGTCGCCACCCTGCTGGCCCTGGTCGGCCCACGTTACTTTGCTTCGGTGGACCGGTCGAAGGAGACCGTGCTGAAGACCAACCTGCGCATCACGCGTGAAGCGATCGACCAATTCCACGCGGACGCCAGGCGGTATCCGCAGACGCTGCAGGAACTGGTCGATCAACGGTATCTGCGCGAGATACCGCAAGACCCGATCACCGAGCGCCGCGACACTTGGATCCTGCTGGCGCCCGGTGCCGACGGCAGCGGCCGTGGCGGCGAGGCCCGAGCGATCTATGACCTGCGCAGCGGCGCTGCCGGCGTGGGGCGCGACGGAACCGAATATGGCTCCTGGTAGCACCGAGCGGCCACGACGGCACAGAATGGATCTGCAACGGCGGCAGGCCGGCTTCACCTACATCGGCGTGCTGGTCGCGGTGGTCATCATGTCGATCGGACTCGCGGCCGTCGGCGAGCTGTGGTCTGCCACCGCGGAGCGTCAGCGCAAACAGCAGCTCGACTGGATGGGCGAGGAGTTCGTGCAGGCCATCGGGTCGTACTACTACGCCTCTCCGCCTGGAAACCGGCGGTTTCCGCCTGACCTTCAAGCCCTGCTCGCCGACACGAGGTTTCCGTTCATGAGGCGTCATTTGCGCCGCATCTACCTGGACCCGTACAGCGCGACGCAGCAGTGGGGCACCGTCCCCGCCCCGGACGGCGGCGTGATGGGCATCTATTCACTGGCCGCCCCGGGCGATTCAAGAAAGGTGTTTGCCTTCACGCCGTTGGTGACGGAAGCTGGCGTTCGTTGAGGATCTAAGGAGCTCGCCATGCGGGGGGAGCGACTGCGCATCCTCTCACTGCGCCGAGACAGCCGCACTCGGCTCATTGGCGCGTCTTGTCGGCCATCCACGCACCCAAAGGGCACCGAATGGCAGGTGGTCTACATCCCCACCGCTTCCATCCCATATGACTTCCTCGACCCGCTCGGTCGAGCAGGTCGAGGAAGAGCGGCAGCTGCCGTGTGTGGCGGTGACACAGGCCCGGCAGCACTTGTATCCACAGAGCGTCTCCGACCGGCGCGTCTGGGCATTGCTGACGCGCTTCGTGCCGCCGGTGTTCGAAGCGCGCCAACCGATGCTGCGCAAGGGAGAGAGCGAAGTGCCGAGCACCGCGGGGCCATTGCCCGTCGTGCGGGAGCACGCGTATTCATCGCCTACCAGGGCACGGCACAATGTGGCCAACAACAGATTTGCCACCGAAATGGCCGCGCCATATGGCTTTGCTACCGGCGACGGCTGCTTCAATGCGGGCATCCAACGGTTCCGCGCGATCTGGCAGGTCGCCCGCTGTCCCTGCCATTCGATGCGTGGATTGCGCCGCACGAAAGGTGAGGGAATGGGCTGGTTGTCGAGGTGGCTCAAATTGGGCCTGGAAACACCGGTTTCCTGGGAAGCGTGGCTCTTGGAAGCACGCTCAAGCAGCGGCTATCGACGCGAGGCAGCCGTGCGCGCGTTGGCCCTGTCCGGCGACGACAGAGCCCTGCCGGTCCTGCTCGAGCGGGCCAACGATTGGGTGCCGCAGGTCCGGCAAGCCGCTACCCGGGCCGTGGGTGCATACCTGCGCGAAGAGCATCTCTCAGCATGGCGCGCAGCGCTGCCGATGGTTGCAGCCCTGCAGCGCGCCCGACGAGCCGACCATACCGAGCTGCTGAGCGCCATCCTGGCGTTTCTCGCCCAGCCGATGTGTCTTGCCGTACTCAAAACCGACTTGGTCTCGCCGCATCGGGAGGTGCAGCGCTTGTTGTTCCAAGTCGAACTCTCGGCTGTGCGGGACGACAGCTCGCGGTACCAACTGCTGCGCGGCGCCGTTTTGTCCGCCGACCTTGTGGTCGCCAGGGGAGCGTTGTCGGCGATCGAGGCGTTGACTAACCCGGAGCAACGCCTGTCGCTTGCGGGTGTGGCCTGCTATTCCCGCGTCGCCGCAATTCGCGCCGGCGGCTTGCGCGCCGCGTTGGCCGGCGGCCGCGCCTCAAGCTGCAGCCTGGCGCGCAAAATGTGCGAAGACCGGTCGGAACAGGTTCGCAGCGCCGCTGTCGCTGCCTTGGCACCCGAGGATTGCGCGCACGTCGCCCAAGCTGCGCGCGATCGGTTCGAGGGCACCACCAACGCGCGCGATCGGGCGGTGGCGCTGGATGTTCTGTGCGTGCTGGTTCCTGACGACACGGCGCGGTTGTGCGTGCGCGGCAGGGGCGATGGCGCGCCCCTGGTCCGCTGCATCGCGTATGCCAGATCCTTCGCCAGCGCAGACAGCGAAGAACGGGATCGGCTGGTCATGTTTGCGCTGGAGGATGCGTCGGCCCGTGTTCGCCGCTTGGCGGCGATCCAGGTTCGACGGGGTGCCAGCCCGCCACCGCGCGAATGGCTCCGTGCGCTGGTGCAGAGGAACCGCGTGGCGCTACCGAGCGTGATGTCGGTCGGTCGGCGTTTGTCGCCTTGGAGCCGATTGGCGCTGCTGCTCGAGTTGTCGCTATCGTTCGCGGATGAAGACGAAGGCATGCGAGGCGTCAATGAAGAGATTCGGCGTTGGAGTGCTGACATGGCGCGCTGCTTCCTCAGCCCTTCGGTGCAGGAACTGCTGATCGTGCAGCGTGCGTGGACGGGAGCACGCGACGGGCTGAAGTTCGACAGCCAGCGCGACGTCGCCGCCCACCTTCGAGCCTTCAAGGTCCTCGGTGGATAGGCAGCGGCTGCGACGGGGGCCGACAGGCGCTACGCTGGCCGTAGGATCCCGATCTGAGTCGCTCCTGCCATCGCTTGCTTGCCATCGCGCATCAACTCCCGCCAGCCCATGAACTTCATGTGTCAAGCCTGTGAGCTGCACTCGGCCAACGTCGAGGAAGGCGCGGACGACGCCGTGGAACCTTATCGGGTCTGTGGAGGTTGTAACTCGCGACTCCTGAGTCGATCGCTGCGGCCGCGGGAGTGGTTCAACCTCGCCAAGCGGCACGGCCCGGCAAAGTTTCTGCTGCATGACGACTTTTATGACGACGATGGCATCGCTTCCCAACCGGAAGACGAGGTTGATCAGGCTGATCGCTTCCCGGCGCCGACGCTGGGCGAGGCATGCCAGCAAGCTGCCAGCCTGCTCGACTACTCGGTGACGCGCTGGCAACTGGACGAGCCCGTCTGCACTGCGTGGACGCGCCTGCCCCCCGACGACGTCCTGGCCGCACTGGTGAGCCGCTTTGATAAAACTCGCAACCCGACCGTCCGGTCGGTCGTGTTGGAGGTGGTGGCGCTGATCGGCGCGCCGGGCGCGACGTTGGTCCGGCGGGCTTGGCACGAGTGGCCTGAGTACGGCGCCTTCGCCGCTTTGCTGCAGGCGACGGCTGCGTGTCTGCCAGTTGACGAAGGTCTGCAGCGGGCGTTCGAGGCCTTGGCGTCCATGCAGGAGCGCGACCGCCGGCAGGCATTCGGCGCCTTGGCGCATTTTCGGTCGGAGCGCGTCCTCGACTGGATCGAAGCGAATGCCGGCGAGCCGTCAGTCGAAGCCTGGGGGTATCTGGCTGCCGCCTGCAGCTTCGGCTGGCCCAGGGCGGAGCGTTGGCTGAGGGACGGCCGGCCGCTGAGCTTGATCGCCGTCGATGCCTTGCTGGCCATCGCGCGGCCACGCACGGCGTTCCTGCGTAAAGTGCGGCCCGTGTTGGGTAACCCTCCTAGCGAGCACGAGCTGCGTGAGGCAATCCGGGACATGATGCAATCCGACCCGGTTCCCCGGGTCAAGCAGCGAGCAGACGCACTGCTCGCCTTGGTGCCGGAGCTTGTCGACAGCAGACTGGGCGGCGAGGCGGGGAAGGTTGAGTGCTAGCTGCAGTCCAGCAAAGATCGGCAACTCCCCAATCAATGGAAGACGTTCTTGATCGCGTGTGCCAGGCACTTGCCATCCTCGTCGACCGGGAGCCCGCTAAAGACTGAACAGAGACGTTTGCGACTGACGGCGCGAGCGTCAGCGCTGACCGTCACCGGCCATTCGATGGTCGGCCCCTCGAAGGACAGCGACACCACCAGGACCGGGTATTCGATGATTGGCGGCAGAGACTTGGTCTGAGCCGCCGGGGCCTCCCCGACCAATGCGTGCTGCCGACCCACAGCGGGTGTTCGACCAAAGATGGAGCGGACATCGGTCAAGAGTACGCCTGCACAGCCAGAGTACGGCGCCTCCAGCTTGAGTTGAAAAGCGGGTTAACGTAGAATACCAACTTAACGACTTAACCGAAACAGAAGAAGCATGGCCTCAGTCAATAAGGTGATCCTGATCGGCAACCTCGGGCGCGATCCCGAGCTGCGGTACACACCGGCTGCCCGGGCTGTCCATGAGCGATATCTCAATGCACTCGGGGAATACCACTCGGCCTTCTCGCAGCTTGGGCAAACACAGTTTGCCGAGGCAGCTCGCAAGCTGGCGCAAGCATTTCGTGAGCTTCGCGAGCTGGCCTCTCCGTTCATGGTTCCGAAAAAGATGCCGGCGCTCGGCATCCGCCTGTGCAACCGCATTGCTGCGTTCTTTCATGCAGGCAAAGTCGATGCCCGCAACCTCCCATGAGTCGAGATATGAAGTCAGCACAACACCTAATCTCCTCAACCGACTCCCGCATCAGCACGCGGGCACGCACGAAGAACACTCCCTCGAACGATTTCGTTTCCCTCGCTGAGACCAAAGCCTTGATGGCCGGGAGTCTGGCCATGCGTCAACAACGGCTCGACGCCGGCGACATGGTTTCGACCGACGAAGCTGCGCAAATGACCGGAACCACCCGCGTGACGATGAATGCATGGATTGACAGCGGTCGTGCCATCGGTCTGACGCGCATCAAGCGTGGCTTCCGCTTGCCGAAGTGGCAATTCGACGCACCCATGTGGGACACGTTGCCGCGACTGACCAAGGCCTTGGGCACGAATGAAGGGTGGGCGGTTCTCACCTTCCTCGAAACACCTCATCCCGGCCTGGACGGTGCGACGCCGCGCCAAGCGATCGAGCGAGGAATGCAGGACCGTGCGGTGACCCTGGCTGGAGCGGAGAGCAGCTGACACTCTTCACTCATGAAACTCGCAGCTCTTGGAAACGTCTCGCCCTACCGCTTGGCGCAAGGCCATTCGCTCTACCGCATCCAGCGGCCCACCGTGACGGGGGCCGCTCTTGGGCGGGGACCACTCCACCTCGCACCGATCGGCGCAATGTCCGGGCGCTTCGACCTGGCCAAACTCCCGTGTGCCTACCTGGCAGAGGCGCCCGGCACCGCGCTGTATGAAGCAGTCTTCCGGCGCGAAGCGACCGGCGTGTCCGTCGCGGGCCTTCTGCAACTGCGCGAGTTGCTGGCCATCCAGACCCTCGCCGAATTCGTCCTGGCTGATCTGCGCCCGCACGCGACGGCCTGGCCAGTCCTGCAGTCGCTTCGCTTCTCCGAGACACAGCAGCTGGCTGACGATGTGCATCAGGCAGGCTTCGACGGCATCATCTACTGCTCCGCACAGCACTTCGCGCAGGCCTGCGTGGTCCTGTTCAACCCGGACGCTGCCGCCATGAAGGCCCTCTGGCGGGTGGCGCTGGCCAACGCAGCAGGCGCGGTCAACAAATGGGTTGCCGACGCGGCCACGCATTCGTTGGTGCCATTGGTGCCCTGAAGGCGCGAGGTTCTTCAGTGTCATGCGGCGGCCGACGCGCGGTCGTTGCGAAATCCGGGTCACAAGACCCCAGAATCACCACCAAGTGAGCGGCCACGCAGAAGGTCGCAGCAACTTGAGGGAGGATTTCATGCCTGTCATCGGCAACGAGCGAATCGCCAACGGGCCACACCCTTTCTGGCTGGCCACCTGCGACATTGACACCCACGCGCGGGGCTCCAACAACGCCCGCAACGACACGCCCTGGGCGGCGTTCACAGCTGACGGGAAGCGCCTGGTCTGCACGATCTGGAACGACCTGGTGGCCGACATCCTCGATCCGCTGACAGGCCAGGTTCGGCGGTTCGTCGTCATCGGTGGCCGCTCCAACTACTGGAAGGGCGGTGCGGTCAAGCGGGGGCGTGAGTGCCTTGAACGTCTGCAGAAGGCGCGCGGCGAGCAACTACCCGTGTATGCCTTCGAGGTCTCAGCATCCGGCGAGGCGCAGCTCAAGGTATCGCGCAGCATCCATCGGGTCTACATGGACCGCGTCCATCTACTGAAGCAGCACTTCGGGCTGGAGGTCGATGCGTTGAAGGCACGCCTGGGCATCATCGAAGCGATCGCCGACCGCTGGAAGTCGCCGGATATCGATGCGCTGCACAGCGGCATGCTCTTTGAACTGGTCCCGGCAAGGGGCGACATTCCAGGGGCTGGCTGGGTGCCCGACGGGCATCGCGGACCGCAGCGCGATGAGGATGCAGCCGAGCCGGGCGGCGCGCTGCACTGGGCACAGCTCGCCTTGCCTATCTTGGTCGACCACGTGCGTCGCCAGACCGACGACGAGCTGCTGCCTCTGACATACGAGCAACTGGCTGAGCGGCTGGGTCGCGTCAACCGGCATGGCCACGCATGGGCCCGCGGGCTGGGCTATCCACTGGGCATGGTCACCCGGTTGATCGAGGCAGCGACCGCCGACTGGCCTGAGGCAGAGAAGCCGCCCTACCTGACCACCGTCGTCGTCTCGAAGTCCGGTACCGATGCCGGCCTGCCTGACACCGGCATCAAGGATCGGTGGCCCTGGTTCAACGAGCTGACCCGCGAAGAGAAGCGTGCGCGGGTGCGGGACGAGTACCGCCGGATCATGGCCTACGGCGATCGTTGGCTCGACGTGCTGAACATGGCGAGGCTGGCGCCGGTGACTGACGTCGAACCGCCCAAGGGCGAAGGCCAGGAGGAAGTAGATGGCCACGGCGGCTGGGGTGGTGGTGAGTCACCCGAACACTTGGTGCTGAAGCAGTACGCGCTCGCCCATCCTGAGTTGTTTGACGCGCCGACGGAGTTTGCCCAGGCCGAGTACCCGCTGCTGTCGGGGGACGTTGTCGATGTCTTCTTCCGGGACATGAGCGCCTGGACCGGCGTGGAGGTGAAGTCCATCAAGTCGGCCGACGACGACCTGGAGCGCGGCATCTTCCAGGTGGTGAAGTACCGCGCCGTGCTCAAGGCACAAGCCGAAATCTACTCGGACCGATCGCCCAAGATCACGGTGTTGCTCGCGGTGCAGCGGCCGCTGCCTCGCGCATTGCAGCGGGTTGCCACGCAGCTCGACGTCCCATGGGTGGTGGTCACCGTTCCGGCAAATCCATGAGGCCGTTCGACCTCGGCCCAGCCGCGTTGTCCCGGAGGAGTGCTGAGAGCTGCTTTCGAGTGCGCTTCTGGAGTCGGTGTGATCCAGCTCGGCATGCCCTAGTGTCCTGTCGCAGAAATACGTTTCGCGATCCGCTCGATCTTTTGCAAGATTGAGTCGGCGGTAGCAACCCACTGGAACGGCGTGGCGTCGGCGTTGTAGCGTTGCACGAACAACTCGACCTGCTGTTTGAGTTCACGCACGCTGGTGAACGAGTTGCGTCGGATGGCGCGCTCGGTGATCAGCGCAAACCAACGCTCGACCTGATTGAGCCAGGAGCTGTAGGTCGGAGTGAAGTGCAGGTGGAATCGCGGGTTGCGCGCCAGCCACGCCTTGACCTTGGCGCGCTTGTG
>NZ_JAMKFE010000012.1:0-148022 GCF_023721835.1 Caldimonas mangrovi | reverse complement strand
GTGATCAGCGCAAACCAACGCTCGACCTGATTGAGCCAGGAGCTGTAGGTCGGAGTGAAGTGCAGGTGGAATCGCGGGTTGCGCGCCAGCCACGCCTTGACCTTGGCGTGCTTGTGGGTCACGTAGTTGTCCACGATCAAATGCAGCTCCAGCTCAGGCGGCGTCTGCTTGTCGATCTGGCGCAGGAAGTCCAGGAACTCCTGGTGCCGATGTTGCGCTCGAACACGCGAGATGACCTGCCCGTTGGCTACATCGAGCGCGGCGAACAGCGTGGTCGTGCCGTGACGAACGTAGTCGTGGGTGACGCCTTCGACGTAGCCGAATCCCATCGGCAGCACAGGCTGCGTGCGCTCCAGCGCCTGAATCTGGCTCTTCTCATCGACGCACAGAACCAGCGCGTGATCGGGTGGATTGAGGTAGAGGCCGGTGATGTCGCGCACCTTCTCGACGAAGGCTGGGTCGTTGGACAACTTGAAGCTGCGTGAGCGATGAGGGGCGATGCTGGTCGCTCGGAATAGCCGGTGTGCCATGTCCTTGCTGATGTTCGCCTCGGCGGCGAAGCTGCGCACGCTCCAATGCGTCTGCTTGGCCGGACGCGTCTGCAGCGCTTGGTTCAGCAAGTCCGCGACTCGCTGATCGTCCAGCGTCCTCGGGCGACCTGGCCGCGGCTCACTACGTAATCCTGGCAACCCTTGCTCGGCATATCGCGCGCGCCACTTGCGGATCGTTGGCTGCGACACGCCGAGTTGCTCGCCGATGGTTCCTGGCAACATCCCATCGGCCGTCATCAGCACGATGCGAGCACGCTGCGCAACCGCTTGTGGTGTGCGCCGCGAACGCGCCACCTTCTCCAATTCGGCGCGCTGCTCTTGGCTCAACTCGATCGTCGCGTCTTCACGCAGGTGCATCGTCGTTCTCCGGCCGTCAATGTACCGGAGGACATGCAAAATTAATGCAAGATATTTTTGCGACAGGACACTAGCCCGGCCGGGCGGGCCCCTCAAACTCACGGCGTGGAGCGCCGTTCGGGAATCGCCTCGGTCCACAGCGCGATTTCCTCTTCGCTCATGTTGCCGTGCGGGACGACCCGGCCGTCCTGGTAGCCCTGTTCCTCGACGTCGCTCAGATACTGCTGCCGCGACAGCAGCGTTCCCTCGCAGACCTTGTCCTGCGGCGCAGGTGTCTCCTCCTCGAGCCGCAGGCGGTCGGACAGGCGTCTCATCACCCAGCCGGGCATCAGATTGCGCTCGTCCGGGTAGATGAAGCCGAACAGCACCAGGTGACTGAACAGCACGCGCCAGTGGGCGCCGAAGCGATCGAGCAGACGGTGCCAGTCGATGTCACCGGCACGGGCGCGCAACAGGTGTGCGACGTCGGCGCCATCGTAGCGTTCGCGCTCCATGATGAAGGCTTTGGACCAGAGCATTTCCTCCACCGGCGAGACCTTGACCCGCCGGCCGAGCAGCGGCACTTCCCCGGCATGGCGGAACCAGTCGTCGTCGACTTCGGTAACGCCATTGCCGGAATTGAAGATCAGGTCGATGAACTCCTTGCTCTCCTTGCCCGCGTAGACCTTTGCCAGCCAGTGGGGGTAGGCCATGTCGGTTCGATAGCCTGCCGCCCGCAAGGCCCGGGCCGCGCGTTCGTAGTCGGCGCGGCGCAGGAACAGGTCCAGATCTTTCGTCTGCCGCTCGATCCCGGTACAGCAGGCGAAGGCGTATGCCCCTCCGACCAGGAAGGAAACACCGGTGTCATCAAGGATCTCGAGCACCTGCCGGTAAAACGCGGCGGTGTCCGGGTCGAGATCGTCGCAGGAAGGTGGCGTCAGGGGCGCGTCGGGCATGGCGGCCAATCGAGGAATGATGATTGCCTGTACCCGCAAAAGACGTGCCTTGCACCTGATGCAGAGGCCCCTGGCCGCATACGGTGATTCCTACCGGCAAGCGCCGCGATCTACAGGAAAGGACGGGTACATGGACTTACAAGGAAGCGTGCGCTTTGCCGCCGTGGGCGACCTGCATTGCAAGAAAGATGCGGCCGGCACGTTGCGCCCGCTGTTCGCGCAGGCCGCCGAAGCGGCGGACGTCATCCTGTTGTGCGGTGACCTGACCGACTACGGGCTGGCCGAAGAGGCGCACGTGCTGGTGGAGGAACTGGCCGTCGCGAAGGTCCCGATCGTGGCGGTGCTCGGCAACCACGACTACGAGTCCGGCCACCCGGACGAGGTGCGCAAGATCCTCGTCGACGCCGGCATCACCGTGCTCGACGGCGAGGCCTGCGAGGTGCACGGCGTCGGCATCGCGGGCGCCAAGGGTTTTGCCGGCGGCTACGGACGCTATGCGCTCGGGCCGTGGGGCGAGGGCGTCATCAAGGCCTTCGTCAACGAGGCCATCCAGGAGGCATTGAAGCTGGAGACGGCGCTCGCGAAGCTGCGCACGCCACAGCGCATCGCCTTGCTGCACTATTCGCCGATCGTCGGCACCGTCGAGGGCGAGCCGGTGGAGATCTTCGCCTTCCTCGGCACCAGCCGGCTGGAAGACCCGCTGATCCATTACCCGGTGACGGCGGTGTTCCACGGGCACGCGCACCGCGGTCGCCCGGAAGGGCGCACCGTCAACAACATTCCGGTCTACAACGTCGCCAAGCCATTGCTGCAGCGCACCTATCCCGACCAACCGGCTTTCCGGCTGTTCGAGGTGCCGCGGCAGGAGGCCGGGTGAATCAGGCCATGTGCCACGAACGCCCGCGCGGCTTCAACGCTTGCGCCGGTAGGTGTTGCGCATCAGCGGCTGCCAGCGGCCGTCGTCGCCCTGCATATAGGCTTCGAGCCATCGCTCGTCGGCGCTCTTGATCGTGAACACGTCGCGGTAGCGCCGCATCTTCGAAGGGTCGGAGAAGTCCGGCCCGTCGGCCACCATGGTCAGCACGCGGCCCTCGGCGTCGAGCTCGCCCTCGTCGTAGACCCACAGGAAGGTCATCATCGAGCCGATGAAGCTGCCGGTGTAGCGTTGGATCTTCGGGTCGTAGCCCAGCGTCAGCTGCGAGCTTGCGGTTCCGCCACCGGGCATGTCGCCGCTCGCCTCGCACAGCAGCCAGACGTCGCCGAGCATGCGCACACGTTCCGTGCCGCTCCAGGTCTCGGTGGGCTTGCCCGGCTCGGACTCCGCCGGTTCGCCCTGGTAGGTCCAGTCGCCCACCATCTGTTGCAGCCAGCGGTGCTGCTCCTGCGCTTGCACTTGCTCCATGTGTCGCTCCGAGCGGATAAACCAGACGGTTCAGTATGGTGGGCGCAGGCGGCGTGTCAAGTTCCGGAAACTCGTAGGGGATCTTGCGCCGGGACCTCGGCCCATTCGATGCGCGCGCCGAGCTGGCGCAGGTTCTCGACGAAGCGGGGATGCGCGCGCCGGATCGGCGCCGCGTTGCGGATCACCGAGCGGCCTTCGATGCCGGCGGCCACCATCAGCAGGGCGATCGCGACACGGATGATGTAGGGGCTCTCGACCTCGGCGGGCACCAGCGGCTTGCCGCCGAAGGTGACGAGCCTGTGGGGGTCGGAAAGAAAGGCGTGCGCGCCGAACTTCGACAGCTCCGACGTCCAGCCCATCGCGCCGTCGTAGACCTTGTTCCAGAACATCATGCTGCCATGCGAGCGTACGCCCAGCGCAATGAAGATCGGCAGCAGGTCCACCGGCAGGTACGGCCAGGGGGCGGCCTCTACCTTCTGCAGCATGTTTGCGGTGAACGGTTCGCGCACCTGCAGCCGACCATCGATGCGGGCGCGCGACCAGCCGGCCTCGTGCGTGACATGGATGCCGAATTTCGCCAAGGTGCGGTCGATCAGCGGGAAGTGCCCCGGCGTCGAGTTCTTCACTCGCACGTCGCCGTCCGTGATCGCGCCGAGCGCGAGGAAGGTGACGGTCTCGTGGAAGTCTTCGGTGAACGTGAACTCGCAGCCGCCGAGGGCGTCGACGCCGGCAACCGTCAGGCGCGAGGTACCGGCACCTTCGATGTGCGCACCGAGCTTTTTCATGAACTCGCAGAACTCCTGGACATGCGGTTCGGAGGCGGCGTTCATCAGCGTGGAGGTGCCTGATGCCAGCGCCGCGCACATCACGAAGTTCTCGGTCGTGGTGACCGAGGCATAGTCGAGCCAGTGCTCGGTGGCGTGCAGCGGCCCGTTGCTGCGCACGATCAATGCGTCCGGCCGGCGCTCGATGCGCCCGCCGAATCGCTCGAAAACCTCAACGTGCGGATCGATCTCGCGCACCCCCAGCGTACATCCCTGCACGTCGTTCTCGATGCGCGCCATGCCGAAGCGCGCCAGCAACGGCGGCACCAGCATGATCGACGAGCGCATCGCCTCCGGCAGGCGGTGGCGCTGCTCGTCGAACAAGGTATGGCGATGCTGGATGTCGAGCACGCCGCGGGCGAAGTCCACCTGCACCGAACTGCCCAGCGCACGGAATACCTCGAGGATCTTCTTCACGTCGGTAATTTCGGGCACGCGCCTCAGACGCACCGGTTCGCGCGTCAACAGCGTCGCGCAGAGGATGGGCAAGACCGCGTTCTTGTTGGCCGACGGGACGATCTTGCCGACGAGCGGCGTGCCGCCGTGAACGATGAGGTTGGACATGAGGACTCTCGCTTGATGCAACGCGCCGCAGTGTCGAAGCGAGGGGTGAACCGAACGTGAAGCCTGTGTGAAGTGACAGGGCGGCACTGCTTTCGCAAACGATCTTTCCGCCGGTTACGGGCGGCGTTACTTTCCGATAACGAGTTGCGTTGCGGCCGCTCCGGATACTGGCCCGGCACCAAGCGCACGACGCACGGTGCAGTCCCAAACGTCAACACCGTAGGAGACATCAAATGCAGCGAACTCTCGCACACCCGAAGAGCCGGTTGAGATCCTGGCTCGGCGCTTCCTTCTCGGCCGCGGCCCTGGCGTTGGCCGGCTGCGGCGGCGGAGGCGACGACAGCGGCGCCGATGCAGCGGACGTCGACATCACCGAGCAGGAAGCGGCCGAGTTGGAGACGGACGCCACCGAACAGGCGATGCACGGCGGCTGGCGCCGTTGCGAGCACCGGGTCAACAACACGCAGCGCAAGCTGCTGGAGTGCGTCACGGTCCAGGGCGTGCGCCGGCACCTGCAGGCCTTGCAGGACATCGCCGACGCCAACAACGGCCATCGTGCTTCGGGGTCTTCGGGATACGACCAGTCGGCTGCCTATGCCGAACGCGTGTTACGCAACGCCGGCTACGTCGTGACGCGGCAGGAGTTCCAGTTCCAGACCTTCGTGCAGCTCTCGCCCGTGGTGCTGGAGCAAACGGCACCCGCCCCGGGCGGCCCGATCGACAACCACATCATGTCGTACTCGGGCAGCGGCGATGTCACCGCGGCGGTGAGCGTTCCCAGCGGTGCGGTGACCGGGTGTACCGCGGCCGACTTCGCAGGCTTCCCGGCCGGCCACATCGCGCTCGTCCAGCGGGGGGACGGCTGCCCCTTCGCCTTGAAGGCGACGAATGCGCACGCCGCGGGCGCTGTCGGCGTGGTGATCTACAACAACTTGCCTGAAGAGCTCAACGGTACGCTGGGCGCCGACTTCACGCTCGATCTGCCGGTGACCTCGGTCACGCTGGCCGTCGGTGAACAGCTCGCGGCGACCGCTGGCCTCGTGCTGCACCTGAAGACCGACACCTTCCGCGGGCTCGCCACCACGAGCAACGTGATCGCTGAATCGCGCCACGGCGACCCCACGAAGGTCGTGATGGTGGGCGCGCACCTCGACTCGGTCAACGAAGGCCCGGGCATCAACGACAACGGCACCGGCGCCGCAGGCATCCTCGAGACCGCCGTGCAGATGGGCAAGGTCAGGCCGCGCAACAAGGTGCGCTTCGCGCTGTGGGGGGCGGAGGAGTCCGGCCTGGTCGGGGCGACCCATTACGTGGCCAACCTGACGCAGGACGAAAAGGACCGCATCGCGCTGTACCTGAACTTCGACATGATCGGCTCGCCCAACCATGCCTTCATGATCTATGACGGCGACGACTCGGACGCCGAAGGCGCGGGCCCCGGCCCGGGCCGCTCCGATGAGATCGAGAAGCTGTTCGAGCGCTTCTACACCCGACGCGGCATCGCCTTCAAGGGCACCGACTTCTCCGGCCGTTCCGACTATGGGCCGTTCATGGACGAGGGCATCTCGTCCGGCGGGCTGTTCACGGGCGCCGAGGAGATCAAGACCGAGGAGGAAGTGGCGTTGTGGGGCGGTACGGCCGGCGTGGCCTACGACCCGTGCTATCACCAGGCCTGCGACACCATGAACAACGTCAACTGGGAAGCGCTGGGCATCAACGCCGACGCGGTGGCCTACTCGACGCTGCACTATGCGATGGAGCGGGATCGCAAGGGCGGCAAGCGCGTCAAGCAGGGCCATGGCAAGTTTTCTGCGGCGAACGAGGTTCTGCGCCGCCGCCATGGAGCGCAGCATTGAGCGTCGTCCCATGCTGATGTGAAAAGCGGCGTCCGAGGACGCCGCTTTTTTGGGGCCGTTCAATGCGGCTTGCGCGGCCGCCGGAACGACTTGGGCCGGTACACGTTGCCGTCCCACTGCCCGTCGCCGCGGGCGCGCCGTATCGCTTCGTCGGTCGCGCGTGCAGCCTTGCGACGCGTGGGCCACCAGTGCCAGACCGCCGAGGCACGGCGGCGGCACGCCCACCAGATGCGCAAAGCCACGCGGTCGAGTCGCTGGCGCCGCCGCTCGCCGATCACCATGCGCAGCAGCAGGATCACGCAGATGGCCAGGACGACGCCGGCAAAGCTTTTCTCGATCACGGTCGGGCCTCTGGGCAAGGGTGGGGCGGTGGATCGCATGACTATCGCACAGCGTCAGCAGGCTTGCGGGCACAGCCTTGCCAGGCGAGTGATGCTTTCCACGCTCAGTCGCACAGCGCGCGGCACAGCGCCGTGCCCGACAGCGCCTGTTCGGTGGCGTCTGCCAGGCGCTCCAGACTCTGCTCGCGCAGTGCACCGAGGTCGAATGCCGCGGCGCCGTTGAGGCCAGCCCATCGCAACAGCGCTGTCAGCGCTTCGGGCGTGTCGAACAGGCCGTGCACATAGGTGGCGAGGATCTGCCCGTCGGCGTCGAGCGCCCCGTCGGGCCGCCCCAGCAGGTCGAGCGCCGGGCGCTCCAGCGCGGCGCCGGTGCTCACACCGGCATGGATTTCGTAGCCTTCGACGCAGGCGCCATGTCCGGCGAGTCGGCCGCTCACGCGGCGCAGCTGCTTTTCGGCGGCGAGTGTGGTGTGCAAGTCCAGCAGCCCCAGACCGTCCATCGAACCGGCAGGGCCTTCCAGGCCGAGCGGGTCGTGCAGCGTGTGGCCGAGCATCTGCATGCCGCCGCAAATGCCGATCAGCTTGCCGCCCAGCCGCAGGTGGCGGCGGATGTCGCGGTCCCAGCCGTGGCTGCGCAGGGCGCGCAGGTCGGCCTGCACGCTTTTGCTGCCGGGCAGCACGATCAGATCGGCCCCGGGCAGCGGCCGGCCGGGCGCCGCGAACACCAGTTCCACCTGCGGGTGCAGGCGCAGGGCGTCGAAGTCGGTGTGGTTGGAGATGCGCGGCAGCACCGGGACCACCACCTTCAGCCGGGGGCTGCGGTCCGTTGGCCGCTCGCTGTGCGGCAACGTGTCTTCCGCATCGAGCGCCAGCCCCTGCAGGTAGGGCAGCACGCCGAACACCGGCTTGCCGGTGCGCTGTTCCAGCCAGCGCAGGCCGGGCTCGAGCAACGCGAGATCGCCGCGAAAGCGGTTGATGACGAAGCCGCGGATGCGCTGCTGCTCGCTGCTGCTGAGGCAGGCGAGGGTGCCCAGCAGGTGCGCGAAGACGCCCCCACGGTCGATGTCGGCCACCAGGAGCACCGGGCAGTCGACACTTTCAGCAAAGCCCATGTTGGCGATGTCGCGGTCTCGCAGGTTCACTTCGGCCGGGCTGCCTGCGCCTTCGACCAGTACCACCTCGTGCGCGGCGAGCAGCCGCTGGTAGCTCTGCAGCACGTACGGCAGGGCCAACGGCTTGTACTCGTGGTAGCCGACGGCGTCGGCATTGAAGCGGGCACGGCCCTGGATAACTACCTGCGCGCCGGTGTCGCTGTTCGGCTTGAGCAGCACCGGGTTCATGTCGGTGTGCGGTTCCAGCCCGCAGGCCTGGGCCTGCAGCGCCTGCGCACGGCCGATCTCGCCGCCGTCGGCCGTCACGGCGGAATTGAGCGCCATGTTCTGCGGCTTGAAGGGTGCAACGTCGCGGCCGTGCCGTCGAAACACGCGGCCCAGTGCCGCGACCAGCGTGGACTTGCCGGCATCACTGGTGCAACCTTGAATCATCAGGGTGCCGCGAAAGTCGCGGTAGAAGCCGTCGGTGCGCATGGGCGGATTATGATTTCGCGCTTCGCCCTGCATGAACTCCTTCCTTCTGCCATCGCTGCTGAACGTCGACTGGGCCTGGGCCCTGTTGCTGGGCGTCGGGCTTGACGTCGCGTTCGGCGAGCCGCGGCGCTGGCATCCGCTGGTGGGTTTCGGGCGCTTGGCACTGTGGGTCGAGCAGCGATGCCATCGCGACGGCGGCTCACGCGTCGCGGGCCTGGCGGGCTGGGCGCTGTTGCTCGCGGCGCCGCTGGCGCTCTTGCTGGGGCTGCGCGCCTGGCTGCCGCCCGGGTTCGGCTGGCTGCTCGACGGCGTCGTGCTGTACTTCGCGCTCGGGGCGCGCAGCCTGCACGAGCACGTTGCCCGGGTGCGGCGTGCGCTGGTGCACGGCGACATGCCGGAGGCCCGCTCGGCACTGCAGGGCATCGTGACGCGTGACTGCTCGGAACTCGATGCACGCGGCGTCGCGGGGGCCGCGATCGAGTCGGCGCTCGAGAACGGCAACGACGCGATCTTCGCGACACTGTTCTGGTTCGCCGTGGCCGGCAGTCCGGGCGTGCTGGTGCACCGGCTGGCCAATACGCTCGACGCGATGTGGGGCTACCGGAACGAACGTTTCCTGCGTTTCGGCTGGGCCGCCGCACGCGCCGACGACCTGTTGAACTGGGTGCCGGCACGGCTCACGGCCTTGAGCTATGCGGCGCTCGGCTACACCAAGCTGGCGCTGTGGTGCTGGCGGCACCAGGCGCCGCTGTGGGACAGCCCCAATGCGGGGCCGGTGATGGCTGCCGGCGCAGGCGCGCTGAGCCTGCGGCTCGGCGGGCCGGCGCGCTACCACGGGCAGGTCGAGACGCGCCCCGTGCTGGGGGCTGGGCACGCGCCGGAGCCGCGCGATGTCAGCCGTGCACTGGCACTGGTGGCCAGTGCGATGCTGCTGTGGCTGGTGGTGCTGAGCCTGCTGCATCTCGGGGCGGTCCGATGAGCTGGCCGTGGCCCCGGGTGCCGCACGGCGCTGATCTTGCCCGCGCCCGCAGCCTTTACGGCGAGCCGGCGCTCGGATGGATGGATTTGTCGACCGGCATCCACCCTCGCGGGTGGCCCGCCGAAGCCTGTCGGGTCAGCGAGGCCGCATGGCGCGAGCTGCCGGCGCCGCCACGGCAGGTGCTGGACGCCTTCGAGCGCTACTACGGCGCCGGTGCGTGGCCGGTGGCAGGCTCGCAGGCGGTGATCCAGGCGCTGCCGCGCGTGTGGCGGCGGCTGCGCGGTGCGGCGGTGGTCGAAGTGCTGGCGCCTTCTTATGGGGAACATGCGGCGCGGTGGTCGCTCGAGGGGCATGCCGTGCGGTTGACCGCCGCGCAGCACCTCGGCCGCGAGCGCGCCGACGTGATGGTGATGGCGCTGCCCAACAACCCCACCGGCGAGCGTTGTTCGTCGATCCGGCTGCACCAGCTCGCGGCCGCCTGCGAGTGGCTCGTCGTCGACGCCGCGTTCGCCGACGCGGACGACGGCGACCATGGCATGCGCATGCCGGCGAACGCCATCGTGCTGCGTTCGCTCGGCAAGTTCTTCGGCCTGGCCGGATTGCGCGTCGGCGCCGTGCTGGCACCCGAGCCCTGGCGCGCGGCGTTGATCGCGGAACTCGGACCGTGGGCGGTCAGCGGCCCGGGGCTGGAAGTCGCTGCGGCAGCGCTGAGCGACGCGCGTTGGCAGCACGACGCACGACAGTGGCTTGCGGCGCAGTCGCGGGCGCTCGGCGAGCGCCTGTCGCGCCACGGCCTGGCGCATCAGGGCACCGCGTTGTTCCGCACCGCGCGCTTGCCGCAGGCCCGGGCGCTGCACGAGGGGCTGGCGCGCGCCGGCATCTGGACGCGGCTGTTCGAGCTGCGCGATCCGGAACCCTATGAGGCGGTTCGCTTCGGCCTGCCTGCCGACGAACGCGCGCTGCAGCGGCTGGACCTCGCACTGGGCAAGGTCCTCGAGGAGATGTCCAAATGAAATGGGCCGTCATGGGGTTCGTGATGGCAGTGGCCCTGCCTGCGCCTGCGCGGGCCGAGCCGGTCTCGGTCGTCGACGATCATGGCCACCTGGTCACGCTGCCGGCACCGGCACGGCGCATCGTCAGCGTCGCGCCGCACGTCACCGAACTGCTGTTCGCGGCCGGCGGCGGCGAGCGCATCGTCGGAGCGGTCGAGTTCAGCGATTACCCGGCGCAGGCACGTGCGATTCGCCGCGTCGGCGACAACAAGGCGCTGGATCTCGAAGCCGTCGCGGCGTTGAAGCCCGATCTGGTGGTGGTCTGGCGGCACGGCAATGCGCAGCGACAGCTGGACAAGCTGCGCGGCCTGGGCATTCCGATGTACCAGAGCGAACCCAAGCGGCTGGGGGACATCGGCCCCGCGCTCGAACGGTTGGGTCGGCTGATGGGCACCGAGGCGGTCGCCCGGCGCGAAGCGCGGGCCTTCGCCGCCGGGCTCGCGGGGCTGCGGACACAGTATGCCCAGCGCTCGCCGGTGCGTGTGTTCTATCAGGTGTGGCGCTCGCCGCTGATGACGCTGAACGACACGCACATGGTCAGCGACGTGATCCGTCTGTGCGGTGGCGTCAACGTCTTCGGCGACCTGCAGGCACTGGTGCCGACGCTCAACGAGGAAGCGGTGCTGCAGGCCGACCCTGAAGTGATCCTGACCGCGGCGATGGGCGCCACGTCGTCCAAGCGCCCGCTCGACGACCTGGAGGGTTGGAAGCGCTTCGGCGGCCTGCAGGCGGTGGCGCGCGGCAACCTCTATGCCATCGATGGCGACCTGTTGAACCGGCCCACGCCGAGGCTGCTGCAAGGCGCGCAGCGCGTCTGCGAAGTGATGGACGAGGCGCGCCGGAAACGTTGAGCGTCAGCCGCCGAACAGCGCGGCTGCTGCCTGCGGCTGTGACGCGAAGTACGCATGGAAGAAAGAAGCGGTGAGCGAGCCCTCGCGGTAGACCGCCTCCGGCCCGCCATAGCGCCGCGGCTGCGTCAGCGCGGCCGGGGTCAGCGGCGCATGGACCTCGAGCCGGCCGTAGTGGAACACGTGGCCGCGCAGCTCGCCGTGCGGCAGGCGCCAGCTGTGCAGCCCGATGCCGGCGAGGCGCTCGCCCATCACTGCGGTGGCGTCGAGCAGGCCCGCCATCGCGTGCTCGTGACCTTGCGAGTCACGCAGCGTGCGGGCGCAGACCATCATGCCGCCGCATTCGGCGACGATGGGCCGCTGCGCCTCGTGGCAGGTGCGCAGGCTATGCAGGAAGCGTGCGCTGCGAGCGAGCCGCGCAGCGTGCAGCTCGGGGTAGCCACCCGGCAGATAGACAGCGTCGGCCTGTGGCGGCACCGGGTCGTCGGCCAGTGGCGAAAAAAGCACCAGGCGCGCGCCCAGCCGCGACAGCGTGTCGAGATTGGTCTCGTAGCAGAAGGAGAAGGCCGCGTCGCGCGCGACGGCGATGGTGCGTCCCTGCAGCGTCGCCGGGTCAACCGTTGCGACGGGTTCCGGTGTCAAGGGGTTGCGCCATGGCGGCACTGCACGCAATGTGGCGATCTCGAGATGCAGGGCAGCGTCGAGAGCGTTCCAGACGGCGCTCAGGTGAGTGCGCATCTCTTCGGCCTGGACGAGCCCCAGATGCCGTTCCGGCAGCACCGGTTCGCAGCGCTGCAGGTACCCGGCCCACGGCAGCTCGGTCGGCAGGCTGTCGCGCAGCATGCGCGCATGGGCATTGCCGGCCACGCGGTTGGCGGCGGCACCGACCCACTGCAGCATGCGATGGCGGCCGTAGGCTTCGAGCCCGAGCGCGACGGCACCGAAGGTTTCGGCCATCGCGCCGGCATCGAGCACCGCGAGCACCGGAACGCCGAGCTGCGCGGCGAGGTCGGCGCCGCTCGGCTGGCCGTCGTACAGGCCCATCGCGCCTTCGATCAGCAGCCAGTCCGCCTGCTGCCCGCCGTCTGCGAGCAATTGGGCGCAGCGCTGTTCGCCGACCATCCACAGGTCGAGGTTGTGGACCGGCGCACCGGTGACCTCGCGCAGGAAGCCGGGGTCGATGAAGTCCGGCCCGACCTTGAAGGCACGCACCCGTTCACCCAGCGTGCGCAGCCGGTGGGCCAGGGCGCAGGTGTAGCTGGTCTTGCCCTGTCCGGATGCACTGCCCGCAATCAGGAGCGCCTGAACCATGCAAGCCTCACAGTTCGATGCCCGGCTGCGCGCGGATGCCCTGGGAGAAGGCGTGTTTGATTAGCCCCATGTCGGTGACGGTGTGCGCCACCGCAAGCAGCTCGGGCGGCGCCGCGCGCCCGGTGACGACGACGTGCTGCATCTCCGGGCGGGCCAACAGGTCGCCGACCACACGGTGTACATCGAGGTAGCGGTGCTTCAACGCGATGTTCAGTTCGTCGAGCAGCACGAGGCCCAGGCTGCGGTCGCGCAGCATCTGGCAGGCGACGGCCCAGGCTGCCTGCGCCTTCTCGATGTCGCGGTCGCGGTCCTGGGTGTTCCAGGTATAGCCCTCGCCCATCACGTGGAAGCGCACTTCGTCGGGGAAGCGGCGGAAGAACTGCTCCTCGCCCGTCGGTACCGCTCCCTTGATGAACTGCACGATCCCCACCTTCATGCCGTGCCCCAGCGCGCGGGCCACCATGCCGAAGCCGCTGGAGCTCTTGCCCTTGCCGTTGCCGGTGGCCACGAGGATCAGGCCGCAGTCGCGGTCGGCCGCATCGATGCGCGCGTCGATGACGGCCTTCTTGCGCTGCATGCGCCCGCGGTGGCGCTCTGCGAGGCTGCTGTCGTCTGGTGTTTCCATGGTGGTCGGTGTCGGTGCGCGGCGCGCCGCGCTGGTTTATTGTGGTGCGGGGAGGTAATAGGTGTGCGCCTCAAGTGTGACCGGCAGCATCCGGCTGCCGTAGGCGCGTTGCAGGTATTCCGGTATGAGCACCTCGTGCAGCGGTCCGGCGAGCCAACGGGGCGCGCGGGTCTCGGCAGGCAGGCACAGCAGGGCGTGCGTGCAGCAGCGCAACGCGAGGTTCACGTCGTGCAGCGACATCAGCACCGAACGGCCGTCCAGTCCCGCCAGCAGCGAGCACACCGCCAGTTGGTGCGGCACGTCCAGGTGGGCGGTCGGCTCGTCGAGCAGCAGCAGCGGCGTGGTCTGTGCCAGCGCTGCGGCCAGGGCGACGCGCTGGCGCTCGCCGCCGGACAGGCTGCGCACGTCCTGCGAGGCCAGGTGTTCGACATCGCACTGGCGCAACGCGCCGTGGGCGATGTCTTCGTCGCCGGGATCGAGCCAGCCCATGCGCCCGGCATAGGGCTGGCGCGAGGCGAGCACCACGTCGAGTGCCGACAGCGCAAAGGCATCGTGATGATGTTGCGGGCACCACGCGCGCAGCGTGGCGAGTTCGCGCGTGCCGATGCGGCCCACCGGCCGCCCGCCGAGGTGGACCTCGCCGGCGGCTGCGGGCAGCAGCCCCGCCAGCGTGCGCAACAGCGTGGTCTTGCCGCACCCGTTGGGCCCCAGCAGGGCCCAGCGTTCACCGCGGCCGACCCGCCAGTCGAGGCCGTCGACCAGCCGGCGGTGCCCGGCCGTGACGCCCAATCCGTGCGTCGACAGCAACGGCGCGTCCTTGGCGCCTTGCGCCTGTCCAGCGTTCATGCACGCCCCCCATTGCGCAGCAGCAGCCACAAAAAGGCAGGCACCCCGATGAAGGCGGTCAGCACGCCGACCGGCAGTTGCATCGGCGCCACCAGGGTGCGTGCGAGCGTGTCGGCCAGCACGAGGAAGGCGCCCCCGCCCAGCGCGCAGGCCGGCAACAGCAAGCGCTGGTCGTTGCCGACCGCCAGTCGCAGTGCATGCGGCACCACCAGCCCGACAAAACCTATGCTGCCTGCCACGGTGATCGCAAGCCCGGCGGCCAGCGAGGCCATCACCACCACCGCGATGCGCAGCCGCCGCACGTTCACGCCGAGCGCCTGGGCCGGTGCATCGCCGAGCAGCATCAGGTTCAAGTCGCGCGCGAGCAGCAGCGCGACACCCAGCAGCACCGCAGCACCGGACAGCGGCAGACCGTAGCGGTCGGCGCCATTCAGGTCGCCGAGCAACCAGAACACCATGCCGCGCAACTGGCTGTCGGGCGCGACCGACAGGATGAAGGCCACGACGGCACTGAAGCCGGACGCAACGATCACCCCGACCAGCAGCAGCTGCACTCCGGCGCCTGCGCTGTCGGCGTGGTGCCGGAAGGCGCGGGCGCCGAGCAGGAAGACCAACGCCGTCGCACCGATCGCGCCGGCCGAGGCCCCCGCGCTGACCCACCACCAGCCGGCGCCCAGCCACAGCGCCGTGAGTGCGCCCACCGAGGCGCCGCCGGAGACGCCCAGCACATAGGGCTCGGCCAGCGGGTTGCGCAGCAGCGTCTGCAGCAGCGCGCCGGACAGCGCGAGCAGCGCGCCGCACGCGAGGGCGGACAACGCGCGGGGCAGGCGCAGCGTGAGGACGATGGCCTCGGCGGCCGGGCTGCCCCGGCCCAGCAGGACGTCGGCGACGGCCGACAGCGGCAAGGTCTGGCTGCCCAGGCTCAATGCAAGCAGCACGCAGCCTGCCGCCGCGGCACACAGCAGCAGGGGCAGGAGAGGCGAGCGGCGGCGCGCTAGAGCGGCGCCCACTTCAACTCGACATAGAACATGCGACCACCGATGGCGTAGTTGCGCGCGAGCTCGTAGTGCTTGTCGCCCACATTGTCGATGCGTGCGAGCAGGGTCCAATCTTGCGCGAAGCGCTTGCTCGCGTAGAGGTCGACCGTGCCGTATCCCCCCAGGCGCACGGTGTTGCCGGCGTCCTCGAAGCGCTCGGACGCGAGTTTCACGTCCGTCCCGACCGTCCAGCCACCCAGGACCGTGTCGGCGCCCAGGCTGGCGTGGCGTCGCGAGCGGCGTGGCAGGAGGTCGCCGCTGTCGCGATCACGCGGCCGCTGGAAATCGACCGAGCCGTTGAGGTTGACGCCGGCCACCCGGTGCGACGCGGTCAGCGTCGCGCCGAGGTATTCGGCGCGACCGACGTTGTCGTAGCAGCCGGGGAAGGCGCCGGTGCCGTTGGGGCAGGGGCCGGGGCCAGGCACGTAGTCGATCAGGTCCGTCAGGCGGTTCCGGTACAGCGTGGCACCGAAGCTCGTCGCGTCGGCGCTGTAACGCAGACCGAGCTCGACATTGCGCGACGACTCGGGCTGCAGGTCGGCCTGGCCGTACTGGCTGAAGCGATGAAACAGCGTCGGTGCGCGGAAGGCGGTGCCGGCCGACGCCGACACGCGCCAATGCCGTGCGAAGTCGTAGGCATAGGCCGCGCTGCCGGTCGTCTCGCCGCCGAATTCGCTGTCCTCGTCATGACGCACGTTCAACTGCACGGTGTGGGTCCGGTCGGTCCAGCCGTAGCCCAGCGCCACCGCATTCTGCGAGCGGCTGCTGCGCGGCGGGGTGTTGCTGTCGTTGTGCAGGCGGTCCACACGACGCTCGAGTGCGGCGGTGAACAGATGAGTGCCGAGGCGCCATTCGTTCTGCCAGAGATAAGTACGCACGCGCGTGTCCGTCAGGTAGGGCGACGGCATCGTCTCGTAGCGGTCGCGGCCCTCCGTCACGGCAACGCGTGTGGTGTAGGCGTCGCTCCATTGGGCCGACCAGTTCAGCGCAGCGGTCTGCAGCTTCAGCCGGCTGCGGTCGTTGTCGGCACTGAAGAAGCCGTCGTACTGCGCTTGCATGCGGTTCGAGAGGACCGACGCTTCGATGCGATGACGCTCGTTCAGCGTCCATCCCAGCTTGACCGAGCCCGAGGTGCTGCGGTGGCCGTCGCGGTCGGGGTTCTGACCCGCGGCCTCGTTGGCATTGAAGCCCCGGCTGGTCTCGCGGGTGATGCTGGCGGCGTAGTCAAAGCCGCCCGAGGCACCGCTGATCCCCGCGCCCAGCTTTCCGGTGTGGTGCTCACCGAGACCGACGGCGACATTCGGCGAGAACGGACCTTCACCCTTGCGCGTGAAGATCTGCACCACCCCGGAGATCGCGTCGGAGCCGTACACGGCGGCGGCCGGGCCCCGCACGATCTCGATGCGATCGATCTGGGCCAGCGGAATCGCGTTCCACGAGGCGCCGCCGGTCGACTGCGAATCCACCCGCACGCCGTCGACGAACACCGGCGCGAAGCGGGTGTCGCCGCCGCGCACGAAGAGGCTGGTGGTCCCGCCCGGGCCGCCGTTGCGCACGAATTCCAGGCCAGGGCTGCGGCGCAGCACGTCGACGATGCCGGCGGCGCCGCTGCGCTCGATCGCCTCGCGGTCGATGACGGTCACGTCTGCGACCGCCTCCTGCACGCTTTGCGGCACGCGCGTGGCGGTGACCACGATGGTTTCGAGAGAGGCGTGCGACACGCGCTCCTGCGCCGCAGCGGCGAGCGGCAACGCCGCGCACACCGGCGCGGCTATCCATCGCGCACAGCGACGGGCGGGGACGAAAGTTTTCATGAGGATGGACAACAGCACGCTCGGGCCTGCTTCCCCGCAGGCTCGAACCCCATGGACGCACACGAGGCGCGTCCCCCTGTTGGCCGGTATCCGGGCTGGCAGAACCACCCCGGTCACCTTCCCAGCCTGCGTCACGCGAAGCCAGTGGTCGTGGACCGAAGCAGGAGCGACGACGTCGCTCCGTCTGCTTACCGTTGCGGGGGCAGCGCAGGTTGGAAGGCGGGGGGCTCCCCGGCGCTTCTTCCTGCTTCCCGTTTAACTGCGCCGCCGGGCGGCGGCGCGAGCACCAACGGGCCGCATTGTAAGAGCGACCCGTCGATGGCGTCGGGATGGAAGGCGCACAGGCGGACGCTGGAGCAAACGGCGCGCCTGCCATGCCTGCCGCCAGGCACCTGCTTGGGTGGAAGGCAGGCGCCGGCTTTCGGCCTATCGTCGCGCATCGCCAAGTCACAACCGGTGGTGTCGTTCGCAACCAGTTTTCTCGACACCGCCGGCATCCATCGAGGGAGAAGACCATGCCTGGACCACTCTCGGTCTGTCGTCTGCGTCTGGTGGCCAGCGGGCTCGCCATCGCCGTTCTGGCGTCTTGCGGCGGCGCGGCGAGCGAGCCCGAGCAGCACACTGCAGTCGCCCCGCCAGCGGCCACCGAGCAGGCGGCGGCGGCACGGTCCGTCGCCGACATCCCGGTCGACGACCTGCAACCGGCGCCTGATGCGCATCGTGTCGGCATGTGGACGCCGCTGGCGAACTGGCCGCTGCTGGCGATCCATGCGAACGTGCTGCCCGACGGCAAGGTGCTCAGCTGGGGCTCCAGCTTGTCGGAGAGCGAAGGGGCGAAGGCGCTCCAGTTCGCGCAGTGGGACCCGTCGTTCGGGCTGCAGGGCACCGCGCACGAGGTGTTCCCAAGCCCGGCAGCGATCGACTCCTTCTGCAGCGCCAGCACGA
The DNA here is from genome assembly GCF_023721835.1 of Caldimonas mangrovi. Classification (GTDB taxonomy): domain Bacteria; phylum Pseudomonadota; class Gammaproteobacteria; order Burkholderiales; family Burkholderiaceae_C; genus Caldimonas; species Caldimonas mangrovi. The sequence continues at coordinate 130,149 of NZ_JAMKFE010000012.1, read as the reverse complement.
TCGGCGTGGACGGCCTGGTGCTGATCGTCGGCGGCAACACCTTCTGGAAGACCGCGCAATGGGACCCCGAGCGCAGCCTGCTCGTGGCACGCGCATCGCAGATGCACCAGCCGCGCTGGTATGGCAGTCTGGTCCGGCTGCCCGATGATCGTGTCGTGGTGGTCGGTGGCAACAACATCGAGCGGCCGCCGGCGGCATACGGCGACACCCCTGAGATCTTCAGTGCCGCCGAGGGTTGGCGTCCGCTGCTCGGCGCCCGCAGCCCCGAGGCGTTCGGTGCCGTCGACGGGCGATGGTTTTATCCGCGCGCCTTCCTGGCGCCGGACGGCCGCGTATTCGGCATTTCGAACGACCTGATGTGGCGCCTCGACACGTCGGGCGCGGGCCAACTCGAGGTCCTGGGCACCGCGCCGCACCGGCTCGGCGTGACCGGTACCGCGGTGATGTTCCGCCCGGGGCGCATCTTGCTGGCGGGCGGCGGCACGGCCACCATCCACAGTGGCTCGGCAAGCGCGGGGGCCGCCGTCGTCGACCTGCGTGGCGACCTCCCCCAGGGCCGGCCGGTGGCCCCGATGAAGCACGCGCGCAATCACCTCAATTCGGTGCTGCTGCCCGACGGCAAGGTGCTCGTCACCGGCGGCACCCGCTATGGCAACGCGGGCGACACCGCGGTCTATGCGGCGGAGTCATGGGATCCCGACACCGAGCAGTGGACCGAACTGGCGCCGGCCGCGGAGATCCGCGTCTACCACTCGGTGTCGCTGCTGTTGCCCAGCGGCGCCGTGCTCAATGCCGGCGGCGGCGCGCCGGGGCCGGTGTTCGCGAAGAATGCGCAGGTCTACTTCCCGCCGTACTTCTTCAAACAGCAGGCCGACGGCACGGTCACGTGGGCCGATCGCCCGGCCATCCGGCAGGCAAGCGCTTATGCAGGCTACGGCCCGGGTGCCGACAGCACGATTCGGATGGCGGATTGGCGACGCATCCGTTCCGTGGCGCTGGTGTCGCTGGCTGCCGTGACGCACGGCCACAGCACCGACCTGCGCTACGTGCCAGTACCGTTCTGGCAGAAGGGCAACCGGCTCAGGCTGCGCTTCAGCGAGTTCGGGCCGGCACAGGTGCCGCCGGGGCACTACCAACTGCACGTGGTCGACGATCAGGGCGTGCCGTCAGCCGCGGCCATCGTCGAATTCCGCAGTGGCGCCGGCAATGTCGCCGCCGAGGGCACAGCGAGCCAGTCGAGCGAGGTATGGCCGGCACAACGCGCGCTCGACGGCGTGCTGAACAGCTACGCAAGCACCGAGGACTGGCAGCACGATCCCTGGTGGCGACTCGACTTCCCGTCGTCGCGCCCGGTGGCCGGCGTAATGCTGTTCAGCCGCCAGGAGCAGACCTGCAGCTCTGGCGAAGATTGCCCCGGCGACCTGCGGGACGTCACCGTCTCGCTGCTCGACGACGCCGGCGTTGCCGTGTGGAGTTCGGAACTGCTGAACCCGCAGAACGCGCTGCAATCGCCGGGCCGGTTGAACGTCGACGTGCGGCACGCCGCCGGCACGGCGGTGCGTGCACGCAGCATAGTCGTCAGCCGTCGTTCCGACGTGCCGGCGCCGGAAACCGACGAGACGGGCCACGCGCTGTCGCTGGCCGAGGTCGAGGTTCGTGAGGGCCCGGTCAACCTTGCGCTGCGCCGGCCGGCCCGCCACACCGGCACCCTGTACGGCATGTACGCCGGGCTGGCGGTCGACGGCAACTACGCCGGCGAACTGGGCAGCAAGCGGCTGTCGCTGACCGTGCGGGCCTACCAGCCGTGGTGGGAAGTCGACCTGCGCGCCGTGCGCCAGATCGACAGCATCCGCCTGTGGGGACGCATCGACACCTGCTGTGCGGCGCAGCTGGACTTCTACGTGCTGGTCTCCGACACGCCGTTTCCGACCGTCTCGCTCGCCGACGAGCTGGCACGCCCCGGCGTGCGCAGCTATCACGTGCCGAGCCTGGAGCGGCGGCGCGCTGTCGACATCGCGATGGCCGCCGGCCAGACCGGCCGCTATGTGCGTGTCTGGCTCAACGGCGAGAACTCGCTGGCACTGGCCGAAGTGGAAGTGTTCGGGCGTTGAGGTGCCGCGCAGCGTTCAGCGGGTGCGCCGGGCCGCACCTCGCAGCATCAGCACGACGCCGCACAGCACCACGCCTGCCGCCATCCACTCGTAGCTCGTGATGTGCTCGCCCGCCACTGCGACACCGAGCAGCATCGCGATCACGGGGTTGACGAAGGTGTAGCTGGAGGCGAGCGCCGCGCTGGCGCGGCTCAGCAGCAGCATGTAGGCGTTGAACGCGATCAACGAGCCGAACACCACCAGGTAGAGCCATGCCCCGGCGGCCAGCGGCTGCGGCGGCCATTCGGGCGTTTCGCCGGTCCACAGCGCCAGCACCATCAGCACGGCGCCGCCACAGATCATCTCGCTGGCGAAACCCATCGCCCCCGGAGCCATCGGCAGGCTGCGCTGGCTCAGCACGCTGCCCAGCGACCAGGTGACGCAGGCGATCGCGATCGCGGCGAGCCCCACCGGCGAGGCCTGGAAGCCGGCACCCTGCGTCAGCATCAGCACGCCGGTGAGGCCGACCACGATGCCGGCCAGTTCGGGCCGGCTCGGGTAGATGCGCCACAGCAGGTTGAAGGCCGCGATCATCAACGGCACCACGGCGATGAAGGCCACCACCAGGCCCGAGCCGACGGTCTGCTCGGCATAGGCCGTACCGCCCATGCCGCCGCCGAGCATCAGCGTGCCGACGATCAAGGCGTTGCGCCACTCGCGTGCCCCGGGCAGCGGCTTGCCGCGCCAGCGCATCCATGCCAGCAGCACCAGGCCGGCCAGCAGGAAGCGGGTGCCCATCTGGAAGAACGGCGGGAAGCTGACGAGGGCGTACTTGATCGCCAGATAGGTGGAGCCCCACACCAGCCAGGTGGCGGCGAGGCACAGGGTGATCAGCGGGGTGAGGGCGCCGGAAGGGCGCACGGCGGTGGTGGCTGCGGTCATGGGAAAAAGGCGGCTTGCAGTTGCGTTCGAAGGAAACATCGTAGAAAAGCCGGGCGGCCCGCTGAAGTGGCGTTCAACGGAATGCGAGCCCATAATCCTTGGAATTCGAAAGCCGATACAGCTCGCTGCCTTGAACCTCGAACTCGACCACTATGACACCCGCATCCTGGCCGAACTGCAGGCCGATGCGCGACTTTCGATGGCCGAACTCGGGCGCCGGGTGCACCTGAGCCAGCCGGCCGTCACGGAGCGTGTGCGCAAGCTGGAATCGGCCGGTGTCGTCACCGGCTATCGCGCCACCGTCGACCTGAACAAGCTGGGTTATGGCATCCGCGCGCTGGTGCGGGTGGGCCGGGCCGACTACGCGCGGGTGGTCAAGCTGATCCAGCAAACGCCGGAGGTGGTCAACGCGCACAACGTCACCGGCGAGGACAGCTGGATCCTGGAGATCGCGGTGATCGACGTGTCCCACCTCGATGCGGTGGTGACGAAATTCTGCATTCTCACCGAAACCTCGACCTCGATCATCCTGAACGCCGCACGCGAGCACCAGATCATGCTGCCGCCCCGGCGCGAGGACGTGAAACCTCCCATCGAGAAAGTGAACAACGCATGACAGTCCCCGACTTCGCGACCTGCGACCTGTGCGATGCGCACAAGAACGACACCGACGGTGCCTTCCGCGTGCTGCCGCCGGTGTTTCGCGACTTCGGCAAGCGCCGCCGCTTCGCCGGCCCCGTCAGCACGGTCAAATGCCATGAGGACAACACGCCGGTGAAGGCCGCGGTCGATGAGCCGGGCCACGGCCGCGTGCTGGTGGTCGATGGCGGCGGGTCGATGCGCCGTGCGCTGCTCGGCGGCAACCTCGGCACGGCGGCGGCGAAGAACGGCTGGGCCGGCGTGGTGATCGACGGCTGCGTGCGCGACGTGGCCGAACTGGCCGACTGCGACACCGGCATCCGCGCGCTCGCGGCCATGCCGCTGCCGACCGAAAAACGCAACGAAGGCCAGCGCGACGTGGCCGTTCAGGTGCAGGGCGTGTGGGTGCGTCCCGGCGAATGGCTCTATGCCGACGAGGACGGCATCGTCGTGATGCCGGCGCCCGCCGCCTGACACTGCAAGACGTCCGCTGAGAGGGGGAAGGGCATGAGCACGACGCCGGCATCGCCGATTCCGCGCGAGCATCTTGCGCATCTGGAGCGGCGCGTGTCCATCATCGTGGGCACCCGCTCGGCCGCGCTGCAACCCAGCGTGATGCGCGGCCTGGGGTGCCGCGTCCAGCGCCAGCCCCTGCGGGTAACGGTGCTGCTGCCGGGCCAGGCGTGCGAAGAGCTGCTGGCCGACATGCGCACCAGTGACCGCATCGCGGTGGTGTTCAGCGAGCCGAGCACGCACCGCACGGTGCAGGTCAAGGGCGACGAGATCGCGATCGCGCCTGCCAGCCGGGCCGACCTGCAACTGCTCGAAGACTACGTCGAGCGTCTCACCGCCGAGATCAGCCAGCTCGGCTACCCGGAGCCGCTGATCCGCGGCATGCTGGCCTGCGAGCCGGGCGCGGTCGTTGCCGTCGGCTTCACGCCGCGGGCGTCGTTCGACCAGACACCGGGGGCCCGTCCGGCCGCGCAGGTGGAGGCATGAGCATGCCGCTGCGGCTCGACGACGTGCGCCCGTGCTTCGAAGGGGCGATCCCGGCGATGATGGCGACCTGCGCTCCGGACGGCACGCCGAACGTCGCCTACCTGTCCCAGGTGGAGTACGTCGACGGCGCACACCTGGCCCTGTCGTTCCAGTTCTTCAACACCACGCGGCGCAACGTGCTGGCCAACCCGCTGGTGGAGATTCTCGTCGTCCACCCGATGACGGCGGCCATCTACCGCATACGCGCGCGCTACTTGCGCACCGAAACGAGCGGGCCGCTGTTCGAGAACATGAAGGCCCGCCTGTCGGGCATCGCATCGCACACCGGCATGGGCGACGTGTTCAAGCTGCAGGGCGCCGACATCTACCATGTGCTCGGGCTGGAACACGTGCCCAAGCCCGACCTGCCGGCGCCAGCCGCCAGCCGCGCGCCGCTGCCGGCGCTGCGGCGTTGCAGCGAGCGGCTGGCCCGCTGCAGCGATCTCGACGAGCTGCTGCAGGCGACGCTGGACGGACTTCGCAGCGAGTTCGACATCCAGCATGCGATGCTGCTGATGACCGACGTCGGAGGCGGGCGCCTCTACACGGTCGCCAGCTGCGGCTACAGCTCGTCCGGCATCGGCTCGGAGGTGCCGCTCGGCCACGGCGTGATCGGCGTGGCGGCGCGCGAACGCACGCCGGTGCGCATCAGCCACATGACGGCCGAATACACCTACAGCCGGGCCATCCGGGACAGCCTGACGCGTCAGGGCCAGGCCGCCGCGCTGGAGCTCGAGATCCCGTGGCCGGGTCTGGCAGAGCCGCACAGCCAGCTTGCCGTGCCATTGTGTGCGGGCGGCGAACTGGTCGGCGTGCTGTTTGTCGAGAGCCTGCAGGACCTGCGTTTCAGCTACGACGACGAGGACGCACTGGTGAGCCTGGCTGCGCAGATAGCGCCGGCAGTGCGGCAATTGCAATCCTGTGCCGACCAGCCCGAAGAGCCGGTGCTGCAGACGCCGCCTGCGGGCCCGGCGGCTGTCAGGGCTGCAGAGCCGGTCACCGTGCGCTACTACAGCGCGGACAGCAGCGTGTTCCTCGGCAACGACTACCTGATCAAGGGCGTTGCCGGCGCCATCCTCTGGAAACTGCTGCGCGACCACGTCGAGCTGGGGCGCACCGAATTCACCAACCGCGAACTGCGGCTCGACGCGCAGATCCGCTTGCCCGACGTCAGCGACAACCTCGAAGCGAGGCTGGTGCTGCTGGCACGGCGCCTGGTCGAGCGCGACGCCTGTGTGCGCATCGGGAAGACCGGCCGAGGCCGCTTCCGTCTGGATGTGTCGTGCACGCTGCAGCTGCAGTTGGTGTAGTTCAACGCGCTGCAGCGTACTCGGGCCACGTCTGCGGCGCCGCCGGAACGCCGAGGCCGCGTGCGAGCTTGCTCCAATCGGTCGGGCTGAGTCGCGCGCGGGCCAGTCCCAGCACGGCGTCGAACACCGGTGCGGGCATGCCGTGCTGCATTTCGGTCAGCAGCGCGAGGCGCTCGTGTGCGGCCAGCGACGGCAGCATCCAGTACAGCACCTGAGTCATCTGGTCAGGACTGATGGACGCGACGAGCGCCCGGTGCAGTTCCATCAGCTGCGCGTCGGTGTAGTGCGCCCACAGCACGCTGTTGTGCTCGGTTTCCTCGTAGTGCATGTGCTCGAGGTTCTCGGCGACGAACAGTGCCAGTGCGCGGTACAGCCGACCGATGCCGGCGGCGCGCGCCTCGCCGTCCGCGGCTTCCGCCACGCCGACCAGGTCCTGCAGTTCGTCGATCGCGTCGAGGTGCATGCGGTGCTCGCCGGCAATCTGCTCTGACGCGCCGGCTTGCGCCTGTTCCAGCGCGGGGTGCATGAAGTCGTTCTCGTGCTGCACGTGCCGGCGCATGTTGTCGAGCAGGCTGCGCACCTGGGCCAGCGTGTCGCGTACATGGGAGGCATCGGCGGCGTCGGTCTGGCCGACCTTGACCAGCGTATCGGTCAGAAACAGGCGCAATGCCTTGTGGATGCCGGCATAGAGGTCCAGGCGCTGCACCTGGGGTGTGGCTGCGCAGGTGGCCGGGCGCAGGGCGGTCGTGTGGTCCATCGTGTCCTCGTGAGTCTCGGTTGAAGTGCGCCCCAGCCGTGGAGCAGTGCTCCCCGGCGACGCATGGCGAGACTGTAGGAACCGAGGCCAACGCAGGCCGCTAAATCTTCCTTATGCCGACCGTAAAGACTTCTTAATCCCTCCACGGGGGGATGAAGGAGGGGACAGGACAGGGGACAAGGGGGCGGCCTCAGCGCGGCGGATGCACCACTTCGAGCAGGCGGTCGAGCCCGCCTTCGTTGATCGCGACCATGGCCTGTTCGCGCACTTTGGGCTTGGCGTGATAGGCCACGCTCAAGCCCGCGGCGCTCATCATCGGCAGGTCGTTGGCGCCGTCGCCCACCGCGATCGCCTCCAGCGGCGAGCAGCCGACGCGCTCGCACAGCGCGAGCAGCTGGCGCTTCTTCTCCTCGCCGTCGACGATGTCGCCGACCACCCGGCCGGTGAGCCGACCGTTGTCGATCTCCAGCTCGTTGGAGCGGGCGACGTCCATGCCGAGGCGTTGCTGAACGCGGTCGGCGAAGTAGGTGAACCCGCCGGAGACGAGCAGCGTCTTCAACCCCGCCGTTCGCGCAGCGGTCATCAATTCCTGAGCGCCCGGGTTGAGTCGCAACCGTTGCTCGTAGACCTGCTGCAGGGCCTCCACGGGCACGCCCCGCAGCAGCGCCAGCCGGCGGCGCAGGCTTTCCTTGAAGTCGGTGATCTCGCCGCGCATCGCGGCTTCGGTGATCGCCGCCACCTCGGACTTCTTCCCCGCAGCGTCGGCGATCTCGTCGATGCATTCGATGTTGATCAGCGTCGAGTCCATGTCGAACGCGATCACCTTGAACCCGCTCAACTGCAGCGGTGGGGTGAAGATCTGGATGAAGAGGCCGGGCGCGAGTTCGGTGGACATGAGGCGAAGGTCGGGTGGATCGGGTGTCAGGCGGGCTGTGCGCTCGGTGTGCCGAGTGCACGCAGCACATCGCGAATGTACTGCGCACGGTCCTTCGGGTCCGGTGTCGGCTTGTCGATGCGCAGCTTGTCGTTGCCGGTGAGCTTGATGTGCCGGTTTTTCTGCACCAGCTCGATGATGCGCATCGGATCGATGGGAGGATTGGGGCGGAAAGCGATGTTCATCGCGGCTGGTGCGGCGTCGATTTTCGTCACGCCGTATGGTTTGGCGAGCACGCGCAGGCGGTGCACGTCGAACAGCGTCTGCCCCTGCGCCGGCAGCTTGCCGAAGCGATCGGTGATTTCTTCGAGCAACGCATCGATCTGGTCGGACTTCTCGGCCGAGGCCAGGCGTTTGTAGAGGTTGAGGCGCACGTGCACGTCGCCACAGTAGTTGTCCGGCAACAGTGCCGGCGCATGCAGATTGATCTCGGTGGTGACGGCCAGCGGCGACAGCAGGTCGGGCTCGCGGCCTGCCTTCAGCGAACGTACCGCCTCGGAGAGCATGTCGTTGTACAGCTGGAAACCGACCTCCTGCATGTTGCCGCTCTGGTTTTCGCCCAGCACCTCGCCGGCGCCGCGGATCTCCAGGTCGTGCATTGCGAGATAAAAGCCGGAGCCCAGCTCCTCCATGTTCTGGATCGCCTCCAGGCGCTGCGCCGCCTGCTTGGTGAGGCCCTCGACATCCGGCACCAGCAGGTAGGCGTAGGCCTGGTGGTGCGAGCGGCCGACGCGGCCGCGCAGCTGGTGCAATTGCGCGAGACCGAACTTGTCGGCACGCGACATCACGATGGTGTTCGCGGTCGGCACGTCGATGCCGGTCTCGATGATGGTCGAGCACAGCAGCACGTTATAGCGCTGCGCGACGAAGTCGCGCATCACGCGCTCCAGCTCGCGCTCGGGCATCTGGCCATGGGCCACGGCAATGCGGGCCTCGGGCAGCAGCTCCTGCAGCTTGTTGCGGCGATTCTCGATGGTCTCGACCTCGTTGTGCAGGAAGTAGACCTGCCCGCCGCGCTTCAGCTCGCGCAGCACGGCCTCGCGGATGGTGCCGGTGGTCTCGCTGCGCACGAAGGTCTTGATCGCCAGCCGCCGCTGTGGCGCGGTCGCGATCACCGACAGGTCGCGCAGGCCTTCGAGCGCCATGCCGAGCGTGCGGGGGATGGGGGTGGCCGTCAGTGTCAGCACGTCGACCTCGGCTCGCATCGCCTTGATGGCCTCTTTGTGGCGCACGCCGAAGCGATGCTCCTCGTCGATGATCAACAGGCCCAGTCGCGCAAACTTCACGTCCTGCGACAGCAGCTTGTGGGTGCCGACGACGATATCGATGGTGCCGTCGGCCAGGCCCTTGAGCGCCTGGTTGATTTCCTTGGTGGAGCGAAAGCGCGACAGCTCGGCCACCTTGACCGGCCAGTTCGCGAAGCGGTCGCTGATGGTCTGGTAGTGCTGCTCGGCCAACAGCGTCGTGGGAGCGAGCAGCGCGACCTGCTTGCCGCCGGTGACGGCGACGAAGGCGGCGCGCAGCGCGACCTCGGTCTTGCCGAAGCCGACGTCGCCGCACACCAGCCGGTCCATCGGCTTCGGGCTGACCAGGTCCTGGATCACCGCATGGATGGCCGCGTTCTGGTCGGGCGTTTCCTCGAAGCCGAAGCTCGCGGCGAAGGCCTCGTAGTCGTGCGGCGAGAAGCGGAAGGCATAGCCTTCGCGCGCCGCCCGGCGAGCGTACAGGTTCAGCAGTTCGGCGGCCGTGTCGCGCACTTGCTCGGCGGCGCGGCGCCTGGCCTTCTCCCACTGGCCGGAGCCGAGCCGGTGCAGCGGCGCCTCGTCCGGGCTGACGCCGGTGTAGCGGCTGATCAGGTGCAGCTGCGCGACCGGCACGTACAGCGTGGCCTTGTCGGCGTATTGCAGGTGCAGGAATTCGCTGGGCCCGTCGCCCGGGTCGATGTTCAGGAGGCCCTGATAGCGGCCGATGCCGTGGTTGACGTGCACCACCGGGTCGCCGACCTTCAGCTCCGACAGGTCCTTGATCAGCGCATCGACGTTGCTGACCTGCTCCTGCTTGCGCCGGCGCCGTGCCGACGGGCCGGTGGCGAACAACTCGGTCTCGGTGACGAACTGCAGGCCTTGCTCCTGGCCTTCGACCGCCCAGTGGAAGCCGGCCGCCAGCGGCGCAACCGCGATGGCGAACTTCTCGTCGCCTGCCAAGAAGCCCGTCAGCGACTCGACGCTGGGCGGCTCGATCTTGTTGTCGCGCAGCAGCTCGAGCAGGCTCTCGCGACGGCCGGCCGATTCGGCCACCAGCAGCACCCGGTGGGGCGTGGTGCCGACGTGCACCTGCAGCCGGCGCAGCGGCTCGGTGGCGCCGCGGTCGGCGCTGAGGTCGGGCAACGGGCGGGCCCAGTCGACAGCCTCGCTGCCGCGTACCGCGAGCTGTGCGTGCGCGTTGCAGAGCGTGAAGAAATCTTCCGGCTTCAGGAACAGGTCTTCAGGCGGCAGGATGGGCCGCTCCGGGTCGTGTTGCAGAAAGCGGTGGCGTTCGCGGGTGTCGGTCCAGAAGCGCTTGAGCGCTTCGTCGATCTCGCCGTGCAGTGCCAGCACGGCTTCGGCCCCGAGGTACTCGAAGATCGTCGATGTCTCGTCGAAGAACAGTGGCAGGTAGTACTCGATGCCGGCGGTCGCGATGCCGTTGCCGATGTCCTTGTAGATGCGTGCCTTGCTCGGGTCGCCTTCCATGCGCTCGCGCCAGCGCGAACGAAATTTCGCGCGTGCGTCGTCGTCCATCGGGAACTCGCGGCCCGGCAGCAGCCGCACCTCGGGCACGGGGTAGAGACTGCGCTGGCTGTCGGGGTCGAAGGTGCGGATCGAATCGACCTCGTCGCCGAACAGGTCGACCCGGTAAGGCACCGCCGAGCCCATCGGGAACAGGTCGATCAAGCCACCGCGCACCGCATATTCGCCCGGCGACACCACCTGGCTCACGTGCTGGTAACCGGCCAGCGTGAGCTGCGCCTTCAGCGAGGCTTCGTCGAGCTTTTCCTTCTGCTTGAAGTGGAAGGTGTACGCTGCCATGAACGATGGCGGGGCCAACCGCACCAGCGCGGTGGAGGCCGGCAGCAGCACGACATCGACGTCGCCCTGGCGCATGCGCCATAGCGTGGCCAGCCGCTCGGAGATCAGGTCCTGGTGCGGCGAGAAGGTGTCGTAGGGCAGTGTCTCCCAGTCAGGGAACACGGCGCAGCGCAGTTCGGGCGCGAAGAAGGCCAGCTCGTCGTTCAGCCGCTGGGCGTCGGCCGGCTCGGCGGTGACGATCGCGACGGGTGCCTTGCTCGCGGCCTGCTGGCGGGCGAACTGCGCCAGCAGCAGGGCATCGGCCGAGCCCGGCGGGCGCGGCAGCGTAAAGCGTTTGCCGGGGGCGATGGAAGGGATGAGCATGCGCAGATGAAAGACAAATGCAAATCGCCCCGGGCGCCATCGTCCCGGGGCGAAAAAGACGGTGAATTATAGAATTCCGCCCTCCCCCCAGCCGCTGCCAGATGTATTCCACCGAGCCTCCGCGTCTATTTGCCCTCGTGCCATGCGCCGGCGTCGGTGAGCGGGCCGGCGCGGGCGGTCCGAAGCAGTACGCCCGGGTGGCCGGCCGCTCGCTGGTGGCGCACACGCTGGCGGCGCTGGCAGCTGTGGAGCGGCTGTCCGGCGTGATGGTGGTGTTGTCGCCCGGCGATGCGCAGTTCGAGCAGGCCGCGCCCGGCTACACCGGCTGGGTCGAGCGGGTGGGCGGCGCCACGCGGGCCGAGTCGGTCGCTCAGGGTCTGGCTGCGCTGGTCGACCACGGCGCGCAGCCGCACGACTGGGTGCTGGTGCATGACGCTGCACGCTGCCTGCTGCAGCCGGCGTGGGTCGATGCCCTGATCGACGCCTGCCAGGACGACGAGGTGGGCGGCTTGCTGGCGTTGCCGGTGCCCGACACGCTGAAGCAGGAAGCCGGAGGCCGCGTGAGCGCCACGGTGGAGCGCGCCGGCAAGTGGCAGGCGCAGACACCGCAGATGTTCCGGCTGGGTCTGCTGCGTCCGGCACTGGTGCAGGCGGGTGCCGCCGTCACCGACGAGGCCAGCGCGATCGAGGCGCTGGGCCACGCGCCGAAGCTGGTGCGCGGCGCGCTGGAGAACTTCAAGGTCACCTACCCGCAGGACTTCGAGCTGGCGGAACGTTTGCTGAGGACGCGTTGATGGACATTCGCATAGGCGAGGGCTGGGACACGCACGCGCTGGTGGCGGGGCGCAAGCTCATCCTCGGCGGTGTCGAGATTCCGCATACGCTGGGGCTGCTCGGCCATTCGGACGCCGACGCGTTGCTGCATGCGATCACCGATGCCGTGCTCGGTGCTGCCGGCCTGGGCGACATCGGCCGGCATTTCCCCGACACCGACGAGCGCTTCAAGGCAGCCGATTCGTCGGTGCTGCTGGCCGAGGCGGTACGCCGGGTGCGCGAGCAGGGCTGGGAGCTGGTCAACGTCGACAGCACCATCGTCGCCCAGGCGCCGAAGATGGCGCCACACATTCCGGCCATGTGCGAGCGCATCGCCCGCGCGCTGGGCTGCGAGGTGCAGCAGGTCAACGTGAAGGCCAAGACGGCCGAGAAGCTGGGGCCGGTCGGACGGCAGGAATCGATCGAGGCGCGAGCGATCGCCTTGTTGCGGCGAGCCTGATTTCTTGCGGTTCAGGGCGCCTTCTTCAGGCGCAGGCGGGCAATCAGGCCGGTGTCGGGCGGCATCGCGTTCGACAGCTCGAAGGTGCCGCCCATGCGCATGACCGTCTTTTCCACCACGGCGAGACCGAGGCCGGCCCCGGTGGCCGCCGTGCGCGCGGCATCGCCGCGGAAGAACGGTGTGGTCAGCTGTGGCAGCTTCTCCGGCGGCACGCCGGCGCCATGGTCGCGCACCGTGATGATGACCCAGGGCCCGGTGCGCGCGTAGGTCACCTCCACGCGCGCAATGCCGCTGTTGGCCGAGCGCCCGTAGCGGCGCGCGTTCTCGAACAGGTTGGCGAGCACCCGGCCCAGTTCGGTGTCGTCGGCCATCACCTTCGTGTCGATGGCCACGCGCGAGACGATGCGGATCTGGTTGGTGTCGCGGAAGGCGGCAATCTCGCGGTCGACCACGCTGCTCAGATGCACCGGTACCAGTTTCACTTCGCCGGGACGCGCGTAGTCCATGAACTTGTCGATGATCGCATCGAGCTGGTCGATGTCTGCCGCCATGTTGCGGCGCGCCTCCTCGTCGTTGACGCTCATCTCGGCCTCGAGCCGCAGGCGCGCCAACGGGGTGCGCAGGTCGTGCGAGATGCCTGCCAGCATCACCGCGCGGTCTTCTTCCACCTTGGCCAACTCGCGTGCCATGCGGTTGAAGCCCATGTTGACCTCGCGGATCTCGCTGGTCAGCGTTTCCTCGTCGAGACGCGACTCGAATTCGCCTTCACGGATGCGGCTGGCGGCGAACGACAGCTGCTTCAGCGGCTGGTTGATCAGGCGAGCGACACCGGCCGAGCCGAGGATGGTGGCCAGCAGCGCGATGCTGACCCAGATGAACCACGTGCGGCCGGCGACGGCCTGCACGCGGCCCGGGTCGACCTGCAGCCAGTAGCGGTCGTTCTCGATCGTGAAGTCGATCCACAACCCGGGCGTGTCGTTGACACTGGTCGCGACGATGGTCGTCGGCCCCAGGCGCGAGCGCAACTCCTGGCCGATGCGGCGCGTGAAGCGGTCGGTTTCGAACGGTTCGTAGCGGTCGGCCTTTTCGCTTGGCTGCAGCTTGATCGACTCCTGCTCGGAGATGGTCTTCAGCAGCGTCACGCGATTGATGCTGTCGGCGTAGCGCAGCGCGGCACGCGACAGGTTCACCAGGCTGGCCAGTTGCTGCGCCGCCTGCACCGCGCGCGGCTCGAATTCGAGTGCACGGAAGGTCTGCACCCAGGCGAAGATGCCGAAGCCCAGCAAGACACCGAGCAGGATGAACGTGCGCCAGAAGAGGCTGAGCGTGACGCGTTTGCGGGCCATGAACGAGGAAATGCGACTGCCCCGGAGTATGCCGCTTCCCGCCGCGGGGGCGCGGCGAGGAAGCGGTCAGGTCAGTCGGGGGAGGCGCGGCAGGAACTGCCGCGGGGGGAAGGGACTTCAGGCGGTGCCGTCCGGCACGAAGACGTAGCCCACGCCCCAGACCGTCTGGATGTAGCGCGGCTGGGACGGATCGGGCTCGATCATCTTGCGCAGGCGCGAGATCTGCACGTCGAGGCTGCGGTCGAACGGTTCGAACTCGCGGCCGCGCGCCAGTTGCGCCAGCTTGTCGCGCGACAGTGGCTGGCGCGGGTGGCGCACCAGGGCCTTGAGCATCGAGAACTCGCCGGTGGTCAGCGGCATCGGCTCGCCGTCCTTGGTCAGGCGGCGCAGCGCCAGGTCGAACTCGAACGGGCCGAACACCACGCTCTGCGGTTCCTTCGCCGGGGCCCCTGGGGCCTCCAGCGTGGGCCGGCGGCGTAGCACGGCGTGGATACGAGCCAGCAGTTCGCGCGGGTTGAACGGCTTGGGCAGGTAGTCGTCGGCGCCGACTTCGAGGCCGACGATGCGGTCGACGTCCTCGACCTTGGCGGTCAGCATGATGATCGGCGTTGCGTCGTTGGCCGCGCGCAAGCGGCGGCAGATCGACAGGCCGTCCTCGCCGGGCAGCATCAGATCGAGCACGATGAGGTCCACCGTTTCGCGGGTGAGTACGCGGTTCAGTGCCTTGGCGTCCTCGGCCAGCAGGACTTCGAAGCCTTCCTGGGTCAGGTAGCGGCGAAGCAGATCGCGGATGCGCGCGTCGTCGTCGACGACCACGACACGGTCCATGCGGGCATTGGGCGTTTGAGATGTCATGAGCAAAGCTCCCGAACTTGTAACAGGCGGGATTTTGTGCGGTGCAACCGAGCATTTTTGCCCGGCCTGACCAACTGTTACAAATCTTGCGCCTCACTTCACCGCGTGTCCAGAGGGTTCCCCCGTCCCAGCGCGTGAAGAAACGTCTCGCAGCGTAAAGCCGTGACCCCGTAGCAGCGGGTGCCGCGTTGGCAGGGGAGAATCCTCGCGTCTTCGAGGCATCGAAAGGAAAACAATGAAGCTCCGTCCCGCCGTTCTTCCCCTGGTCTTGTCCCTCGCGGCCTGGGCGGCCGCGCCTTCCGTACGCGCGCAGCCGGCAGTCGCCGTGATGGCGCAGCCGCAGAACGTCGTCAGTCTCGACGCCAGCGCCAGCATCGAGGTCACGAAAGATCAGCTCGCCATCACGCTCACCACCACCAAGGAAGGCGCCGACGCCTCTGCAGTGCAGAACTCGCTGAAGCAGGCGCTGGACGCCGCACTGTCCGAGGCGCGCAAGAGCGCGCAGCCCGGCCAGATGGACGTGCGCACCGGCAACTTCTCGCTCTACCCGCGCTACAGCCAGCAAGGCCGCATCACCGGCTGGCAGGGCACGGCCGAACTGGTGCTCGAGGGCAAGGACTTGCCGCGCATCGCACAGACGGCCGGTCGTCTGAACACGGTGACGATCGCCCACATCGTGCAAAGCCTCTCGCGCGAGGCGCGCGAACGGCATGCGAGCGCCGCCACGGCGCAGGCCATCGCCAACTACAAGGCCAAGGCGCAGACCTATGCGAAGGAATTCGGCTTTGCCGGCTATGTGCTGCGCGAGGTGAACGTCTCGACGAGCGAGCCCGGCGGTCACCCCCAACCGATGATGCGGATGGCGAAGGCCGCAATGGAGGACGCGTCGGTCCCGGTCGAAACCGGCAAGGAGACCGTCGTGGTGACGGTCAGCGGCAGCGTGGTGATGAAATAGCCCCCCCGAAGCGCCTTCGGCGCTTCCCCCTCGAGGGGGCGCCGCTGGCAGACCGGCGGAGCTGGATCTGCGGCGGCACTCGAACGCCGCCGGGGGCGGCGAGGCGAAAAGGGAGGAGGGCGCGTTCGTTGGCGCGACCGGGTCCTACTGCGCGGCCCAGCCACCGTCCATGTTCCAGGCCACGCCGCGCACGTTGGCAGCGGCGTCGGAACACAGGAACACCGTCAGTTCGCCCAGCTGCTCGGGCGTCGTGAACTGCAGCGAGGGCTGCTTTTCGGCCAGCAGCCGGCGTTTGGCTTCGTCGACCGGCACGCCTTCGTTCTGTGCGCGTGCGTCCACCTGCTTCTGCACCAGCGGTGTCAGCACCCAGCCCGGGCAGATCGCGTTGACCGTCACGCCGGTGGTCGCGGTTTCCAGCGCCACCGCTTTCGTGAACCCCACGATGCCGTGCTTGGAGGCGACATAGGCCGACTTCTGCGCCGAGGCGACCAGGCCATGGGTCGAAGCGACGTTGATCACCCGGCCCCAGTTTTTCGCCTTCATGCCCGGCAGCGCGAGCCGTGTGGTGTGAAAGGCAGACGTCAGGTTGATCGCGATGATGGCGTCCCATTTCTCGACCGGAAAGTCCTCGACGTTGGCGACGTGCTGGATGCCGGCGTTGTTGACCAGGACGTCGGCACCGCCGAACTCGTTGTGCGCATAGGCCATCAGGGCGTCGATCTCGGCCGGCCGACTCATGTCGGCGCCGTGGTAGCCGACCCTCACGCCGAGCCGGGTGACTTCGGCGCGTGCCGCGTCGACGTCGCCGAAGCCGTTGAGCACGATGTTTGCGCCCTGGCGCGCCAGCGAAAGCGCGATGCCCAGGCCGATGCCACTGGTCGAACCGGTGACGAGTGCCGTTTTTCCTTTCAACATGTGCAGTCCTCTTTGATATCGTTGCGACAGGCGGTTCGCCGCATTATGACGATCGAGGTTTCCTGAAAATGACTGAGCCCCGCCTGGATTTCGTGCAGTGTCTGGACGCGCAGGGGCTGCACCGCATGGCGTACTGGGAGTGGGGCGACCCCGCCAATCGCAAGGTGCTGGTGTGCGCCCATGGGCTGTCTCGCCAGGGCCGCGATTTCGACAGCCTGGCCAAGGCGCTGTGCAGCGAGTACCGCGTCGTGTGCCCGGACGTGGTCGGGCGCGGGCGCTCCGACTGGCTCGGCGACCCGATGGGCTACCAGATTCCCACCTATGTGGCTGACATGGTCACGCTGCTGGCGCGCCTGAACGCCGGAACGCTGGACTGGCTGGGCACGTCCATGGGCGGGCTGATCGGCCTGGGCCTGGCGTCCCTGCCTGGCAGCGCGGTGCGCCGGCTGGTGCTCAACGACGTCGGCCCGGTGATCGAGCCGCAGGCGCTGGCCCGCATCGGCACCTATGTGGGGCAGGTGCCGCGTTTCGCGACGCTGGACGAAGCGGCCGACTACATGTGGTCGATCTCGCAGGGCTTCGGGCCGCACACGCGCGAGCAGTGGCTGGCGCTGACGCGGCCGATGCTGAAGCCCTTGGCGGACGAGCAGGGCGAAGGCTATGTGCCGCACTACGACCCGCGCATCGCGGTGCTTTTTCATGCGACCAGCCCCGAGACGGCGGCGGCCGTGCAGGAACTGCTCTGGCAACGCTACGACGCGGTGAAGGCCCGCACGATGGTGATCCGCGGTGCCGAGTCCGACCTGCTGAAACGAGACACGGCGCAGGCGATGTCGCAGCGCGGGCCGAAGGCCGTCGTGCACGAGTTCGCGGGCGTGGGCCATGCGCCGACGCTGGTCGCGCCCGAGCAGATCGCGGTGGTGCAGGAGTTCCTGACCGCGCCATGAAAACCGGCTTGCAGGACTCCGGCCGCGACACCGCGGCCATCGTCGCCTTGGCCGGCGACGTCGATGGCTCGCTGGTGCAGCGTCCGACGGCGGCGGTGCTGGCAGAGGAACAGGCGCGCCTGGAGCGGGCGCGGGCCTTCGCCGTGCCGCTGTTGACGGGCCAGCTGCTCGATACCGGCGAGGACGCCCTGCACCACACCGAAGGCGTGGCTGCCATCCTGCAAAGCATCGGTGCCTCGCCGTCGATGCTGGCGGCCGTCTACCTGGTCTACGTCGGCGACTACCTGAACCGGCCCGAGGAGGCGATCGGCAAGGCCTTCGGCAGTTCGTACGCGGGCCTGGTCGGCGCGACGCGCAAGCTGGTCCAGATCCAGCGCAACGCGCGCGACGCGCTGGTCGACGAGGAGATGCGCGCGGAGCAGACCGAGCGCGTGCGCAAGATGCTG
The DNA here is from genome assembly GCF_023721835.1 of Caldimonas mangrovi. Taxonomy (GTDB): domain Bacteria; phylum Pseudomonadota; class Gammaproteobacteria; order Burkholderiales; family Burkholderiaceae_C; genus Caldimonas; species Caldimonas mangrovi. The sequence continues at coordinate 112,271 of NZ_JAMKFE010000012.1, read as the reverse complement.
CTGGCGTTCTCCAAGGACTTGCGGGTCGTGCTGCTGCGGCTGGCGTCGAGGTTGCAGACGCTGCGCTACTACGCGCAGTTCAAGCGCGACTGCCCGTTGGTGCTGGCGCGCGAATCATTGCAGGTGTTCGCCCCGCTGGCCAACCGGCTCGGCATCTGGCAACTGAAGTGGGAGCTGGAAGACCTGTCGTTCCGCTTCCTCGAGCCGGAGTCGTACAAGACCATTGCGCGCATGCTCGACGAGAAGCGCGTCGAGCGCGAGCAGGTGGTGCACCTGCTGCGCGAGCAGGTGCACGGGCTGCTGAAGCGCCATGGCATCGCCGCCGAGGTGCAGGGCCGGCCGAAGCACATCTACAGCATCTGGAAGAAGATGCGCGGCAAGCAGCTCGACTTCGACCATGTCTTCGACATCCGCGCGCTGCGTGTCGTCGTGCCCAGCGTACGCGACTGCTATGCGACGCTGAGCGTCGTGCACGAGGCCTACCGGCCGCTGCCGGAGGAGTTCGACGACTACATCGCCCGCCCGAAGGCGAACGGCTACCAGTCGCTGCACACGGTGGTCTACGACGAGCGTGGCCGCTCGATCGAGATCCAGATCCGCTCGCGCGAGATGCACGACCACGCCGAACACGGCGTGGCTGCGCACTGGGCCTACAAGGAAGCCGGCACGAAAGGCTACGGCGGCGTCAGTGCCGTCGGCGACTTCGAGGCCCAGGTGGCCGAAGCACGCAAGGCGGTGCTGCGCCAGCTGCTGGCCTGGGAACGGGACTTCGCGGGGCAGGGCGGCGACGCGGGCGGCGGCGTGTTCGACGACCGCATCTATGTCTTCACGCCTCAGGCGGCCGTCGTCGAGCTGCCGAAGGACGCGACGCCGGTCGACTTCGCCTACACGCTGCACACCGACCTGGGCCACCGCTGCCGTGGTGCCAGGGTCGACGGTGCGATGGTGCCGTTGAACACGCCGCTGCGCAGCGGCCAGACGGTGGAGGTGATCTCGTTGAAGGAGGGCGGCCCGTCGATGGACTGGCTCAACCCCGAGCTCGGCTACCTGCGGAGTCCGCGCGCCAAGGCCAAGGTGCGCGCGTGGTTCAACGCGCTCGCGCAGCAGCAGACCATCGCGAAAGGCCGGGAGCTGGTCGAGAAGCTGCTGCAGCGCGAGGGCCGCACCGCGACGAAGCTGGAAGACCTTGCCGCACTGCTGGGGTTCAAGAGCGCCGACGCACTGTTCGACGTGGTCGGCAAGGACGAGTACTCGCTGCGCAACATCGAGAACGTGCTGCGCCCGAACGAGCCCGCACCGCCGCAGGACGACTTCATCGCGTTGAAGAAGTCGCGCGCCGACGAAGGCGGCTCGAAGGGCGGGGTGCTGGTGGTGGGCATTGAGTCGCTGCTGACCCAACTGGCGCGATGCTGCAAGCCGGCGCCCCCCGACGCGATCGGCGGCTTCGTCACCAAGGGCAAGGGCGTGGCGGTGCACCGTACCGACTGCTCCAACTTCCGCCAGATGGCCGGGCGCCACCCCGAGCGCGTGATCGGCGTGCAATGGGGGCAGCCGCCGGCGGACAAGGCGACGGTGTACCCCGTCGACGTTGCCGTCGAAGCGAACGACCGGCAGGGGCTGTTGCGCGACATTTCCGAGGTCTTCGCGAAGGAGAAGATGAACGTCACCGGCGTGCACACGCAGTCGGTGAGGGAGACCGCCTGGATGACGTTCACGGTGGAGGTGTCCGACTCGGCGCGGCTGGCCCACGTGCTCGGCGTCGTCGCGCAGATTCCCGGGGTGCGGGTGGCGCGCCGCAAGTAGCGAGACTGGCGCAATCGTTCGAACTCATGCTATAGTCGCGTTTTCTTCAGGCGCGTAGCTCAGCTGGTTAGAGCACCACCTTGACATGGTGGGGGTCGTTGGTTCGAGTCCAATCGCGCCTACCAAAATTGCCAGAAGATGCAAGGGCTTGGCAGCGATGCCAGGCCCTTGTTCTTTTGGCGGTGCCGAACGGCGCACCGGCCCCTTCACGCCGAGGGGCACCGCCGCTCGCGCGGTGGCAGCCGAGTTGCTGCCGGCAGCGCGCGCCGGGCCGCTGCTTCGGGCAGGCGGTGCCCGGTTCGGGCACCGAGGAGCGCGGCCCCGCGCGTCTGCCACAGTGCCATGCCATGGAGAAAACCCGGCATTCCATGCGCACCCGCCGGCGGCGATCGCCGCGGCGGCTCCATGCCTCGGCACGGTGGCCATCGGCGATGCCGTGCGGCGCCGCCGACGCTGCCGGCAGGCTGGTGCATGTGGCGCAAGGCGATCACCACACGGTGTATGTCCGCGACGAGGGCGGCTCGCGGTACCTGTCGTTCTCTGCGGTAGAGAAGCGCGTTCAGACCCGGGTCAGCCTGGCACCAGGCGGCGCGCTGCTCGACGATTGGGTGGCGTGCCTGACGGCCGTCGTCGCCGCACATCCTCGCCCGAGGCGCGTGCTGATGCTCGGCGTGGGCGGAGGTGCCCTGCCGATGGCCCTGCGCCGCATCCTGCCCGATGTGCAGATCGATGCGGTCGACCACGACGCGGCCGTGCTGCGTGTCGCCACGGAGTTCTTCGGCCTGGAGCAGGACCACCGGCTCCGGCTGCATGCGCTCGACGCACGCGTGTTCATCGAACAGAGCCGCCGCGACGGCCGGCACTACGACGTGATCGTGCTCGACGTGTTCGACGACGACTACATCCCCCAGCATCTGATGACGGTCGAGTTCCTGCGCGAGATGCGCAGCGCCCTCGCCGCCGGAGGGTGGCTGGTGGCCAACACCTTCGGCCCGGAGCCATTGTGGCGGCGGGAATTCGCCAGCTATGCCAGTGCGTACGGGGATTTCCATGCCATCGTCGTCGGCTGGAATCGCATCCTTGTGGCCGGAGGCGCTGCCGCGGGGTCGGCCGGGGAGTTCGAGCGCGACATGCTGCAACGGGCGACGGCGCTTGCGCCGGTCGGCGCCGGGTGGAGGGTCGGCTGCATCGAAAGCGTCCGTGCCGGCGCATGCGCCGCGGCGCCGATATGCGACGCCGAGATCGATACACCCGCGCTGCAGCGCTTGCGCAAGCAGGCGGTGGCCCGGCCGGCGCCGCCGTGCTGGGGTGCGATGGCCATGACGCTCGTCGAAGCCCGCATGCGGGAGAGTGCGAGCACGGCGCCGGCGTGACGCAGGCGTCGTGCGCGGCGGTTCCGAGCATCGCGTGTCGTCCGCTGATCTCGGCGAGTTCGGTTGGCTGCTCCAAGCTTCGCGCTGAAGGCCCATGAACCGGGTGCCGCACGCGATAACCGACGCGTTCGCGGCCCGCGCGGGTTCCGGCCAGCGGACGGCGCGCCGCCGTTCGATGCGTGTCAGCTTGAGGCAGGAGTAGAGATGAGAATCGTCACCTTGTTCACCGATCGCGCAAGCGAGCTCTGTGTACAGCCGTTGCTGGCCTGCCCGGGCGTCGACCTGGTGGTCCAGCGTGACATCAACGGCGTGCTCGCGTCGGTGCGCAGCGGATGCGTGCACGCGGCTCTGATCGAGGACAACGAGGTTCGCCTCGGCCACTGGCTGGCGGTGCTGAAGAGCCACGGCCTGGCAAGATTCCCGTCCATCATCGTCGGCGCCGGGCGGCCCGGCGACATCACCCGTGCGCTGAGATGCGGCGCGGTGGACTACGCCTGCGTCAACGATGGCGCCGAGAGCATCCTGGCGCGCCTGCGGGCTCGCGTCGAAGCCAGCGAGCAGCCGCAGGATGACGCCAGCGTGCTGCAGGTCGGCGCCTACGTGCTCGATCGTGCGCGCCAGCGCATCACGCACAACGGACGCGAGATCGTGCTCACGGCGCGCGAGTTCGCACTGGCCTGGCTGCTGTTCGAGTACCAAGGCAAGGTGGTGACCCTCGACACGGTCGCTGCGCGTGTCTGGGGGAGGGCGGCAGACATCAGCAGGCGGTCCATACAGCAATACATCTATCGTTTGCGCTGCAAGCTCGGCGAAACGCCGCAGGCCAGTGGCCCGGCCATGTGCGTGCAAGCGGTCTACGGCATCGGGTACCGGCTGTACGTCGGCGAGCCGCAGCGTGAGTCAGCCGGCGGGTGGATGACGCGCTCATCGTAAAGCCGGCCTGAGCGGGCCTACCCCCGCGAATGGAGGGGGTGGGGCGGCTCGACCTGGGGCGGCATGGCCCACGTTGCGCGCGGCCCGGTCGGGATGCCGTCCGCGCTCACTTTGGCCGAAGCCTGCGTCACTTCGACGACTCGCGCCCAGGATGGCGGATGCAGGCTGTGCCGAGCGGGGCGACTTCTTGCATCCAGGTGCAACCTGCATCCCTCGAAAGAGTTAGCCACGGGTTCCCGGATTACGTGATTCGCTGCATCGCTTGCCGCAGTAGTCTTTCTCGACACCGCATGCCGATGCGCGGACATGCACACCACAGGTTGTTGCGCAGCAATACGACAAAGAGGTTGCCGATGAGCTCCGCACCGAACACGACACAGCCCGGACCTTCGCGTGTGGCTGCACTTTTCATCAACCGCTGGACGGAGGCATCGGTGAGCGGCGCGCTCGAGACCGAAGGCATGCGCATGCGCAGGCTGCGCACCGCCGCCGAGCTGGTGAGCGCGCTGCACACCGCCGACTTCGACATCGCCATCATCGAGGACAGCGGCAGCCACCTGGCCGGCTGTCTGGCAGCCCTGCGGTTCCGCGGAACGACCACCGTGCCCATCATCGCGGTGGGCAACGGCTCGGCGGCCGAGATCGCCTCTGCACTGCGCCTGGGCGTGGCCGACTATGCGGTCATCGGCGAGGCCAACAACACGCTGGTCAACCGCATCCGCGCGCGCGTCGAGGTGTGTCGGCAGCCCGAGCAGCGTGCGTCGCAGCATGTCGGTCCCTGCACGCTCGACGCCGAGTCGCGCACGCTGCGCTATCGCGGAGGGGAACTGCAGCTGACATGGCGGGAGTTTGCGCTGGCGTGGGTGCTGTTCGAGAGTCCGGGGCAGGTGGTGCATCTGCACACCATCTCGCGGCAGGTGTGGGGCACCGACATCAGCGTCGCGAAGCGGACCATCGAGCAGCATGTCTGCCGGCTGCGGCGCAAGCTGCTGCTCGCGTGCGAATCTGCCGACCAGATGCTGGTGCTGCACGCCGTCACCAACGTGGGCTACCGCATGGTGGCCGAGGCGCGAACCACCTCGCGACGCTTGCACGTCGCCTTGCCGGCGGTCGGACTCACGGCGGCCCCGGTGGTGTCGGCGGTTGAGCCCTGAGGCGGCACGGTGTGCACGCACGCCGCGCCGGGGCAGGTCCGGGCCCGATGCCGATGAGCGGGTGATGCACGGCACCGTGTGGACGGACTGGGCGCTGCGACGCGTCCGGTGATGCGCTCGTACCTGTGCCTTCCGGTCGGGTGTTCTCTTCGCATGCCACCGCGCGGTTTCGGTTGCGGCGTGGAGAAGCGGGATCGAGGCCATCAACAATGGCCGCAACTCGTTCACCGCAGCACGCACGACGTGCACCCGCAGTTCGGCCCGAAGGAGGCTCGCATGAATTCCGTCTACGCTCCGGGCGGACCTGCGTATGCAGGACCGCTGATGAACGTCACCGGCGCCAACCCGTTGCAGCAACAGGCGCAGCAACTCGCCGGTGCAGCGGTCCAGACCGCGATGGCCGCCGTGATGACCGCCATGGGCGGCCTGATGAAGGCTGCGTTCTCGCAGCCATCGCCTTTCGGCGCTGCCATGCCCCTCGGTGCCGCCTTGCCGTTCTGCGGCAGCATGTCGCCATCCGGTGCAGGGCCGACCCCGGAGCAGACCCTGCAGAACGCAGCCCAGCTGCTGCAGGCGAGCGCCGTGCTGTTGCAGCACCTCGGCGGCAAACCCGGCGCAGCGCGGCCCACCTCCACGGCATTGACTGGCGCGGCTCCCGCGCCGAAACACCCGCCTTCGGGCGTGCCGGGCGCTCCAGACGTTCCGCCGGGGCGCAACGACAAGCCCACGGGCAACCATACGGTCGCCGACTACGTCAATGCAAACAATGGATTGCTGGGCAAGCTGGGCAACCAAGAGGGTGTGAAGGACAAGCTCAAGGAACGCTACGGCGATTGGGACGACCCGAACCGCAGCGAGGCTGAGCGCAAGCAGTCCGCATACAACGCCGCTCGCCACGTCGGCATGTGCAAGAACAAGAAGGCGCATGACGGTTCGGACCGTGGCGACGTCCCGAAGAACGGCAAGATGGAAGGCGCGACCGATAGCGGACAGATCCACCCTGGAACCGAGATGGCCGCTTTGAAAGATTCGCTGAAGGGCAGCGGCGCCGAGCAGGACAAGAACACCCGAGACATCCTCGGCAACCCCAACCTGGCCTACACCAAGAACAAGCACGTGCGCAAAGACGGCACCACCAAGAGCAACGCCAAGATGATTGCAAGCGAGGCAGGCAAGGCGCTGTTCTTCATCCCCGGGCTGAGCAATGTGCTCAAGGGCATCGGGGATTCGGAAGGCGGACTGGGGGGCGCGATCAAGGGCGGCTTCGGCGGCGTCTTCAAGACATGGAAGAACAATGCCGAAGGCGTGGGGAACGCGATCATGACCGGCCAGGTGAACCCGAGCGCGCTGCTGTGCGAGATGTACAAGGCAAACATTGCCGGAAACGAGCAATCGCCGGAATGGGCCAAGACCATGGCGAACGTGCTCTAGAGGCTGTTGCCCGATCGATGGACGCCGCGGCTCCACCCCGGTTGGCCGCCGGCGCGCATGGATCGGATCGACTTGTTGCTCCTGACCCTCTCCACGCGCCGGCGAAGAAGCCGGCCGCGCTCCTTCCTCTATCGAGATCGAACCGCGCGGGCGCCGGACGACGAGAACGCCGTGGGCCGAACGAATCTCGCGGGGATGCCGAGCGTGGGCCGGCCGCTCGCGCCGGTGCGTATTGCCAGGGCGTGTCTCGGCTGCGCTTCAGGAAGCGGTGTTGCGGGCGCCTGCGTGACCGCGCGCAGGTCGCTTTCGTGCACGAGCGCGTGACCGCCATGCGGATCGACGCCGCGCAGCAGGTACCACACGCCAGGGTGATCGCTGCGCAAACCGACGGCCGCGACCTTGCATTCGACGCGCGGACTGCAGGCATCGAGACCGGGGGCGCTGACGCGTTGGTCGACCGCGTAGATGCCGTGCGCCGGCTCGAGACGTACGCCGAAGGGGGTGTCCAACGATGCAGGTGCCGCCGATTGCAGGCGAGCTGCCAGGGTCGCCATGACCTGCAGCGCGTGCTGAGGCTTGTTCATATCCGCTCCTGCGTATGGTCGTGATCCGACGCAGTGTCGGATGGCAGCCGTCGCGGGAGCGGGCTTGGGCGCAACGATCGACACGGACGCGAAGCAGAACGGGCGGCTTCGTTTTTCCGCGGGCGAGCTTCGCAAGCCGACGTGCGATGACGTGCTGCACTTCTAAGGTTGCGCTTGTGGCGTCCGTCGTGTGTCGCAGCCTCGCGATGGCGGCCGCCACCCCCCTCATCGCAACCATCGTCGACACCATGATCAACCCTTCATCACCTGTACAGGCAGCGTCGGAGCATGGTCTTGCCGGCTCGGTCGGCGCGCATCTCCTGTGGTGCGACCTGCTCAGACAGGTCGGTTGGGAAATGGAGGACAACCTCGAGGCCGCCATGAGGACGCTGTCCGATGCGGCACTGCACGGTCGGCTACGGTCCACCGCGATCTCCGAGGTGCGTCGCAGCCTGGAGAAGGCGAGGCAAATCGGCGTCAGGAGCCAGCAGATCGCAAGGATTGCCGAGCGGGGCACCCGCGGGCGCACCGAACGCATGAAGCTCGACGATCTGGTGCAGGAGGTGCTGGATGGGTGTGCCGAGGCCTTGCGCGCGAACCGGCTGTCGGTCGTGCGATTGCTTCCCGCCGTCGAGGTCTCGGCCGACCGCGCGCTGGTGGTCTCGCTGCTACAGGGTCTGATGGCGTGGGCCGTGGACCATGCCGAGCAGCGGCTGGAACTCCACCTCGAGCGTGGTGCGTCCGCAAGCGAGGCGCACCTGGTGTGCGCGTTCCAGCACCGCGCCGAAGGCGCTCGTTGCAGCCGGTTCGGCGGGCCCGCCGCCTGGGGGGCCAACTGGCATCTGCTGCGGCATGCCGCGCATGCACTGGGGTGGGGCATGCGCAGCGGCGATGACGGCGGCATGACGTGGGTGCGGTTCGGTTTCGCGTGTATCGATGTGCGCGAATCGCCGGCGATCGAGGTGGTCGAGCTGCGGGCGGGCAAGACACACGACGGTCGCGATGCCGGCCCGGACAGCCGCGTTCTCGTGGTGGCGACCTGCGTCGCCGCGCGCCGGACGATCTACGAGAGCATCGAGCATCTGGGGGTGCAGGTGGAGTTCTCGGACGCTGCGCTCGAGCAGATCGTGCCGCGTCTGTCCGCCGCACCGGCCGCGGTGATCCTGGAGCGCGACGCCCCCCGGGAACTGGTCGATCACCTGAGGCGCGTCTGTGCCGCGTCCGGCACGGCACTGATACAGATCGCCGCCGAGGAGCATGCAGTGGAGATCGGCGAGCCGGGCGGCAGCCCGATGGCCCGCATCGGCATGCAGGTGCTCGGCTCGGCCTTGCCGATCGCGTTGCTGCTCGCGCTGTCGCCTGCATCGACCCCGGCGGAGGATCACCCGGTTCGTGCGCCGGCACCGCTGCGCAGGGTACCGGCTTGCATGCACATGTAAGCTGCCGGCACCTGGCCGGTACGGCCTTGCGGCGTTGTTGCGCCGCCTACGGCGTTGCGATTACCCTTTCGAGGGATGCATTCGGGGCGTCGATGGGCCATCTTACGCAGCTGGTCCACGCCCTGGCTTCAAGATCGATGCGAGCGCGTGGATGCGGAGCGCGAAATGAACGACAACCTTCACAAGGAGCGCAGACTTCAGGCTCACCGGCTACGGTTGACGCTGCTGTCGGTCGCCAACACCGGCCTCGAGGCAGCGGTGATGCTGCTGTACGTCTGGGCGGGAGAACTGAGCTGGCCCATGTGGGGGGCCTTTGTGGTGGCTTGCGTCGGGCTGCATTCGGTGTTCGCGCTGCTGATCTGGACCGGCTGGAACCTGCGCCTGCGCGATCCCGGCATGCTGATCGCGCAGGTGGGGGCGGGCTGCGCCGCCCAGATCATCTTCCTGGTGCTGGTGCCGCAGCTGGCGATCCTGTTTCTGGTCGGCGTGTGTGTGACCTACATCTTCGCGATGGTCAGCTTCAAGCCGGGGCAGTTCACGTGGGCCTGGCTGCTCGCCGGGTTGTCGATCGGCGTTGCGCTGTATCTCGTTCGCGACGACTTCCGCTATCCGGCGGTGAACGGTCTGACCACCTTTGCATTGTGGCTCTACTTTTTCCTGGCCATCCACCAGCTGACGACCTTCGGTTCGCAGTTCAGCACGCTGCGCATGAAGCTGTCCGAACGCAACCGGGAGCTGTCGGAGTCGCTTGCCAAGCTCGAGGAACTCGCCGGCCAGCAGCGACTGGTCGAGCGCGAGCGCATTTCCCGCGAACTGCACGACACCCTGCTGCAAGGCATCCAGGGCCTGATCCTGCGTTTCCAGTCGGCGGCGATGCGCATCCCCGACGACACGCTGGCACGCAAGATGATGGATGACGCGCTCGATCAGGCGGACCGCATCATGCTGGAGGGGCGCGACCAACTGGCAGGACTGCGAGGCGCGGGCAGTGCACCGGGCAGTCTGGCAGACGTGCTCAGTTCCGCGGGCGAAGAGCTGATGGCCGACTACGGCCCGCAGTTTCGGTTCGAACGGCATGCCGGCCCGCGCGAACTTCAGCCCGTGGTGGCCGAGGAGGCCTACCGGATCGGCCGTGAGGCGCTGCTGAACGCCTTCCAGCACGCCCGTGCCAGCGAGGTGCGTGTCGAACTGACCTACGGCGAGGACGAACTGAGGTTGCTGGTGCGCGACGATGGCAGCGGGGTGGACCCGCAGGTCCTGTCGGACGGCGGCAGGCAGGGACATTGGGGGCTGTTCGGCATGAAGGAGCGTGCGCGGCGTCTCGGCGGCCGGCTGACGGTCCGCGAAGCCGAAGGCTCGGGAACCGAGGTCGAGCTGGTGGTCCCCGCCGCGCTGGCCTACGCCCTCGAGGCGCCGGGGGCCGCCGAGGGTCTGGTGGCCTGGCTGCGCTCGAAAAGGTCCAGCGCATGAGCAGCGTGGTGGAGCCGGCGCCGATCTCCGTGCTGGTGGTGGACGACCACCCCTTGCTGCGCGAGGGTATCGCGGGGGTGATCGCCGACCAGCCGGACATGCGGCTGGTCGGCGAAGCCACCAGCGGCGAGGAGGCGATCGAATGCTTCGAGCGCCTGCGCCCAGCCGTCACCCTGATGGATGTGCGCATGGCCGAGATGAGCGGCATCGACGCGATGATTGCCATCCGCGACCGCTTCCCCGATGCACGGGTCATCATCCTGACGACCTACCGCGGCGATGTGCAGGCGATGCGTGCCATCAAGGCCGGTGCGGCCGGCTATCTGCTGAAGAGCATGCTGCGCAAGGAACTGCTCGAAACCATCCGGACCGTGCATCGCGGGCAGCGTTGCATTCCGCAGGAAATCGCCGCCGATCTTGCGCGGCACTTCGGTGACGACGCGCTGTCGGAACGGGAGGTCGGCGTGTTGCGCCTGGTGGCGGCTGGCAACTCCAACAAGCGCATCGCGGGCCTGCTGGAGATCTCGGAAGAGACGGTCAAGGCCCACATGCGCAGCATCCTGGCGAAGCTCGGCGCGAACGATCGCACCCACGCGGTCACGATTGCGCTCAAGCGAGGCATCATCGAAGTCTGACGCTTGCGGCCGCTCGATGTCGTGAGCCCGCCGTCCGCGCAACGGCACGGCAGCCGCACGCCGTGCGCCTGTTCACCTCGGATCCGCGGCGCTTCCATCGCCACCGGCCCGCCATGCGAAGCGTTGCAACGGGCATGCGAAGCGTGCAGCGCCGCAGGGGCTTCGAGCGCTTGCGACGGCATGCCGGCGCAAGCAACATCACACCCGGTCGAGCAACAGCTCCATGGCAATCACACCGCAAGGAGTTCGTCATGTATCCCCGAGTGTTTCCTTCGCGCAGGGCCGTCCGTGGCCTGACGCTCGTCGAGTTGATGGTCGTGATCGCCGTGGTGACGATACTCGGCACCCTGTCATCGGGTTCCATGCAGGCGCTGATCGATCGAACCCGTCTCGAGAGCTCGACCTTCGACTTCCTCGGTGACTTGCAGTTCGCCCGTTCCGAGGCGATCACGCGCGGACTGCCCGTGTCGATCTGTCCGTCGTCCGACGGCGCCGCGTGCGCGGAGGGTGACGCATGGCACCTGGGCTGGATCGTGTTCGTCGATGCCGAGGGCGACGGCAGCGTGTCGGACCCGGCGCTCGTGCTGCGACGTCGGTTGCCATGGCACGACCGCTATACCCTGGTGTCGGAACACGGCACGGGCATCCTGAGTTTCGGGCGCGACGGCTTCCTGCTGCGCTTGTCGGTCTCCGAGGCGCAGTTGCGGGCGGAGGCCAGCGGCGGCAGCGTGTGGTCGGCGAACTGCATCACCATCAACCGTGCGGGTCGGCATCGCGTCGAGCGGGCCGGCACGGGGAGCTGCGCATGAGGCCCGTATCCACGCCGAGCCGCCGGCATGCCTCGGGCTTCTCGATGATCGAGGTGCTGGTGTCCATGGTCATCGCGGCCGTCGGCCTGCTCGGCTTCGCGAAACTGCAGGCCGCGGCACTGTCGAACACCCAGACCGCTCGCACCCGTTCGCTGGTCGCGATGCAGACGGCCAGCCTGGCCGCAGCGATGAACGTGAACCGCGCGTACTGGGGGGCGCCGACGGCCCCGGCCGAGGTGACCGTTCGCGACGGTGTGGTGTCCGACCCGGCCGGGGTGCTGTCTGCGTCGGTGGACTGCCGGGCCGGAGGCTGCACGCCGGCCGAACTGGCGGCGGACGACCTGCAGAACTGGGCCCGCAGCGGGCACAGCCAGTTCCCCGCGCACGAGGCGACCGTCGCTTGTGCTGCCGGTGCCTCACGTCCGGCGCATTGCGTCATCACGGTCAGCTGGACCGAGAAGACGGTGGCGATCAATCGCAGCACCGCGGCGTCACCCACCGCGATGACGTCGCGGCAGCAGTACACGCTATATGTGGAGCCTTGAGATGCGTCCGTCGAATGCTTGTGCCACGCCGCGCCGCCAGCGCGGGCTCAGCCTGATCGAACTGATGGTCGCCGTGGCGATCGGCCTTTTCATGCTGAGCGGTTTTGCCGCTTCGTTCGTCGGCATGAAGCGGGCCTTCGTCGCGCAGGACCGGCTCGCGGCTCTGCAGGACAACGAGAGACTCGCCCTGAGCCTGCTGGCCGCGACGGTGCAGGCCGCGGGCTACCACCCGGACCCGTTCGAGCAGCCTGCCGCCGAGGCCTTGCCGGCGGCGACGACGGCCTTCGGCCGCTTTGCGCCGGGGCAGGGCCTGGTGGGTGCCGGCGGTTCGGATGCCGCCACGTCGCTCACGACGCGCTACGTGGTGGCGCCTGGACAGGCGCTCGCCGACTGCGCCGGACGGCGCAACGAGGGCGCGGCCGCGGCGCTGGTTGTCAACACCTATACGGTGGGAGCCGATCGCACGCTGCGGTGTTCGGTCGATGACGGCGCGACGAGCATCGTGCTGGTGAGCCAGGTGCAGTCGCTGATCGTGCTCTATGGCGTGGCCGTCGACGATCGCAACGTTGACCGCTACCTGGCTGCCGACGACGTCAGTGCGGCGAGTCTGTGGCCACGGGTCCGCAGCGCTCGCATCACCGTGCGCTTCGTCAACCCGTACGCCGGCGCGCCCGGCGAGCCGCCCACGATCGACTGGGTACAGCACGTCAACCTGATGAACCGGACATGACCATGAGCCGCTCCCTCTCGTTGCCATCACCGCCGCGCCGGCCAGCCGATGCCGGATTCGTGTTGATCAGCGCCATGCTGATGCTACTGGTCGTCAGTGTCCTCGGCGTGGTGATGCTGCGCGGCACCGGGCTGCAGGAACGCATCGCGGCCAACACGCGCGACAAGCTGCGCGCCTTCTCCGTCGCGCAGAGCACCTTGCAATACGGCGAGTGGTGGCTGTCCGACAGCGGCACCGGGGCAGGGGTGCCGTGCAGCGGGGTCAGGCCCATTGCCGACGGCAGCGGCTTGCAGGTGTGCGCCGACCCTCTGGCCGACGCCGCCGCGCTGCCGTGGGCCGCGCGTTTCGAATATGCGCCCCAGGAGTTGTCGATCTCGCCCGATGGCGGGCTGGCCGACGATGGCGGGTGGAACTATCGCGAGGCACCGGCGCTGTACATCCACTACCTCGGCTTCTCCGCTGACGGCAGCGGGCAGCTGTACCGCGTGAGCGCGTCCGCGAGCGGCGGCAAGTCCAGCACGGCCGCGGTGGTCCAGAGCACCTATCAGGTCACTTCAGGTATCAGGGATCTGGGCGGTTTGTGAGGAGGATGAGGCGATGGCCATGCGATACATCATGTGCGCTACCTTGATCGTCGGCGCGAGCCTGCCCGGCGCGGCCCAAGGGCAAGTGGTCATCGATGACCGGCTGACGGGGGCGTCGAGCAGCTACGACTGGCAGGCGCTGAACGGTGCCTGCCTGACGGCCGGCAACAACACCGGCAGCATCCCCGCGTGCGTGGGGCTGCCCTACTACGGCAGCGCAATGCATGTGGGCGGCATTTCGGGGCGCCTGCCCGACCCGCCGGGCTTCGGGGCGCTGCGGCTCACCAACGGCGACGTTGCGCAGAAGGTGCACAACGTGAACACCGGCCAGGGCACCAACGCGATCTTCCAGACCGGTGCGGTGGTCTCGAAGTTCACGTTCCCGACGCACCGCGGCCTGCGCGTCAGCTTCACCAGCGTGACCTATGGCGGCAACAACCTGGACGGGCATGGCGCGGACGGCATGAGCTTCTTTCTCGCCGACGGATCGCGGCCGGTCGACGTGGGCGCGCCGGGCGGGAGCCTGGGATACAGCTGCAAGAACCAGCTGATCGGGTTCGACCGGGCGACGGGCAGCTTCGACGCCATTCCCGGCAATCCGCTCGACATCCCGCAAACCTATGACGGCGTCGACGGCGGGTACCTGGGCATCGGGATCGACGAATACGGCAACTTCGCGAACCCCGCCGACAACACCGATACGGGGCCGGGCTTCAAGCCCGGCCGCATCACCTTGCGGGGCGCAGGCGACACACGCTGGTCGCGCCTGAACAAGGACTTTCCGCACTACTACCCTTCCTCGCTGAGCTTGCTCAAGCAGGCAGAAGCCGTGCGCAACACCTGCGCGACCGGCAGGCTGTGGAACTACGGCACCACGGGCGTGAACACCGACGTGCCGCTGGACTTCAACTATCCGTACCTGGCCTCCAGCGACTTGCCGCCCGGCGTGACGATCGAGAACCAGCAGGCGGTGGACCGCCCCGCGCGCGGCGCTGCGGTGCCGATCACCTATACGCTGGACCTGTCGCAGGACGGCGATCTCGACTTCTCCTACAGCATCGATGGCGGCATCTCACAGCCGGTGCTCGTGGGCCGCCGCATCACCGAGTCCAACGGTCCGCTGCCGTCGTCGTTTCGCTTCGGCTTTTCCGGCAGCACGGGCGGCGGCAGCAATGTGCATGAGATCACCTGCTTCAAGGCTGCGCCCTGGGACCGCGCCAACACGTCGGCGGGCACCGACGTGCAGCCCACCGCGCGCGTGCGGGCGGGGTCGCAGCTGTACCTGGTGCTCAACCACCCGCTGAACTGGTGGGGCCAACTGACCGCACACGACCTGCTCGAGGACCCGGCGACCGACACGCTGTCGATCCGCAGCACCGCCAACTGGGATGCCAACTGCGGTCTCACGGGCGGCGCCTGCCCGGCGGTCGGCACCGGTGCGCCAGCCGTGGCGGCCCAAGCGCCGTCGGCACGCACCATGTTGAGCTGGAACGGCACCAGCGGGGTGCCGCTGCGATGGGACGCGTTGTCGGCGGCGCAGCGCAACGCGCTCAGCGCGGCCGACGGCCGGCCGGCGCCCGAGCGCCTCGACTACCTGCGCGGCCATCGGGAGGCAGAGATCCGGAACGGCGGCCGCTTGCGCACGCGCACCGGGCTGCTGGGCGACATGCTGAACTCCAGCCCCACCTGGGTGGGCGCCCCGTCGGCGCCGTATGACGGCCCCTGGGTCGACGGCATCACCGGCCAGACCGGCGCGGAAGGGCAGTCGTACGCGGCGTATCGCAACAGCCATGCGACTCGCACGCCGGTGGTCTACGTCGGCGCCAACGACGGGCTGTTGCACGGCTTCCGGGCCGGCGGCGTCAATGACGGCAGGGAGTTGCTGGCTTACATGCCGGCCGAGGTGGTCGAGCGCATCCACTCGACGACACCGGCCCTCGATTTCTCCGGCAGCAAGTACGCGCACAACCTGTACGTCGACGCGACACCGGGCGCCGGCGACCTGTACGTGGGCGGTGCCTGGCGCACCTGGCTGGTCGGTGGGCTGGGCCCTGCGCGCAACAACACCGGTGCAGTCGGAGACCGCACCACCGCGGTGTCCGGCGCGGTCTATGCGCTGGACGTGACCGACCCCTCGCGTTTCGCTGAAGACCGCGCCGCGGCGATCGTCAAAGGCGAGTGGAATTCCGCGTCGATCACCTGCGTCAACCATGGCTCGTGCGGCGCGCACCTGGGCGCGGTGGTCGGCACGCCGGCCATCCGGCGCCTGCACGACGGCAGCTGGGCGGCACTGTTCGGCAACGGCATGAACAGCGCCGCAGGTGGTGCCGGCCTGTTCATCATGCGCATCGACCGGGCCACCGGCGCCATCACGTTCCGCTACCTGGCGGCGGGCGTGGGCGGCTCGGGCAACGGCATCGCCAATGTCACGCCGGTCGACCTCGACGGCGACCACATCACCGACTACGTGTATGCGGGCGACCGCCTCGGCAACGTCTGGCGCTTCGATCTGGCCTCGTCCGACCCTGCGCAATGGGCCGCCTCGGCGACGCCTCTGTTCAGTGCACCGGGCCGGCCGGTCACCGGCAAGGTGGTGGTGGCCTCTGTCCCGGGCAGGGGCGCTGGCGCATTGCCGCGCGTGGTGGTTTCTTTCGGCACCGGCGAGAAGCTCGAACAGACCCTGACCGGCGCCGCAACCTACGCCAGCGGCGGCCAGGCCTTGTACGGCGTGTGGGACGCCGACTTCGACGAATGGAACGGCAGGACGCGCACCGGCGCCCGGTATGCCAGCCTGCCGGCGACGGCGACCGTCACGCCGGCACAACTCGTCGCCCAGACGGTCTCGACCCGGCCTTCGCCGCAGGCCGGCGACGTGCGCACGGTGAGCCGCTTCGACGTCTGCTGGAAAGGCAGCAGCGCCTGCTCCGGCAGCAACGAGCACATGGGCTGGACCCTGCCGCTGGGCAGCGACGAGCAGGTGCTCTACAACCCGGTGCTGGCGTACGGCATGTTCCTGGTCAACACCACCGTGCCGGAAACTTCCGATCCGTTCACCTGCTCGCGCCGCGCGCAGGGCGGCTACACCATGGCCGTCTCGGTCGAGAACGGCGGCGCCGCCAGGACGCCGTTCTTTTCCGACGCCGGCGTGCCGGACGTCGCCGGGCTGGCACTGGGGGCCACCGGCAGCCCGGCGGTGGTGACCACGCGGCGCAAGGCCTTCCTGGTGCAGCAGACGTTTGCAGGAGGCGGCCGCGTCACGCGCGTGCAACCCGCACCCTCCGGGCCGGGCGGGCGGCTCAACTGGATCCAGCTGCGCTGACCATGCCACGTGCCGCCATGTCGGGCCGCTGCCGCGGCTTCACCCTGATCGAGCTGATGATCGTGGTGGTGGTGGTCGCCATCCTGTCGGCGCTGGCGTTTCCGAGCTATGTGGAGGCGGTGCGCAAGTCCCGGCGCGCCGAGGCCAAGACCGCGCTGCTCGAACTCGCCGCCCGGCAGGAACGGTACTTCACCACCCACAACGCCTATGCCGAAACGCCACCGTTTCTGGGCTATGCGGGCAGCGAATTTCCTGTGGAGGTGCGCTTCGGCACCACGGCGTACTACCGCCTGCACCTCGAGCTCACGTCGGACGCGAGCGGCTGGCGTGCCGTCGCCGAGCCGACCCCGGCCCAGGACGCGGACGCCTGCGGCAGCTACACCATCGACCACCTGGGCATCCAGGGCGTGACGGGTGGTCGGTTGCCGGTGGACGCCTGCTGGTGAGCGACGGCCGCGGCGGGCGCCGCGGCGAGACACAGGCGCCCCCTCCCGGGTGCAATGCCCTGACTGTCAGCTGCGACCCGTGCCCGTGGCCTTGACCGCCGCGGTGGCGATCTGCAACGCGGGGTGCGCGTTGGCTGCGAACTCGCCGGTCTTCACGGCGAGGTTCAACAGCGCCGAACTGCGGGCGCCCGGTGGCGGCTCGACGGGCGTGCCGTCGGGCGAGACGGAGCGGAAGGCCTGGACGGTGCTGCTGGCCGCCTGAGCCAGCTCCACCGCGGACACGACGGCTCCGGCGATCGGCGCGATGCGGCCGGCTACGAGCTGTGCGGCCGCGCCTGCGTTCTGCAGCGTCGACGCTGCGGTCTTGAAGGCCGAGCCGGCACCCTGCAGCGCTTGCGGCGCGGCTTGCAGCAGCGTTCCTGCCTGTTGCGCCAGGGCGCTGGCCTGCTGCAGTCCGTCGGCCGCGAGGTTCAGTCGTTCGGGGGCCTGCTGGAGCCCCTGCGAGGCGCTCGACAGGAAGTTCTTCAGCGACGCATTGGAGGCGCGCGGCGCTGTCGTCTTGCCGTGCGCCCCGGCGTGCGCGCCGTGCGCCGTGAGGCCGCCCGGCGTGACGGAGGCCGGTGTGGAGCTCGTGGCCGCTCGGTTCGTGTGCTGGGGCGCCGACCCTCCTGACGGCAGGTGCGGCGCTTGCGTGCCGATGCGGGAAGAAGAACTCACGGCCGTGGCTCCCGGTAGATCGTGGGTCAATCCGGCCGCGGCTGCGTCCCGACCGTCGCAGCCGCCGGCCGCGGTGGCGAGTACTGCAGCCCGATCGCGACGCGGCCTGTCCACCAGACGACCCGCGTGCTGCCCGGCAGCTGCACCAGGCCCGTCCGGGACGGGGGAACGAAGGGCGTGGCGGCGCCCGGGAAGCTGCTGCCGGGCGCCGGTGCGGAGGACAGATACTGGGACATGGCGAAGGCCCTGCTGGCTGCAATGCGCAGCGCTTCGCGCTGCAACGGGTCACCTGTGCACGGTTCTCGCGCGGGTGGCCGTTGCATCATCGCGTGCCCGGGCCGCCAGGTGCCGCGCCGCACGCGAAGCTTCGAACGGCAGACGCGAAGCGCACACAGGAAACAAGGCGGCGACACGCGCCCCCGGTGGCATGCTGGAAGCAGGAGCGTTGCCCCACATGCATTTCATCGGAATCACGCTGCTCGCGACGGGATGCGCCGTCATCGCATCGCTCGCGGTGTTCACGCTGCGGCTCGGCATTTCGCCCATGCCGAGTTCGTTCAAGGCCTGTTCGGCGATGCTCGAGGCTGCCGGGCCGGTGGGGCAGGCGGACGTCGTCGACCTTGGGTCCGGCTGGGGCACGCTCGCGATCCGGTATGCGCGCCGCCATCCTGGCTGTCGGGTCGTCGGCTACGAGCTGTCTCCGATACCGTGGGCGGTCTCCGTGCTGCTCAAGCGCTTGCTGCGGCTGGAGCGTCTTTCCTTCCATCGCAAGGACTTCCGGCAGGCCGACCTGCCTGCCGGCGCCGTGTTGCTGTGCTATCTGTACCCCGCCGGCATGCAGGCGGTCGAGGCCAAGCTTCGCAAGGGTGAGTGGCGCCCGGCGCTCGTCGTCAGCAACACGTTCGCGTTGCCGTCGCGGCACCCCGACGCGGTGATACGGCTGGGCGATCTGTACCGCACGCCGATCTACATTTACCGGGGCGTGTGACCAGGCGCTAGACGTGCGGCAGCAACACGTCGAGGTCGCTGTCCGCGGGGTCGTAGACCGTGGTGTCGGCGAGCAGCACGGTCGGCAGCTCGGCGAAGGTCGCCAGGAACTTGCCGAACTCGGTCGTTGCATGTCCGTTGCACGGCCATCGGGCCAGCAACTGGTAGCCGGTCGATGTGCGGCCCACCGCGATGCCGAAGTCGGCCATCAGTTCCGTCGTCAGCTGCAACGCCGACTCGGGGGTGCCGTCGAGCAGCGCGTTGTGCAGCGTGATGATCATCAGCAGCGCGACACCGGTCGGCGGACATTCGAAACGGATTTCGGCCTTGTCCAGCCGCAACTTTCCGGCCGCCGCGATCTGGCAGGTCTGCTGCTCCGACAGACCCATCGCCAGCAGGCTGTCGATCAGGCAGTTGCTGATGCGCGCCTGGCGTTGGCCTTCGTCGTGCGGTCGCTCGGGGTGGCGAGGCAGCATGAACGCCTCGATGTGCGCGTGAGCGATCGGCGCGGCCTCGGTGGCGGCCAGGCTCTCGGCGCATTGCCACAGCTCGTGCATGCGTTGCAGCTGGCGGGCCAGTCCGATCGGGTCGTCGGCCGACGAGAACAGCTGGGAGGTCAGCAACGGTTGTTCGTCGTCGTCGAGGCCGAACGCGAAGCTGCCGTGGCGCATTACGGCGGTATTGGCGCACAACAGTGTGTTGTGCCACAAAGACCGGTCCATGCGGGCCGGCCGTGGCACCGGTGCGCGCGCCTGCCACGGCGCAGCGCGCTCGTGCAGCGGCTGCACCGTGATGCAGCACGGGTCGAGGCGGATGTCCATCGGTCCGGGCAGCATGGTGGTTCCTTCGCACGCCATCATGCAGGCTGCCTCGAAGACCGGTTGCGGGTAGCCCCAGATGCGCCGGTGCGTCACCGGCGATGTGGGGGGCGTGGAGTCAGGTGCCATCGAGAGCCTCGTCTTTCGGTGTGACAGGGCGTGTGCCGCCCCGCGATGCGCAGAAGAAGCGGGCGGGAAGTGGGTGTTTCCGCGCCGCGCGCTGCGAGGGATCTGCCTGGCTGCGCAGTACCGGTGTGCGGGCGAAACGCGGGCGTGTAGCACCGCGTTGCCGGCGTCCGGCGCTTGTTCCACGAACTTGCTTGACCGCACGGTAGCTGACCGCCCGGACCTGGAGAGAGGCGAGGGCGAAGAACCGGAGCGCATGCCGAAGCAGTGTGGGGTCGCACGCTCGAGCGTCGATGCCCGGCCGTCCCAGGTTTCCCCCGCTCCGCTTCAGGACGCTCACACCGGGCAGCTGTACAGCATCAGCTCGACATGAGGCGCCACCTTGTCTTGTGCCGGCCAGAAGGCGCCGATCGAGACCTCGTGATAGCCCAGCACCTCGATCGCCAGGCGCCCCGGGTCCACGCCTCGGTCCATCAGGTGGCTGCGCAGCGCCTGCGCGCGTGGGTAGGGCTTCGGCCCGGGCCGCTGGCGCAGATGGAAAGGCGGGTTCTCGGCCAGCGTGACGCAAACGCCGGGCTCGCGATCCAATGCGTCTGCCAGCACGTCGAGGAACGCGACGGTGGAGCGCGTGGCATGCAGGCTGCGTTGCGCAAAGGCAGCGGCGATCGGCATGCGCATGAACACCCGGTCGTCGGACGTGCGGTCGACCGTGGCGGCTCCTTGTTCGAGCGCCGCCTGCTGCATCTTGCGGGCGACGGCTCGCAGGTCGGCGCTCCAGCGCCGCTCGGGTGCCGGTGTGGCCTGCCTGCCGGCGGGGGGGGCGGCCACGGGCCGCACCTCGATCGGCGTCGGCGGCGCGTCGAGCGCCCGCTGCCGCGCGGTGCCGGCACAACCGGCCAGGCAAAGGGCGGTGAGCGCCAGAGACGGCGCACGCCAGAGGCGGCCCTTCACCGGGGCCTCCCGGGGCCGCGCAGCCCGGCTTGTGCCTGGGCGACCACATGGTGCAGCGTGGGCAGCCGGTCGAGGTCGAGTCCGGGCGGCCGGGATGGCGCCCAGGGCCGAGCGGGCGGTGTGGCCATGCCGCCGTCCTGCTGGCGGCGATGAGCGGCCAGCCACTGCAGCAGCTCGTCGGCGAGCAGCAGGCTCTCTGCCACCGACAGCGTCCGGTACATCGCCGGATACAGCTCGCGGCGCATGAGTTCGACGTACTGCTTCAGGTCGTGCCGCACCCGGCACAGCGAGCGATAAGCGCTCGCCTCCCTGCCGCAGTAGCGCAGCAGCGCCTCGGCGGTACGGCGGCGCAGGCGCTCGTGGGCCTGCAATGCCGACGGCGGTATGCCGATCTCGGCGGCCACCAACGACGGATAGATCACATCCTCCAGCGCCAGCAGGTAGGTGGCGATGCGCCGCAGCAGCGGCTCGCCGGCGGCGTGCCGGCCTGAATCGTCCGGCTGCGCGGCACAGTCGTGGAAGTCGCGCGAAAATCTGCGCGTTTCCCGATCGAGCAGGTCGAAGACGTCCATGCGTGTAAGCCCTCCTGAAACGCTAGGTTCGCAAGCCGTGGTCGGTGCGCAGGCACAGCGTCATGCTTCGGCCCCCCTGGCGCGCGGTGCCGCTGCCCGGGAACGCACCTTGCGGAACAGGATGTGCACCGAAGCGCCGAGTCCGGTGATCGCCAGTGCGAGCCGGTCGAGTTCGTTCCGCGATTCCGCGTCGACCTCGTCGGGTTCCGGCACCCTGCGCTCGGAGGTGATCGCGGCGTTCGACAAGTCGTCGGCATAGCGGCGCATGCGCTCGAGCGGCACCACCACGCGCCGCTTGACGAACAGGGCGAGCAGCAGATGTGCGCCCAGTGCGGCGGCCAGAACGGCCCAGCCGGCCGGCGGCAGGCTTTCGGACAGCACCTGAGCCACCGATGGCACCGGGGCCGACACGCTCACGATGCGCGACGGCGCGGCGGTGCCGTCGAGCGCGCGCGCGTACAGCAGCAGCTCGCCGCGCCGGACGTGATACTCGCGCCGGCCGCCGTCCTTCAGCACACCGAGCGCCTCGACGCCGAAGGCATCGGGGGCGTCGAACTCGGTGAAGCCGCTGGTGCCGAAGATGCGCAGCTGCAGGCGCGAGCGCGACAGTCTGGCGATCTCGGCCAGTTCGTCCTGGATCAGCGCCGGATTCTTGATGTAGTACGCGTCGACGCGCTCCAGCGCGCTGCGGTCCAGGCGGAACGGGTTCACCCGCATGCCGGCCAGGTGCTGGAAGTCCTGCGCATTGCTGGCGTACACGCGCTGCTCGAGGTAGCTGCCGGCGCGCGCCGGGTTCACGCCGCGCAGGTGCACCGCCAGCCCCCCATAGTGCGAGCCCCAGGTACCGACGTGCTGCGCCATGTCGGCGACGGCTCGTGCCTCGCTCAGCGTGCGGTGAGCCGCCAGCGCGTGTGCCGTCGTGAACACGGCGCACAGGCTCGCGGCGGCCGCCAGCAGCGTCAGCACGCCCAGTTGCCACGACAAGGGCCGGTGATCGAACGCGCGCAGCATGGCTTACTCCTCGAGCCCGAAGCAGGCGAGGAAGGACGCGCGGCGCCGGTCGCTGGTGATGTGTTGCGCCAGCTCGCGTGCCAGTTCCTCGGCGGTCGGGAAGGCGCCGTCGTTGGCACGGGACCACGCCTCGATGGCTTCGTCGACCAGCACACAGGCGGCCGGACCGAGCCGGCCGTGCGTCATCAGTGCGGGCGTCAGCTGCAGGCTGAGCATGTGTTCCGGCGCATCTTCGGGCAGGTCGCCGCCGGCATCACCTCGCCGGTCTCGATACAGCCCGGACAGGCGGGCGGCGATCGCGGCGGCCTCGCGCTGGATCACGTCGTCGGCACCATTGGCGCGCGCCCAGAGCTTCTGGGCCGGGTCGGCGCTGTCGGACAGCAGAAAGATCCGCACCTCCTTCGACGCCGATCTCAGCAGGCGCGCGAGGCGCACCCCTGACATGCCGTGACCCAGGTGGCCGAAGTCCGCGAATACCGTGCCATGACGCCGGTCTCGCCAGAGCTTCCACCCCGCGCCCGCACCTCGTGCCACGTCCGCCCAGTCGCCTCCGGGGTAACCGCGGCTGGTGACGAGCAATGGCCGCGAAATCTCCTGCGTCGTTCCTTCCATTGAGTGCTCCATGCGGTGACGTGCATCGGGGCCGCGTGGCGGGCGGCCGCGCGCCTGATGACACGATGTTGGACGCCTCGCTGCTGCGGTCTGCGCCGCGTGCGAAGCGATGTCGGGGATTGCGCAGCCGCCATGGCGTGTCAGTGCCGGCGCTGCGGCGCTTCGTGCGAATGGCGCGTGTCGTCGCCGCGGCCGTGGCCGCCGCGGGGCGCGTGTTCCGTCCGGCTCAGGAACTGCATCGCCAACGCGACCACGGCGACCGCGAGCGCGATGCCGAGCAGCACCGCGCGGCCGTGGTGCCGTCGCTGATGTTGCTCCTGCTCGTGGCGGGGGCGTCCGACGGAAGGGGGCGCGGCAATGCGAGCCCCGACTCGCCGCACCGGGGGGCTCGGCAGCACCGGCTCGGCGGGCTGCATCTGCGCGTACACCAGGCTGCGGACGTGCGGCTCGAAAATGCGCTCTGCGTCTGCGACGGCATGCACCGCCGCGCCGCGCGGGTCGTCGGTCAGCTCCACAAGGCCGCTCTGCGGCGTGTGCTCCTCGGCGATCGCCTGCACCGTCGTCTCGCTGTCGGCGACTTCCACCGGCGCTGCAGCGCCCGGAATGCATACCGTGCGCGTGAGGATGCTGAAGACGCGATCGGTGAGGCTGCGCTCGCGGCCCGGCCGCGACGCGCTGCGCGGCCCTGTGCTGTCGGCTGGGGAAGCGGTCGTCGCGACCGGCGTCCGCGAGGCCGCCGGCGGGACGATGCTGCGGGTGTGCGAGTTCGGCCACATGGCAGGCACGGACAGGTGGTCGCGCAGCCACCGGCGCCGACGGTGTCAGCGCCGGTGGCTGCGCCGCGTCACTGCAGGTCTTCGGGTTCAGTGCCTGGCGTGGCCGGGAAAGGAGCGCCGCCGCGCAGCATGGTGGTCGGCGTTTCCTTGAAGAAGTGCCGGTAGTTCTGCGTCAGCGTGGAGCGGTTCGTCATGCCCCAGCGCTGCGCGACATCGAGCACATTGGGACGGTCCGGGGCTTCGCGCAGCTCCTTGCGGATGCCGTCCATGCGTTTGCGGCGGATCAGCTCGGCGGGGGCCATGCCCAGATGCGAGCGGAACGCCATCTGCAGCGCGCGTTCGGTCACGTCGATATGAGCCGCGACTTCGCGCACCGACAGGTCGCGGTCGTCGAGGTGTTCCACGATGTACTGGTAGGCACGCCGGTAGCGCAACGGCAGCAGCATCTTCATCGAGTCGTTGTGATCGGCCATCTGCTGCTTCTCCAGACAGCGGGAGTAGGGCAACTGCGCCAGCTCCGCCCGCAGGCGGCCCATTGCCTGGTTGACGTGTTCCTTGTACAGACGCAGAGCGTCGGCATGGCGGCCCTGCAATGCATAGATGCGCGAGATGCAGTACTT
Organism: Caldimonas mangrovi; assembly: GCF_023721835.1. Lineage (GTDB taxonomy): Bacteria > Pseudomonadota > Gammaproteobacteria > Burkholderiales > Burkholderiaceae_C > Caldimonas > Caldimonas mangrovi. The sequence goes on along the minus strand of NZ_JAMKFE010000012.1, from coordinate 87,826 downwards.
CAACTCGAGCGAATAGCGGTGGCGGCGCACGCTTTCCTCGTCGTGGGCCAGGCTCTCCAGCACGTCGTGTGCGGACTTGGCCTCGCCGTTGCCGACCAGTGCGAGCGCGGCCTCCACGCGGCATTCGCACTCGTGGCCGGACAGCTTCTGCTGCCGCACGAAATGCAGGTTCTCGACGATGTTCGCGGCCTGCTCGGTCTTGCTGCGGTGAGGTAGCAGCGCAGCCAGGAAGGTCAGGCGCCGCCGCGCGATGACCAGGTCGTCGAACTCGCCGGCCAGCTCGAGCAATTGCGCCCGACTGTACGAAGGCAAGCCCGCGCCGACGCTGATCGGTGCGGCATCGCTGCCTTCGTCGAAGGCACGCAGGCCGCTCAGCACGCTGCTTTCCATGCGCGTCGCCTCGAGCAGGCGCTGCAGGATCATCGGGGTGTGCGCCTGGGCCATCACCTGCGCGTGGCTCAAGGTCCGGTCGGCACGGCGGTACTCACCCAGGCCGCGCAGCGACACGCTCAGCCCCGCGAGCGCCTCGACGCGCAGCGGCACCGGCGCGGTTTCGTCGTCGGCCACCGTGTTGAACGCGTCCGCTGCCCGGCTGAGCCGGTTCAGCGCCAGCTGCATCGCGCCCTGGTCCATCGACGACATCCATCGCACGCAGGCCCGCGACGACATCTCGTAGATGCGCAGTTGCCGGCGGAACAGCTCCTCGGCTTCTTCCTCGCGACCCAATGCAATGAGCGAACGGCCCACGATCTGCCCCAGCAGGGCATGCGAGTCGGCGGCCTGAGGCGAAGGGCGTTTCTCCAGCCGGACCATGGCGAGGCGCACCGCTTGAGTGAGCTGCCCCTGCATCACCATACGGACGGGCTCGTCCTGCAGGCAGGTGCGAATACATGTCAGTGCAAGCATCAACATCTCGACATCCTCTTCGTATGGGTGGTGTGGAATTCCACGGATGCGATTGATGCTAGGAGTGCGGGCCGTGACGATGTTCACACCTGCTCGACGAAATCCTCAACTTTGTTCATATCGACAGTAACGGCCTGTGCGTGGGTGAACGTCCCTGTCGGCCCGAGCGGAATCCTGGTGCGTTGCAGCATGCACAGGCAGCGAGTCCGACGGGCATGGTTCGACGGTGCGGGTCGAGCGCCGGCTTCAGGAGGCTCGGCGATGGGGCGCCTCTGAACTGAAAGCCGTGCGGTCCCGTCACGTGCAAGCACGCAGCCGAAGATGGCGGTGACGTCCTTGGCGATCGACAGACCGATGTCGCGTTGCAGCGCGACGCGGGCTGTCCTGCAGATCTGTCGAGGAAGTTCCCAACGCGCCGTAAGCACGGGGCTGAGTGTTGTGCGACCTGATGCGGCGATGCGGCCGCACGTCAGCTCGCCACCGGCCTCGCCCATTGGAAGTGCGGACGGTCGACACCGCGAGCCGCGAGGGCGTCGATGGGTGACGACACCTGCACAGGCAGCCATGCAAACACCGCGGGTTCGCCGGGCACCGGGGCGTTGATGTTCTTGGTCGCGGGCTGAGTCCTGACGGTGGCGGTTGCCGCGGACCGCGAGTCGTCTGCCTGGGGAGAAGGGGTGGCCGCCGGCAGCATCGGCGCTGACGGTGTGGCACCGGTGGTCGGTACGGACGGCAGCAGCGGCACTTGCAGCTCAGCTCGTGCCGGTGCGCTCCCCGCGCCCGGTTGCAGGCGGGGCGCCGCAGAGCCCGGCGCGAAGGTCGGCGGCCGAACTCGGAGCATGCTGCTCGGGTTCAGCTGCCCGTTGCGGGCCTTCAGTCCGGCGCAAGCGGCGAACTGCTGCTGCACCGAGGCGCTGGCCGACCTTTGCGGAGGGCTGAGCACCGGCGTCTCGCCGGTAATGAGTGACCTGGCACCGCGGGCCAATCCTGAAAAGTTGACGGCCATGCTGTCAGAACGAACGCTCGGAACCGCACCCGAGCAGACAATGGGTCGGTGGCCTGCTCGTGTGCGTTTTCATGCGGAGCAGCAGATCAGCGCTCTTCCGGCGAGGTGGGCGCGTCGTTGCGCGGTGCCGGGGTGGACGACTGCGCCGTCATCTCGACATCGGACGGCTGTTGCCGTGCACGACGGGCGGCATCGTGCGCCGCGATCACCGGCTGGCCCTCGAACCACGGCTTGACGGCTGCCGCGACGCCGGCGCCCAGCACGCCGGCCTGGATGCCTCGGTGCGCAAGGTCTTTGGTCGTTTCGGGCAAGGCCGCGGCGATTGCAGGGCCCGTCACCCCGGCAGCGGCGAGCGGCAAGGTGGACTTTCCCATGAGCAAGGTGCGGTCCGCCACGCCGGCCGCGATGTTGCGCGCCGTGGCTGTCTTGGTCGGGCCTGTGAAGCGGTCCGGAATGTCGAGAGGCGCTCCCACTTTGAAAGGTGCCACGGGGACCATCGGAGCGGGGCCGTTCCCGTCGTGCCGAGCATCGGGCACCTGGACGCGTTCGCGAATCATCTCGATGGCGGCCGTTGCTCCAGTGCCGGCGCCCGCCGTGGCCGAGATCGCGACGGAAATGCCGATGTGAGGCAGCGCACCGGCGGGTTGCATGCCTTGGCCGAAGCCGCGTGCGGCGTTCTCGATACCAAAGATGACCTCACCAGCATGCACGTGTGCGTCACCGCTGATGGCCCCAAGTCGCTTGTGCGCGTCCTGAATCTGGGTTCGCAACGCAGCGACCCCTTCCGCACCGTAGGGCTGCCCGTCCGGGCGCAAGAGGTCCGCGACATGGTCGGGCACCAAAGCTTGCAACTGTTCGGGCACGATCTGACGGCCCGCAAGGGCCGCCGCCCGGGGGGCCACAACGTTGCCTGCCGCTGCTCCTATGCCGCCCCCGATGGTCGCGCCGACCCATTGTGCGATGGCATTGGTCATCATCATGGCAGTCTGTTTTTCGTTCTGCTCGTGATAGCTGACGTTGTCCGGCCCCAAGCCCAGGAGCTGAGGCGAATCGAACGCTGCCCGCACCACGATATCCGCAACGGCGGCGCCGATAGCCCGGCCTGCACCGAACGCGGATGCCGCGCCGACGCCGACGTTTGCCGCCTGAAAAATGATGCCTTTGATGACGTCAGGATTCGACAGCTTCATCGTGTCGGTGCGCGCCACGATGTCGTCGAACGTGCGGATGGCGGCGTCCCGCACCGAAGCCACGCTTTGCACGTCCTGTGGGCGTCGCGTGCCTTGCGCGGCTTGCGTGCTTTGCACATGCGTGATCTCGTCGCCTCCCTGTGGCGTCGTCGGCCTCGACAGCGTGGTCTGAGGCGCACGAGACCCCGAGTTTCGAGCTGCTGATCGCTGCGGCAGGGCGGCGTGTATCTCGTCCGAGTTGTGGGACTGAGACGTCCCGGCTCTTGCAGTTTGCTCGGAGGTGGTCGGAGCCCCAGGCGGGGTGGAAGTACGGGACGAGGTGGGTTGCACGCCAGACATTTGACGATCTCCTAAGTTCTTGAATCGAAGGTGACGCTCGATGCGCCGTTGTGTGCGGCGCACCCGTGCCGCACCGGGGAGATCATTCCGATGTGCGGAAAGCCGGTGCGCTTCCGGACGAAGATCTCGAAGCAGGACCGAAGAGCAGAAATCGCGGTGCTCGGGGCCTGATCCAGCCGGTGGCGAAGCGCGCGTCGATGGCCGTCGCAGCCTGCGAAGGCGTTCTGAAGTTCTTTCGCTTGCCGCCGCATCGCTTCGTCTTGCCGCACACGCGTGCCGAGCACGGATGCGCCAATGCCTTCGTACCTCAAGCCGCGGAGGCCTACCTCTCCATGCGCGGCAAACGAGCTGGGAAAGGAATTCAGCATGCCAGATATATCCAGGCCCGTTGGGCCGAGCAGCCCGGTCGGTGGCAACGTTCCTCCGGGGCAGACGAACGAAGCGCAACGGCCTGCCGGACAAAGCACCCAGCAGACGCCGGCGCACCAGTTGTCCAGTGCACCACGCTCGAACGGGTCGGACCGCATGAGCCAGTTGCGTGCCAAATTGCCGAAGCTGGACACCAGTGGCAAGAACTCGCCTGCCAGCCCGACCGGCGATGCGTTCAAGACGGCACTCAGCTCGCCCACGTCCAGCGTGCCCAGTTCGCCGACCTTGTTGAACTCGACGTTCTCGGCGTCTTCGAAAAATGCGTCGGGGACTCAGACGCCCGACACGCCGATGAGCACCCACAACATGGGCGTACCTGGAGGCCCCGGAGGTCCTGGGGGACCGGGAGGCCCGGGAGGCCCGGGAGGGCCCGGAGGCGGAGATGGCGGGCTGCACCCGGCAAGCAACATGGCGGGAGCCCAGGCCGGTGACGCGACGCAGGTGATGCAGCAGATGTACGCGCAGCAGCACCAGATGATGTTGCAAGAGGTGCAGATGAAGCTGGCCACCTCGGTCGACTCGATGGTCTCCAAGGCAGCCGACGCAGTGGGCAGCCGCATACGGGGTTCCGGCGACGGCATGAAAGAGGCCGCACGGTAATCTGACCTGGATAACGTGGAGTGGGGGCGCACCGGCCTGGCCTGCGCCCCCTGGGCGCGCACAAGGGCTGCCATGTCGGGCGAAAAGACCGAAGAGCCGACCGAGAAGAAGCTCAAGGACGCACGCGAGAAGGGCGAGTCGCCCAAGAGCCCGGACGTCAACGCGGCGCTCGGGCTGTTTGCACTGACGGTGTGTCTCGCACTCGCGTCGAGGTCGTCGGCCGAGCATCTGTTCAAGATGTTCGCGATCGTCTACGAACGCGGCATCCTCGCGCAGACCAACGACGACGTGTTCGCCGTCGTGTTCGACATCGTCAAGGAGGGCGGGCTGGTGGCGCTGCCGTATCTGGCCGTCGCGGTGGCGGTCGGGCTGGTTGCGTCGTTCGCGCAGGTCGGTGTGCAGGTCACCTTCAAGCCGATCACGCCTGACTTCAACAAGGTCAATCCTGCGTCCGGCATCAAGAAGATCTTCTCGGTCCGCTCGCTGGTCGACTTTCTCAAGATGGTGTTCAAGGCGATCGTGCTCGGTGCCGTGGCGACGGCCATCTGCATGAGCCTGTTGCCGCTTCTCGTCGGTGCCAGCCTGCACAGCCCGGAAGGCGTGATCGCGCTCGGCTGGAGCGCGATGCTCAAGCTGTTCGGAGCCGCGATCATCGTGTTCGTCGTCATCGGTCCCGTCGACTTCGCGGTGCAGAAGTGGCTGTTCATCCGCGACCAGCGCATGTCCAAGGACGAGGTCAAGCGCGAGCACAAGGAGATGGAAGGCGACCCGCAGCTGAAGGGGCAGCGCAAGCAGATCGCCCACGAGATGGCCAACGAGGCGCCGCGTGCGTCGGTGCCCGGGGCCTCGGTGGTGGTGGCCAACCCGACGCACTACGCAGTGGCGCTGAAATACGTGCCCGGCCAGACGCCGTTGCCCGTCGTCGTGGCCAAGGGCATCGACGCACAGGCGCTGGAGATTCGCGCCATCGCAGCAGAACATCGCGTCCCGGTCGTCGTCAATCCGCCGCTTGCGCGTCAATTGCACCGCGTGCCGGTCAACGACAGCGTTCCGGAGGCGCTGTTCGAGGCGGTCGCCGCGGTGCTGCGATGGGTTCGCCTGATGGAGCAGCTCACGCGCCACGTTTCGGGCAGCGCCGCGGAATCGGTCCACGGTGCAGCCCAGCCGGACAAGGGAACCAAGCCATGAAGTTCGAGATGCCCGCGGGCCTGAGCAACGACCTGACCATGGCGATGGTGGTGGTGGCCATCGTCGGGCTCATCGTGCTGCCGTTGCCGCTGGCAGTGATGGACACGCTGCTGGCGATCAACCTGACGATCAGCGTTCTGCTGTTGATGATCACGCTGTTCATCCCGAACGCGATCGCGCTGTCGTCGTTTCCTTCGCTGTTGCTGTTCACGACGATGTTCCGGCTGTCGCTCAACATTGCGTCGACCAAGATGATCCTGCTGGAGGCCGAGGCGGGCGAGCTGATCTCGAGCTTCGGCGAGCTGGTGGTGGGCGGCAACCTGGTGGTCGGCATCACGGTGTTCCTGATCATCACCATCGTGCAGTTTCTGGTGATCTCGAAAGGTGCCGAGCGCGTGGCCGAGGTCGGGGCGCGCTTCACGCTCGACGCGATGCCGGGCAAGCAGATGAGCATCGACGCCGACCTGCGAGCCGGCATCATCACCGGCGAGGAGGCCAAGCGCAAGCGCGGGCTGCTGGCGATGGAAAGCCAGATGCACGGCGGCATGGACGGTGCGATGAAGTTCGTCAAGGGCGACACCATCGCAGGCCTGGTGATCACGCTGATCAACATGCTGGCCGGCATCGTGGTCGGCACGATGTACCACGAGATGACGGCCGGCGAGGCGGCGCACCACTTCCTGGTGCTGTCGATCGGCGACGCGATGGTGTCGCAGATCCCGTCGCTGTTCATCTGCGTGGCCGCCGGCGTGCTGATCACGCGCGTGGCCGACGAGCACCAGCTCAAGCCGAAGTCGCTGGGCCAGGAGATCGTCGGCCAGATGACCGGCAGCGACCGGGCGATGTACCTTTCGGCCGCGATGAGCGTCGGCATGGGCGTCATCCCGGGGTTCCCGACGCTGCAGTTCCTGGCGCTGGCGATCGGGCTGTGCGTGGCCGGTCATTTCCTGACGAAGCGCCGGCGCAAGGCCGAGGCGCAGGTGATCTCCAAGCCGATCAAGGCGTTGCAGCGTGAGGGCGCCAAAGGCGAGCCCCCGTCCATCCTGCAGCAGCAGCCTCCGTTCTCGAAGCCGCTGTGCGTTCGCATGTCGCGCGACCTGGCGCTGCTGCTCGAGGCCGAGCGGCTGGACGACGCCATGCAGACCGAGCGTCACCGTCTGCAGGCCAGGCTGGGCCTGCCGTTTCCCGGCGTGACGATGTGGGTGGCCAAGGAGATGCAGGGATTGCAGTTCGAAGTGCTGCTCAACGACGTGCCGCTGAAGCTGGTGTCGGTGCCCGGACGGCTGATGATGCTGTCGGCCGCGAACTCGCCGCTCGCGCCCAAGGCGCAGCGGCACGGTCCCGTGCTCGACCACGACGAATCGCTCTGGGTGAAACCCGACGCCGTGCCCGAGGCCGAACGCGGCAACTGCCTGGACCTGGAGGATGTGATGGCACGCCAGGTGATGCACCTGCTCAGGGCCCACGCCCACATGTTCATGGGTGTGCAGGAAGTGCAGTGGGTGATCGACAAGGCCGTGCAGGACTACCCGGGCTTGGTCGCCGAAGTACAGAAGATCATGCCGACGCAGCGCATCGCCGAGGTGTTGCGACGCCTGCTTGAAGAGCAGGTGCCGATCCGCAACCTGCGCAGCATCTTCGAGAGCCTCATCGTCTGGGGCCCGAAGGAGAAGGACATGCTGCTGCTGACCGAGTACGTGCGCGGCGATCTCGGGCGCTACCTCGCGTACGAGGCCTCGGGCGGGCAGGCCTTCGTGCAGGCCATCCTGCTCGACGCCAGCGTCGAGCAGGCGATCCGCCAGTGCATCAAGCCGACACCGGCCGGCAACTACCTGGCGATGCCGCCCGAGCATGCGGCCGTGATCACCGAGAAGGTGGTTGAACTGGTGGGTGCGCCGCCCATGCCCGGCCTGGCGCTGGTGACCTCGATGGACATCCGCCGCTACGTCAAGAAGATGATCGAAGGGCGGCTGGGATCGCTGAAGGTGTACTCGTTCCAGGAACTGGGCAACCTGGTCGAGCTGCGGCCGGTCGGGCGCGTCGCCGTCTGACCGATGCGCGAGCGGAGCCGGGCATGAGCGACGACGAGGTTCGACGGCCGCGCCGCATCATCCCGGCGCCGCCGCCTCTGCACGGACAGCCTGCTGCGCCTGCCCCGCCGCGGCAGGTCGAGCGCTTCCAGCGCGTGCTTCAGCAAGGCCGTCGCTTCGACGTGAGCCTCGGGCGGGCTGCGCAAGCAAGCACGGCCCCACGCGGTGACACGCCGGTCCCGGCCGACGGCAGAACCGCCGCACAGCGCGGCGCGGGCGTCGCGCCGGGTGCGACGGCTGCCCCGCCCGGCGCGATCCGGCCGCCCCGGATCGTCGAGGCCGCAGCGCCGGCGGAGATGGACAGCGGCATGCCGGCGGGCGCCCCCCCGGCGTCACCGGCAAGCGCAGAGCGGCCGCCGACGTTCGGTGGCGAGACCGGCGACTGGGATGTCGAACTGGTGCGCGTGATCGTCACGCTGTGCGTCAGCACCGACCCCGCCATCGAAGCCTGGTCGGTCGTGGTGCCGCTCGACGAGCGTGTGCTGCCGCAAACCGAGCTGCACCTCACGCTTTCGCGGCACGCCCTGTCGCTTCGCTTCCAGACGCAAGCCACGCAGTCGATGCGGCTACTGTCCAGGCATCGGCCTTCGCTGGCCGCGATGCTGCACCAGGCCCTACCCGGGGATCGAGAGATCGACATCGACCTGACATGACTGCCGCTACCGCGCTCCGACCAGCCGAGACCACGTCGTGGACCCCGATCGCCGTGCGGCTGCCGCAGGTGGCGCGCACCGCAGCGCGAGTCTCCCGGCTGGTCTGTGACGAGCGCTTCCAGCGCTGGTTGTCCGCGGTCACCGAGGATCCCTCGCTGCAGGTCTACGTGGCGCGGTCGCGCGCGCCGCTGCTGCTGCTCGAGATCGAGGCGAGCGAAGGCCGCGTACGGGTGGGGCTCGAGCAGGAAGCATTGACGCCCGCTTTGAGGGCCGCCCTGGCGCTTGCCGACGCCGGCATGGCTTGCCAGGTGGCCACCCTGCTGCTGGCCGAGGTGCTGCAGCGGTTCTCGCCGGCACTCACCGGGGCCCGGGTCGTCGCGTGGGAGCGCAGCGATCGCGCGCATACCGGCTTCGTGCTCGCGGTCGGTGGCCTGCGCGTGGCGCTGTGCGGCGCCGACACCCGAAGCACGGCGCACCTTTCGTCGTTCCTCGCACACGTCGGTGCCGACCTCGGCGAGTGGGCCGGTCTGCGCCTGAGCGGCCGCGTGCGCTTCATGGTGCGGTACTGGCGTGATGGATTCCTGGCGTCGCTGCGCAGCGGCGACGTGGTGCTGCTCGGACGGGCCGTATACGAGCAGACACTGATCATCGGTATCGGCCAGACCCTACAGGTGCACACCCAGATGTCGACCGACACTCCCACGCTACATGTCGCGGACGAGCCCTACATGGCGTCGGACGCGGTGAACCCGCCGGACGCCGCCGGCCAGGGCATCGAGGACTTGCAACTGCCGGTGGTCTTCGAGGTCGACACGGCGCGTGTGAGCCTGGCCGAACTCGCCGCGATGCGGCCCGGCTACATGGTCGAGCTCGACGCGCCGTTGTCGGAGGCGACCATCCGGCTCGTCTGCCAGGGGCAGACCGTGGGACACGGACAACTCGTGGCCATCGGCGAGCAACTGGGTGTACGCATCACCCGCATGGGCCTCGAGCATGGTCAGCATCCCCAGCGTTGACCCGGTTTCGCTGCTGCTGGTCGTGCTCGGGCTGGCGGTGCTGCCGTTCGCCGCGATGGTGGTGACCTCGTACGCCAAGATTGCTGTGGTGCTCGGCCTGCTGCGCAATGCGATGGGCGTGCAGCAGGTGCCGCCCAACATGGTGCTCAACGGCATCGCGCTGATCGTCTCGTGCTACATCATGGCACCCATCCTGATGGACGCGTCGCGCGCGCTCACGGTGGGCAATGCGCCGCAAGGCACCGAGTCCAACGCCCAGCAGGTGCTGGCTGCAGCCGATGCCGCGCGCGAGCCGTTTCGCCGCTTTCTTGCCAAGCACGCGCACGAGCGCGAGAAGCGGTTCTTCCTCAAGTCGGCGGAGCTGATCTGGCCGCCGGAGCATGCCAAGCAACTGAAGGAAGACGACCTGCTGGTGCTGGCACCGGCCTTCCTGTTGACCGAGATGGCCGCGGCCTTCCGCATCGGCTTCCTGCTGTACCTGGCGTTCATCATCGTCGACATCGTGATTGCCAACGTGCTGCTCGCGATGGGGCTGTCGCAGGTGACGCCGACGAACATTGCGATCCCGTTCAAGCTGCTGCTGTTCGTGGTGCTCGACGGCTGGTCGCGGCTGATCCACGGCCTGGTGCTCACCTACAAATGAAGGGACCGCAGCGATGAGCTACGAGAACGTGCTGCAGCTGACGTCCGAGGCCCTGCTGATGTGCGTGGTGCTGTCGCTGCCGGCGGTCCTGGTGTCGGCCCTGGTCGGCCTGCTGGTGTCGTTCTTCCAGGCGATCACGTCGCTGCAGGACTCCAGCATCTCGCAGGGCATCAAGCTGCTGGCCGTCACCGTGGTGGTGTTCATCGCCGCGCCATGGGCCGGCATGACGTTGCTGCGGTTCTCCGAAAACATCCTGGTGGCGATATTCCAATGAGCGTACGCAAGGTTCAGGGCAGCGACAACGCGCTGCGCGGGCAGGAACAGGGGGCCGGGCAGTCCCGCCAGGCCGAGGGCCACCACGGCGGGCACACCTACAAGGTCGGGCAGCAGCGCGGCCAGGCAGCGGCGCGCCAGGGCGCGCGCAAGACGCCGCTGACACGGCGCCGGCCGCCCCGTAAGGGACCGTCGCCGATGCAGCAGGCCGGCATGGAGGAGCAGCAGCAGGAACTGCATGACGGCGGCATGGACGATCAGCAGCGCCCGTTCGATCCGTTCGCGTCGATGCAGAAGGACGCCGGCGGCGGCGACGCCCAAGGCGGCCAGCAACGCAGGTTCGGCCCGTCCGGGCAGCCGCCGCGCAAGATGCAATACAAGCTCGCCGTGGCGGCCGGCGAGGATGGGTTGCCACGCCGCATGATCGAACTCGGCCTGCCCGGTGCGGCCCAGCTGTTCGGTCCCGAATCGGCCTCCCGGCCGGCGCCGCTGGACCTGGTGGGTGCCCTGGGCGCGGTGGTACTCGCAGGTGTCAAGCGAAAGTGCACGGTGCGCGGCGAGCCGTTCGGGCTGTCGCGCCTGGTGCTCAATGCAGCGCTGGCGCAACTGGTGCGGCAGGGCGAGATGGCCGGGACGCTGACGCTGAGCGACGTGAAGAACCTGCTGATCCTGCGCCAGCGAGAAGCCTGGAACGGCTGGTCGCTGCCGGCCGGCGAGGCCGAGGCGGTCGGCGACACGCTGGCCTTGCTGCCGCTGGTGGCACTCAACACCGCCCGGCCCCGCACCCGATCGCAGCGGCAGGCAGCCATGGACCGGCAACGCCTGGTCCTGCGCAGCCGGGGGGTCTGACGTGAGCGTCGATCGCTACCGCGAACTCGTCACGCAGATGTGCGGCGTGGTGAACATCCCCGACGCCGCGGCCGTGCTCGCGCGAGGCGCCGTCGAGATCGACGGCTACGAGGTGCTGCTCACGCACTTCGAGAACGACCCCGAGGCGATGTACCTCAACTTCAACTTCGGTATCGTCACTGCCGGCCGCACCTTGCGCGTGTTCCGCCTGCTGCTGGAAGCCAATCTGCAGATCTATGCGCAGGACCAGGCGCAGATGGGGCTGAACCCGGACACCGGCGGCGTGCTGCTGATCGTGCGAGTCCCGATGACCGACGAGATCGACGGCAACTGGCTGGCCGAGACCTTCAATCACTACATCGAGCACGGCCAGTATTGGCGCGACAGCATCATCACGGCCACCGACGAGATGTTCGAGGGGGTGTGCTCGGGCGAGTACATGTGGCTGCGGGCCTAGGGCCTGTGACCACAACGGAAAGCTGTGCGAGCGAGCTAGCCAGGGCGTAGAGCTGGCGTCCCCGGGGCTGCCAGTCGCGGACATCTTCCTGTCCTTCACAAGACAGAGACACGCGACGGTTGCTTCGGTTTCTTCGCCCCCGCTTCTCGATGTCATGAAAGTGTCATGCACCAAAGGCAGTTGCTTTGGCAGCATTGGTTCATACCGAACCACCTGGACGACACTGCCATGTCGAGAACACAGCGAACCCGATCCCTGTCGCCGACTCCACGCCAGAGCGTCCTGCCGACGGACGAGACGGTTGCCGGTGCGACCGCCGCGTCGGGGTCGAAACGCAGCGCTGGCGTGGACGAAGGCTATCGGCCGGTGTCGCCGCGTGGCGGCGACAAGCCGGCCGGAGGAAACCGCGGGCCTCGTCGCGCGATCTCCAAGGGAGAGCTGGCGCGCCCGCAAGCGCCCGAGTCGTCGCGGGATGTCATCGCCAGCGACGCTCCGGTCCCTCCCTCACCGACAGAAGGAAAAAAGCCCGATGCGCTGGACAGCAGCGGCGACCCGTCCCATGGCGCGCTCAGCGGGCATCGCGCGATCCCAGCGCGAGGAGCGCAGGGGCCGAGTTGGATGCAGCGGGCCGTGGACAGCCTGCCCCAGTTGAGCGTGCAGGTGCCGGGATACCGGGGCGACAGGGACGCGGTGCCGGACGACTACCGCAGCGGCAAGCAGATCCAGCCGCTGGGGACGCGTCGGGCCGTGCAGTACGACCGCCCGACCGTGCTCATGGAGGCGAGCGCTGTCGTCGAGGCCATCAAGCACTCCGTTGCGGGCACTGGATTCGCCGAAGCGCGGATGCGGCCCATGGTGGCGGAAGTCGAGCGGCAGTTCCCCAACCTGTCGAATCACCGGTTCGGCGCGGCGGCCGCGATGGTGGCAGCGACCGCGGTCGCCGCATCGGGTAACGGGACGGATCCCGCGCGCATGGTCGCTGAGTTGCGCGCCGATCTGCAGCACCTCGACTTCGATCTGCTGCGACAGGGCCGCCTGCCCGGCGTCGGGGAAGGCCCGCCCACGCGCACGAGCCGGGCCGTGCAGGTCCTGATGTTGCTGGCGAGGTCCGCGCCGCCGGGCGCCACGTCCTGGCCGGGGGCGGAGATTGCGGCCATGCTGGTGGAGCAGGCGAGGGGCGCACCGGTGCCCGGTACGGATGCTGCCTCGCTGGCGGCCATGGCGGCCGAGCCGGTCAACATCGAATTTCGCCCCGCTGCGGTCAACACGATCCAGGCAGCGCTGGCGCAGCGCCTGAGCGGGGCTGGTGAAGCCGCCCCGCAGCTCTCTCCGGGCGAGCAGCAGATCGCGGCGCTTGCGATCCACGGGGCATGCGGTGGCGATACGCCGTTGGCCTTGCGGGTTGCGGACCGGCTGGTGTCCTACGACCTGGGGGCAGCGATGAACCGAGGATCCGCGGACGCCCTTCAGCGCGACATCCCCGTCGAGGTGGAACGCGCGGTGCAAGCCACCGTGCGCCATATGGTTGCGGCGGGTGGGGCGGCCGTGCTGGCGGCGTGCAAGCTGGTCCACGTGGGCGGCCAAGCGCTGCAGGTGCGCGACGCGCGCACCCTCAGCTTTGCGACGGAAGCTCTGCTGCGCCCCGGGGTTCGTGACGTGAGTGAAGCGATCGAGGAGGCGCAGCGTCTCCATCAGGCGATCCAGACGGCGGCCGCCGGCTCGCCCCAAGGCACGGAACTTCAGGCGGTGGGACAAAGGGATCCCTCCACGGTCGACCTGGAGGCGGGTCTCGGGTCCAGGCCCGGACTGGGCGATGAGTGGCCATCCGACCAGCGGCTGCGCAGCGGCGGCATGAGCGAGGGGGACATCGCCATGCGCCTGCCGGCGCTGGCGCTGCTCGGGATGACGCGCAAGCTGGGGCTGGCGCCACCCGGCCCCGACGGCACGCTGCCCGGCCCGACCCTGGCGCAGAAGGCTGCCATGAGTGCCGTTCGCAACGGCATCGATGCCGCCAAGCTGGATTTCGCCAACGCGCAATCCAGGCAGCTGGCGCAGTGGCTCCAGCGCGGCGCGGGTGCCAACGTCGTGAACCGGCGATTGCTCGGCAACCGGCTGGTCGCCGACCCGGTTCGACCGCTGGTGGAGCACGGTCCGCTGGGCTCGCTGAACAACGTGGCCGTTCCGCAGCTCGGCATGAAGGAGGCGCTGCCACCGTTGACCGACCTGATGAGCTGTCTGGCAGAACATGCTCGAGATGCAGGTTCGGCGTCCGATGCGGATCTGCAGAGGGACTTCGGCAGGCTGGCGTTGCTGCAGCACTGGAGCACGCAGACGCAGGGCATGCTCGGCAAGCAGGTCACGCTGCTTCCCGAGCAATTGCAGCAGATCGGGGACGAGGCCGCCCGCCAGGCCGGCAGGACGGGCGAGGACGCGCGAGCGTTCTCGACGGCGGTGCAAGGCGTGTTCGCGCATGTGTCGCTCGACCAGCGGACGCTGCGCGAGGTCTACGACGACGTGGCCAGACGGGCCCTGCTCCTGCCGGCGAAAGGTCCCGCGGACGAAGAGTTCCTGGCGTCGAGGCTGACCGTGCTCGACGACGCCGTGATCCGTGGCACCGGCGCCCCGGCCGACTACGACTCGCACTTCGCTGCCGACGCTGAAAAGGTGCCGGCCCACGGGCGCGGCGCCATGCAACCCGGCGCAAAAGCGACGCAGGCGCGCGACAAGGATCGAATGGGGGCACTGGCCGACGTGATGCAGCACTTCGGCACCAGTTCCGGATTGAACATGACGTCTTACGGAGGCTGGGGCGTTCCGGACGTGGGCACCGTCGCCTCGACGGCGATGAAGATCGCAGGGGCGCCGTGGTGGACGGGGTGGGCCAGTCCCAACGTGGTGGCTGGCTACCAATACAACAAGAACAGCGAGACGATCGTTCGCATGGGCGTCAACGCGTCCGGCATCGAGTTCAACTACGGTGAGGGCGGCAGCAGGACCGGCACCTGGGTGGCCGGCGGCGGCGCCAGTTTCAAGACCTGGTCGATCGGGGGCCGGGCACAGCGCACCGGCTTCACCGTCGAGGGCGGCTGGGGCGGCACCGACATGGCCTACAAGTCGGTGTTTCTCCGGGTGCCTCGCACGTCGGAGGCCGAAGGCGGCGTGCCCGGTGCCGGCGCCGGCTCTTCCAGCGACAGCCTGCGGACGGCCTATCTGGCGAACGCGATGCGGCGTTTCGGCGAGCTGCTGGCAAGCGGAGAGCCGCAACCCTTGCTCAGCCTGATGGCGGAACACGACGTGCTGTCGGTCGGCGTCGCCAACGGCGATGCCGACTTCAACGACAAGGTCAAGAACGAGTATTCGGTCAAGGCCGGTGTGAGCTTCGGCCTCGGCAGCGTGGGCGGCAAGAACTGGAATCTGCCGTTCACGATGGGGCCTTCCGGGGGCGGCTCCTACATTCCCGAAGGAAACCGGGCCCTGCGCATTCGAACCCACGGCAGCACCGACGCGCTGCGGCGCCAGGATTTCAGCCAATGGAAGAGCCAGGCCGGCGTCGGCGCCAATTTCGGCGGCCGGGGCGTGCCGCTGGTGGCCAGCGGCACGTACGTCCCCCATCGAGGCAACTTCCCCACCAGCCTGACGTTCATGCGGACGGAAATCGACGGCGTGATGCACCAGGGCGGTACGTATTGGTCGTTCGAGACCGAATCGCTGGGCGACATGCGCAAGGCGTTCAGGCAGCAGGCGTGGCTGTACGCGACAGGCATGCTTTCGTTCCGGCCGGATCTGGCTGCGATCCGCCACGCCAAGTTGCAGAACTATGTGGATGCGGCGCCGCGCAGCGAGGCCGAGATCCGAGCCGAGGAAAAGCGCTTGTACGACGCAGACGCACAGCTGCAGATCGAAGTGCTCAAGGGAATGATCGAAGGACGCACCTTCCAGCCGGGGCTTTCCTATCGCGGCACGGGCGAAATCAGTGGTCCGGGCATCGACAGGGCGAACGAGAAACTCGCGGTACTGCAGCTGGCGGAGATGCCGGGCGGCATGCCGCGACTCGCAGCGGCGAAGCAGCAGGAGCTGGCACACCTGCTCGGTTCGCTGGACTCGTACGTGCACAACGACGTCGGTTTCCGCCTCAACACCTACACCAAGTCGGAGGTGGGTTTGCCCGGGACGCTGTACAGCGGGTTGAAGATGGACGCGAGAACCAATGCCGACCGGGCGAAGGTGTGACGGTGCGACGGCGACACTGTGATGCGCGCTGCGGAAAATCGGGTCCGTGGCGCCTTCGCATGTCACTGATGTGGCTTCGTGTCCGTGACAGCTGCAGCCGCGGTGCTTCCGATGATGAACGCCTGAAATTCAGGAGCGCTGCATGGACAAACTCACGAGGATCACCGGGGCATCTCGTTCCAGTCAACAGACGCGGCAGACCGAGCGCACCGATGCTCCGGTTTCGTCGTCGACACCGGCAGGGGAGAACATTCCGCTGACCTCACGCAGGAGCCGGCGAACGGAGCAACCGGAGAGCAGCACCGCTGCCGCCGGCACCACCACGACGGCGAGCGATACGGCGCCGGCGGACGCGGCGGCGACGCCTCAACGATCGGCCATGCGCAGGGGATTGCACAAGGTGCACAAACGCACGGCAGAAATGGGCGAGCAGGCCAAAACGGTCGGCCGCAACGCCGCGGATTCCTTGATCGTCGCAGGGGGGCCGTC
Organism: Caldimonas mangrovi; assembly: GCF_023721835.1. Taxonomy (GTDB): domain Bacteria; phylum Pseudomonadota; class Gammaproteobacteria; order Burkholderiales; family Burkholderiaceae_C; genus Caldimonas; species Caldimonas mangrovi. The sequence goes on along the minus strand of NZ_JAMKFE010000012.1, from coordinate 71,468 downwards.
GCATTCCGCGATGCGGGTCATTGCGGCCCGGGCGGGCGCGCCGGAAGGTCCCCCGCCGCCGAACACCGGCCTGGTGAGGTTCGAAACCCCGCCCCCGACGACCGTGGATCCGGTGGAGTCTCTGGTGCAATCGGCCCCGCATGACAACCTTGCGCTCCTCAGGCAGGCGCTTGGGCGTGATGTGCTGCCACAACGCCTGCTCGATGCGGAACGGGCGCTGGAGCAGGCCAAGATGGCGATCCAGCAAGCAAGGGACGCCGGCAGGGAGCCGACGCCGCTCCAGCTTGACACGTTGCACAACGCGAGCGTGCGATACGACCAGTTGGCGACCGCCGAGTTCAAGGCCGCGGCCTCGTCGGGAAGACCCGTCACGATGGACATGCGCAAGGCCGCGGCCAACTTCGCCAGTTCGCTGGTCAGCAACTTCATCGGCTTCACCATTCCGACCGCGGTGGCCGCTCACATGCCTGACCCGGTCAAGCCCTACGTGTTCGCAGGCATGGTCGGCTTGATGGGGCCGGCCGGTGCAGAAGCCGGCTCGCGCGCGCTGCGTGCCCTGGACGGCGCCGTCATCGACGTGAACTGGCGCCTGCCGGGCTCGGGATCGGGGACGGTCGGGCCCCAGAAGAAGCTGTGGGGCGACTTCGCATTGACCATGTTGAACGTCGCCATCTATGGCGCGGTCAGCGTGGCGATGAGCCGCTCCGGCTTCATCGGGAACAACCCCTGGGGTGCAGGAGTGCGTGCCGTCGCTTCCGGCGCGAGCTTCAGTGCCGTGAATGCCGCGATCACGTGGGCAGGCAACAAGGACTCGCTGCGCAGAATGGGTGCGCAGCAGGCCGAGGACGTCAGCAAGCTCAAGCACGATCGTGCGGCTCCGTCGCTCAGCATGACCGCGAGCGAGCCGGTGGCCCGCGAGGACCGCACGACCATGCCACGCAAGATGGTCGAGGTGGGCGCGGCCGTGCTGGGTTCGGTACTCGCCGCGACGGCACTCGGCGGCGAGATGATGTGGTCCAGCAACAAGTTCAAGAATGACAGCCATCCCACGCGCCAGCTGGCTGCCGACATCTTCGTCGGTTTCACCGCGTATTTCCTGCTTGCGGCTCTGGCTCGCTCCGCCTTCACGCACTTCTTCAATCACCCCGACCGCAATGCGAAAGATCTCGGCGTCATCGAAAACAAGGTGGCGGTCCAGCACATCCATCGGTCGGGCGTGGAGGCCTACGAGAACCTGCTCGATCACGTCGGCAAGGATTTGCAGGAGGGTCATTGGGGGAGTGACTCGAAGGCAGCGTTCGATGTCACCACACGCGTCCTGAACGGTGAGGCGTTCCGGACCAACGCTCCGGCCGACGAGCACCATCCCGCCAAGCAACTGGCCCGGATGCTGAACGACGTGGCCGTCGACATCTCCGGCGATCTGCAGACCCGGCCTGGTGCCATGCAACAGCGCAATGCCGGCGCATTGCAGGAGGTCGCGGAATACCTGCGCGACGCTGCAGCCTCGCTGCGCGAGGGGGCCGACCGCGTCGCGGACGGCAAGGCGTTCCAGCCGGCGCTGAAAAATGCCGTGAACAGGCTGCGGGATACGCAGTTCCTGCTGATGCAGGGAAACCTGCAGCTCGGCGCGACCGATCGTCCCGCCGACGGTGCTGCCGTACCGGGCCTGGACGCGGTGCAGCAAGCCGCCGCCACGCTGCTGCCGCACTACGCCGCTTTGCGCGGCGTCGATCGGGACGAGCAGGCGTTCAAGGTCGTGAAGAAGCTGCAGGAATCGGGTCTGGGCAGCGACAACGCCAAGAAAGCCATTTCGCAGATCGTCTCGGATTCGCCTCACGACAGGATTTTCCTGGCGGACATTGCCGACCATATCCACCGCACCGGGCAGGATACCGACCTGTTCCTGCACACCGTCGACATGCACGTGCGCACCGCGTTCAAGGGCTCGCCGCCGCCGGAGGTGGCGGCCAAGGTGCTGCTGCTGCACAACGCCGTCAATCATGGACAGAGCACGGACACGCCATCCACACCGGTGGCGGCGAGTGCCGTGCGCCAGCGGCGCCCGTTCGCGGCACAAGGAGAGGAAGCCGCTGCCGAGACGCCGACGCTGCGAGCGCGGGCGCATGAGGTCAGCGATGCCCAGGTCGCGCGAGCAGGCCGGGCGCTACCGCGCATCGATCCGCTGAGCTTGATCGAGCGGCATGAGCACCACCCCGACGAATTGCAGCGCGTGTTCACCCAGGCGTTCAAGCGCTCGGATTTTGGCCCGGCGCAGGTGCTGCGGACGCTCCATGAGCTGCGGCACAACGCGACCTTGCCCGATCGCGCGTTGACCGATGGAAGCCAGGACGTGGAGGCGGGCTCCCATGTCGCCGGGGCAGCGCAGCGCATGCTCGCGGCCTTCGAGAAGGCCATGGGCCCGTCCTTCGTGAAAGCTGTCGAGGCCGAGGCCGGTGCTGGTTTGTGGAACGCGGCGGGGCCGGGCGGCGACATGTTCAGCGCTCTCAGTCGAGACCTCTCGAGCATGGCGAAACCATGGCGGGATTCGGTTGCCCCGACCCTGGTGGCCCGCCTGCCGACCGAGAAGCCCGACCTGCCGCAACGCCCCATCACGGACACGCACTTCCACACCACAGGCTACTCGGGCAATGTCACGGCGATGGAGGAGAACATCAAGTACATGGACGACAACGCCGTCGCCTGCACCATCTTTGCCGGCATACCGTCGCAGATGCATGGCATGACGCCGGAAGCGCTGTACTACAACAACAATCCGCACAAAATCTCGATGTTCTACCGGGATCACGACCGGGCGCTGGCCATCGACTACATGAAGCAGGACGCGGAGGCGCAAAAGCGCGTGGTGTTGTGCATCACCGGCCTGGATGTGAGCAACCCTGCAGTGATCGGCAAGGAGCTCGACCAGCGGCTGCGTGAGTTTCCGCGGGTCTTTCGTGGTGCGGGCGAGGACACGTGGATCAAGGAGATCGTCAGCGATTCTCAGGTGTACAAGCCGACGCTCGAGGGCATGACCGCTTCCATCAAGGAGCATCTGCTGCGCGGGCTCTCGCACCTGCTGCATTGCGACCGCGGGGTGCCGGGCAACAAGGACAAGAACGTCCAGGACGTGATCAAGCTGCTGACCGACGCACCCCGGCTCGCACAGGAATGGGCCGCCACCGACCCGTTGCGGGCCAAGCACGGCCTCGAGAATGCGCCTCCGCCGGCTGGTGACCTGATCTGGGCGCACGGCATGGGCAAGCGGCGCTACGACACGGAAAGCCGCGACCACACGAAGCAGATGATGCGGGATCTGAACGCCTTCAAGGCGACCGAGGACGCGGTACTCGCCAAGCATGGCTCGGTGCCCACCCAGGTGCGCTGGGATGCGTCGTGGGACTTCGTCAGCCACGACATCCTGCAAGGCGCGGCCGACCTGTTCGCGCAGCACGGCGTTTCGAAGCCGATCGAGAAGGGGTTGCGCGACGTGATCAGCGCCTATGAGGCGTTCGCGGTGGTCGGTGGGCGCTCCGACAAGTCTGCCGACCTCGGCAAGCAGAACATGATGTCGCTGTTCCGGGTGGGCGCCAATACGCAGGCCAAGCACTATTTCCAGGCGGTGGCGAATTTCAAGAAGACGGTGGAGCGCGAGTTCCAGGATCCGCGGGTTCGCAACGCGTTCGCCAACATGTGCGAGCATCACGGTGACCAGGGCAACAACTGGTTCCACACGATGTACGCGCATCCGAGCAAATGCCTGTTCGGCTCCGATGCATTGCAGGTGGCGATGAAAACCCACGGTGAGGCGGCCTACGCAATGAACATGAAGGTGATGGAGCCGGCCTTGATCATGTTCGACGAGCTGGCGAAGACGCACAGCGAGCAACTGCCGAACCTCGTGGGTCTTTCGAAGAAGATCACGGTCGACAACTTCAAGGAAGTCTGGTTCAACCCGCAGGCCGAAGTGCGCCGTCACGCGTGGGAGGACATGCTGCAGAAGGAGCAGCCCGCCGAGCACGTCGCACTGCAGGGCGGAGCAGTTCAGCGCGGCCAGCAACCGCATTACCTGCCGATGCCCGGCAGCGATTTCCAGCATGAACTCGACCAGCTGCCGACGGAGCACCTGCCGGGCCGCCAGCAGGTTTCACGTGCCAGCTCCGACGCCGACCTGTACAGCGGGTTTGACGACGCTCGCCGGTCACGCGTGGACGACCTGTCGCGCACGCCGGAGATTTCGCGCACGCCGGAGCGCCGCGTCACCTTCGCCGACCTCGAAGGCGATGGCGGCGGCCCGTCCGATCCGGCTCGAGCGCAACGAGCGCTCGAGCGGCGTCTGATGAGGCCACTGGACGACAAGGATCCGAACACGGGTACCTGAAGAGGTGAGCAGACGGTGCCGCCATGACGCTCCTGCGGAGTGGCGGCAGATCTCACCGGCATGGTGGTCGCGACGCTTCGGGGCGCAGCCGCCGGAACCGGTCGACCTGCTTGCCGTGCCTGTCACTGGCGGCTCCCGTTCTCGCGTCGGCGTGCACCGTCACTCACATTGATTGACCGAAAGAATGCAGAGCGGAGCCGGCACCCCGCCATGGGCGTCCGATGCGTCGACTCGTCGGGAACTTGCGGCAGCGAGTGTCTCCTCGTGGCGATATGACGCCATGGGTCGCAGCCCACAGCGGGGGGGACTCGCCCCGGTGCTCCTGCCCCATGCGAACGGCGCGCTCGCGCACCTCGGATGAGAACCTGTTCGACTTCTTCGTGGCGCTCTCTCTCGGAGAAAAGAGCCTCCTCAAACTCAGGGGCGGTTCACGCGAGCCTCGGACGGCGTTCGCACAAACGCAACAACGATCTGTTCGCCGGCTTCGACGCTGGCGGCGAGCGTGCCGCGGCGATGTACCGCCTCATCGGCCTGCCAACAGGCCGGATCCGCAGGCCGACCTGCGGCACGTGCTCCTGCACATCGGTGGGTATCCGGTCAACCGCATCGACGAGCTGCTTCCCTGGAACTCCACCGAGATGCGTGCTCTGCCGATCACCGAGCAGCAGCTTGGCTGCCTGGCGATCAGCACCGCGTCAACGCGGTGACCGGCGTCCGCTTGCCGGCCGGCGCCCCAGGAACAGCTTCAGACGCCGCCTGATGCTCTCAGCTCCCTCGCACGCGCCTCGACGCTGGCTGCGTACTTGTCGGCCTCGATCACGCGGCCGTAGGAGTCGGTCACACCCGGCTGCCAGTTGTCGCCGCCGTTGTACTTCTGCAGCTTGTTGGTCGTGCTGCCGCCTTTGTCCGCGAGGATGACGCCGGCCATCGCGACCTGATCGCTCTCGCTGCTGTGGTCGTAGGCGTGACCCATCTTCTCCTGGAACTTCGCGGCATAAGCCTGGCGGGTGCTGGGTTCGACCTGCATCAGGCCATCGCCGCTGCTCGGGCTGTTGCCATTCAAGGCTTTGCCGAACTGGCTTTCCTTCTCCATCATCGCGGCCAGCACGTAAGGATCCTGGCCGGTCTTCTTGCCGGCCTCGACGCAGTGCTGCCACTTGTCCTGCGGCATACCGGCCGGGCCTTTGCCCACCTCACCGGTGAATGGCGCATCCCCGGGCCCTTGGGTCGTGGGTTGGTCGGGGCCTGCTGCAGGGGCGCCGCCGGGCGTTCCGCCAGGCGTGCCCCCAGGAGTTCCACCGGGTGTTCCACCAGGCGTGCCCCCAGGGGTGCCGCCGGGCAGGCCGCCCGGGGAGCCGCCTGGTGCGCCTCCTGGTGCGCCTCCGCCGGAGCCCTGGTTGCCGCCCAGAAGGTCGGACACACCGTTGAGCACGTCCGACGCCCCCTTCAGGAAGTCGGCCAGGCCATTCAGCATGTTGGACATGGTGTTCGCCTGCGGTGTGGCTTGGAACGGCGAGCCTTCTTCCTGCCCCGGCTGCTGGCCGGACATCAGCTTCTGCATCAGCTTCATGATCTCCTGCATCATCTGCATGATGGTCTGCGCCATCTGGTCGCCGCTGCTGCCGGCGCCTTGCGCCTGCTGGGCGCCGCCGGGTCCCTGCGCACCCCCCGGTCCGGCGTTGTCCCCTTCGCCGGGTGGCTTCAGCGCTTGCGCGGCAAGCTTGAGCATCTCGCCGAGCAGGTTGAGCATGGTCTGGATCGGGCTTCCCGCGCCCTGGCCTTGCCCCGGGCTGCCGCCCGCGCCGCTCGAGCCTTGCATCATCTGCATCATCGCGGCAAGCATCAGCGCCGACGTGGCGCCGCTGACCCCGCCGACTCCATTCACGGATTCAGCCATCTTTCACTCCTTGTCTTGTCACTGTCGGATCGGTCGGCGCAGCAGCGTCGCCACGCGCGACTCCAGGACCAGTATCGGAACCGGGTCCGGTCCGGCGTCTGTGCGGACGAAGCGGTGAGGGGGCCGACGAAGCCGCGGCCGCTGGCGCGCGAACAGGCAGCTCCTGTCGGTTCGGGCACGCGCCCATCGCTTCGCGGCAATCGAAAGAGCGATCGGGTGTCGCGGCAGCATGCAGCGCGGAGGTGACGTATGAATGCCGAGCCGGAGATGGTTTCGACGATCTGTGAACTGCGGGGCAGCCTCGCTGCGCTGGACGTGGCCTTGATGTCGCTGGTACCGGCGCTGTCGGACGACGCCCTCCACCGTTGGGAGCACCGCTTCGTCAACGCCGTGGAGATGGCGCGCGTGTCGATGCTCAACGGAAGTGTCCCGGATGCGGTGATCGAGGCCTTCGACCAGAACACACAGCGCTGGCAGCGGCTGCTGATGGGCGGTGGCGCCGCGCATCGGCGCGAGCGCAGGCCCGACGGGCTGCTCGCCGATCAGCGCGGGCCGGTCTGAGCGGCAAACGTCGATCCGACAACACCTGACCCACGGAGTCGTCGCATGGAGAACACCCTGAATCCGGAGGCTGCAACGGCTGCCGGCAGCCTCGTGCACGATCGCAGCACGCCGCACGCCTTTCGATGGAGCGTCAGTCGTCCCCTGTCGGTCGACCCGCAGCACTGGCATCAGGTGATGTTGCACGCCTGTTGTCATGCCTGGATCGGCGGGCTGCAGTCCTTCTCGATCGGCCGTGACACCGCCAGCCTTTGCATGCGAGAGGCCGACGGATGGCGCGATGCACAGGGTCGCCCTGCCGAGCTGGCGCAAGCCTTGAGCTGGATCGATGCCGCTCTGAAACGCTGACCGGAGGCCGGCGGCACCCGCCGAGTCGCCAGGCTGGGCACCGGCGGCCTCGGCCGCAGGGCCGTTGCGGACGCCGGTGCGGACACTTGCGGCGCATCTATGACCCGGGCGTGCCGAGCTGGCCCAGGATCGCTTGCGCGGTGCGGGCCTGTTCTACGTCCGCCGGCGCCTCGTCCCCGTCGAGGTGACGCAGCAGCATCTGCACCGCTTCCTCGGCCGTTCGCGCGCGTCTCAGCAGCGGCAACAGCCCGGCCAGTTCGTTGCGCAGCTCGTGCGCCGCGAAGGTACAAGCCGCTTGCGGCGTCTCGGGGTCCAGCTGCTGCAGCAAGGCGAAGTCGAGAAAGCGCTGCCTGCGCGCGCTGCTTTGCGGGGCCCGGCGTCGGCCTGCGTCGTACCGGCGTGCGGCCGCCCGATCCGCGCCGACGTGCAGCGCACCGGCGACCACGCCAGCGGCCTGCGGCAGCGTGAGATGGAACTCCAGCGCGATGCTCCGCGCCGCAGCCGCGCCGATCGGCCCGGTGTGGACGGCGCCCGTCGCCACGCCGTCTGCCAGGGCGCGTGTGGTTTCGGTTCGCTGCCGTGTGGAGCTCGACCCATCCCCGCCGGACTGGTTCAACGAGCCGTCTGCGTCGCCCTTGGCCATGACGTCGGGCAAGGTGCTGCGCGCCGAGAACGACTCGGGCAGTTGCAGCCAGGGATGGCTTCCAGGCATGAACCCGCTGCCGGCATACGTGCCGTCGTCGCCTGCCGTCAGCATCTGCGCACCGCCGGACGCCAGGCGGTCGAGCAGCGCCGGCGCCGCTTGCTGGCGGGTGGCGTCGCCCGCCTGCTGCAGCAGCAGCGCGGCCTGCTGCAGCACCGGATCGAGTTGCACCAGGATGCCGTCATTGCTGCCTTTGCCGCCCGCCTTGGCCGCCGTCGGCAGGGTGGTGGGGTCGGTGGCTGCGGCTCCCGGGTCGGTCTGCGCGGACCCGGCGGCTTTCGACGCCGCTGCCTGCAGGTTGTCGTTGATGTTTTTGCGCAGCTGGTCGAGCGCGTTCCCGGCGCCCGAGCGCTCGGGGCTGCCGTCCATGCGCTCGGCGAGCATCTCGAGCAGGCGCTGGTTCGCCAGACGGGTGGCGTCATGAACGCTTGCGGCGCCTTCGATACGTGACGATGCATCGGTCATGGCCTGTCTCCTGTGTGCATGAGCAGGCCGCTTGCTGCATGCAGGCCTGCGGTGGCCACGGTGGTGCAAGCGACGCGCATGCCGGGCTCGACGACGAAGCCATGCACCGGACGACGAAGGGGCCGCGCAGCGCGGTGCTTCCGAGGGCGGCCGCTTCGTGCCGGCGGGGGGTTCTTCGCTCCGGGCGCATGCATCGCGGCGGCCTGGTCCTACCTTAGCTTCCAGTTCAGCAAGGAGCCCGCATGTCGACCCTTCCGATCACCGCCATCACGCCCGTGTCCCCGGTTACCGCGGGCTCCGGGGTGTCCGCCGTGTCCTCCGCGGCCGCCGCCGAGCGCGCGGCCCCGGGCGCCGCGCCCACCCAGGCGCAGCAGGACAGGTTCGAGGAGCTGCTGCAGCAGACGGTCATGGCCAGTGCCATGCCGATGATGCCGCCGATGATGTCCATGCCGTTCCTCAAGCTGGCGCTGGACAAGGACGACTCCGAGGACGAAGACAAGTGACGGCGTCTCGCATCCAGCGCAGCCGCGCGGCGGCGCTGCGGGCGGTGCGCGTGCTGCTCGCCGCGCTGCTCGCGATGGCAGGAGCGGCTGCTGTTGCGCCGCAGTCCTCGCAGGCGGCCACGGCATCCGCGGCGGCGGCCTCGGGGCCGCCGATCCGTTGGCCGGTGCAGCGCTTCGTCTACAAGGCCGAAAGCAAGCGGCTGTCGGAGGTGCTGATCGATTTCGCCTCCAGCCAGGGCGTCGCCGGCGTGGTGGCAGAGGGAGTCGATGGGGTAGTGCAGGCGAGCTTCGACACCACGCCCAACGAGTTCCTGTCGGCGGTGTCCAAGGCGTACGGCATCATCTGGTATTACGACGGGGCCGCCATCTACTTCTACCCGTCGCGGGCCATCCAGAGTCGCATCTTCCGGCTCAAGGGCTACACCGGCGCGCAGGTGGACAACCTGCTGCGATCGCTGCAGCTGGCCGATCGCCGCTACCCGCTGCGCTACGACCGTGCAGAGAGCACGCTGCTGGTCTACGGGCCGCCTCGGCACGTCGAGCTGGTGAGTGCAGCCATCGAGTCCCTCGACGTGGGTGCCACCGACCGGACGCGCCGCATCACGCGGGTGTTCTCGCTGCGATACGCGTGGGCGGGGGACCGCAAGCTGGGCGACCGTGTCGTTCCCGGCATGGCCTCGGTGCTGCGGGGGCTCTACAAGGGCGAACCGACAGGCACCGAAAGCGACCAGACCACCGACGGTGAGCGCATCGCCGGCAAGGCGTTGGCCATCCAGAAGCAGTACGGGTTGGACAGCATGTCGCCCCAGCTGGGGCACAAGTCGCCGCAGGCGCGCATGGCCGAGTCGCCGGAGCGCTCCATGACCGGGCGTGCGGCGCGCGGCGTGTCCAGCCCGGTCGGCGCCGAAGAGGACGCGCCGTCGTTTCAGGCCGACGACGGCAGCAACGCCGTCATCGTCTATGGCCGAGCCGACCGCATGTCGGAGTACGCCGAGGTGATCCGCCGTCTCGACGTCGAGCCTTCGTTGATCGAGTTCGAAGCGATGATCATCGACGTGCGCAGCGACAGCGTCGACAGCCTGGGCATCAACTGGTCCGCGGGCACGGCGCGCGGCAAGGTGTCCGTGACCAGTCCGGCCGGCGGCACCAGCGACTCCGGCGACGCGATCGCCAGCGCGGCCGGCACTTTCACGATCGGCACGGTCTGGGCCAATGCGGGTCGCGAACTCGCCGCGCGCATCCACGCGCTGGCCGCCGACGGCAAGGCCAAGGTGGTGGCTACTCCGCGCGTGCTGGGTGTCGCGAATCGGCCCGCGGTCATGAAGGAAAAGCGCATCGTGAACGTGCGCGTGGCAGGCAACCTCGAGGCCAACCTCTATCAGGTCGAAGCAGGCACCGAGCTGCAGGTCACGCCGCAGGTCACGTCGCATGGCACCGACAGCCGCCTGAAGCTGTCGCTGTACATCGTCGACGGCAACTTCGAGGAAGCGACGGTCGATCAGGTGCCGATCCTGCGCCGCACCGAGATCGTCACCGAGGCCTACATGAACGAAGGCGAGAGCCTGCTGATCGGCGGCATCGCGGTCGAGTCCGACGGCGAGCGCGTGGCTGGCGTGCCCGGTCTCTCGCGCGTGCCGCTCGTCGGCGCACTGTTCCGCTGGAACGAAAGCAGCAGCGCACGCAGCGAGCGTCTGTTCCTGATCACTCCGCGCCTGCTGCGCGACGTCGAGCTGACCGGCCAGGCGGCCGGGCAGCATCCGCAGGCCGTGCGTTAGCCGGCTTGTGCCTCTATGGATTCGCCAGCCATGAAACAGCTTCGCATTCTGACCGGGCGGCATGCCGGCGCCCGCCTAAGGTTGAGCGGTGACGAGTGCACGCTCGGCAGCGCAGACGATGCAGACGTGCAGATCACGGATTGGAAGCACCGTCCCGTCGTGCTGACGGTGGACGAAAAAAGCAAGGTGGTCCGGATGAGTGTGGCAAACACCAAGGCAACGAGCGGCGGCGGACGCGAGACCGCGCTCGAGCATCTCGTGCCGCGCCGCTTCGACGACATCGTGCTGTGCGTCGGCCCGGACGACGACGCCGCATGGCCCAGCGACGTGGAGCTGCTCGGCCGCCTGCTGAAACCGCCTCGCCGGGCGCGAGGCGCCAAGATGCAGAAGCTGCGCACGACGGCGGTGGCAGGAGGCATCGCTTGTTCGCTGATGCTCGGCGGATTCGGCGTGCTGCTGGCCAATTCCACACAAGAGGCGCAGGCGAGGACGCCGGCCGAGCCGTTGCGGGTCCAGGTGGCCGCCGCACTGGCACGGCAGGGGCTGGTCTCGCTGGCGGTGCGGGAGGTCGACAGCAAGATCGTCGTCGAGGGACTGGTGAAGGGGTCCGCGGACGTCGCGCTCGCTCGCCAGACCCTGCGGCGCTTCGACGGCGGAAAGATCGTCCACCGGTATGCGGCTGCCAGCAGCATTGCCCAATCGATCTCCGACGCGCTGGCGGATCCGGCACTGCACGTGAGCTATCGCGGTGACGGCGTCTTCCTGGTCGAAGGCGGTGTCGTCGACGTGGACCACCTGCGCACCTCGGCCAACCGCATCGCGGGCGACGTCGGCCCATTGGTGCAGCGCATCGACGTGGCGGTCACCGAGCTGCCACCGCCGCAGCGCGTGCATATGAACGCGATGCTCGTCTCCGACGGACTGAAGTACGTTCAGACCAGGGACGGTACCAAACATTTGATCGTTTCCAGCACAGGGACCGGTGACCTCGGTCACGCATCCCTGATTCGTCAACCCCAGTAGAGAGCATTGAACAGGAGAACCTTATGAACGACGCCTTGGAGCATGAAGTCCTGGCGGACATGTCCAAGCTGGAGCAGACGCTGACGGAGGACCTCACGGGGGACCGCGCGCGCGCCATGCTGCAGTACTTCGACCAGGTCGCGCAGGCCAGCGAACAGATGGTGCAGAAGGCCGCCCACGATGCGGAGCGACAACTCGCAGCCCAGCTGCAGGACGGCTTTCGCGCTTCGCAGCGCATCGTCCGCCACGTCTGGGAAACGCTGCACTCGGCTTCGCTGCCGGCTTGAGGAGATGCAGGCATGAACGACAGCAGCACGAATATCGAAGACACCTCCGGCTATCCGGTGGTCTATCGCAACCTGATGACGGTGGGCCTGCTCGGCTCGTGCTACCGGGCCCACGAAGACGCCGAGAAGGTCAGCGTGGCCGTCGAGGCCACGCTGGCGGACCCGGCGCAGTACCGAATGTACCGGGCGCTCGCGCAGGGCATCGGCGGCGACGCCTCCTTCGCGCAGGCCGAGATCGGCAAGCGCCTGGAAGCCGACCCGGAGGACGACAAGGCGAAGGTGGCCCTGGCCGTCTCGCTGATGCTGGCCGGCGACCCGGAATGGAAGAACCTGATCGAGAACGTGCTGGCGACCAGCACGGATCAAGTCGCGCGCGAAGGGGCGACAGGGCTGATCCAGTACCTGTCCAGCCTGAACGTGCAGTAGTTGTTGCGGCGGGAGACCCCGCTGCAACGTGTCCCTTGCGGCGCCGCGAGGCGCTGCGACGGCAGGCGTGTTGCCGGCCGCATCGACGTATGAAAGGAGAGCGAAATGATGGGTGGTATTGGTGGCTCCGGCTGGGCCGGGGTCGGGATGTCGGGCGCTGCCGCTGGCCAGTCGATGGCCATGGGCGAGGCCATGCAGAAGATCCAGAACGCGCAGATGCTGCATGGCATGAAGATGCAGCTCGAGATGTCGATCATGCAGATGGTCAAGGCCATGGTCGAAGCGCTCGCAAAGTGCATCAAGGCCGCTGGCGAAGGCGTCAAGAACCTTGCCTGACCCGGCAGGGCCAGGGCGCGGCGCGGCGCGTTGGTGCCGCCGTGCCTCGGCAGGCGGGCCTCGACCAAGCCTGCGCTGCGCCCGCTACTTGAAGGAGAGATGAAATGGCTGATATCGGAGTGGGTGGGGTCGGCGGCGTCGGCGGGGCCGGCGGCGTGCAGAACCTTTTCGGCAACATGATGCTCGACATGCTCGAGCAGACCTTGTCGAGCGGCGGACAGCAGCCGTCGGGCGAAACGAAGAACGCGCTCGATACGCTGCGTCAGGCGCTCAACGGCAATCAGCAGCAGGCGGCACAGCAGCTCGGCCAGCCCGAAAGCGGGCAGGGCCCGAGCGGGGCCGAAGGCCCCGGCGGAGCCGAGTCCGGCCAGGGCGGCAAGGGCAAGCAGGACGTGATGGGCCTGCTGCAGATGCTCATGCAGCTGATGATGATGATGATGCAGATGATGCAGATGATGCAGCAGGGCGAGCAAGGCGGGCAGGGCGGGCAGGGTCCCGGCGGCTTCAGCCCCACACCGCAAGCCAACGCCGCGGCCGGTCAGCTGCCGGGCGGCAGCCCGCTGAGCCAGCTCGGCGACGGCCTGATCGGCATGGGCGATGGCCTGATGAGTTTTGCACAGGCGATCCCCGCGTGAACGCCCCGGGAACCTCTCGAAAGGATCAAGACGTGCGACCCGAAGCAGCTCGTGGTGATCACCGCTTCCAGGCAGGCAACGCACGTTGTCTCGCCCGCATCGACGACACCGGCAGCGAAGGCCGGACACCGGAGGCAGCGGAACAGCGCAAGGCCAGGGCGAGCGTCAGAGCGGTCATCGAGTCCGCGATGGCCGAGGTGGCCGCAACGCTCGGCCAGGAACCGCAGTCCCTCGTCTGGGACATGGCGACCGACGGCGACCCGCGACCGGCTGGCACCGATGCCGTCGCGGCGGGCCGCGTGGCGGTCATGCTGAATTTGTTGCAGGGGCTGATGCAGATGCTGGCCCCGCTGATGCAGATCTTTTGCGCCGGCACGGCACGCCGACAGGCGGCGGGCGGGCGCCGGATGAAGGGCGGCATCGCGTCGAACGACGCGGCGCTGCCAATGTGGATGCAGGTGCCGGCGCTGCCTCATGAGCAGTACGCGCCGCAGTGGGAGCGGCAAGCCTACGCGCTGACGCAGCTCGGACTGCAGGCGCTGGGGGCAGGCCTGCTGGTACTTGCGCACGAACTGGTCAGCAACACAGCTGCGGGGCCTCCGGCAGGTGCTCGAGCCGCCGGAAGCCACCACGCCTTTCGACGTTCCCCTGCTGCGGCCTCCGGGCCCGACGGCTGATGGCGGCAATGGCCCGCGGAGCCGGGACGAAATTCCCGGCGTGATCGCCTCGGGAGCCGTGTCCGGCTCGCGACGGCACCGAGTTCTATTGGAGACCGATGATGGATTCGAGGCTGGACCGCAAGGAGTTCTTCTCGGGGCTGGTCGATGCATTGAACCTCGCCGTCACGCACGAGAGGCTGGACGACGCGGAGCGGGTGTTGACTTGCCTTCGGGCATTGCGTCCCCGCATGCTGGAACTGGACACCTTCGAAGCCTGGATCGCAATGAAGCGGGGCTACTGGACCGATGCGGTTCGGCTGCTCGGCAACATGGCCGATTCGGACTCGCAAGGCAGCAGCCTGGCGAAGGCCCTGCTGGCGTTCTGCCAGTGCGCGATGGGCGACACGAGGTGGACGGCGATGGCCCGGCAGGTGGTCGATGCCGGTGACACCCATGAAGCGGTCCAGCTCGTGCGACTGCTGCTGCACCCGGAACTCGGTACGGACGAGGCGAGCGCCGTACCGCCGACCGCTGCGGCTGCAGCGGCGAGCGACCCACAGCAGGCGCACCTGGTCTATGCCGCGCTGCGGGCCTGACGCATCGAAGGAGTTTGACGTTGAAGTACACGCATCGCATCGATACGCGGACCACCGACGCCGACGGGAGCGCCCTTTCAGCGGTCTCGAATGCCGGCCGGCCCACGGTCGTAGCGATGTTCCACGACCTTGGTTGGGGAGTGCGCGGAGCTCCCTGCTCCGGCCGGCCTTCGGGCGGCCCGGTGCCCGAACCGCGCATCTTCCCGTTTTTTGGTTCTGAATTTTTTAAGAGGTACGAATCATGGCAAAAGTGACTGGCGGGAACGCACATACCCCTCAAACCACGCCCAGCAAACACGACAACTACGGCCCCAATGGGCAGCGGCCGGACGTGCACGGCAACAAGCCGGGCGGTCCCGACAAACCGGGCGGCAGCAGATTCGACAAGGTCAGCAAGCAGCTCGACATGGCGTCCAACATCATGAGTTGCCTCGGCAGCGCCGCGGAGATGCTGGGTGCGTTGCGCAACCTCGGCGGCGGCGGCGGTGCGCCTGGCATGGGAGCCGGCATGGGCATGCCGGGGATGGGCATGCCAGGCATGGGCATGCCAGGCATGGGCGGCATGGGCGGCGGCTGCGGTCCCAAGGGGCTGATGCAGATGATGAGCGGGTTGATGCAGATGATGGCACCGCTCATGATGATGATGATGATGTCGAAGATGAATGGCGGCATGCCCGGCATGGGGGGCGGCATGCCTGGCATGGGCGGCATGCCCGGCATGGGGGGCATGCCCGGCATGGGTGGCATGCCCGGCATGGGTGGCATGCCCGGCATGGGTGGCATGCCCGGCATGGGCATGCCTGGCATGGGCGGCATGGGCGGTTGCGGTGGCTGCAACAAGATGGCCATGGGCCTGATGCAGCAGATGATGCAGATGATGCAGAAGATGCAAGGCATGCAGATGGCCACGCAGGGGCTGCAAATGCTGCAGATGGGCCTGAACCAGATGCAGGCGCCGATGGGCATGCAGCAGATGAACATGCCCAAGCCGATGATGGCGGGCTTCTGATCCGGCTGCCTGCCTGGCGCTGCTGCAACAGCAGCCTGAACCCGCGGGCGCCATTCTCCGGCGCTCGCGGCTCCCGATACCCCTCATTCTTGGAGAGTCACCATGGATCCCAAACTCGACAGCAAAGAGCTGTTCCGTGCGCTCGTGGACGTGCTGGACTACGGTCTGTACCACGATCAGGTCGAGGACTCGGAGCGGGTCCTCGCCGCGCTGCGCGCCATGCGTCCGCGCATGCTCGAGCTCGACACTTTCGAAGCCGTCATTGCGATGAAACGCAACAACTGGGAGGACGCGATGCGCATGCTGCGCGGCGTGGACACCAACAGCACAGCGCCCAACGTGGCCAAGGCGCTGATCGCCTGCTGCCAGATGGCGAGCGGTGATTCGTCCTGGTCGGAAACCGCCAACCACATCATCCGCTCCGGCGGCAACCCCGACGCGATCCGCCTGATGCAGTTGATGCTGGACCCGGAAGCGGTGCTGAAGGCGTCCCCGCAAGCTGCGGCCGACAAGGCGGAGGACGACGCCGACGCCGTGCCTCCCGCCGCCACGCGTGAGATGCAGGGCGGCAACTTCCTGCGCGCATAGCCCGTGCACGGGAGCTGACATGGAGATCGGCGCGATAGATGCGGTGGACACCGCGTTCAGCCATCGGTTGCTGGACCAGGGAACTCCACCGGCACCGGACCTGCAATCGTTGTCCACTCGATTCGACCGCCTGATGGCCGACGTACCCGAGGCGACGCAGCACAACCTCCCGCACAACAACGATCGCAGCACCGCAGCGACCGAGTTCATCCGGCGGGAAGAAGAGTTGTTCCGGCAGACGGTCAACGACGTGCAGCGCTTTATTGTCGATGCGCCCCACATGAACGCCCGCGAGGTGGTCATGCGGCAGATGGACCTGACGCTCCAAGTGACGCTGGTGCAGTTCCAGTTCAATGCCGGCGTGTATGTGGCGCAGAGCAGCAAGAACGGGCTGCAGACGCTGATGAAGAATCAGTGACGACCGGTGGCGGAACGGGCCCTGCCCGCCGCCCCGGCGTCCTCTCGGCCGATTCGGCCTCCTTTCCTCTTGTTCGAACACCCGGTTGAGGTGCACGCCACGTTGCGCCGGCCGCCCTGGCCGCACGGGCCGGCATGACTGCGTAGGCGCGTTTCGCATGCCCTCGCGCCGCTTCGCATGCGTGCATTCCGGTGGCCCGCCTCGGTGGCGAAATGCATGGCATCACATCGCACATCGAGGAGTTTCGTCATGAACCAGGCAAGCGGATCTTCCCTTCAAGGCAAGTGCACCGGATTCACGCTGATCGAACTGATGACCGTCGTTGCGGTCGTCGCGATACTTGGCACCGTCGCGCTGCCGGCGTATGGCGACTACGTCTCCCGCGCCCGCGCGAGCTCCGGTTTGTCGGCTCTGATGGTCTACCACTTGAAGATGGAGCAGCGCCACATGGACACCTGGCGTTATGGCGCAGACGAATGCGCGGTGCCCGTGCCGCAGGTGGAGAACTTCGAGTTCAGTTGCCGTCTGGACAAGGACGGTCAGCGCTACGTGGCCACGGCCACCGGCGTGGATCGGCTGCGTGGGTATGTCTACACCATCGACCAGGCCGGCAAGCGCAAGACCGTGGAGCACCCGAAGGGGGCGCCCGAGCGGTCCTGCTGGACGCTCAAAGGCGGACAGTGCGACGGTTGATGGACCCGGGCTTCATGCCGATGCCTCGGCGCATTGCCGCGCGGCCCGGCACCATGCAAAGCCCATGCGCAGGCGAGCGGGGGGGCACACCATGGCGACAGCGATAAGAGGCATCGACGGCGCCGGCATGCCGGGCATCACGGCACCCGTGATGCGCGCGGCACCGCTCGAACTGTCCTCAGGCACGGGGGGCGCCGTCTCAGCCATCGAGCAACTGGTGAACAACCTGGTTGCCGCATTGCAATCGGCCGCGGGCGCTCTCAACTCGCTGCCGGCCGCCGGGCGCTGCACACCGCAGAACGCCGACCGTTGTGCGCCGCTGGGCCCGTCCCACGGCGCGGACAGCATGAGAAACGAGCTTCAGGGGATCATGCAGTTGCTGCAGGGTCTGTTGTCGACGATGCTGCAGCTGCTCAACGCACTGAAGGCCGAGCACGGCGCAACCCGGTTGCGCGGCGCTTGCACCGGTGAGGGCTTGCAGCAGGCCGACGGCTGAAGCCGCCGCCGTGACAGCGAGCCTGCGGCGGCTCGGTGCGGCGCGTCATGTCTTGCCCAGCAGCGCGGCCACGCCGTTCGAGGCGACTCCTGCCGCTGACGCCAGCGCCTTCGAGGAATAGCACCCTGCGATCGGCAATCTCCCGGAGATGGCCTGGCCACAGATTTCAGCGGCCACGGTTTCCGGATGCAACACCGCGCTCGCGGTGGCCTGCATGCGGTGGCTGCGCGCGCCGGACAGGCCCGCATGGCGCCGAGGCAGAGGCGGCCCGTCGCCGGCGTGCGTCGAACCGGTGGCGTCGGGGGGCTGCACGCCCGCCGTTGGACCACCTTGCTGCTGAGTCCCCGGCGTGCCCTTGATTGAAGCCGGCTCGATCGGCCTTCCGAACTTGATTGACATCGGACACCTCATACCTTCATGTAAGCGAGCGCCGGCGCGTTCACGGGATGTTGACCGAGCGCTGCGGCCGCCTTCTGCTGCTCTTCCTGCAGCAGATAGACCAGCGGGCTCTCGCCGGGCTGTTCGTCGCGCAATCTCTCGCACGCGGCCATCAACAGCGTGATGGCGTCGAGGCGACAGACACGCCGATCGCCGGTGCCGCCGCGCATCAGTTCTTCGGTCACCTCGTCGACCAGTGCATGAAAGCGGGTGAGCGCGTCGGCGCTCAGCGCCTGGTGGGCCAGCCTTTCGCTCGTTCGCCAGGCGTCCTCGACCATGCGGTCCTCCGGCCCCGCGGGGGCTCGATGTTTTTGCGCCAGGTCCATCTTTCCGTCTCGGGATACGATGAACTCAGGTCCATGCCTTGCCGAGGCGGTAGTTCCACCGCAGCTCGTCGCCTGGCCGGATCTCGGTCACCGCGAAGAAGCCGTAGACAACCAGCGACCAGCCGTACGCCGCCTCGACGAGAAAATCCGCGCACTCGACGTTGTATCCGGTCGGTGGGTGGCCGCAGGGTTCGCCTCGGTCGTCGAACAGGAAGTGCGTGTTCATCAGCGACAGCAGGGTCTCGCCGTTGATGAAGGTTTCGCCGGCACGGTTCGGCGACGCGTTGATCAGGTAGCGGCCGTCCGCGGCCTGCGCCAGAAAACCGTCGGCCTCGTCCAGGATCTGCCCGCCGTACACGCCCACGCAGCTGCCGGGCTCGATCGGTGCGGTGGCGAACACGCCGCGCTGCCCGATCAGTGCCTGTTCCTCGGGGCTGCGCAGATCCTCGGCCGTCAGGGTGCGTGCCTGCAGGCGGCGACGGTACAGCGCAGCGCGGGCCCGCTTGCTCACGCGCGGCGACAGGTAGGGCTCGACGTCGGCATAGGCATAGGTGCGGCGGCTGATCGAGGTCACGCTCGTCGCTCGCGCCGAACGCACGTGCACGGTCGGGTGATCGGCGTCGCGCAAGGGATAGTTGCCGCAGTCCTCGTCGCGATACTCGCGGCGGACGATGCGGTGCCGATGGCGATAGCGCACCTGACGGAGCATCGAGAACACCCGGCCCGAGCCTGACTGCACCAGCTGCAGCCGGTGCAGCGCCAGCGAGATGTCGTCGAGCTCGTGGATCGCCGGGCCGTCGAGCGCGCGGTCGGTGGGGCCGGCGTCGACACCGGCGCCTGCTGACCGGGCGTGCTCGAACACCGCCGGGTCGGCGAGGCTGCACACGCATTCCTTCGCGTGGCGCAGGTGACGCACCAGCGCCTGCCGGCGCTGTTCAGCGTCAAGCAACGCTGCCGCCTGCGCGTAACCGTGCTGCAGGTAGTCGCGCAAGGCCTGCTGCTGCTGGCGCGCGCGCGGCAACGCGAGCACGGCGTCGACGAATTGCTGGGTGCCCATCGCGACTCACCCCCACGTGCCGCCGAGGTTGTAGTTCCAGCGCAGTTCGTCGCCCGGCCGGATCTCCGTCGTCGCGAAGAAGGCGTGCACGATCAGCTTCCAGCCATGCGCCGCCTGGAGGTGAAACTGTGCGGCCTCGAGGTTGTAGCCGGTGGCCGGGTGGCCGCAAGGCTTGCCCTGTTCGTCGACCAGGAACAGCGTGTTGGTCAGCGACATCAGGTTTTCGCCGTTGATGCCCGTCTCGCCGACCCGTTCGGGCGAGGCATTGATCAGGTAGCGGTCGTCGGGCACGAGGAAGATGTCGGCCTCGTCCATGATCTGGCCACCGTATACGCCCAGGCAGGTGCCCGGCTGGATCGCAGCCGTCGCGAACACGCCGCGCTGGCCCACCAGCGGGTGTTCGTGCGGACCCTTCAGGTCACCGGCAGTCAGCGTGCGAGCCTGCAGCCGGCAGCGGTACAGCGCGGCGCGGGCGCGCTTGCTGACGCTCGGCGAGAGATACGGCTCGACGTCGGCGTAGGCGTACGTGCGGCCGCTGGGCGAGACCTTGCTCGTGGGGTCGGCCGAGCGGACGTGCACCTCAGGGTGCTCTGCATCGCGCAACGGGTAGTTGCCGCAGTCCTCGTCGCGGTACTCTCGCCTGACGATGCGGTGCCGGTGCCGATAGCGCACCTGCTTGAGCATCGAGAACACCCGTCCCACGCTCGACTGCACCAGCTGCAGCTGGTGCATCGCCAGCGAGATGTCGTCGAGTTCTCGAACCGCAGGGCCTGATGCCGCGGCGCTGTCGAGGCGCGGGGCAGGGCTGACTTGGCGCACCTTCGCGAGCGTGCCCGGATCGCCCAGGCTGCACACGCACTCCTTCGCATGTTCCAGGTGACGGACCAGCGCGCGGCGCCGCTGGTCGGCGTCCTGCAGCGCCGCGGCGCGCAGGTATCCGTGGTGCAGGTAGTCCTTCAGGGCCTGCTGCTGTTGATCTGCATAGGGCAGTGCGAGCACCGCGCCGACGAACTCCTGGCTGTTCATGGCTGTACACCCCGGTGTAGTGCTGGACATGCGGGCCATCGTGTCACCGTGCCGGCGCCGGCTGCATGCGAGTGCGAAACGAAACGAGGGCAGCCGAAGCGCAACCGCCGCGCCGCGCAAGGCGATCACGCGGCGACGCGCGGCGGGTGCGCAGGCGCCAGCGCAAGAGCCTGGGTGACGAGTCGAGCGGTCGCTTCAGCCACGTCGATCACCTGCACGATGTCGTGCGCCACCCGGAACAGCTGCAGTGCCGTCAGTTGCAGTTTCCCATCGTGCGAGATGCCCAGGTACCACAGCCCTTCGGCGAGCAGTTGCGCCTGCATCGCCAGCAGCCGCACCACCTCGAGCCCGCCGAGGTCGGCGGCCGACAACGGCAGCTGCAGGCAGGGGCGCACGCCTCCGGGGGGTGTGTCGCGGTCGATCATCAGCCTGCAGGCATAGCCCCGGTCCAGGTCGACGCCCTCGCAGCGCAGTTGCTGGGCCTGCAAGTCGGGCAGGCCCAGCAGTTGTGCCACCTCGTTCAGCAGTTGGTCTCCCGCGGGTGCCGGCTGCAGCAGGCGGGCCGTGGGGCGGTGCGGAAGCTGGGTCATCGCGGCCTCTGCATCGTGTGCGTGGCTGTTGAGGTCGTTGCAGGCTAGCGTTGCATTCCCGGGGGGAGCGGTGCCGTAGCGAAGCGCTGCGCGGGTCGACGAAGCGCAGCGGCGGGCGTGAGGTGCCACCAAGCGCTACTCCAACGTCTCCCCAGAATCCGGCAAGCGATCCTCTGTCTGCGCGCCGGCCCACGCGGCGACCGCCTGCACGGTGGGCACGAGGGTGCGCGAGACCTCCTGCAGGCGTCCCTCGACGCCCGGCGCGTCGCCGGACACGCAGGCATGTTCGAGCGCCCTGGCGCTGCGCTGCAGCGCGTGCATGCCCAGCGTGCCGGCAATGGAGGACAGGTCGTGTGCCATGCGCCGGGTCGCGTCTCGGTCTCCGGCAGCCCAGGCGGCGGCGAAGCGTGCGCTGAAGTCGTGTTCGGCCTGCAGGAAGTGCAGCAGCGCCTTGTGCAACAGCCGCTCGCTGCCGTTCAGCCGCGCCAGCGCCGCGGCCAGATCCATGCCCTGCAGCGCCTGCAGGCTCGCGCCTTTGCCATGGCCCGGTGGCGCGGCTGGCGTGGTTGCGGCCTTGCCGGGAACGATCCAGCGCGCCAGCGTGGCGAACATGTCCTCGACGACGATCGGCTTGGCGATGTGATCGTTCATGCCGGCGGCCAGCACGGCCTCGCGGTCGCCGGTCATCGCATTCGCCGTCATCGCGATCACGGGAAGGTTCTGCAACCGCGGCCGCTCGCGCAACAGGCGGGTGGCCTCATAGCCGTCCATCACCGGCATCTGGCAGTCCATCAGCACGGCGTCGAAGCTCTCGCTTTCCAGCGTCAGCAGGGCCTGCTGTCCGTCGGCCGCAACACGCACGACGATCCCGACGCCGCCGAGCAGCTCGGTGGCAAGTTCCTGGTTGAAGGGGTTGTCCTCGACCAGCAGCACGCGGGCGCCGGCCAGGGCGGCGCGAGCGTCGTTGAGCGCGCGGCGCCGGCGGCGCCATGGCTCGCCCGTGGGCGCGACGGGCGCCCGGCCGAGCGCAGATGCGCATGCATCGAGCAGCGCGGAGGCGACCACGGGCTTGGTCAGCAGGGCCGCCACGCTGATGCCGCGGTCGGCCAGGAGCTGCCGCACTTCATCGCGGCCGAAGGCCGTGGCCATCATGACCACCGGTGCGGGATGCCGCAGCGTCGTGCGTTGCGCCAGCCTGTGGGCGCAGGTCACGCCGTCCATGCCGGGCATCTTCCAGTCCAGCACGAGCAGTTGGTAAGGCAGGTCGTCCGTGTCGGCCTGCTCGACGCGGCACAAGGCCTCCTGGCCGTCGCTGGCGACGTCGACCTGCAAGCCCAGGCTGCGGCCGATGGCGGCCAGTACCTCGCGGGCGGTGGCGTTGTCGTCTGCGATGAGAACGCGCAGGCCTTGCACCGGAGCGACGTCGCGCCGCGGCGGCGGCGCGGGGGCCAGCCCGAGCGGCAACTCGAAGAAGAAGCGGCTGCCGCGTCCGGGCGCGCTTTCGACGCGAAAGCTGCCGCCCATCAGTTGCACCAGGTGGCGGCTGATGGTCAAGCCCAGGCCGGTGCCGCCATACCGCCGGCTGGTCGACGCGTCGGCCTGGGTGAACGGCTGGAACAGTCGCTGCTGCAGTTCGTCGCTCATGCCGATGCCGGTGTCGCGCACCTCGAACTGCAGGCGAGCGGACATGTCGGTGCGGTCGAGCACGGTCACGCGCAGCACCACTTCGCCGCGCTCGGTGAACTTGACGGCGTTGTTGCCCAGGTTGAGCAGCACCTGGCCCAGGCGCGACGGATCGCCCACCAGCGCCGTCGGCAGATCGGGCGGCAGGTCCATCACCAGTTCGAGGTTCTTCTCGTCGGCCCTCATGCTCAGTACGTTGACCGCGTTGTCGAGCACGTCCGTCAGGTTGTACGGGATCGACTCGATGTCCAGTTTGCCGGCTTCGATCTTGGAGAAATCGAGGATGTCGTTGATCACGCCCAGCAGCGACTCCGCCGCGATGTGCACCTTCTGCACGTAGTTCTGCTGCTTCGGATCGAGCCCGCTTTGCAAGGCCAGGTGCGACATGCCGAGGATCGCATTCATCGGCGTGCGGATCTCGTGGCTCATGTTGGCGAGGAAGCTGCTCTTGGCCTGGTTCGCCCGTTCGGCGACGGTCTTGGCCTGCCGCGCTTCGCCGTACGCCGCTTCAAGATGGGCGATGGTCTCGGCCAAGCGCGCCGTCATCGTGTTGAAGCTTTCAGCGAGCCGGCCGGTCTCGTCGCTGGATTCGGCCCGCGCGCGCGCCTGCAGGTCGCCGGCCGCGATGCGCGCAGCCACCTCGGTCAGGCGCTGCACCGGCCCCACGATGCGACGGCGCAGCAAGTAGGCGAGCATCAGGCCCGCGCCCAGGGCCACCACGGCGCCGGCCAGGGTCTGCGCACGCAGGCGGACGAGGCTGTCGCGTGCGCGCAGCAGTTCCGCCTGCAACTGGGCCTGCTGCCGGGCCGTCACTTCATGCAGCAGGTCCACCAGGCCCGCGGCCTGCGGGGCCACCTGCGTGCGGTACAGGAACAGGTCTTCGTAGGCGCGCTCGCCCTCGATGAGGGTGCGCACCTCCAGTGCCAGGTTGGTCAGCTGCGCCCGCAGTGCCGCGATCCGGTCGAGGTGCTGCAACTGCCGGCTCGTGAACCATGGCCGCGCCGCGTTGACCGCGTCCCACAGCGCCGCATTGGTCACCAGCTGGGGGCCGTAGGCGAGCCGGAAGTTGTTCTCGCCCGAGGCACCGAAGGCCATCACGTTGGTGGTCAGCGCGTCGAACGAACTCTGCAGTGAAAGCAGCGCGGCCAGCGTTTCCCGGTTGCGCGGAACGTCGGTCCTGGCGCGTTGCAGCGTGATCATCTGTTCGAGTTCCGCCATGACGCGGACCCGCCGGTCCTGCACGTCGATGCTGGACAGGCGCAGCGCGGGGCGGTTGCGCAGGTGATCCTCGTGCAGTGAAAAAAGGTGGGGCGGCAGCCCCTTCCAGCGTTCGTAGTTCGTGGTCAGGGCCCGCACCAGCCGCTGGTCGTCGGTCGACCAGTTGACGGACAGATGCTCCAGCATGGCCAGGGCCTGTTCGAACTCGAGTTTCGCGGCGTCGTAGCGGTGCACGTCGTCCCGGTCCGACAGCACCAGGTAGCCGCGCAAGTGGAGTTGCATGCGCAGCAGCGCTTCATGGGCCTGCGCCGAAGCGAGCACGGCCGGCGCCCGCGCACCCGCGCTGGCGTCGATCTCGCGCGTCGCATCGCGGCTGCCCACGATGGCCAGCGCTCCCACCAGCAGCGTGACGCCGATCAGCACCCCGAAGCTGAGGTTCAGCTTGGCGCCAATGCCCAGCGCGGCCAGGCCGGGAAGGCGGCGCATGGGCTGTCAGAAGCCGAGCGAGGCGCGGTAGGCCGCTCGCTGGCGTTCGCGGCCGAGGCGTATGGTGATCTCTTCGAAGTCGGCCGCGGCGGCCTGGAGCGCGGCGGCCGGGCTGAGTTGCCCGCCGGCGGCTTCGACGAGATGGAGGTCCAGCGCCAGCCAATAGCTGTAGGTGCCCGGGATGCGCAGGTAGGGGACCTGCTGCTTGTCGCTGAACACCTGCTGGAACGCGCCGAGGTAGTCACGCGCATCGTCTTCGTTCCAACCGGCCTGCAGATAGGGCGCCGCGCTGCCTGTGCCTTCGGGCGGCAGGAAGTGAAACCGTCTGCCGGGGTCGACGCCATCGGAGCCGCGCGCAGCATAGACCTTCGATTTCTCGCTCGTGGCCAGCAGTGCCAGCAGGAAGTAGGTGGCCTCGGGCACCTTCGAGTACTTCGAGATGACGCCGGCCCACGACGCACCCGTCGTGTTGCCGACCCGGTTCAGCGAGGACGTCTTGACCCACCGCTGGCGAGCGATGTCGAAGTACTCGTGCGTGCCGGGTACCGGCGCGGCGCCGGTCTTGCCCCGCACGCGGCTGCCGGCCTGCTGAGCCAGCGCGCCAAGATCGCCCCAGCTCAACGCGAAGGCGGCGCGGCCGGCGAGAAACTCGTCCCAGCCCCGCCCGTGGTCCCAGGTCAGCATCTCGCGCGGCCCGAACCGGACCAGCTCGACGAACTGTTCGAGCGCCCGCACGTGCCCCGGGCTCGTGATCAGCGGCTTCATCGTCTGCGGGTCGAACCAGTACAGTTTCGGGTTGCCGGGGCCGATGACGAACGGCCCGGAAAGCGTCATGTAATTGAACATGCCCTGGCTGCCCGGCTTGAGCGCAAGCACGATGCCGTGGTCCGGCGTGCCGTCGCCGTTCAGGTCCCGGCCGTGGAAGTACTCGAGCGCGTCGCGCAACTGCTTCCAGGTTTGCGGCACGGCGAGCGCGTAGCCGTACTTCTGCTTGAAGCTGGCCTGGTGCCGCGGCTCGTTCAACAGATCCCGGCGGAAGTACAGCACCTGGCCGTCGTGGTCGTAGGCCACCATGTACTTTTTGCCGCTGTAGCTCAGCAACCGGCGCGGGCCGGGCAGCACGTCGTCGATGTCCCACCGGGGGAAGCGCGGGTCGTTGTAGAAATCGTCGTAGGGGCGCAGATGGTCGCCCGCCACCATGTCGCCCACCCACCAACCGCCGGCGATCGAGGCGTCGTACTTGCCGGCGCGGTTGGTCAGGTCGGTGATGATGGTGGGATAGTGCTCCACGCCCGGCAGGCGGACGATGTCCAGTTCTGCACCGGTGGCGGCCTCGAACTCTTCCTCGACTTCGAGCAGGGCGACGCTGATGGCGCTCTTGGTTGCGATCACGGTCACCTTCTGGCCCGCAAACGGACACGTGCCGGGCCTGCAGGGTGGCAACACGCGCGGCACGGGCGTTTCGCTGGGAGCCACCACCGTCACGGTGGTGCTCTCGGACCGGGAGGGCGACGAGGGGACCGGGGCGTCAGCCGCCTGGGCCCAGGAAACGCAACCGACGAGCAGGGCCGTCACGCCGTTGGCAATGGTGCTACGCAACATCGTCGCCTCCCAGTAAGAAGGACGTGTACCGAGTATGTTGAGTACTGTGCAGGAGTTGAATACGCATTCACCCGGGGCGCCCGATGCCTGCGGCGGGCGTTCGCCGCGTGCGAACGGATGCGAACGGGCTGCAGTCGCGTTGCTCGGCGGGCGTGCAGGTGGCCGAGACGAGATCGGACCCGGACCCGGACGCGGCAACACGGGTGCGCACGATGATCACCCTGCAGGCCTCGCTGGAATACGCCCCG
This sequence comes from Caldimonas mangrovi, assembly GCF_023721835.1. Classification (GTDB taxonomy): domain Bacteria; phylum Pseudomonadota; class Gammaproteobacteria; order Burkholderiales; family Burkholderiaceae_C; genus Caldimonas; species Caldimonas mangrovi. Next base: position 44,995 of record NZ_JAMKFE010000012.1, on the reverse strand, counting down.
GCCAGCGGCTCCGGCACGGTGGCACGGTCCGCCGCGCCTGCCGATCATTGACCGGCACTACGGGCCGGACGCAGCCGCTTCCATCAGCGCCATCACCTTGCGAACGTAATCGCGCGTCTCGGCATACGGAGGCACGCGGTGGCCATGCCGCGCGACTGCGCCTTCACCGGCGTTGTACGCGGCCAGCACCAGGTCGATCCGGTCGCCGAAGCGGTCGACCAGGCTGCGCAGGTGCCGCGCGCCCACGTCGATGTTGACGTGCGGGTCCAGCAGCGCCTGCTCCGTGCTCACACCGTACTGGCTGGCGGTCGCGGGCATCAGCTGCATCAGGCCGAGGGCGCCTTTCGGTGAGCGTGCCTGGGGCCGGTAGCGCGATTCGACGTACATCACGGCGACCACCAGCGACGGGTCCAGGCCGTGGCGCCGCGCTGCCTGCACGAGCGATTCGGCGATCGACGGCGGCGGTGCCGGCAGCGACGGCGGCACCGCGATGGCGTCGAGAACCGGCCCCGGCGCCGCTGCGATCTCGGTGATGCCGACGTGCACGGTGACGACGTCCGCGTCACCGGACAAGGGGCGGCCGGTGATCACTGGCAGGCACGCGAAGCCCGCGCGCCGCGACAGCAGCGCCTCGTCGGCCGGCACCCGGCGTTCGCTTCCGTCCCGTTGTCGGCAGAGGTATTCCAAGGGCGGGTCGCCGGCCGCTGCGGATGCCGATGCGCACAGGATCGCCAGCACCCAGCGTCGTCGCAGACCAGCCGGTCGCGTGGCGGCGAGCACCCCCGACGCGGGACGGGGCGACTGCAAGGCGAGCCGCATTCAGTCGTACCAGGGCTGCGGGGCGTCCTTGGCATGCAAGGCATCGCCGAGGTGCGTCAACCGGGCGGCGGCCTCGTCGATCAGCTCGGTGGCCCGGCCCAGGCCTGCCGGGTCGGCGTCCGCCAGGCAAGCGGCATCGAACGGCTCCTCCGGGGCGTTGCGAGGCGCTCCTGCATGGGTGACGACGCGGGGGCGTGCCAGCCACGCCCACAGGGCCGGGTCGCGGAAGGCCAGGCCGTGCGCCATCTTCAGCATGACGACGACGTGCCTCAATGCCTGCGCGTCCACGCCGGCCGATGCGAGATACCGCACCTGCTCGAGTTGCATCGCGAGCCGGTTCAGCAGCAGCTCGGCGTTCAGGCGTTCGCCCGTTGACAGACTCTGCCGGCGCGGCGCGAGGGGAAGGGGTGGAGTGGCGGTCGAGACGGACATGTCGGTTCCCAGGCAGTCTTGTTGTCGATGCCCGCACTGTGCGAACGGCATGCGCTTCGCGTCGCGGCGTGACGAAGCGCCATGCCGGTGCGCGAAGGCCGCGGGCCTTGTTCGTGCGTCGAGGCACTCCTTCGCCTGGGCAGGGCCGTCGATGGCCTGGCATCGATAAGGTCTGCGGGAGTCGATGCCGCTCGGGCCTCGGGATCGTCGCAGTCGTAGTCATGGTCAGGAGATGGGTATGTCGTGGATGGGGCGCCGCCAGGCCGCATGTGCATTCCGGTGGACGTTGCTCGCCTTGTGCTTGCTGATCGCTGCTTGCAAGACGGAGCTCTACACCCGCCGCACCGAAGCCGATGCCAACTCGATGGTGTCCGCGTTGCTGGAAAGCGGGGTGAAGGCGGAGAAGTCGTCGCCGGATGGCGGCAAGACGTGGAACGTCAGCGTCGAAGAGGCGGACGTGGTGCGCGCTTTCGGCGTGCTGCGCGCCAAGGGACTGCCCAAGGAGACCTACGTCAGCCTCGGCGACATGTTCAAGAAGGAGGGCATGATCTCGACGCCCACCGAGGAGCGCGTCCGGTTCATCCACGGCGTGTCTCAGGAGCTGTCCAACACCTTGTCGAAGATCGACGGCGTGGTCGCCGCACAAGTCCACATCGTGCTGCCGAACAACGACCCGATGGCCCCGGTGGTCAAGCCTTCGAGCGCTTCGGTGTTCGTCAAATACCGGCCGGAAAGCGATCTGACCTCGCTGACGCCCGCCATCAAGAACCTGGTGGCCCGCAGCGTCGAGGGGCTGACCTACGAGAACGTCACCGTCACGCTGGTGGCGGGAACGGAAGTCCCGCCGCCTCCACCGCCGAAGCAGGGTTCGGGGCATGCCTGGATCGCCGTTGCGGTGCTGTTGCCGCTGCTGGTTCTCGGTGGCCTGGGCGCGATCGCCATCCTGCGGCCGCAGTGGCTGCCTCGCGCGGTCGCGCAGCGGCTGCCGCTGCGGCGTGTCGCAACGGCTGAATCCGCAGCACCATGACGGCGGCGGTGATGGAGAGGGCGCAGTCGGCGAACCCGATATCGCCGGAGGCGATGGCGTCACTCGCGCTCGGCCTGCAGCGCAAGCTGTTCGACATGCCGCTTCATGCCCATACCTCGTGGGCTCAGGTGATCGACGCGCGGTGGCCGTTCCTCGGCGAGCTGTCCGATCGTCCGGGGGTCGCGGCGTTGCGCGCGGAGCTGCTGGTGGCTCAAGGCGGTGGCCTGCCTGCCGCGACGGACCTTGGCGCGGCGGAAGTGCAACTTGCCCTGCAAGGGCGCGAGCAGGTCGTGCGCAGCCTCGCACGCCTGGCACTGGCCCGGCGGCCGGGCGTGCTGCGGTGCGCTGTCGAGCGCGATGCGAGGCAGGCGCTGCGCTCGGTGTTGGGCGAGCTTTACCCGGCGGTGATGGCGCACAGCGGGCGCGGTCGGCCGGTGCCGTACGAGGTGCTGCGCTGGACCGAGATGCATTGGGCCTGTGTCGGCTATCACGACTGGACGACGCTGCTGCGGCCGCAGGACAGCTTGTGGCGGCGCATGGTGCGCCTGTCGCTACCGCGCGGGCTGCTGGGCATGAGGGCGCGGCGGCGCCTGGCGCCGGCGGACCTGAAGGTCCGCCAGGCGATACAGCTGTTGTCGGACGCGGAGAGGGCATGGCCATGCTGATCTGGCTGCAGACCGCAGCGGGGCCCGTCGGGGTCGAGGAAGGCGTCGTCCGGGCGGAAGAGGTGCAGGCGCTGGTGTCGGTGCAGGAGCTGCAGCGCAGGATGGAGCAGAGCGTCGAGCAAATGCTGTCCGAGACCCGGCGACAGGCTGCCGCGGAGATGGAGGCCGCGCAGGCGCAGGCGCGCGAGATCATCGACGACGCGCGCGAGGAGGCGCAGGGCCTGCGGCAGGCCGCGTACGAAGAAGGCACGCGCCAGGCCGTGAGCGAGTGGCACGAGCGGCATCTGCAAGCCGCGATCGGACACGATCGCGCGGTGCGCGAGATGCACGCCCGCCTCGCCGACGTGGTGACCAGCGCGGTCGAGCGCATCGTGCTGTACGAAGACCGCGGCGCGCTCTACCAGCGCGCGCTGAAGAGCGTGCAATCGCTGACGCGCGGCAACGGTTCGCTGAGACTGCGCGTCGGGATGGACGACTACGCGCAGGCGCGCGACTGCCTCGGTGCGATGGACCACCTGCAAGAGGCCGGCCTGGAACTGGACGTGGTGGCCGATGCAGCGCTTGCGCCCGGCAGTTGCATCTTCGAGTCCGACCTGGGTGTCCTGGACGCGAGCCTGCAGACCCAGCTGGCCGGTTTGCGCGCCGCGATGGAACGTGCCGTGCGCCGTGCGGCCGGTGGCGACGCTGCGGAAGCCCCCGTCGATGGCGCGCCGCCACCGTTCGGGGGCAGTGCACCGCCCGCCGATGAAAGCGGCACGGCGGGGCAACCGGACGAGCCGGAGTCGACCTGCGAGACGCGGGAGTATGCGCCATGACCCTGACCGATCTGGCGCACTGGATGGAGGTCGAGCTGAGCACCAGCTCGATGGTGTGCCGCGCCGGCAAGGTGGTCGAAGTGGTCGGCACGCTGGTGCGGGCCAGCGGTCTGGAAGCCCGCCTCGGCGAGCTGTGCAACTTCGTCGACGCCAAGGGTCAGGTGATCCAGGTGGCAGAGGTGGTCGGCTTCTCCAGGGGGCAGACCATCCTGTCCCCGTTCGGGTCCATCATCGGCGTCAGCGCCGGCCAGACGCAGGTGGTCGGCTGCGGGCGCGTGCTCAGCGTGCCGGTGGGCCCGGAACTGCTGGGCCGGGTGATCGACAGCCTCGGTCAGCCCATCGACGGCAAGGGGCCGATCCTGTGCGCCGAGGACCGGCCGGTGTTCGCGTTGCCGCCGACGCCGATGGAGCGGGAGATGATCGAGCACCCGCTGCCCACCGGCGTGAAGGTGATCGACGGCATGATCACGCTCGGCCAAGGCCAGCGCATGGGCATCTTCGCACCCGCCGGCGTCGGCAAGAGCACCTTGATGGGCATGCTGGCGCGCGGCACGCAATGCGATATCAGCGTCATCGCGCTGATCGGCGAACGCGGCCGCGAAGTGCGCGAGTTCATCGAGATCATCCTTGGCGAAACCGGCATGGCGCGCTCGGTGGTGGTGTGCGCGACGTCCGACCGCTCGTCCATCGAGCGCGCCAAGGCCGCGCATGTGGCCACGGCGGTGGCCGAGTACTACCGGGACCAGGGCCTGAAGGTCCTGCTGATGATGGATTCTCTGACCCGCTTCGCGCGCGCGCAACGCGAGATCGGTCTGGCCGCCGGCGAACCGCCGGCACGGCGCGGTTATCCGCCGTCGGTGTTCGCCGAAATCCCTCGCCTGCTGGAACGCGCCGGCATGGGTGCCACGGGTTCGATCACCGCGCTCTATACCGTGCTGGCCGAAGACGAGAGCAACAGCGACCCCATCGCCGAGGAGGTGCGAGGCATCCTGGACGGCCACATGATCCTGTCGCGCAAGATCGCCGCGCGCAACCAGTACCCTGCCATCGACGTGCTCGGCAGCCTGAGCCGCGTGATGACGCAGATCGTGCCGGCAGAGCACCAGGCCGCCAACGGCAAGCTGCGCCGACTGATGGCCAAGTACGACGAGATGGAGACGCTGATCCAGATGGGCGAATACCGGCCCGGCGCCGACCCGGTGGCCGACGAGGCGGTCGGCAAGATCGACATGATCCGCGATTTCCTCTGCCAGGCGACCGACGACCTGTGGCCTTTCGAGCGCACGCTGCAGTCGCTCCACCAGGTAACGCAGTAGCGATGGCGAATCCATTGCGCGCATTCGACATGCTGCTGCGCATCAAGCGCCGTCGCATCGAGCAGCACGAAGCCGCGGCGGCCGAGAAGGCGCAGCAGGTCAAGGCATGCGAAGAAGCGTGCGCGCAGGCGCTGCAGCAGGAACAGGCGTGCCGGGCGGACGAGCAGGGCTGTCTCGACAAGATCGAGCAGACGATGACGGCGCCGGAAGGCTTCCGCCCCGACCGGCTGATCACGCTGCGCCACGTGCTCGACACACTGGCCGAACACACCCGGCGTGCACAGGCGCAACGTCAGCAGGCCGAGCAGCAGCTGCAGGCCGAGCAACAGGCGCTGCAAGAGATCCGGCACAGCATCCGCAAGGCGGAGCAGCAGTACGAGAAGCTCCAGGAGCGTCGCAAGGAGTTGGCGCAGCGGATCGAGCTGGCCCAGGAGGACGTGCAGGACGAGGACTCGGAAGAGGCCGCGGTGGCGCGACTGATCGGAGCCGCTCGCGACGAGCTGGCGGCACTGGGAGACCGGCTGCCATGAACGAGTTGCTGGACATGTCCTACCTGATGGTGAACTTCGGCGAGGCGGTCAAGAACATGCTGACGTTGATGGCCATGTGCACGATGCGCGTGTTCGCCGCCTTCATGATCATGCCGCCGACCATGTCGCAGGCGATCCAGGCGCCGGTGCGCAACGGCATGGCGCTGATGATCGGCTTCTTCATCGCCTGGGGCCAGCCGGCCCGCATGATGGAGGACATGCAGGCGTTGATGCTGCTCGCGCTGCTGCTCAAGGAGGCGCTGATCGGCGTGTTGCTCGGGTTCGCGATCGCGGTCGTGTTCTGGGTTGCGGAAGGGGCGGGCGCGCTCATCGACAATTGCGCCGGCTTCAACAATGCACAGCAGACCAACCCCCTCAGCGGTGAGCAGAGCACGCCGGTGAGCAACCTGCTGTCGCAGCTGGTGATCGCCGGCTTCTACATGCTCGGCGGCATGGTGGTGTGCGCCGGTCTGCTGTTCGAGAGCTTCCGATGGTGGCCGCTGGCGAAGCTGGCGCCCGACCTGGCCGGCGGGCTCACGCAGTTCATCAGCTTCCAGGTCGAAGGCTACTTCTCGACGGTGGTCAAGATCGCGGCCCCGGTGATGCTGGTGCTTGTGCTGATCGACCTGGCCTTCGGCCTGCTGGCGAAGACGGCCGAGAAGCTGGAGCCCAACAACCTGGCACAACCGATCAAGGGCGTGGTGGCCACCGTGATGCTGGCGCTGCTGGTGAGCCTGTTCTTCGACCAGGCACGCGAGAGCATCTCACTGCTGCCGTTGCAGCAGGAACTGGAGCAGTGGATGCGCGGGGAGCCGCCAACCCGGTGACAGGCGGTCGCCAGGCCGGCCGTGTGGGATGCGCGTCACGACGGGAGCGGCCCGGGCCGGGCAGGCCACCTCGCGCCGCCCGGGCCGGACGCGGCCCTTTCGGATCGCGCCGCGTCGTCGCCGGTCGAGGTGTCGTTCCAGCGCATGTCGACGCGTACCGCGGCACAGCGGTCGACCTGCAGCGGCGCGTGACGCTGATGCCAGGGGATGTCGTACGTGCTCGGCAGACGCATCAGCGACAGCTCGTGCGAACGGGTCGCTGCTGCGTTCTGCTCTTGCATGTCGGGCACAGCGGGGTGGCCCGGCAGCGGCTCGGCGACATGGCCCTTGCGACCTGCCCTGTGGAGCACGCGCAGCGGCTGCCTCGGCGCCTGGCTGGCGTGGGCTCGCGGGGGCGCCGTCGGGTGAGCCGGCAAGGCATGCTGTGCTGCGCCACAGGCGAACGGCGGACGCTGATCGTGCTCGGGCCGCACCATCGTCGTGGGCGACGGTTCCGCACTCGGCGTATCGTTCGGCCTCGGCGACGGGGCCAGGCCAGGAAGCGTCGTCATTGCGACATCGACGCAGGACGGTGCACGATGCCCGTCTTCCGCCGCGGGTGGACCGGGCTTCGCATCGATGCCAGCATCGCCAGCGGGCCCGGCAGCGAGATGCCGTGCAGGGCGGCGACCTTCGCGACGCCGGCGCCGGCGGCCACGGCAGGCCCGGCATGACAACGCACTGCGAGCATTTCGAGCGCAAGGCGCAGGTCCCGCAGCGTCACGCCATGGCATTGACAGGCGTTGCAGACGTTGTCTCCGCGGCGCACGGCTGCTTCGGCATGGCGCATCGCGTCGCGTTCCCTTTGCTCCAGCCCGCGCGTCCCGGTGCGTGCGGCGTCGATGAGCTGCTGCAGGCCGGCGCCGCGGCGCTCCGCGGGCACCTCCTCGGCAGCGCGCAAGAACGCATCGATCGCGGGCTGCCGCTCGTGGTCCGGCAACGCGAGCAGGCGCAGCCCGAGCGCTTGCAGAGGTGCTCCGCGCATTCCGGCGGGCAGGCGCCGGATCGACAGAGATGCTGCCGAGCCGCCCAGCAGAACGCGGACGTGGTCGAGCGTGCTTGCATAGGCCGCCATCGCACACAAGTGCAGTTGTTGGTGCCCGTCGTCGTCCATGGTCTCGCCCGCTCCCGGCACAAGCGGCGCTCCCGGGTCGCGACCCAGGGGCGCGGCACCAGGCCGCATCGGCTGAGAAGAGGCTGCGTCGATCATCAGCGTGCTCCAGGTGTCGAAGTGGACCCGCAGATTGACGCATCGCCCTTCGTGTGCCGTCGCGCGTACGAAACGGCGGTGCATGACGCGAACCTGCGGCCGCAAGCGCCGTGCCGGGTGTCGCGGCATCGTGCCCACGCTTCGCCGATGCCGCTTCGGCTTCGCCGTCCAGCACGCGGCGTCCGGCCGCACGGCACATCCTGGGCGCAGTCGAACGAACGGTGATTTACATGCTGGACAGACCCGTCGGCGCCCGCGGCAGCCGCCATGCAGCATGCCTGCGGCATGCCGCCGCGCTCGTGCGCGGTGTGGACGGCTCTCGGCCCGACCAGGGAGCCGGCACGCAATGACCGTCAACCGCATCTCGCGCTTCGGCGCCGGTCCCGCCGTCTCGGCGAACACCCAGCCCTGGGCTCCGGCACCGCAGAAGTCGGGGCCGATGCCCGCCGGACTGACAGCGCGGCAGCATCAGACGGCACCGGCGGCGCAAGGTCCTCGCCTGGCGAAGCTTCCACCGCATGCTGCCCTGCAGCGCAGCCAACTCGCGCCGGGCTTCCTGCAGGCGCCGACCCTTGCTCATGCCGCTGCGCCTGCGCTGCGCCAGCCAGACATGAAGCTTCCGACGTTCCAGCCGCAGCCCGCGTTCGCACGGCCGATGGCACCGCCGTCGCATCGGCCAGGCGCCAAGCCGCCGATGTTCCAGCTGGTGCCATCGCGCGCGCATGCCAACCCGCCGCCGCCTTACCGACCGGCTGCGTGGCAGCCGGCGTCCCAGAAGCTGTTCGTCTTCCCGCACGGCATCCCGCCGCCACCCCCGTATCGGCCCGGCCCGCAGCCGTCGACGTTCCAGCTGCTGCCCATGTTCCCGCAGGGCATGCTGTCGCTTCCGTATCGGCCGGGGCCGAGGCCCGCGATGTTTCCGCAGAGCGTGCCGCCGCCGCCGTACCGGCCCGGGCTCCAGCCTGCGGGGTTCCGGCCGCCGACCCTGTTCGCGCCGGCCGTGCCGCCGCCGCCGTACCGGCCCGGGCTGCAGCCGGTGAGCCACCAGGCCAACGTGTTTTCCCAAGCAGCACCGCCGGCGCCGTATCGGCCCGGTCTGCCGCCCGCGCATCTGCACGCCGTGCCGCCGCCGCCGTACCGCCCGGGGCCGTCTCCGTTCGCCCATGCGCCCCATGCGAAGCCGCCCTTGCCGTCGCAAGGAGTCACCCAGCCGGTGCGGCCGGCCGCGGCCGCCGTCCCGACCGCCGCGGCCGGCCGACCCGTCGCGGCGACGGCGACGGCGACGGCGACGGCGACCGCGACGTCCAAGCCGGCCGTGCCGCAGGGCAACCTGGCGCACATGGATCTGGCGTCGCGCATCAAGACCACGCACATCAAGGTTCCGCAGATGGAGGCGCAGGTCACTTTCGACGACCCCAAGGGCCTCGCCAAGTACGGCGGCACGAAAGAGAACGTGGTGCTGCAGCGCCTGCAGATGAAGGCTTTCGAAGCACTGAACGCGGCTTCGTTCGAGATCAAGGACGCCGTCGAGGCGTACGACCGCGACCTGGCGAAGCGGCCGCCGGCGTCGCCGGCCGAGCAGGCTCAGCGCCAGCAGGCTTTCGACCAGATGTGCAAGAACATCCTGCAGGCGCAGGAAGCCAAGGTGAACAAGGTGGTGCAGGACGAGTGGGCGTTGCAGAAGCATCGCGACTCGGCGCTGGTGCACAGCAACCTGAGGTTCGGCGCCAAGATGATGTTCAACACGGCCAAACTGGCGGCGAGCGCTTCGACCATCGCCACCGTGGGTGCTTCGCCGGTCGGTGTCGCCAGTGCGGCGTACACCTGCTTCCACACGGTGCAGACGATCAAGTCCTTCATGCAGGACCGTGACGGGGCGCGGAAATCCATCCTCAAGCACGACGCGGCGCTGGCCCAGCAACACCAGGACAAGCTGAGCGGGGCCGCCAAGGGCAAGCGGGTCGGCACGGAACTCATCGCCGCCATGCATCTGCCTTTCACGAAGAAGGCCATCGGGCCGACCGTGGTGAGCCAGGAGAACAAGCTGGAGGAGTTTCTCGCGAAGTCGGCCCGGGTGGACCGCCAGGCGCGCAAGCTCCACCAGGAAACCCAGCAGTTGCTGCAACACATCGAGAAGGCGCAGCGCACGAACCCCGACGACCCGAAGCTGAAGCAGGCCGGCGTCGAGGCGACCCAGATGCTGGACAAGCTCGCCGACCTGATGCAGTCGATCGAGCGGGACAACCAGTTCTACCTCGAGCACAAGGCTCGCTGCCAGGCTTACCGCGGCCAGCACCCGGTGGGGCTGAAGCCGACCACCGACGCGGTGGAGACAGCCGCCTTTGCCGGGCAGATCGGCCGGTTCGCGAACAACCTGCACACCATTGCCGTCAACCTGGGCGCCTGACCGACGGTTGCCGTTTCATTCCATTCCATTCCATGGCGAGCCGCGATGCCGGGCGTGCGGGAACGAGAAACGCCACGTCACCGTGGGCGACGTGGCGTAGGGCGCGAAGGAGCCGCGCGACCGAGGTCCGGGCCTGTCGAGGGCTCCCCGGCGAGAGGCTCGCACAGCCCTCCGTCGTGCCGTCAGGCTTTAGGCCAGCCGCTCGTGCGCCCAGATGTCCGCCTTCCTGGACGGCAGGGGCGCCATGTCGCCGAACGAGATCGTCGGCGCGAAACCGTGCTCGGGCATCCCGGCCAGGCGGCGGGCTGCGCTGTCCGAGGGACGGTAGGTGTTGGGACTCAGCATCGGCCGCGTTTCGGCGAAATGCAGCACGGCATCGACGTAAGGATCGCGCGGCCTCGTGTCGCCATGGAACAGCAAGTCGGTGTCGCGCGCCGCGCTGCGCGGGACGGGAGTCGAAGCCGTCGCCGCCTGCGTCACGGCAGATCGCGCCTGCGCGCTTTCATGGCACATCCGCAGCGTCTTCTGCAGCTCGACGACCTGCCGGCGGCAGTTGGACAGCATCTGCTCGGTGTGCTGCTGTGTGCGGCGGTAACGATCATGCATGCGCGCCAGGTGCTGACGATGGCGGCTGGCCATGAGCTGCCACTGCAGCGCACCGAGCACAAGCCAGCCGATGACGGCTGCCACGACAAACTGAATCGAGATCATGGTGGGCCTCCTTGGTTTTGCGATGGCGACGAGGACAGGGGCGGCTTGGGCCGCTGCCCGGCGAGGACCACTGTCGCAGCCGGCCGGCCCGGTGCGCCGCGTTGAACGAAAGTTTCTGCAGCGGTGCGAAGCCAGGCCGCCTCTGCTCGCCAAGCCCGCCGGCGACCCCCACCGCGGTGCGTGACCACCGGGACAGCCGCGTCGTTCGCGCCGGCGCGATCGCCTTCGCGTGTGCGGTTGTGCGGCCGCGACGAAACTGGGAGGCTGTCGTGCAGAACCTGTTGGAGACAGCGGCGATGACGACTCGCACGGTGCGCGCGGCACGACCCTGCTGCCCAGGGCGCATCCGGGCGCTGCGCGCGTGCTCCACGGAAGGCAGCACCAGATCGGGAGCCCTGCATGATCAAGATCGGCCTTTCCACGCGCCGGCCGGCCTGCACGGCGTGCAACCCGCCCATCGGTGCCCGCATAAGCCTGTGGCTGCGCAACACCATGGCTCGGGCGCGGCAGGGCATTCGGGCCGTGACGCTCCAGGGCCGCTACGGGCACCTGCCGATGTCGATGAGGCTGGACCGGGACGATGTCCGGCACTATGCGAGGCTTGCGCAAGGGCATGGCCTGACGCCGTCGCTGGCCGGGTATCTCGAGTTCCGGATCCTGAGCGCGGACCCGCTGCTGCCTTCGCCGCTCGAAGTGACCGTGGCCGGTTCGGCACAGGCCCTGGCGGGTTCGCGCGCCGACCGGTTCCTGTTCGCCGACCCGGTGCGCGCGGAGCAGGACTTCCTGCGCCTGCTGGAGCCGTGACCGACCTTCGCGCCGCGGTTGTGCCTGAAGCGAAAGCGGGGTGGGGTGCGACGGCGCGCCGCCCGGCGGGCGGTCTAGGACAGGTTCTTGACGCCCTCTCCCGCAGACTTGATCACCTTGCTCAGCGCCTCGCACAGCGATCGGATCAGTGTCATCACGGCCATTTCCAGTTGCAGCTTCATGCTGTCGAGCATCTTCTTGTTCTGCAGTTTCATCATTGCCTCGCCGATGGCCATGGACTGCTGCGCGCTGTGGGCACTCAGGCCGGCGCCCGCCCATCCCGCACCGTTCATGCCACCTGTCCGCCCGATCAGCATGGGTCACTCCTCGTTCGGCGCCGGCCGGGAGGCGGCGCCCGGGTTCATTCCGTATGGACTGTGCACGGCAGCGTAACGAGCGCACCGCAGGCCGGCCTCGCTGCGGCCGAAGCTCTGCACGATCGAACGAACCGACACCGCGCCGGACGGGGCCCCTTGCATGGGGCGGCGAACGCGGGGTAGAACATCATGCAGGCGAAGTTCACCAGCCGCCCTCCGATGGCGCTGCCGTCCACCGAGCCGATGCCCGTCGCCGGCCGACCGGAAGCGGCAGCTCCCATCTCCGCAGCCGCCGCACGTCGTGGCCTGGCTGGCGATGAGCGCCTGGGGCCTGCACCGCCCCTGGCGCGGCAACCGCCGGCGGCGGGTGCTGGCCGGGTGACGCGCCGCTTGCAAAGCCGGCAGCGGCTCGGTCGGCTGCGTCAGCAGCTGGCCCGGATCCACCCAGCCCCGTCCTGCCCGCAGCAGGCGCGCGAGGAAATCCTCGATGCGCTGGCACGCGCGGGGCTGGGAGACTGGACGGTGCCGGAACTGAGCGACGCCTGCGTGAGGCGATGCAGCGAGGGGTCGATCTGCATTCCGCTGCTCTCACACGTGATCGTGCTCAACCCATCGGGCGCTTTTCGTATCATCGACGTGTACGCCGGGCAGCACCTGTACTTCGAAATGCCGGCTCGCACCGGCCGGCCGTTCGTGCTTCCGGCGGATGCGATCCGGCGGGGGTGAGAAGGCGGCGTCGCCCGGGGGCGCAACAGTCTGTCGCCATCGACGCATGAAAGTACATATAAACCGCAGAAAAGTACAGCTGCGGCGAGGGCGCGCCGTCAAAACTTGGCGAAGGTTGCAGGCACGTTGTTGCGCCATCGCCGCCGTGGTACTTCTGGTTCGCGGTGCCCGGACACGGCGTCAGCCGGCGTTCGATTCTGGGAGTGAAGGATGGACGGCGATGCTTCTCTCATGTCCCGCGGGGCCTTCTGGCTCATGCTGCGGCAAGTTGCGGTCTGGGCGGCTTGCGTGGACGGGCTCTACCTGGTGGTGTTCCTGCTGCTGGACATGCCGGTCGCCGCGCTGCTCAACATTCTCAGCGCCAGCATGTATGGGACCGCCTACTGGCTGCTGAGCCGGCGCATCAACCGCCCGGCGGTCGCCCTGATGTGGACCGAGGTGCTGGTCCACGCAGGCAGCTGCACGGTGCTGCTCGGCTGGGACAGCGGCATCCACTACTTCCTGCTGGTGTTCCTGCCCGCTGTGGCCGTCAGCCGTTCCTATACCCTGACGCTCGGCGCGCTCGCTTTCCTTCTGGCGGCCTACGTGGCACTCGATGCGGTGACGCAGGTCGTGCCGGCGTTCTACGTGCTGGACCCGCAGCTGCTGACGGCACTGCGCTGGCTGAACATCACCGTGGTGTTCGTGATGTTCACCTGGATCGCGCGTCACTATGTCTACCGGGTGCAGACGGCCGAAGCCGGCTTGCGCGAAATGGCGACCATGGTCGAACGCGAGCGCATCGCCCGTGAACTGCACGACACCGTGCTGCAGGACGTGCACGCGCTGGTGCTGCGATTCCAGGCGGCGATGCAGAAGGTGCCGCCGCACGAGCCGGCCCGGGCGATCATGGAAACGGCGCTCGAGCATGCCGACCGCGTGCTGGTGGAGGGCCGCGACCGGCTGTCGGGGCTGCGCACGCCTCGCAACGCCGGCAAGAACGTGTGCGAGGCACTGGCCGCCGCGGGCGAGGAGTTCTCGGCCCAGTACGGTGTGTCGTTCAAGCTGCGGCACTGCGGGCGCAAGCAGGAACTTCAGGAGGTGACAGCAGACGAGGTCTACCGCATCGGCCGAGAAGCGCTCCTGAACGCCTTCCAGCATGCCCGCGCGCGCTGCGTCGAGGTGGAGGTGTCGCACGGCGCCGAAAGCTTCTCGCTGCGGGTGCGAGACGACGGCATCGGGATCGATCCGCATCGGTTGAGCAGCGCACATTCCGGCCAGCGCTGGGGATTGGTCGGAATGCGGGAGCGGGCTCGCCGTCTCGGTGCGAGGCTGTCGGTCGGCCCCCGCAACGGAGGCGGCACGCTGGTCGACTTGTGCGTGCCTGCTGCGCGGGCGTACAAGGCCGGTGCGCCGACCGCGCCGGACCTCCCTCCGATGGACGCCGTCCTGTCCATCGAGTGCGAGCGCTGACCGTGCCGGCCGCGGGACTCAGGGTTCTGCCGCAGCCGCCGCCTTGCCCGCGACGCTTGCCACCGCCGGGAGGGCTGGGCCCGTGGGGTGACGCGATCGCGACTCCGTGACCAGGCGGTAGCCCACGTTGGTGACCGCATGCAGCACCAGTGGTTGATCTGAGGATGCGCACGCCTGTGCGAGCTTGTGCCGCAGGCGGCAGACATGCTGTTCGATGGTGCGTTTGGCAACCGTGATGTCCGTGCCCCATACGTGCCGCGAGATCGTGTGCAGGTGCACGACCTGCCCGGCGCTGTCGAACAGCACCCACGCCAGTGCGAACTCCCGCCAGGTCAGCTGCAACTCGCCGCCCGGGTAGTGCAGTGTCCGCGTCTGGGCGTCCAGAGAGCACGCCCCTGCGCGCACGCACATGCGCTGCTCGGATTGCCGGCACACTTCGATGCGTGCCAGCACACGATTGACCAGCGTGTGGTGCGCCTCTGCGGTGATCGCATAGTCGGTGACGCCGAGTCGCAATGCTGCACCGATCTCTTGCGCGGAGCCGTTGCCCACGGCAATGATGGGCACGGTGCTGGTACCGCGGAACCGCAGCATCGCCAGACAACCGGCCAGGACAGTCCCGTGGTCTTCAATGAGCGCGACGTCGAGATCCGCTGTCTGCAGTGCCGCCACCCATTCGGTTGCCGAGCGACACCTGACCGTCTGCATGCCTACGCGCTCGAGCGCGTCGCCGACGGCGCTTTCGGTCCAGCGGGTGATGAACAGCGCAGCCACTCGCATGGGGCCCGCGCGCCCGGGGTTGAATGGCGAAATCATCGGCCGTCCCGTCGCTGGATGACCGCCGGACGCCGGCACCGCGTTGCCTGGCCAGGAAACGCCGACGCTACTCCGGTTCGCTTCATACTGCACTCCTGAGCGCGTGCTGCGCACACGATGCCTGCATTCTGCGAAGGCATCGTTATGCGAACCTGATACGTGCTGCCCGTGTGCCTGGCGTGTGCTACGCCGCGGTGTCGCAGCCGGCAGCGCCAGGCGGCGGATCCTGCGGCGCGGCGAACCGGATGTCGACCTCGAACCACTCCCCGGTGCGGCCCGCCTGAAGTTCCGCCCGCATGGCGTATGCATACAACGCTGCGATGTTCAGCCCGCTGCCGAGGTGCTCCTCGGCGTGCTGCGGGTCCGCACGGCCTTTCGACAGGTTGCGTATCGACAGCCGTGCAGCAGGGGGCGCAGACCATTGCACGGTCACGTCGGAGCCGGGCTGGCCGTGCGCCAGCACGTTGCCGAACAGGTTGTCCAGCAACGCCCGCAGCAGCGCAGGCTGCACTTGCAGACGCGGATTCCGGTCGCCGCCGACCTGCCAGTTCATGCCCTGGTAGCGCGGGTGGGACAGCGCCTCGTCCACGAAAGCATCCAGCGACACCCACTCGAGCGGCTGCGAATCGCGGCCGTGGCGCGCGATCTGGAACAGCACGTCGATCAGGCCCGTCAGCCGCCGCGTGATCTGCTTGGTTTCATGCAACGCGCCCAACCTGCTGTCGGCGTCGCCCGCCTCCAGCGTCGCCAGGTCCGCCAACGCGTGGAGTTCGGCCAGCGGGTTCCGGAGTTCGTGCGCAGTGTCCGCAAGAAACCGTCGTTCCCGGCGGCGCTGGTCCGCAATGCGCATCACGAGGTCGTTGAGACATTGCACGATCGGTTTCATCTCGCGCACGTCGGTGGCGGGGAAGGTGGTGTCGCTGTCGACGTCGCGCCGTGCGACCGCCTGGCTCAGCTCGTGCAGCGGCCGCAGCGCCCGCGGCACCAGCAGCGCCAGCAGTACCGCCGCCAGCAGCGGCACGGCGACGGCGCCTGCCAGGCAGCCGAGCGCCAGTGGCATGAGCGCCTGCGTCAGCTCGGTGCGCGCCCGTCCGACGATCAGGTGCACGTCCCTGTTGCGGATACGCTGACCCGTGCGCTCCAGCATCTCGGCATCCAGCCCCCAGTTCGCCGGCATCTGCTGAAGCACCACGGCGACTTCGCGTCCGTCGGGCAGCGTCGCCTCGAGCCGGCGTGGCTCGGCCGATGCGTGGCCGGGATGATCGAAAAGGTAGCCCAGCGACGACAGCGAGGGCGACTGGTCGAGCAGTGCGTGGTCTGCCGCGTCCCACAGCTGGAAGAACCGGGTGCCCCCCTGCAGGTACTGTGTGAGCACTTCGGGCTCGAAGTTCACATACAGGTCGTCGTTCGGATAGACCTGCGTGACATTCGCAACTGAGCGCAGATCGTCCAGCAACGCCTGCTCGAACGCTGCGTTCACCTGCAGATGCCCGACGGCGTAGAGCGCTCCGAAGGTCACCAGGGACGACAGCAGCAAGGCGCCGGCGATGCTGCGCCCCAGCCACCTCGAGATGCTTCTTTCCATGGGCGTCCCTTCAAGCCGCGCGCAGCTTAACCGATACGCGGGCAACTCGGCGCACCGTCAGGCGCGGGGCGAGCCAGTCAGGCGCGCGTAAGAGCATCTGTGCACCCTGTCGGGTCACGTCGTAGGCTCACCATTGGCGAGGAGTGTGCTGATGAAGCTGTTGTTGGTCGAAGACTCGGCGCTGCTGCGAGCGTCCATGGTGCGAGGGTTGCAGCAGCTGGGCTTTGTCGTCGATCAGGCCGAGGACGGTCCCGGCGGGCTCTGGGCCGCACGCGAAAGCGGCGCCGACGTGCTGATCCTCGACGTCTCTCTCCCGGACTTCAGCGGGGTGGAACTTCTGAGGCGCTTGCGCCGCGAAGGCGTGCAGACGCCAGCCTTGTTCCTGACGTCCATGGCGGATCTCGACGACCGCCTGTGCGGCTTCGATGCCGGCGCCGACGACTACGTGGTCAAGCCGGTCGACCTGCGCGAGCTGGCGGCGCGCGCCACCGCGCTGATGCGGCGCGCCTCGGGCAGCCACGACGCCGTTCTTTCATGTGCGGACATCGAAGTCGACCTGTCCAGGGCGCAGGTCCGGTTGCAGGGCCGGCCGATCGAACTGTGCCGGCGCGAGCGCTTGCTGCTGGAATTGCTGGTCGTGAACCGCGGCCGCGTGGTCAGCCGGCGGCAGATCGAATCGAAGCTCTACAACGACGAGACCGAGCTGTCCAGCAATTCGGTCGAGGCGGCCGTGTCGCGCCTGCGCCGGGTGATCGACGTCGCGGGTCAGCCGTCGCGCATCAAGACGCTGCGCGGAGAAGGCTACCGGCTCGAAGGCTGATGCTGCTTGTGCAGCAGTGAGGTCGTCCATGCGCGCGCACATCTGGTTCGACCGGCGCGGCCGCTACGGCAGGCTGCGGCACTCTGCGGTCTGTGCGGCGGCCACCGTGCTGCTGCTGGCGCTCGCGGCGTGGCTGGGGTGGTTCCCGGTCGCCGGGCCGGATGTCGCGCATCTTGACGGCGCGGTGGCGTACCACCCCCCTCGTGCTGACGGGCATGTCACCGTGTCCCGGGTCGACCGGCCCGCAGGCATCGAGGCGCAACGGGTTCGCAACCTGGAGGCGCGCACCTTGAACGACCCGGGCGGCCCCGGTGCCGAGGCCCACGATGACGTCGAACCCGGCGCCGTGCCGGGCACGGCCGGTGGCCGGCCGGGGAAGGACGGACAGGACGCTGCACGCGCCATCGGGCCGACGGCGTTGCGCAACGAACGGGTGGCGGACGACGAGGAAGGTCCTGCCCGCTGGACGCCGCGGCTGACGGACACGTGGCATGTGCAACTGACGGGCATCGTGCAGATGCACGGCGGGGTGGATGTCTACGTCGTCGACCTCTTCGACGTGCCTCAAGCGACCCTGCAGATGTTGCGTGCCGCTCGCAAGCACGTCGTGTGCATGTTCTCGGCCGGTGTGGCCGAGAGCTGGCGGCCCGACTACGGGCGCTTCCTTCCTGCCGATGTCGGCGCTCCGGTGGCAGAGGGGCCGGGCGAATGGTGGCTCGACACGCGCTCTGCCAACGTGCGCGAAATCATGAAGGCGCGGCTGGACCATGCGGTCGCCCGCGGCTGCGACGCTGTGGGGCTGGATGCGGCGGATGGCTACACCAACAGCCCCGGCCTCGAGCTGAATGCGCTCACGCAACTCGACTTCAACCGCTTCATGGCCTTGCACGCTGCGTCGAAAGGTCTGGCCGTCGGCCTGAAGAACGACGTCGAGCAGCTCATGCAACTGGAACCGCACTTCGACTTCGCCATCAACGAGCAGTGCCACGAGTACGACGAATGCCTCGGCTACGACGCCTTCGTCGCGTCGGACAAACCCGTCTTCAACGTCGAGTACGACGCACGCTATGTGATCGACGCCGCTGCCCGTGCCGGCCTGTGCGCCCGTGCACGCGCCGCGCAACTGCGCACCCTCGTGCTGCCTCATGCGCTTGATGGCAGCTTCAGGTTCAGCTGTGACGCGGCGATGCCTTGACAGGCGGCTGGCGGTTCGTTCAGTGGTCGCAACTGAAACGGTAGCTGCCATCCAGCGCGAGCGGTAGCACCAGGGTGCGCATGTTGAGCCTGCGTGCCGCGGCACACAGGGTGTCTCGCGCACCCCCGGTGTTGTTTCGATACTTGGCGGCGTACTCGGCGTTGAGCACCGGCTTGTTCCTCGACGTGAAGGAGGCGTAGCCGGCGCACTCGTTGTACTGATGGCACTGTTCGTTGACCGCAAAGTCGAAATGAGGCTCCAGTGCCGCCAGCTGGTCCACGTCGTTCTTCAAGCCGATCGCCAGGCCGCGCCGGTGCGCTTCGTCCGCAAGAAAGCGGTTGTAGTCGATCTGGTGCTGCGCGCTGAGCGGAAAGCCGGTGCGGTTGGTGTAGCCGTCCACATTGTCGGGCTCGACGCCGTCGCAGCCTTTCGATTTGGCCAGGTCGAGGCGTGCCGCCATGATGCTGCGCACGTTCGCGGAGCGTATGTCGATCCAGTGCTCGCCCGGCCACTCGTCCATCGCAAGGCCCTTGTCCGCGCTGCTGAACTTCCGGTAGTCGTCGCGCCAGTCCTCGGAGCTGCCGGCCGAGAAGTAGCAGACCACCTTGTGCCCGGCACTTTTCAGCTGCTGCATCGTCGCGGTGCTGACGTTGAACAGGTCGATGTCATAGATCGTGGCGGCCACGTTCGTCTTCAGGTCGCCGCTGAGCTGCCAGTGCCAGCTGGTGGTCGCGGCCGGCTTCCACCAACTGCCCGGCGTGGGTGTCGGCGTGGGGTCCGGCGTCGGTGTCGGCACCGTGACGACAGGAAGCTTGTAGGACTGCCTCGTGTTGCCGGCGGAGCAACTGCCCATCGAGAAGGCCGCGGTGTTCAACGCCCGGGGCGCCGTCAGGCACAGGCCGCTGCGCATGCCCTTGATCATCACCATCGAGCCCGTCGGCAATGTTTCAAGCCCGAACTGCTGCTCGGCGGTGCCGTCGCATTCGCCCAGCTCGACGAAAGCGCCGGCCATGCTGCCGGTGGCCGCGATGCACAGCCCGGTCGAGACGTTCTTGATCAGGTACACGTCGGTGCCGGAGGCGACGGGAACAAACCTGAACTGCTGCCGGTTCGTGGACGAGCAGTTGGCGAGCTTGATGTCCCAGGTGGACGAGACCGCTTCGGTACAGGCACCGAGCGAGTTGGCGATGATGGGTGCGGTGGTGGTGGTCAGCCTCGCGAGCGCCTGCAGGCTGGCGCGGCCTTGCTCGTCGGCGGAAGCGACATCCGCGGACCTCGCGGCGCTCGCGCCGCCGTCTCCCCCGCCGCCGCAGGCGGCAAGCAACACGGTGCTGGCACAGATTGCCGCTGCGGCAGCGGCGGCCGGTTTGCGCCGGGCCAGTGCCGGTGTTCCGAAAGGCATGTGTCGCTCTTGCATGGCTTCGCTCCTCGCCCGCAGCGGGCATGTGGTGTGGATCGCTGGACGGTTTTGCCGGGCCGAGGCCGCGGCCGGCCGGATGACGTGGCGCATGTTGGCATTCGAAGCTGATGTGGAGCTGATGCGGCATCGAGAAGAAGCCGCCCGGTGCGCGTTCGTGGCGCCATGCTGCTGTGGTCGTCGGGCTTCGGGCGCTATGCGGTGCGCCATTTTCCGGTCCTGGCACGCCCGCGTTGACGGCAGACCCGGATAGCTACGGCTCGACCAAGGCGTCGACGAGCGCCTGTATCGCCGGCCGACCCGCGGCCTGCCCGCTCGTGCAGATCATCAGCTTGCGCCTGGCCCAGGCATCCTGGAGCGCAACGATGCGCACCTGAGCGCCGCGCCAGCGCGCTGCGGCGCTGAGCGGCATGACGGCCACGCCGACGCCGCAGGCGACGATCTGCGCGACCGCATCGAAACTGGCGACCCGAACGCGGTGCTGCGGCATGCGCCCGCTGCGGCGTGCCTGCTGCAGCAGGAAGCGGCTCAGGCCGCTGTCAGCGCTGAGTCCTACGAACGGCCGTTCGAGCAAAGCCGCAAAGGGCATCGAGCGCGCCGCTCCCATGGCGGCACCTCGCGGCAGCAGTGCCACCAGCCGGTCGTCGAGCCAGGGCCGTGCGATCAGGCCGCCCGTGTCGACATGGTCCGCGACGATGCCGACGTCGCCCACGCCGCGGCGCAGTGCGTCGAGCACCGCGTCACTCGGCAATTCCTGCAATTCGATGTCGATCTCGGCATGCTGCTCGAGAAAGCGCCCGAGACGCTGCGGCAGGGCTTCCGAGAGCGCCGCCGTGTTCGACATCAGACGCACCGTGCCGCGCAGTCCGCTCGCAAAGCGCGCCATTTCGACATGCAGCGCTTCCAGGCCCGCCAGCACTTCGCCGGCATGCTGCGCCAACGCGCGTCCGGCGCGGGTGGGTGTCGCACCGGTTTTCGACCGCTCGAGCAGCTTCGCGCCGACCAGGTCTTCCAGTGCTTTCAAGCGTGCGCTCGCCGCCGCGAGCGACAGACCGACCGTCTTGGCGGCGGCAGTGATGGTGCCGAGCTCCAGCACTACCGTATACAGGCGGAGGTCGAACGGGTCGACACGGTAGTCGACAGGGCGGCGTGAGGAGGACATCGGCATCCTTCGGGTTGGCCGAAGGATATGCGCGGATCATCGAGATCGACAAGCAGACCGGTCGGCGCAGAAGATGCGCTGATGGACTTCCTCAATGCGTTCGGTATTGCTGTCGTGTTCGCGCTGGCCGGCTGCGTCAAGGGCATCACCGGAATGGGGCTGCCCACGGTGGCGGTCAGCCTGCTCGGCTTGTGGCTTCCGCCGGTACAGGCCGCCGCGCTGCTGATCGTGCCGTCGCTGGCGACCAATCTCGCGCAGTGCCGCGGGCCGCATGCGCGCGTGCTGGTTGCGGCCTTGTGGCCTGCATGGGGCTGTCTGGCGCTGGTCACGTCGCTCGCGCCGGCCGCCGGCGCCGGCGGGGCCGGCCCGGATGCCCGCGCCTTGCTGGGCCTCACGCTGGTGCTGTACGGCGTCTGGGGTTTGTGGCGGCCGAGCCTGCCCGACCTGGCTCGGCACAGGCGGTGGGCCGGGCCTTGCGCCGGCGTGCTCACCGGGCTGGTTGCCGCGTCCACCGCGGTGTTCGTGATGCCTTTGGTGCCCTACCTGCAGGCACTGCGTCTGCAGAAGGACGTGCTGGTGCAGGCGCTGGGCCTGTCGTTCACCGTCGCGACCCTCGCACTGGCGGTGCGAGTGGGTGCCGCTCCCGAGGTGTCGCTCCTGTCGCCCGGAGCGGCGGTGGCGCTTCTTGCCGCATGTGCCGGGCTGGCGTGCGGCAATTGCCTGCGTTCCCGCCTCAGCGGAACGGCGTTCCAGCGCGCACTGTTCGTGACGTTCGCGGCTCTCGGCATTGCCAACCTGATGCGGTTGTCATGAGCCCTGCACGGCAGCTCGAGACCACGGCCGCGCTGCTGGAGCGCGCCTACCGGATGGCGCTGCTGCTGCAGGAAAGGTGCATGCAGGAGCCCGGCGCTGCCGGGGAAGCCGGCTTTGCAGCATCCGCTCTCGCCACGGAGGTGGTTGCGCTGCTCGACGATGCGCGCGTCGCGTTGCTCGCAGAAGCGGCCCCGAGGGCGTGACCTGCGGGCTTGCCTGCCCGCTTCACTGTGGCAGCAGCTTCAAGCCGACCACGCCACCGGCGATCAGGCCCAGGCAGACGAGCCGCGCGGGAGCGGCGCTTTCGCCGAACAGCGCGATGCCGGCCACCGCCACGCAGACGCTGCCGACGCCGACCCAGACGGCGTAGGCGGTGCCTGCCGGCAGGTGCTTCAGCGCGACGGTCAGCATCGTCAGGCTGACGATGGCGACGGTCACGCCCAGCAGGCTCGGCCACAGCACCGTGAAGCCGTGCGAGCGCTTGAGGGCCAGTGCCCACACGGCTTCGAGCGCTCCGGCCGTCAGCAGCAGGGCCCAGGCCAGGCCGTCGGCCTGCAGCCTCACGCGTTGTGCCCCCCGTCGACCGTGATCGACGCGCCGGTGACGAAGCGGCCGCCGTCTCCGGCGAGGAAAGCCACCATCGCGGCCACTTCCTCTGCTTGTCCGAAGCGGCCCAGCGCCAGCAACCCCCGCTGCGCATCGGCATGTTCGCTGTCGGCCGGATTCATGTCGGTGTCTACCGGGCCCGGGTGCACCACATTGGCCGTGATGCCGCGCGGCCCGAGGTCGCGCGCAATGCCCTTGGTGAAGCCGGTCAGCGCCGACTTGCTCATGGCGTAGAGGCTCATGCCGGCTCCCGGAACGCGCTCGGCCAGACAGCTTCCGATCGAGATCACGCGGCCGCCGGCCGGCATGTGCTGCAGCGCCGCCCGCGTGGCCACCACCGGCGCCGCGACGTGCACTGCCAGCAACTGGTCGAGGTCGGCCAGGTCCACCGCGCCGATCTCGCCGGTGAGGAAGATGCCGGCGTTGTGGACCAGCACGTCGATGCGGCCGAACGCTGCCGCGGTTTGCGCCACCGCGGCTTCCAGCGCGCCGCGGTCGGCACTGTCGGCGGCGATCGCGAGGGCACGGCGGCCGTGCGCCTCGATCTGCGCGCTGACTCGCTCGGCGTCCGCTCTTGCGCTGCGATAGGTGAAGGCCACGTCGGCGCCGTCGGCGGCCAGCCGGCACGCGATGGCCGCGCCGATGCCCCGGCTGCCACCGGTGACCAGGGCTGTCTTGTGGGTCAGGTTCGTCATGTAAGCTCCATTTCGATAAGGGTCGATACAGAATAGAGGCCGCGCCCCGTTTCGAGCGGGCGCGATTTTTTCGACCACCCATACAGAAAGGACGCCCCTTGGCACCGAGAGGCAGGCCGCGCAGCTTCGACCGCGACGAGGCGCTGGAGCGCGCGATGCGCGTGTTCTGGGAACGCGGCTACGAAGGCACATCGATCCGCGACCTGCTGGACGCCATGGGCGTGAGCCCGCCGAGCCTGTACGCGGCGTTTCGCTCGAAGGAAAGCCTGTTCCGCGAAGCAGTGGAACGCTACGAACGCGTCGAGGGCGTCGTCACCGCACGTGCGCTCACCGACGAGCCGACCGCACGCGCGGCGATCGAAGTGATGCTGCGCGGCAACGCCGACGCCTACGCCGACCCTGCCAAGCCGAGCGGCTGCATGACGGTGCTGAGCGCGACGGTGGGCATGCCGGTGCATGCGCCGGTGCGCGACTTCCTGCGCGAACTGCGCCTGAGGTCGCAAGATGCCATCCAGCACCGGCTCGAGTGCGGCGTGGCCGAGGGCGACCTGCCGTCAGGTGTCGACACTGCGACGCTGGCGATGTTCTACACCTCGGTGCTGGAGGGCCTGTCGGTCAAGGCGCGCGACGGCGCCAGTCGCGAAGAACTGCACCGTGTGATCGATTGCGCGATGACCGCGTGGGATGCGCTGACGACGGTGCAGCGGCCGGCACAGGTCGGTCGCCGGCCGCGCCCGGTTGAGCGGCCGGCGTAACAGGAAGGCGGCAGGCGCAGGCGATCAGGTCCCTGTCGTCGTGTCGTGCCGAGCGCGTCGGGTCTCTTCGCTGGGTGCGTTTGCGCTCGAACCTGCGAGCTCGCACCGGCATCCGGCAGATGCTCGGGCCGTCGGATCGATGGTGCAGGCCGGGCGGCGACGGCGCATGCGCCATGCCGTCGCGGCGATCGCGGCCAGAGCCGCCGCGCCCAAGGCGGCCCACTGCCATCCGGCCGTCACGCCGAGCACTCCCGACGCCACCACCCCGCCGATCAAGGGCAGTGCGAGGGGAATGGCACAACAGGCGGCGCAGGCGGCACCGACGCCCAGCAGGGCCAGCAAGGGTTTCATCATGGGTCCTCGTCTTCAGGGGTTCAAGGGTGGGCGGCTGCCCGTACACTCGACTGTGAAACCTCAAGTGGCTTGAGATGCAAGGGAAAGTCGATGAAAACCTCGGGCATCGAGGGGCCGGTGACCATCGGCGTGCTGGCCGGGCGCACCGGAGTGAACGTCCCGACGATTCGCTACTACGAAGGGATCGGCCTGATCCCGCCGGCGCAGCGAAGGCCCAGCGGCCATCGGGTCTACGGTCCGGCTGCGCAGCAGTTGCTCACGTTCATCCGCAGTTGCCGGGACTTCGGTTTCTCGATCGAGCAGGTGCGGGCGCTGGTGTCGTTGACCGAAGACGGGGAACGGGACTGCGTCGAGGCGCGTGACATCGCGCAGCGGCATCTCGACGAGGTACGGAACAAGTTGACCGAACTGCATGCACTGGAGCGCAGCCTGGTACGGTTTGTCAGCTCGTGCACCGCGGCGTGTGCCGGGGGGCCGGCGCCGAAATGCACCATCCTGAAGGACCTGGGCAGGGCTGCGGCGGCGACGTCCGCTGAAACCGGCTGTTGCGGCCAGGGGGCGTGAGCTGGAAGACGTCGCGGCTGCAGCCCGGGTGAACTGCGGCTGCAACAGAAGCGGCAGGCAGAGACTCGTCCAGCAGCGCGGTCGGGCAGCAGATCGGCGGCGCCGTTGTCCGCGCAACACGCGCGGCGGCGCGGACGATCCACCGGGCCAAAAAGAAAACCCCGCCCTGCGGGCGGGGTTTTGTCGGCTCGCGCCGTTCAGGGCTTGAGCAGCACCGGCTCCAGGCCCAGCGTGATCTCACGGGACGCCGGCAGTGCCGCCGAGGTGTCCTGCAGGTTCACCATGCTCGACGCCTTCCAACCGGCAGGCAGTTGCACGCGCTGCCCTTCCTGGGTGGACCACAGCACGTAGTGGTACTCGGTGCCGCGGTTCAGCTTGAACATGTACACCTGCTGGTTCACCGCGTAGGCGTCGACCAGGCGGGCGCCGCGCATCCAGCGCACCATGGTCGAGTAGGCCTTGGCCGCTTCGGTCGGCGTGCGGAAGTCGGACTCGACCAGCCGGGCCAGTTTCGAGGTGCTTTCCCAGAAGTAGTAGTTGAAGTTGCTCACGCCCTTGGCCCACATCATCATCAGTGCCCGCGCGGTGGTGGAGCGGATCTGCTCGGGCGACGGCTGGAACGTGCTGCAGGTGTAGATGAGTGAATCGCAACCCGGCGCGCCTTCGGTGTTCCACAGCGGCTTGTTGCCCACGCCATAGTTCGTCATCATCTGCCGCACGTTGCCGATCACCGGGCCGATCTTCTCCGGCGAGGTGTCGAAGTACCAATGGAAGCCGATGATGTCCACGTGTGCGCCGCCGCCTTGGGCCAGGAAGTTGTTCAGGAAGGCCATGCCCTGGCCGGCCGTCACGCCGGGCGAGACCAGCTTGTTGTTCGGGTCGGCGGCCTTCAGTTCTTCCTTGGCGATGCGTGCCATTTCCACCATCTGCGCCATGGTGCCGTTGTAATGCGGCGCGTAGTCAGGCTCGTTCCACAGCTCCCAGTACTGGATCTTGCCGGCGTAGCGCTGTGCCAGCGTGCGGACGTAGTCGCGCCAGTCTTCCATGCGCACCGGTGCACCGGCGGCACCATCCCCGTACAGCCCGTGCGCACCCGGCGTGCTGGACGCCCACTGCGGCGTCTGCCCCAGGGTGTACAGGATCGCGGCGCCAGGGTCGTTGCGCTTGATGTAGGTGACCATCATGTCCAGGCGCTTGCCGCCCGGCTCGGTGCCGGTGAAGGTCCACTCGTTGTTGCGCGGCTCGAGGTCACGCCAGGTCGTGCCGGTGTTCCACATGCGCACCACGTGGTGGCCGAGCTGCGGGTAGTTCTGGTGCCAGCCGAACTTGTTGACGTGCATGCCGAACAGCGTGTCGGGGATCGGCTGCTGGCTGAAGGGCGCCATCTCGTTGTACTGCAGCTCGTCGATCGCGACGTCGTCGATCCACAGGTTGGCGCCCGGGGTCTGCGAAGCGATCCGCAGGGTGCCCTTCACGGTGCCGGGGTAGGCGCCAGTGATCTCGACCTTCTGCCACGAGGTGCCGACCTTGACGGTTTTCACGCCGAACGCGTCCCAGGGCGCTGCATCGCGCCGCATCTGCACCACCACCTCGGCGGGCACGTCGGAGCGGATGTACAAGGTCGAGCGGTAGGTCTTGCCCTTGGAGAAGGCATAGGTATAGGTCAGGTGCACGTCGCCATTGCCCTTGCGCGACATGCGGAATTGTTGCGAGGCTGCGCCCGAACGCACGTACCCGGCACGCGTTTCGCGGCCCACGTAGTAGCCGGGGGTCGGCGTGCCCCAGTAGTTCACTTTCCAGCCGGACGCCGTCGCATTGAAGGCACCGTCCATCGTCGAGGTCACGAGGCGGTTGACTTGCACCGAGCTGCCGCCGCTTTCGGGCAGTGCCAGCACGGTGGTTGCCGACGACACGGCAGCGGCTTGCATCAGCGTCGACGCGTCTTGCGCTTCTGCGTCGGCCAGGCCGGCGAACTCGCCGTCGACGGCGGGCAGGTCGGCCGCTGCGGTCTCGACCGCGACGTCGTCGGCGGCGAGGTCTTCGTCAGTGCCGGTGCCGCCGCCACCGCAGGCCGCCAGCACGGCGGCGAACAGGGCAGTGGTTACGGGCTTCCAGGTGCGAGAGAAAGAAAACATTGCGTGAGTCCTGAGTAGCGTTTTTTTGAGCGCAGTTCTCGACACCTCGGGCCGTAGGGCTTGTCGGTGGATCGAACTGCAAAAAAAGCGGGGGATACGCTCTCAGGCAACGGCATCGAGTGAATCGACGCGACGTAGAACGTGGTGTTCTGCCTGTCCCCGCAAGAGGGGCGGTGACAGACCGTGGTCTGTGCGTTGAGTGCCCCTTGCGATGAACCGAATTCTGCGCAAGCACGGGCCCGAGCAACATCGGCGAGTTTTGGCTCGTGATGTCGGCAGGCGGCCGTCAGGTGTAGGGCATCTTTGGACAGCGGTCCACGCTATGGCGACGATAGGCAAGGGCACCGGCCGGCGCCGGGCGCGGCCGGCCGGGCCTGCGAGGCTGCCGCGCAGGGCCCGCTGCGTCAGCCCGGCCGCCCGTTCTGCCCGGCGTCTCGTGGCGCCAGCAGCTCCCGAATGCGGCGTTCGGTCTCCCGCTCGCCCCCTTCGCCGAAGTGGCGGTAGACGATCCGCCCCTCGCGGTCGATGAGGTAGTGCGCCGGCCAGTAACGGTTGCGATAGGCCGACCAGGTGCGATAGCTGTTGTCCTGGGCGATCGGGTAGGTCAGGCCGTAGCGTCGCACCGCGCCCTGAAGCGCCTCCAACGGGCGTTCGTAGCCGAACTCGGGCGTGTGCACGCCGACGACGACCAGCCCCTGGTTCGCGTACATCCGGTGCCACCGCTCGACATGCGGCACCGTGCGGATGCAGTTCACGCAACCGTGGGTCCAGAAGTCCACCAGCACCACCTTGCCGTGCAGTTGCGCCATCGTCAGCGGTGCGCTGTTGAGCCAATGGTCGATGCCCGCGAATTCCGGAGCCGGCTCTCCGGCGGCCGCCGGCGTGCGGTCGGCTTCGTCCGGTGCGCCGACGTATGGCGCCGCGGCCCATTGCGTGGCCCAGGCGATCGCCTGCACGTCCCAGCGGCCGAGCATCGCCACCCCGACGGCCATCACCATCACGCCGAACACGCGCCGGATCAGTTCCGCATGCCGCAGTACCGGGCGCAGCATCGTCGTCGCGGCTTGCCCGCCATAGGCGATCGCCAGCATCGGCAGCGCGGCGCCGAGCGCATAGGCGGCCAGCAGCGGCGCGGCAGCGGCCGGCGTGTCGGCCGTGGCGACCAGCGCGAGGATGGAGGCGAGCACGGGCCCCGCGCACGGCGTCCACACCGCTCCCAGGCTGGCGCCGAGCACCAGGGCCGCGGCTGCGCCCCGGCCCTGGCCCGGGGGCGCGAGGCGGTGGCCCCAGGCGGCCACCGGCCCCAGCCACAGCGCCACCCGCTCGGTCGCGCGGGGCCACAGCATCAGGGCTCCGGCGGCGACCAGCAGCCCGGCGCCGGCCTGCCGCACGGCATCGTGCGACACCCCGAAGACCTGGGCCGCGGCGCCGAATGCGGACGCAACCAGCACGAACGACAGCACGAAGCCGATGACGATGTACAGCGGTCGCCGTCGGTCGTGCTCGCCGACGGTGGCGCCCAGCAGCAGCGGCAGCATCGGCAGCACGCAGGGGCTGGCCACTGTGGCCGCCCCGGCAGCCGCGGCGAGGGTCCAGTTCAGCATGGAGGGCTCCGTGTCATTGCGCGGCGGGCGGCGGTGCGACGCGCTGCCAGAGCTGCGTGCGGCCGAAGAGCGGCAACCCGACGTAGCCACGCAGCACGAGGTGGCCGGAGGTGCCCAGCGACATCAGGCAGCGGTAGGTCTTGCCGTTTTCCCGGTTGTAGATCTCGCCCCTCCACTCGACCGGCACCGGCGGCCCCCCGTCTTGCACCACGGCCGTCTCGGTGGGCTCGAAGCCGGTCAGCAGCCGCATGCCGAGGGCAGGGCGGGGGTCGGCGGGTTTCATGTCCTCGCCGGGGCGGCTCATCGAGTGGTTGGCGATCACCTTGACGACCGTTCCGCACAGCGCGGCACCGCAAGGGGCGACCTCGACCTCGAAGTTGCCGCTGGCAGTGAGCCAGCTGCCGCGCGGGTCCGGTGCCCCGGGCTGGGCCGAGACGGCGCAGGTGGCCGCGGCCAGCAGGACGGTCAGCGTGAGGGCGGGATGGAGGAGGCGATGGAAGAAGGCAGGCATGGTGAGCTCCAGTGGGACGACGCCTGCATTGCAGCGGGGCCGTGTATCGGCCGTGTGTCCGCTGCGGCGCCGGTGTGCATCGCCGTGTATGCGCCGGCACGCCGGACAAAGTGCGATACAAAGCAGCCGGCGGCCGGCTGCTTCGGCCGCTAAGGTGCCCATCGATGGAAAGACCCGACCACGTATTGCTCGTCGACGACGACCGGCAGTTGCTGGTGCTGCTGCGCGACTACCTGCAAGGCGCGGGCTACCGCGTCAGCACCGCGGCGCATGCGCGCGAGATGCGGCAGGTGCTGGCGCAGGGCGGTGTCGACCTGGTCGTGCTCGACGTGATGTTGCCCGGCGAGGACGGCCTGGCCCTGTGCCGTGACCTGCGCGGCCGTGGCAGCGAGCACCTGCCGGTGTTGATGCTGTCGGCGCGCGGCGAGGAGGCCGACCGGGTGCTGGGGCTGGAAATGGGGGCCGACGACTACCTCGCCAAGCCTTTCGCGACGCGCGAGCTGCTTGCGCGCATCAAGGCCGTGCTGCGTCGCACACGCATGCTGCCGCCCAACCTTCGGCACCGGCCGTCGCCACGAACGCTGTCCTTCGATGGCTGGCAGCTCGACACCACGGCACGCCACCTGCTGGACCCTGCCGGCACGCTGGTGCCGCTGACCGGCGGCGAATACCGCTTGCTGCACGTGTTGCTCGAACAGGCACAGCGCGTGCTCAACCGCGACCAGCTGCTCAACCTCACCCAGGGTCGCGAAGCCGATCCGTTCGACCGCTCGATCGACCTGCTGGTGAGCCGGCTGCGGCAGCGTCTGCGCGACGACGCACGCGAGCCGCGCTACATCAAGACCGTCCGCAACGAGGGCTACGTCTTCTGTGCCGCGGTCGAGGGCGTCGGGGGCGGGCCGTGATGCGCAGCCTGTTCGCGCGCGTCGTCGCGATCCTGCTGGCGGGGCTGGCGGCCGCCTACGGGCTGTCGTACTGGGCGGTGCAGCAGGAAAAGCGGCACCTGGTCGACAGCATGATGTCCGGCTATGTCGCGCGCGACGTGGCCTCGTCGCTGGCCATCCTGGAACGGGTGCCCGCCGATGAGCGCTCCGCATGGCTGCAGCGCCTGGCGCGTCCGAACTACCGATGGGTCCTCGGCGCCCCGGCACCTTCGGGCGCACCGCAGGCCCGTACCGCGCTGACGGCAGACATCGCGTCCACCGTCGGTGCAGATCGCGTGCAGGCCGTCGAAACTCTGCCGGGCGGCGGGTGGGCCATGGCGCTGCGCCTGGCTGACGGCAGCGCGGTCTCCCTGCAACTGCAGCCGCCGGCGCGTGCGGTCACGGCGCGCACGGCCGGCCTGCTGCTGCTTCAACTGCTGATCGTCGGCGCGTGCACCTGGTGGGCCGTGCGCCAGGCCACGCGCCCGCTGGCCCGGCTGGGGCAGGCGGCGCGGTTGCTCGCGCGCGACGCGAACCTGGTGCGGCCGCTGCCGGAAGATGGCCCACGCGAAGTCCGCGAGGCGGCCGCCGCCTTCAACGCGATGCAGCACCGCATCGCCGAACAGATGCGCGAGCGCCTGCACATCCTGGCGGCGGTGTCGCACGACCTGCAGACGCCGATTACACGCATGCGCGTGCGCACCGATCTGCTCGCGGACGCCGCTGCAAGGAGGCGCCTGCAGGCCGACCTGTCTCACATGCAGAGCCTGGTCGAAGAAGGACTGGCCTACGCGCGCACGGCCCACGCGGCCGAAGAGCCGTCGCAGGCGGTCGACCTGCATGCACTGCTCGATACGCTGGTCTGCGACTTCGTCGACGATGGCCACGTGGTGCGCTTCGACGCCGGCAGCGTGGTCACGCTGAACACGCGCCCACTGGCACTGAGGCGCATCGTCTCGAACCTGCTCGACAACGCCGTGAAGCACGCGGGTGCGGCCGAGGTGCGGATGACGATCGAGGCCGCAGCGGTGCACATCACGGTGCTGGACCGAGGCCCCGGCATCCCCGAGGCCCGCCTCGCCGAGATGAAACAACCGTTCCGCCGGCTGGAGGAGTCGCGCAGCCGCGACACCGGCGGCAGCGGCCTCGGGCTGGCGATTGCCGAACGCCTGAGCCACGCGATCGGCGCGGAGCTGCACCTGAAAAACCGGCCCGGCGGCGGCCTCGAAGCGCAGTTGGTGGTTCCGTCGACCGCCGCGGCTGTGCGTCAGTGACCGGCCGCGTAAGGCGTTTCAGGCACCGGCGTCTGAAAGCCCGCGTTGAGCATGTTCCATGTGCGGATGGCACCCACCGCGAAGCTGAGTTCGGCGATCTCGGCGTCGGTGAAGTGGCGCCGCACCTGCTCGAAGTCGGCGTCGCTCGGCGTGCGGTGCGGCACCGCGTTCAGCGCTTCCGCCCAGTTGAGCGCCGCGCGATCACGGTCGCTGAAGAAGCGGTGCGCTTCGCGCCAGCCGGCGACTGCGTTCACATGCCGGGGGTCGACGCCTTCGCGTACCAGCGCGGCCCAGTGCATGTCGATGCAGAAGGCGCAGCCGTTGATCTGCGAGATGCGCAGGTTCACCAGCTCGCGCAGGCGCAGGTCGAGTGCGGACGCGGCCACGTAGGACAGCGTCCCGAGCGCCTTCATGGCTTTGGGTGCGAGGGCCTGGTAGTCGAGACGGGGTTCATGAGAGCTCACGGGTGTTTCCTTTCTTGCTTGCCTGGAAGCGACGTGCTTCAAGTGCAAGACGCCCGTCGCCCGCCCGTTGTGACAGCCCTCAGGCAGAAATTTGTGCGTCGATGCGTGCCAGCTTGTCCGGGTTGCGGATCGCATAGATGGTGACGAGGCGCTCGCCGTCGGTCTCGACCGCCATCGCCGATTCGAGCACGCCGTCCACATAGCGCAGCAACCCCGGCTCGCCGTTGATCGACGCGACCCGGTAGCGCAGCCGTTCGCCCAGCCTGAGGAAATGCGCCCAGAACAGGTTGGTGACCCGGTCGCGCCCTTGGAGGGGGGTTGCGACGGCGGCGGCCTTGCCACCGCCGTCACCGATCGACGCGATTTCTTCCGACAGCAACGCGCGTATCGCATCGCGGCTGCCGCTGTGCGCGGCGCGCACGAATTGTTCCAGCTGCCGGCGGTGCGCCTCGCGCGAGACCTCGAAGCGCGGCCGTTCCCGGCGCACCCGCTCGCCGGCGCGGTGCACCATCTGCCGCACCGCGGGCTCGGTCTTGTCCAGCATCGCGGCGATCTCGTCGTAGTCGTAGTCGAACACCTGCTTCAGCAGAAAGGCCGCGCGTTCCTCGGGGCCCAGTCGCTCCAGCAGGTGCAGGAAGGCCACCGACAGGCTGCTCGCCATCTCCACCAGCGTCTCCGGCGTGCGCTCGTCGACCTCGACGATCGGCTCGGGCAGCCACCAGCCGGTGTAGGCCTCGCGCTCGGCCTTGGCCGCGCGCAGCCGGTCGATGGCCAGCCGTGTGACCACGGTCACCAGCCACGCCTCGGCCGATTGCAGGCCGGTCTTGTCGACCGCGCTCCAGCGCAGCCAGGCGTCCTGCAGCACGTCTTCGGCATCGGCGCGGATGCCGAGCATGCGGTAGGCAATGCCGTGCAGGCGGGGGCGCAAGGCCTCGAAGGGGTCGGGAGCATGTTCCATGGTGCCTAGACGGACGGGCCGGGCCCGTTGTGACAGACATGGAGTGTGCCGCACTTGCCCGAAGGCGGCCGCCGCCGCCGTCAGGCCTGCGTGGCCTCGCGGATCATGTTGCGCGCGATCACCAGTTGCTGGATCTGGCTGGTGCCTTCGTACAGGCGGAACAGCCGCACGTCGAGGTAGAAGCGCTCGATGCCGTGGTCGGCCACGTAGCCCGCGCCGCCGAAAATCTGCACCGCACGGTCGGCCACCCGGCCGCACATCTCGGAGGCGAACAGCTTGCAGCACGAGGCCTCGGTCGAGACGTTCTCGCCGTTGTCGCGCCAGCGTGCAGCGTCGATCACCATGCAGCGCGCGGCATAGGTTTCCACCTTGCTGTCGGCCAGCATGGCCTGCACCAGCTGGAACTCGGCGATCGGCTGGCCGAACTGCCTGCGCTCGATCGCGTAGGCCAATGCGTCCTCCAGCATGCGCTCGGCCACGCCCACGCAAATGGCGGCGATGTGGATGCGGCCTTTCTCCAGCACCTTCATCGCGGTCTTGAAACCCATGCCTTCCTTGCCGCCGATCAAATTGGCAGCCGGTACGCGGCAGTTGTCGAAGATGACGTCGGCCGTGTGGGCGCCACGCTGGCCCATCTTCTTGTCGGGCTTGCCGATCGTGATGCCTGGCGTGCCGTGCTCGACGATGAAGGCCGAAACGCCGCCGGCGCCCTTGTTGTGAGGGTCGGTGCGCGCCATCAGCGTGAAAAGGCCGGCATGCGGCGCATTGGTGATGAAGCGCTTGGTGCCGTTGACGACATAGTGGTCGCCTTCGCGTCGTGCCGTGGTGCGCAGCGAGGCGGCGTCCGAGCCGGCTTCGGGCTCGGTCAGCGCAAAGGAGGCGATCAGATCGCCGCTGGCCAGCATCGGCAGGTACTTGTCCTTCTGCGCCGGGGTGCCGTCGATCAGGATGCCTTGCGAGCCGATGCCCACCGTGGTGCCGAACAGCGAGCGAAAGGCCGGCGACGTGCGGCCCATCTCGAACATCACCAGCGACTCTTCTTCCATCGTCACGCCCGGGCCGCCGTAGGCCTCGGGGACGGTCAGCCCGAACAGGCCCATAACCTTCATGTCGGCCACGATGTCGTCGGGGATCTCGTCGGTCTCGGCGACGAGGTGTTCGGCAGGAACGAGCCGTTCCTTGACGAATCGACGCACGCTGTCGAGCAGCGCATTGAGGGTGTCGGGATCGCGGATCATCGGGGTCTCCGGGTCTTGGGATCAGGAAGGGCGCGCGGCGGCCTGGGCCAGCACGGCTTGCGCACGCAGGATGACGGGGCGGTCGACCATGGCGCCGTCCAGTGCCACCGCCGCACCGTTGGAAGCGATCACGTCGGTCACGGCCGGTGCGTTGCCCTTGTAGGGCACGTGGTTCATCTGCGTGCCGGTCTGCTTGGCGAACAGCTCGCCGCTCAGGTGGTTGGACGCACCCATGCCCGCCGAGCCGTAGAACACCTTGCCCGGGTGGGCCTTGGGGTGCGCGATCAGCTCTTGCAGGTTGCTGATCGGCAGCTCCTTGTGGATGACCAGCGCATTGGCATAGCTGAGCACCGGTGAGACGGCCGTGAGGTCGCGTGCCGGGTCCAGCGTCATCGCCTTGATGACGTGCGGGCTGATGGTGAGCGTGGGGCTGGCGCCGAAGTACAGCGTGTTGCCGTCGGGCGGCGACTTGGCCACCACCTCGGCACCCAGCGAGCCGGCCGCCCGCACGGCCACCGGCTCGCAGCACGTCCGCAGACCCGCTTCGTCGAGACGCTGGACGAGCACCACATCTCGCTGGCCGAAGGCAGTGCGCTCGCCAGCTTGCTGCCGCCGCTGGCGCGCGCCATCGGCCGCAACCTGAGTTTCCGCATCCAGGTCAGCAGCTTCGAGTCCATCTGCCTGCTGGTGGAAGCCGGCGTCGGCATCGGCATCATTCCGCGTTCTTCAGCGCTGCGGCATGCACGCACCATGAAACTTCAGATCGTCTCGCTGACCGACGAGTGGGCCAGGCGCGAGACCAAGGTGGTCAACCGGGCGCGCACGCCGCTGCCCAAGCTGGCGCAGGCGTTGATACGCCATCTGGCGAACTTCAACGTCGAGGAGCGGTTGTTGTAAGACGGCCCGCCGAGGCAGCGCCTCGCCTGGCCACCGAATGCATCGCCTCCTTTCCGCACGTTTCAGGGCTTGGCGGGTTCGCCCACCGCGAAGCCAATGCGGGTACGCCCCCCGCCCGACACAGCGACCGTATGCCCCGAATGCATGCGCGCGATGGCCGCCACAATGGCCAGCCCGAGCCCGTGATGCAGGTGACCGTCCGTGCGCGATTCGTCGGTGCGGAAAAATCGGTCGAACAGCCGCGGGACACTCAGCGCATCGACATCCGGCCCGGCGTTCTCGACCAGGATTTCCGCTCGCCGCCCAACGTCGAGGCCGATGTGCACCGCAATTGCAGAGCCCTTCACGGCGTATCGGGTCGCGTTGCCCAGCAGGTTGGAAACCGCACGCTTGAACAGCGCCTGATCCACTGCGACATTCGCGTCACCTTCGATATCAACGCGCAGTTGCGCTTCGCTCAATGCGGCCTCGTGGAACTCCACGACTTGACGAACCAGATCGGCCAAGCTGGCAGGAGCGCTGCGTCTCGCCGTTGCTCCCCGGTCTGCGCGCGACAGAAAAAGCATGTCGCTCACCAGGGCCGCGAGCCGTTGCAGCTCTTCAAGGTTCGCGGTCAAGGTCTCGCGCAGCGCCTCGGCGGCGCGATCTTCCCGGGACAAGGCCACCTCGGTGTGCCCGATGAGTGCCGCCAGGGGAGTGCGCAGCTCGTGGGCGACGTCGGCATTGAATGCCTCGAGCTGCACATAGGCGGACTCCAGCCGCCGCAGCATGGCATTGAACTGGTCGATCCAGGGTTGTAGTTCCGCGATGGGCTCCGCCAGCGACAGCCGCTGATCCATTCGACCCGGGCAGATCGCTCGGGTCTGGTCGGCGAGTGTGCGCAGTGGCTGCAGGGTGCGGCGCACCCTCCAGGCGCTCGCTATCCCTGCCGATATTCCGCCCAGCATCGTCGCGGCAACCAGGATCAACGCCAGCCGCACGAGCATGCGGGAATCCTCGGTGATATCGAGTGCAAGCACGCCTTGCGCTTCGCCCGCGCTCAGTGACAGCGAAAAACCCATACGCTGGACCTTCGAGCTGCTTTGAAGGACTTCGGGATCCCGATAGAGCAGCTCGCCGTTCGCGGCATGCAGTTCCAGGTAGGTGCCGGCCCGGCGCGGAACGGCAGCCTGCAGGTGCCTGCGCATCTCCGCCAGGCCACCGGCGCGTTCGGCAGAAACTGCTGCGTCTATCGTCGCGGCCAGTTTCGTCGCCAAGTGCGCCCGTTGCTTGTCGGCAAACGACCAATGCGTCGCCGCAAAGATGCCCGCGCACAACATGCCCAATCCGAGCGCCGTCTGCAAGGCGAGTTGCATGGACAGGCGCGTGGCCAGGGAGTAGCCGGCGCTGTTCATCAGGAGCGCTCCTCCAGCACGTAGCCCATTCCCCGCACCGTGTGCAGCAGACGTTGCGGAAAAGGATCGTCGATCTTCGCGCGCAGGCGGCGGACAGCCACCTCGACGAGGTTGGTGTCGGAGTCGAAGTTCATGTCCCACACCTGCTCGGCCAAGGTGGTGCGAGACAGTATCTGGCCACGCCGCCGCAACAGCACCGTCAGGAGCAGGAACTCTTTCGCGGTCAGGTCGAGGCGCCGGCCGTCTCTCCAGGCTTTCCGCCCCAGCAGGTCCAGTTCGAGCCCGGCCAATCTCAGGGTGGTCGGGTGCATCGACGTCGCGCCGGAGCCGCGGCGCATCAGCGCGGAGATTCGGGCCAACAGTTCCGAGAATGCGAATGGCTTGACCAGGTAGTCGTCGGCCCCTTCCTGCAAGCCGCGCACTCGGTCCTCCACCTTGTCGCGGGCGGTGAGCATCAGCACCGGGGTGTTGCTGCGCGCACGCATGGCGCGCAGAACGCCAAAGCCGTCGATGCCCGGCAGCATCACGTCCAGCAGAACGACCGAATAGTCGCCCCCTTCGGCCAGGCGCTTGCCTTCGATTCCGTCGCGCGCCACATCGACCACGTACCCGTTCTCGGTCAGCCCCTTCGCAAGGTAGTCGATCAGCCGACTCTCATCTTCCACCACCAGCAGCCGCATTGCAGGCCTTCCTTCAGGATCGATCCATCATCGCAGCGACAGCCGCCGACTTCATTACGAATTTGTCATGTGGCGGCCCAAAAACCGGAAGCTTGCTGAAATGTAATGTTCCTGTCGTCCTGCAGCGGGTTGGCGTTACTCAAATACGGGTTGCTGCCGATCGGCGACAACAGGAGATGACGATGACGACGCAACTGGAGATCAATGGCCGCCGCGTGCGGGTCGAGGCCGATGCCGAGACGCCTCTTTTGTGGGTGCTGCGAGAAGAACTGGGCATGACGGGCACCAAATACGGTTGCGGTGTGGGCCTTTGCGGCGCCTGTACCGTGCATGTGGGCAATGGTCCCGCACGGTCGTGCATCACGCCTGTCGGGGCGCTGGCCCGTCAGCAGGTCCGCACGATCGAGGGTCTCGAGCAGGACCGTATCGGCCGCGCCTTGCAGGCCGCCTGGGTGGCGAACGACGTGCCGCAATGCGGCTACTGCCAATGCGGTCAACTCATGAGCGCGGCCATGCTGCTGCGCACCACGCCCAGGCCGAGCGACGCCGACATCACCGAGGCGATGGCGGGCAACGTTTGTCGCTGTGGCACCTACGACCGCATCCGGGCGGCCATACACGAGGCCGCGCGCGCGCTGTCTGCCTGAAGGAATCGCCATGTCGACCACTACCACCGCTCGCGCATCCCAGGCCCAACCACCGGCAGACGTCCGCCTGTCGCGTCGCCAGTTCACGCTGGCCGCCGGTGGCGCCGCGCTCACCGTTGCCATTCCGCTGGGCGCTCAAACGCCGCCCCCACCCGCCGCGCCCGCCAGTGGGGCTGCCCCGGCTGTGCGCCCCCCCGTCAACCGCGCGCCGACGTCCTTCATCCGCATTGCCGCAGACGGCACCGTGACCTTCCTGCTGCCCACCTGCGAGATGGGACAAGGCATACACACGGCACAGGCCATGATCCTGGCCGAGGAGCTGGGGGCGGATTGGAGCCGGGTTCGTACAGCCATGCCCGAGCAGGTCACCCCTGACTACCGTTTGCCCATGGGCCAGCAACGGTCGGTCGGCTCGTTCGGGGTCCGCTTTTGGCACGATCCGCTGCGGCGAGCGGCCGCGCAGACACGGGAACTCCTCACCCTGGCAGCGGCGGAGCGACTGTCGGTCCCCCCGGCGGCCCTGACCGCAGAGAACGGCCACATCGTCCATGCACCCACAGGACGGCGCGTGCCCTTCGGCGATCTGGTGCAGGCCGCTGCAGCACTGCCTGTGCCGCAGTCGCCGGTTCTGCTTCCCATCGAACAGCGTCGGCTCACCGGCAAGACCATGCATCGTCTGGACACCCCGGACAAGGTCACCGGCCGAGCCCTCTACGCGGTGGACATGAAAGCGCCCGGGATGTGGCATGGGGCCGTACGCTTGTCCCCGGTGTTCCGCGCCGAGGTCGAATCGATGGACCCGGCCAGCGTGCGAGGGATGCCCGGGGTCGAGGCGGTGGTGCCCGTCCCCGGCGGTGCCGTCGTGGTCGCCCGCAGCTGGTGGCAGGCCAAGCAGGCGGCCGACAAGCTCACGATTCGCTTCAAGGCCACGCCCCATGATCGCGTTGGCACTCCTGAACTCGAGGCGCGCATGCGCGCTGCGCTGGAGGGCGGCATGGTGCCCCCCGCATTGCAGCGCGGCGATCCCGAGGCTGTTTTTCGCGCTGCACATCAGGTGGTGGAAGCCGACTACGCGGTA
The DNA here is from genome assembly GCF_023721835.1 of Caldimonas mangrovi. GTDB lineage: Bacteria > Pseudomonadota > Gammaproteobacteria > Burkholderiales > Burkholderiaceae_C > Caldimonas > Caldimonas mangrovi. The sequence goes on along the minus strand of NZ_JAMKFE010000012.1, from coordinate 6,313 downwards.
CCGCTGCTCGCCCATGCCTGCATGGAGCCGATCAACTGCATGGCGCAGGCCGGTGCCGATCGGCTGGTCCTTTGGACCGGTACGCAAGGCCAGGACATCTTGTTGCGCGATTGCGGCCGGATCGGGGGCTATCTGCCCGAGCAGGTCTTCTTCCACAACGCCTATCTCGGCGGGGGGTTCGGCCGCAAGACGCATTCCGATGCCGCCGTACAAGCCATGCTGGCCAGCCGCGCGGTGGGTGGCCGACCGGTGAAGGTGCTGTGGTCCCGTGCCGACGACATGCAACAAGGGCAGTACCGGCAGACCATGATGTGCCGCATGCGCGCAGCGCTGGACGCCGACGGTCGCATTCAGGGATTGCGCGTCCGCGTCGCGGGGCCGCAGATGGGGCGGGAATATGGGGTTGCGCTCATCAACGGAGTCGCCGACCCGTTTTCGCTGACGGGAATCATCGACATGCACTACCAGATCCCCAACCTGTTGGTCGAGCATGCAGTGGTGCCTGTGCCGATGGCGCTGTCGCCATGGCGCTCCATTGCCAATTCGTTCACCGGTTTTTTTGTCGAGGCGTTCATCAACGAGTGCGCAGCGGCCGCGGGCAAAGACCCACTGCAGTTCCGCCGCCTGCACCTGCAGGGCAGGGCGCGAATGCTCGCCGTCCTCGACCGTGTGGCTGAAAGTGCGAACTGGGGAAGTCCCGCGCCGGCCGGCGTGGCCCGCGGCCTGGCGGTGGTCGACAGCTACGGCAGCCCTGTTGCCCAGGTGGTGGAGGCGCGTCTGCAGAACGGCCACATACGGGTCGACAAAGTGCACGTGGCCATCGATTGCGGACGCGCCATCAACCCGGGCCAGGTCGAGGCACAGATGAGCGGTGGCGTGGTGGATGCACTGTCCGTGGCGCTTCGCGCCAAGATCACGATCAAGGACGGCCGCACCGAGCAGTCGAGCTATGGTGACTACCAGATCCTCCGCATGGGTGAGGAGCCGCAAGTGATCACCCATATCGTCGACATCGGCTCGCCGCTCGGTGGCGTGGGCGAGCCGGGCGTGCCGCCGCTTGCGCCAGCGCTGGCGGCCGCTGCCTCGGCCTTGTCGGGTCGACACGTCCGCCGGCTGCCGCTTTCTGATTCCGGCCTGGCATGAGCGACGAGAAGTCGGCCGCGGCCATGGAAAATCTTGACGTCCTGGTGCTTCGCACATTGCGCGACTGGCGCCTCGAGCGTCGGCCTGCGCTGCTGGTCACGGTTGTCCGGACGTGGGGGTCTTCACCGCGGCCGGTCGGCTCGGTGATGGCCCTCGCACGACACGGTGCCGTGGTCGGTTCGGTCTCGGGCGGGTGCATCGAAGACGATCTGATGCACCGGTACTGCGATCCTCGCGGTGATCTCCACGCAGAACACGGGGCACCCCGGCGATTGACTTATGGGGTGGGCGCTGACGAGGCGCATCGATTCGGTCTGCCGTGCGGCGGAACGATCGAGTTGCTGGTCGAGTTCGATCCGGGTGCATCGGGGCTGTCCGAACTCGTCCGGCGCCTGGAGTCCGGTCGGCTCGTGCAGCGCCGTGTGCAGCTGCGCGACGGCGCAGCGTCCCTGCATGACACGCCGGTCGTCCAAGCGCTGCACGAGGACGGCACGGTCCTGACGGCAGTGTTCGGACCTGAGTACCGCATGTTCCTCATCGGAGGCGGGCACCTCTCGGGTTGCCTTGCCACGATGGCATCGTTCAGCGGCTTCGCGGTGACCGTATGCGACCCGCGGACCGTACACCAAAGCGGCTTGCCGCCGCAGGCCCGCCTGGTCGCGGCCATGCCGGACGACGCCTTGTCGGACTTCCGGCCCGATCGGCGCACCTGCGTCGTGGCGCTCACGCACGATCCGAAGCTGGACGACCTGGCGCTACTGGCCGCACTGGAAAGCGAGGCCTTCTATGTCGGCGCCATCGGCAGTCGCAGGAACTCGCTGGCGCGGCGCGAACGCCTGGCCACGCACTTCCAGGTTCCCGAGGCGCAGCTGGCCCGCCTGCGCGGGCCGGTGGGCCTGTCCATCGGGAGCAAAACGCCGGCTGAAATCGCGATCAGCATCATGGCCGACGTGGTTGCCGCGCGGAACGGCGTGACCCTGCCCAAGTCGATGGCTATCGGTCTGGCAAGAAATGGAGCTTCCTGCACCTGAAGAGGCAGGTCACCCAGGAAGCTCTGAACACGCTGACTCCGAACTTGCGTTCAGGTCTGCGCGACGTCGGAAAAAAGCGACGTCCCGCGGCCTTCGCCCTGTCGCAGCGCTGGGGAGAAGGCGCAACGAGCCAGGGCGCAGTCCCATTCCGAGCGGCACGTCCGGCGCTGCAATGGCGAAACTGCAAGCACGGAGGGGTCGTCTCAATGGCATGGTCGCTCTGCTCTGCACGTCTCAGCGGCCGGGCCCCAGGCTGCCGACGTCCAACTTGCCGATTTGCCAGCGCTCGCGGCTTTCCCGTTGCGCCTGAACCTGTGCACGCCACTGCGGCGGCGCGCCGATGTCGTCGAGCACCCGCGCGTCGTGCCATGCCAGCTGTTGAATGGCTGCGGCATTGCTGCGACCGGCCCGCCAGGCGCGGCCCCAGGCACGCCAGCGCGACCACCATTTTGCCCACGGTGCCCTGGGCGCAAGGGCGTGCGTGAAGGGCGGCAAGACGGCCCAGGGCGTCTTCATGATTGTTCACCTTGGCTAAGTTGTTCACGGTCAGAATAGAGCGGTGGAGCAAGAAGAACCATCAACGGATTTGCCGGCGTATATTTAGTAAAACTTAATGGTGAAGCGACGCTGCCATGCGACTGCCCCCGATGAATGCCGTGCGAGCTTTCGACGCCGTGGCCCGTTGGGGGTCGGTGCGTGCCGCCGCCGAAGAGCTGTCGGTGACGCCTGCGGCCGTGAGCCAGCAGTTGCGCGTGCTGGAGGCGCACCTCGGCGTGGCGCTGACGCAGCGCGAAGGCCGCGGCCTGGTACTGACCGACGTCGGCAAGGACTGGCACGACGACATCTCGCGTCACCTGCAGGCGATTGCGCTGGCGGCCGAGCGGCTGCGCCCCGGGCGGCACATCGTGCAGATCACGGTGGCGCAATCGTTCGCGGTGCGCTGGCTGGTGCCGCGCCTGCCGGCCTTCATGCGCCTGCACCCCGACATCGAGGTTCGTGTCGATGCCAACAACGCGGTGGCCGATCTCACCCGCGGACCGTTCGACCTGGCACTGCGAATGGGCTCGGGCCGCTACCGGGCCACCGAGGCCACGCTGCTGTTCTCGGGCGACCTGTACGCGCTGGCGAATGCCGAGTACATCCGCTCGCTGCTCGACAAGCGTGGCCGGCCCGATTGGCACCGTGCGCAGCTGCTGCACGAGATCGGCAACGCCCGGTGGCCCGACTGGTTCGCCGCCTTGGGGCTGCGCGACGTCGACGTGTCGCGCGGCCAGTTCTTCAGCCACACGATGATGACGCTGCAGGCGGCCCTCGAAGGCCAGGGCGTGGCGCTGGCACCGCTGGCCTATGCGGAGCGCGAGCTGATCGACGGGCGCCTGCTGCGCGTGCTACCGTGCCACATCGACGCCAACGAGGCTGTCCACCTGCTATGGCCGGCCGCGGGGACGCGCCGCATGCCTGCGGCCGCCACCGTATTGCGGGACTGGCTGATGGAGCAGGCCCGGCTGAGCCGGGCGCAGCTGCAGCCGTTCGAGGGCCCGCGGGCAGGGCGCATGGCGGATACCGCCGGGTCGTGACGCCGATCGCCATGGCCTGTGCGAGCGCGGCGTACGATCGTGACGGCCACCCGCAAACAGTGCAGCCGGGCGTCGCAAGCCCCGGCGGGGAGAACACATGAAAGTAGCCGCCGGCCTCGAGAACACGACGACGCAGGACCGCCTTGATCGAGGCACCACTGCCACCGCCGGCCGATCGGGATACGACCTCATCGTCGTCGGCACCGGCCCGGGTGGCGCCACCGTGGCGCGCGACATGGCCCTGCGTGGCAGGAAGGTGCTGATCCTCGAATGGGGAGCGGGCGGGCCAGTGCGCGGCACGGTGGGGCAAGCGCTCACCGAGCTGATGGTGCCGGGCAAGTGCCTGCTGTTCACCCCACAGGGGTTGGGCCTGGTGCGCGGCGTCGCCACCGGTGGCAGCTCGCTCTTCTACTACGCCTGCGCATGGCCGGTGCCGCTGGCCCTGTTTCGTCGCCACGGCGTGGACTTGAGCGTTGATGCCGCCGCTGCACGCGCCGAGCTGCCCATCGCACCGCTGGCCGACGCGATGATGACGCCCATGGCGCGGCGCCTGCTGAACAGCGCGCGCGATGTCGGCCTGCCCTGGGCCAAGCTCGACAAGAACATGTACCAGGAACGCTGGACGCCCGAGCACCGCTTCGGCTACTACGGCGACGTGAACGGCGTGAAGTGGAGTGCACGCATGTTCGTCGACGAAGCCGTCGCGCACGGCGCCGTGCTGCTCAGCCGCGCCCGCGTCACCCGCGTGCTGAGCGAGAGCGGCGTCGCCACCGCGGTCGAGTTCGTGCAGGACGGCCAGACCCGGCGCGCTTCGGCCGAGCGCATCGTGCTGGCGGCCGGTGGCATCGGCTCGCCGCTGATCCTGCGTGCCAGCGGTCTGCGCGAGGCCGGCCATGACTTCTTCTTTGACCCGCTGATCACCGTGTGCGGCACGATGAAGGACGTGCGGCTGCAGCACAACGAGATCCCCATGTCCGCCGGCGTGCACCTGGAGGGCGACGGCATCATGCTGACCGATCTGCCGTTCCCGCCGCTGATGCACACCCTGTTCACCGCGCAGATGGGGCGCGTGCACAAGCTTTTCGCACATCGCAGCACCGCGCGCATCATGGTCAAGTGGAAGGACGCACTGGGCGGCCGGCTGACCGACCGCGGCGGCGTGTGCAAGACGCTGACGGCGGCCGACAAGCGCATGGCGCAGCACGGTTTCGAGATCGCGCAGCGCGTGCTGAAGGCGGCCGGCGCCACCGCCATCTACCGCACCGCCCACCTGGCGGCGCACCCCGGCGGGACCGCCAAGATCGGGCACCTGGTCGATACGAATCTGAAAAGCCCCATCGACCGGCTCTTCGTCTGCGACTGCTCGGTCATCCCCGAGGCCTGGGGCCTGCCGCCCAGCCTGACGCTGGTGACGCTGGGCAAGCGATTGGCCCGGCACCTGGCGGCGGAGCCGACCCCTGTTGAGCTGCCGGCAGTGGCGGCGGCTTGAATGGCAGATGTCGGCGAGCCGAGCGCCGCGGCCACCTTCGAAGGGTTCAGGGGATGCGGGAGCACCCGAAAGACCTGCGGAATCTGTCAGCCCTCAACTGAAGGGGGATGGCGACGCCCGTAGCCCCTCTCTCGGCTGTTGTTCCCTAAAGTCAACGGCGTCATGGACAGAAGGGAGAAAACAGCATGCCAACGTTTGCGCAGCTACGGTCGAACCATCGCGAACATCAAAGGTGATGGGCCCTTGCTCGACCGAGCCGTCTACCAAAATCAGTGCGCTATCAATCTCTCGGCAGCGTTGCTGCGTTCGGGCGTCGACATGTCTCGGTATTCCGGGGTATGGTCGTGGGAGAAGGACAAACCGAAGTACGCGATCCGGGCTGAAGAGTTGGCGCGGTGGTTGGCCAGCGGTGCTGCCCATCTTCCCGTTCGCATGACCCAGTTCACCGGCAAGAAGGTGTCCGAGGCTTTCGACAAGAGCGAAGACAAGACAGGAATCATCTTCCTGAAGGACTACTACGGCCCCGGCTTGTCCGGCGATCACATCGACTTGTTCAACGGTTCGCGCATGACCGAAAGAACGTCCTGGCTCCGCATCCAATGGGGCGTTTCGTGGGAGGGCGTGTGGAGCGACTTCAAGAAGTCCAAGGAGATTTGGTTCTAGCAACCCTCATGAAAGCATTGCTCGCCACACTCGCTGGCGCCGTCCTCGTCGGGGCGGCCGCCTATGGCCTGCTCTCGGTGTTCGCGTCCTGGTACGGGTCGAGATTCATCCAGTCGGATGCGGACATCAATGCCGTCTACCTGCCAATGCTCATCGTCCAGGTTCTTCTGGTCCTGGTCGGTGGGTATGTGGGGTTCCGATGGAGCCGCAAGCAAGCGAGGCGGAAGCAGGATGACGCCAAAAGCCATCGAGGCGAAGGGGCGATCTGAGCTCGGCTTTCGACCGAGGCCGTGTGGAAACCCCCGTTGAAGATGCCGCCAGCGGCATATCCCGACGCGACCGGCATCACTCTGCTGAGCACGACAAGCGAGCGCGGCTGAAAAAGGGCTATCGCCCTATGCCCTCATCGC
>NZ_JAMKFE010000011.1 GCF_023721835.1 Caldimonas mangrovi | reverse complement strand
TGGGGCTGGTGCCCCGGCAGCGCTCCAGCGGTGGCAAGAGCCAGTTGGGGGGCATCACCAAACGAGGCCAGACCTACTTGAGGATGCTGCTGGTGCAGGCGGCCAAGTCGGCGGTGATGACGGCACATCGCAGAGACGACCGCATCTCGCGTTGGGTGCTGGCCTTGCGAGAACGCTCAGGCTGGCAGAAGGCCGTGGTGGCGCTGGCGAACAAGAACGCGCGCATCCTGTGGGCGGTGATGACGCGCGGCGAGGCGTTCGATGCCAACCACGTGAGCGCCAAGCCGCAAGGCGCCTGAAAACAAACCGATTCCTTGCATGACGTGATGAAGAAGATGCATTGAACAGGTCAGACCGGCAGCGGGCAAGCTCGGCTAACCCCTGGTGGCCTCACATCAACGAGAGGTCCACGCGATAGGAATGGAGCCCCGCTGAGCGGTTCGTATCTGGGTCCGCATCGGCAGCGCACCGCGCTCGATGCAACAAGGCCGTCTGTAGAGTGGCAGTCTGTTCTCTGTCTCGGCGCAACTTCGATATCTCGTCTATGCAGCAATGATCCATGCAGACCATCAAGTGCTTGACTGTGAGAGGAGTCCCTGTAAAGGGTTAGGCGCCATTCGGGCCGGCACTGAGATTGGATGCACTACATGCCCCACGGAGTGTCTTGGAACTCCTCGCCGGGGCGAGCACGATCGCGGGACCAGAAATACAGAACTACCAAGAACGGAAAGGCGATGTACGACACGTAGCGAACCGTACCTGGCGGCGGAATGACGGAGCCCGCGACAGACAGAGCTAGCCCCAGAGCAGAAGCTCTCATTGCCCAGTGCCATAGTGCGACACGTTTACGCATGTTCCTGCAGGTTCATTCCACGGGCAACTGAGAAAGTGCTTTGCGGTTCGAAGCTCATGACTACCGGAAGCGCTCCATGACGATACGGTATGTGAACCGAAGGCAATCGTAGCGGTGTTCGCGTGCAACGAACGGCTCGCTGGCCGCCGAAGGACGGACAGCCCGAGCCGAAGTTGGCGAAGAGTGTGCTCGCGACCAACGGCTGGATCGCCGACCGCGAAGACGGGCGGCCCGCGCGAGCGGCTGCAGGCAACGGTACAGAACAGCGAGCCGGCTCTGCATCTCCATGGCGCCTAACGTTTATTAGGTAACCCCCAGCGTAGCGCCCCCTGCGACCTAAATCCATCCCCTTTTTAGAGGGAAGACCACATCCCGCCTGGGCTCCGCCTCCGTTTGCCGGACACCTGTGGCGCGTTAGACCGCCTAATATTTCACGCACCCGTGGCCGCCCAACCGATGCGGCAAGACGGCGCGTAAGTCGCTCAACTCTGCCCGGGCGGCCTCTGATGCCCGAGCCGCTGCCGGAAGCTTGTTTCCCGGCCGCTGCGTGCTGAACCACAATGCGAGCGAAACGGCGGAGGACGGTCACGTGCAATTCGGTCACGAGCGGCTCGGGGCGGTGCGCCGAGGCATCTCGTTGTGCGGCAGGCGCAGTGAGTTCGTTGCCGGTCTCGATCTTCGGGCGCACGGGCTCACGCCAGTGGCATCGGCAGCGCCGTGTCCGTTCACTCCTATCTCTTAGCTTCCCCGTATGGACTCCTTGATTGCGGCCGCCGCCCGAGCCCTCGCCGCCGGCGACGCCCTCCAGGCCCTCAAGCGAGTGGCCCTGCGCGACGACCCGCCGGCGCTGGCGTTGCGTGGCATCGCGATGGCGCAACTCGGCGAGCACCCGCGTGCGCGTGAGCTGCTGCGGCGCGCGGCGCGCGGCTTCGGCCCGCACGAAGAGCTGGCGCGTGCCCGCTGCGTGGTGGCAGAAGCCGAGGTGGCCTTGGCGATGCGTGATCTGGGCGGGTCGCCGCGCCCGCTGGCGGCAGCGTCGGTGGCGCTGGAAGCGCGTGCCGACCGCGCCAACGCACTGCAGGCGCGGCTCATCGCGGTACGCCGGCTGTTGCTGCTCGGGCGCCTGGACGAGGCGGCCGTGAAGCTGCAAGGCCTCGACGCCCGGGGCGGGCCGCCGTTGCTGATGGCGGTGGCCGAACTGGTGGCGGCCGAGTTGGCGCTGCGTTCGCTGCGCCCCGATGCAGCGCAGGCGGCACTTGCCCGTGCACACGATGCGGCCCGTCGCGCGGGGGTGCCGGCGCTGGTGGCCGAGGTGGCCGAAGCGCGGGCGGCACTCGACCGGCCCGCTGCCCGTCGGTTGCATGCCGGCGGCGAGCAGGCGCTGCGGTTGGTCGAAGTCACGGCGCTGCTGGATTCGGGGGCTCTGGTGGTCGACGCCTGTCGCCACGGCGTGGGGGCGGGCGGCGAGTGGCTGCCGCTGGCGCGCCGGCCGGTGCTGTTCGCGCTGGCACGCGCGCTGGCCGAGGCCTGGCCCGGCGATGTCGATCGATCTGTCTTGATCGCCTGCGCATTCCGCACCCGCCACGCCGACGAGACGCTGCGGGCGCGCCTGCGGGTCGAGATCGGCCGCTTGCGCAAGCTCGTCGCCGGGTTTGCGCACATCGAGGCGACGGCAAGGGGGTTCGCGATCAAGCCGCACGGCGGGCGCGACGTGGTCCTCCTCGCGCCGCCGATCGACGGCAGCCAGGCGTCGCTGGTGGCGCTGCTGTCCGATGGTGCGGCGTGGTCCACCTCGGCATTGGCGCTGGCGCTGGGCGACAGCCAGCGCACCGTTCAGCGCGCGCTCGCCGAACTGGAATCGGCGGGCCGGGTGCGCTCGATCGGGCAGGCGCGTGCGCGCCGTTGGCTGGCGCCGCCGCTGACCGGATTCACGACGATCTTGTTACTCCCCGCTGCGCTGCCGCCTGAGTAGAGTGGATCCCACGGCGCCCCCCTCAGGCGCACCACCAGGAGCCAGACAATGAACCGCAAGACAGACCAGGAAACCGCCGAGGCCCCCGCGCGTGCGGCCGAGATCGTTCGCGAGTACGGCCCCTTTCCCGGCGCCGACAGCATCGCCGGTGTCACCCACGACGGCCACCAGGTGTGGGCGGCCACCGGGGCCAAGCTGGTCGCCTTCGACCCGGGCAGCGGCGAGCCCACGCGCACGCTGGCCTGCGCCGGCGATGCGGGCACCGCTTTCGACGGCACCCACCTCTACCAGATCGTCGAGACGCGTATCGACAAGATCGAGCCGGCCAGCGGCAAGGTGGTGGCGTCGATCCCGGCGCCCGGCCAGGGCGGCGACTCGGGGCTGGCCTGGGCCGAGGGCAGTCTGTGGGTCGGGCAGCACCGCGGTCGCAAGATCCATCAGGTCGACCCGGCCACCGGCAAGGTCCTGCGCACCATCGAGTCGAACCGCTTCGTCACGGGCGTGACCTGGGTCGACGGCGAGCTGTGGCATGGCACCTGGGAAGGCGACGAGAGCGACATCCGTCGCATCGACCCGGACAGCGGCGCGGTGCTGCAGCGGCTGGAAATGCCCCAAGGTGTTGGCGTCAGCGGCCTCGAATCCGACGGGGCAGGGCTCTTCTATGCCGGTGGCGGCCCCAGCGGCAAGGTCCGCGCGGTGCGTCGTCCCAAAGCGGCCGCCTGACGGCGTTGCACCGGCCGAACCCCGGCTGAAGCGCCGGGGCCCACGATCTTGCTTTCCACGACAACGCATGCCCCGGTGCATGTGCGGGCCGCGCTCGCCCTTGCGCAGCCCGAACCCCGTCCGATCGACTCGCTGCGCCGGGCTGGCGCACTCATCACCCGAACGGCTCACTCAGCCAAGGAGCAACACCATGAACACCGCCACTGCACAACTCGACGCCGCGGACCACCCCGTGGTTTCCCGAGACCGATGGATCGCCGAACGCAAGGCGCTGATGGCACGCGAGAAGGAGCTGACGCGCCTGCGCGACCGGATCGCCGAAGAGCGCCGCGCGTTGCCGTGGGTGCGCCTCGAGAAAGACTACGTCTTCGACACGCCCGACGGGCCCCGCGCGCTGTCCGAGCTGTTCGAAGGCCGCCGCCAGCTGATGGTGCAGCACTTCATGTTCGGGCCCGGCTGGGAGCAGGGCTGCCCGAGCTGCTCGTACATGGCCGACCACACCGACGGCATGACCGTGCACCTGGCGCAGCGCGACATTTCGTTCATGGCCGTCTCGCGTGCACCGCTGGCCGAGCTGCAACGGTTTCGGCAGCGCATGGGCTGGCAGTTCAAATGGGTGTCCTCGAACGGCAACGACTTCAACCGCGACTTCTGCGTGAGTTTCATGCCGGAAGAGAGGGCCCGGGGCGAGGTCTACTACAACTACACGATGCAGCCTTTCCCGGCAGAGGAAGCCCCGGGCATCAGCGTGTTCTACAAGAACCACGCGGGCGAGGTTTTTCATACCTACTCGACCTACGGCCGTGGCGTCGAAGTGATGATGGGCACCTACAGCCTGATCGATCTCACCCCCAAGGGCCGCGACGAGCGCAACGTGCCCAACAGGATGGAATGGGTGCGTCACCACGACCGCTACGAGCCGGCGCCGGCGGCGAACGCGGCGACAGCGGCCGGTTCGTGCTGCTCGGCGCACAGCTGACGCGCAACCCCCGGCACACACGAGCACATCATGGCAAGCCACTGGCCATGGCTGGCGGTCGCGGGGGTCGGGGCCTTGCATGGCCTGAACCCGGCGGCCGGCTGGGTGTTCGCTGCGGCCTGGGGCGTGCAGTCGCGTGACCGCGCTCAGGCGCTGCGAGCCTTGCTGCCGATCGCCCTCGGGCATGCGGCATCGGTCGCACTGGTCGCTGCCGCGGTGGCCATGGGCCTGACGATGGATCTCACGCTGTTGCAGGCCCCGGCGGGTGTGCTGCTGGTCGCGGTGCTGGTGGCGCACCTGCGCGGCTGCACCGCCGGGCGGGTGCCGGGCCGGGCCGGGCATGCGGGGTTGGCGCTCTGGTCGTTCATGATGTCGACGGCGCACGGCGCGGGGTTGATGCTGGTGCCCGCACTGGTCCCGCTGTGCCTGGGCGACGGGCCCGCACGTGAGATCACCGCGTCGGGTTCGCTGATGCTGGCGCTTGCGGCGGTGGGCGTTCACACGGCGGCGATGCTCGCGGTGACCGGCGTGATGGCCGCCGGCGCTTGCCGGGGCATCGGCGCGGCGGCTGGCTGGCTGCGCGGCCTGCGGCGCAAGCCGTCCACCGTGGCGCGCTGACCGAAGATCGCCCGCCCGCTGGCCCGATCCGCAGGCCCTGGCGGGTGGTGTGGCGCAAGGAGGTCGAGGCCTTCGAGCCGGCGGCCTGAACGCTGCGATCAGCGGGGCGGCGGTTCCTGGGCGGCGTCTCGCCGGCGGATGACCAATTCCCGGTAGCCGGTGGCGGCATCGGCCATGCGCCGGAATTCCCACTCGGGCAACGCAGCGAGCAGCACCTCGGCGGTGGTCCTGACCATGCAACCCGGGGCCACATGCCCGCCGAGCACGCGGCCGTCGGCCAGCGACAAGGCGGCGTGCAGGTGCGAGCCTTGGTCCGACAAGGTGCCGGCGAGCGTCAGGATCTCGATCGGGCCCTGCAAGGCGACCGGTGCTTCGGCGCCGGCCAGACGCAGCTGCGCGACGTCGAGGCTGCCGACGCCCGAGAGCACGAAGGCAGCGCGCACGCCTTCAGTGGCCAGCGCCGCCTCGAGGGCGCGCCGCAGGTCCTGACCGGGGCTGAGTCGCAGGGGCAATGTCCGCATCGTGGACCGAGCGTACGCCAGTGGCCGCGTCCTGCCAACCGGTGCGCGGCCTGCCCGCGTGGCCTTGCAGCCGCGAAGACGGGACGGCCCTACGCCACATGGCGTATTTCCCGCGGCCGCCCCCGTCCGTAACCTGCGTTCCATCCGGCAGGCCTCGACCTGCCGGAACGGAGCCCGGTTTTCGATCCATCACCGACCCCCATCCTTTCCAGGAGCGCAACCCATGAAATCCTCCCGCCGCAACGTCGTGAAGACGCTTTCCGCCGTCGCCCTCGGCGTGGCCGCCCTCGGCCTGCCGTCCGCCTACGCGGCCGACACCATCAAGGTCGGCGTGCTGCATTCGCTGTCGGGCACGATGGCGATCTCGGAGACGGTGCTGAAGGACGTGGCGCTGATGGCGATCGAGGAGATCAATGCCAAGGGCGGCGTGCTGGGCAAGAAGCTGGAACCGGTGGTGGTCGACCCGGCGTCCAACTGGCCGCTGTTTGCCGAGAAGGCCAAGCAGCTGATCAGCCAGGACAAGGTGGCCGTGACTTTCGGCTGCTGGACCAGCGTGTCGCGCAAGTCGGTGCTGCCGGTGTTCGAGGAGCTCAACGGGCTGCTGTTCTACCCGGTGCAGTACGAAGGCGAAGAGCTGTCGAAGAACGTGTTCTACACCGGCGCGGCGCCCAACCAGCAGGCCATTCCCGCCGTGGAATACCTGATGAGCAAGGACGGCGGTTCGGCCAAGCGCTTCGTGCTGCTGGGCACCGACTACGTCTACCCGCGCACCACCAACAAGATTCTGCGCGCCTTCCTGAAGTCCAAGGGCATCGCCGACGCCGACATCATGGAGGAGTACACCCCCTTCGGCCACAGCGACTACCAGACCATCATCGCGAAGATCAAGAAGTTCGCCTCCGAAGGCAAGAAGACCGCAGTGGTCTCGACGATCAACGGCGACTCCAACGTGCCGTTCTACAAGGAGCTGGGCAACCAGGGACTGAAGGCGACCGACGTGCCGGTGGTGGCGTTCTCGGTGGGTGAAGAAGAGCTGCGCGGCGTGGACACCAAGCCGCTGGTCGGCCACCTGGCGGCGTGGAACTACTTCATGAGCGTGAAGAACCCGACCAACACCGAGTTCATCAAGAAGTGGAGCGCGTACGCCAAGGCCAAGAACATCGCCGGCCACAAGGACAAGCCGCTGACCAACGACCCGATGGAAGCCACCTACATCGGCATCTACATGTGGAAGCAGGCGGTCGAGAAGGCCAAGACCACCGACACCGACAAGGTGATCGCGGCGATGGCCGGCCAGACCTTCAAGGCCCCCAGCGGCTTCGTCGCCAAGATGGACGAGAAGAACCACCACCTGCACAAGCCGGTGCTGATCGGCGAAGTGAAGGCCGACGGCCAGTTCAACGTGGTGTGGAAGACCAAGGGCCCGATCAAGGCCCAGCCGTGGAGCCCGTACATCCCCGGCAACGACAAGAAGAAGGACGAGCCCGAGAAGATGCTCTGATCGACGGGGCGAACGCCCCTTCGCTCTGACGCGGGCCGGTCCTGCCACGGCAGCGCGGCCCGCGATGCAAGTTTTCTTCTTCCGGATGTCGCGACCGGCCCATGGCGTGGTTCGACACGGGTTCCCGAGGGACGACGAGAGTGACTTCCCCGACACGCTGGATGCGGCCGTTGACCGCCGCCTTGCTTGCGCTGTGCCTGATGACGGCCGGCGGCGCCTGGGCGCTGACACCGGAGCAGATCAAGGTGCTGGCCACCGGCGACAACGACGAGCGCATTGACGCCCTGACCGCTGCGGCGGCAGCAGGCGATGCGGCGCTGCAGCCCTATGCACAGGCCTTGCTGGACGACGAGGTGAAGACCGCTGGCGAGCGGGTGTTCATCGTGCGCGGCGGCACGGTGCTCGATGCGGTGACCGGTGCGCCCGCCATGCTGCCGGACGATGCCGAGGACGTGATCAACAGCAACCGCATGCGCCGTGCGCTGCAAGGGGCACTGGCGGCGCTGAAGCTGTTCTCGCCCGAAGCGGGCGTGCGTGCCCGGGCGATCGAAGAACTGCGCGGCGACATCGACGAAACCATGCTGCCGCTGATCGAGAAGGCCTACGCCGCCGAGACCGATGTGTCGTTGAAGGAACTGCTGGAGCGCATGCGCGCGACCATCCTCATTGCCTCGGACGACAAGGACAAGCGGCTGGAAGCGGCGAACGCGCTGGCCGGCAGCGGGCAGCCGGCGGTCAAGGCCTTGCTGCTGGAGCGGCTGGCGAAGCAGGGCGACAGCCATGCGGAGCCGGACGCCGAGGTGCGCGCGGCACTGCAGTCGGCCTTGCGCTCGGTCGAATCGCGCCTGGCCTGGGGCGAGCGGCTGGGCGTCGTCTTCTCGGGCGTCAGCCTGGGGTCGATCCTGCTGCTGGTGGCGCTGGGGCTGGCGATCACCTATGGCCTGATGGGCGTGATCAACATGGCGCACGGCGAACTGATGATGATCGGCGCCTATGCGACCTATGTCGTGCAGAACCTCTTTCGCACCTATCTGCCTGCGGGCCTGTTCGACGCGTACATCGTCGCTGCAGTGCCCGCCGCATTCGCCGCGTCGTTCCTCGTCGGCGCCGTGCTGGAGCGCAGCGTGATCCGCTGGTTGTACGGCCGGCCGCTCGAAACGCTGCTGGCGACCTGGGGCATCAGCCTGGTGCTGATGCAGGGCGTGCGCACGCTGTTCGGCGCACAGAACGTGCAGGTCGAGAACCCTTCGTGGCTGAGCGGGGGCGTCGATGTGATGAGCAACTTGACGCTGCCGTACAACCGCATCGCGATCATCGTGTTTGCCGGTGCCGTGCTGCTGGCGGTGGCGCTGCTGATCGCCCGCACGCGGGTGGGCCTGTTCGTGCGGGGCGTCACGCAGAACCGGCCGATGGCGGCCTGCATGGGGGTCGACACGGCGCGCGTGGACACCTACGCATTTTCTCTGGGGGCGGGGATCGCCGGGCTGGCGGGCTGCGCGCTGTCGCAGGTGGGGAACGTGGGCCCCGATCTCGGGCAGAACTACATCGTCGATGCGTTCCTCGTGGTGGTGACGGGAGGTGTCGGCCAACTGGCCGGAACGGTGTATGCCGCGCTGGGACTGGGGGTGATCAACAAGTTCCTGGAAGGGTGGCAGGGGGCGGTGCTGGCCAAGATCATGGTGTTGTTGTTCATCGTCGCTTTCATCCAGAAGCGGCCACAAGGCTTGTTCGCCATGAAGGGCAGGAGTGCCGAAGCATGAAGCGCTTTCCTGCGTCGTCAGTTTCGTCGCGGCATGCGACATCCCCCACCGGAGCTTCCAGATGAGCGCCGTCCTCCCGACGCCCCCTCTTGCGACGAGAACCCGGCCCTCGTTCATCGGCCCGAAGACCTGGTCCGGCCTGTTCGCGGCCGTGGTCACCCTCACGGTCCTCGTCCCGGTGCTCAATCTGGCCGTGCAGCCCGGCAGCGCCTTTCACCTGCCCGACTACTACGTCAGCCTGATCGGAAAGATCATGTGCTACGCCATCGCCGCGCTGGCGATGGACCTGATCTGGGGCTACACCGGCATCCTGTCGCTCGGCCACGGCGTGTTCTTCGCGCTCGGCGGCTACGGCATGGGCATGTACCTGATGCGGCAGATCGGGCGCGACGGCAACTACCGGTCGGAGCTGCCGGACTTCATGGTCTTCCTCGACTGGAAAGAGCTGCCCTGGCACTGGGCGCTCAGCGACTCCTTCATGGCGCAGATGCTGCTGGTCGTGCTGGTGCCGGGGCTGCTGGCCTTCGTGTTCGGCTACTTCGCGTTCCGGTCGCGCATCAAGGGCGTGTACTTCTCGATCATCACGCAGGCGATGACGTTTGCGGCCATGCTGCTGTTCTTCCGCAACGAGACGGGCTTCGGCGGCAACAACGGCTTCACCGACTTCAAGCGCATTCTCGACATCCCGATCGCGACGCCGACCACGCGCATGGCGCTGTTCGTGGTCACCGGGCTGACGCTGATCGGCTGTTATCTGCTGGCACGCTGGATCGTGGGCAGCAAGTACGGCCGCGTGCTGCAGGCCATCCGCGACGCGGAGTCGCGCGTGATGTTCTCGGGCTACGACCCGCTTTGGTACAAGCTGAGCATCTGGGTGATCTCGGCGGTGATGTGCGGTGTCGCGGGCGCGCTCTACGTGCCGCAGGTGGGCATCATCAACCCGAGCGAGATGTCGCCCGCGGCCAGCATCGAGATCGCGATCTGGGCCGCGGTCGGCGGGCGCGCGACGCTGATCGGGCCGATCGTCGGCGCGTTTTTCGTCAACGGCGCGAAGAGCTGGTTCACGGTGGCGTTTCCGGAGTTCTGGCTCTACTTCCTGGGCGCGCTGTTCATCGCGGTGACGCTGTTCCTGCCGCAAGGCATCGTCGGTCTGTTCAAGGGCCGCAAGAAGAACGACCCGGAGGTGCGCCCATGACGCCCGACCTGATGGAAGCCGGCGCGAGGCTGCGTGCCGCTCACGATGCCCGACCGCCGGCCAAGGCCACCGAGTCCGGCGACCGCGGTGCCAGCTACAGCCGCGTGGTGCAGCCGGGCGAGGTCGATGTCACCCACGGCGCCATCCTCTATCTCGACGACATCACCGTCAGCTTCGACGGCTTTCGGGCGCTGAACAGGCTCTCGTTGAGCATCAGTGCCGGCGAGCTGCGCTGCATCATCGGGCCCAACGGCGCCGGCAAGACGACGATGATGGACGTCATCACCGGCAAGACCCGGCCCGACGAGGGCAAGGCCTACTTCGGCTCGACGATCGACCTGCTGCGCCTGCGCGAAAGCCAGATCGCGCAGATCGGCATCGGCCGCAAGTTCCAGAAGCCCACCGTCTACGAGCAGCTCACTGTCTTCGAGAACCTCGAGCTCGCACTCAAGGCCGACCGCCGCGTGCGCGCGTCGATGTTCTTCCGGCTCACCGGCGAACAGCTCGACCGTATCGGCGAGGTGCTGACGCTGATCCACCTGAAGGACAGTGCGCAGCGCACCGCTGGCAACCTGTCGCATGGGCAGAAGCAATGGCTGGAGATCGGCATGCTGCTGATGCAGGACCCCAAGCTGCTGCTGCTCGACGAGCCGGTGGCCGGCATGACCGACGAGGAGACCGAGCGCACCGCCGAGCTGTTCCTGTCGCTCGAGGGCAGCCACTCGCTGGTGGTGGTGGAGCACGACATGAAGTTCATCGGCGAGCTGACACAGGGCGGGC
The DNA here is from genome assembly GCF_023721835.1 of Caldimonas mangrovi. Taxonomy (GTDB): domain Bacteria; phylum Pseudomonadota; class Gammaproteobacteria; order Burkholderiales; family Burkholderiaceae_C; genus Caldimonas; species Caldimonas mangrovi. The sequence continues at coordinate 170,165 of NZ_JAMKFE010000011.1, read as the reverse complement.
GCAACGGCAAGCGCGTGACGGTGCTGCACGAAGGCAGCGTGCTGTCGGAAGGCACGCTCGCCGACGTGCAGGCCAACGACAAGGTCGTTGAAGTCTATCTGGGCAGGTGAACGCCATGCTGAAGGTCGAAGGCATCAACCAGTACTACGGCGGCTCGCACATCCTGCGCGACGTGGGCTTCGAAGCCAAGCAGGGCGAGGTGACGGTCGTGCTCGGCCGCAACGGGGTCGGCAAGACGACGTTGCTGAAGAGCCTGATGGGCGTGGTGCCGGTGAAGACCGGCAGCGTCTCGCTCGACGGACAGGCGATCACCCGCGACACGCCTTACGAGCGAGTGCGCAAGGGCATGGGCTACGTGCCGCAGGGGCGCGAGATCTTCGGCCGGCTCACGGTGGAGGAGAACCTGCGCATGGGCCTGGCCTACAAGCCGGCGCGCACGCCGGTGCCGGCGCAGCTGTTCGAGCTGTTCCCGGTGCTGAAGCAGATGCTGCACCGGCGCGGCGGCGACCTGTCCGGCGGTCAACAGCAGCAGCTCGCGATTGCACGTGCGTTGGCGGCGGGCCCGAAGCTGCTGATCCTCGACGAACCGACGGAAGGCATCCAGCCGTCCATCATCAAGGACATCGGCCGGGTGATCCGTATGCTGGCCGACCGCGGCGACATGGCCATCATCCTCGTCGAGCAGTACTACGACTTCGCGGCGGAACTGGCCGATCAATATCTCGTGATGGAGCGCGGCGAGGTGATCCGGCGCGGTCGTGGTCACGACATGGAGGCCGACGGCGTGCGGCGGCTGATGTCGATCTGAGGCGGGCTCCCTGCACGGCCACCCGCTCCACGCGACAATCCACCGATCGTCACCCTGCAGGCCCGGCCATGCTGACCGTCCATCACCTGAACAATTCCCGCTCGCAGCGCGTGCTGTGGCTGCTCGAAGAACTCGGCCTGCCCTACGAGGTGAAGCGCTACCAGCGCGACCGCAAGACCATGCTCGCGCCGCCCGAGTTGAAGGCGGTGCACCCGCTGGGCAAGTCGCCGGTGCTCACGGACGGCGGCGCGACGCTGGCCGAGTCGGGGGCCGTCGTCGAATATCTCGTCGACCGCTACGGCCAGGGCCGCCTGGCGCCGGCGCGCGGCACGCCCGAGCAACTGCGCTACACCTACTGGATGCACTACGCCGAAGGTTCGGCGATGCCGCCGCTGCTGCTGAAACTGGTGTTCGACCGCATCGGCACGGCGCCGATGCCGTTCTTCGCCAAGCCGATCGTGCGTGCGGTCGTCGACAAGGCGATGAAGGGCTTCATCAGCCCGCAGCTCAAGACGCACCTCGACTTCATGGAAGCCGAACTCGGCCGCGGCGAATGGTTCGCGGGTGACCAGTTCACCGCGGCCGACATCCAGATGAGCTTCCCGGTCGAGGCGGCGGCCTCGCGCGCGGGGCTGGACCCGAGCCGGCCGCGCCTGTGGGCCTGGCTGCAGCGCATTCATGCGCGGCCCGCCTACCGGCGCGCGCTCGAGGTGGGCGGGCCGTACGACTACGCCTGAGGGCCCGGCGGGCATGCCCGAACGGCATACCCCGTCCCGGTTTCGGCAATCGACCCATACCGTCGACCTGCATAGACTGCCTCTGTCCAACAGGTAGGGGAGTTGCGCATGCACGTGGTGGTGATCGGGGCCGGTGTCGTCGGCCTCGCGACGGCGCGCACGCTGCTCGACGCGGGCCACGAGGTGACGCTGGTGGACCGCGCCGGCGAGCCGGCCGGCGGTGCCAGCGGGCAGAACGGCGCGCAGCTGAGCTATGCCTACGTGGCGCCGCTGGCGACACCGGCGGTGCTGCGCGAGCTGCCGGCGCTGCTGTTCGATGCCGAATCTCCGCTGCGGGTGCGGCCGTCGCTGGCGCCCGGCTTCCTGGCATGGGGCGCTCGTTTCCTGTGGGCCTGCCGCGGGGCGCAAGTCGAACGCACGACGCAGGCGCTGCTGAAACTGGCCGAGCTGAGTCGCGACCGCCTGCATGGCTGGATGCACCACGGGGGCGTGGCCGCGGCGATCGAACACCGGCGCAACGGCAAGCTGGTGGTGTACCGGTCGGCGGCTGCATACGACGCGGCACGGCGGCAGATGGCGCTGCAGGCGCGCCTGGGCAGCCGGCAGCAGGCGCTCGATGCGGCCCGCTGCGTCGAGCGAGAGCCCTCACTGGATGGCCAGGCGCTCGCCGGCGGCATCTACACCCCGGACGAAGAAGTGGCCGACTGCCGGCGGCTGTGCCTGGCGCTGTTCGAAGAACTGCGTCGGCACCCGCGCTGCCGCGTGCACATGAACGCCCGCATCGATCGCTGGCATGCCAAGGGCGATGCCGTCGAGGCGTTGACGCTGCGCACCGATGGCGAAGAGCACGAGGTGCGTGCGGATGCCGTGGTCGCAGCCGCCGGCATCGGCAGCAACGCACTGCTGGCGCCACTGGGCGTGCGCTTGCCGATCGAATCGTTGAAGGGCTACAGCCTGGAGATCCCGCGCGCGGCGCTGCAGCGCTTCCCGTCCTGCAGCGTGACCGACAGTGCCCGCAAGGTGGTGTTCGCGCCGCTGGGCGCCGGTGCCACGGCGCGGCTGCGGGTGGCCGGCATAGCCGAGCTGGGCCGCAGCGACCTGCGGCTCGACGAGACCCATCTCGCCCGGCTGCGCAACGCGGCGGACACGGTGTTCGGCCTCGACCCGACGCTCCGGTTCGAGCGGCTGCAGCCCTGGGCCGGCCTGCGCCCGATGACGCCGACCGGGCTGCCGTGCATCGGCCGCGTGCGTCGCTGGAGCAACGTGTACGCGAACGCCGGGCACGGCGCGCTCGGTTTCACGCTGGCTTTCGGCTCCGCCGCGCTGCTGGCGGGCGCGCTGGCGACGCGCGCGCCGGCGCAGGCCCTGCAGCCGTTTGCACGCGGGCCGCTGGTGTCGGTGTGACACCGCCCGACGTCAGCACGCGCGCCATGGAGTCGACCAGATGACGCACCAGCGCACTGCCTGGCGCATCGTGCAGCCGCATGGCATGCACGGTGATCGGTATCTCGGGTTCGACCGGCACGGCGTCGAGCTGCAGCGTGCCTTGGGCCGCGAGCCCGGTGAAGGAGTCGACCAGCGCGAGGCCGAGGCCCTCGCGCGCCAAGGCGATCGCCGTGTGGTGGCTGTGCGCCAAGGCTCGCGTGCTGAACTCGATGCCCTGCACGGTGCGTGCGTTGTGCAGCAGCCGGCCGAGCGGGTCCGACGCGTCCAGATCGATCACCGGCAGCGATGCCAGCTCTTCCAGCGTCACGCGAGCGCGTGCCAGACCGGGCCCGACGCACACCAGGCGTCCTTGCGCGAGCGGCTCGGCGACCAGCGCCGGGTGTTCAGGCGCTTCGAACGCGAAGCCGATGTCGGCTTCACGCAGCACCAGGCTGTCGACGATCTGGCGCGAATGCAGCGTGCGCACCGACAGTCGCAGGTCCGGGTGCCGGCGCATCACGGGCGACAGCGCGCGTGGCAGCCAGTCCTGCGCCAGGCTGGGCACGCACAGCACGCGCAGCACGCCGCCCTCGCCGTGGGCCAGGTTGTCGACCAGCCGGCGGATGCCGTCGAGCTTCAGGTAGAGCTGCTCGACGTCGGGGTAGAGCGCGCGGGCCTCGTGGGTCGGCACCAGCCGACCCTTGACGCGCTGGAACAGCGCGAAGCCGGCGTGGCGTTCGGCCTGCTGCAGCAAACGGGTGGCAGCGGGTTGGGTGATGTGCAGCATGTCCGCCGCTGCCTTGACGGTCCCGCACTGCATCACCGCATAGAAGATCTCGATGGAGCGGATGCGCATGGCGGCGATGGTAGCGGCCGGCCACTCATACGGGGTGTCATGCGAACTTTGCATGCGGGTGCAGGGAAAACCCGCCCGATCGTGATTGAAACGAGTGGTTCACGCTTGATAACATGAAACAGACGTTTCAAGCGCCGCATGCGCTGCTCCATCCCGTTGTGACTCCCCGCGACATCACCCGACTCATCGACCGCCATTTCGATGCGCTGAGCCCCGAGCTGCAGCGCGCCGCCCGGTGGGCACGCCAGCACCCCACCGAGCTGGGGCTGCAGTCGATGCGCGCTTCGGCCAAGCACGCGGGTGTCGCGCCGGCCACCATGACCCGGCTGGCGCAGACGCTCGGCTTCGAGGGTTTCGAGGCACTGCGCGAGCCCTACCAGCGGGCGCTCGCACGCGCCGGACGCGAAACCTACGTCGAACGGTTGACGGTGCAGCAGCGCGAAGGCGCCGAGCAGGACCGCCTGTCGCGCCTCAACGCGGCGCAGCGCGCCAACGTCGAATCGGTGGCTGCCGCCAACTCGGCCGCCAAGGTCGACGCTGCGGCCGACGCCTTGCTCGCCGCGCGCCGGGTGCTGTTCGTCGGCTTGCGCGGCAGCATGGGCGTGGCCTATCACATGTACTACACCTACGCGATGCTGGTGCGCAACGGCGTGCTCGCCACCGACCTCGGCGGCACGCTCGTCGACCAGGTCGCCCAGCTCGCTGGCGACGACGTGCTCGTCGCGGTCGGGCAGATGCCCTACACCCGGCAGACGGTGGAGGCGGTCGCGTTGGCGCGTGCGGCCGGCGTGCCGGTGGTGGCCGTCACCGACAGCACGCTGTCGCCGATCGCGCGTTCCGCGCAGCACGTGCTGCTGTTCCAGGCTGAATCCCCCTCGTTCTTCCAGTCGATGACCGGCGCGCAGGCCATGGCCGAATCCCTGGTCGCCGCCGTCGCGGTACGCGGCGGCGAGCAGGTCCGGCAGCGCCTCGCCGAAAGGCAGGCGCAGCTGAAGGCCAGTCGCGCCTACTGGGAGCGTCCCATCAAGAAGGCAGAGCCATGACTCACGTTTTCCATCGCCAGTTGAACACCACGCTGCCGCGGGCCGTCTCGGCCCGCGGCATCAGCATCACCGATGCCGACGGCAAGTCCTACCTCGACGCGAGCGGCGGTGCCGCCGTCTCGTGCCTCGGCCACGCGCACCCGGACGTGCTGGCCGCCATGCACGAGCAGATCGACCGCGTGGCCTACGCGCACACCAGCTTCTTCACGACAGACGTGGCGGAGGAACTGGCCGCGGACCTCATCGAGCACGCGCCGGCCGGCATGAGCCACGCCTACTTCGTCTCGGGGGGCTCCGAGGCCGTGGAGGCCGCGCTCAAGATGGCACGCCAGTACTTCGTCGAGATCGGCCAGCTGCAGCGCAGGCACTTCATCGCGCGGCGTCAGAGCTATCACGGCAACACGCTCGGTGCGCTCGCGGTGGGCGGCAACCAGTGGCGGCGCGCGCAGTTCGCGCCATTGCTGATGGCGGTCACCCACGTCTCGCCGTGCTACGAATATCGCGACCGCCAGCCCGGCGAGACGCCCGAGCAATACGGCGCGCGGCTGGTGCAGGAACTGGCCGGTGTGATCGAGACGCTGGGGGCCGACTCGGTGATCGCCTTCGTCGCCGAGACGGTGGTCGGCGCCACGGCCGGTGCACTCACGCCGGTGCCGGGCTACCTGCGCGGCGTGCGTGAGCTGTGCGACCGCCACGGCATCCTGCTGGTCCTCGACGAGGTGATGTCCGGCATGGGTCGCACCGGCACGCTGCACGCCTGCGAACAGGAGCACGTGGTGCCCGACCTGATGACCATCGCCAAGGGCCTGGGCGGCGGTTACCAACCGATCGGTGCGGTGCTCGCGCAAGGGCGCATCGTCGACACCTTCGCGCGCGGCAGCGGCCTGTTCCAGCACGGCCACACCTACATCGGCCACCCGGTCGCGTGTGCCGCAGCGCTCGCGGTGCAGCGCGTGATCCGGCGCGACGGGCTGCTGGCGGCGGTGCGCCGCCAGGGCCAGGCGCTGACGTCTCGCCTGCAGGCGACCTTCGGGGACCATCCGCACGTCGGCGACATCCGCGGTCGCGGCCTGTTCCAGGCCATCGAGCTGGTGCGGGACCGCGCCGACAAGACGCCTTTCGACGCCGGGCTGAAGCTGCATGCGCGCATCAAGCGGCAGGCCATGCAGTGCGGCTTGATGGTCTACCCGATGGGCGGCACGATCGACGGCCAGCGCGGCGACCACGTGCTGCTGGCCCCCCCCTTCATCGTCACCGACGGCGAACTCGACGCGATCGTCGAACGGCTGGCACGCGCCGTTGCGGGCGCGCTCGAAGGGCTGCCGGCCGGGAGCCGCGCATGAAGCCGGTCGAGTCCACCGCCTGGCCGAGCAGCGAGCGTGCCCTCAAGCCGGTGCCGATCGGCGTGGCGCCCAACGGGGCACGGCGCACGCAGCGCGACCACCAGGCGCTGCCGATCACCCCGGACGAACTCGCTGCGTGTGCCGAAGCCTGCGTCGCCGCCGGCGCCAGCTGGTTCCATGTCCACGTGCGTGACGACCAGGGCGGGCACACGCTCGACCCGGGCCGCTATCGCGCCGCCTTCGCGGCCATCCGCCAGCGCGTCGGCACGGACCTCGTGCTGCAGATGACCACCGAGGCAGTGGGGCGATACAGCCCCCAGGAACAGATGGACGCGGTCGACGCGGTGCAACCCGAGGCCGTGTCGATCGCGGTGCGCGAGCTGCTGGCTGACGAGGCCCTGCTGCCGCGGGTGGCCGCTTTCCTCGAAGGCCTGCGCCAGGCCGGCACGGCGGTGCAGTTCATCGTCTACGACCCGGCCGACCTGCAGCGGCTGGTCTCGCTGCATGCCGTCGGCGGCCCGCTCCGGGGTTGCCCGGAGGTCCTGTTCGTGCTGGGCTCGTATGCTTCCCGGCGTGCCGGTCACCCGCTCGACTTGCTGCCGATGCTCGGCGTGCTGCCGCCACACTGGAGCTGGTCGGCCTGTGCCTTCGGTCCGACCGAACTGGCCTGCCTCAGTGCGGCGGCCACGCTGGGCGGCGGGGTGCGGCTGGGCTTCGAGAACAACGTGCATCTTCCCGACGGCAGCCCGGCGCCCGACAATGCCGTGCAGGTGATCCGCATGGCCCACACGCTCGACGTCATGGGGATACCCCGTTCGTCCTGCCGTCAGACGCGAGAGCGGTTCTTTCGCGCCTGAATTCCCCTCCCCGACTCAACCTGGAGACAGAAGAAGTGACTCATCAACTCAAGAAGACCCCTGTGCGCGCCGCCCTAGCAGCCGTGGCCCTGGCCTCGCTGTCGATGCCCTGGAGCGGCGCCGTCGCGCAGCAAAAGTTCATGACCATCGGCACCGGCGGCGTGACCGGCGTGTACTACGCCGCGGGCGGTGCGATCTGCCGCCTGGTGAACAAGGAGCGCTCGCGCCACGGCATTCGCTGCTCGGTCGAAAGCACCGGGGGCTCGGTGGTCAACATCAACACCATCCGCGCCGGTGAGCTCGACTTCGGCGTGACCCAGTCCGACTGGCAATACCACGCCATCAAGGGCAGCAAGGTGTTCGAGAAGGACGGCGCCTACGGCGACCTGCGCGCGGTGTTCTCGCTGCACCCCGAGCCGTTCACGGTCGTGGCTCGCAAGGAAGCCAACGTGAAGAACTTTTCCGACCTGAAGGGCAAGCGCTTCAACGTCGGCAACCCCGGCTCCGGTACGCGCGCCTCGATGGAGGAACTGCTGAGCGCGATGGGCTGGAAGCTCAGCGACTTCTCGCTGGCTGCCGAGCTGAAGGCCGACGAGCACGGCGCGGCGCTGTGCGACAACAAGATCGACGGCTTCTTCTACGGCGTGGGGCACCCGTCGGCCAACATCCAGGACCCGACCACCACCTGCGGCGCCAAGCTGGTGCCGCTGACCGGCCCGGCCGTGGACAAGCTCGTGAAGGAAAACCCGTACTACGCCGCGGTCGAGATCCCCGGCGGCCTGTACGCCGGCAACCCGAACCCGACGCCGACCTACGGCGTGCTCGCCACCTTCGTCACGTCGGCCAAGGTGCCGGAGGCGACCGTCTACGAGCTGACCAAGGCGGTGTTCGAGAACTTCGACGAGTTCAAGAAGCTGCACCCGGCCTTCAGCAACCTCGATCCCAAGCGCATGATCAAGGACGGCAACTCGGCGCCCTTGCATCCCGGTGCGGTGAAGTACTACAAGGAGAAGGGCTGGATGTAATCCGGCCCGCCCCGGCCGGCCTCGCGCCGGCCGCGACCGCCTCTGGAGAGCCTTGTCCGCAGGGCCGCCACGCCTCGGCCCGCTGCTGGTGCAGCGGGCCGATTCACAGAAGGTGCAAGCCTCATGTCTGCTAGCAATACCGATCAAGCTGCCGGCGTCGACGTCCAGCAGCTCGTCAACGACAACGACGCCGGTGGGCGCAACCCAGGGCCCGTGGTCGGCAAGCTGATCCTCGGCGTCGCGATCGCGTGGTCGCTATTCCAGTTGTGGATCGCCTCGCCGCTGCCGTTCGCGTTCGGCGTGTTCGTGCTCAACGACACCGAGTCGCGCTCGATCCACCTGGCGTTTTCCGTCTTCCTGGCCTACCTGGCCTATCCGGCCTTCAAGCGTTCTCCGCGCCGGCATGTTCCGGTCACCGACTGGGTGTTCGCACTCGTCGCGGCCTTTTGCGCGGCCTACCTGTTCCTGTTTTACAGGGAGCTGTCGCAGCGTCCCGGGCAGCCGACGCAGATGGACGTCTACGTCGCGGTCGCCGGCATGGTGCTGCTGCTCGAAGCCACCCGTCGCGTGCTCGGGTTGCCGATGGTGGTGGTGGCGGTGGTGTTCCTCGTCTACACCTTCGGCGGGCGGTACATGCCCGACATGATCGCGCACCGGGGCGCGTCGCTCAATCGCGCGGTGTCGCACTACTGGCTGACCACCGAAGGCGTGTTCGGCATCGCGCTCGGCGTGTCCAGCAGTTTCATCTTCCTGTTCGTGCTGTTCGGCTCGCTGCTCGACAAGGCGGGCGCCGGCAACTATTTCATCAAGTCGGCCTTCGCGCTGCTCGGCCACATGCGCGGCGGGCCGGCCAAGGCCGCCGTGGTGTCGTCTGCGGCCACAGGGGTCATTTCCGGCTCGTCGATCGCCAACGTGGTCACCACCGGCACCTTCACCATCCCGCTGATGAAGCGCGTCGGCTACCGGCCCGACCAGGCAGGCGCGGTCGAGGTGTCGAGCTCGGTCAACGGGCAGATCATGCCGCCGGTGATGGGCGCGGCCGCGTTCCTGATGGTCGAGTACGTCGGCATACCGTACACCGAGGTCATCAAGCACGCCTTCCTGCCGGCCGTGATCTCCTACATCGCGCTGTTCTACATCGTGCACCTCGAGGCGCTGAAATCCAACCTCACCGGACTGCCGCGCCGTTCGCAGGCGGGTGCCATGCAGCGGCTGACGTCGTTCGTGATGACGGTGGCCGGCTTCGTGGTGCTTGCGGGCGTCGTCTACTACGGCATCGGCTGGATGAAGGGTGTCCTGGGCGACTCGGTGATGTGGGCGGTCGGGCCGCTGCTGATCGCGGCCTACGTCGGCCTGCTGTGGTTCGGCGCGCGCCAGCCCGAACTGGCGCTGGACGACCCCAACGCGCCGGTGTTCGAGCTGCCCGAGACCGGCCCGACGCTGAAGTCCGGGCTGCACTACCTGCTGTCGGTCGTGGTGCTGATCTGGTGCCTGATGGTCGAGCAGATGTCGCCGGGGCTGTCCGCGTTCTGGGCGACGGTGTTCATGATCTTCGTGCTGTTGACGCAGCGGCCCATCATTGCCGCCTTCCGCGGCCACGGCGGCTACGCGGCAGCCGTGAAGCAGGGTTTCCTCGAGCTGGTCGACGGCCTGGCCACCGGCGCACGCAACATGATCGGCATCGGCGTCGCTACCGCGTCGGCGGGCATCATCGTCGGCACGGTGTCGCTCACCGGCATCGGCCTGGTGATGACCGAGCTGGTCGAGCTGGTGTCGGGCGGCAACCTCATGGTGATGCTGTTCCTGGTTGCGCTGATCAGCCTGATCCTCGGCATGGGCCTGCCCACCACCGCGAACTACATCGTGGTGTCGACGCTGATGGCACCGGTGATCGTCGAGCTGGGCGCGCAAAGCGGACTGATCGTGCCGTTGATCGCGGTGCACCTGTTCGTCTTCTACTTCGGCCTGATGGCCGACGTGACGCCGCCGGTAGGGCTCGCGTCGTTCGCGGCGGCCGCGATCGCACGCACCGACCCGCTGAAGACCGGCGTCACCGCCTTCTTCTACAGCATGCGCACGGCGGTGCTGCCCTTCCTGTTCATCTTCAACACGCAGTTGCTGATGATCGGCATCAACAGCCCATGGCATTTCGCCGTCACGGTCGCCAGTGCGATCGTCGCGATGCTGGTCTTCGCGGCCGGCACGCAGGGCTACTTCCTGGTGCGTTCACGCTGGTACGAGACGGTGGCACTGCTGCTGGTGACCTTCACGCTGTTCCGGCCCGGTTTCTGGTGGGACATGGTCTACCCGCCGTATGACGAGGTGCCGGGCGTGAAGCTGATGGAATTCGCCGACACGGCGCCGAAGAACGCGCAGAAACGCATCTGGATCGAGGGCGAAACGCTGGAAGGCGATCAGGTGCGCAAGGGCGTGCTGCTGCCGCTCGGCGAGCCCGGGACGGCCCGCGAGCGGCTGGCGCGTGCCGGCGTGCGCGTGCTGCCGCAGGGCGACGAGTTGCAGATCCTGACCGTGCAGTTCGGCAGCCAGGCCGCGAAGCTGGGCATCGACCAGGGCTGGCGCATCACCTCGATGGAGGTGCCCGCCGAACGGCCTGCGAAGGAGTGGGTGTTCCTGCCGGCGCTGGCGCTGCTGGGCCTTGTCGTGCTGCTGCAGCGGCGGCGGCTAAAGCCCTCGCCGGAGGGAACGGCCGCGTCGCCGACGCCGGCCTGAGGCAGCGCCTCAGGTCCGCCAGACGCGCGGCGGGCAGGCAGGCAGCTGCCACGCCACATCGCGCCAGCCGGCCCAGACGGCACCGAGCAGTGCCAGGGCCGGCTCGGTGCGTTCCGCGAGCACGCGCAGCACCACCACACGCCGCTCCGGCGAGGTGGCGCCCGCGGTGTCCGACAGCACATGGCTCGCGGCCTGTGCCCGGGCCCACTCCAGCAAGCGTTCGCGCCGGGCCTCCTCCAGCGGCACGCCTGTCGCGAACCACATCGTCGCCAATACGCCGCGGCCGTTCCAGCCCAGCGGGCTCGCCAGCAGCCGGGCGGTGAGAGCGTCCTGCATGTCCAGCACGCCCCGCTCCAGCCAGGCCCCGGGCAGCTCGATCGTCTGCTCGAAACGGCCCTGCGCGTAGGGCTCGCCGGCAGCCGGCAGGCCCAGGGCGAGCACGTCCCAGCCGATCATCTCGGCGCCCTCGGCCAGATCGAACCGCATGCGGTTGGCGGCATGGCAGCCGTTGTAGGCGATCGTCTCCAGCGGCAGCCACTCGAAGCGCGCGCCGCCGTCGACGCGGGCGTGGAGCGATTGCGCCGCCTGCGCGCCGGCGCTGCGGTAGAAGCGGGTGGCCCCAGGGGTGGTGATCAGGGCGTGCGCGCCGGGTGCGATATCGACGCCGATCGCCAGCTCGTCGCCGCCGACGATGCCGCCCGGGGGGTGCACCAGCACGTGGTGGCACACGCCCGGGCCCTCGGGATGCAGGCTGGCGAGCACGCGCAGCGGCCCGTCGTGGCGGTCATGGCCGACGGTGCGGCCGTTGTCGCTGCGGTAGCGGAGATCGAGGTGGCCGTGCCAGCCCATGCATGTACTGCCGGCACGAGGCCGTGACGTCGGATCGGGAAGCCTGCAGTGTAGCGACGGCCTGCGTTCAGCGGCCGCCGGCAAAGCGGCGCAGGCCGTCGAGGTCGAGCACCGTCAGGCCGCGCGGGTCGATGCGCAGCAGCCCCGCTTCCTGCAGCCTTTGCAGCGCGACGTTGGCGCGCTGGCGCGACACGCCGGACAGCAACCCGACCTCGCCCTGCAGCAGATCGACGTAGGGCCCCGGCTGGGGGTAGAGATCGGGGTTGAACAGGCTTGCCAGGCAGCGGGCCACACGGGCATCGGGGCCCAGCAGGCGGTCGTATTCGAGCAGGCCGATGAAGAGCCCGAGACGTGCGTTGAGCAGGTTCAGCAGGTAGTGGTTGAACGGAATGCTGGTGGTGCGCAACCAATCGAAGGTTACGCGCGGCATCATCGCGATGCGGGTGTCGCGCAGCGCGACGACGTCGTAGCGCCGCGCTTCCTTCTTCAGCACCGAGCCCTCGCCGAACCAGCCGCCGGCCGTGACGCCGGTGAGCGTGGAGACCTTGCCTTCGGCCGAGGTGACCGACATCTTCGCCAGCCCTTCGACGATACCGATCCAGTGCTCGACGAGTTCGCCGTTGCGCGCCACGTAGCCGCCCGCGATCACCTGCGCCTCTCGCGTCTCGCGCGCGACGCGGTCGAACTCCGAGGGCGTGAGGTTGCGCCCCCAGGTCGAGTTGCGCAGCATGTCGATGAGGCGGGCCATGGCGTCCTTCGTTGCAGCGCAACGATTGTAGGGAGCCCGCTTTGCGGCGTCAGTTCAGAGTTTCGGGCCTTTGGTGCCGGAAGGACATCGAAGCCGGTCGCCTCACCGAGGCGCTCCCGCAGTGGCGCTTCCCCGAGATCGCGGTCCATGCTGTCCGAAGCGTCCCGGTCTTTCCAGGCTCGCGCGCCTGTTCCTCGACGTCGTGGTCGAAAGCCTCAAGGCCGGCAAACGGAGGTCCCGCCAACGTCAGTCCCGCATATCCAGTTCGAGCTGCGGCCTTCCGTTCGAGGTCTTTTCTCGTGAAGTACCGGCGGGGCCGACGACCCCCGTCACCCGCTTGCGGAAATTGGAGAAGCTGTCGAAGGTGACAACATCGACGGCCTCGTCGAAATCAAGCGTGAGCCGGAACCAGCCCGGCCGCACCGTTTCAACGGCGAGAATCTCGGCTTCGAAGGGCTGCGACAGATAGGATCCGCGCACCCGATCCCCCACAGTCCATTGGACTGCCGGCCGATCGCCGATCGCGGCGTGGAGCGTGTTCCAGTCACGGTGGCCCAATTGGTGGGCGATCAGTTCCAGCGATTTGGAATGGCTGAGGCTGGCGCCTTCTGCTTCCAGCCTCTCGCGCAGGCGCTTCGCCTGTTCCTTGGCCGCGGTGATCGAGGGCAATTGGGAGGCGGGGCGTGTTTTCATGGCCGCACCTCCCGGGTCGCCTTGAACAAGCCCCATCTGAGCTCCTCGCGCCGGGCGGCCTGGCCAAGCACGATGGCTGTGAGGGCAAGCAACAGGATCTCGGCGGCCGGGCCGGCCATCCATATGCCCTCTTCGCCGAAGGCGAAGGCGAACGCGAAGGTCAGCGGCATGGCGAAGAGATAGGGCTTCGACAGGCTGAGGATCGCCGCGCGACCGGCATCGCCGATTGCCTGGAAATAGCTGGCGATCATCATCAGTGGGCCGGCGGCGAAGAACATTGCCACCATCACCGGCATGATGTGGGCGACCTCGGAGACAACTTCGCCGTCGTCAACGAATAGAAGGCCGATCGGCTGCGCGAAGCCGATCAGGGCGACCTCGGCGACGAGGCAATAGATGAATGCAATCGTCATGCCCAGCCGCAGGCAGTCGTCGGAACGGCGCCACAGCTCCGCCCCGTAATTGTTGCCGGTGATGGACTGCAATGCATGGCTCAACCCCAACAGCGGCAGGAAGACGAAGGTCATGACGCGGGTGATGATGCCGTAGGCCGCAACCGTCACCTCATAGGTGTTGTCAGCTTGCCATTGCAGCGCCGCGATGATTGCCGCCGAGCCCAGCGCCAGGCCGATGAAGTTCAGACTCTGGGGTGCGCCGAGCGCCAGGATGCGCGGCCACGCCATGGCGAGGTTGTGGTGCAAGAGAGCGCTTGGTCTGAGTTCCGTTTGCCCACGCAGGCGAAAAGCCAGGATGGTTGCAAAGGCAAGCCCCTGCGCCATGACGGTTCCGTAAGCTGAGCCCGCCACGCCGAGGTGAAAGACTGCGATCAGCAGATAGTTGAAGCCGATGTTGGAAAGCGACACCAGAAGGCTTGCCAACGCCATGAAGCCGGCGCGGCCCTCGTTGCGCAGCGCGTCGGAGTTCACTGAAAGCACGAACAGGATCGGCGAGAACAGCACCGTGATGCCGAGATAGACATGCCCCATTTCGGCAAGCGGCGCCGAACCGCCGGCGACCAGTAGCGTCACCGGCCGGCCGAAACCCAGAAACAGCAGGATGAAGCCGGCACCGATGGCAAGCGCCAGCCCATGCGCGCCAGCAAACACGGCGCGCGCCTCGTCGAACCGCCCTGCGCCCAGGTGCCGGGCGAGAAGGCTCGACATGCCGCTTGCCACCAAAGTGGCGAGCGCCACGATCAGCATGTAGAGCGGGAACATCAGCGTGACGGCGCCCAGCGCCTCCGGGCCGACGAAGACGCCAAGGAACACGGCGTCGACGACGGCGAGCAGCCCGTTCATGCCCATTACGAAGATGATGGGCAGCGCGGTCTTGGCAAAGACGGCGCCGAGCGGGCCGTGCGTGAACGCATTGACGGTCGCGGTGTCTGACGACATCCCGGTCTCCTCTTCTCTCGCATCTCGTCATGGAGGATGGGAGCTCGCATTGCCACCCGCACGAAATGCGTGAAGAGTGAGGGAAATCGTCAAAGCCAGAACTTCACCGAGACCGATAGGGTCCGCGAGCGGCAGGCGTCTGAAGCCCGCCGCGATGATCGCCGGGCCAACGGACGGTGTCAACCAACTTTCAGGCCGAGGGCGGCTCCGACCGGCTCCACCAGCTCGGCAGGCGCATGCAGGTAGCGGGTCCCCCGCCGCTTGGCATCGATGTCGCGGAAGATGGCCTGCGCCCGGCTGTCGCTGACACCGAGTGCGTGCGCCAGCTCCTCGGCGGGCACGTCGTGGTTGCGCGCCCACAGGGCCAGGTCCATCTGTGCATACGGCAGCGCGAAGTAGAACTCGTCCTGGCCCTGAGGCAGGCTGTAGGTGTCGGTGGTCGGCTCGGCCGCGCACACCGCCTCGGGCAGGCCGAGATGCCGAGCCATCGCGTAGACCTGCGTCTTGTAGAGGTGCGCAATGGGTTTCAGGTCGGCCGCGCCGTCGCCGTTCTTGACGAAGAAGCCCTGGTCGTACTCCAGCCGGTTCGGCGTGCCGATCACCGCATAGTTGAGCCGGTCCGCGTGGAAATACTCCATCGTCTTGCGCACGCGTTGCTTGAAGTTGGTCGCGGCGACGATCTGCAGGTATTCGCGCACTGGCAGGCGGGCTTCGTGCAGCGCGCCGTCGGGCGAGCGCACCACCAGCTTGAAGAAGTTGATACCGCCTGCCGTGCCGCCGGCAATCACGATCTTGTTCTTCCAGCCGGCTCCATAAGCCGGGAACAGGGCCCGGATGGCCGCGTCGCGCTGGCGGTAGCACCCCAGCGCCTCGAGTGCGGGCGCGATGTCGTGCACCTCGTAGGCAATGCCCAGGTGTTCGGCCACCTGCCGGCCCCGGTCGCCGCTGAAGGCGCTCGAGTCCTGTTCGGGCAGCAGCAGACCGAACACCTTCTTCGGGCCGAGCGCGCGCACGGCAAGCGCCGCGCAGGTCGAGCTGTCGATGCCGCCCGATATCGCGATGATCACGCCGCGCCGGTGCAACCGGGTCGCCACGGTCTCGACCATCCAGCGGGCGATGCGTTCGGCTTCGCGCTCGAGGTCGAGCGCGAGCACGGCGGGCGTCAAGGCAGGGCCGTTCATCGCGCTCACCGGCCCGCCAGCTTGCGCTGCACGAAGGCCTCGACGTTGTTCATGCTGTCGAGGTTCTCAGGCACCATCTCCTCGTCGTCGACCTTGATGGCGTAGGTTTCCTCGAGAAAGGTGATCAGCTCCAGGAAGCCGGTCGAGTCGAGTACGTGCTGCTCCATGAAGGAGTCGGCATCGCTGAAAGCGGCGCCCTGGGCGCCCATCAGGAAGTTGTCGAGGATGTAACTGCGAACCTGCTGCTTGATGTCGGCCATGTGGGGTTCCTGTTGTGAGTCGTTATGGCGTGGGAGAGACGGCGGTGCGCAGCCCCGCCTTGGTGATCTTGCCGTTGTCGGTCCGGGGCAACGCGTCGACGATCTCGACGTGCTTGGGCACCATGTAGCTTTCGAGCCGGGCCAGGCAGTGCTTGATCAGCTCGCGTTCGGTCAGCTGCACGCCGGGATGCAGCGTGACGTAGGCCTTGACCGCTTCGCCGAGCAGCGCGTCGGGCACGCCGATCACCGCCGCTTCGCACACGCCTTCGATGGCATGCAGTGCGTCTTCCACCTCGCGCGGGCTGACCTTCTCGCCGCGGCTCTTGATGATGTCGTCGCGGCGCGCAACGAAATACAGGTAGCCTTCGGCATCGGTGCGGAAGATGTCGCCGGTGTACAGCGCCGTGTCGTTGACGGCAGGGCAGGCCTTCAAGCGCTGCGCGGTTTCGGTCGGCTTGCGCCAGTAGCCCTGCATCACGTGCGGGCCCTGCACCACCAGCTCCCCGGTGCTGCCGTTCGGCAGCCGGCGGCCCTGCTCGTCGACGAGCCAGCAGGCCTGGTTCGGCATGCCGCGGCCCACGCTGTCGGGACGGACGTCGAGCTGCTCGGGCGGCAGGTAGCTGATGCGCTTGCACTCGGTCTGGCCGTACATCGAGTACAGCCGCATCTGCGGAAAGGTCGCGCGCAGCCACCGGATCTGCGCGAGCGGCAGCGGCGCCGCGGCACTGGTGACCAGCCGCAGCGCGTCCAGGTCGTAGCGATCGAGGTTCTTCATGCCCATCCACTGCGCGAACATCGTCGGCACGCCGGGAAACACGGTGACGCGCTCAACGGCCATCGTGTCGAGCACCTTGGCGGGAAAGCTGAAGTTGCGTTCCAGCACGACCGTCGCCCCGACGGCCAGGCCGAGCAGCACCTGGTAGAGCCCGTAGCTGAAGGCGAGCGGCAGGGCGCTCAGGATCACGTCGTGCTCGTGCAGGCCGAGGTAGGCCTGCACCGAGCGGGCTGCACTGAGCATGTTGTGATGCGTCAGCATCACGCCTTTGGGCGTGCCGGTGGTCCCCGACGTGTAGATGATGGCAGCGAGGTCGTCGGGCCGGGTGGCTGCGGCCGGCTTGGCCGCCTGCCCAGCGGCCGCCGGCCAGGGCAGCACCCGGGCATCGCCGCCCGGTGGCTGCATGCCGGTGACGAAACAGGCCCGCAGGCTGGTGCATCGGGTGATGGCGCCGTCCCAGGCCGGGCGCAGCGTCGCTTGCGTCAGCAGCAAGGCGGCACCGGCATCGTCGATCAGCTGCGCCAGTTTGGCTGCTTTGGTCAGCGGGTGGACCGGCACGGCGACGGCCCCGACCATCCACACCGCATACAGTGCAGACGCCGCCTCGATGCCGTTGTCGAGGAACAGCGCGACACGATCGCCCGGCTGCAGCGCGTGCTCCCGCAAGGCGGCGGCGACAACGCCGGCTTCGTGCAGAACATCGGCAAACGTCGCACGCCGCTTCCCGCACACCAGCGCGGTCTTGTCGGGCCAGCGGCGGGCTGCCGACTGCAGCGGGTGGTGAAGCAGGCCGGCGTCGTCGAGCATCGTCATGCCGCCACCTCTGGCGCCGGAGCGTCGGCAGGGGCCCGCACCATCTGCTCGTGCAGCAGCATCGTCGAGACGATGCCGACGAAGGCCATGTTGTCGCCGAAGCCGATCGCACGGCCGCTGCGGCACTTCTCGAACAGCTTGCCGACCGCGCGCGCGTCGAAGTACCCCCCCTCGGCGATCCGGGAGGGGCTGAGCAGGTCTTCGACGTAGTCCACCGGCCGCCCGTCGACAAAAAAGCTCTGGCTGTCGGGGGCACGGTAGGGTTGCTTGGTGCGCCGGCGAATCGACTCCGGCAGCAGGCCTGTTATCGACTGCTTCAGGATGTGCTTCTCGACCAGGCCCCTGAGCTTGTAGCCTGCTGGCAGGCGGTTGGCGAACTCGATCACCCGGTGGTCGAGAAACGGGAAGCGCGCCTCGATCGACGCAGCCATCGCCATGCGGTCGCCTTGCGAGCTGAGCAGGTAGCCCGACAGCAGCGTGTGCGCTTCGAGGTACTGGTCCTGCGCCAGCGGCTCCCAGCGACCGATGCCTGCGGGCAGCGTGGCTTCGACGGCTTGCAGCGGGTCTGATGTGGAAAGCCGTTGCAGCACGTCGGCCGAGAAGAACTGCCAGGCACGGCGTGTGGTCGTCCAGCGCGGCAGGTGCGCAAAGAACGGGCGGCCGAGATGCTCGCGGCCTTCGCCGAAGAAGCGCTGCGCGAAGGCCCGGCCCGTGGCCGGCGAGTGCCGCAGGTACGGGTACAGCCGGTCGAGGATGCGCGCGCGCCAGGCCGAATCGGGTTGGCGCGCCATGAAGCGGCGCACCTTCGCTTCCTTGAAAAGGTCGTAGCCGCCGAACACCTCGTCGGCGCCTTCGCCGGTCAACACCACCTTGTAGCCGGCCTGGCGCACCTGGTCGGCGAGCAGCATCAACGGCGCGGGCGCGGTGCGCAGCACCGGCGTTTCGGCGTGCCGCACCACGCGCGCAAAGGCCGCCGCGATGTCGCTGCGGCGGCACTGTACGGCCGTGTGGCGCGTGCCCAGCCAGGCCGCCAGCGCCTGCTGATGCCGGCTCTCGTCGAACTCGTCGTCCTCGAAGGTGACCGAGAAGCTGCGCAGCGGCGTGTCGGTGTGGTGGTGGATCAGCGACGTGATGACCGAAGAGTCCAGCCCGCCGCTCAGGTAGGCGCCGACCGGCACGTCGGCGCGCAGTTGCAGGCGCACGGCGTCTATCAGCAGCTCGCGAAGCTCTTCGGCGCACGCTTGCTCGGACACCGGGGGTGGCACCGGTGCAGCGGGGAACTGCCAGTCCCAGTAGCGCCGCAATGTCTTGCGCGCGCGACTGACCGTCATCACATGCCCGGGCGGCAGCGACAACACGCCCTCGAAGGCCGTACGCGGGGCCAGGGGTGCCCAGTAGGTGAAGGTCTGGCCCAGCGCGTCGAGGTCCAGGCGGCGCGGCACCTCGGCGCAGGCGAACAGCGCCTTCACCTCCGAGGCGAACAACAGGCGCCCGCCGGCGTTCGTGTAGAACAGCGGCCGGATGCCGGTGCGGTCGCGGGCGAGCACGAGCTGTTGCGCGCGACCGTCCCACAGCGCGATTGCGAACTGGCCGTTCAGGTGCACGACGAAGTCCTCGCCGTGCTGCTCGTACAGGTGGACGAGCACCTCGGTGTCGCTTTGCGTGTAGAAGCGGTGGCCCTGCGCCTCCAGGTCCCGGCGCAGTTCGAGGTAGTTGAAGATCTCGCCGTTGAACACGACCCACACCGAACGGTCTTCGTTGTGGATCGGCTGCGCGCCGCCTTCGAGGTCGATGATGCCGAGCCGCGCATGAGCCAGGCCGACCGGGCCTTCGGCAAGCACGCCGCGCCCGTCGGGGCCGCGGTGGTGCAGGCGCGAAATCATCGCCTCCAGTTCGGCGCGGCCGGGCGGCCGCTGTCCCTGGCCGTCAAAGATGCCTGCGATGCCGCACATGCTCCAGCCCTTCAGTCGCCGTCGCGGTCGAAGCCGGTGACGTACCAGGCCTGCGCGTCGGCCGGTGCGTGCGTCTGCCCCGCGGCAACGTAGAGAGGCGACACGCCCGGCTTGGCGAAAAAGCCGGCGTGCCGCAACTGCCTTGCCACCGCTTCGCAGCCGTAGAACTCGAGCGACAGCGCGCTCGCCCGTGCGCGGCGCATGTGCCCGGCAAAAGCGGTCAGCAGGCGGCAGGTGTCGTGCTCCGGCCGGCTGCAGAAGAAGTCGCTGATCAACACCACGTCGTCGCGGCGGGCCCATGCGACATACCCCAGCGGCTGCCCGCCGGCGTCTTCGGCGACCGACACGTGCCAGCCGGGAAAGCCCTCGGGCGCATAGCGCCAGCCGAGGACACGTGCGCTTCGCTCGGACAGCAGCAGCCGCGGGTCGCGCTGTTGCCAGAGGGCGTCGATGCGGGCGTCGCCCGGTGCGGCATCGCTCCAGTGCAACCCGCGTGCATGCTGCAAGGTGCGTGCGGCATCCAGCAGGCGCAGCACGATGTCGGCCGGAGCTGCCAGCCAGGACCACCACGCGCCGCGCCGCGGAGAGCGCAGCAGAAACCGGGTGCTCAGCAGCTTGCCGTAGCGTGTGGTGCCACCGACGCGCTGCATGCCCGCGCGGGTGCACACCGCCTGTGACCTGGCGTTGGGAAAACCATAGACGAAGCCGAAGCGCGAAGCGCCGAGGCCCAGGCCGGCGCGCATCAGCGTCAATGCGGGGCCGAGCGACCGGTGGGCCTGGCCGACGGCATAGTCGGCGAGTGCGGCCACATGCTGCGCGACGCCGTCTTGCCAGAAGGTGCGCGCATGCAGGCACTGCACGCCCACCGGCTGGCCGCTGGCTTCGTCGTGCAGCAGCACGCCCAGCCCCGGGCCGGCCGGGTTGGCGAGGTAGCCGTGACGGAGCTTGGTGTGCGCGGCAGGCGGCGTCATGCCGTCGAGGTTCTGGGACCACAACGACAGGATCCGGTCCTGGTGCTCCGACAAGGCAGATTCGCGCGCGGTGTATCGGGAACGCATGGAAGCCGCTGGCTCTGTGCCACGGAACTTCCTTCGGTCCGGCCGGGTGGGCGCTGTCGTTGCAGGCGGCTCGGCGGGACGAGGTGATGCGGCGTCCGTGGTTCTCCTTCTCCTCGCGGCGGATCGTAACCGTGCGTTGCACTGCGCGGAGCGGGGCCCCCCTGAGGTGAGGGGCCGCGAACAGGGGGTTCGGGAGTGGCGTTTGCTAGTGCGCGCTCACACCAGATCGACTCAGCCGGCGTGAGA
This sequence comes from Caldimonas mangrovi, assembly GCF_023721835.1. Classification (GTDB taxonomy): domain Bacteria; phylum Pseudomonadota; class Gammaproteobacteria; order Burkholderiales; family Burkholderiaceae_C; genus Caldimonas; species Caldimonas mangrovi. Next base: position 149,372 of record NZ_JAMKFE010000011.1, on the reverse strand, counting down.
CCCGCGGTGAGCCCAAGCCGTCGTGCGCTTTTCGATCCAGGCAAACAGCTCGTACATCGCCATCGCCATGACCCCCACGGCCACCAGCCCGGCGAAGGCCAGACCCATCTGCATGGCCGACCCCGCCGACACGAGCAGATACCCGATGCCTTCGTTCGAGGCGTTCATCTCCGAGACGGTGGTGCCGACGAACGCCAGCGTGATGGCCACCTTGAGCGAGCCGTAGAAGTAGGGCATGGAGCGCGGCAGGCCGACCTTGACCAGCACGTCCCAGCGCCGCGCGCCCAGCACGCGCAACACGTCTTCCAGTTCGGGCTCCAGCGTCGCCAGGCCGGTGGCGATGTTCACGGTGATCGGGAAGAACGAGATCAGGAAGGCCGTCAGCACCGCCGGGCCGGCGCCGATGCCGAACCAGACCACCAGGATGGGCACGAAGGCCGCCTTGGGCAGCGCGTTGAAGGCCGTCATCAGCGGGTAGATCGCCGCATAGGCGAGGCGCGAGCTGCCGATCACGAAGCCGAGCAGCACGCCGACGACGATCGCCAGCCCGAAGCCCACCATCGTGACCCAGAACGTGCGCCACGAGTGCTTCAGGATCTCGCCTCGAAATTCGACCATCTGTTCCCAGATGCGCAGCGGGCTCGGGAAGATGAACTCCGACACCTGGAAGGCCGAGCAGACGACCTGCCAGACGATGACGACCGACAGCAGCAGGACCCACGGAGCCCAGCGTTCGAGCAGCTTGTTGTTCATGCGTGTCTGATGGCGCCGATGTGCGAGCGCAGCTCGTGGACGATCTCAACGAAGGGTTCGGTGTAGGTGATCTCCAGGTCGCGAGGGCGCGGCAGGTCGATCTCGCGGCGCGCCACGATGCGGCCCGGGCTCCGGCTCATCACGTACACCGTGTCGGCCAGGTAGACCGCCTCGCGCAGGTCGTGCGTGACCAGGATCACGTTGAAGCGCTGCTGCGTCCACAGGTCGCGCAGCGTGTTCCACAGCTCCTCGCGCGTGAAGGCGTCGAGCGCACCGAAGGGCTCGTCGAGCAACAGCATGCGCGGCTCGTGGATCAGCGCGCGGCAGATCGACGCACGCTGCTGCATGCCGCCGGACAACTGCCACGGATATTTGTCCTCGTAGCCAGCGAGCCCCACCCTTTGCAGCAGGGCCCGGGCCTGGGCTTCGTACTCGGCGCGCCGCGCCCGAAAGCTGGAGCGGTAGGGCTCGACGATTTCCAGCGGCAGCAGCACGTTGTCGACCGTGCTGCGCCAGGGCAGCAGCGACGGCGCCTGGAAGGCCATGCCGGTGATCTTCAGCGGGCCGGTCACACGCTCGCCGCCGATGCGGATTTCGCCCCTCGAGGGCTGTTTCAGGCCGGTGGCCAGCTTCATGAAGGTCGACTTGCCGCAGCCCGAAGGGCCGACGATGGCAATGAACTCGCCTTCGCGCACCGAAAGAGAGATGTCCTCGACGGCGAACTGCTGCTGTGCCAGCAGCTCGTCGTTGTAGGCAAGCCAGACCTTGTTGAAATCGACGAATGCGTCCATGGAGGGGCAGGGCAGGCCCGTGGGCCGCGCCCCGTTCTTTCGTGCTTACTTCTTGACCGCGAAGATGTTGCGCTCGGCGGCGCTCGGCAGGTAGCCCGCGTTCCACACGGCAGCCGCGTCGATGCGCGACTTGGTCGAGAACGCATCGGTCACCTGGCTGGCCATCAGCGCCAGCCGCGGCAGGTTGACGTCGCCGAAGCCTTCGGCCCTGGCGTCGGGCGTGGCAATCGCCGAATCGATGGCCAGCTTCAGGCGCCGCTCTTCGAGGGCGGCGTTGATGATGCCGTCGCGCTCCTTGACGACGGCGATGGCGCCCTTCGGGTCGGCGATCACGTCCTTGGCGCCTTTCGTGAAGGCGCGCAGGAAGGCTTTGACGGCGTCGGGATGCTTCTTCAGGAACTCCTCGGACGCGATGATCACGTTGCCGTAAAGCTTGACGCCGTGCTGCGGGTACATCATCACCGCCACGTCTTCCGCCTTGACGCCGCGCGCCTCCAGGTTGAGCAGCGACGTGAAGTAGAAGCCGGTGATCGCGTCGACGTCGCCGCGCGCCAGCATGGTTTCGCGCAGCGGCGGGTCCATGCTGACCCAGTTCACGGTGCCGACGCCGTTGGCCTTCTGGAAGATCGGAAAAGCACGGCGGCCGGCGTCGAACACCGGCGCGCCGAGCTTCTTGCCGGCCAGGTCGGCGGGGGTCTTGATGCCGGCCTTCTTCAGCGAAAACACCGCTGCCGGCGTGTTGTTGTAGACCATCATCACCGCGACCGGCTTGTTCGGCGCGGTCGGGTTGTTGGCGTGGAATTCCATCAGCGCGGCCAGGTCGGCGAAGCCCATGTCATAGGTGCCGGAGGCCACGCGGTTGACCGCGTTGCCCGAGCCGTTGCCGGCGTCGACCGACACGCTCAGCTTCTCGGCCTTGTAGTAGCCCTTCGCGGCCGGCAACAGAAAGAAGGCCGACGGGCCTTCGAAGCGCCAGTCGAGCTGGAACTTGATCGGGGTCTCCTGCGCGTGGGCGAGCGGTGCGGCCAGCGCGAAGACGGCAGCGAGTGCGGCGGCGATGAAGCCGCGGCGCGGCAGCAGGGAACACGTCATGAAAACCTCCTGGAACAGACGGTGGCGAGCGGGAGCAAGTTCTGTGCTCGGTGGGGGTGTGAGGGTGCGATCAGCGCAGCAGATCGAACAAGGCGCGCGCGACCACCTGGGTCGCGCGCCGCAGGTCTTCGAGCACGAGGTGCTCGTCGGCGCGCTTGGCGTTCGATTCGAGCACCGTGCGCGGGCCGGCGCCGTAGATCACCGCCGGGATGCCGCGCTCGCAATAGAGGCGCACGTCGGTGTACAGCGGCGTGCCCATGGTGGGCGGCGCCTTGCCGAACACCGCCTTGCCGTGGCGCTGCAGGGCTTCGACGAGCGGCTCGTGGCCCGGCAGCGGCTTCAGCGGGTGCGCCAGCAGCAGCCGGCGGATCTCGACCGTGACGCCCGGCACGCCGGCCGCCGTCTCGGCGATCACCCGGCGCAGTTCGGCCTCGACGTCGGCCGGCACCTCTTCGGGAATCATGCGCCGGTCGAGCTTGAAGCTCACCTTGCCCGGCACGACGTTGGTGTGGGTGCCGCCCTCGATGCGGCCGACGTTGAGATAGGGGTGCGTGATGCCCGGCACCTGCGAGCGCACACCGCGATAGACGTCGTTGCGCGCATAAAGCGCGTTCAACAAGGCGACGGCGCCTTGCAGTGCGTCGACCCCGGTGTGCGGTATCGCGGCATGGGCCATGCGGCCGTGTACCGTCACTTCCATCTGGAGGCAGCCGTTGTGGGCGGTGACCACCTCGTAGCTGAAACCCGCGGCGATCAGCAGGTCGGGTTTCGTCAGGCCTTGTGCCAGCAGCCAGCCGGGGCCCAGCTCGCCGCCGAACTCCTCGTCGTAGGTGAAATGCAGTTCGAGGCCGCCCTTCAGCGGCGCCTGCAGCGATTCGAGCGCCCGCAACGCGAAGGTGTAGGTCGCGAAATCGCCCTTGCTGACGGCGGCAGCGCGCCCGTAGAGCTTGCCGTCGACCACTTCGCCGCCGTACGGGTCGTGCGTCCAGCCTTCCCCGGGCGGCACCACGTCGCCGTGCGCGTTGAGCGCGATCGTGCGGCCGTCGCCGTAGCGGCGCCGCACGATCAGGTTGGTGATGGATGCCAGCCCGTGGGCGCGCACGGCGTCGGCCGGCACCGCATGCCGCTCGGCCGTCAGGCCCATGCCCTGCAGCAACGCCGCGGTGTGCTCGGCGTGCGGGGCGTTGTCGCCCGGCGGCGTGTCGGTGGGCACGCGCACCAGCTCCTGCAGGAAGCGCACTTCCTCGTCGAAGTGGGCGTCGATCCAGGCGTCGATCTGGTCGTGTTCGGTCATGGGTGCTCTGCTGCCAACTGCTCGAGCAGGTGGGTGTAGGCGTCGACGCACAGCTGCGCGTCGTCCGCGGTGATGGTTTCCAGCGGGTTGTGGCTGATGCCCGAGTTGCCGCCGCGCACGAACAGCATGGCCTGCGGCATCACTTCATGCAGCTTCATCGCGTCGTGCCCGGCGCCGCTGGGCATGCGGTGGACCGGCAGGCCGAGCGCGGCGACGGCCCGCTCCCAGCGGGCCTGCCACGCCGGGGCGCTCGGCGCAGCGGCGGCGCGCATCGCCGGCTCGACGCGGTGCTGCACGCCGCGCCGTTCGCAGAGGCGCGCCAGCTCGGCCAGCACGTCGGCCGTGAGCCGGTCACGCTGCGCATCGGTCGGTGCGCGCAGGTCGAGGCTGAAGCGGCAGCGGCCCGGCACGACATTGATGGAGCCGCTCGGCACCTCGAGCATGCCGATGGTGCCGACCGAGTCGCCGTCGGCCGCGGCGCGCTGCTCCACATACAGGCACAACTCGGCGACTGCCGCCGCGGCGTCGCGCCGCCGGTCCATCGGTGTGGTGCCCGCGTGGCTGGCCATGCCGGTCACTTCGCCCAGGTAGCGCACGCCGCCGTTGATCGACGTGACGACGCCCAGCGGCAGGTCGAGCTCGTCGAGCACCGGCCCCTGCTCGATGTGCACCTCGACGAAGCCGAGGTAGCGTGCCGGGTCACGCTGCAACGAGGCGATGTCCTCGACGCGCAGGCCCGCCTGGCGCATCGCATCACGCATCGTGACGCCGTCGGCGTCGGCCTGCTCCAGCCAGCGCTCGTCGAACTGGCCGATCAGTGCACCCGAGCCGAGGAAGGTCGCCTTGTAGCGCTGGCCTTCCTCTTCGGCGAAGCCGACCACCTCGATCGCGAACGGCAGCCGCCTGCCTTGGCGGTGCAGCGCCTGGACGCAAGCCATCGGCACCAGGATGCCCAGCCGGCCGTCGTATTTGCCGCCGTTGCGCACGGTGTCGTAGTGCGAGCCGGTCAGCAGCGTCTTGGCGCCGGGGTCGGTGCCGCGATAGCGGCCGACGACATTGCCGACCGCGTCCTCGTGCACGTCGTCGAAGCCGCAGCCGTGCATCCACTGCTGCAGTTGCCGCGCGCACGCGCGGTGGGCATCGGTCAGGTAGGTGACGGTGAGCTGGCCCTGCTCGGCATACCCCGGGTCGCTGTGTTGCGCCAGCGCTTCGGCCCAGTCCCACACCTGCAGGCCCTGCTCGGGCACCACGCCGAGCCTGTCGTTCAGGCGGATCTCGGCGATGCGGTGGACGTTGCGCAGGCACTCGGCGAGCTCGAAATCGGGGTGGCCGGCCAGGCGGCGCTCGAAGGCGGCGATGATCTCGGCGCGGCCGAGGCCGGCGCCTCGCGGCCCGCGCACCGCCAGGACGAACGGCCAGCCGAACTTCGCCTGGTAGTCGGCGTTCAGCTGCTGCAGCCGTGCGAACTCTTCCGGGCTGCACTGCGCGAGGCCGGCGCGCGACTGCTCGCCGGTGGACTCGGCCGTCAGGCCGCCGGCGATGGCGGCCTTGCCGGCCAGCTCGGGGTGGGCGCGCACCAGGCCGAGCTGCCGCTCGCGCCCGGCCTCGCGCACCGATTCGACCAGCGCACGCTTCAGTTGCGCCAGCGTGCGCAGCGGTCGTTTCGCCACCGCGCCCTGCGCCACCCACGGCGAGTGTTCATAGATGCCGTCCAGCAGCGCGACGAAGTCGTCCGGTGTGGCGGCGTTGAGTCGGTCCAGCGTCAGCACGCTCACTCCCAAAGAAATGCGGTCTCGGCGTTGTAGGGATGCACCTGCTTCCAGTGCCGGGCGATGTCGATGCGCCGCGTCACCCACACGCGGTCGTGCGACTCGACATGGTCGAGAAAGCGCTGCAGGGCCTTGAAGCGCCCCGGCCGCCCCAGCAGCCGGCAGTGCATGCCGATCGACATCATCTTCGGCGCCTCGTCGCCTTCGGCGTACAGCACGTCGAAACTGTCGCGCAGGTAGGTGTAGAAGTCGTCGCCATGCGCAAAGCCCTGCGGCAGCGAAAAGCGCATGTCGTTGGTGTCCAGCGTGTAGGGCACCACCAGGTGCGGCGCCAGCGTGCCGTCGCTGCAGCGCACCTGCAGCCAGAACGGCAGGTCGTCGCCGTAGTGGTCGCTGTCGTACTCGAAGCCGCCGTGCTCGGCCACCAGGCGGCGCGTGTTGGGGCTGTCGCGGCCGGTGTACCAGCCCAGCGGCAGCTCGCCCGTCAGTCGCTCGATGATCTCGACGCCGCGCCGCAGGTGCGCGCGCTCGGTGGCCTCGTCGGTGTTCTGGTAGTGGATCCAGCGCCAGCCGTGGCACGCGATCTCGTGGCCCAGCTCGACGAAAGCCTGGGTCACCTCGGGGTGACGCTCCAGCGCCATCGACACGCCGAACACCGTCAGCGGCAGCGCGCGCTGCTCGAATTCGCGCAGGATGCGCCACACCCCCACGCGCGAGCCGTATTCGTAGATCGACTCCATGCTCAGGTGCCGTGCCGGGTAGGCGGCCGGGTTGAACATCTCGCTGAGGAACTGCTCGCTGCCCGTGTCGCCATGCAGCACCGAGTTCTCGGCGCCTTCTTCGTAGTTCAGGACGAACTGCACCGCGATGCGCGCCTGGCCGGGCCATTGCGCATGAGGCGGGTGTTCGCCGTAGCCGATCAGGTCGCGGGGGTAGCGGGTCATGTCGTCCTCATGGCGCGGTCAAGGCCGCTTCAAGGTCGGGCACGCGCGGGTCGAGGCGCAGGTTGCGCTCGACGTGGTCGAGGTGGCTGGCCATCAGGCGCACGGCAGCGCGCGCGTCGCCGCGTTCCAGCGCGTCGACGATGGCGACATGCTCTTCGAAGGAATGCTCGGCCGAGTGGGCCGACTGGTACATCAGCGAGATCAGCGAACTGCGTGACACCAGGTCCTGCAGGATGTCGGCCAGCACCTCGTTGCCCAGCAGCCGCGCCAGCACCACATGAAAGTCGGCCAGCAACCGGGTGCGGCCGGACACGTCGGTGCGCTGCACCGCGGCCTGCTCGCGCTTCAGGTGCTCGCGCAGCTGCGCCACCTGCGCCGGCGTGACGCCGGCGGCGAGCCGCCGCACCATCACCGATTCCAGCATGTTGCGCACCTCGAACACCTGGCGCGCTTCCTCGACGCTGGGTCGGGCCACGAAGGCGCCGCGCGCCGGCTCCAGCGTCACCAGCTTGTCGCGGCTGAGCTGGTTCAGGGCCTGCCGCACCACCGTGCGCGACACCTTGAAGATGTCGGCGATCTTCTGCTCGGCCAGCTTGGTGCCCGGCATCAGTCGGCGCTCGACGATCGCGGTGGTGATGGATGCGACGATGCGCTGCGTGGTGCTGCCCACGGCCGCGGCCGACACGGCGGGGGCGGGCTTTGCGGTCGTGCGGGCAGGCGGGCGCGGCATGGCAGGAAGTGGGAACAACAAGCTGCTTGATGTGTACGCGAAACTGTATACACTTTGCCGGCGATTGCAAAACCTTTCTCGGCGCGGCCGGGCTCACGATGGGCAAGCTCACCACACACGTACTCGACACGATGCACGGTTGTCCGGCGGCGGGCATGGCGGTGCGGCTGTACCGGCTGGGCGACGGTGCGGCGCCGGTGCCGCTGAAGGCGCTGGTGTTGAATGCCGACGGCCGGGCCGACGGGCCGCTGCTCGAAGACGCGGCCTTGCAGCCGGGGCGCTACCGCCTGGTGTTCTCGGTCGCGGCTTACTTCAGCCAGCGCGGGGTGGCGTTGCCCGAGCCGCCTTTCCTCGACGAGGTGCCCATCGAGTTCGGCATCGCAGACGCCGCGCAGCACTATCACGTGCCGCTGCTGGCGAGCCCGTGGTCGTATTCCACCTATCGCGGCAGTTGACCGTCATTCGTCGCCGCGGCGCCCGGTGACAACACCGGTTGCGACGATCCTCCTTACAGAGCCCGCAGTGGTAAGGTGAACCGGCCCTAACCAGGCCACTTCGAGAGTTGATGCATGGACACCTACCTGCTCGACTGGGCCAACCTGCTGCTGCGCTGGGCGCACGTGATCACCGCCATCGCGTGGGTCGGCTCTTCGTTCTACTTCGTTTTCCTCGACAACAGCCTCACGCCGCCCACCGCGCCCGACCTGAAGGCCAAGGGCGTCGACGGCGAGCTGTGGGCCGTGCACGGCGGTGGTTTCTACCACCCGCAGAAGTACCTGGTCGCGCCGAGGCAACTGCCCGAGCACCTGCACTGGTTCTACTGGGAAAGCTACTCCACCTGGCTGACCGGTTTCGGCCTGTTCACGGTGCTGTACCTGTTCAATGCCGGCAGCTTCCTGGTCGACAAGAGCGTGCACGACTGGTCGGCCGGTGCCGCGGTGGCCGCCGCGCTCGGCTTCCTGGTCGCCTTCTGGCTCGTCTACGACGCCATCTGCCGCCTCTTCGGCCAGCGCGTCCGTGGCGACCTCATCGTCGGCGTGCTCGTGTTCGCGGCCATCGTGTTCGCGTCGTGGCTGGCCTGCCAGCTGTTCGCCGGCCGCGCCGCTTTCCTGCTGGTCGGCGCCATGATCGCCACCGCGATGAGCGCCAACGTGTTCTTCTGGATCATCCCCGGCCAGCGCAAGGTGATCGCGCAAATGAAGGCCGGCCAGCCGGTCGACCCCGTCCACGGCAAGCGCGGCAAGCAGCGCAGCGTGCACAACACCTACTTCACGCTGCCGGTGCTGTTCTCGATGCTCAGCAACCACTACGGCTTTGCCTACGGGCACCAGCACAACTGGTTGGTGCTGGTGCTGGCAATGCTGGCTGGTGCGTTGATCCGGCACTCGTTCGTGGCGCGGCACCGCGCGCGGGCGCAGGGCGTGCGGGCGCCCTGGCGCGCGGCGATCGCTGGGGCGGTGTTGCTGGCCGGTGTGGCGGCGTGGTTGACGCCGCGGCACAGTCCATCGTCAGCGGCGATGGAAGGGGCTGCGCCCACCTACACGCAGGTGCGTGCCGTGATCGACCAGCGCTGCGTGATGTGCCACAACGCGCAGCTGCAGAACAAGAACGTGGCGCTGCACACGCCGGAGCTGCTGGCGCGGCATGCACAGGCAGTGTTTCAGCAGTCGGTTGTTCAGCGCACCATGCCGCTGAACAATGCGACCGGCATGACGGACGAGGAGCGCGGGCTGATCGCGCGCTGGTTCAAGGACGGTGCGCCGGTGAAGTGATCAGGTCAGTACGACCGCCCCCCCTTGAACTGCGCATGCGTGCGCCGGTTCAGTGTGCCGCCCGCCTTGGCCACCGCTGCGAACGACGTCCCCGCATGCGCATGGCAGATCGCGATGCCCAGCGCGTCGGCCGCGTCCTTGCTCGGCAGGCCGGGCAGCTTCAGCAGCCGCGCCACCATCTCCTGGATCTGCTCCTTGCGGGCCAGGCCGTGGCCGGTGATGGCCTTTTTCATCTGCAGCGCGGTGTATTCGTTGACGGCAAGCTGGCAGCTCACCAGCCCCGCCAGGGCAGCACCGCGCGCCTGGCCCAGCAGCAGCGTCGATTGGGGGTTGACGTTGACGAAGACGATCTCGACCGACGCGACGGTGGGCTCGTAGCGGCCCACCACCTCGCGCACGCCGTCGAAGATGATCTTCAGCCGGCCGGGCAGGTCGCCCTGCGCCGCGTCGCGCGTCCTGATGGTGCCGCTGGCGACGTAGTGCAGGTGCGACCCTTCCACGTCCACCAGGCCGAAGCCGGTGGTCTGCAGGCCGGGGTCGATGCCTAGAACTCGCATGTGGCCGCCCCTGTTCGCATGATGCGGCGCCATCCGAGCGGCCACCGCGGATCCGGCTTTGCCGGTCCGCTGGTGGCGCCCCTTGAGGGGAGCGCCGCAGGCGCTTCGGGGTGGTCTCTCACAGTTCAAAGTACCAGCGCACGGAATGGAAGAAGACCGGCGCGGCGAAGCAGATCGCGGCCACGCGGTCGAGCAGGCCGACGGCGCCGGTCACCAACCGGCCTTCGTTGCCGAACGAGTGCACGCCCGCGTCCTTCTTCAATGCCTTCATCACGAAATGGCCCAGGGTGCCGGCCGCGCAGGCGATCAGCGCCATCGCGAAGGCCTGGCCGGCCTTGAACGGCGTGATCCAGTACAGGAAGGCGCCGATCACGCTGCCGCCGAACACGCCGTTGAGGGCCCCGCGCCAAGAGAACGAATTGCTGATGCGCGGTGCCACGGCTTTCAGCGCGTAGTGTCGCGCGACATAGGCCTGCAGCACCATGCACGATTGCACGACCATCACCAGAAAGAACAGCAAAAAGGCGCCGCGCTCTTCGTACTTCGGGAAGTCGAGCAGCAGCAGCGCCGGCGCATGGCTCAGGCCGTACACGCAGACCATGATCCCCCACTGGATCTTGGCGTTGCGCTCGAGAAAGCGCTCGGGGTCGTTGGCCAGCGCGCTGATGACGGGGATCGCGAAGAACACGTAGACCGGCACGAACACCGAGAACAGGTCGAAGTGACGCGACCCCACCAGGTAGTACTGCACCGGCAGCACCACGAAAAAGGCGACGATCAGGCCGCGGTGGTCGCCGCGCCGGGTGTGGGCCAGCGTGATGAACTCGCGCAGCGCCAGAAACGACACCAGCCCGAACAGCAGCACCGAGACGGCGGTGCCGGCGATCCAGGCGACCCAGAACAGCGTGACCATGATCCACGAGGTCTGCAGCTGCTTCTTGAAGCGATCGGCGCGCGCGGTGCGGGCCTCGTCGTCGGCCTTCAGGCTCATCACCACGCCCAGCAAGGTGGCCAGGCTCAGGATGCCGAACACGATCACGAACAGCAGCGCGATCTGGTCGCTGGCGTCCCAGGCACGCATTTGCTTGAACATCAGGCGGCCCTCTCGATGCGGCGCAGCGCCACCACGGCCTCGCGGGCCCGTTCCAGGAAGGCGCGCTTGTCCTCACCAGGCTGCAATTGCATGGGCGCGCCGAAAGTCACCGAGCACAGGATGGGCACCGGCACCACCTCGCCCTTGGGCATCACGCGCTGCACGTTGTCGATCCAGGCGGGAATCAATTGCACCTCGGGGAACTGCTGGGCCAGGTGGTACAGCCCCGACTTGAACGGTTGCGGCTCGTCGAGGTTGCTGCGCGTGCCTTCCGGGAAGATCACCAGCGAGTCACCGTTTTTCAGCGCTTCTGCCAGCGGCTCCAGCGGGTCTTGGTCGTCGGTGCGCTGGCGGTTCACGTAGACGGCATTGAAGATCTCGCGCGTGATCCAGTGCTTGAACGGCGTCGACGTCCAGTAGTCCTTCGCGGCGATCGGCCGCGTCTGCGAGCGCAGCTCCGACGGCAGCGAACACCAGATCAGCACCCAGTCGAGGTGGCTCTGGTGGTTGGCGAAGTAGATGCGCTGCTCGGCTTTCGGCACCGAGCCGTGCCAGTGGCCCTGCGCGCCGGTGATCAGGCGGGCGACGAACGAAAGGAGCAGGCCGGCGGCCTCGGGCAGCGTCATGCGCGCGATGTTAGCGGGTCCCTCTGCACGGGGGCACCGGCATGGTGTTGTCCAGCGGCCACCGTGGATCCGGCTTCGCCGGTCCACCGGTGGCGCCCCCTTGAGGGGGCGCGCGAAGCGCGTAGGGGGTGGTCAGTGCCGAAAATGGCGCGTGCCGGTGAAGACCATGGCAATGCCGCGCTCGTTGGCCGCGGCGATCACCTCGTCGTCGCGCATGCTGCCGCCCGGCTGGATCACGCAGGTCGCACCGGCGTCGCACACGACGTCCAGCCCGTCGCGGAATGGGAAGAAGGCGTCGCTGGCCACGGCCGAGCCCTGCAGCGTCAGGCCGGCGTTCTCGGCCTTGATCGACGCGATGCGGGCCGAGTCGATGCGGCTCATCTGGCCGGCCCCCACGCCCAGCGTCATGCCGCCGGCACAGAACACGATGGCGTTGCTCTTGACGAACTTGGCCACCTTCCACGCGAACAGCAGGTCCTGCATCTGTTCGTGCGTCGGCTGCTTGCTCGTGACCACGCGCAGCTCGCTGGCCGCCACGTTCTTCGCGTCGGCCGACTGCAGCAGCACGCCGCCGCCCACGCGCTTCAGGTCGAACGGGTTGGGGTCGCGCGCGAGCGGCACTTGCAGCAGGCGCACGTTCTGCTTGGCCTTGAAGACCTCCAATGCCTCGGGCGTGTAGCTCGGGGCGATCAGCACTTCGACGAACTGCTTGGCCACCAGTTCGGCGGCGGCGCGGTCCATGGTCTGGTTGAAGGCGATGATGCCGCCGAAGGCCGAGGTGGAGTCGGTCTTGAAGGCCTTGGCATACGCTTCGGCCGCGTTGCCGGCCACCGCCACGCCACAGGGGTTGGCGTGCTTGATGATCACGCAGGCGGGGGCGTCGAAGGTTTTCACGCATTCCCAGGCGGCGTCGGCGTCGGCGATGTTGTTGTACGACAGCTCCTTGCCCTGCAGCTGGCGGTAATGCGCCAGGCTGCCGGCCACCGGCGCGGCATCGCGGTAGAAGCCGGCGCTCTGGTGCGGGTTCTCGCCGTAGCGCATGTCCTGCGTCTTGTGCAGCTGCAGGTTGAACACCGCCGGGTACTCGGCGCGTTGGGGCACGTCGGCCGTCGCGTTCTCGGCGCCCGCTTCCAGCGCGGTGAGGTAGTTGGTGATCATGCCGTCGTAGGCGGCGGTGTGCGCGAACACCTTCTTCGCCAGCATGAACTTGGTGTTGCGCTCGATCTTGCCGGCCTTCAGCTCGGTCAGCACCCGCTCGTAGTCGCTCGGGTCGATCACGACGGCCACGTCCTGCCAGTTCTTCGCGGCCGCGCGCAGCATCGCCGGGCCGCCGATGTCGATGTTCTCGATCGCGTCGTCCAGCGTGCAGTCGGGCCGTGCGGTCGCCTGCCTGAACGGGTACAGGTTGACGATCAGCAGGTCGATGGTGCCGATGCCGTGGCTTTTCAGCGCCGCCATGTGCTCCGGCAGGTCACGCCGCGCCAGCAGGCCGCCGTGGATGCGCGGGTGCAGCGTCTTCACGCGGCCGTCCAGCATTTCCGGAAAGCCGGTCACCTCGGCCACTTCCGTCACCGGCAGGCCTTTTTCAGCCAGCAGCTTGGCCGTGCCCCCGGTGGACAGCAGCTTGATGCCCAGCGCATGGAGCGACTGGGCGAGTTCGACCACACCGGTCTTGTCGGAAACGGAAAGCAGGGCTTGCATGTTCGTGGCCTCGGTTCTCAAAAATCTGTTCAATCCGTCCTCGGCGCTTTTCGACACGCAACCCGGTTTGGCATGACGCGATCCAATCCGAGTGACGCCGCGGATCCGGCTCCGCCGGTCCGCCAGCGTCGCCCCCTCGAGGGGGCGGCCGAAGGCCGTAGGGGGTGGTCTCATTTGATCAGTTTGTGCTCCACCAGCTTGCGTCGCAGCGTGTTGCGGTTGATGCCCAGCCATTCGGCAGCGCGCGACTGGTTGCCGTCGGCGTGCTGCATCACGGTTTCCAGCAGCGGCTTCTCGACGACGTGGATGATCATGTCGTACATCGAGTGCGGTTCCTCGCCGCGCAAGTCCTTGAAGTAGGTCTCCAGGCTCGTGCGGATGCACTCTTCGATGTTCTTCTTGCTCATGCGGCTTCCAGGGTCAGGGCGTCGTCGGCAGCGGCCTGCGGCTCGGGCAGGCGGGCATGCGACGCGGCCAGTTGATCGAAGTAGTCGTTGACGGCGAGCAGCTGCTGCTCGCTGCTTTCCAGGGTGTTCATCGTGCGGCGAAAGTCCTCGCCGCCGGGCAGGCCGCGCACGTACCAGCCGATGTGCTTGCGCGCGGTGCGCACGCCGGTGAATTCGCCGTACAGCGCGTAATGGTCGTGCAGGTGCTCGACCAGCCAGCCGCGCACGTCGCGCACCAGCGGTGCCTCCAGATAGGTGCCGGTGGCGAGGTAGTGCGCAATTTCACGGAAGATCCACGGCCGGCCCTGCGCGGCGCGGCCGATCATCAGCGCGTCGGCGCCGGTGCGCTGCAGCACCTCGCGCGCCTGCTCGGGCGACGCGATGTCGCCGTTGGCGACCACGGGGATGCGCAACGCGGCCTTGACCGCGGCGATGGTGTCGTATTCGGCCTGGCCCTTGTAGCCCTGCTCGCGCGTGCGCCCGTGCACGGTCACCATGGCCACGCCCGCCGCTTCGGCCGCGCGCGCGATCGTCAGGGCATTCTTGTGCTGCTGGCACCAGCCGGTGCGCATCTTCAGCGTGACCGGCACGCGGTGCGGCGCGCAGGCGGTGACCACCGCCTCGACGATGCGCGTGGCGAGTGCCTCGTCCTGCATCAGTGCCGAGCCGGCCCACTTGTTGCACACCTTCTTGGCCGGGCAGCCCATGTTGATGTCGATGATCTGCGCGCCGCGGTCGATGTTGTAGGCGGCGGCTTCGGCCATCATGATGGGCTCGGTGCCGGCGATCTGCACGGCGATGGGGGCCGACTCGCCTTCGTGGTTGGCGCGGCGCGACGTCTTCAGGCTGTTCCACAGCTCGCGGCGCGAGGTCACCATCTCGCTGACCGCATAGCCCGCGCCGAGCCGCTTGCACAGCTGGCGGAACGGGCGGTCCGTCACCCCGGCCATGGGCGCGACGAAAAGCGGGTTCGGCAGTTCGAACGGGCCGATGCGCATGGAAAACCTGGGGAGCGGGTGTGCTGAAAAAGGAGGCAGAGTATAGCGGCTGCATCTTTCAGCCAGCGAAATGCGGTGACCCTCGTTCAGGGGTACCGATGGTGTGGTTGTGGTAGCTGCTCAGCCCATGCCGCGGCTTGCCATCCGGCCCGGCGGCGCATCGCGATAATGCCCGGCCATGGACGTCTGGCTGCACGAACTGCTCGATCTGCTGGCGCTGCCGGAAGTGGGCTTGAGCACGCTGTTCGTCGTTGCGCTGGTCTCGGCCACCTTGCTGCCGCTGGGGTCGGAGCCGGCGCTGTACGGGCTGGTGACCTTGAACCCGTCGATGCTATGGCCCGGCGTCTTGGTGGCCACCGCCGGCAACACGTTGGGCGGCGCGATCTCGTGGTGGATGGGCTACGGCGCCGAACTCGCCTACGAGCGGATCACCCACCAGCGCCCTATGCAGCACCGGCTGCTCGGCTGGCTGGAACGCTTCGGCCCGCGTGCGTGCCTGCTGTCGTGGCTACCCCTCGTCGGCGACCCGCTGTGCGCGGTGGCCGGCTGGCTCAAGCTGCCGTTCTGGCCCTGCGTGCTCTACATGGCGATCGGCAAGTGGCTGCGCTACCTCGTGCTGACGTTGGCGCTGGTCTGGGCGTTTCCCGGGTGAGCGCCTACGGTGCCTTGGGCTTGATCGCCTCCACCAGCCCGGCCAGCAGGTCCACCGGCATCGGGAACACGATGGTATTGGTCTTGTCGTGCGCGATGGTGCCCAGCGTCTGCATGTAGCGCAGCTGCATCGCGCCGGACTGACGCCCCAGCATCTCGGCCGCCTGCATCAGCTTTTCCGACGCCTGCAGCTCGCCTTCCGCGTGGATCACCTTGGCGCGCCGTTCCCGCTCGGCCTCGGCCTGGCGCGCGATGGCGCGCACCATCGACTCGTCGAGGTCGACGTGCTTGATCTCGACGTTGGCGACCTTGATGCCCCAGGCGTCGGTCTGCGCGTCGAGCACCTGCTGGATGTCGACGTTGAGCCGCTCCCGCTCGGCCAGCATCTCGTCGAGTTCGTGCTTGCCGAGCACGGCGCGCAAGGTGGTCTGCGCGAGCTGGCTGGTGGCAACGCCGTAGTTCTCGACCTGGATGATGGCCTTCTGCGGGTCGACGACGCGGAAATAGACGACCGCATTGACCTGCACCGAGACGTTGTCGCGCGAGATCACGTCCTGCTTGGGCACGTCGAGCACCAGCGTACGCAGGTCCACGCGCACCATCTGCTGGATGCCGGGGATCACGAAGATCAGGCCCGGGCCCTTGACCTTCCAGAACCGGCCGAGTTGGAACACGACACCGCGCTCGTACTCGCGCAGGATGCGCAGCGCCGAGACCAGCAAGGCGATCAGCGCGAGGATCACGATGCCGCCGAAACCGAAGTTCATGAACATGTTCAGCCTCCTGGGGGTTGAGGGGGGGTGTCGAGAGGAGCGACGTGCAGCACCAGTCCTTGCCGCGAGAGCACGCGCACCTTCTGGCCCGGCTGCAGCCGGGCGTCGCTGCACACGCGCCAGCGCTCGCCGGCGTACAACGCCCACGCGCCGTCCTCGCCGGCTTGCAGCACTTCGATCACGCTGCCGGGCAGCGCCTCGTCGCCGCTGACCACCGCACGCCGCCGTGCTTTCAACGCCATGCCGGTGAGGGCTGCGACGAACAGGGCGCTGACGCCGGCCAGCCCGACGATCAGCCCGAACGGGATGCCGAAGCCCGGCGCTTCGGTGTCGATCAGGATCACCGCGCCGATCGTGAAGGCCACCGCCCCGCCGATGCCGAGCACCCCGAAGCTCGGCGCGAAGGCCTCTGCCGCCATGAAGGCGACGCCCAGCGCGATGAGCGCCAACCCGGCGTAGTTGACGGGCAGCAACTGCAGCGCATACAGCGCCAGCAGCAGGCAGATGCCGCCCAGCACGCCGGGCACGCCGACGCCGGGGTTGTAGAACTCGAAGAACAGGCCGTAGATGCCGATCATCATCAGCATTAGCGCAACGCTTGGGTCGGTGATCGCGGAGAGCAGGCGCACGCGCCAATCGGCCTCGTGTTGCACGATGGCGGCGCCGGCGGTCTCGAGCCGGGTGTCGTGGCCCAGCACATTGACGGTGCGGCCGTCCAGTTGTTCGAGCAGCGCCTGCAGGTCGCGCGCGACGAGGTCGATCACCTTGAGCTGCTGCGCCTCGGTCGCCGGCAGGCTGACCGCTTCGCGCACTGCGCGCTCGGCCCATTCGGCATTGCGCCCGCGCATGTCGGCCAGGCCCCGGATGTAGGCCACGGCGTCGTTGACCTGCTTGCGTGTGCTGGCGGAGCCGGCCGGCGGCTTCTCCGCTGCGCTGCCCGAGGGGGCGGGATCGCGGCCCGGCACCGGGCCCTCGTCGCGCTGCGGCGAGCCGCCGATCTGCACCGGCGTGGCCGCGCCGAGGTTGGTGCCGGGGGCCATCGCGGCCACATGGCTGGCATACAGGATGTAGGTGCCGGCGCTGGCGGCGCGGGCGCCGCTGGGCGACACGTAGCCGGCGACCGGTACTTCCGAGGCGAGGATGGCCTTGATGATCTGCCGCATCGAGGTGTCGAGCCCGCCGGGGGTGTCCATGGCCAGCACGACCAGGCGATGGCGGTCGCGCGCGGCATGGTCGAGCCCGCGGCGCACGTGTTCGGCGGTGGCCGGGCCGATGGCGCCTTCGATGGTGACGACGCTCACCGTGCCGGGCGCTGCCCGGCCGTTGGCGGGCCAGGCCGCCACCAGGACCCACCAGCACACCGCGAGCCACAGGGCGGCACGGCGCGGGTCGAAGTGGGCGTGCAGGGCGGGCCGGGCCGTCATGCGCATGTCGATCGCCTTGGCTGCGGGCAGCTGCATCTGCGGCTTGTCGGCCCACCGCGAAATCCCTCACGAAGGTCGATTAAGACATGGGCTGCAGCGCTCGTCCAGCCGCGGCGCATTGACGACACCGTGGCGCGCGGGTATAGGCCCGCGCCCGTGCTCCTGCGATGCGCTAAAACGACCCCTGCCGGTGTGGTCAGTCGAGCATCGTCTCGCCAGGCGAGAAACGATCGACCGCGTCGGTGATCAGCCCGTCGATGCCTGCGCGCAGCAGGCGATCGGCTTCGCAGGGGTCGTTGACGGTGTAGGCCAGGGCCCGGCAGCCGAGCGCGTGCACCTCTGCAATGGAGGTAGCGTCGAGCATGGCCCAGTGCGCAACGACGGCAGTGCAGCCCAGTGCCCGTGCTTCGTCGCGCCAGCCGTCCCACCAGTGGTCGAGCAGCAACCCGCGCGGCAGATCCGGCCCGGCAGCCCGCGCGGCGTGCAGTGCGGCGGGTTTGAACGACGTCAGCAGCGGCCAGCTGGCCGGCGTGGTGGGATGGCCCTGCCACAGGCGCGTGCAGGCCTGTGCGACGGCGGCGCCGGTGGCGGCTTCCTGCCCGGGCGTGGGCTTGATCTCGATGTTCAGGTGAAAGCCGTTGCGCAGCACGTAGCGTGCCACGGCGTCGAACGTCGGCAGCGGCTCACC
The DNA here is from genome assembly GCF_023721835.1 of Caldimonas mangrovi. GTDB lineage: Bacteria > Pseudomonadota > Gammaproteobacteria > Burkholderiales > Burkholderiaceae_C > Caldimonas > Caldimonas mangrovi. The sequence continues at coordinate 131,270 of NZ_JAMKFE010000011.1, read as the reverse complement.
GGCATAGCGCCGGCTGTGCCAGCTGCCGGCATCCAGGCGGCACAACTCGCTCCAGGGCCGTTCACCGGCGATGCCTTGCGCGTCGGTGGTGCGCTGCAGCGTGGCATCGTGCAGCAGGAACAGCTGGCCGTCGGCGCTGAGCTTCACGTCGCATTCGAACATGCGATAGCCGTACGCAGCACCTTCCCGGAAGGCGGCCAGCGTGTTCTCCGGCGCCAGCTTGCCGGCGCCGCGGTGGGCGATCCACAAGGGGTACGGCCAGGGCGCAGCGTTCATCGGGCCGGCTCGATGCGGGCATGTGTTTGGGCGTCGAACCAGTGCAGTTTGCCCGCATGCGGACGCACGTGCAGCGTCTGGCCGATCTCGGGGCGCAGTTGCGAGTCGTCGGTGCGCAGGATCAGTGTCCAGGGGCCGAGCTTGGCATAAACGAGCCGTTCGGCGCCGAGCACCTCGACCATTTCGACCGTCAGCGGCCAGCCTCCTTCGTGCAGCGACAGGTGTTCGGGGCGTATGCCGAGGATTGCCGGGCCCGACGGCCCTGCGGCGTCGGCCGGCAGCTCGAGCGAGGTCGTCCCGCTGATGAATCGGTGGCCCTCGAGCGCGCCTTCGAGCAGGTTCATCGGTGGCGAGCCGATGAAGCCGGCGACGAAGGTGGTGGCTGGGCGCGCGTAGACCTCATCCGGCGTGCCGAACTGCTCCATGCGGCCGGCGTTCATCACGATCATGCGTTGCGCCAGCGTCATCGCCTCGACCTGGTCGTGCGTGACGAACAGCGACGTGATGCCCAGCTCGCGGTGCAGCTTCTGGATCTCCAGCCGGGTCTGCACGCGCAGCTTGGCATCCAGGTTGGACAGCGGCTCGTCGAACAGGAAGACCTGCGGCTCGCGCACGATGGCACGCCCCATCGCGACCCGCTGGCGCTGGCCGCCCGACAACTGCCGCGGCTTGCGTTCGAGCAGGTGGCCCAGCTCCAGGATGCCGGCCGCCTTCTCGACGCGCTGGCGGATCTGCTCGAGCGGCAGCCGCTGGATCTTCAGGCCGTAGGCCATGTTGTCGTACACGCTCATGTGCGGATAGAGCGCGTAGTTCTGGAACACCATCGCGATGTCTCGCTCCGACGGCTCCAGCTCGTTGACGACGCGCGGGCCGATCGCGATCTCGCCGTCGCTGATCTCTTCGAGCCCGGCCACCATGCGCAGCAGGGTCGACTTGCCGCAGCCCGACGGGCCGACGATCACGATGAACTCGCCGTCGGCGATCTCGGCGTCGACGCCGTGGATGACGGGGTTGGCCTTCGGGCCGGTGCCGTAGCGCTTGACGACCTTGCGCAGGGAGATGGATGCCATGGAAGAAGTAGGAGGTTTATTTTTCGGAATCGACGAGGCCCTTGACGAACCACTTCTGCATCAACAGCACCACCAGCGCAGGCGGCACCATGGCCAGCATCGCGGTCGCCATGACCACGTTCCATTCGGTGTACGACTCGCCGGCGACCAGGCGCTTGATGCCCATCACGATCGGCGTCATGTCTTCGCTGGTCGTCACCAGCAGCGGCCACAGGTACTGGTTCCAGCCGTAGATGAACTGGATCACGAACAACGCCGCGATCGACGTCGCCGACAGCGGCACCAGCACATCCTTGAAGAAGCGCATCGGCCCGGCGCCGTCGATGCGCGCCGCTTCCACCAGTTCGTCGGGCACCGTCAGGAAGAACTGCCGGAACAGGAAGGTCGCGGTGGCCGAGGCGATCAACGGCACGGTCAGGCCGGCGTAGGTGTTCAGCATGCCGAGGTCGCTGACCACCTCGTAGGTGGGCCCGATGCGCACCTCCACCGGCAGCATCAGCGTGATGAAGATCATCCAGAAGCACAGCGTGCGCAGCGGGAAGCGGAAGTACACCACCGCGAAGGCCGACAGCAGCGAGATCGCGATCTTGCCGAGCGCAATGGCGATGGCCATCACGAAACTGACCCACAGCATGCGGCCCACCGGCGCCTTGGTGCTGCCGTAGTCGCCCTTGCCGCCGAAGAAGGCGCGGGTATAGGTGTCCACCATGTGATCGCCCGGCACCAGCGACAGTGGCCGGCTCTGCGCGATCTGCTCGGCGGTCTGCGTCGACGCGACGAAGGTCACGTAGACCGGAAAGGCGACGATCAGCACCCCCAGGATCAGGACCAGGTGCGACAGCACCGTCAATGCAGGACGCCGTTCAACCACGTAAGACTCCAGTCATTTCATCCATGCCTTCACTGCCGCGCCGCCGCAAGCGCTTTCTCGAGTGACACCATGGATCCGGCTCCGCCGGTCCATCGGTGTGCCTTGCAGGCCGCGCTACCACGAGCGGCTTTGCCGAGTGACGCCGTGGATCCGGCTTTGCCGGTCCACCAGCGTCGCCCCCTGGGGGGGCGGCCGCAGGCCGTAGGGGGGGTCAATAGTTCACCTTCTTCTCGATATAGCGGAACTGCACGACCGTCAACGCGATGACGATGAGCATCAGCACCACCGATTGCGCCGCCGAGCCGCCCATGTCGAGCGCCTTGAAGCCGTCGTAGTACAGCTTGTAGACCAGGATGGCGGTGTCCTTGCCGGGGCCGCCCTGGGTTGCCGCGTCGACGATCGCGAAGGTGTCGAAGAAGGCATACACCACGTTGATCACCAGCAGGAAGAAGGTGGTGGGCGACAGCAGCGGGAACACGATGGTCCAGAAACGCCGCCAGGGCCGCGCGCCGTCGATCGCCGCGGCCTCGACCAGCGATCGCGGGATGGCCTGCAGCCCCGCCAGGAAGAACAGGAAGTTGTATGAGATCTGCTTCCACACGGCGGCAATGACGATCAGCGCCATGGCATCGCCGCCATCGAGCAGGTGGTTCCACTCGACGCCGAACGCCTGCAGTGCGTGGCTGACCACACCGATCGACGGCGCGAACAGGAACAGCCACAGCACGCCCGCGACCGCTGGCGCAACTGCATACGGCCAGATCAGCAGCGTCTTGTAGAAAGATGCCCCGCGCACGACGCGATCGGCCATCACCGCCAGCAGCAGCGCCACCGACAGCCCGCACACGGCCACCAGCACCGAGAACAGCGCGGTGGTCTTGAACGACTCGACATAGGTGGAGTCGGCGAACAGGCGCTCGAAATTCTCGGCGCCGACGTATTCGACCGAGATGCCGAAGGCGTCCTGTTGCAGCACGCTCTGGTAGAGCGCCTGTGCAGCGGGCCAGAAGAAGAACACCAGCACGATGGCCATCTGTGGCGCGATCAGCACCCAGGGCAGCCAGGTCGAGCGGAAACGGACGCGTTTTTCCATGTGTGCGACAGACCGGATCGCGGTCTCGTCAGAAAGGCGAACACCCTCCCCGGGGTAAGGGGAGGGCGGCGCGGGTCAGGGGGCCGAGGTCAGAGCTTGGCCGACTTCTGGAAACGTTCGAGCTGTTCGTTGCCGCGCTTCACCGCAGCGTCCAGCGCTTCCTGGGCCGACTTGCGCCCCCCCCAGATCTGCTCGGTCTCCTCGTCGATGATGGTGCGGATCTGCACGAAGTTGCCCAGGCGGATGCCGCGCGACCTGTCGGTGGTCTTGCGGATCATCTGCGTGACGGCGACGTCGGTGCCCGGGTTCTGCTTGTAGAAGCCGCTCTTCTCGGTCAGCTCGTACGAGCCGAGCGTGACCGGCAGATAGCCGGTGCGCTGGTGGCTGGCCGCGGCGACTTCAGGCTTGGACAGGAAGGCGAAGAACTGCGCGACGCCCTTGTACTCGGCCGGCTTCTTGCCGCCCATCACCCACAAGCTGGCGCCGCCGATGATGGTGTTCTGCGGCGAGCCGGGCACGTCCGGGTAGTAGGGCAGTGCCGAGGTGGCGGCGGCGAACTTCGCGTTGCGCTTGATGTTGCCGTACAGACCCGAGGAACCGGTGATCATGGCGCACTCGCCCGAGACGAAGGTGCCGTCGGCCGCGTTGCCGCGGCCCTTGTAGACGAACAGCCCCTGCTTGGCCATGTTGGCCAGGTTCTCGAAGTGGCGCACGTGCAGCGGCGAGTTGAACGACAGGCGCGCGCCGGTGCCGCCGAAGCCGTTCTTCTGGGTCGCGAACTCGACGTTGTGCCAGGTCGAAAAGCTTTCGAGCTGGGTCCAGCTGATCCAGCTGGTCGTGAACGGGCACTTGTGGCCGGCGGCCTTGAGTTTGGCAGCGGCCAGCGCCACTTCGGGCCAGCTCTTCGGCGGCGCCTCGGGGTCGAGGCCGGCCGCCTTGAAGGCGTCCTTGTTGTAGTGGAAGACGGTGGTGGAGCTGTTGAACGGGAAGCTCAGCATCTGCCCGTTGGGGGCCGTGTAGTAGCCGGCGACGGCCGGGATGTAGGCCGCCGGGTCGAACTTCTGGCCGGCTTCCTTCATCACTTCGCCGACCGGCTTGATCGCGCCCTTGGACGCCATCATCGTTGCCGTGCCGACTTCGAACACCTGCAGGATGTGCGGCGCGTTGCCGGCGCGGAAGGCGGCCACCGCCGCGGTCATCGATTCGTCGTAGCTGCCCTTGAAGGTTGGCACGATGCGGTATTCGGTCTGGCTCTCGTTGAACTGCTTGGCCAGGTCGTTGACCCATTCGCCGAGGGCGCCGCCCATCGCATGCCACCACTGGATTTCGGTCTGGGCATGAGCGGGGGCGCACCAGGCGGCGACAGCGAGGCCCGAGGCCATCGCAACGGATTTGAGTTTCATGACGACTCCGTGAAAAACGCGGGTTGATACAAACAGAACCCGCGCAGCCTATGGGCGTTTTGTGACAGCGCCGTTTCTCACACAAATGAGGGCCCGGGAACAACCGGGTTAGTCCCACTTGGAGGGGACAAAGGGGCGGCATACGCACGGTCGTTCGCTTTCCTGGCGATGCCCCCTGCCGGCGGGGCGGAGACGCGCTGCGATACCATCACGTTTTAAGCGCAGTTACAAACCTACAGGCCCCCCGCGCCCGGCGCCCATGAACGCACCGCTCCCCTTGAAGGACATCGCTGCCGACCCGAACGGCGTCCAGGCAGCGCACGCAGCGCCCCGGCTGCGCGAGATCCCCTACAACTACACCTCGTTTTCCGACCGCGAGATCGTCATCCGCATCCTGGGCCCCCGGGCCTGGGAAGTGCTGAACCGCCTGCGCGAAGAGCGCCAGACCGGTCGCTCCGCGCGCATGCTCTACGAGGTGCTGGGCGACGTCTGGGTCGTGCAGCGCAACCCTTACCTGCAGGACGACCTGCTCGACAACCCCAAGCGCCGCCGCCTGCTGATCGACGCGCTGCACCACCGGCTCAACGAGGTCGAGCGCCGCCGCACGCCCGGCACCGACTCGACCCGCGACGGGCTGGTCGGCGAGCTGTTGGCCGCAGCCCGCGGCGCGGTGCGCGCGTTTGCCGAGCAGTTCGACCAGGTCGCCGAGCTGCGCCGCCGTGCCGTCAAGGTGCTGGGCCGCCACACGGCGCGCGACAACATCAAGTTCGATGGCCTCAGCCGCGTCTCGCATGTGACCGACGCGACCGACTGGCGGGTCGAATACCCCTTCGTCGTGCTGACGCCCGACAGCGAGGCCGAGATGGCCGCGCTGGTGAAAGGCTGCATCGAGCTCGGGCTGACCATCATTCCGCGCGGCGGCGGCACCGGCTACACCGGCGGCGCCGTGCCGCTGGTGTGGCAGTCGGCGGTCATCAACACCGAAAAACTCGAGACCATGACCGAGGTCGAGTTCGTCGCGCTGCCCGGCCTCGACAAGCCGGTGCCGACGATCTGGACCGAGGCCGGCGTCGTGACGCAGCGCGTGGCCGACGCCGCCGAGCGCGGCGGGCACGTGTTCGCGGTCGACCCGACCTCGGCCGAGGCTTCGTGCATCGGCGGCAACATCGCGATGAACGCCGGTGGCAAGAAGGCGGTGCTGTGGGGCACTGCGCTCGACAACCTCGCGTCCTGGCGGATGGTGACGCCCGACGCGCAGTGGCTGGAAGTGGTGCGCCTGAACCACAACCTCGGCAAGATCCATGACGTCGACGTGGCGAGCTTCGAGCTGCGCTACTTCCAGGCCGACGGCAAGACGCCGATCCGCACCGAGCGCCTCGACATTCCGGGCCGCACCTTCCGCAAGGAAGGCCTCGGCAAGGACGTGACCGACAAGTTCCTGGCCGGCCTGCCGGGCATCCAGAAGGAAGGCTGCGACGGCCTGATCACGTCGGCGCGTTGGGTCGTGCACCGCATGCCGGCGCACGTGCGAACCGTGTGCCTGGAGTTTTTCGGCAACGCCAAGGACGCGGTGCCGAGCATCGTCGAGATCAAGGACTTCATGTTCGCCGATCAACGCCGCGGTGGTGCCGTCCTGGCCGGCCTCGAGCATTTGGACGACCGCTACCTCAAGGCCGTCGGCTACGCGACCAAGTCGAAGCGCGGCACCCTGCCCAAGATGGTGCTGATCGGCGACATCGTTGGCGACGACCCGGACGCCGTCGCCCGGGCCACCTCGGAAGTCGTGCGCCTGGCCAACGGCCGCGCCGGCGAGGGTTTCGTGGCGGTCTCGCCCGACGCCCGCAAGAAGTTCTGGCTCGACCGCAAGCGCACCGCGGCGATCTCCAAGCACACCAACGCCTTCAAGATCAACGAAGACGTGGTGATTCCGCTGCCGCGCATGGGCGAATACACCGAGGGCATCGAGCGCATCAACATCGAGCTGTCGCTGCGCAACAAGCTGCAGCTGCTCGACGCGCTGGAAGCCTTCTTCGCCGCCGGCCACCTGCCGCTGGGCAAGTCCGACGACGCCAACGAGATCCCGAGCGCCGAGCTGCTCGAAGACCGTGTGCAGCAGGCCATCGCGTTGATCCGCGACACACGCGAGCTGTGGCACCGCTGGATGACGCAGCTCGACCTGCCGCAGCCCGAGGGCCGCAGCTTCTTCGCCCAGCTGCAGGACCACAGCCTGCGCGCCTCGTGGAAGACCCAGATCCTGAAAGCGCTGCAAGGCATCTTCGCCGGCGCGTCCTTCCTGCCCATCATCGACGAGTGCAAGCGCATCCACAAGGAGGTGCTGCGCGGCCGCGTGTGGGTGGCGCTGCACATGCACGCCGGCGACGGCAACGTGCACACCAACATCCCGGTCAACAGCGACAACTACGAAATGCTGCAGACCGCCCACGAAGCAGTCGGCCGCATCATGAAGCTGGCGCGCAACCTCGACGGCGTGATCTCGGGCGAGCATGGCATCGGCATCACCAAGCTGGAGTTCCTGACCGACGACGAGATCCGCGACTTCACCGACTACAAGAACAAGGTCGACCCGCAGGGCCGCTTCAACAAGGGCAAGCTGATGCGCGAGCCCGGCATGTACGCCGACCTGACCAACGCCTACACGCCGAGCTTCGGGCTGATGGGGCATGAGTCGATCATCATGCAGCAGTCGGACATCGGCGCGATCTCGGACTCGATCAAGGACTGCCTGCGCTGCGGCAAGTGCAAGCCGGTGTGCGCGACGCACGTGCCGCGCGCCAACCTGCTGTACAGCCCGCGCAACAAGATCCTTGCCACGTCGCTGCTGGTCGAGGCCTTCCTTTATGAAGAACAGACGCGCCGCGGCGTGTCGATCAAGCACTGGGAAGAGTTCGAGGACGTCGGCGACCACTGCACGGTGTGCCACAAGTGCGCCACGCCCTGCCCGGTGAAGATCGACTTCGGCGACGTGTCGATGAACATGCGCAACCTGCTGCGCAAGATGGGCAAGAAGAGCTTCCGCCCCGGCAACAAGGCCGCGATGCTGATGCTCAACGCGACCAACCCGCAGACCATCAAGCTGGCGCGCACCGCGATGGTCGACATCGGCTTCAAGGCCCAGCGCATGGCGAACGACCTGCTGCGCGGGCTGGCGAAAAAGCAGACGGCGAAGCCGCGCGCCACGGTAGGTACCGCTCCGGTCAAGGAGCAGGTGATCCACTTCGTCAACAAGAAGCTGCCGGGCGGGCTTCCCAAGAAGACGGCGCGCGCGCTGCTCGACATCGAGGACAAGAACTACGTCCCGATCATCCGCAACCCGAAGACGACCAGTGGCGACACGGAGGCGGTGTTCTACTTCCCCGGCTGCGGCTCGGAACGCCTGTTCTCCCAAGTGGGGCTGGCGACGCAGGCGATGCTGTGGCATGCCGGCGTGCAGACCGTGCTGCCGCCCGGCTACCTGTGCTGCGGCTACCCGCAGCGCGGCTCCGGCCAGTACGACAAGGCCGAGAAGATCATCACCGACAACCGGGTGCTGTTCCACCGTGTCGCCAACACGCTGAACTACCTCGACATCAAGACCGTGGTGGTCAGCTGCGGCACCTGCTACGACCAGCTGCAGGGTTACGAGTTCGAGAAGATCTTTCCCGGCTGCCGCATCATCGACATCCACGAATTCCTGCTCGAAAAGGGCATCAAGCTCGACACGAAAGGCGCGTACCTGTACCACGACCCCTGCCACAGCCCGATGAAGCAGCAGGATCCGATGAAGACCGTCAAGGCGCTGGTCGGTGAGCAGGTGCTCAAGAACGAGCGTTGCTGCGGCGAGTCGGGCACGCTGGGCGTCACGCGGCCCGACATCTCGACCCAGGTGCGCTTCCGCAAGGAAGAAGAACTGCGCAAAGGCGAAGCGGCGCTGCGCGCGGCCGGCGCGGTGCCCGAGCAGGGCAACGTGAAGATCCTCACGTCCTGCCCGAGCTGCCTGCAAGGCCTGAGCCGCTACGGCAACGACCTGGACAACGGCCTGCTCGAGGCCGACTACATCGTGGTCGAGATGGCACGCAAGATCCTCGGCGAAAACTGGATGCCGCAGTACGTCGCGAAGGCGAACGACGGCGGCATCGAGCGGGTGCTGGTGTAGGGACCATCCCTACGGCCTTCGGCCGCCCCTCAAGGGGCGACGCTGGCGGACCGGCGGAGCCGGATCCGCGGCGTCACTCGCTGTTTGGTTCGTGCCCCCGGGCGGGACTGTGCGCTGCGAGGCGCGAATGCGGTCTTGCACTGGTGGTCAGTCAGTGACCTGGAAAGACCGAGGGGGCAGGCCGCTGCTGTGGCGCTGCCATGCGTGCAAGAGCAAGGCCTCCCACCAGCGGGCGTGGCGCGCGGGGTCGAAGCACGGGCTGGGCCGGGGGCCGCCGGCGCGGTGCGCCTGCAGCACTTGGCGCCAGCGCTGGCGCATCGAGGGGGTCGAGGCCCAGCGGACTGCGGTGTCCACGTAGGTGTCCTTGTCGGGGCAGCAGGCTTCTTGCAGCCCGACCGTGTCCAGCAGCGCCTGGCCGATCCGGCCGGCGGGCCCGGGGCCTGGCGTGGTGATGGCCGGGACACCTTGCGCCAGGGCCTCGAGCAACGTCGTGTGTCCGCCCATCGGCGTGGCGTCGAGGAACAGGTCGGCCAGCGCCAGCCGTGCCTGGTGCTCGACCCATGTCGTGTGCCGCGTCACCAGTTGCCGTTCGGAGCCGATGCCGCGCTCGTGCAGTGCCTGCTGCCAGTTCGCTTCGGCGACCGGCGGTGCCTGCAGGCGCCACAACATGGCGTCCGGGCAGCGCTGCAGCACCGCGGCCCACAGGTCGGCGCACTCCGGCGAGAGCTTGTAGGGCTGGTGCGTGGCCGCGAGGATGAGCCGGTCCTCGGGCCAACCGAGCGTGGCACGGCTGACCGGCGCTGCCTGCTCGGACAGCACCGGCCCCAGCACGAAAGGCGATGCCGGCAGCTCGATCAAGGCCTCGTGCCAGTGCGGTCGCACCGCGGGCGGCACGGTGATCGGGTCGACCACGGTGTAGTCGACCAGCGCCGGACCGTGCGGGTAGTAGGACGCCAGACCATTGACTGCCAGCGGCGCCGGGCGGTGGGCCAGCACCTCGGCCACCGGCGTCTGCTGGAAGCTGCCGAGCACCCAGACGATGTCGAAGCCACGCGCGCGCATGGCGGCGGCCACGCTGGCGGCATCCTGCCCTGGCCAGTGCAGCCAGTCGTCGCACAGGCGGCGCAGGTCTTCGGTGTAGTGATCGGCCAGCGGGTGCAGGTAGATGCCGGTCAGATGCAGCCGACGCCGATCGAGCGCGGCCAGCAGGTCGCGGTGCAGGAAGTAGGTCGGGTGGCGCCGCCATTCGCCGGACAGCAAGGCGATGCGCAGCCGGCGCTCGCCGCGGCCGGCCTCGGCAGTGTTTTGCGCTGCAGGCTGGGCGACGGACGGGCGCTGATCGTCGGCGAAGCGTTCGGTCAGCGCCGAGATCAGGGCGTCGGGCAGGCCGAAGGCGAACGCGTCGAAGACCAGCGAGCGGTGCAGCGGGACGCCGGCCCGCAGCCCGGCCACGGTGCGCAGTGCCTCGATGAAGCGCGCTCGGTATTCCCAGCGCCCCTGACGCATCGCGTAGGCCGACAACAAGGCCTGTACCTGGTGTGCGTCCCAGCCCACGGCCAGCACTTCCGCCAGGGCGCGGTCGGTGCGTTCGTCCTGGACCAGCGCATGGCGTGCCGGAGCCGCAATGCTGCGCACGGCGTCGGTCGATGCGCGCAGGGCTCCCGTTGCCGCCAGGGCGCACGCGTGCCCCAGCCGGATCGACGCACCGAGGCGCTCCGCGGGCAGCGACCGCGTCACGGCGTCCAGGTGATGGGCCGCAACGCCGAAGTCGGCGCTTGCGAGTGCGCTGCGTGCGAGCTGCAGCCGCGCCTGCCAGAACTCGTCGCCGTCGACGCCCGGCGGCGCCGATAATGGCGGCCCGTTGCCGCTGCTGCCCGCCGGTGCTGCCATGTCCGTCATGCCCTCCTTCGTCCCCTCGTCCGATGCGCGTCCCGATTGTGAACTGTGCCGTTCGCCCGGCGGCCGGCTGATCGCGCAGCACGGGGCCTGGCGCGTGGTGCGGGTCGAGGATGCGGACTTTCCCGCCTTCTACCGGGTGATCTGGCAAGCGCACGTCGCCGAATGGACCGATCTCGACGTCGCGCAGCAGCACGAATGCTTGGGCGTGGTGTCGGCGATCGAGCGGACGCTGCGCGCCATCTTGGCACCGACGAAGATCAACCTGGCATCGTTCGGCAATGTCGTGCCTCATCTGCATTGGCATGTGGTCGCCCGTTTCGACTGGGACAGCCACTTCCCGCAGCCGGTGTGGGGCACACGCCAGCGCGAGGTGCCGGAGGGCGCCGCAACCCGGCTGGCATGCGACCTGCTCCTGCTCGACGATGCCGTTCGCTCGGCGCTGCCCCCCATCGGAGGGGGGCAGCCGGGTGCGGCAGCCGCCAAAAATCCCTAGGACGAGGGTTACGCAGCCGGTGGCATCGATGTTGTAATCGCCAGGCTCCAAAAAGGGGTGAACTGCGTCACGGTCCGGCCCTGTCCATGCGGGTGCCGGCGCAGCCGCCGAGCGGCGGTGTGCCGCGTCGGCCCGCGGCAGGCGCCCGGGACGCGGATGGGAGATCTTCATGACTGCTCGCATGTCCTTTACCACCGTGCCCACCGTGTCCCCGATGCCACGGGACGCCGCGTCGTCTGCGGTTGCGCCGCTGAAGCGTCCGGTCGCAGGACGGGCGAGGCCCGCTCGCAGCTTCCCGTTCCAGCCGCTGGCTGCGGCGCTCGCACTCGGCTTCGCAGCGCCGTCGTCCGACGCGCTGCCTCAGGGCGCGAAGGTCGTTCAAGGCTCGGCACAGATGTCGCAGCAGGGCTCGCACCTGCAGGTCACGAACACGCCGGGCGCGGTCATCCACTGGCAGAGCTTCGGCATCGGCTCCGGCCAGAGCGTGCGATTCCAGCAGCAGAGTTCGAGGAGCACGGTCCTCAATCGCGTCACGGGCGGCAGTGCGAGCGAGATTCTCGGCACCCTGAGTTCCAACGGCCGGGTGTTCCTGGTCAACGGCGCCGGCATCGTGTTCGGCAAGGGGGCCGTGATCGACACGGCGGGCTTCACCGCGTCGACGCTCAACATCAGCGACGCCGACTGGAAGGCCGGCAAGGTCCGGCTGCAGGCCGACGGTGTACCGGGCGGCATCTCGATCACCGACGTCGTGCAGGTGCACGGCGACCTCTACTTGATCGCGCCGCAGATCACCAACGCCGGTGCATTGAAGGTGCACGGCGGCCAGGCCGTGCTGGCGGCCGGCCAGTCGGTGTCGATCACGGGCCGCGGCCTGGAAGGCATCCAGCTCGAAGTGGTCAACGCCGGTGACCAGGTGCTGAACCTGGGCTCGGTGGAAGCCGGTGCGGTTGGCATGTTCGCCGGCACGCTGCGCCACAGCGGCACCGTGCAGGCCAACGCGGTCGAAACGGTGGGCGGCAAGGTCTGGCTGAAGGCCAGGGACAGCGTGGACGTCTCCGGCAGTGTGGCGGCACGCCGGGGCACGAAAGGTGGCGAGATCGTCGTCACCGGCGCCAGCACCCGGGTCGCGTCGACCGCGTCGCTCGATGCCTCCGGTGTGCACGGTGGCGGCCAGGTCTACGTCGGCGGCGGCTGGCAGGGCCGGGACGCGGCGATCGAGAACGCCCTGGCCACGCGGGTCGATCGCGGCGCGCAACTGAAGGCCGACGCGATCGAGGTCGGCGACGGCGGTACCGTGGTCGTGTGGTCGGACGGGCACACCGCGTCGCACGGCGCGATCAGCGCCCGCGGCGGCGCACAAGGCGGCAACGGCGGCCAGGTCGAGACCTCGGGCAAGACGCTAGCCCGCAGCGGCCTGCCGGACGTGAGCGCTCCGAGCGGGCAGGCCGGCACCTGGCTGCTCGACCCGGATCAGGTCGTGATCCGGGCCGGCTTCGGCTCCGGCGGTTTTACCGGCGACGTGGCCGCCGGCGACGTGGCACCGACCGAGGTCTTCGAGAACGAGATCGAGGGCTACTCGGGCAATCTCACCATCCAGGCCCGGCGAGCGATCACCGGCGCCGACTGGGGCGGTGCGTCGGGCTCCGACGGCATCCTCGACGCGCCCGTCAACGGCGGGCTGCGTCTGGAGACCACCGACGCCAGCTGTCCCACCAGCCCCTGCGGCATCGACCTCGTCAGCAACGGGCCCTCGCTGATCCGCGCGCTGGCCAGCTCCGTCTCCACGTCCGCCGTGTCGCTTGACTTCAGCGCCGGGATGACGAACCCCGCGGTAGCCGGTGATGCGTTCCAGGCCGAAGTCCGGGTCAACTCGGTGCGCAACTCCACCGGTGGCGCGGTCTCGCTCGCCGCACACGGCAACATCGTCGTCGACTCGATCGACACCGACGCTACCGGAGCAGGCGGCACCTGGGCCGCCGGCAACGTGCAGGTGCGCAGCAACACCGGCTCGCTCGACATCGGCGACATCAGCGCACGGGGCGCGTCGGCACCGGGTGCCACCGCCGGCCGCGGCGGCGACATCACTCTCGAAGGAACGCAGCAGGTGGGCGGCGGTTCTGCCGTCGTCGTGCAGGGCTCGGTGGTGACGGCCGGCGGCGCGGGCAGCTTCGAGCAAGACGGCGGCGACGCCGGCGACATCACGGTCGTGCTGAACGCAGCGACGGACGGCAGCGCCGGCGTCCTGCAACTCGAGAACGGGTCGCCCGCGCTCTTCGCGTTCGTGCCCGTGTCCGGCAGCAACGGCCTGCAATCGCTGGGCGGCACCGGCGGCGACACCTTCGGCACCGCGGCCGGCAGCGGCGGCAACGGCGGCAACATCACCATCCGGGGCGGCACGGCGGCCACGGCGATACGTATCGACGCCGCCTCCGGCGCGCAGGTCGTCTCGGACGCCGGCGAGGGCGGCAGCGATGCCTCCGGGTCGCTGGGTGTCCTGGGCGTCGGCGGCAATGCCGGGCTGATCGACATCCAGGGTGCCGACGTCACGCTTGACGGCGGCATCTACGCCAGCCTGACGCGGGCCACGAGCGCGGGCATGAGCATTTCGGCCGATGCCGACGACGGCGCTGTGCAGCTGCGCAACGGCGCGACGCTGGTGGTGGCCGGCCATGATCCCGGGGGCTCGACCGTGAGCGCTGCGCAGTGCCCGGATTGCGAGTTGTCGATCCAGGCCGGCGCGGGTGGCGTCACGCAACAGAGCGGCAGCGAGCTCATCGTCACCCCCACGCTGGCGTGGCAGGTCGGCGGCGACGTCACGCTCGACGGTGCCCACGCGTTGGGCCAGATGCACGGGTCGGTGACGGGGGATCTCTCCCTCGCGTTCAGCTTCAATGCCGACGATCCGCAGGACCTTTCTCTCGGAGCCGTACTCGGTTCAGGCAGCACGAGCACATCGCTCGGGCTGGACGTCGGCGGCAACCTGACGGTCACTTCCGGTGCGTCGGCCTTCGTGCCGGTACACATCGCCGCAGCGGTACAGGTCGGCCAGCAGGCGACCTTCAACGACCTCGGCACGTTCAGCATGGGGTCGAGCGGCTCGTTGAACGCCGGCACGGCGGTGAGCTTCGTCGCGCAGGGAGACATCCTGCTCAGCCCCGAAACGCACGCCGATTCATCCGATTCCAGCAACGAGCAACTCACGCTCAACAGCGACGAGATCGCGCGTATCACCGCGCCGGTCTTGCGCATCGACAACACGGCCGGTGGTGCGTCGGCCGGTCTCTTCATCGAAGACAACGCCAGCGGCACGCCGGCCACGCTCGACCTGACGGCGGGGGGCAACATCGGCCAGGTCGTGCTGCGCACGGCGGGAACCGTGTCGCAAGGTTCCACCGGCATCCAGGCCGACGCGTTGCGTGTGCAAGCCCGCACCATCGACCTTGCCAACACGGGCAACCAGATCGATACCGTGGCCTTCCGCGCCACCGGCAGCGCTGGCGTTCATGGCACCGCCGTGATCGCGAGCGCCGACGGCATGACCGTCGGTACCGTGACGAACGCGATCGATGGCGCGCTGGCGGGCGGCCAAGCCACGGCCGCCACCTCGGCCTCCGGCAGCTCCTTCGTCGACCTCGACGCCGGCGTGGGCACCTTCACGCTGAGCGAGGCCGTCATCGGGCCGGCCGTGCGGGTGGCCGGTGCTGCCATCGAGAACGGTACGCCGCAGGGGCGCATCCAGGCGACGGCTGCGGGCACCCATGCCGTCACGCTAGAGGCTGACGGCAACATCGGCGGCGCCGATTCGATCGCGCAGGCCATCCGTGTGCAGCTGGCAGATGTCTCCACGGACGACCAGATCCTGGTGCAGGCAGGCAGCTTGTCGCCCGTGGGCCTGCACATTCAGGGCGACGGCCGCACCGCACAGGTCGACTTCGGGGGCGCGACCACTGACGGACAGCTGGCGCTGATTGCGGACGGCGACCTCACTGTCGATCGCAGTCTGGCCGGCTTTACCCGGGTCGGGCTCGCTTCCGTTTCGGGCAATGTTGGTTTCGCTTTGGGCACGGTCTCGGCGCTGTCATCCATCAGCGTCGAGGCGCTGCAAGGCGACATCAACGGTGCGGCGGGGCTCGCCAATCCCCAACTCGATGCGCAGTTCGTCTCTCTTGAAGCTGCCGGCGACATCGCTGCGACGTTCGACGCGTCGGTGCTCAACGTGGAGAGCCAATCCAGCGGTGGCAGCGTGCAACTCACCAACACCGGGTCTGGGACCCTGTCGATCCTGAACGGTTTGAACCTCGGCGGTGATTTCGAGCTGGAGACGGCGGGTGCGTTGGAGGTTCGCGCCCTGTCGGGCGGAGCGTTGGTTCAGGCGCAGAACGTCAAGCTCACGGCACAGGGAGGCATCACGGTGGCCGGAGCGTCCAGCACCGGCCCGCTCGAAGTCCCGGCCGCAGTCGTGCCGGCACCCACCGGCAGTGCCGCGATCGTCGCGACCGACACGCTGACGCTCAACGCCGGGGGCGCCCTGACCCTCGAAGGCGGCACGACGGCGGCGCACATTGCCGGCGAGCACGTCAACATCAACGCGACGTCGCTGTCGCTGATCGGTGGCACCGCCGACGGAGCCTATGCCGCCATCCAGTACGGCACCGACATCGTGCTCGGCCTGCCGAGTGGCGCCGCGCTGACGTTCACACCCGGCAGCGCGGCCGACACCGACGCGGTCGTCTACACCAACTCGGCGACGCCGAACTTCGTCAGCGTCGACCCGACCTGGAACTGCACGCCCGACTGCACGCCCGATTTCCAGCACAGCACGGCAGGCCCGGTCGGCAACGGCCAGTCCAACCGCGGTTTGACGCAGGCCGCTGCCGTACCGCCCGAAGGCGGCTCTGAAACCAGGGTCGACATCCCGGTGATCCAGGTGCTGGTGCAGTTGCAGCGCGTTCTCGAAGGTGAGCGTTTCGGCAAGGTCGCCGTGGAGGCAGAAAATGTCTGTCGTTGAACCTCGCGCCGGCCGGCGCGGTGCGGCCCAAGCCTGGGCTTGGCGGGTGGCCGGCGCGCTGTTGCTGGCAGTGCTTGCGCCGATGGCGTGGGCGCAGCCGTCGGTCGGCCAGGTCGATTTCGCCCGTGGGGTCGGCTTCGCGCAGTTGCCGGGCCAGGGGCCGCGCACGCTCGGCAAGGGGTTGCCGCTGCAAGAAGGCGACCGGCTCAGCACCGGCGCCGGGTCCTTCGCCATCGTGCGGCTCAGCGACGGCACGCGCATGACCTTGCGGCCGAACTCCGTGCTGGTGCTGCGCACCTTCCGCTACCGCGAGAACGCGAACGACAACTCGATGGTGATGCAGCTGTTTCGAGGCGGCTTCCGTGCCATCACGGGCCTGATCAACAAGAACGCGCCCAACGCGGCCCAGGTGCAGACCGCCACGGCGACCATCGGCATCCGGGGGACCAATTTCGACGCCCGCCTGTGCGAACGCGACTGTGCGCAGGAGTCTTCGCAGGTGGCCCAACCCACCAAACCGAACGCCGTGCAGGCGAGCGCCAAGGTCGCCGTGATGCGGGGCGACGTGTTTGCCGAGGATGCGGCCGGCGCTCGCCGGCCGCTGAGCGTCGGCGGTGCGGTGTATCCGGGCGATCTGGTCGGGACCGGCCCTGGCACTTTCGCGTTGCTCGCCTTCCGCGACCAGAGCCGCACGGCACTCGGCTCCAACAGCCGCCTGAAGATCGAAAACTTCGTGTTCGACCCGAAGACGCCATCCGAAGGCTCCTTCCTCGTGCGGCTGGCGCGCGGGACGATGCGCGGCTTGACCGGGTTGATCGGGAAGGCCGATCCAAGGCGGGTCGGCATCGCCACGGCCACCGCCACCATCGGCATCCGCGGCACCGGCTTCGACATGAGCTGTACCGGCCCGTGCGCCGGCGAGTCGGGCCCGCCCGACAGCGGCCTCACGCTGTTCACGTGGGAAGGCACGCTCGTCGTCACGCCGGACGGCGGCGGCGAAGAGGTCGTCGGGCAGGGGCAGGGCCTGTACATCGCACCGGGCGTGCTGCAGCGCCTGGTGCAGGGCTTCGAGATCGACGCACCGCGCCCCGATGGCGTGCAGGTCGACGAGGACGCGTTGTTCGGTTCGGCGCCGATGGGCGACGAAGAGGGGCTCTATGTCTTCGTGCGCGATGGCCACGTCGAGATCCTCACGGCGACCGACGTGCTGCATCTCGGGCGCGGGGAGGCGGGCTACGCGAGCCTGAACGGCAATACCGCGCGGCCGGCCGACATGCCGCTGTTCATCGAGTTCGATCGCACCCCCTTGCCCGACGTGGAGAACCCGGCGCTCTACAGTCTGCTGCGCGACCTGCTGCCGGCGGGCGCCGAGGTCTGCCGCTGATGGCCGCGGCACGCGCCCGTGATCTAAGGGATGCCTTGATGAAGATACTTCGCTACTCCCAGGTGCCGCGCGCCGTGCTGCTGGCCCTGGCGGCGTTCGGCGCTGCACATGCGCAACAGACCCCCGCCCCGATGCCGCCGGCACCTCCCGAGGCCGTGTTCCCGATCAAGGGTTTCGCGATCAACGGCGAGAACCCGCTCGGCAGCGGCGAGACCAGCGCCATTCTGGCGCCCTTCCTGCGCGCAGACGCCACACTGGCCGTGCTGCAGCAAGCCACGGCAGCGCTCGAGAAGTCCCTGCACGATCGCGGTTACTCGCTGTATCGCGTCGTGCTGCCGCCGCAGCCGCTGAGCGACACCGTGACGCTGAACATCGTCCGCTTCACGCTGGCGAAGGTCCAGCTGCAGGGGAACGGCAAGTATTACGACGACGCCAATGTCCGCGCGGCGCTGCCGCAGCTCCAGGAAGGGACGTCGCCCAACCTGCGCAAGCTTGCTCGTGAGACCGCCGTGGCGAACGAGAACCCGTCGCGCCAGCTGGTGGTGTCGCTGAAGCAGGCCGAGGAAGACGACAGCATTGCTGCCACCGTGCGGGTCACCGAACAGGCACCATGGTCGGTCGGCATCGGCTGGAACAACTACGGCACGTCCGAGACCGGACGCGACCGCTTCACCGTCAGCGGCAGCTACAACAACCTGTTCAACCGCGACCATGTGCTCGGCATGGCGTACACCACCTCGGTGCAGCATCCGTCGCGCGTCAAGCAGATCGGCGTGACCTACCGGGCGCCGCTGTACCGCAGCGGGGGCGTGGTGTTCGCCAGCTATGTCGATTCCGACGTCACGGGCACCTTCGGCCTCGACTCGACCAGCACCGAATACGACACCTTCCGCAGCACCGCGGCCGGACACACTTCCAAGCTCGGCTATTCGCACTATTTCGTGCCCGACGGCGGCTACCGCTCCTACCTCACTTTGGCGTGGGAAGACAAGCTCTACAAGGCCACCGAGATCGAGGGGGCGCCCACGGTGCAACAGGACCGCCGCTCGCGCCCGTTGTCCGTCAGCTATGTCGGACGCATCGAGGCAGAACGGCAACTGGTGGCGTACAGCGCCGAGTTCGCAGCCAATGTCAGCGGCGGCCGCGGCAACAGCCTGGCGGCCTATCGCACCGAGAACGACCAGATCGACACCACGCACTGGAAGGCGTTGAGAGCGAGTGCCAGCTTCTTCCGCGCGATGGCTTCCGGCTGGCAGTTCCTCGCGCGCGGCCAGGCGCAATGGAGCCCGGACCTGCTGCTGGCCGGCGAAGGCTTCGGCCTGGGCGGCGTCGGCTCGATCCGTGGCGTGCCGGACCGGGTGCTCTATGGCGACACCGGAGCGTCGCTCACGCTCGAAGGCATCACGCCGGCATGGATGTCCGGGCTGCGCGGCCTCGGCTTCATCGATTCCGGCTTGATCCGCAGCGACGTGACCGACCGGCCCACCCGCCGCAGCAAGGACCGTCTGACCAGCGTCGGCGTCGGTCTGCGCTACGAGCACCCGCGTGGCCTCAACGTCAGTGCGGAATACGGCTACGTGCTCACCGGCAGCCGCGCCGATCCGGAAGAGAATCCGTCGGTGCCGGTGAAGGGCGACGACAAACTGCACGTCAACCTTTCGCTGGTCTTCTGAACCCCACCACCTTTTCCCATGGCAGGCCTGCAGAACCACACGCCCATCCCCACGTCGATCACGGTGCATCAACAGTCGCAGCACCTCGAGGTGGCCTTCAGCGACGGCGCGTCCTTCCGGATTCCCTTCGAGCTGATGCGGGTCTATTCGCCGTCGGCCGAGGTCAAGGGGCATGGCCCCGGGCAGGAGGTGCTGCAAACCGGTAAGCGCGAGGTCGGTGTCGTCGCGCTCGAGCCGGTCGGCAACTACGCGGTGCAGCCCACCTTCAGCGACGGGCACGACTCCGGCATCTTTTCGTGGGACTACCTCTACTTCCTGGGGGCCGAACAGGAGCGGCTCTGGCAGGACTACTTCAAGCGGCTGCAGGACGCCGGCGTCGAGCGCGACGCACCGATGCCGGACAAGGGCGGCTCGGCCTGCGGGCATGCGCACTGATGCACTGGCGCTGCTTTCGCGCCACTGTCGGTTTTTCCCCTCATTTGAAGCGCCAGCGTGTGGCATGCCCCACACCCGTGCGGGGTTGTGAGCATGGGCAGGCGCCCCATCCACGTACGATGACAGCATGAGTTCCACCCACTTCGGTTTCCAGACCGTCGACGAGTCCGAGAAGGCGCAGCGCGTGCGGGGCGTGTTCGACTCGGTCGCCTCGCGCTACGACGTCATGAACGACGTCATGTCCATGGGGCTGCATCGCGCCTGGAAGGCCTACACGATCGCGGTCTCCGGCGTGCGCGAGGGCCATCGCGTGCTCGACATCGCGGCCGGTACCGGGGACCTGACGCGTGCTTTCGCAAAGCACGCCGGCACGACCGGGTGCGTCGTGCACACCGACATCAACGAGGCGATGCTGCGCGTCGGGCGCGACCGCATGCTCGACGAGGGGCTGGTGCTGCCGACCTCGATCTGTGACGCCGAGACACTGCCGTTCGCGGCCAACAGCTTCGACCTCGTCAGCGTGGCCTTCGGACTGCGCAACATGACGCACAAGGAGCGCGCACTTGGCGAGATGTGCCGCGTGCTGAGGCCCGGCGGCAAGCTGCTCGTGCTCGAGTTCTCCAAAGTGGCCCAGCCGCTGCAGAAGGCCTACGACTGGTATTCGTTCAAAGTCCTGCCGCGCCTGGGGCAATGGATCGCCGGCGACGCCGAGAGTTACCGCTATCTGGCAGAGTCCATCCGCATGCATCCCGGCCAGCAGGAGTTGAAGACCATGATGAAGGACGCCGGGTTCGGCCATGTCGACGTGCACAACCTCACCGGCGGAGTGGTGGCGTTGCACGTGGGCATCAAATGTTGATCGAGGGGTGAGGCGCGCAACGCTTCATCCGCCATGCCGTCGTTGCCCGCGGGTCCAGCCATGAACACCTCCAAGCTTGTCGTCCTCTGTCTCGCTGCCATGCTGGGGCTGACGCCGGCAGCGCAGGCCAAGCGCTCGGGGGGTGACGCTGCGGGCGGTGCGGCCAGCACCGAAGTCGCCCGGGACGCCGGGCCGAAGCGGCAGGAAACGCAAGCCACAGTACCGGTGGCCGTGGGTGCCGACGAGTCGGACGCCGGGGTGGCGGGCAGTTCGGTCGGCGTGGTCGCCGGGCTGGCCACAGGGCTCGGTGTCGCAGGCTTCTTCCATGGTTTCGGCGTCGGGCCGCAAGCGGCCGGCTGGTTCTCGTTCGCCGTGGTGTCGCTGCTGCTGGCGTTGCTCGGCTGGGTGCTGTGGCGTTTGCTGAAGCGGTCGGCCGGCGTTGCGCCGGCTTCGCTGGCCTTCCAGTCGGCCACGCCGCCCGCGGCGCGCTCGTCCTTCGCCTCCAGTCACTACGAGCCGGCAACCTTGGCGCCCGAGTCGAGCGTGCACTACGGCGCCGGCGGCATCGAAGAGGTTGCTTCGCGCACCGGAGAGTTCCGCTGGGGTGTGCCGGCCGGTTTCGACGCGGCCGGGTTCCTGCAATCGGCAAAGAGTAACTTTGTGCTGTTGCAGGAAGCCTGGGACCGGGCCGACATCGAGACCTTGCGGTTGCTGATGACCGACGACATGCTGGGTCATATCCGCCTGCAGCTGGACGAGCGCGGAGACCAGCCGAACCGCACCGACGTCGTCACGTTGAACGCGGAGATGCTGGGCGTCGAGGACATCGGCACGACCTATATCGCCAGTGTCGAATTCTCGGGAATGATCCGAGAGGAAGTGACCGCCGGCGCTGCGCCGTTTCGTGAGGTGTGGAACCTGACGAAGCCCAAGGACGGCTCGGCGGGTTGGCTGCTCGCTGGCGTGCAGGCACTGCAATAGGGCCTGCCGTTTCCGTTGCGAGCCGTCACGGTGCGCAGCGCGACGGAAGCGTTTCGCGTGCCCGTCAATCGGGCGTCACATCAAGCGCCTAAGCTGATCTTGGCTCGGCAGTCTGAGACTTTTTGTTTCCGTCAGGCCCCTTAACCAGGGGTTACCTTGCACGGAAGTCCCACCAGTACACTCGTCTTCGACTTTGCGGCACCGATTGTGCTTTCGCAGAGTTCGACCATCCGCGCAATAGTGGAAACACGGGTCTGGCGACGCCGGGCCACAGCAGAGCGCCTTCCCGGGCGCAGGGAGCAGTTTCGAAGATGAACACCATCCACCATTCCAACGCGATGGCCACGATGCGCAGTCTCGCTGTGGCATCCGCCGTGATCGCTGCGCTTTTCGTGGCCGGCTGCGGCGACAAGAAAGACAAGCCTGCCAGTCAGGTCGCCGCCAAGGTCAACAAGGGTGAGATTTCCGTCCACCAGATCAACTACGTGCTGCAGCGCCAGCCGGGGCTGAAGCAGGAGCAGGCCGAGGTCGCCAGCAAGGAAGCGCTGCAGAAGCTGATCGACCAGGAACTGGCCGTGCAACGTGCCACTGAAATGAAGCTCGACCGAGACCCTCGTGCCGTGCAGGCCATCGAGGCGGCGCGCCGCGAGATCCTGGCTCGGTTCTATCTCGAGAAAGTCGCCGAGGCGGCGTCCAAGCCGTCGCCGGAAGAGGTCAAGGCCTACTACGACGCCAAGCCGGCGCTGTTCAGCCAACGTCGCGTGTACAACCTGCAGGAAGTCGCCATCCAGGCCGACCAGGCCAAGCTGCCCGAGATCGAGCAGCACCTCAAGAGCGCCAAGTCGACGTCGGACTTCCTCGAATACTTGCGAGCGAACAGCATTCAGTTCGCGGTGAACCAGGCCGCACGCGCTGCCGAACAACTGCCGCTGAACATGCTGGACGCCTTCCACGAACTGAAGGACGGGCAGGCAATGATGGTGCCGTCGCCTTCGGGGGCGCAGGCGATCTTTCTGGTCGCTTCGCGAGAAGCGCCGGTCGACGAAGTGCGAGCACGTCCCGCGATCGAGCAGTTCATCCTCAACGATCGCAAGCGCAAGATGGTCGAGGAGGACTTGAAGGCCTTGCGGGCGGGTGCCGAGATCGAATACGTCGGCAAGTTCGCCGACGGTGCTCCGACGGCCGCGCAGGCCGCCGCGAAAGATCAGCCGGCGACGGCGCAGCAACAAGGCACTTCCGTGGCCGCCGACGATGATGCGGCGGCGATCAGCAAAGGTCTGTCTGGAATCAAATAAATGACAACACTACTTCTCCGTCGATGGATGCTTGCCGTGCTGCTGCTGGTGGCAGCCGGCCATGCCGCGGCCCAACTGGCCAACACCCGTGAATACGTGCTCGGCCCCGGGGATGTGATCCGCATCAATGTTTTCCAGAGCCCCGACCTCTCGCTCGAGGCGCGGGTGTCCGAATCGGGCTCGATCACCTACCCATTGCTGGGCCAGGTGCAGGTCGGCGGCATTCCCGTCGTGCAAGCCGAAAAGCGCATCGCCGACGGCCTGCGCAGCGGCAACTACGTGAAGCAGCCGCAAGTGTCGATCCTGGTCGTGCAGGTGCGTGGCAACCAGGCTTCGGTGCTGGGGCAGGTCAACCGCCCGGGCAAATACCCGCTCGAACTCGCCAACACCCGGCTGACCGATCTGATCGCGATGGCCGGCGGCGTGGCGACCGGCGGCGCCGACGTCATCGTCGTGACCGGTGTGCGCAACACCAAGCCCTTCCGCAAGGAAATCGACCTGCCCAGCATCTTCATGGGCGGCAAGACCGAAGACGACATGGTCATGCAGAACGGCGACGTGGTCTACGTCGACCGCATGCCCACGATCTACATCTACGGCGAGGTGCAGCGTCCGGGTGCGCTGCGCCTGGAGCGTGACATGAGCGTGATGCAGGCGTTGGCCACCGGCGGCGGCTTGACGCAGCGCGGCACCGAGCGGGGGCTGCGGGTGCACCGCCGAGGCGCGGACGGGCGGGTGCAGGTGATCCAGCCCTCGATGGAAGACACGCTGCGCGACGGCGACGTCGTCTACGTGCGCGAGAGCCTGTTCTAGGAAGTAGGAGCCGTCATGACCCTCGGTCAATTCTTCTCCATCCTGTTGGCGCGATGGAAGGTCGCCCTGGCGGTGCTGGTGGTGGTGCTCGGCAGCGCCATCGGCATCAGCCTGTGGATGCCCAAGCAGTACACCGCAACGTCCACCCTGGTCGTCGACGTCCGCTCGCCCGACCCGGTGGCCGGCATGATTCTTCCGGGGGCGCAAGGCTACCTGCTGACGCAACTGGAGATCATCCGCAGCGAGCGCGTGGCGCAGCGGGTGGTGCGCAATCTGCGCCTGGCCGAGAGTCCGCAGACCCGCGACCAGTGGCGCGAAGCAACCGGCGGCGGCATCGATATCGAGTCCTGGCTCGCGAAAGCGTTGCTGCGCAGCCTCGAAGTCAAGCCGTCCGGTGACTCGCAGGTGCTGATGGTCAACTACACGTCGGTCGATCCGAAGTTCTCCGCGCTGATGGCCAACGCCTTCGTCCAGGGCTACATCGACACGCACGTCGATCTGCGCGTGGAGCCGGCCAAGCAGTATTCGTCCTTCTTCGACGGTCGCGCGAAGGAACTGCGCGAAAAGCTCGAGGCCGCGCAGGCGCGCTTGTCGGAATACCAGAAGAAGCACGGCCTCGTTGCCACCGACGAGCGGCTCGACATCGAAAGCGCCCGCTTGCAAGAACTGTCCTCGCAGCTGGTCACGATACAAGCGCTGGCCGTCGATTCCAGCAGCCGGCAGCACCAGGCGGGCACTTCCGCCGACCGCATGCAGGAAGTGCTGATGAACCCGCTGATTTCCGGGCTCAAGGGCGACGTGAACCGGCAGGAGGCACGGCTGCAGGAGCTGAGCGCACGCTACGGCAGCAGCCATCCGCAGGTCATCGAGGCGCAGGCCAGCATCGCTGCGCTGCGAGAGCGCATCGCGGCGGAGACGCGCCGCGTCACCAGCGGCGTCACGGTCAGCAACACGATCAACCGGCAGCGCGAGGCCGAGATCAAGGCAGCGCTGGAAGCACAGCGTGACAGGGTGCTGAAGATGCGTGAACAACGCGACGAGGCCGCGGTGCTGGTGAACGACGTGACCAACGCGCAGCGCGCCTACGAGGGCGTGCTGGCGCGGCTCAACCAGACCAACCTGGAGAGCCACACCACGCTCACGAACGCATCCATGCTGAGCCCGGCGGTCACGCCGAGCAGTCCTTCGTCACCGAAGATCATGCTCAACGTCGCGCTGGCGGGCTGCGTCGGTCTGGTGCTCGCAATCGGGGCAAGCTTCTTGCTTGAACTGCTCGACCGTCGCGTGCGCTCGTTCGCCGACGTGGTGCAGCTGCTCGGTCTGCCGGTGCTCGGCGTGATGCCCCGGCCGGTGCGTCGCGGCATGCTGTTGGGCCGCAAGAACAATCTGATGATTCCGCGGCGCGTGCTGGGCCAGCTGCCGCGTCCGAAGGGGGTCTGATGGCGATCTTTCGTGATGCCAATGCGGCACCTCACCTGCATCCCGTGCCGAACGACGTAGAAGACGTCAAGCCGACGGCGATCCATGACCGCCCGATCGGCGACATCATCCGTCGCAAGAAGAAGCTGTCGGCCGAGCAGGTCGATCAGGTGCTGCAGTTCCAGCGTGAAAAGGGCGTGCGCTTCGGCGAAGCTGCTGTCGCGTTGGGGCTGGCGAGCGACGACGACGTCCTGTTCGCGCTGTCGCAGCAATTCCACTACCCCTATGCGCCCGACCAGCGCCGCGAGCTGCGCTCGGAGCTGATCACCGCGACGCAACCGTTCTCGCACCAGGCCGAGGCCTTCCGGGCCATCCGCAGCCAGCTGATGATGCGGCTGTTCACCGCCGACGAGCCGCGGCGCGCGCTCGCGGTCGTGAGTCCGGACCCGGGCGACGGCAAGACCTTCTTCACGGCCAACCTGGCCGTGGTGTTGTCGCAGCTGGGCGGCCGCACGCTGCTGGTCGACTGCGACATGCGTGGTCCGCGCCAGCACGAGGTGTTCGAACTCGACAGCAGCTCGGGGCTGTCCGGCATCCTGTCCGGCCGCGCCGAAACCAACGTCATCAAGCACATTCCCAACCTGCCCAGCCTGTTCGTGCTGCCGGTCGGGATCACGCCGCCGAACCCGCTCGAACTGGTCGAACGCCCCGCTTTCGGCCTGTTGATGCGCGAGCTGCTCAACAAGTTCGACCATGTCATCGTCGACACACCGGCAGCCGCCTACGGCTCGGATGCGAGCGTGATCGCCGCGCGCTGCGGGTCGGCGTTGGTCGTGGCACGGCAGGGCCGTTCACGCGTGGACCGCCTGCAGGACCTGGTCGCCACGCTGACGGGCAGCCCCGCCAAACTGGCCGGCGTGATCATGAACGAGTATTGACGATGCAAACTGCCATGCCCATAGCCGACACGCGCCGGCCTTGGCTCACCATGGCTGCCCCGCTGCTCGCGGGGCTGCTGTTGATGTATGTGCCGACCATCGTGCATTTGTCGCGCACCGTCTGGCAAAGCGAGGAACAAGGCCACGGGCCGTTGATTCTTGCTGTCTCGCTGTGGCTGTTCTGGCAGAAGCGCGAGGAGTTCATGGCCGCTGCGCAGGACGGTGGCAAGTCTGTCCTCGCGTGGGCGCTGCTGGCGTTCGGCCTGCTGCTGTACGTGTTCGGCCGCTCACAGCAGATCCTGCTGTTCGAGGTCGGCTCGCAGATCCCGTTGCTCGCCGGTGCCGGCGCCGTGCTGTTCGGCTGGCGCGCTGTCCGGGCGGTGGCGTTTCCATTGCTGTTCCTGGTGTTCATGGCGCCGCTGCCGGCGG
Source organism: Caldimonas mangrovi (assembly GCF_023721835.1). Taxonomy (GTDB): domain Bacteria; phylum Pseudomonadota; class Gammaproteobacteria; order Burkholderiales; family Burkholderiaceae_C; genus Caldimonas; species Caldimonas mangrovi. Next base: position 104,778 of record NZ_JAMKFE010000011.1, on the reverse strand, counting down.
CCATCATCGACTCGATGACGGGGCCGTTGAAGCGCACCGTGTCGGTGGTGGCCGAAACGGTGCTGTACGAACTCGGCTACCCGATCGCGCGAAGCGGGGTGGTGCTGTCGATCGGCCAGTACCAGCTCCTGGTGGCCGATGCCTGTTCGGGCCTCAACAGCATGTTCAGCCTCTCGGCACTGGGCCTGCTCTATCTGTACCTGATGAATCACCCGAGCCGCTGGCGCAACGTCGCCATCGTGCTGAGCATCCTGCCGATCGCTTTCATCGCGAATGCGATCCGCGTGATGATCCTCGTTCTCGTGACCTATCACTTCGGTGACGAAGCCGGACAGGGGTTCATCCACGGTGCGGCCGGCATGGTGTTGTTCGTCATCGCACTGGTGCTGCTGTTCGCTTTCGACGGGGTCCTCGGCCTGTTCGACCGCGGCCGCAGCCGCAAGGGGGCCTCCACATGATCAGGATGCGCGTCTGGATCGTCGCCGGTCTAATGTGCCTGGCCGCGGCCATGGCAGTGGTGGCGAGGCCGTCCATCCGGATGGCAGAGCAGGGGCCCGCCGTCGATCTGGAGACCATGTTCCCGCGTCAGTTCGGCGATTGGCGCATCGACGACCGTGTACCGGTGGTGTTGCCCGCCCCGGACGTGCAGGCGCAGCTCGACAAGATCTACAGCCAGGTGCTCGCCCGCACCTATGTCAACTCGCGTGGCGAGCGCGTGATGCTCTCGGTCGCCTATGGCGGCGATCAATCCGACAGCATGCAGGTACATCGCCCCGAGATCTGCTACCCCGCACAAGGCTTCCAGGTGCTCTCGGTGCATCGCGGCGAACTCAACCAGCTCGCCGGCCGCGACATTCCGGTGCAGAAGGTGCTCACGCGCCTGGGCAGCCGCAACGAACCGGTGATGTACTGGATCGTCGTCGGTGACCGGGTCGTCGGCACCAACACCGAGCAGAAGCTCGCGCAGCTGAGCTATGGCCTGCGCGGACGCATCCCGGACGGCATGCTCGTGCGCGTCTCGAGCATCCATCCCAGCAGCGCGACGGCCTACGGCATACAGACAGAGTTCTTGCGTGACCTGGCCACGTCGATCGCTCCGCAATTCCAATCCCGCGTGTTCGGCACCACCGCCCTCTGACGGGCCGGTGCCGGGCACGGCCCCAAGCACGTCTCCAACCTCAACGACGATGACTCAGAAGAAAACGGCTCTCATCACCGGTGTCACCGGCCAGGACGGTGCATACCTGTCCGAATTTCTGCTCGAGAAGGGCTATGAGGTGCATGGCATCAAGCGTCGCACCTCGCTGTTCAACACCGATCGCATCGACCATCTCTATCAGGACCCGCACGTCGACAACCGCGATTTCATCCTGCACTACGGCGATCTGACCGACTCCACCAGCCTGGTGCGCATCGTGCAGAAGGTGCAGCCGGACGAGATCTACAACCTTGCGGCGCAAAGCCATGTGGCAGTGTCGTTCGAGGAGCCGGAGTACACCGCGAATGCCGACGGCATCGGCGCATTGCGGTTGCTCGAGGCCGTGCGCATTCTCGGACTCGAGAAGAAGTCCCGCTTCTATCAGGCCAGCACCAGTGAACTCTACGGCCTGGTCCAGGAGATCCCCCAGAAGGAGACCACCCCCTTCTACCCGCGCAGCCCCTACGCGGTGGCCAAGCTGTACGCCTACTGGATCACCGTGAACTACCGCGAGGCCTACGGCATGTATGCCTGCAACGGCCTGCTGTTCAACCACGAGAGCCCGGTGCGCGGCGAGACCTTCGTCACACGCAAGATCACGCGTGCGGTTGCGCGCCTCGCGCTCGGTCTGCAGGATTGCCTCTATCTCGGCAACCTGAGCGCGCTGCGCGACTGGGGGCACGCGCGCGACTACGTCGAGATGCAGTGGATGATGCTTCAGCAGGAGCAGCCGGAAGACTTCGTCATCGCGACCGGTCGGCAGTACAGCGTGCGCCAGTTCGTCGAGCGCTCGGCAGCCGAACTCGGCATCACGATCGTCTTCGAAGGCGAGGGAGAACGCGAGATCGGCATCGTCTCCAAGGTCGAGGGCAACCGTGCGAAGTGCAAGGTCGGCGATGTGGTCGTGCGCGTCGACCCGCGCTACTTCCGCCCCACCGAGGTCGAGACGCTGCTGGGTGACCCGACGAAGGCGCGTGAAAAACTCGGCTGGACGCCGCGCACGAGCTTCGAGGAACTCGTGAAGGAAATGATCGAGTGCGACTACACCGCCGCACGGCGTGACTCGCTGGTCAAGATGGCGGGATTCCAGGCGTACGACTACCACGAATGAGCGAACTCGCGTACAGCCAGCTCGGTGTGCCGGCGGGTCCGCCGTCGGCCGGAGCCAGCCTTGCACGACCTGTGCGCGACGATGCGGCACCGGAGCCCGAGATCGCCTATCTGGTGCTCGCGCACACCGACCCGGCCCAGCTCGCGCGGCTGTGCAACGCACTCGACGACCATGCCGACGTCTACGTGCATGTCGACGCGAAGTGCGACCTGCGGCCGTTCGTCGAGCAACCGCTGCCGCGTTGCGTGCACTTCATCGACGGTCGCGTGCGTGTGTCCTGGGCAGGGTACTCCCAGGTGGAGGCGACGCTGCGGATGCTGCGTGCCGCCTTCGACAGCGGCCGCCCCTACCGGCGCTTCGTGATGTTGTCGGGGCTCGACTATCCGATCAAGTCCACCGCGGCGCTGCGCGAACTGTTCGCGCAACGCCCGCAGCACGAGTTCATCCGCTTCATCGACGCGTCCAAGCCCGCGCACTTTCGCATCTTCCACGAGCACTACTGGTTCATGGAAGAGATCCCCTGGCTGCCGTCCGGCTGGCTGCAGACCAAGATGCGGCGCGGCTTCGGCCGGTTGCTGCGGCAGGTGACCAAGAAGCAGCGCCCGCCCGGCATGATCCCTGCCTGGGGCAGCGCCTATTGGGCATTGACGCGGGAGTGCTGCGAGCATGTGCTGCGCTTCGCACAGGAGCGGCCGGAGGTCGTCCGCTGGATGAAGTCGTCGTTCGCGCCTGACGAGCAGTTCTTCCACACCATCGTCGCGAACTCCGATTTTTTGCCACGCTGCGATGGCTTCGTGCCCTACCAGGCGCCGTCGGTGCACCTGCTGTCCAACCTGCACCTGATTCCTCCGGGGCTGCGCAAGGTGCACACGGACAGCGACTTCGACGAGCTGCGTGCATCGTCTCGCTATTTCGTGCGCAAGGTGACCTCCGCCGCGTCGAAGGGCCTGCTCGACCGGCTGGACCGCGAGGTGCTGCACCTGCAGGAGCGACAACCAGTTCTCGCGGCCTGACACCGGTCGCACATCACATTCAGGGAAAACAAGACATGTCGATTGCTTCCACGACGGTCGTCGATCGCTCCAGCAAAGTGTTCGTCGCCGGCGCTCGCGGCATGGTGGGATCGGCGCTCGTCAGGCGCCTGCAGGCAGCGGGCTACGACAACGTGCTGACGCCATCGCGGCAAGAGCTGGATCTGCTGGACCAGACTGCCGTGCTCGAGTTCCTGCGCGCCGAGCAGCCGGACTATGTGTTTGTCGCGGCGGCCAAGGTCGGCGGCATCCTGGCCAACAACACCTACCGGGCCGACTTCCTCTACGAGAACCTGGTACTCGAGTGCAATCTCGTGCATGGCGCCCACCGGGCAGGGGTGCAACGGCTGATGTTCCTCGGCTCCAGCTGCATCTATCCGCGCGACTGTCCCCAGCCGATCAAGGAGGACTACCTGCTGACCGGCCCGCTGGAACAGACCAACGAACCCTACGCGATTGCGAAGATCGCCGGCATCAAGCTGTGCGAGAGCTACAACCTCCAGCATGGCCGGCAGTACGTCAGCGTGATGCCGACCAATCTTTACGGCCCGAACGACAACTACGACCTGCAGAACAGCCATGTGCTGCCGGCGTTGATCCGCAAGGCACAGGAGGCCAAGGAGCGCGGCGACCGCTCGCTTGCGGTGTGGGGCAGCGGCAACCCGCGGCGTGAGTTCCTCTATGTCGAGGATCTCGCCGACGCCTGCGTGTTCCTGATGCAGCAGGGCTACGATGGTCCGCTCGCCAACATCGGTACCGGCGAGGACGTGACGATCCGCGAACTGGCCCAGACGGTGATGCGTGTGGTCGGGTTCGAAGGCGAGATCGTGTTCGACAGCTCCAAGCCCGACGGCACGCCGCGCAAGCTGCTGGACGTTTCGCGGCTGCGGTCGCTCGGCTGGCGCGCCGGCACCACGCTGGAAGACGGCATCCGGCTCAGCTGGGCCGACTTCTGTCAGCGGCGGTCCGAGGCCAGGCTGCGATGATGCCGACCGGCATGCGCGCCGCGACGCAGGCGCCGTGCCGGCCCGACCGCGATGACCTCCGGGGGCGGCTGCACATCGCAGCGGCCCCTCTTTGATGGGAATGCGAGAAATGCCCAAAGAACTCCTTCTCGTGTCGCATGGCTTTCAGTCGCACTACGAGCTGGGCGTCGCGAACGGGTTGGCGCAACAAGGCGTGCCGGTGCGCCTGCTCGGCTCTGACACCACGCTGGTGCAGCGGCTGCACCCAGGCGTGCGCTTTCAGAACCTGCGAGGGTCGCAGGACGAGAAGCGCCCGCGCTGGAGCAAGGCCACCAGCCTGTTGAGCTATCACCTGAAACTGATCGCGCTCGCCCTGCTGCACCCGCGCCACCCGATCATGATCATCGGCATGCTGCGACCGGAATGGTTCGTCGGCCTGTTCGAGTGTGCACTGTTCCGGTTGACCGGGCGGCCGGTGTCGCTGACCGTGCACAACATCCTGCCGCACGACCGGCACACCGCGAAGATGCGGCGCCTGTACCGGCTGATCTATCGGCTGCCGAACCGGTTGCTCGTCCACACCGAGAGTACCCGGCAAGGCCTGATCGAACAGTTCGGCATCCGCGCCGAAAAAATCCTGCTGGTGCCGCATGGCCTGAACGACGCCGTGGTGCCGCTGGCCTGCAGCAAGGTCGAAGCGAAGCAGCAGCTCGATCTGCCGCCCGATGCACGCACCGTGCTGTTCTTCGGCCACGTGTCGCCGTTCAAGGGCGTCGAGTTGCTGATGGACGCGGTTGAAAGCATGCCTGACGTGACTTTGCTGATGGCCGGCCGCTGCACGCCCGACGCCTATGGCAACTCGATACGTGCGCGGCTCGTGGCGCTGCGCGAAACCGGCAGGCTGCGCTGGTTCGACGGCTACGTCGAAGAAGAAACCGTCGCGAAAGTCTTTGCGGCGGCCGATCTCGTGGTGTTGCCATACCGTCACATCGATCAGAGCGGCGTCCTGCTGCAAGCCTTGTCACTCGGCGTGCCGGTTGCTGCCACCCGGGTGGGGGGCTTCAACGAACTGGTGAACCCGGCCAACGGTGTGTTCATCGACGCGCACAGCGGCGACGCGGTGGCGCAGGCGCTGCGGCATTATTTCGATCGCCCTGCACCGCTCAGCGCCGACCAGGTGCGGGCGACCGTCAGAGAATACGCGTGGCAGCGCACGCTGGTGCCATTCATCGACTGGCTCGGCGAAGTGCAACCTGCGCTGGCGGTGTCCGCCATCCACTCCTGAAGGCGAACGGCTCGATGAAAGTCAGCGTCTACATTCCCACCCGAAACCGGCTCGACCTGCTGCAGCGCGCGGTCGAGTCGGTGCTCGCGCAGAGCCATGACGACTTCGAGGTGATCGTCGTCAACGACGCGTCCACCGACGGCACGCGGGCCTATCTCGACGCCCTCGCAGCCAGCGACGCGCGCGTTACCGCGATCCACAACGACACCTCGGGCGGCGCACCTGCCGCGCGCAACAAGGCCATCCTCCGAGCCAGCGGCTACTTCGTGACCGGTCTCGACGACGACGACTACTTCCACCCGGAACGACTCAAGTCGCTCGTCACGTACTGGGACGTGCTGGTGCAGGCAGGGGAGCGCTTCTCGTGCCTGTACACGCAGGATGTCGTCGTCGGACGCGGCAAGGAGTTCGCCACGCGGCGCGCGGGTTCGGTCAGTGCCGACCAGATGTTCACCGCCAACCTCGTCGGCAATCAGATCTTCGCACCACGTCAGACCTTCGTCGATGCCGGCCTGTTCGACGAAGGCATGCCGGCCTGGCAGGACCTCGACTTCTACATGCGCGTGCTGATGACCCACGGGCCGGGCCGGCTGCTTGACGCAGGCTTGTACTATTTTCTCGACGCGCCGCGTCCGGACCGCATCACCAAGGCCTCGCGCGAGAAGATCATGGCAGCCTATCTGCGCATGTCGAGCAAGTACCCGGACAAACCGTCCGCGTTGCGGCAGCGTCTGTTCCTGCAGGTGTTCTCGAAGGTCTACGGCTTCCGGCCCCGACCCAGGGATATCGCGCACTTCTTCAGTCTGGGCTTCGACCCGATGTCGGCGCTCAAGCTCGTGGCGCTGATGCTCGGACTGCGCCGGCCGCTGGGGCGTTGAGCCGGCGGCCGCCTTGCCAAGATCTATCAGGGAAAAGCAATGAACTACAAATCGGTGGCCGACCTGGCGCGCGATCTCTCGACCAACCTGTACAAGGTGCCCCGGGACGTGGATCTGATCGTCGGGGTGCCGCGCAGTGGCCTGATGGCTGCCTCCATCCTGGCGCTGCTCATCAATCGCAAGTATTGCGATCTCGCGGCCTTCCTCGAGAACCGCCCGCTCTACAACGGCTCCACACGGCGTGCCTATGCGAGCGAGATGACGCATCCGCAACAGGCGCGCAAGGTGCTCGTACTCGATGACAGCATCGCGACCGGAAAATCGATGCAGGAAGTGCGCCAGGCGGTGGCTGCCGCCGGCGTGCCATGCGAGGTGCTGTATGCCGCTGTCTATGCCACCGAACGGAGCCACGCAGCGCTGGACTTGCATTTCGCGCGACTCGAGCTGCCCAGGCTGTTCGAGTGGAACCTGTTTCATCGCTGGGAACTCGAGCGTTGCTGCGTCGACATCGACGGCGTGCTGTGCCTCGATCCGACCCATGACCAGAACGACGACGGCGATCGCTATCTTGAGTTCCTCGTCAATGCGACCACGCTTGCACGGCCGACCCACCGCATCGGGCACCTCGTGACGAGCCGGCTCGAGAAGTACCGCCCGCAGACCGAGCAGTGGCTGAAGTCCGCGGGCATCGAGTTCGGGGAACTCCACATGCTGGACTTGCCGTCGGCGCAGGAGCGGCGGCAGCAGGGCGCGCACGGTTCCTACAAGGCCAAGGTGTATGCGAGGCTGGACTCGACCTTCCTGTTCATCGAGAGCGAGTCCCGGCAGGCCGAAGAGATTGCCCTGCGATCGGGCAAACCCGTGCTCGACTTCGGTCAACAGCGTTTGGTGCAGCCGAGCTGGAACGTCTCGCGTGTCGTGAACCGGTCGGCCAGCCTGCAGCGCAAGATTGCGCTGCGCCTGAAGTCTCTGCTGACATGATGCGGCCCGGCAGCTGCATCGCGCGACCGAATCTGCGCACCCGTGGAGAGCGGTCGGCATGAGCGCGTTGAGCAACGCACGCTGGCTGGGTGTCGCTCAGGCCGCACGCGTCGCGCTGCAGACCGGCGGTGTGCTCGTGATGTCGCGTCTGCTGAGCCCGCGGGACTACGGTCTTGTCGCGATGGCGCTGGTCGTTACCAACTTCGCGGTGATCATCCGAGATCTCGGCACCGCGCAGGCCGTGATCCAAAAGAAGGAACTCGACGAGGAAACCACCCAGACGGCCTTCTGGTTCAGCTGCGCGATGGGTCTGGCGGTCGGCCTTGCCGTCGTCTTGATTGCCCCCTTGCTCGCCGCCGGCTACCGCACGCCGGAGGTGGCGGGCATCCTGATGCTGCTGGCCTTGCCGTTTCCGATCGGCGCGTCGTCCGCCGTGCACCAGGCGCTGCTGGAGCGGCAACATCGATTTGCCACCATCGCCCGCATCGAGGTGACGTCACAGGCATTCGGACTGCTGGCCGGCATCGTGGCGGCATTGAACGGGCTCGGCCCCTACAGCCTGGTCGTGCAGACGCTGGTGGCGCCTATCCTCGGGGCGCTGCAGCTATGGCATGCCTCTCCGTGGCGTCCCAGGCTCAGGTTCAGCCGGCCGGCCTTGCGGGGTCTGTGGGGCTTCAGCGGCTACCTGGTGAGTTTCCAGCTGGTCAACTACTTCTCGCGCAACACCGACAGCTTCATCATCGGCCGCTTTCTCGGGCCGGCGAGCCTGGGACCCTATACGCTGGCCTACCGGCTGATGCTGTTTCCGATCTTGAACCTGACGCTCGTCGCGTCGCGGGCACTGTTCCCGGTGATGAGCCGGCAGCAAGATACCCAAGAGGCGATGGGCCGCCTGTACCTGCGAGCGCTGTTCGTGATTGCCTGCGTGACCGGCCCGCTGATGGCCGGCCTGTTCGTGCTGCGCGACGAGTTCGTGGACACGGTGCTGGGCAGCAAATGGCACGAGGTGGCCGACATCGTCGCGTGGCTCGCACCGGTCGGCTTCATCCAGTCGCTCGTCTCCACCACCGGCACGGTGTTCATGGCGACAGGGCGTACGCGGTTGCTGTTTTTTCTCGGCATCTACAGCGCGGTGCTGACCGTCTCTGCCTTCGTCATCGGTGTGCAATGGGGCGTGCTCGGCGTGGCGCAGGCCTACTTCGTCGCCAACGTGTTGAACGCGCTGCCGTGCTTGCATATTGCGCTTCGACAAGTGGGTCGTGGGTTGCCCGACCTTGCCCGGGAACTCGCGCGCCCGCTCGGGGTGACCGCGCTGATGGCCGTCGCCGTCGTGCTGGCCGGCGAGCCGCTGTCGTTTGCAGTGCACTCGGTGCTGCTGCGGTTGGTCGCGGGCGTGGCGATCGGCGTGGCCGTGTACGCGGCGCTGACCTTCGTTCTCAATCGCACCGCCATCCAGGAGTTCCGGCGCTTCGTCACCCGGTAGCGCCCCCAAGGGCACGGCTTCCGTTCGAAGCCGTCTCTTGATGGTGCGGCGCAACCGCAAGACGCAAGGGCACCTTCCGCCAGCGGGTCTGCACGTCGAAGCGTGGCCCGCCGCCTGCACGCCCATGCGACGACGCCGCGCTCCAACAACGCCCATCGTTCGCCCAGATCGGGAACGAGCCAAAAAAAAGCCGCCCGAGGGCGGCTTTTTGCTTGCTGCCATCACTGGCATCCTTGGCCTCAGGGCTTGAGCATCACCGGCTCGATGCCGATGGTCAGCTGACGAGAGCTCGGGATCGACGCTTCGGTGCCGGACAGCGAGCGAGTCTTGTAGACGCTCCACGAGGACGGCAGGTTGACCACCGTGCCACCGGCCGTCGACCACATGATCACGTAGTTCTCGGTCCCGCGGTTCATGCGGAACACGTAGACCTTGTCGTTCACGCGGTACGCATCGACCATGCGTGCCCCCTTCATCCAGGTCGCGATCTCCTTGTAGGCGACAGCCGCTGCAGTCGGGGTTCTGTAGTCGCTTTCGACCAGCTTGGACAGCGCTTCGGTCCGCTCCCAGAAGTAGTAGTTCTGGTTGCTGACGCCCTTGGCCCACATCATCATCAGCGCACGGGCAGTGGTCGAGCGCTTCTGTTCGATGCTGGGTACGAAGGCCGAACACGTATAGATCAATGCATCGCAACCCGGCGCACCTTCGGTGTTCCACAGCTCCTTGTCAGCGACGCCGTAGGTCGCCATCAGCTGTCGCACGTTGTCGATCGCCGGGCCCAGCTTCTCGGGCGACGTGTCGAAGTACCAGTGGAAACCGATGATGTCGACATGGCTGCCGCCACCGGCCGCGAGGAAGTTGTTCAGCCACGGCATGCCCTGGCCGGCGGTCACGCCCGGTGATACCAACTTGTTCGCAGGGTCGGCAGCCTTCAGTTCTTCCTGCGCGATGCGAGCCATCTCGATCATCTCGGAGACAGAACCGTTGTAGTGCGGGCCGTAGTCGGGCTCGTTCCACAGCTCCCAGTAGCGGATGCGTCCGGCATAGCGGCGTGCCAGGGTGCGAACGTAGTCGCGCCAGTCGGCCATGTTTGCGGGGGCACCGCTCGCACCCACGCCGTACAGGCCGGAGATGCCGGGAGTCTTGGAGGCCCATTGCGGCGTCTGGCCCAGCGTGTACAGGATGTTCGCCGACGGATCGTTCTTCTTCACATAGTCGACCAGCATGTCGAGCCGGCGGCCGGCGGTGCTCGTCGTGAAGTTCCAGACACCGTTGCTCGGCTCGAGCTCACGCCATGTCGTACCGGTGTTCCACAGACGGACCACGCCGTGGCCCAGGCCAGGCCATTGTTGATGGGTGCCGAACTTGTTGATGTGGACACCGAACAGCGTGCTCGGGATCGCATCGGTGTTCGCCGGCGCCATCGAGTTCTCGACGACTTCGGAGATGGTCATGTCGTCGATCCACACGGTGGCACCCATCGTCTTCGGCGAGACGCGCAGCGTGCCGCCGACATCGGCGAGGTAGGTACCGGTGATTTCCACCTTTTGCCAGGTGGGCGTCACTGCGACGGTCTTGGTCGCAAACGGATCCCACGGGTGGATGTCGCGGCGCATGAAGACCTGGACCGTCGCATTGACGCTCGACTTGATCCACATCGTCGCGCGGTACTTCTTGCCTTTCTTGAAGCCGAACGGGTAGGTGAGATGCACGTCGCCGTTGCCGATGCTATTGACCCGGTAGAGCTGCGAGGACGAACCGGAGTGCACATGCTCGCCGCGGGTCTCGCGGCTCACTGCCCAGCTCGGGGTTGGCGTGCCCCAGTAGTTCACGCGCCAGCCAGGAGCCGTCGATGCGTACGTGCCTTCGAGGTTGGACGAGGCGAGTGAGACGATCTGGGTGGCCGAGCCGCCGGCCGCCGGCAGCACGATGCCGTCTGAGGCGTCCGAGGCGGTGGGCAGCACTTCGCGCAGCGTCATGTTGTCGACGTAGACGTCGACGTTGGTCGAGCCGACCTGCAGGCGGATCGATCCGCCGCCGGCGAAATCGTAAGCGCCTTCGATCTCGACACGTTGCCAGCCGGTCGTCAGATTGACCTTCTTGCTTGCGAACACGGTGTACGGCTTCAGGTCGTAGCGCATCTGCACGGTGGCCGTGGTCGCCGCGCTCGCCTTCAGGTAGACCGCCATGCGGTAGGTCTTGCCGTTCTCGAAGCCGTAGGAGCGGATCAGGTGCGCTTCCGAACCGGCCGGACGGCTCGTGATGCGAAAGCGCTGCGAGCTGTTGCCGGCATAGACGTTCGACGACGTCGTTTCGCGCGAGACGGCGAACTTCACGGCACCCCAATAGTTGACGCTCCATCCCGGCGCGCGGCCCGTGTAGGTCCCTTCGAAGTCGCTGCTGGTGACCAGTGTCGGGTCGTCCGCGCTGGTGGTGGACAGCGCCATCGCGCTTTCAGTGGCAGCGCCCTCTTCGGGGCCCATGTGAAGCGCGCCCGGGGTGGCGGCACCCGCCTCCATCATCTCGGGGCTTTCCTCCGCAGGCACGTCGCCTGCTGCATCCCCGGGGAGCGTATCGGCTGTCTCTGAAAGGGAAAATTCTTCAGAGGCTGTTTCATTGTCTGTGGATGACCCGCCGTCGCTACCTCCGCAGGCGGCGAGTGCGAGCACGGTCAAAAGAGATGCCCAACGATGAAGGGACGAAGTCATTCGTGGTCCTAACTGTCTGTGTTTGCGTGTCGAAGCCGGGCGCAGGCATGCCTTGGCGGCACGCGGACGCGGTGGTTCGAGCGGAAGACGCGGGAAATGCAGCAGGCCACTGCGCCGGCAAAGCTCGGCGCGACGTCAACGTCGGTGTCTTACCCGTTCCCGCATATGGCGTTGTCAGACAGTCATCTGAGCGCTGGGCACCATCAGCGATACCCGTCTATACGGCTGTGCACGGAACAGGTTTCACCTGCGAAATGCAACCTGGCTGCGTCGGAAGTAAGTAAAAGAAAGTGGCTGCCCTCGTTATGTGAATAAATTCGCGCGTGGCGCGAACCTACCGATCGCTCTCCTGCACCCGATCGGTAGCGGTTGCCTAATCGATCAGCACCGGTTCCCCGGTAACAAGTACACGCTGATCCGTCGAAATTTCCTCGGTCGACCCGTCGAGCCGCGCGATGCGTCGTGCATGCCATGCCTCGGGCAAACGCACCGAGACCGGCTCTTCCACAGACCATATGAGCTGGAAGTGGCGGCCATCTCGTTCGAGCCGGAACACCTGCACGCCCTTTTCGGCGCGGTAGCCGTCGACGATGCGCGCGTCCTTGATCCAGCCGGCAGCCCGCATGTAGCTGCGGCCGGCCTCGGTGTAGCTGCGAAAGTCGTTCGACAGCATCTTCTCGCCCGGCAGGCGGCCTTCCCAGAAGTAGTAGGCGAAGCCGCTGACGCCGCGCGACCACATCGTCAGCAGCGCGCGAGGCGTCAGCCCGCGCTGCTGCGCTTCGGTCAGCCGCACGGGGACGCCGTCCCCGTCCTTCTTGGGGAACGCGAGCGCGCCTTCGGTGTTCCATAGCGGCTTGTCGTCGACGTGGTGTGCGCGCATCACGCCGCGCACGTTGTCAATGAACGGCGCGATCGCCTCCGGCCCGAAGCCGTAGTACCAATGAAAGGCCACGATATCGACGTAGCGGCCCCCGCCGGCCGCAAGGAAGCGGTCGAGCCATCGCAGGCCCTGACCGGCGGTGAGTCCTGGCGACACGATGGTGTTGCGGGGATCTGCGGCCTTCAGTTCCTCGTGCGCGATGCGGGCCATCTCGACCATGGTGTCGACCGAGCCGAGGTAGAAAAGCCGAAAGTCAGGCTCGTTCCACAGTTCCCAATATGTGATGCGCCCGGCATAGCGGCGCGCCAGCGTGCGCACGTACTCGCGCCAGTCCTCGAGATTCTTGGGGGGCGCGGCGTGCCCGGCACCGTAAGGACTGTGCGACTCGGGGGCGCTCGAAGCCCATTGCGGCGTCTGCCCCAGCACGTAGAGAATCTTTGTGGCCGGACTGTGCTTGCGAATGTGGTCGACATAGAGATCGAGGCGTCGGAAGCCGGTGTTCGAGAAGTCCCACCGGTGTGGCTCGGGCTGCAGATCTTTCCACATCGTGCGCGTGTCCCACAGGCGGACGACGCCGGGATCGAACTCGGGCCAGTTCATGTGCATGCCCAGCCGCATCAGGTGCAGGCCGAACAGTTCAGGTGCAATGGGCTGATCGAGCACCGGGCGGAAGTCCTGCTCGGCGCCCGGCTCGATCTTGACTTCGTCCACCCAGACGTTGACGCCCGTTTCGACGGGGGCGATGCGCAGAGAGCCGCCTCCCCGCGCGATGGGCCGGCCCTCGAGGTCGACGCGTTGCCATTTCGGTCCAGCCTGTACCGTCGTCAACGCGAAGGCGTCGTAGGGCGGCACGTCGCGCCGCATCATGACTTCGACGCGTGTCGGCTTGTCGGCACGCAGCTTCAGCGATGCACGGTACAGGCGCCCGCGTTCATAGGGAAAGGCGTAGACGAGATGCGCGTCTCCCTTGGCGCGGTCGGTGACACGAAAGCGCTGCGCGCCACCACTGGAAGCCGATGCCGAGCCGGCCGCCGCGGCCTTGGCGCGACCGGCCTCATGCTCATAGCGCGCATTGCCCCATACGTTCACCCGAGCGCCCAGACGTGGTGGCGCCGGACGCGATGTGGCGGCAGCGGCGGACGACGAGGCAGGCAATGAGACCACCGGGTCGTCGGCGGGCGCGTGGGTGGACGCGAGGACCGGCAGCACACTCGCGGTGACCGATGCGATGGCCATCGCGAACACTCGGCGGCACCTTGCGGGCAGCGGGGTCGACGATGCAGGACGCAGCGGGCGCGACATGGCGCAGGATCTCCTGAGGCAAAGGTTGCGGGACTTGCTGGTCGGCCCCTTTTGCGTCATGCAAGAGGGAAAACCTTCGGCAAAAAAGTGAATTCGGGCGGAATGCTACCCGTGGGTGAGGGGGATGCCGTCGTTAAACATGAAACGCTGTGTGTGTCACACCCCCTTCATTGGCCCGGGAAATGCTTCAATGCGGGTCCGCATCGTGGCACCGTCTGCCGCGAGGCCCTGTCCCGGGAGGAAACACATGCACACCATATGGCTGGAACACCGGCCTGAAGCGTTCGCAGATGCACAGACGCATGCACTGCGACCGCGATCGATCACTTCACCGGTCCGTCGATGAGCACGCCACCGCGCCTTGTCGTCATCGATCAATCGCCGACGTCTCGCAGCCCGGCGGGCAGCTGCGTGCTGGCCCAGATCCAGGGGCTGATGCCCGACCACCACGTCACGGTGTTCGCGGATCAGTGGGAGTCTCCTCCGAACGAGCATCTCGTATGGAAGCGCGTGGCCGTTCCGCGCAAGCCCCTGTTGCTGCGCTACGTGGCGTTCCAGGCGCTGGTACGCCTGCGGGTGCTTGCATGGCGTCTGGCCGGTGGGCGGTCGGTGCTGGTGCAGGCAACGCAGGGGCAGTTCGTCGGCGCCGACATCGTCTATGCGCACTTCTGTCACCGTGCCTATCTGCAAGACGCCTGGAAGAAGTCCGGCGTCACCGGGCCGCGACGTTGGGCACGTTGGCTCAATCACCGCTTCAATGCCTACACCGAGGCCCGTGCGGTCATGCGTGCTTCGCGCGTCGTCGTGCCGTCGCTCGGCCTGGCGCGTGAACTGGCCGCCTGCTATCCGGGCAGCGAAGCCAAGCTCGCCACGATCCCGAACCCGGTGGACGTCGATCGCTTTGGCCGGCCGCAGGATTTCGACCGCCGGCCGGTGCGCGCCGAGCTCGGGTTGCGCAACGACAGCTTCGTTTTCGCCTTCATCGCGCTCGGCGACTTTTCGCGCAAGGGCCTGGGCCTCGTGATCGAAGCCCTCGCCGCGTTGCCGCAGCCGTTGGGCGAACGTGCGGAGGTGCTGGTGGTGGGCGGGCAGGCCGGTGAGATCGACGAGTTCCGGCAACTCGCGCGGCGTCATCTGGTGGAAGACAAGATCCGCTTCGCCGGGTTGCAATCGGACGTACGGCCGCATCTTTGGTGCGCCGATGCCTTCGTGTTTCCTTCCACCTACGAGACCTTCTCGCTCGTGATCCACCAGGCGGCGGCAGCCGGCCTGCCGCTTGTGGTCAGTCGCGGCCTCTACGGCGTCGAGGACCTGGTCCACGACGGCGTCAACGGCTGGGCGGTCGAACGCGATGCCGCGTCCATCCGTGTCGCCATGGAGACGATGCTGCAGTTGCCTGAGGACGAATTGCGGCGCATGGCCGCCGCTGCTCAGCGCGCAGTGCAGCGCTGCCACCCGAGTGTTTTCGTCGACAGCTGGCGGCGGCTGTACGCCGACATGCTCGGCACAGGATCCGGCGACGCCATGCCTGCGACACCGGCCGCCGGTGGGGGGCGCCTGTGAACGGCATGTCCGAGATCGTCGTCGTGCAGCGTCGCCTGACGGGCTATCGTGTGCCGCTGTTCGAGCGCATGCACGCGATGATGGCGCAGGCCGGCATGAAGCTGCGGCTGCTGCACGGCGACCCTACGCCGCTCGAGGCGACCAAGCGCGACAGCGGCCATATCGCATGGGCCGAGCATGTGCCGACGCAGTACCACGCCGGCGGGCGGCTGTGCTGGCAGAACTTCGGGCCGCACGTGCGCGGGTCCGATCTGGTGATCGTCACGCAGGAGAACAAGCTGCTGTACAACCTCGTTGCGCTGACGTTGCGGCGGCCGTCGCGCATTGCGTTCTGGGGTCACGGCGGCAACTTACAGTCCGACCGGCCGGACGGGCTGAAGGAACAGTTCAAGCGCTGGACCACCCGCCGCGCCGACTGGTGGTTCGCCTACACCGACATAAGCGCGGAACTGGTCAGGGCGCAAGGCTACGCGCCGGAGCGCATCACCGTGCTCGACAATGCCGTGGATACGCAGGAACTGACCGAATGGCGCCGTCGTCTCGATGACGACGCGCTCGACGCGGCCCGGCGCCGCCTTGGCCTCACCGGCCGCCATGTCGGCGTGTTTGTCGGCTCGCTCTATACCGACAAGCGCATCGACTTTCTCTTGCGCTCGGCCGAGGAGGTCCGCCGCCGGGTGCCGGACTTCGAGCTGCTGATTGCCGGCGGCGGGCCGCTCGCCTCGATGGTGGAGCAGCATGCAGGCCGGCATCCGTGGGTGCGCTACCTGGGCGTGCGCAAAGGGAAGGACAAGGTCGAGGCGATCGCACTGGCGCAAGTGATGCTCAATCCGGGCCTTGTCGGCCTCGGCGTGCTCGACGCATTCGCCTGCGGCGTGCCGATGCTGACGACCGACTGCCGGCTGCACAGCCCGGAGATTGCCTATTTGCGGCACGGTCACAACGGCCTGATCACACCCGACACGCTGGAGGACTACGTAGAGGCAGCGGTGACACTGCTGACGCAACCCGAGGCGTCGCAAAGGCTGAAGCAGGGCTGCGCCGACAGCGCGCTGCGTTACACGGTCGAGAACATGGCACGCCGCTTCACCGACGGCATCGGACGTTGCCTGGACGCACCGAGGCTCGGTGAGCGGACGGCGGAGTGGAAGACATGAGCGCCAGCCGCAACGAAGGACTCGCTGCGCGCGTGCTGATGGTCCACAACGCCTACCAGCAGCGGGGCGGCGAGGATTCTGTCTGCGACGCCGAGTTCGCATTGCTCGCCGCACACGGGCATGCGGTGCAGTTGTTCTCACGGCACAACGACGACATCGCCGGCCAGTCGCGCGTGGCCCTGGCCGCGCAGACCGTCTGGTCGACTCGTACCACCGATGAACTGGCGCGAGTCATCGACGACTTCCGTCCCGACGTCATCCACGCGCACAACACCTTTCCGCTGATATCGCCGTCGCTGTACTGGGCAGCCGACCGTGCCGGCGTGCCGGTCGTGCAGACGCTCCACAACTTCCGGCTGATGTGCCCGCAGGCCATGCTGCTGCGCGAAGGCCGGGTCTGCGAGGACTGCGTCGGCCGCTTGCCGTGGCGCGGTGTGGTGCGTGGCTGCTACCGCGGTTCAGTGGCGCAAAGCGGCGTGCTGGCCGGTACGGTGACGCTGCACCGCGCGCTCGGCACCTACCAGAACAAGGTCACGCGCTACATCGCGCTGAACCGGTTCTGCAGGGACAAGTTCGTGCAGGGTGGGCTGCCGGCGGACCGCATACGCATCAAGCCGAACTTCATTGAAAGCCATGATCGGCCTGCGTGGGCGCACCGGCACGGCGGGCTCTTCGTCGGGCGCCTGTCGGCCGAGAAGGGGCTTGACGTGCTGGCCGGCGCAGTAGGCCACCTGGGACGCAACCCGGTGTCCGTGGTCGGCGGTGGCGAACTGACGCCCCTGGCGATCGAGGCCTTCGGCGAACGCTACCTCGGCTTCCGGCAGATCGAGGACATCCTTGCGTTGATGCGTGACGCGCTCTACCTGGTGGTGCCCAGCATTTGGTACGAGAATTTTCCGCGCACGATCGTCGAGGCGTTCTCGTGCGGGTTGCCGGTGATCGCCAGCCGCATCGGTGCGCTGGCCGAGATCGTTACCGACGGCGTCACCGGGCTGCTGTTCGAGCCCGGCGATGCCGAGGACCTGGCCCGCAAGCTGCAATGGGCCGAAGACCACCCCGAGGCGATGTGCGAGATGGGCCGGGCGGCTCGCGCCGCCTATGACTCGCACTACACGCCCGAGCGCAACTATCAACAGTTGATGGAGATTTATGTCGACGCCATCGAGCATGTCCGTCAGGGTGCCCGTCAGGTCGCGTGATGGCGCGCCCGTGCTGGGCTCGTTCATCGACGCGGTCAGCTGGGACGACGCCGTCGGGCGCCTCGTGCAATGGGGCGAGCGCCGCGAGTCGCGCTACGTCTGCATCTGCAACGTGCATTCCGTCGTCACAGCGACGCAGGATGCCGCATTCCGCAGCGTCATCGACGAGGCCGACATGGCCACGCCAGACGGCGCACCGGTCGCCTGGGCGCTGCGTCGCGCAGGCTTCGACGGCCAGCCGCGCATCAACGGCCCCGACCTGATGTGGAAGTACCTGGAGGAGGCCGAGCGCCGCGGCCAGGTGGTCTTCTTCTACGGCGGCACCGAAGACACGCTGGCGAAGCTGCGCCAGGCGCTGCTGCGCGCGTTTCCCGGCCTTAAGATCGGGGGCTTGGTGTCGCCTCCGTTCCGGGCGCTGTCGGCCGAGGAGGACGAGGCCTACACGCAGCAGATCAACGCGGCCGGCACGGCGGTGCTGTTCGTGGGCATCGGCTGCCCGAAGCAGGAGAAGTGGATGGCCGCTCACCGCGAGCGCGTGCAGGCCGTGATGGTCGGGGTCGGCGCAGCGTTCGATTACCACGCCGGCACCATCAAGCGGGCACCGCTGTGGATGCAGCGCTGCGGGCTGGAGTGGTTCCACCGGCTGCTCAGCGAGCCGCGCCGGCTGTGGAAGCGCTATCTGGTCACCAACAGCATCTTTGTGATGCGCATGCTGCCCGCGCTGGTCTCGCGCCGCGCGGTTGCTCGTGGCCGCTGATGTGGCCGCACCCAGAACGAACATTTGTCAATCGAGGTTGAAACATCATGAAGGTCACGGTCATCGGTACCGGTTATGTGGGCTTGGTCACGGGCGCCTGCCTGTCGGAAATGGGCAATCACGTCGTGTGTCTCGACGTGGATCCGGAGAAGATCCGCGTGCTCAAGGAGGGCGGCATTCCGATCTATGAGCCCGGCCTGCTCGAGATCGTGCAGCGCAATGCCGCCGGCGGGCGTCTGGAGTTCACCACCGACATCGAAGCAGCGGTCGCGCACGGCACGATCCAGTTCATCGCGGTCGGCACGCCGCCCGATGAAGACGGCTCGGCCGACCTGAAGTATGTGCTGGCCGCGGCGCGCAACATCGGCCGCACGATGACGGACTTCAAGGTCATCGTCGACAAGAGCACGGTGCCGGTCGGCACCGGAGACAAGGTCCAGGCGGCGGTGCAGGACGAACTGAACAAGCGCGGCCTGAAGCTCGATTTCGCGATCGCATCGAACCCGGAATTCCTCAAGGAAGGGGCCGCGGTGGCCGACTTCATGCGCCCTGACCGGGTGGTGGTCGGTGCCGAGGACGAGCGGGCCATCCTGCTGATGAAGGCGCTTTATGCACCTTTCGTGCGCAATCACGACCGCATGATGGTGATGGACGTGCGCAGTGCCGAATTCACCAAGTACGCCGCCAACGCCATGCTTGCGACCCGCATCAGCTTCATGAACGAGCTGGCGCTCGTTGCCGAGAAGCTCGGCGCCGACATCGAACTGGTGCGCCAGGGTATCGGCAGCGACCCGCGCATCGGGTTCCATTTCCTGTATGCGGGCTGCGGCTACGGCGGCTCCTGCTTCCCGAAGGACGTGAAGGCGCTGGTGAAGACCGCCGCCGATGCCGGCCAGCCGCTCGAACTGCTGCAAGCGGTCGAGTCGGTCAACGACCGGCAGAAGCAGGTGCTGGTCGACAAGGTCGTCGCGCGCTACGGTGAAAACCTGTCCGGCAGGACCTTGGCCATCTGGGGCCTGGCCTTCAAGCCCAATACCGACGACATGCGCGATGCCCCGAGCCGGGTGGTGATCGCCGAACTGGCACGCCGCGGCGCCAAGCTGCAGGCCTATGACCCGGTCGCCACGCATGAAGCGAAGCGGGTGCTGGAAGGCACGCCGGGCCTCAGCTATGCCGACTCGGCCCGTGCTGCGTTGGAGGGGGCCGACGCGCTGGTCATCGTCACCGAATGGAAGGAGTTCCGCACGCCGGACTTCGACGGGCTGCGGGACGCGCTGGCCGACAAGACGGTGTTCGACGGCCGCAATCTGTATGAGCCGAAGCTGATGAAGACGCTCGGCATCGAGTACCACGGCATCGGCCGCACCTGAGCGTTCCACGCTGCCGCCCCTCGTCGCAGGGGCGGCAGCGTGGGGGTCAGCGGCCGCCGGTGGCCAGCGCCATCAGCCGCGGCAGCTGCCGCTTCAGCGGGAAGTACAGGGCGGTCAACAGCAGGATCAGCGTCAGCGGGATCGCGAAGTACACCGCGATCGTGGCGCCAGCCGTCTCCGGCGCGATCAGGCGGTAGGTGACCTTGCGCGCGAACGTCAGCGCCGGCTCGTGCATCGCGAAGACGAAAAAACTCGCCGGCGACAAGGTGATCAGCAGCCGCTCGAGCCGCCCGCCGTGGTGCACCCGCCCGGCGGCATAGAGGGCCCCGGCCACACCGGTCACGATCGCAGCCTTGTGCAGATAGTCGTTGATGACCCACGGTTTGCTCGACGCATCGGCGAGCACCAGCACCACGAAGACGGCCACCAGCACGGCGCCGAAGCGGTCGATCCGGCACAGGTCGATGCGACGCACGCCCAGCCAGGCCCCCAGGTAGAAGAAAAACACCCCCTCGATCGATGGGATGCCGAGGCCGATGCCGGCCAGCCAGCATGCGGCGAGTGCGAGCGCACCGGCCGCCGGCGCACGGGTCACGGCCAGGTAAACCAGCGGTGCAGCGAGCACCAGCAGGAACAGGTCGCGGATGAACCAGAACTGGTAGGCGATCGGCGGCTGCGTCAGGCCGAGCAGGGCATCGAGCCACTGCTTCGCGTCGTAGGATGCGACTGTCGGCTTGCCGCTGTTGAACAGCGGGGCGGTCCACGGCAAGGCCTGCGCAAGCGCGAACACCGCGACGACGGCGAGGTTCCAGAACAGGAACGGCACCAACAGCGTGCGAGCGCGGGACCTCAGCCGTGCGAGATAGCCGGAAGCGCTGCCATCGAAGCCGAAGAACAGCAGATACGCCGCGATCAGGAAGAACAGCGGCACGCTGACCCGTGCCACACCTTGCGAGACCAGGTCGCGCACGAACTGCGACCAGGCGGCCTGGCCAGCCGCAGCCACCGCGTATCCCGAGAGCCAGACGGTCGTTTCGTAAGCGTGAATGAACACCACACCGACGATCAGCGGAAAGCGCAGCAAACTGAGCCGCCGCGACACCTCCGCGTCGAGCGCTGCTGCTGTACGGCTCGTGGGGACGGCCGCCGCAACGGCGGCGATCGGGGCGGTGCCGGGGCTATGGGCTGTTGACATTGCGGACCGGCGTGCGGTGGATCAGGGTGGCGGCCGTAGAGTTCGACGTGTAGAGCGAAGACATCATCCCTTCCGTGTCGCCCAGTTCCCGTCGCGCGCACATGCAGCACAAGCCCAGCACGAACACCAGGTACTGGTAGTTCAATGCGTTGTCGGTGAGCATGATGATGTTGAAGTAGAGCCAGAACATTCGCGTGGCCAGCGACTTGAACCGGTAGGCGAACCAGAAGAACAGGAAGAAGACGACACCGCCGTACTCGAGCATCAGCTTCATCAGGTCGCTGTGCAGCTGGTACTTGCCGCCGTAGCCGGCTTTCTGCATCAGCACCTGATAGACGTGGCCGGCGCCGTCGCCCAGCAGCGCCAGGCCCGGCAGCGAACCGATGATGTCGCGAGCCGGCCAGTGATAGAGCCAGCGCCGGCCCATGCTGACGTGGTTGCTGCTGGCGCCCATGGTGTCGTAGATCCAGCGGTCGAAGACTCCGAGCCCGTACATCACGGCCAGCGAAAGCATCAGCAGGTTGGCCGGAATCATGAACCAGGGACGCAGCAGCCGGTCGATCATGCCGCGGGGCAGCAGGTAGACCAGCCCGCAGATCACCGTGGCGATGACCGCGATGCGCTTGAGCGCCAGGAACGCCAGCACCAGCGCCAGCAGGAAGTGCTTCCAGCGTTTCGTCAACGCCGCCCATATGGCCAGCACCCCGAACGCGTGGCCGTACGGCGATTCGAAGCTCGACTGCGACAGCAGCGGGTTGAATTTCACCTCGCCGGCCATCGCGCTGTTGCCCAGCAGCTTGACCACCGCCAGCCCCAGCACGGTACCGACGACAAAACCCCAGAAGACCTGCCACCAGGTCAGCCGGGGCCGGTAGCCCAGGCAGAACGGCATGATGCCGATCAGGATCAGGTAGATGTCCTGCCAGCCCCACAGGGTGGCCAGCGGCGCCATGGCCAGGCCGCCGATCACCAGCACCAGCATGGGCCGGTAGATGTCGGGCATGTGGATGCCGCCCATCGCCATCGCGAACGCGACGCCCATCACCGGGATCAGGTAGGTGAGATAGCGGATCGGCGAACCGAAGGCGACCCCCAGCCAGATCGTGATGAAGCAGAAGAACGCAAACAGCGCATCGATGTGCAGCGTGCCGCGGTGCTCGATGGCCGGAGGGATGTATCGGGTTCGTCTGAACATGGGGAACGTCCTCACGCTGCTCGGGGCCGCACGCGGCGAGAGACGGACTCAGGCACCCGCGGGCACCTGCGCCGGCATGCGCCCGTAGGTGTCTTCGAAGCGCACGATGTCGTCTTCGCCGAGGTAGGCGCCCGACTGCACTTCGATGATCTCCAGCGGGATCGTGCCGGGGTTGGTGAGCCGGTGCACCTCGCCCAGCGGGATGTAGGTGCTCTGGTTCTCGGTGATCAGCAGCTTCTTCTGTCCGCAGGTGACTTCGGCGGTGCCGGAGACGACGATCCAGTGCTCGGCACGATGGTGGTGCATCTGCAACGACAGGCTCGCGCCCGGCTTGACCATGATGCGCTTGACCTGGAAACGCGGGCCGCAGTCGATGCTGTCGTACCAGCCCCAGGGGCGGTGCACCAGGCGGTGCAGCGTGCATTCGCTGCGCTCGCGCTGCTCCAGTTCGGTGACGATCTTCTTCACTTCCTGGCTGCGGCTGCGGTCGGCGACCAGCACCGCGTCGGGCGTTTCGACGATCACCACGTTGTCCAGCCCCACCGCGCTCACCAGCCGGCTCGTTGCGTGGACCAGCGTGTTGCGGCTGGACGCGATCACCGCGTCGCCCTGCGCGACGTTGCCGTCACCGTCCTTCTCGCTGACCTGCCACACTGCTTCCCAGGCCCCCAGGTCGGACCAGCCCGCAGCCAGCGGCACCATCTTCACGCCGAATCCGGCTTTCGGCTCGGCCGGGCATTTCTCCATCACGGCGTAGTCGACCGACTCGCTCGGGATGACGGCGAACTCATCCTTGCCCGGGCGGATGAAGCCGTTGTCGGTGCTTTTTCCTCGCCACGCCGCTTCGGTGGCCTGCGCGATGTCAGGGCGGAAATGCGCCAGCGCCTTCAACCACACCGACGCCCGCAGCACGAACATGCCGCTGTTCCAGTAATAGCAGCCCTCGGTCAGGTAGCGCTTTGCGGTTTCGAGGTCGGGCTTCTCGACGAAGGCCGCCACCGGCTGGACGGCTCCGTCGGCACGGGTGCGGATATAGCCGAAGCCGGTGTCGGGCCGGTCGGGCTGGATGCCCAGGATCACGATGCTGCCGTCGGCGGCGGCGTCCACGGCCTGGCGCAGGGCGGCCGTGAAAGCCGGCACGTCGGTCACGGTCTGGTCGGCCGGTGTGACGACGAGGATCGGATCTTCAGCGTTGCCCATTTCGTCGCGGGCATACAGCGCTGCCAGCGTCAGCGCCGGGGCCGTATTGCGGCCCATGGGCTCCAGCACCACGGCCGCGGCGGGCACCTTCATCTCGCGCAACTGGTCCAGCGTCAGGAAGCGATGCTCCTCGTTGCCGACAATGCAGGGAGGCGCCAGGTCGATGGTGTCGTTGGCAAGCCCTTTCAGGCGCTGCACGGCCTGCTGGAACAAGGTGTCCTTGCCCGACAGGGCCAGGAACTGCTTGGGGTAGAGCGCACGGCTCAAGGGCCACAACCGCGTGCCGGAGCCGCCGGCCATGACGACGGGAAGAACAGTCTGTTTCATTGTGGAGCTCCCTGTGAAATGTCGAGGTCAGCTCGGCGAGGTGTCGCCGAAGCCTGACGGGTTCATGCTTTGCCAGCGCCACGAATCGGCGCACATGGCATCCAGATCGCGAGCGGCCTGCCATCCCAGCACGGATCGCGCCAGGGCGGGATCGGCGTAGCAGGCGGCAACGTCGCCCGGGCGGCGCGCGACGATGTCGTAGGGCACGGTGCGGCCGCTCGCGCGCTCGTAGGCGCGGATGACCTCCAGCACGCTGTAGCCGCGCCCGGTGCCGAGGTTGACGGTGAGCGATGGCTGCTGGTCGAGCAGGTAGCGCAGCGCCGCGACGTGGCCTTCGGCCAGGTCGACGACATGGATGTAGTCGCGCACGCCAGTGCCGTCCGGCGTGTCGTAGTCGTTGCCGAACACCTGCAGCTTCGCGCGCTGGCCCACCGCGACCTGCGCGACATACGGCATCAGGTTGTTCGGGATGCCGCGCGGGTCTTCGCCGATCAGTCCGCTTTCATGGGCGCCGACCGGATTGAAGTAGCGCAGGCAGGCGATCCGCCAGCGCGGGTCGGAGCGCTGCAGGTCGCCCAGGACCTGTTCGCTCATCAGCTTCGTCGCGCCGTACGGGTTGGTGGTCGACAGCGGCGCGTTCTCGCGGATCGGCAGCGATTCGGGTTGCCCGTAGACGGTGGCCGACGAACTGAACACGATGCGGCGCACGTCGAAGGCGTCCATCGTCTCGCACACCGTGAGCAGGCTGCCGAGGTTGTTGCGGTAGTAGGCCAGCGGCTTCTGCGTCGATTCGCCGACCGCCTTGAAGGCCGCAAAATGCACCACGGCGTCGATACGGTGCTGCTCGAACACGGCGCGCAGCGCGGACCGGTCGCCCACGTCCAGCCGGTGGAACACCGGGGTCTTGCCCGACAGCCGCTCGAGCCGCTTCAGTACCTCGGGCGAGCTGTTGGAGAAGTCGTCGGCACCGACCACGTCCAGTCCGGCCTGTTGCAAGGACAGCCAGGTGTGGGAAGCGATGTAGCCGGTTGCGCCGGTGAGCAGGATGGTGGGCATGGGGACTTTGCTTCGATTACTTCAACGAAAGCTGCGCGAGGCAGCTCGCGCGGCGGGACTTGTAATCGAAGCTTACGTCAGCCGAGTTGTCACCAGCCGAGCGCTGGGTCCAGCCCAGGTTGCAGCCCACCAGCCAGGCGCGGGAGATGGTGTAGGTGGCACCCAGGTCGACCACGGTGGTGCGGTCGGACCCGCTGCCGCTCTGCACACGAATGCGACGGTCGATGTAGCGCACACCGGTGTTGACGCGGATCTTCGCGGTGGCCTCGTACGAAGCTCCGACGCGCATCGTGTGGATCAGTTTGGTTTCCTGCAGCGCGGTCGGCTCCAGCGGGTCGTCGGGCGAGTCCGGCTCCTCGAAGTAGTACCCGGTTTCGTCGTTGGTCTCACGCACCAGTTGCAGGTTCAGGGCCAGCTTGCCGGTCGGCTTGTAGCGATAGCTCAGTGCACCGGTGACGCCGTCGAAGTCGCGTGCCTCGGCGACATCGTGATCGGTCGACGTCAGGCTGACGCGGGCGCTCAGCGTGCTCAGCCCGGTGGGTATCCAGGTGGTCGTGAAATCGAGGTCGCGCCGCTTGTACTTGTCGGCCGTTGTCGGCGTGTAGTTGGGGATGCGACCGCGCGTGTAGCGCGCCGACACGCCGAAGGAGATCAGGTCGCTCGGACGGTAGCGCACGCCGGCATTGACGGCGTCGGTGCGTTGTTCGCGGTTCTCGAAGGCCTCGGCGGAATAGTCCTGGTCGCGGTGGTTGTAGCCCGCTTCCAGCACCAGCAGCGATGCGCCGCCGTACTGCACATGTGCGCCGTAGTCCTGTCGCGTGATCATGTTGCGCTCGGTGACGCGCGAGGCGCCGGTGTAGCTGTCGAAGCTGGCGAGGCTGCGGTTGTTGCTGTAGCGCAGGCCGCCGCCGATGTTGCCGGCGGTTTCCAGGTCGGCACGCAGCCCGACGCCGTAGGCGGTGTTGTCGAGGTGGTCGTTGTCGCGATAGAGGTTGCGTTCGACGTGCGCATTCGCGATGAAGCGCTGCCGGCTGATCGGCTGGTTGATGCCCACCTCGAGACCGGTCGACGAAATCCGTTCGCTCTGTTCGGAGCCTTCGCGCGAGCGGAAGATGTTGCTGTCGTGACTGAACGCCTGCTTGGCCTTCAGGTAGTAAGGATTCGCTTCGGCAGCCGCCCCCGCGGACATCAGCGCGCACGCGGCGGCAACGGGAAGCTGGCGCACGAGCGCGCGACGGGCGAACAGGTATGACATGCGACCTCCTCTGTCGTATGGTGATGCCGGCGGGAAAAAACGGCTCGGTGCCTCAGTAGGCGTGCCGGTCGAAGAACATCAGGCGTGCTGTGCGCGCAATGATCAACAGGTCCAGGCCCAATGACCAGTTGCGCAGGTATTCGAGGTCGTACTCGACGCGCGCTTCCATCTTCTCGATGGTGTCGGTTTCGCCGCGGTGGCCGTTGACCTGAGCCCAGCCGGTGATGCCGGGCTTGACTTTGTGGCGCACCATGTAGGCCTTGATCATTTTGCGGTACTGCTCGTTGTGCGCCACGGCATGGGGACGCGGCCCGACGATGCTCATGCGGCCCTGCAGCACGTTGTAGAACTGCGGCAGCTCGTCGAGCGACGTCCTGCGGATGAAGGCGCCGAACCGCGTGATGCGGGGGTCGCCCTTGGTCGCCTGCTTGACCACCGCGCCGTTGTCCATGGCGCGCATCGAGCGGAACTTGTAGACGGTGATTTCTTCGCCGTCGAGACCGTTGCGCTTTTGCTTGAAGATGACCGGACCGGGCGAGCTGAGCTTGACACCGAGGGCGATCAACAGCAACAGCGGCGAAATCAGCACCAGGATCAACGACGCCAGCACGATGTCGCTGATGCGCTTGACCATCGCATTGGTGCCGGTGAAGGGGGTTTCGAGGATGCCGACCACCGGCACGCCGTTCACGTCCTGCAGCCGGCCCTGGATGATGCTGATGCCGAACACGTCCGGCACGAAGAACAGCGAGGCGGTGGTTTCCTGCAGCGACTCGAGCAGCGCCTTGATGCGCGGCTGCGAGGTCAGCGGCAGCGTGACGTAGACCTCCTTGACGCCGTGCTGCATCACGTGCGAAGAAACGTCGCTGAGCCGGCCGATGACCTTGTCGGACGCGTCCTGGTGCACCCGCATGTCGGTGCGGTCGTCGAAGAAGCCGAGGAAGTCGACACCGAAGCCTTCATGGCCTTCCAGCGCCTTGGACACCTTCATGCCGAGCGGCCCGGCACCGACAACGATGGCCGAGCGCCGCGCCTCGGGCTTGCGCGCGTTGATCTTGACGATCTCGCGCCCGGCCGCCACCGCACCCCACTGCACCAGTGGGGTGAACAACGCCCAGGCCACCAGCACTTCCTCGTCGAACTTGTCGAGGCTGCGCGTTGCATAGCCGCACAGCGCCAGGATGGCCAACAGGCTGACCCACGAGGAGGCGATGTCGACGATGGCGGTGAGGTTCGGATCCTTGAACCGGTTGCGCCCCGGAAAGGACAGCGCGAACACCAGCAGGCACAGCGTCATCGCTGCGCCGTCGACGGCCGCGCCGTAGTACTGCACGATGGCCAGGAAGCAGGCCACCGTGATCGCCGGCTCCAGGAAGGCAGCCACGAAGGACGTGACGGACTGCGGAGCGCTATAAAAGGTTCTTGTGTAGGTTCGATCTTCAAACATGGAACTGCCCGTCCACTCGGTCGCGCCCACGGAATCCGCCTGCTGTTCCCCGGCCGGTGGCCGCGGGCAGCGAAGCTTGAAATCCAAAGTGGTCCGCGGGCTGCGCGCATGCAGCCCCCCTGGCTGCACGGGACACCTCGCAATGTTTGCGCCACGCCCGAGAAAAAGGCGATGGCGCGACCGTGCCGCTCAAGTGCCGAACGATTCTCGCAGAGCGTTATGTCATTTTGGTCACGCGATCGCGGGGTCGACAGGGCCGCTGTCCCTACAATCGTTGGATGCTGCAACAACTTTCAGGCTGGGTCGGGCCCCTGCTGATCGAGCGTCTGACCCTGGCGCTCAACCACGTTCTTGCCTCTGAGGCGCAGGCTTCGGAACGGCTCAGACCGCATGCCGGACGCGTGCTTCAAGTGTTACCGAAAGGGGTGCCGGCCTTGTTGCAAGCGCCTGAACTTCTTGCGTTTCGTATCACACCGGCGGGCCTGCTCGAGGCGCTCGAGGCCGATGCACCGGGATCGAGCGACCTGCGCATCGAAATGGACCTGTCCAACCCGGCGCGGCTGATCGAGGCCGCGGTGTCGGGGCAGCGCCCGGCGGTCTCGATCCAGGGCGACGCGGGCCTGGCGACTGACATCGGCTGGCTGATGGACAACCTGCGGTGGGACTACGAGGACGACATGGCCCGCGTGCTGGGGCCGATGCCTGCCCGCCAGATCGCGCAAGCGGTGCGCCTCGGCGCCACAGCGCTGCGGCAGGGTCTGGCGGCGCTGGGACGCCTGGTGCCGGAGCGTCCTGCCTCATGAGGCGCCTGCTGCGGCTGGTCTTCATCGGTTTCATCGTCCTGCGCTACGGGCTGGACGAGATCACGCTCGGGAGCCTGCGTCAGCCGTGGCTGCGGGCGCTGTCGCGCATCGTTGCGACCGGACGCCGGCTGAATGCGCCGCGCGGCGCGAGGCTGCGCATGGCGCTGGAGCGGCTCGGGCCGATCTTCGTCAAGTTCGGCCAGGTGCTGTCGACCCGGCGCGACCTGCTGCCGCTCGATGTCGCGGAGGAGCTGGCGCACCTGCAGGACCGAGTGCCGCCGTTTCCCGCCGAAGCGGCGGTGCGTATGGTCGAGTCGGCTTTCGGGCGTCCGCTCGAAGCGGTGTTTGCGAGCTTCGACCGCATTCCCGTTGCGAGCGCCTCGATCGCGCAGGTGCACTTCGCGGTGCTGAAGGATGGCCGCGAGGTCGCGGTCAAGGTGCTGCGCCCGGGCATGCTGAGGGTGATCGACGAGGACCTGGCGCTGCTGCGCACGCTGGCCGGCGCGGTCGAGCGTGTGTGGGCGGATGGCAAGCGCCTGAAGCCGCGGCAGGTGGTGGCCGAGTTCGACAAATACCTGCACGACGAACTCGACCTGGTGCGTGAAGCCGCGAATGCCGCCCAGCTGCGCCGCAACATGGAGGGGCTCGGCCTCGTGATCGTCCCCGAGATGATCTGGGACCTGTGCACCGAGCAGGTCATCGTGATGGAGCGCATGAAAGGCGTGCCCATCAGCCAGGTGCAGCGGCTGCGCGAGGCGGGCGTCGACATCAGGAAGCTGGCGCGCGACGGCGTCACGATCTTCTTCACGCAGGTGTTCCGGGACGGCTTCTTCCACGCCGACATGCACCCCGGCAACATCCAGGTCAGCCTGGACCCGGCCACCTTCGGCCGCTACATCGCGCTCGACTTCGGCATCATCGGCACGCTGACCGAGTACGACAAGGAATACCTCGCGCAGAACTTCATCGCCTTCTTCCGGCGCAACTACAAGCGGGTCGCCGAACTGCACGTCGAAAGCGGCTGGGTGCCGCCGAACACCCGCATCGACGAACTGGAAGGGGCCATTCGCGCCTGCTGCGAGCCGCACTTCGACAAGCCGCTGAAGGACATTTCGCTCGGGCAGGTGCTGTTGCGCCTGTTCCAGACCTCACGCCGCTTCAACGTCGAGATCCAGCCCCAGCTGGTGCTGCTGCAGAAGACGCTGTTGAACATCGAGGGCCTGGGGCGCCAGCTCGACCCCGACCTCGACTTGTGGAGCACGGCCAAGCCCTTCCTCGAGCGCTGGATGAACGAGCAGGTCGGCTGGCGCGGGCTGTTCGAGCGCTTGAAGAATGAGGCGCCGCGCTATGCGAAGCTGCTGCCCGAACTCCCTCGGCTCACGCACCAGGCGTTGACGCAGGTGCCGCTGCTGCAGGCACGGCTGGACGCGTTGATTGCGGAGCGCCGGCGCACCAACCGCGCGCTGGCGGGGGTGGGCATCGTGCTGGGCGCGCTGCTCGCCGTGGCGGTGGCGCAGTTGCTGCTCGGCGCCGGGCTCTGGTGAAGAAGGTCCGGGTTGGTCGGCGCGCGGCTGCCGTGGCCGCACGCGGACGTCAGGCGGCGTGCGCCGGCGACTGCTGGGGCGCTGTCGCCGGGCCGGTCAGCCCGCCGATGATCATGCCGACCGCGCTGGCGACCAGGCCGAACAGCTGCGGTTCCACCGGCTCGTCGATGCCCAGGAGTTCCAGCACCAACCAGGTGCCCAGACCGAACACCAGCGCCAGCACCGCGCCACGGTTGTTCGCTCGCTTCCAGAACAAGCCGAATGCCAGCGGCACGAAGGCGCCCGCCAGCGTGATGCGGTAGGCGTTCTCCACCATGGTGTGGATGGTGGCATCGGTGGCCACCGCATAGGTGGTCACGACGATCGCGAAGCAGGCCACGATGATGCGCGTCATGTTCAGGAACTGCTGATCGGTCTGGCCCTTCAGGTAGGGCCGCAGCACGTTCTCGGCGAAGGTCACCGCCGGCGCCAGCAGCGTGCCCGACGCCGTGCTCATGATCACCGACAGCAACGCGCCGAAGAACACCACCTGCAGCCACACCGGCATGCGCTCCAGCACCAGGGTCGGCAGCACCAGTTGCGAATCGATCGCAGTGAGCCGCGCGACCAGCGCCGGGTCGATCTGGCTGGCACTGTAGGCCAGGAAGAGCGGCACCGCTGCGAAGAAGAAGTACGCGACTCCGCCGAGCGCGGTGCTCCAGACTGCGACGAACTCGTTTTTCGATGAGTTGACGCGCTGGAACACGTCCTGCTGGGGGATCGAGCCCAGCGCCATCGTCAGCAGCGCTGCCGTCCAGCCGAGGATGTCGACCGCGTCGAGCGTCGGCAGCCATTCGAACTTGCCCTCAGCGGCGGCCTTCGCCACCACATGGGCGACGCCGCCGGCCTGGCTGGCGGCCTCGCCGGTGACCAGCAGCAGCCCGACGACGATGACGATCATCTGCACGAACGTGGTCACGGCCACCGACCACATGCCGCCGAACACCGTGTACAGCAGTACGACACCCATGCCGATCAGCATGCCCTGGTTCATCGAGACGGCGGAGCCCGACAGCACGTTGAACACCAGCCCCAGTGCAGTGATCTGTGCCGCCACCCAGCCCAGGTAGGAGATGACAATGCACATCGACACCGCCAGCTCGACCGAGCGGCTGTAGCGCGTGCGGAAGTAGTCTCCCAGCGTGAGCAGGTTCAGCCTGTAGAGCGGCCTCGCAAAGACCAGGCCGAACAGCACCAGGCACAGCGACGCGCCCAGCGGGTCGGAGATCAGCCCGCGGAAGCCCTCTTCCAGGAAAGTCGCCGAAATGCCCAGCACGGTCTCGGCACCGAACCAGGTGGCGAACACCATGGCCATCACCATCGGGAAGGGCAGATGGCGGCTGGCCGTGATGTAGTCGCGCGCGCTGTGCACCCGCCGCGATGCGTATAACCCGATGCCAATCGACACCGCCAGATAGACGAATACAAGGGTCAGCAGCATCGGGGCATCCTTTCGCAGGAGGGATAAATGCGCGCGGATTATAGGTGTGGGGCGCCGCGCGCCCAATGCACGAAACGTGCCCGACGTGGGCCACCTATAATTGCGGGCTTTGCGTTTCCCTTCTTGGTGGCGGTATGCCTATCTATGCTTACAAATGCGAGTCCTGCGGGCATGGGCAGGACGTGCTGCAGAAAATCTCCGACCCGGTGCTGACCGATTGCCCGAAATGCGGCGCTTCGGCTTACCGCAAGCAGCTGACCGCAGCCGGCTTCCAGCTCAAGGGTTCGGGCTGGTATGCGACGGACTTCCGCGGCGGCGCGTCCAACGGCTCTGCCGCTGCGTCGAAATCCGATGCGAACGGGTCGCCCTCGTCATCCGAATCGTCTTCCCCGAAGAGCGAAGCGAAGGCTGATGCCGCGGCGGGGTCCGGCGGCAGTTGCGGCAGCTCCTGTGCCTGTCACTGAGCCTCGCGAGGCGTCCCGTCCTGCTGCCGCGCGCGCGCCCTTCGGGCACGCGGTGAGGACCTACATCATCACCGGCCTGCTGGTGTGGTTGCCGCTGGCCATCACCGTCTGGGTGCTGCTGTGGGTGGTGGGCCTGCTCGACGGCGTGTTCATCTGGATGATGTCGGCCGCGCAGGCCATCACGCCGGAAACGCTGCACCCGGCACTGGAGCGGCTGGCGAAGATTCCGGGTCTCGGCGTGCTGCTGATGCTGATCGGCATGTTCCTGACCGGCCTGTTCGTCGCCAACATCTTCGGCCAGTGGTGGTTGAAGCAATGGGACCGGCTGCTGTCGAGCATTCCGATCGTCAAGTCGATCTATTCGTCGGTCAAGCAGGTCTCGGACACGCTCTTTTCCAGCAGCGGCAATGCTTTTCGCGAGGCGGTGCTGATCCAGTACCCGCGCCACGGCGCGTGGACCATCGCCTTCGTCACGGGGCGCCCGGGCGGCGAAGTCGGCGAACATCTGCACCCCGAGGACTATCTGAGCGTCTACGTGCCGACCACGCCGAACCCGACCTCCGGTTTTTTCCTGATGCTGCCGCGTGCCGACGTGGTCGAGCTGAAGATGAGCGTCGACGAGGCCCTGAAGTACATCATCTCGATGGGGGTGGTGGCGCCGCCTGCCATCCTCGACAGCCAGGCCAGGCCGCTGGTCGAACTGCCGCGAAATCCGCAGGGTTGAGCGGCCGGCTCCCGTTCAACCCTCAGGGCTTGCGATACAGCCCGCCAGTGCCACCGCATTTGCAGCCGTTGCGGGCTGCGCGAGCCTCGAACAAGCATTTGGAGTGATTCCATGAGAACGACATACGCAGGCCTGGTCAGCGAAGCGCTGATGGGCCAGACCGTGACCCTGATGGGCTGGGCCCACCGCCGCCGGGACCACGGCGGTGTGATCTTCGTCGACCTGCGCGACCGCGAAGGCCTGGTGCAGGTGGTGTGCGACCCTGATCGGCCGGAGATGTTCAAGACGGCCGAAGGCGTGCGCAACGAGTTCTGCCTGAAGGTGACCGGCAAGGTGCGTCCCCGCCCGGCCGGCACCGAGAACGCCAATCTGACCAGCGGCAAGGTCGAGGTGCTGTGCCATGAGCTGGAGGTGCTGAACCCCAGCGTGACGCCGCCGTTCCAGATCGACGACGAGAACCTGTCGGAGACCACCCGCCTGACGCACCGGGTGCTGGACTTGCGCCGGCCGTACATGCAGAAGAACCTGATGCTGCGCTACCGGGTGTCGATGGAGGTGCGCAAGTTCCTCGATGCCCACGGCTTCATCGACATCGAGACGCCGATGCTGACGAAGAGCACGCCCGAGGGCGCGCGGGACTATCTGGTGCCGAGCCGCGTGCATGACGGCCACTTCTTCGCGCTGCCGCAGTCGCCGCAGCTGTTCAAGCAGCTGCTGATGGTGGCGGGCTTCGACCGCTACTACCAGATCACCAAGTGCTTCCGCGACGAGGACCTGCGCGCTGACCGTCAGCCCGAGTTCACCCAGATCGACATCGAGACCTCCTTCCTCAGCGAGCAGGAGATCCGCCAGATGTTCGAAGGCATGATCCGCACGGTGTTCCGCAACGTGATGGACATCGAGCTCGGCGACTACCCTGTCATGACGTATGCCGACGCGATGCGCCTGTACGGGTCGGACAAGCCCGATCTGCGCGTCAAGCTCGAATTCACCGAGCTGACCGACGTGATGGCCGACGTGGAGTTCAAGGTCTTCTCGAGCCCGGCCACCGCCAAGGGCGGCCGCGTTGCCGCGCTGTGCGTTCCTGGCGGCGGCGAGATGACCCGCGGCGAGATCGACGCCTACACCGAGTTCGTCAAGATCTACGGCGCCAAGGGCCTGGCCTGGATCAAGGTCAACGACATCGCCAAGGGCCGCGAGGGCCTGCAGTCGCCGATCGTCAAGAACCTGCACGATGCGGCCTTGCAGACGGTGCTGGAGCGCACCGGCGCCAAGTCCGGCGATCTGATTTTCTTCGGCGCGGACAAGGCCAAGGTGGTCAACGACGCCCTGGGCGCTCTGCGCGTCAAGATCGGCCACAGCGACTTCGGCCGCAGGAGCGGCCTGTTCGAGGACCGCTGGGCGCCGCTGTGGGTGGTCGACTTCCCCATGTTCGAGTTCGACGAGGACGAGCAGCGCTGGAACGCGGTGCACCACCCGTTCACCGCGCCCAAGGATGGCCACGAGGACCTGATGGATACGGCGCCCGACCAGTGCATCGCCAAGGCCTACGACATGGTGCTCAACGGCTGGGAACTGGGCGGCGGGTCGGTGCGTATTCATCGCGCAGACGTCCAGAGCAAGGTCTTCCGCGCATTGAAGATCGGTGCCGAGGAAGCGCAGATGAAATTCGGCTTCCTGCTCGACGCGCTGCAATATGGCGCGCCGCCGCACGGTGGCCTGGCTTTCGGCCTGGACCGCCTGGTCACGCTGATGACCAAGGCCGAGTCGATCCGCGACGTGATCGCCTTCCCGAAGACCCAGCGGGCCCAGTGCCTGCTGACCGGTGCGCCGAGCATGGTCGACGAGAAGCAACTGCGCGAGCTGCACATCCGCCTGCGCAATACCCAGGCTGCGCCCGAGGCCAGCAAGGGCTGACAGCGCTCGGCTCCGAACCCAAGGGCGGCTGCGGCCGCCCTTGGTCGTTTTTGCGCCCGGTCATCACGTCGGCGTTGCACTGACGGCACGCGGGCGTGCGACTGGGACACAATCAGCCGAGCGACGCCGATTGCGCGAGGACATCGAGACGTGAGTGCCCGCCCCTACAAGATCCCCGAATCCGTGCTGGTCGTGATTCACACCCGCGACCTGCAGGTGCTGCTGCTCGAGCGTGCCGACCAGCCCGGCTTCTGGCAGAGCGTGACCGGTTCCAAGGACAGTGCCGAGGAGCCGGCGCTGTCGACCGCGGTGCGCGAGGTGGGCGAGGAAACCGGCATCCGCGTCGTCGAATCGCCGCGCACCGGGCAGCCCGAAGCGGCGCTGGCCGGGCTGCGCGACTGGGGCCTGCGCAACGTCTACGAGATCTACCCCGTGTGGCGCCATCGCTATGCTCCCGGCGTCACGCAGAACACCGAACACGTGTTCGGGCTCGAAGTGCCAGCCGGCATCCCGGTGACGCTGGCACCGCGCGAGCACCTGTGCCACGCGTGGCTGCCCTGGCGCGAGGCGGCCGACCGGTGTTTCTCGCCGTCCAACGCGGAAGCCATCCTTCAACTGCCGCGGTTTCTTCCAGACCCATCGGCCCTGTCGTAGCCATGGCCACCAACCCGCTCAATTCCACCGTCCTGCCGTCCGGCGACACCACCGGTGCATCCGCCGACGCCGACCTGCTGCGCGTGGCGACCTACAACATCCACAAAGGCGTGCGAGGCGTGGGCCCGGGCAAGCGGCTGGAAATCCACAACCTCGGGCTCGGGATCGAAGCGCTCGACGCGGACCTGGTCTTCCTGCAGGAGGTGCGCAGCTTCCACGACCTGGAGGCCAAGCAGTTCCAGCGCACCTCGTTCGGCTGGCCGACGCTGCCGCAGGCCGAGTTCCTGGCGCCCGAAGGCTACGAGGTGGCGTATCGCACCAACGCCTTCACACGCGGCGGCGAACACGGCAACGCGCTGCTGTCGCGCTGGGCGATCGGGGACGTCGGACACCACGATGTCTCCGACCATCGCTTCGAGCAGCGCGGGCTGCTGCACGTGCCGGTGCAATGGCAGGACGTCGAGCTGCATGCGATCGTGGCGCATTTCGGACTGATCCATTCGAGCCGGGTGCGGCAGGTCGAACGGCTCGCCCGTTTCATCGCCGACACCGTGCCGCCCGGTGCGCCGTTGATCGTGGCCGGCGATTTCAACGACTGGGGCGAAAAGCTCGACTCGCTGATGACGGGCTGTGGACTCACGCGCGCGGTGGCGCCCAGCGGCAAGCGGCCGCTGACCTTTCCGTCGCGCGTGCCGGTGTTCGCGCTCGACCGCATCTATGTGCGTCGGCTGAAGTGCATGTCCACCTTCGTGCCGCGTGGCACCACCTGGGCGCGCATGTCCGATCATCTGCCGCTGGTGGCCGAGCTGCAGCTGCAGCCCTGAACGGCAATGGCCTGGCCGACCGACCCCCGTGTCCCCGACCACCTGCGCACCGGGCCGCTGGCCTGGTATGCCCAGTCGCGCGCGCACTTCGTCGGCGGCAATGTCGTGCGCCTGCTGCGCGGTGGTTGCGAGCTGTTTCCGGCGTTGGTGTCCGCGATCGACCGGGCGCGCCATGAGGTCTGGTTCGCGACCTACATCTTCCATGACGACGATGCCGCGCTCGGCGTGCGCGACTGCCTGGTGCGCGCCGCGCAGCGCGGCGTGCGGGTGCGGGTGATCGTCGACGGCTTCGGGTCCTGGGCCACGCTGCCCAAGCTGCTGACCCACCTGCGCGAGGCCGGGGTCGGCGTGGTCGTTTACCGCCCGATCAAGGGATGGTGGAGCTGGCTGAAGCCGGGGCTGCTGCGGCGGCTGCATCAGAAGCTGTGCGTCGTCGACGGCGAGGTGGCTTTCGTCGGCGGCATCAACGTGATCGACGACCTGCTCGACCTGCGGCACGGCTGGTGCGAGTCACCTCGACTCGACTACGCGGTGGAGTTGCGCGGGCCGGTGGTCGTGCCGATCGAGCAGACCGCCCGCGCGGTGTGGACGCGCGCATGCTTCGGCCGCGACTGGCGCGACGAATTGATGGAGCTGGCCCGCTCGCCGCACCGCGTGGCGCGCGCCAAGCGCTTCCTGCGGCGTGTGCAGAACACCCGCTGGGCCGGGCTGGAAGGCAAGCTGGCCGACCTGCGCCCGGTGCGCGCGGCCTTTGTGGTGCGCGACAACCTGCGCCAGCGCCGCACCATCGAGCGCAGCTACATCGAGGCCATCCGCCATGCGCGCGAGCGGGTCGACGTGGTGTCGCCGTATTTTTATCCCGGGCGCGCCTTCCGGCGCGCACTGCAGCTGGCCGCCCGGCGCGGCGCCCGCGTACGGCTGGTGCTGCAGGGCAAGCTCGACTACCGGATCGCAGGGCTGGCCGCACGCGTGCTGTACGACGAGCTGCTCGCCAGCGGCGTGCACATCTACGAGTACATGCCGGCCTTCCTGCACGCGAAGGTGGCACTGGTCGACGACGACTGGGCAACCGTCGGTAGCTCCAATATCGACCCGTTGTCGCTGCTGCTGAACCTGGAGGCCAACGTGATCGTGCGTGACCGGCAGTTCGTCGGCGAGTTGGCACGGGAGATCGACAAGGCCATCGCTGTCTCGCACGAGGTCACGCGGCCCGAGCTGGGCATGCCCAACTGGTGGAGCAGGCTGCGGCGCGGCTTCGTGGCTTGGTGCGCACACGTGTACCTCCGCGTGGCGGGTGCGACGGGGAGGTATTAGGGATGGACCACCCCCTACCGGCTGCGCCGGCCCCCTCAAGGGGGCGACGCCAGCGGACCGGCAGAGCCGGATCCGCGGCGTCACTCGATATTCCGCGGTGCGCCAGGGGCGGTGCGCATGGAACGGACCACCCTCGACCGGCTGCGCTGGCTCCCCCAAGGGGGCGACGCCAGCGGACCGGCGGAGCTGGATCCGCGGCGTCACTCGCCGGGAAGGCCTGCCGTGGCATGGGCGAAAGGCGCTGCCATGTCCGGTGACCTTGTCGTCGAGCGGCCGGAAGGACTGTACTGCCCGAGCGGGGATTTCTACATCGACCCGTGGCGTCCGGTGCACCGAGCGGTGATCACGCATGCGCATGCCGATCATGCGCGAGCAGGGCACGAGCACTATCTTGCGGCGGTGCCTTCGGAAGGGGTGTTGCGGGCGCGGCTGGGCGATATCGCGCTGCAGCCGGTGGCGTATGGCGAGACGGTGGAGCACCGCGGTGTGCGGGTGTCGTTGCACCCGGCGGGGCACGTGCTCGGTTCCGCGCAGGTGCGCATCGAATGCGGTGGCGAAGTCTGGGTCGTCTCGGGCGACTACAAGATCGAGCCGGACGCCACCTGCGCCCCCTTCGAGCCGGTAGCGTGCCATTGCTTCGTCACCGAATCGACCTTCGGGCTGCCCATTTACCGCTGGCAGCAGCAACACGAGGTGTTTGCGGACATCAACGCGTGGTGGGCGGCGAATGCAGCGGCCGGCCGACCCAGCCTGCTGATGGGCTACAGCTTCGGCAAGGCCCAGCGCATTCTGAGCGGCATCGACGCGGGCATCGGCCCCATCGTCGTGCATGGCGCGGTCGAGCCGCTGAACCGGGCCTACCGGGCGGCGGGTGTCGGGCTGCCGCCGACGCGGCTGGTCAGCGAGGTCACCGACAAGGCCGACTTCAAGCGCGCACTGGTGCTGGCTCCACCCAGCGTGCAGGGCAGCCCGTGGCAGCGACGCTTCACCGATGCCAGCGACGCCTTCGCCAGCGGCTGGATGCGGCTGCGCGGTGCACGCCGCCGGCGCGGGGTCGACCGCGGGTTCGTGCTGTCCGACCATGCGGACTGGCCGGGGCTGATGCAGGCCATCGGCGCGACCGGCGCGCAGCGCGTGATCGTCACCCACGGCTACGAGGCCGTGATGGTGCGCTGGTTGCAGCAACAGGGGTTGGAGGCCGGCGCCTTCCGTACCGAGTACGGCGACGAGGCCATCGAGGAGGCCGCTGCCGGGGCCGAAACGCCGGCAGCCTCACAGGGGAGCACGCCATGAACGCTTTCGTCCAGGCCACCCGCCGCTTGCGCGCCGACCATGCCCCCGGCTTGTGGATCGGTGCGATCCGGCAGGTTTTCGGCGAGGGTGAGATCGTGCAGGCAGAGCGCATCGAACGCTATCCGCCGCACTACCTTGTCGCGGTGTGGCAGCCGTTGGCCGAGGGCGCACCGGTGCTGCCGCGCTGGCCCGAGGTCGCGGCGATCGCCTCACCCGATCCGCAGGCCGCCCTGGTGCAACTGATGCGCCATGTGCCCGTCGACGGCCGGCTGTGGCTTGCGCACGAGACGATCGACTGGGTGCTGGTGGCCGACATCGTGCGCCTCACCGACCGCAACCTCGCGCCCTATCACCATGTCGAACTGGAGCGCTTCATCGCCGATCGACGCCGGGAAGACGAAGCGCACATCCGCACCAGCTATACCGACCGGGACGAAGGCTTCGAGGCGATGAAGCGCCAGCTGCTCGAGCCGAAGGCCCCGGGCTGAGCGACGCCGATGAAGCTTTTCGCGCGCCTGTACGCCGAGCTCGACGCGTCGACCGGCACGCTGGACAAGGTCGCGGCGCTGAAACGCTACTTCGCCCAGGCGCATCCGGCCGACGCTGCCTGGGCGGTCTACTTCCTGTCGGGCGGCCGGCCCCGGCAGGTGGTGCCGACACGGCAGCTGCGTACGCTGGCTTGCGAGGTGGCCGGCATCGACGACTGGTTGTTCGAGGAGAGCTATCAGGCCGTCGGCGACCTGGCCGAGACCATTGCGCACGTGCTGCCCCCCGGCACCGGCCAGACGCAGATGGGCCTCGCGCAGTGGGTGCAGGAGCGGCTGTTGCCGCTGCGTGGCATGCCGGGCGACGAACAGGCTGCGCGCATCCGTGCGTACTGGGACGAGCTCGACTGGGCCGGACGCTTCCTGCTGAGCAAGCTGATCGGCGGCGGCTTTCGCGTCGGCGTCTCGCGTCTGCTGGTGACGCGGGCGCTCGCCGAGCACGCCGGCATTGACGCCAAGCTGGTCGCGCAGCGCATGATGGGTTTCACGTCGATGGTCAGCGAAGGCGAGGCGCAGCCGAACGCGGAGCGCTACGCTGCGCTGCTGGCGACCGACGCCGACGGACCGGCCGATGGCGGGCAGCCGTATCCATTTTTCCTCGCACACCAGATCGACCTGCCGCTCGAACGCTTCGAAGAGCGGCTGGGGCCGCCATCGCAGTGGCTGGTCGAGTGGAAGTACGACGGCATTCGTGCACAGCTGGTCCGGCGCGCAGGGCAGGCGTGGATCTGGTCGCGCGGCGAGGAGCTGGTGACCGACCGATTCCCCGAAGTCGTCGCGCTCGCGCAGGCACTGCCGGACGGCACCGTGCTCGACGGCGAGATCCTGGTCTGGAAGGATGACCGGCCCGCGCCTTTTGCGCTGCTGCAGCAGCGTATCGGCCGCAAGGCACTGACCAAGAAGGTGCTGGCCGACGCGCCGGTCAGCTTCATGGCCTACGACATGCTGGAGTGGCAGGGGCAGGACGTTCGTGCGCAGCCGCAATGGCGGCGGCGCGAGCTGTTGGCGGGCTTGCCGCTGCCGGTGTCGCCGACGGTCGAGGCGGCTGACTGGGCGGCGCTGGCCGGGTGGCGCGAGCAGTCGCGCGAGCGCGGCGTCGAGGGCTTCATGCTGAAGCATCGCGAGGCCGCCTACGGCGTCGGCCGCACCAAGGCTGATGGCACCTGGTGGAAATGGAAGATCGACCCGATGAGTGTCGACTGCGTGCTGATCTACGCACAGCGCGGGCACGGCCGGCGTGCAAGCCTCTACACCGACTACACCTTTGCAGTGTGGAACCGGCCCCCCGCCGCCGCCGCCGAGGCGCAGGCGGTGGTCGACGCGATCGAGCGCCGTGAGCCGCCGGTCGAAGGCGGCTTGCAACTGGTGCCGTTCGCCAAGGCGTATTCGGGCCTGACCGACGAGGAGTTCCGCGTCGTCGACGCGGCGATCCGTCGCCACACGCTGGAGAAGTTCGGCCCGGTGCGCAGTGTCAAGCCGACGCTGGTGTTCGAGCTCGGCTTCGAGGGCATCAACCGCAGCGCGCGTCACAAGAGCGGCATTGCGGTGCGCTTCCCTAGGATGTTGCGCATGCGCACCGACAAGCCGCTGCACGAGGCGGATACGCTGCACACGCTCGAGGCGCTGCTGGCCGGCTGATGCCCCTTCAGTGACTCCTGCAGTGCCGACGCTGCTAGCATGCCCGGCATACCACAAGCAGTGCACGCCATGAAAGCCGTCTCCCCCGTGAGCACCGCACCGCACGACGAGGGCGTGCCGGTGTCCCAGCGCATCCGCGAGCGCATCCTGGCCGCGAAGCAGCGTTTCCATGCCAACGACAACATCGCCGACTTCATCGAGCCGGGCGAGCTGGAAGCGCTGCTCGACGAGGTACAGCAGCGCATGACCGGCGTGCTCGAAAGCCTGGTCATCGACACCGAGAGCGACCACAACACGCAGGACACCGCGCGCCGCGTCGCGAAAATGTACCTGCAGGAAGTGTTCAAGGGCCGCTACGCGAAGATTCCCACCGTCACCGAGTTCCCGAACGTCGAGCGGCTCAACGAACTGATGATCGTCGGCCCGGTCACCGTGCGCAGTGCGTGCTCGCACCACTTCTGCCCCATCCTCGGCAAGCTGTGGATCGGCGTGATGCCGAACGAGCACTCCAACCTGATCGGGCTGTCGAAGTACGCGCGCCTGGCGGAGTGGATCATGAGCCGCCCGCAAATCCAGGAAGAAGCGGTGACCCAGGTGGCCGACCTGCTGCAGGAGAAGATGCAGCCGGACGGCCTGGCAATCGTCATGGAGGCCGACCACTTCTGCATGCAGTGGCGCGGCGTCAAAGACATGGACTCGAAGATGGTCAACAGCGTGATGCGAGGTTCCTTCCTGAAGGACTCGTCGCTGCGACGCGAATTCCTGTCCCTGCTGAACCACCGGAAGTGAGTCGAATGCCATGCTGATCCGCTTGCTCTATGCCAGCCGCGCTGCCCAGCCGGTGAGCCAGGAAGTGATCGAACAGATCCTGACGCAGTCGCGCGCCCGCAACCCGGCGCTCGGGATCACCGGCATCCTGTGCCACGGCGGCGACATCTTCATGCAGGTGCTCGAGGGCGGCCGCGAGGCCGTCAACACGCTGTACAAGGAGATCGTCTGCGACGAGCGCCACCGCGACGTGGTCATCCTGCATTACGAGGAGATTGCCGAGCGGCGCTTCGCCGGCTGGACGATGGGGCAGGTGAACCTGTCCAAGACCAACCCCTCGCTGCTGCTGAAGTACTCCGAGAAGCCGGTGCTGGACCCGTACCGGGTGTCCGGCAAGGCGTCGATGGCACTGCTCGACGAGCTGATCGCCACCGCGTCGATCATCTGCCGCACGTAGGCGGCGCCCCCGGCGCTCAGCGGCCGAACAGGCCCTTGACGACGTTGCCGACGCCTTCGACGACGCCGCCGACGCTGACGCCCAGCGCATTCGCCAGGCCCGAGGCGACCTGCATCGCCAGGTTCTCGTTGAGCGAGAACTTCGGGTCGTCCAGCCGGCCTTCCAGCGTGAAATCCAGCTCCAGCCGCTGGTCCTTGCTCATGGCCGCGATCACCGCCTGGCGCGGCACGCCGGCAAAGGTGCCGAGCACGCCCGCGCTTTCGAGCTGCAGGTCGATCAGCACCAGATGCCCCGGCGCATGCAGCCGCTTGTCCTTCACGGTGGCGTCGATGCGCAGGTCCATCGTGCCGCGCCGCACGCCGGCTTCCGACACCTTGATCAGGTAGGGCTGCAGCGCCACCAGGTCGACGCCGTTGAAACGGGCTTCGATGTCGGCGTCCTGCGTCGCGATCGTCAGGTCGCCGCCGATGCGGAGGCGACCGTCGCGGTGCACGCCTTTCAGCACGCCGTCGAGTTGGACGCTGGTGGCGCTGTCGAGCGTCGGCAAGTCGAGCGGGCCGACCTGCGCGTGCAATTGCTCCAGGCGCAGCTTCAGCGCCGGACGGCGCACCGAAGCGTCGAAGAACTCGAGCGTGCCGTCATGCAGTTCGATGTTGCCGATCGACACCGGCCGCATCGGTGCGGCGCCGGTCTTCTTGCCGGTGCCCGGTCGGTCTTCGGTCAACGCCGGCAGCACCCTGAGCCGGCCGTCGCGGGTGCGCTGCATCGCGACGTAGCCACCTTCGATCACCACCTGGCGGATGCGCACGTCGGCGCTCAACAGCCCGAGCAGGTCCGGCACCACCAGCACCCGCTCTGCGCGCAGTTCGTCCTCGGCCGGCCAGCGTTGCGAGCGGTCGCCGCGCACGCGCACATCCCGTGCCTCGACGCCGGCCCACGTGACGCGCAGGCTGCCCACCTGGCTGCGCGGACCGAGCGCGGCTTCGATCTGCTGCTGCAGTTCGCGCACCGCGACGCGAAAGCCGACGGCGCCGAGGAGCACGAGCGCCAGCAGCACGACCGACACGGTGACGGCGATGCGCCGCGTGCGGAGCTTCGACGGGACGGGGAGGTGAGGTTCCAAGGCCAATGCGCGAAAGACAGCAGGATGGACAGGATTTTGCAGGATGAGCATGACGGGTGTGCGCCCAGGGTAGCCATTCATCACACAATGGCGCGATGGATGTCTGGTCCGCTCCCGACCCGGCCGTGATCGGCGTCGATTTCACGAGCCGCCCGACGCCGCGCAAGCCGATCACCGTTGCGCGCGGCCAGCGCAGCGGTGATGTGGTGCAGCTGAAGGCGCTGAACCAACTGCCCGGCGACGAAGCCTTCGCGCACTGGCTGGCGACACCGGGGCCTTGGGTCGGCGCGTTCGATTTTCCGTTCGGCCTGCCGCGTGAACTCGTCGAGCACCTCGGCTGGCCCACCGAATGGCTGCCGTTGATTCGCCACTACGCGTCGCTGTCGCGCGAGACGGTTCGCGACACCTTCGCGGCCTTCTGCGCGGCACGGCCTGCCGGTGGCAAGTTCGCGCACCGGGCCTGCGATGCGCCGGCCGGATCGTCGCCGTCGATGAAATGGGTGAACCCGCCGGTGGCGTTCATGTTGCACGCGGGCGTGCCCCGACTGATCGAGGCGGGTGTCCACCTTCCCGGGCTGCTCGACGGCGACGGCAGTCGCGTGGCGCTCGAAGGCTACCCCGGGTTGCTGGCGCGCGAGCTGATCGGCTCGCGCAGCTACAAGGCCGACGAGCGTGCCAGACAGACGCCCGAGCGGTTGATCGCCCGCAAGGACATGCTCGAAGCGCTGGAGCAGGGCCGCACCCGGCTGGGCTTGCGCTTGCGCATCACGCATGCCCAGCGCGACCTTCTGGCGGCCGACCCGATGGCGGACAGCCTGGATGCGGTGTTGTGCATGATGCAGGCCGCCTGGGCCACCGGGCAGCCGAACTGGGGCAAGCCTCTCGACGCCGACCCGCTCGAAGGCTGGATCATCACGGCATGAAGAAGCAGGCTGCGCGGGCACGTCGGCTCCGGGCCCCGGAATAATGGCGGGCATGGACAGCCCGCTCACTCCGGCCGACGCCTGGTTTGCCACCCGCGGCTGGCAGGCCTTCGGCTTTCAGCACGAGGTCTGGCAGGCGATGCTGGCGGGCCGCAGCGGCCTGTTGCACGCCACCACCGGCTCGGGCAAGACCTACGCTGTCTGGCTGGGCGCCCTGCTGCGCGGGCAGAAGCTGAACGCGCCGAGCCGTGGCAGCGCACCGCTGCAGGTGCTGTGGATCACACCGATGCGGGCGTTGGCGGCCGACAGCACCCGGGCACTGCAGGCGCCGCTGCCCGAGCTGGCGCCGCATTGGACCGTGGGCCTGCGCACCGGCGACACGCCGTCGGCCGAACGCGCGCGGCAGGACCGCCGCTGGCCGACGGCACTGGTCACGACCCCGGAGTCGCTGAGCCTGATGCTGACCCGCGACCGCGCGCGCGAGGAGCTGGCCCAGGTGCACACCGTGATCGTCGACGAGTGGCACGAGCTGCTCGGCAACAAGCGCGGCGTGCAAGTGCAGCTGGCGTTGGCGCGCCTGCGCCGCTTCAACCCGCAACTGATCGCCTGGGGCCTCAGCGCAACGCTCGGCAACCTGATGCAGGCGATGGACGTGTTGCTCGGGGGCGCGCACGGCGCGCTGGTGCAGGGCCGCATCGACAAGTCGCTGCTGATCGACACGCTGATCCCGCGCGACCCGGGGCGGTTCTCGTGGGCCGGGCACCTGGGCCAGCAGATGCAGCAGCCGGTCATCGA
Source organism: Caldimonas mangrovi (assembly GCF_023721835.1). Lineage (GTDB taxonomy): Bacteria > Pseudomonadota > Gammaproteobacteria > Burkholderiales > Burkholderiaceae_C > Caldimonas > Caldimonas mangrovi. The sequence goes on along the minus strand of NZ_JAMKFE010000011.1, from coordinate 59,969 downwards.
CGAGATCGACCGCTCGGCGACGACGCTGGTGTTCACGAACACGCGTTCGCAAGCGGAGCTCTGGTACCAGATGCTGCTCGCGGCACGCCCCGATTGGGCAGGCGTCGTCGCGCTGCATCATGGCTCGCTGGACAAGGACGTGCGCGAATGGGTGGAGCTGGGGCTGAAAGAAGGGCGGCTGAAGGCGGTGGTCGCGACCTCGTCGCTCGACCTCGGCGTCGACTTCCTGCCGGTCGAACGGGTGCTGCAGATCGGCTCGGCCAAGGGCGTCGCGCGGCTGCTGCAGCGGGCCGGTCGCAGCGGTCATGCGCCCGGGCGACCGAGCCGCGTGACGCTGGTGCCGACGCACACGATGGAACTGGTGGAAGCCGTCGCTGCACGACGGGCTGCGCAAGCGACGCGGGTCGAGAAGCGCGAGTCGCCCGACAAGCCGCTCGATGTGCTGGTGCAGCACCTCGTGACGATCGCGCTCGGCGGCGGCTTCACGAGCGACGAACTGTACGACGAGGTGCGCAGCGCCTACGCGTATCGCGATCTGACGCCCGCGGAATGGCGATGGGCGCTGAATTTCGTCGAGCGCGGCGGCGAGAGCCTGCACGCGTATCCCGAATACCACCGGGTGCAACTCGTCGATGGGGTCTACCGCGTCCCGGACCGTGGCATCGCGCGTCGGCACAAGCTGCAGGTCGGCACCATCGTCGGCGACGCGACGATGCAGGTGAAATACATGAGCGGCGGCAAGATCGGCACGATCGAGGAGAGCTTCATCGCGCGCCTGAAGAAAGGCGACTGCTTCCTGTTCGGCGGTCGGCTCCTGGAGTTCGTGCGCGTGCAGGACCTGGTGGCCTATGTGAGGAAGGCCGAGCGCAAGCGGGGTGCGGTGCCGCGCTGGAACGGCGGCAAGATGCCGCTGTCCAACGAGATGGCAGACATGATGCTGGAGGTGCTGCGCGGCGTGGAGCAAGGCGACTTTTTCGAGCCCGAGCTGCAGGCGGCCGAGCCGATGCTGGTGACGCAGCAGCGCTTGTCGCACCTGCCGACGCCGCAGACGTTGCTGATCGAGCGCCATGTGTCGCGCGAAGGACACCATCTCTATCTCTACCCGTTCGCCGGCCGCTACGTGCACATGGGGCTCGCCAGCTTGCTGGCATGGCGGCTCGCGAAAGACCGGCCCAACACCTTCAGCCTGTCGTTCAACGATTACGGACTGGAACTGCTCAGCGCCTTGCCCGTCGACGTGAGCAGCGTATTGGACGGCAGTGCGTTCTCGACCGAGCACCTGCTGGAAGACGTGCTCGCCAGCCTCAATTCGTCGGAGCTGTCGCAGCGGCGCTTTCGAGAGATTGCCCGTGTGGCCGGGCTGGTGTTCACCGGCTATCCCGGAGCGCCCAAGAGCATGAAGCAGTTGCAGGCCTCCAGCTCGCTCTTCTACGAGGTGTTTCGCAAGTACGATGCAGGCAACCTGCTGCTCGCGCAGGCCGAGCGCGAAGTGCTGAGCCAGGAGCTCGACATTCGCCGGCTGCGTGCCACGCTGAAGGCCATGGGTGCCAAGCGCATCGACGAGGTGGTGCTCAAGCACCCCAGCCCGATGTCGCTGCCGCTGATGGTGGAGCGCTTCCGCGAGCAGCTGACGACCGAGAAGCTGGCCGACCGCCTCGACCGCATCCTGCGGGATGCCGAGAAAACCCTGCAGAAGACGCCATGAAACTGACCAAGCTGGTGCGCGCCGCCAACACTGCGCGCCTCGCCACCTACCTGATCGCTCTGTGGAAGCTGTTCCGCGACCCGCGCACGCCGCGTGCGGCGAAGATCACGGCGATCGTCGTGCTGGCGTATGCGGTGAGCCCGATCGACCTGATTCCCGACTTCATTCCGGTGCTCGGCCAGCTCGACGACCTGATCCTGATCCCGCTCGGGGTCGCGGCGGTGGTGAAGCTGACGCCCAAGCCGCTGTGGCAGCAACTGCTGCGCGAGGCGGAAGTCTCGCGCGAGAAGCTGCCGAGGCTGGTCTGGGGGGCGGTGTTCGTCGCGCTGTTCTGGGCTGTCCTGCTCGGCTGGTTCATCTGGTGGCTGGTGACCCGGGCCGGCGCATGAGGGGCCTGAGCCTTGCGCTCGCCATGGCGTGTGCCTGCGCTCTGGCACACGCCGACGGGCAGCGGCTCGAAGGAACGGTGACGCGCGTCAGCGACGGCGACACGCTGTGGCTGCGCATCGAAGGCGAGGAGCCGGCGAGCAAGCCGGTCAAGCTGCGGCTTGAAGGCATCGACGCCCCCGAGCGTTGCCAGCCCTGGGGGTCGCAGTCCGCCCAGGCGTTGACGGGGCGGGTGCTCGGTCGCAAGGTACAGGTGGTGCTGCGCGCGCAGGACGCCTACCGTCGCTGGCTCGGCAGCCTGTGGCTGGACGGCGACGACGTGTCCGCGTGGATGGTGAGCGAAGGTCATGCCTGGAGCTACCGCTTCCGGCGCAGCGACGGACCCTATGCACGCCAGGAGCGTGAAGCGCGCGTTCGGCACCGGGGCCTGTTCTCGCAGCCCGACCCGATGCAGCCGCAGGTGTTCCGCCGCTGGCACGGCCCCTGCAGGCCGGCCGCTACAGCGGCCAGCTGAGACCGAATGTCCACGTGCGCGGCGCGCCGGGCTCGAAGTAGCGCCCGTTGCCCTCGTTGACGATCACGCTGCCCACATAACGCCGGTCGAACAGGTTGTCGATCCGCGCGAACAGCTCAGGCCCGTTCTCGTGGCCGAAGCGCCAGCGGCCGCGCAGCGCGAGCAGGCCGTAGCCGCCGGCGAAGTCGCTGTTGACGTCGTTGACCGCGGTGCCGGCCTGTGCGCGCCATTCGACGGCGAGTTCGCGCCCCTGTGCGGGCCGCCATGCCAGGTCGGCGAAGGCGCTGCGCGGTGTGGTGCCGGCGATCCGGTTGCCGGCCTCGACCGGGACGCTGGGCTCGTTGCAGGGCGTGCCGGCGCAGGCGAGAAAGCCGTCACGATAGGTGGCGTCGAGCCAGGTCATCGCCACGCGCGTATGCCAGGTTCGTTGCCACTGCCACTGCAATCCCAGTTCCGCCCCCTGCCGCACGGTTCGACCGACGTTCGCGAAACTGGCGCGTCCGCCGGCGTTGCTGCGCACGGCGAGCTCATCGCGAGTCTCGGCGCGGAACACGGCGAGGTCCACGGCCGCCCGGCCATCGGGGGCGCGCCATTTCGCGCCCAGTTCCAGCTGCCGGCTGCGCTGCGGTTGCAGCCCGCCGTTGAAGCCGCTGCTGCCGTCGGCGCGGTAGGCCAACTCGTTCAAGGTCGGCGACTCGAAGCCGCGGCCGGCGCTGGCATACAGGTTCAACTGAGGCGTGGCGCGCCACAGCAGCCCGGCCACCGGGTTGGTGTAGCGGAAGGCGGCACTGTCGCTGTCGTCGCCGTTGTCCAGATAGCGGTCGCGCGAGCGCAGCCGCACCCGGCCGCTGCGCACCCCGAACGTCGCGACGAGCCGCTCGCCGAGTTCGATCTCGGCCTGCGTGTAGGCGTCGGTGGTGTCGGCGAAGTTGACCTCGTTTCGACGCAGGTCGCCGGTGACGCCGAGGTCGCGATCGGTTTCTGGGCCGCGGAAGTTCTCGTAGCCGCGGCGGCGGTCTTGCTGGCGTTCGTAGGCCGCGCCCGCGACCCAGCGCACCCGGCGCCACTGCCACACCGCGCGCGCGTCGGCACCGTGGTAGCCGCGCTCGAGGTCGATCACGCCGCCGCCGTGCCCGGGGTTGGCCTGTGCGCCGGGCGGCACCGCGAGCCATTGCTTGACGTCACGGCGGCCGATGTAGCCGGTCAGTGCCGTCTCGCTCAGCGCGCCGCGGTCGTGTCGGCGCTTCCACTGGGCGCCGAGCTGCTGCTGGGACGCGGTCTTGCGCGTGTCGAATTCGCTCGCCTGCGACGTGGTCTGCAACGGGTCGGCGTCGTACTGCTCGCGGCTCAGCCCGAGCGGGTCGTCGGCCGGCTGGTGCAGTGCGTGGGCGTGGATCACGACGGAGTCGGCACCGTCGCGCCAGCCGAGCCGCACGTTGCCCAGCAGCCGCTGCGCGCTGCCGTGCGGGCGGAAGCCGTCGGTCTCGAAGGCCGACACGCCGGCGCGCACGTCCCAGTGCTCGTTCAGCGGCGCCTCGTAGCTGCCCCGCACCTGCCGTGTGCCGTGACTGCCGACATCGACGCCGATGCGGGCATGCCGCTCGGTCACCGGCGCGCTGACGAGCGCGATGACGCCGCCGGAGCTGTTGCCGTACAACGCTGAGAAGGGGCCGCGCAGCACCTCGATGCGCTGCGCCCCGGCGAGGTCGAAGTGAGTCACCTGGCCGGAGCCGTCCGGCATCGTCGCCGGGATGCCGTCGGTGTACAGCCGCAGGCCGCGCACGCCGAAGCCGGCTCGCGCACCGTAGCCGCGCGAACTCATCTGCAGGTCTTGTGCGTAGTTGCTGCGATTCAGCACCGACAGCCCGGGCACGGCGCCGAGCGCCTCGGACAGGTTGACCTGGAGGCCCCCCGCACGCAGCGCGTCGCGGTCGACGACACCGATGGCGTACGGCGCGTCGAACATGCGCAGCTCGGTGACCGACCCGGTCACGACGATCGGCTCCAACGGCGTGGCGGACACCGCTGGGCCGTCCTGTGCAAGGGCGGGGGAGCAGATCGCGATCCCGGCGACCGAGAGCGCCCGGCAGGCGACCCGCCGGTGCGATGTGCAGGCGAGGGGCGCGTGAAGCGCGCGGGGCTCGGCTGTCACCGGCGCATCAGCGTCGACTTGCCGAACAGGCTGGCGATCAGGTCGACCGCGATCTCGGCTGTCTGGTTGCGCACGTCGAGCGCCGGGTTCAGCTCCATCACGTCGAGCGAGGCCATGCGGCCACAGTCGGCAATCATCTCCATGCACAGCTGAGCTTCGCGATAGGTCGGCCCGCCGCGCACGGTGGTGCCGACGCCGGGCGCGACGTCAGGGTCGAGGAAGTCGACGTCGAAGCTCACGTGCAGGTGCGTGTTGCTGTCCAGCATCGCGAGTGCAAGTTCCATCGTGTGGCGCATGCCCATCTCGTCGATGTAGCGCATGTCGAAGACTTCGAGCCCCATCTCGTGCACGAAGCGCTTCTCGCCCTCGTCGACACTGCGGATGCCGATCTGGCGCACCATGCCGGGCAGGATGGCCGGCACGTGGCCGCCGATGCCGACCAGCGGCTCGGGCCCGTGGCCGCACAGGCAGGCGACCGGCATGCCATGGATGTTGCCGCTCGGTGTCATCAGGCTGGTATTGAAGTCGGCGTGCGCATCGAGCCACAGCACGCGCAGCTTCTTGCCGCGCTCGCGGCAATGGCGCGCGACCGCGCTGATCGAGCCGATGCCGAGGCAGTGGTCGCCGCCGAGCAGGATCGGCAGCCGCCCTTGCTGCAGCTCCGTGTACACCGCTTCGTGCACGGCAGTGTTCCAGGCGGCCACTTCGCTCAGGTGGCGGTAGCCCTCGACCGGCGGCTGCCATGGGTTCGGCGGGCCGGCCAGGTTGCCGCGGTCGAGTACGGTGCAGTCGAGGCCCTCGAGCATCGGCTGCAGGCCGGCGACGCGCAGCGCCTCCGGGCCCATCGAGACGCCGCGGGCGCCGGCACCGACATCGGTGGGCGCGCCGATCAGGCTGACGGGTGTGGGCATGGTCTGGCTCCTCGGGTTCAGTCGTCCGCGAATGCGCCGGTGGCCGTCGGCGGTGCGTCGAGCGAGTACGCCGAGCAGATCGCTTCCCAGGCTTCCTCGGCCGTTTCCACGTACTGGAACAGCTCGACGTCTTCGGGCGAAATCATGCCGGCTTCGATCAGCGTTTCGAAGTTGATCACGCGGGTCCAGAAGTCGCGGCCGAACAGCAGGATCGGGCGCTTGCGCGATTTGCCGGTTTGCACCAGCGTCATCACCTCGAACAGCTCGTCCATCGTGCCGAAGCCGCCGGGAAAGCACACCAGCGCGATCGCCCGCATCAGGAAGTGCATCTTGCGCAGGCCGAAGTAGTGGAACAGGAAGCACAGCTCCGGCGTGATGTAGGGATTGGGCTCCTGCTCGTGCGGCAGCACGATGTTCAGGCCGACGCTCTTGCCGCCCGACTCGAAGGCGCCGCGGTTGCCGGCTTCCATGATGCCGGGCCCGCCGCCGGTGCAGACGTAGATCGGCGGGTCCAGCCGCTTCGACGCTTCGGTCACCAGCGCTGCGAAGCGGCGCGCTTCCTCGTAGTAGCGGGACATGCGCAGGCGTGCCTCGGCATGGCGAACCAACACGGGGTTGTTCGACTTCTGCGCCTCGGCGAGCAGCTCCTGCGCCACCTCGGCGGGTGGAATGCGGGCGCTGCCGAAGATCACGACGGTCGATTCGATCTCGTGCTCGCGCTGCACCAGCTCCGGTTTCAGCAGCTCGAGCTGCATGCGCACCGGGCGCAGCTCGTCGCGCAGCAGGAACTCGTCGTCGCTGAAGGCGAGGCGATAGGCACTTTCCGGGCCACCGTACCGGGGCAGCGCGGTCGCGGCAGCAGCATCCTCTTGTGCCGACGGAAAATTGCGTGCGGTCAGTGTCTGACGCTTGTTGTTCATGGGTTGCACCGTTTGATGTTCACGAGGCGCCAGCTTAGCCCAGGCGCGCGCCGGGGCCGATTCCCGATGTGACGGCAGCAGGGGCGGGCGTCAGCGCAGGCTCGAACACACCGAGCAGCCGGCATGCCGGGGCACCCGGATCTCGCTCCATTCCATCGAGCGTGCATCCAGCATCTGCAGCCGGCCCGCCAGCGAGGTGCCGATGCCGGCGAGCAGCTTGAGGGCCTCGCCGGCCTGTACCGTGCCGATGATGCCCACCAGTGGCGCGAACACGCCCATCGTCGCGCAGCGCACTTCGTCGAACTGCTGGTCGGGCGGGAACACGCAGGCGTAGCAGGGCGCATCGACGCGGCGCACGTCGTAGACCGAGACCTGCCCGTCGAAGCGGATCGCCGCGCCGCTGACCAGCGGCTTGCGCTGCCGCACGCAGGCGAGGTTGACGGCCTGGCGGGTCGAGAAATTGTCGCTGCAGTCCAGTACCACGTCGGCTTCGGCCACCAGTTCGTCGAGCAGCGCCGCGTCGGCGCGGCGCACCAGGGCGCGCACGTGGACTTCGGGATTGATGCCTGCAATGGAGGCGCCGGCCGACTGCGCCTTCGGCGTGCCGATGCGCGACATGTCGTGGATGATCTGCCGCTGCAGATTGGTCAGGTCGACCTCGTCGTTGTCGACGATGGTGATGCGGCCGACCCCGGCCGTGCCGAGGTAGAAGGCCACCGGGGAGCCGAGCCCGCCGGCGCCGATCACGAGCGCGTGCCCGGCGAGGATGCGCTCCTGCCCCTCGACCCCGAGTTCATCGAGCAGCAGGTGCCGGCTGTAGCGCAGAAGCTGGTCGTCGTTCATCGCGCCAGCATACTCAATTCGCGGCCGAGGGATGGTCGGGCGCAAGAGCAAACGCCCGCATGAAGCGGGCGTTTGTGCAGGGCCGAGCGGGGTTCAGTTCGCTTGCGTCTCGTCGACCTTGCGCTCGACAGCTGTCTTCGACACCAGCACCGGCTTGCCCTTCAAGCGGTTCAGCGCCTGCTGCAGCTGGAAGTCCTCGGTGCTGCCGAACTCGGGCAGCGGCTTCGGCGGCGTGTTGGCCTTGCTCTGCTGCTTGGCGGCTTCTTCCTCGAGACGCTTCAGGGCCTCTTCGCGCGCCTTTTCGCGCGTCGGGTCCTTGTCGTTTTTCTCGTCGCCGTTCATCAGGTGCTTCTGCAGGTCGGCCTCGCGCATGCGCAGCGCCGAATAGATGTTGCCCTCGGCGGTCTCGTCGAGCATCACGTCCGGCACAATGCCCCGCGCCTGGATGGAGCGCCCGCTCGGCGTGTAGTAGCGGGCGGTCGTCAGCTTCAGCGCGGTGTCGGGCGTCAGCTGACGCACCGTCTGGACCGAGCCCTTGCCGAAGGTCTGCGAACCCATGATCACGGCGCGCTTGTGGTCTTGCAGTGCACCCGCGACGATCTCGCTGGCCGAAGCGGAGCCTTCGTTGACCAGCACCACCAGCGGCACGGTCTTCAATGCTTCCGGCAGCCGCTTCAGCGGGTCGCCGCCGCCCCGGCGCATGTAGTACTCGGGGCTGGCCTTGAAGACGGCCTTCGACTCGGCGATCTGGCCGTTGGTCGATACGACGGTTACATCCTTCGGCAGGAAGGCCGCCGCGACCGCGACTGCGCCTTCGAGCAGGCCGCCCGGGTCGTTGCGCAGGTCCAGCACGATGCCTTTCAGGTCGGGCTGCTGCTTGTAGATTTCCTCGAGCTTGCGCGAGAAGTCCTCGACCGTGCGGTCCTGGAACTGGCTGACGCGCAGCCACGCGTAGCCGGGCTCGACCATCTTCGAGCGCACGCTCTGTACCCGGATTTCCTCGCGCGTGATCGTCACCGGGAAGGTGCGGCTCTCGGCCTTGCGAAAGATGGTCAGCAAAACCTTGGTGTTCGGCTCGCCGCGCATGCGCTTGACGGCTTGGTCGATCGTCAGGCCCTTGACTGCCGTGTCGTCGATCTTGGTGATCATGTCGCCGCTCTTCAGGCCGGCGCGGAAGGCCGGCGAGCCTTCGATCGGCGAGACGATCTTGACCAGCCCGTCTTCCATGCCGATCTCGATGCCCACGCCGACGAAACGCCCGGTCGTGCCTTCGCGGAATTCCTTGAAAGACTTCTTGTCGAAGTATTGCGAGTGCGGGTCGAGCCCCGACACCATGCCGCCGATCGCGTCGGTGATCAGCTTCTTCTCATCGACCGGCTCGACGTAGTCCGACTTGACCATGCCGAAGACCGCGGCCAGTTGCTGGAGTTCTTCCAGCGGCAGGGGGGCGAGGCCATTCCTCGCGGTAGCCTGCAGTTGCATGGTGGTCAACGCGCCCGCGACCGCTCCGAGCGAGATCCATCCAGCAATCTTCAATTTGGCACCCATGTGCGCGCAGTCCTTTCGCTAGCCCTCTTGTTCAAGGGAGGTGGAATCGAGTATAGGCCGGCGGCCAGCTGCTTCGATGCGTCAAATGGCCAGAAAGTTGCAGGGAGTTCCCCTCATCCACGGCCAGTTTAGGTGCGACTCACGGCAGTTTCGCGGGGAAATGTCACAACGTGGTCCACTTCGGGCCGGATGCCGATCCACTCGCCCAAGGCATGGTCGTGATGTGACGGCACGTGGGCCAGCACCTGCTGGCCGGACGCGAGCCTGAGCGTGTAGAGGAACTCGGAGCCGCGGAAGGCCTTGCGCTCGATGCGGGCTTTGACCGGGCTGGCGTCGTCGTGAACGATGTCGTCGGCCCGTAACAGCACTTCGCATTCGCCATCCGGATAGGCGCTCGGCAGCGGGCATTCCTCGATGTCGTTCAGATCGCCCAGCGGCGTCCGCACCACCGGACCCGCGGGCGTCGCGACGATCTGTGCCGGAGTGAACACGCCGTGCCCGATGAAATCGGCGACGAAGCGGGTGGCCGGGCGGTGATAGAGATGGTAGGCGTTGTCCCATTGCTCCAGCCGGCCCCGGTGCATGACGCCGATCGCGTCGCCGACCGCGAAGGCCTCCATCTGGTCGTGGGTGACGAACAGCGCCGTGGTGGCCGCTTGCTTGAGAATCGTGCGGACCTCATGGGCCAGTCGTTCGCGCAGCTCGACATCGAGATTGGAGAACGGCTCGTCCAGCAGCAGCAGGCGCGGCTGCGGCGCCAGCGCCCGGGCGAGGGCGATGCGTTGCTGCTGGCCGCCCGACAACTGGTGCGGCAAGCGCTGCTCCAGGCCCCCCAGACCGACCAGTTCCAGCATCTGCGCCACCCGCTGGACCCGCTCGGCGCGAGCCAGCTTCGGCAGCCCGAACGCGACGTTGTCGTGCACGTTCAGGTGGGGGAACAGCGCGTAGTCCTGGAACACCATGCCGATCTGCCGGCGCTCCGGTGGCACGTGCACCGGCCGGCCCGGCTGGGACGCGTCGCTCAGGGCCTGCCCGGCGATCCCCACCCGTCCGGCGTGGATATGTTCCAACCCCGCAATGGCACGCAGCAAGGATGTCTTGCCGCAGCCGGACGGTCCGATCAGCACACCGATGTCTCCTGGCTGCAGCGTCAGCGAGACGTGGTCGACGGCCGGGTGCACGGACTGGCTGCCGGGATAGCGGATCGTGACGTGGTCGAGCTCGAGGAACATGGAGAAACAGAAAAGCCCTCTATCATAGAGCCCAAGACAAATGATTACTTTTCTCATTTAGATTTGTCTTGATTTCCCTCAAAAAGAGCATCCTGCCTCTGCGCCATGTTGGCGGGCCGCTCGCTGCTGTCCCGATGCGCCTGATCACCGTCCTGACCCTGCTGCTCGCTTTGCCTGTACTCGGCGTGCTCGGATCGTGGGCCGTGCTCAATGCGGACAGCTACGCGGTACTGGCGCATCAGCTGTCGACCGTGCTGCCGGGTTATGCCTGGACGTCCTTCCTGCTGTCGGCCTTCGTCGCCCTCGGCGTCGCTGCGGTCGGCGGTGTCACGGCGGCCGCGGTGACCCTGTTCGACTTTCCCGGCCGGCGCGTTTTCGAGTGGGCACTGTTGCTGCCGCTGGCGATGCCGGCCTACGTGATGGCGTATGCCTACACTGACTTCCTTCAGTACAGCGGCCCGCTGCAATCGACGCTGCGCGCGCTGACGGGTGCCCAGGGCGCGCTGCTGCCGGACGTGCGCAGTCTCGGCGGCGCGGTGCCGATGTTCATCTTCTGTCTCTATCCCTATGTCTACCTGTTGGCGCGCGCGGCACTCAGCGAACGTGGTGTGCACCTGATGGAGGCCGCACGTCTGCTTGGCGCCGGCACGGGGCGGCGGGTGCGTCAGGTGGCGCTGCCGCTGGCACGCCCGGCGGTGGCCGCGGGCGTGGCGCTGGCCTTGATGGAGACGCTGGCCGACTACGGCGTCGGTTCCTATTTCGGCCTGACCACCTTCACCACAGGCATCTACAAGGCCTGGCTGTCGATGGACGACCGGCTGGCGGCGGCACAGCTGGCCACCGTGCTGCTTGGGGCCGTGGCGCTGCTGCTGTGGTTCGAGCACCGTGCGCAGCGGCGGCTGCGCTTCTCGACCGGGCGCAGCGGCGGCAGCGCCAGCCAGGAGGCCCGGCCCACGCAGCTGCGGGGCGGCCACCGTTGGCTGGCGTGGGCGATTTGCGGTTTGCCGGTGCTCCTCGGCTTTGTGCTGCCGGTGGGGGTGCTGCTGCACCTGCTTTGGGCCGAGGCGCAGCATTCGGAGTTCGGCGTGCCATGGGGCCGCTTTGCTCAGTGGGCTTGGACGAGCTTCAAGCTGGCCGGCCTGGCCGCGCTGCTCGCCGCGGTGCTGGCGCTGGTACTGGCCTTCGCGTTGCGGCTGAAGCCGCGCCCGGGGCTGCGCTTCGCTGCGCGCGTCGCCTCGCTCGGCTATGCCGTGCCGGGCGCGGTGATCGCGGTCGGCATCCTGCTGCCGGCCGGCTGGCTGCAGACGCTGTGGCCGGGCAGCGGTGCGGCGGCGCTGGTGACCGGCACGGTGTTCGGCCTGATGTATGCCTACTTGGTGCGCTTCTCCGCGGTCGCGCTGCAATCGGTGGAGGCCGGGTATGCCCGCATCCCGGCCACGCTGGACGAGTCGGCGCGCATGCTCGGTGCGCCCCGCTGGAAGCTGCTCGGCACCGTGCACTTGCCGTTGCTCAGGCGCTCGATGCTGGCGGCAGCGCTGCTGGTCTTCGTCGACGTGATGAAGGAACTGCCCGCCACCTACGTGCTGCGGCCCTTCAACAGCGACACGCTGGCCGTCGTGGCCTACCAGCTCGCGAAGGACGAGCGGCTCGGCGAAGCGGCGTTGCCGTCGCTGGCCATCGTGCTGGTCGGGCTGCTGCCGGTGCTGCTGCTGTCGCGGGCGATGCGCGGGCAGCGCTGACGCTGATCTCCCCATCCCACCCTCAACTTCCGCGTCCGTTCGCCGATAGAACGAGAATGTGTCGTGCCCGGACGGCGGCTGGGCCGCGGGCGCAATGAAAGGGTGGCACTTGGACGGTTCACTGGAGCAACTGCCTCGCCGCGGCCACGCCTACAAGGCGCTGGCCTGGGCCGTGCTGTGCGCCGGCCTGGCCGCGACGCTGTTCTTGTGGCGGTTGTCGACCGAGCAACTGCGTCAGCAGGCCGATGCCCGGCTGGACGAATTCTCGTTGCGCACCGCCGTCGTGATCGACGATCGTTTCAGCCGCTACACCGACTTGCTGGTGAGCTTCCAGAGCCTGTTCCGTTCAAGCCAGGACGTCTCGCGCAGCGAATTCCACCAGCACTTCGTCGCGATGACGGCCGAGTCGCGCTACCCCGGGGTCCTGGCCGTGCAGTATTCGCCGCGCATCGCGCATGCCGGGAAGGCGGATTTCGAGCGGCAGATGCGCGAAGACCGCAGCCTGCGCCCCGCGGGTTATCCGGACTTCGGAGTCCATCCGCCCGGCGATCGGCCCGAGTACTTGCCGGTGGCGTATTGCGAGCCGCTGGCCGGCAACGAGGTCGCGATGGGCTTCGACAGCCTCGGCAGCCCGCTGCACGGCGACGTGGTCGAGCGAGCGCGTGACAGCGGCGAGCCGCTCGCGTCCAGGCCGGTGATCTTGCTGCAAGGGGACACCGGCATCGTGTTGCGCCTGCCGGTCTACCGCTCCGACATGCCGAGCGACACGATCCAGCAGCGGCGGGCTGCGTATGTCGGGCAGATCTCGGGTGTGTTTCGCGCAGTCAACGTGATGTCCGACGTGCTGCCGGAATCCTTGAGGGGCTACCGGGTGCGCGTGGAGGACATCGCACCCGCCGAGGCGCAGGCAGACGCGGGCAATCTGCTGCTGTACGACAGCGCCCCGAAAGAAGGGGCGTTCCGGCCCACCCCGTCGGACCTGCGAGAGCATGCGATGGTCGTGGCAGGAAGGCTGTGGAGCGTGCAGGTGGCACGCCAGCCCGTCGTGTTCTGGCGGCAGCCCTATCCGCTGGGGGTGCTGGCCGGCGGTACGCTGGCGTCGCTGGCGTGCTTTGCGGCACTGTTGAGCTTTGCCGCGCGATACGAGCGCGCGACCCAGATCGCGCGCCGCTTCGGACGCGAAGCGCGCGAGAACGCGTCGCGACTGAAGACGGTGATCGACAGCACGGTCGACGGCATCGTCACCCTGGATTCGGCCGGTGTGGTCACGAGCGCCAATACGGCCGCGCACCGGATGTTCGGGCTGGACGAGGTGCAGATGATCGGTCGGCCGATCGGGGACTTCATCCAGGGCTCTTTCAGCGTGGCGCTCGGCGCCACCGCCCGCGAGACCCTGGGCCGGCGCGGCGACGGCAGCGAGTTCCCGGTCGACGTGGCCTTCAACGAGATGTGGCTGGACGAGGAGCACCAGTTCGTCGGCATCGTGCGCGACGTGTCCGAGCGCCGCCGCGCCGAGGAGCGCATCCGCCACATGGCCCACCACGATGCACTCACCGGGCTGCCCAACCGGGTGCTGATCGAGGACCGGCTCGGTGCCGCGATGGAGCGGGCGCGCCGGACCGGCGAGTCGATGGCGCTGTTGTTCATCGACCTCGACCGCTTCAAGAACATCAACGATTCGCTGGGACACCACATCGGCGACCGCGTGCTGTGCGAAGTGGCGCAGCGGCTGCGCGCTTCGGTGCGGCACAGCGACACGGTGGCTCGCATGGGCGGCGACGAGTTCGTGGTGCTGCTGCCGCATATTGCGAGTCCGCTCGACTGCGAACTCGTGGCACACAAGATCCTCGTGGCGATGACGCCGCCGATGGTCGTCGATGCCCACGAGCTGCGCGTGACGGCCAGCATCGGCATCGCGGCCGGCCCGGAGTCGGGCAGCGACCCCATGCATCTGATGCGCCATGCCGACAGTGCGATGTACCACGCAAAGGAGGCCGGCCGCAACACCTTCAAGGTGTTCACGCCCGGGCGCGACCTGGCCACCGCGACCCACCTGCTGATGGAGAACGACCTGCACCGCGCGCTCGAACGCGGTGAACTGGTGCTGTACTTCCAGCCGCAGTTCGACTGCCGCAGCGGCCGGCTGGTGGGCGCCGAAGCGCTGGTACGCTGGAATCGGGCCGGACGGCTCGTTCCGCCGGCCGAGTTCATCCCGCTGGCCGAGGAAACTGGACTGATCGTGCCGATCGGTACCTGGGCCCTCGGCGAGGCCTGCAGGCAGGCGCTGTCCTGGCAGCCGCACCTGTCGTGGCCGGTGCGGGTGTCGGTCAATCTGTCGCCGCGGCAACTGGAAGCTGCCGGCGTGGTCGATGCGGTGGCCGATGCGATCGCACTCAGCGGGCTGCCGCCCACGCTGCTCGAAATCGAGATCACCGAGGGTGCGGTCGTGCGCGACACCCAGCAAGCTGCCTTCACACTGCAGCGTCTGCGCGCGCTGGGGGTCAGCGTCGCGATCGACGACTTCGGCGTCGGCTATTCCAGCCTGTCGTATCTGCAGGAGCTGCCGGTCGACAAATTCAAGATCGACCGCTCCTTCATCGCCCGGTTGCACGGGCCTGGCAGCGACGACCGCCTGGTGCGTGCGCTGATCGCAATGGCGCACAGCCTGAAGGTCGGCATCGTCGCCGAGGGGGTGGAAACCCCGTTCCAGCTCGAGCAGCTCAAGACCTTGCGCTGCGACGAAGCGCAGGGATTCCTGCTCGGGCGGCCGATGCCGGCGTCCGAATTCCTGGCGCTGGTCGAGCGATGGCCGGCGCCCCGCAAGGACTCCGACTTCGCCATGCTGGCCGATTGACGGCGGGCTGTCCGGCCGCCCGCCAGTGCCGGTAGCATGCGGCATGGCCACCTTCGTCCATGGACCGTCGCCCACGTGAGCAAGAGCCTCGTCGACCCGAGCGCCCCGGATCCCGCTTCGCGGCACAAGCTGTACCGCCGGCTGGCCGATGCGATGCTCGTCCTGGGACTGGTGGTGAGCCTGTTCGGGTGGCACTTGAGCGCGGCCGGGCTGCGCGAGCACGACGAGGAGATGTTCGACGGCCATGTGTCGTCTCTGCTGAGGCAGATCGGCGAGTCGCTGGAGCGGTACATCGATCTCGCCACCGGCGTCGCTGCCGTGTTCCATGCCAGCACCGAGGTCACGCGCGCCGAGTTCCGGGACCACTTCTTGTCGCTGCGCGTGGACGAACGCTATCCGGCGTTGCAGGCGTTGCAGTACGCGCCCTACGTTGCAGGCGCCGGCAAGGACACCTTCGAGCTCCGTACGCAGGCCGAGGGACTGGCCACCTATCGCGTGCATCCCGCAGGCATGCGCGAGTTCTACGTGCCGGTGCTCTACAACGAGCCACCGCAAGGCAACGAGGCTGCCCTCGGGCACGACACTGCGGCCGGCGCGGTGCGCCGGCAGGCGATGGAACGTGCGCGCGACAGTGGGCGCCCGGCGGTTTCGGCGCCTCTGACGCTCATACAGGGCAATCCGCCGCTGCGGGCCTTCGTGATCCGGGCCCCGGTCTACCGCTCGGCTCGACCGCTCGAGAGCGCACAGGCGCGTCGGGCGGCGTATCTCGGGCAGATCAGTGTCGTGGTGCGGTCGGCTGACCTGATGCGTTATGCGCTGGCTCACCAGGATGTCCGGCGCTACCACGTGCATCTGGCGGATACCGGCGACGCGACCTCCCTGGGGGGGCTGGAGGCGAAGGTGCCGCTGTTCGATGCTACCGAACTGTGGCGCGAGGGCTACATCCCTTCGAGCGACATCCGCGCTCGGGACCAGCGGGTGCAGGCGTTGCAAGCCGGCGGCCGGATCTGGGAACTCACGGTGACGCGGCAGCCGCTCGAGCATCACGCGCAGCCCTCTGCGCTCGCGGTGCTCGGTGGCGGCTTGTTCGGCACCCTGGCATTGTGGGCGGCGTTGCGTGTGTTCGCCGGCCGCTACAGCCGCGCGGCGGAACTGGCCCAGCGCCTGAGCCGCCAGGCACGCGAGAGCGAGGCACGCTTGCGCAACGTGATCGACAGCACCGTCGACGGCATCGTCACGATCGATACTGCCGGCCGCATGACCGGCGTCAATGCGGCGGCGCAGCGCATGTTCGGCTACCGAGAAGACGAGATGATCGGCCGCAACGTCTCGATGCTGATGCCGATGCCCGACGCGCGCCAGCACGACGACTACCTGAAGCGCTACCTGGACACCGGGCGAGCCACGGTGTTCGGCGCCGGACGTGAGGTGACAGGCATGCGGCGCGATGGCAGCCTGTTTCCGATCGATCTGGGCGTCAACGAGGTGCTGCTCGACGGCCGGCGCCACTTCGTCGGCATGCTGCGCGACATGAGCGAACGCCGTGCGTCGGAACTCGCGTACGAGGAAACGCAGCGACAGCTGCGCCGTGCCGATGCGGTGCGTCGCAGCATCTACGACAGCGCACCGTTCGCCATCGTTGCGAGCGATCTGCGCGGCGTGATCCAGGCTCTGAACCCGGCCGCCGAAATGCTGCTGGGCTACAGCCCGGACGAACTCGTCGGCCGGCAGACGCCGGAAATCTTCCACGACCGCCAGGAGCTGTCGCTGCGCGCGACGCAACTGACCGCGGAGCTCGGCGAGAACGTGCTGCCGGGCTTCGACGCACTGGTGGCGCGTGCTCGCCGTGGCAGGCCCGACGAACGTGAGTGGACCTACATCCGCAAGGACGGCCGGCGCGTGCCGGTGGTGCTGGTCGTCAACACGATGGTCAACGACGCCGGCGAGCCGGTCGGCTACATGGGGATCGCCTACGACGTGACCGAGCGCAAGCGCGCCGAGGAACACATCCGGCACATGGCACACCACGACGCATTGACCTCGCTGCCCAACCGCGCGCTGCTGCAGGAGCGGCTCGGCGCCGCGCTGGTGCGTGCCAAACGCGAGGACGATTGCATGGCGTTGATGTTCATCGACCTCGACCGGTTCAAGAACATCAATGACTCGCTCGGCCATCACGTCGGCGACTCGATCCTGAAAATCGTCGCCGAGCGGCTGCGCGCGGCGGTGCGCGCTTCCGACACGGTGGCGCGCATGGGCGGCGACGAGTTCGTCGTGCTGCTGCCCAAGGTGGCGCATGTCGACGACTGCGAGCTCGTCGCGCGCAAGATGATTGCCGCGCTCGGCGAACCGATGCAGGTCGGCACCTACGAGCTGCGCGTGACGCCGAGCATCGGCGTCGCCACCTTCCCGCAGGCGGGCGACGACCCGGTCACGCTGATGCGCGCAGCCGACGCGGCCATGTACCACGCCAAGGCACAAGGGCGCAATTCGATGCGCATGTTCGACGAGAGCATGACGCGCGATTCGGCCGAACGGCTGCGCATGGAGAACGACCTGCACGAGGCGCTGGAGCGCAATGAGATGCGGGTGTTCTACCAGCCTCAGTTCGAGGTCGCCACCGGCCGGCTGGTGGGGGCGGAAGCCTTGCTGCGCTGGTGCCGACCGGTGCAAGGCATGGTGTCGCCGGCCGATTTCATTCCCCTGGCCGAAGATACGGGCCTGATCGTCGCGATCGGAGCCTGGGTGCTGCGCGAGGCCTGCGAGCAGGCCAGCGAGTGGGAGACGCGCACGGGCGTTCCGCTGCGCGTCGCGGTCAACCTGTCGCCGCGCCAGCTGGAGGCCGGCCACCTCGTCGACCATATCTCGCACGCGCTGCAGGCGAGCGGCCTGGCACCGTCCCGGCTGGAGCTGGAGATCACCGAGAGCGCGATCGTGCGCGACACGCTGTCCACCGCCGAGGTGCTGTCGCGCCTGCGCGCTTTGGGCATCAGCATCGCGATCGACGACTTCGGCGTCGGCTATTCCAGCATGTCCTACCTGCGGGAGCTGCCGGTCGACAAGTTCAAGATCGACCGGGTGTTCCTCAGTGCGGTGCCGTCCTCGGCCAGCGACGCGCGGTTGGCCGCTGCGCTGATCGCCATGGCGCACACGCTGCAGGTCGGCCTCGTTGCCGAGGGCGTCGAGACGAGCGAGCAGCTCGACTTCCTGCGCGCACACGGCTGTCACGAGGCACAGGGCTACTACCTCGGACGGCCGATGACGGCACAGGACTTCGAGGCGTTGATTCACGCCCAGGTGCCCGGCGGCCCGGCGGCCGGCTGAGTTTCAGGCCGCGGGCACCAGATCGGCCGGTTTTGTCGTGTCGCCGAAAGCGCCGACCTGCAGTGCTTCAAGTTGTGCACGGCAGCGCAAGCGCGGGAGCACCTGGGCGAGCCATGGCGTCAGCTCGGCCCATTCGAGGCATGCGTCGGGGCGCTCTGCTGCCCTCGGTGTGGACACACGAGGCGGCGTTGCGCCGATCAGTGCGATCGTGAGCGCGGGACGGAAGCGGCGCGCGTGCTGCAAGAGCGCCGCCAGTTGCTCTCCGGCCAGTGCGGGGTCGAGCAACAGCAGGTCAGGTGTGCCGGCGACGATGCGGCGGAAAGCGTCAGCGAGGTGGGCGCACGCTTGCACGTGCGCATGCGGCTCGAAATGGCGGCAGGCCCGGGCGGCGAATTGCTGCGCCGTGGTGTCCGGGGCGAGCACGAGCACGCCGGGCACCCAGCGGCTGGCTGGCGCACCGTGCAGGAGAGGCAGGGGGTCTGAACGCATGTCGACTGCGGCGCCAATGCAGTGCGCTGCAACCGCAAGCGTAGCGGGTCCCGGTTGAGAAGCAGCTTGCTGCCGAGGCGCTCGACAGGCCTGGGACAAACCCAGACCGTTGTCGCGTGAATTAGTACCGGGTTCCCGGTGCCGGAACTGGCTTCGCAGCATGCCGGCTCCGGGCTTTCCTACGGGGAATGCGGAGGCTGCCTCACAAGCGTGTTGGAGAACGCCTTACAGACCGTTCAAGCCGCTGTTCTTACATTTCATGGCAGTCGGTCATAGGGGCAAACCCGTGATGTTCGAGCGCCCGGACCGAATCCGCCGGCCGCCGCATGTGGCAGATCGCAGCGGAAAGGTCGTCGGCAAGGGCAGCAAGGGGTGACATGAAGACAGCAAGTGACGGTGAAGATGCGCACGCGGGTGGCGGCTTGCTGCGACGTGGGCCGAGCGTGCCCCGGCGGCTGATGCGTGCGGCGACCGCATGGCCGCGCTCGCGGTGGGCGCATGTCGGTCTTCCTTTGCTGGCACTGGCTGTGGGCCTGGCCTTGTCTGCCATGGCCGCTCATTGGGCCCGCCAGGAAACCGAGCGCGCGGCCAAGCTGCGCTTCGACGCAGTCGCCACCCGTGCGGCCGCCGAGGTCGAGCGACGCATCACCGGCTATGTCGAGGTGCTCTATGGTTTGCGGGCGCTGTTCAGCACCGGGGAAGTGTCGCGTGAAGACTTTCGTCGCTATGCGCAGGCTCTGGAGTTGAAGCAAAAGTTTCCGGGCTTTCAGGCGCTCAACTTCGCGCCGTACGTGAGCGGGCAAGAAAAGTCGGAATTCGAGAAGCTGGTGCGTGAGGATCTGGCGCTGGACATGGGCCTTCGCGCGAAGTTCCTGATTGCGCCGCCGGGAAGCCGAGCCGAGCACCATCCGCTCGCATTTATTGAGCCGCTCGAAGGCAACGAACTGCTGCTTGGCAAAGACCTCGGCGCCGTACCGGGCGCATTGGCAATTCTTCATGCCACCCGTGACAGCGGCGCGTTGACCTCGTCTGGAAAGGCAGTTCAAGTCAAAGGTCCCGACGCCTACGTGGGCCTTGCCGTGCGCCTGCCAATCTACAAGGCTGGGCAGCCGGTCCAGACCGTCGAGGAGCGGCGTGCGGCCTACCTGGGATCGGTCGGCGCTGGCATGCGGATCGAGGCGGTTTTCACTGGCTTGCAGGACGAAAAGATTGAAGGGCTGCATTTGCGGCTGTATGACGGCGGGCCCCAGAGCGATCAGTCGCTTCCAGAACGGATTGCGGCGTCGACGATTTCAGAGAAGCTCCTGTTCGACACGAAAGATCCCAGGGGGGGGATTCCAACGGAAAGAGCTTCTGTGGCTGCACAGCCCGCCCGCAAGGGGCATTTCAGTCAAGTGCAGTCGTTCGCGCTGGGCGGGCGGGTCTTCCTCGTGGAGTCCTCCGTTCCTGACACGCAGTGGATTTCGCAGCTGGATCGTGCGCTGCCGGTGATCGTCCTGTTAGGGGGCGGTGCCATCAGTGTTCTGCTGGCCGGTGTTCTGTTCTCGCTTCTGACGTCCCAACGACGCGCCGTCGGCATCGCGCACGTGATGACCCACAGCCTGCGCGCGGGCGAGCGTCGGCTCGCCGAAGCGCAAAGCCTCGCGAAGGTGGGCAGCTGGGTACTCGACCTCGACACCGGGATGCTGGAGTGTTCGCCGGAAGCCCGCCGCATCTACGGCTTCGCGCTGACCGATCGGCTGCCGACGCTCACGCAACTGCTGGCTTTGGTGCCGGACGGGCAGCGCAGCGAGGTTCGTGAGGCGATCGTCGGTGCGGGGCGCACCGGCATCCGGGTCGAGAAGGAGCATCGGCTGATGCTCGCCAACGGCACTGAACTCTGGGTCAGCGTCGCGCTGCAGCGTGTCAGCGAAGGCGGCAAGACCACCGTGCAGGGCACGGTGCGGGACGAAACCTCGCGCAAGAGGGCTGCGCTGAGACTCGAGGTCGCACACGGCATCGCCCGCCAGCTGGGAGGGGACATCGAGATCGACACTGCGATGTCTCACGTGCTGGCCTGTGCCGGCGAGCTGCTCGGCTGGGACGCCGGCATCTGCTGGACCGCCGGCGCTGACGGGGTCGTGCGTTGCGCCACCAACTGGGCTGCGGACGGCAATGCGGCGGCGGCAGGCTTCGTGCAGGCCGTGCGTCCGTGGAGCGGCGATGCGGCTGGCACCAACCTGTCTGCGGCATGGTCGTCCGGCAATACCTTGTGGCGTGCGGTGCCCGTCTCGGTGTCAGCGCACGTTCCGGACGATCTCGCGCGGCAGGCGGGCTTTCATACCGCGCTGACGGTGCCGGTGATCGCGGGCCAAACCGTGGCGGCGCTGGAGTTCTTCAGTCGCCAGCCGGTCGCCGTCGACCGCGACATGGTCGGCTTCATGCAGTCGATCGCCAGCCAGCTGGGCCAGTACCTGCAGCGCAAGCAGGCCGAGCAGGCCTTGCGTCACCTGGCGAGCCATGACACGTTGACCGGTCTGGCGAACCGGCCGTTGCTGCACGAGCGGCTGGCGCATGCGATCAAGCGGGCCGAGCGCCACGAGCAGCGGCTGGCGGTGCTGTTCCTCGACCTCGACCGCTTCAAGTTCATCAACGACAGCCTGGGCCACAGCGCCGGCGATGCACTCCTGCAGAACTGCGCCCAGCGGCTGAACGAATGCGTGCGCGAGACCGACACCGTGGCGCGTTTCGGCGGCGACGAGTTCGTGGTCGTGCTGGAAGACCTGCACGAAGGGGCGGATGCCGTCACGCCGGTGATGAAACTGCTCTCGCGATGCAGCGAGCCCTTCGAGGTCAACGGCCGCGAGCTGTCGGCCACTGCCAGCATCGGTATCAGCGTCTATCCCGAGGACGGCCAGGACGTCGAGACGCTGCTGATGAACGCGGACACCGCAATGTATCGCGCCAAGGAGAAGGGCCGCAGCACCTATCACTTCTATTCGGCGCAGATGAATGCGCACGGGCAGGAGCAGCTCGAACTGCAGAGCTACCTCCGGCGTGCGCTGGAGCGCAACGAGCTGTTCCTGCAGTACCAGCCCAAGCTCGACCTGCGCACCCGGCAGGTCACGGGCGTCGAGGCGCTGATGCGCTGGCGCCATCCGGTCCTCGGCCTGGTGTCGCCGGCGCAATTCATTCCCATGGCCGAGGACATCGGCCTGATCGAGCAGTTCGGCCGCTGGGCGCTCGAAGTGGCGTGCCGGGACGCGTGCCGCTGGCGCGACGAAGGCCATCCGGTGCAAGTGAGCGTCAACCTGTCACCGCGGCAGCTGAACAGACCGCAACTGGCCAGCGAGGTGGCCCAGGTCTTGGCCGATGCCAAGCTCGATGCGTCGTTGCTCGAGCTGGAGATCACCGAGAGCGGCGTCATGCACAACCCGAACCGGGCCGCCGCGCTGCTGCAGGAGCTGCGGCAACTCGGCGTGTCGCTCGCCATCGACGATTTCGGCACGGGCTATTCGTCGCTGTCCTATCTGCAGCGCTTTCCGTTGAGCGTTCTCAAGATCGACCGCTCCTTCATCAAGGATCTTCCGGGTGACGAGGACGCGGCCTCGCTGACGGCCGGCATCATCGGGTTGGCGCATCGGCTGCGCATGAAAGTGGTGGCCGAAGGGGTGGAAACCGTTGAACAGCTGGCCTACCTGCGCTCGAACGCGTGCGACGAGATCCAAGGCTACTACTTGAGCAAACCGATTGCCGCCGAGGAGATCAGCCGTTTCCTGGCGGTCGATTTGCGCAACCTGATGGGCCCGTCAGTGGCGGCCTGACGGGCCGTTGCACCGGGCCTTGTGCTGCCGGGAGGGTCACCGTCTCCCGGTTTTATTTTGTTCATCTACGCTGGAGTTGACACATGCAACAACATACCCTGGACCACATCTTGGCCGGGATCGAGGGGCTGGATCTTGAACCCATCAAGTTCAAGCTGACATGCGAGAAGGACGAGTACCGCTGGAGCCGGGAGCACGCGGAGCGCATCGAGGTGGGTTACAAGCGCTTCCTGGCGTTGATGGCCAAGTATCCGGAGCGGGCGATTGCGCCGACGCGCGACATCGACACCTTCTGGCATGCCCACATTCTTGACACGCGCAAGTACGCCGCGGATTGCCAGCGGGTCTTTGGCGAGTTCGTCCATCACTATCCGTACGTTGGACTGCAAGATGACGAGGCCGACCAGCAGGCGCATGCCGATGCGGGCGCCGCAATGGACGAGTTGTACCTGGCTGAGTTCGGTGAAGAACTGCCCGATGATGCGGCATTCTGCGTGCGCGAGCCGCAGCAGAGGCAGGTATCTGCTGCGTTCTGCGTGGGGCAGCCGCAATCTGTGCCCAGCGGCGCGGCGTTCTGTGTACGCAAGCCTGAGCAGGCCAAGAAATCAGCTGCATTCTGCGTGCGCAAGCCCGAGCAGGAGAGTGCGGCCTTCTGCGTGCGCGAGCCCGAGCAGGAGAGTGCGGCCTTCTGCGTGCGCGAGCCCGTGCGAGCGGAGAAGTCGGCGGCCTTTTGTGTACGCAAGCCCGACCAAGCAGTGAAGAAAACTGCGTTCTGTGTACGCAAGCCGGTCCAGACTCAGAAATCGGCGGCATTCTGCGTGCGCAGGCCCGAGCAGGCTGAAAAGTCGACCGCGTTCTGTGTCCGCGGGCCTCAGCAGATGAAAAAGACAGTGGCGTTTTGCGTCCGGGAGCCTCGGCCGCAGACCAGCGTAGCCTTCTGTGTTCGCCAGCCGCTCGCTGCTTGATACGCTCCAGGGAAGCATAGGCCTGTGCCGGTGTTTTTCCGTCGAGGCGACGCTCACCCCGCCGCCGCCCTTTCCTTCTGCGCCACCACCATGTGCACGAAGTGCAGCTTGCTGACGGCTCGCGCCGACAGCGCGAAGGGGTAGAAGTCGGGCTGGCCCATGCTGCACGAGAGTTCGTTCAGCACACCGGTCAGCTCCATCCATGCATTGACGATCGAGAGAAAGCGGGGAGCCGCGGCTCCCCCGGTCGCCACAGTCGCGAGACCGGCCGGCGGTTGCGGCTTCAATGCACCCCCCACAGCGGCTGGTTCTCGACCACGGACTGGTCGGGGATGGTGCGATTCAGCCGGCATGAGATGCACAGGGGCTGTCCACCCTGGTCGTGCTCGTCGGCTTCGAGCCGCCAGTTGCAGCCGGCCGGCGATCTGAAATTGCCACAGCGACGGTACAAGGGCTGGGTGCTGGCGTCGGGTGTTCCGAACAGGACCCGCCTTCCGCTACCCGGTGGAGCTCGAATGGTTGGCGCCGCACCGCGAGTTCCGTTTTCCGCGGCTCGGCGACTTCGCGTCACGCGGTGTCGAGGTCGAATTGCGGCTCGCGCTTGAACCCTGGCACATCATGGGCGATGAGGGGCGGCCGGCTCGGCCATACGCCGGGTGCGGTGGCTGTGCGACCGGAGGCGCGCGAACCGGATTTCCCGATCGCGCTCGACTTGCGCCGGGCAGCCGCCTGAACCGCTGCGCCGGCTGGTGCCATGGCAGACTGCCCGCATGTCTGATCCCTTGCTCGAAGGCTATCGCCTGTGCCCGCAGCGCCACGACGAAATGCTCGCCGCGCCCGGCGAACTGCGTCCGCACTGGTGCCGCTTCATGCAGGCGCTGGCGGCCAGCGAGCCGGCTCAGCTGGCCGAGCGCATGGCGCTGGTCGAGCGCGAGGTGCGCGAGAACGGCGTCACCTATAACGTCTATGCCGATCCGCGCGGCGCCGACCGGCCGTGGGAGGTCGACCCGATCCCGCTGCTGATCGCGCCCGAAGACTGGGCCCAGGTCGAAGCCGGCGTCGCGCAACGTGCGCGGTTGCTGAACGCGGTGCTGGCCGACATCTACGGCGCGCAGACACTGCTGACCCAGGGCCTGATTCCGCCGTCGCTGGTGTTCGGCCATCGTGGCTACCTGCACCCGGCCAAGGACATCCGCCCGCCCGGTGGCGTGCACCTGTTCCAGTACGCGGCCGATCTGGCGCGCTCGCCGGACGGCCGCTGGTGGGTCTTCTCCGATCGCACGCAGGCGCCTTCGGGGGCCGGCTACGCCTTGGAAAACCGGCTCGTCGTCTCGCGCATGTTCCCCGAGATGTTCCGCGAGCTCAACATCGAGCACCAGGCGCCTTTCTTCGCGTCGCTGCGCGAATCGATCGCGCAGCTCGCACCGCGTGGCGACGGGCCGCAGATGACCGTGTTGCTGACGCCGGGCCCATACAACGAGACCTACTTCGAGCACGCGCTGATCGCGCGCTATCTCGGCTTCGTGCTGGTCGAAGGCAGCGACCTGACCGTGCGCGAGGGGCGCGTATGGCTGAAGACGGTGGCCGGTCTGCAGCGCGTGCATGCGATCGTGCGACGCCAGGACGACGACTACTGCGACCCGCTGGAACTGCGTGCCGACTCTGCGCTCGGCATTGCCGGTCTGGCCGACTGCGCACGCCGCGGCACGGTGCTGCTGGCCAACAGCCTGGGCTCGGGCGTGCTCGAGTCGGGTGCCTTGCTCGGCTACCTGCCGGCGCTGTGCGAGCGGCTGCTCGGCGAGCCGCTGCTGCTGCCCTCGGTGGCCACCTGGTGGCTCGGCGAGCCGGCCGCACTGGAAGACGCCTGGCGCCGCCTGGATGACCTGATCATCAAGCCGACCGACCGCGCGGCCGGCAGCGAGGTGTTGTTCGGCCGGCGGCTGTCACCGGCGGCGCGCGACGCGCTGCACGAGCGCGTGCGGCTGCAGCCGCACCGCTATGTCGCGCAGGAGTGGGTGCGCCTGTCGCAGGCGCCGGTGCTCGACCGGCAACGGCCCAGGCATCTTTCGGCGCGTGCGGTGGGACTGCGCGCGTTCGCGGTGGCCACCGGCAGCGGCTATGCGGTGATGCCAGGCGGTCTCACGCGCATGGGCAGCGCGCCCGAAGCCGACGTGATTTCGATGCAGCGAGGCGGTGGCTCGAAGGACGCCTGGGTGCTGTCCGACGGGCCGGCGAGCAGTTCGCTGTCGCTGCTGCGCACGACGATCACGCCGGCCGACCTGAAGGCGCCGCGGGCCCACCTGTCGTCGCGTGTGGCCGAGAACCTGTTCTGGTATGGCCGTTACGCCGAGCGCAGCGAGTGCGCCGCGCGCCTGCTGCGTGTCGCGCTCGCACGCTGCGTCGCGGAAACCGAAGAACTCGACGAGGGCAGCCTGCCGGCGTTGGCCCTCGCGCGCGAATGGAATCTGATCGATGGCGAGGGCGACCCGGTGGCGGAATTGTTGTCGGCAGCCACGCAGCCCGACCAGGGGCTGGGCGCCGTGCTGCGGCAGATGGGCCGTGCGGCTTTCAGCCTCCGCGACCGGCTGTCGATCGACAACTGGCGCACCCTGAACCAGCTGGTGCAGGACCCGGTGCTGACCCGCCGCGCCTCGCTGCCGGCCGCGCTGAACTGGCTCGACCGCGCGGTGACCACGCTCGTCACCTTGTCGGGCTTCGCGCTCGACGGCATGACGCGCGGCACCGATTGGCGCTTCATGTCGATCGGCCGGCGTATCGAACGCCTCGACTTCCTGGCCTTGTCGATCCAGAGCGCGATGGAGGCGGGCCACGGCAGCGGCCTCGACTGGCTGCTCGACCTGTGCGATTCGACCGTCACCTATCGCTCGCGCTACATGGTCGCGCCCGAATGGCTGCCGGTGCTCGACCTGCTGGTGCGCGACGACACCCATACGCGCTCGATCGGCTTTCAGCTGCCGGGCCTGCTGCAGATGGTGCAGAAGGTCGAGTCGCTGCACGGCGGCTTTGCCAGCACGCTGCTCGCCGGTTCCGCTGAGGCGCTCGCGCGCCTCGCACCGGAAGATCTGTCGCCCGAGAACACGGCCCTGCAGACCTTGCTGGCGGACGTGCGCGAGAGCGCCTATCGCGTCTCCGAGGCGGTCACGCACACCTTCTTCACGCATGCCCAGCGCAGCCAGACCCGGGTGAGCACGTGACCGCACGCTACCGCATCGAACACGACACGCGCTACGAGTACGCGGCGCCGGCTTCCGACGCCTGGCAGCTGGCGCGGCTGACGCCGCGGCGGCTGCCGTGGCAGCGCACGGCCTGGCACACCCTGGAACTCGACCCGCGTCCCGACGAGACCGACGTGCGCGTCGACAGTTTCGGCAACACCGTGACGAGCTTCGCGCTGCATCGGGCCCACGACAGCCTGAGCGCACGCATGGCCTGCGAAGTCGAACTCGACGCACGGCCCGCGTGGAGCCCGCGCGAGCACGAAGCATGGCAGGAGGTGCGCGACGGGCTGGCACGCCCCAGCGCCGCCCACGACCTGGCCCTCGCCTTGGCGCGCGAGACCACCGCCTACCTGCCCTGGTCACAAGCTGCCTTCGACTACGCCGCACGCAGCCTGCTGCCCGGGCGTGACTGGTTCGAAGCCGTGCAGGACCTGCGGCACCGCATACACACCGAGTTCGAGTTCGAACCGGGGGCGACGACCGTCAGCACGCCGGTCGACACCGTGCTGGACGAACGCCGCGGCGTGTGCCAGGACTTCGCGCACCTGATGATCACCTGCCTGCGCACGCACGGGCTGCCTGCGCGCTATGTTTCAGGCTACCTGCTGACCGACCCACCGCCCGGCCAGTCGCGGCTGGTCGGAGCCGACGCGACGCACGCGTGGGTCGCGACCCATTCTCCGCAGCACGGCTGGGTGGAGTTCGATCCCACCAACGACTGCCTCGCCGACATGCGCTACGTCACGCTCGCGTGGGGCGGCGACTTTTCCGACGTTGCACCGCTGCGCGGTGTGATCCTGGGCGGCGGCGAACAGCGGCTCGAGGTGAAGGTCAGCGTGTGGCCGCTGGAAACGGCGGCCTGAAGGACGCGCCGTACTACAGTGAACGCTTCGCGCATCGCACACAGGAGAGAGCCACCGATGGCCAGCAGAACGACGCCGTCCGCACGCGCGCGCGGCCAGAGCACGAGCCGCCCGCAGGCGGTGATGGAATACGCGGCGCTCGCCGCCGCCGCCGCATCGGCGGGCAAGTCGGCCGCCGACGTGCTGAGCCTTGTGGCGCCGCTGTTGAAGGGCAAGGTCGTGTTGCCGGCCCAGGTGCTGCGCAGCGGCCGGGTCGGCGCGCAGCACCGTGTGCTGGTGCGCCTGACCAACGTCACCTCGCACGGCGTGTATGTGCTCGGCCTGAGGCTCGAGCGGCCCAAGGACGTGCCGCTGGCCTGCTGGGACGCTGGCGGCAAGCCGATCGGTTTCGACGAGCAGGCCGAGCGCAAGACGATCGGCCTGCCGCTGTGGCTGGGGCCGACCGACGCGCGCGAGATGGTGCTGTCCTTCGATGCCGATGCGACGGCGCAGACGCTGCACCACTGGCTGTGGGGAACGCTGCTGATCAACTACCAGGCGCTCGGCGCGCGCGATCCGGCGCAAACCGAGGTGGATTTCTCGATCCGCAACGAGGCGCCGTGACGCGTCGGTGGTGCCCGCTACCGCACGGCCGCGCCGGTCACTTCGCCCAGCAGTTGCTGCACGTCGTGCAGGTGGTCGAGCACCGCCGGCAGCGTCGTGGCCGAGAACTGCTGCAGCGGCTGGAAGTGGCCCGAGTTCATCTCCCACTGCAGCACCTGCGCGGCCTTCTGGTGTTCGACGAGCTGACCGCGCAGGTAGGCCGCGTCGAAAGCGGCTCCGTCCAGGCGCGCCAGCCGTTCGTACTCCGCCTGATGCGCCTGAGAGGGCTGCGCGGGGGGTGTCAGGCCGGCTTGCCGGGCGGCGGCGGCCAACTGCTGGTTCGCCTGGTCGTGGTCTTCCTGCATGCGGCGCGCGAATCGCTTGACGGCGTCGCTGCGGCCCTTGTCCTGCGCCAGCCGGGCGAGTTGCACTTCTGCCAGGCCGCTCTGCCCGGTCAGCGTGACGAACAGGCGGTCCTGCGGGTTCGGTGCCTGCGCCGGCGCGCGCGCCTGGCTGGATGGCGTGCTGCCGGCCGGGTTGCCTTGCTGTGCCGGCGCCGCGACAGGTGCCAGCAGCGTGGCCGTGGCGACGGTTGCAATGAAGTGCCGCGTGGGTGACATCGTTCGCTCCGGTGTCGTTGGCATTACAGCGCGAGCATGTAGCTCGTGAGCGCCTCTTTCTCGGGCTGGGTCAGCTTGAGCCCGAGCACGAGGTTGAAGAACTCGACGGTGTCGGCCAGCGTCAGCAGTCGACCGTCGTGCATGTAGGGAGGGGAATCCTTGATGCCTCGCAGCGTGAAGGTCTTGATGGGGCCATCGGGCAGCGGCACGAAATCGTTGACGCTGACGCTGCGGTAAAAGCGTTCCAGCTTCAGGTCGTGCATCTGGTGGTCGAGGAAGCCCTTGGCCGGCACGTGGCACTCGGCGCATCTCGCCTTGCCGTGGAACAGGCGCTCGCCGGCCAGTTCCTGGGGCGTGGCGCGGGCCGGATCGAGCCGGCCGAACACCTCGAGCTTGGGCGCGGGCGGAAAGTCGATGATGTTCTGCATCTGCGCCATCATCGCGACCTGGTTGGTGCGATCGGGCAGGTGGGCGCCCTTGCGCGTGGCGCTGACGTGGTCGCCGTTGAAGTAGGCGGTGCGCTGCTCGAATTCGGTGAAGTCCTCGATCGAGCGCAGCGACCGCTTGGAGCCGTGGATCTGCTGGTTGAACATGCCGCGCAGGCTGGTGCTGTCGAGCCGGAAGCGCGAGGCCTGCGGACGGATGTCCGGCGTCAGGTGGAAAGCCGCGTTGCTGTGGAAGTTGGCATGGCAGTCCATGCACGACACGCCGCGACTGGGCAGCGCCACCTTGCGGTCCTCGGTCTGATTGAACTCTTCCTGCGGAAAGGGCGTCAGCAGCAAGCGCATGCCTTCCATCTGCACCGGCGTGACGATGCCGTTGAGGATCTCGTAGAAGTTGGTCAGGGTCAGCAGTTGCCCGCGCGAAACGTCGCCCAGGTGCGGGTGCGTGGTCAGGAAGATCGGCGCCGGGAACTCGGGCGTCAGGTGGTCGGGCAGGTCGAAGTCGACGTCGAAACGGCGCAGGTCGCGCTGTTCCTGCCGGTCGATCTCGTCGATCTGCAGCTGTGGGAAGACCTGTCCGCCGCTGGCCTGCTTCACGTGCGGCAGCGGCTGGAAGCCTTGCGGCAGCAAGCCCTTCTCCTTGATTTCCCGGGGGCTCATCTGCGACAGCGATTCCCAGGTGGCGCCCGCCGGCAGCTTGACACGCACACCGCCTTGTACAGGTTTGCGCCCGCCCGACATCATGACGCCGGGGATCGGCCGGTTCGACAGGTCGTAGCGTGTGTTCAGCAGCGCCTTCTGGCGTGCCATCACGGCCGCTTTTTGCGCTTCGTCTGCAGCTTTTACGGCAGAGAACGGCAGGGTCGGCAGCGGCCGGTAGGTGGCGTCGGCGGGCAGCGGGTCGGCGCTGCCGCGCACGGCCAGGACGGCCATGCTGACGGACAACACGATACCGAGGCACTTGCGCATGCTGGCTCCTTTCGCGCCTGATGCCGCCCGAGTCGATCGACCGGAGCGCGGGACCGGCACACGCAGCCCTGAGGCAACGTGTGTTCCCGGCACCTCGCTGCCACGGCCGCAGGCGAGATGCCGATACATCGAGGCAGCGGTGCTCAAGTGCATCGATATTGCGAATGTGTTGTATTGTTTTGCGATGCAAAGTCCAGAACAAGAGTTAGGCCGCTTTCTCGAGGCGCTGGCCGGCGAGGCCCGCCCGGGGGACCGGCTTCCCCCGATCCGCGAGCTGATGCGGCGCTTCGGCGCTTCTCAGGTGCTCGTGCAGCGTGCGTTCCACGATCTGAAGACCCGGGGGCTGATCGAATCGCAGGTCGGGCGCGGCACCTACTTCCGGGGAGAAGGGCGCGCCACGTCGCCCGACGAGACCGCCCATGGTGCCGAGCCACTCCCTCGAGCGGCGGCCACCCGGTCGGTGCTGCTGTTGCGCCGCTCGATCAGCATCGCGCGCGGACGGGTGCTGGTCGAAGGCCTGCACCGCCGCTTCGCGTCCGAAGGACACCCGGTGCTGGAGGTGTCGTACACCGATTCGGAGCATGCGCGTACGGTGTTGAAGGCCTTGCCATCCTTCGACGCCTGCGTCGTGCAATCCACTTATCGCACCCTGCCGATCGATCTGCTCGCGCCCCTGCGCGACAAGTGCCGGGTGCTCGCCGTCGATGGCGCCGCCCTGGTGGGAGCCGATGTGGAGGCGGTGGGCACCGAATGGGGCGAACCTCTGGCCCAGGCGGTGGCGACGTTGCAGCGAGCGGGGCATCGAAGCATCGCCTATGCGAGCACGGCCCAGCCTTTTCTCGCCACCCAACTGGGCCGCAGGCGCTTCCAACATTTGCGCGAGTCGCTGGCCGACGTCACGCTGCACGACATCAGCGTTCCCCTGATGCCGGACGAACGCTATGCCGAGACGCTCGTGAACCAGCTGAAGGCCATGGCCGATGCGGCCGGACGGCTGCCGATCAGCGCGCTGGTCGCCTGGGGGATCGAGGACGGTGCGGCATTCCGCAGCTTGCTGGCCGATGCCGGCATCACGGTCCCGGGTGCACTCAGTGTGGTGCTGCTCGGGCGCACCGACCTGCACAACGAGCATGCCGGCTTCTTCGATGTCGTCGGATGCAGCGTCGCCGACCAGGTGGAGATGCTGTACCAGGCGATCCAGGAGCGCTGGGCCGAGCCCTCGGCGCCGTACGGGGTGCGGTTCACGCCGGTTCGCCGCCTGTCCGGGGCGTCGGTGGTGCCGCCGTCCCGCAGGTGAGCTCAGGCGCGATGCAGCACATCAGCGCCTCTGCACGCGTGCCACGGTCTCGTCGGTGAGGCTTGCCGAGCCACCGACGTAGCGGCTCGGCTCGAGTGCCTGCGCCAGCGTCGGCGGCAGTTCCAGGCCCTGCAGCAGCGGATGCTCCACGATCGCTGTCAGGAACGGCACGCACTCTGATCGAGCCCGCTGCGCAGCGTCGTACAGCACGCGATGGGCCATGTGCCGGCCGATCAGGGGCGTGAGGCGCATCATCACTGCTTCCGAAGCGATCAGACCCTGCGTGCACGTGAGGTTGCGCTGCATCGCTTGAGGATCGACGACCAGCCCTTGCGCGAGCCGCTGCAGCGTCTGTGCGACCGAGGCGGCGATGATCGCCGCTTCCGGCAGCAGCGTGTCGGTGACGTTGGTGGCGGACGAGTCGCCTTCGTCCATGCGCACCATGGCTTCGAGTGCGGCCGGCACGCGGGCGCGCAGCATGCGCGCAAGGCTGGCCAGCAGCAATGCGGTCGACGGGTTGCGCTTGTGCGCCATGGTCGAGCTGCCGACCTTGCCGACGTGAAAAGACTCGGCTGCCTCGCCAATCTCGGTGCGCTGCATGAACACCACGTCCTGTGCGATCTTCTGCGCTGTCCCGGCGAGCAGGCCCAGCGCGGCGATGTAGTCGCTCGCGCGGTCATACGAGGAGCGCATCGGCAGCCCGGCTGGACGCAGCCCTAGCAGTGCCGCGAGCTGCCGCTCCACCTCGCGGCCGGCAGGTCCCATTGCCGCAAAAGTGCCGATGGCGCCGCCCATGCATGCCGGGAAGGCGCCGGCGAGTCGTTCGTCGAGCCGCGTGCGCTCACGGTCCAGTTCGTCGATCCAGCCGCTCACCTTGAAGCCGAACGTCATCGGCAACGCGTGTTGGCCGTGCGTGCGCCCGGCCTGAGCGGTGACACGGTGCTCGAGGGCCAGGCGCGATAGCGCATCGATGGCCTGCTCGAGATGCCGGGCGATCACCGCATGCGTCGCGGTCATTTGCAGCGCGCTGGCAGTGTCGAAGATGTTCTGCGTCGTCGCGCCCCAGTGGAGGTATCCGGCGGCAGGCTCGCCGCAAAGCTCCTCGAAGCGATGCAGCACCGGCACCAGCGGGTGTTGTGCGAATGCGATCTCCTCGGCCAGCCGCTCGGTGTCGAACAGCCGGGCGTCGGCATGGGCCGCAATCGTCGCCGCTGCCTCGGCAGGAATCAGTCCCAGGCCGGCCTGAGCCTGGGCAAGGGCGGCTTCCACGTCGAGCCATGCCTGCAGGGTGGCCTCGTCGCTCCAGAGGCGTTTGGCCTCCGCATGGAACCAATGGCGGGTCACGAAGGAGTCGAACATTCCGGTGTGCATACAAATACGGTGTGTGTTGAGCGTTTGAGCGTATTACCACGTGAGTGGCCGTGCTGTAATTGGATCAATACAATACATTGACACAATACACGAAACACAAATACACTGCATGTGCGCTGACCGCATTCCAGCGTGAACAACAGGAGACATCCCGTGAAGACATCCGCCTCCCGGACGCACGCCGTCGGTGTGCCCCGCTGCCCCCTGCCTGCCGCCTGTGCCCTGGCCGCCCTGCTCGGCGCCGCGGGGGCCAGCGCGCAATCGACCGTGACGATCTACGGAATCATCGACCAGGGCATCACCCGGGCGAACGACGGCACGACGCCCGGCGCGATGCTGCCGGGACGCAGTACCCCTGACCAGTGGATCGTCAAGGCCGGCAACACGTCGCGGCTCGGATTTCGAGGCCGGGAAGACCTGGGCAACGGCGGCTACGCCCGCTTCCAGTTCGAGCATCGCTTCGCGGCCGATACCGGCACGTCGAGCAACGCGGGTGTCTTCTGGCTCGGTCGCTCGGTGGTGGCCCTCGGCAGCGACAAGTGGGGCGAGCTGTATGCCGGCCGCGAATACTCGGCGGCGTACTGGGTGCCGCTGTTCGCCGATCCCACCTCCTGGAGCTATGTCAGCCAGCTCGGTTCTGCCTACACCTATGCCGGCTACACCGCAGTGCCGTCGTCGATCGAGGCGTCCAACCTGCGCTGGTCCAATTCCGTCGGCTACAAGTCGCCCGCATTCGGCGGCGTGAGCTTCGAGCTGGCCACCGCGCTGGGCGAGGGCCAGCGCCGGCGCAACACTTCGGGCAACCTGCAGTTCAAGCAGGGCCCGATCTGGGCCGGGGCTGCCTTCGACCGGCTGGACGCCGACAACAACCTGATGATCCTCGCCGGTGGCTACGATTTCGGCGTTGTGTTCCCGACCTTCAACTACGCCCGGGCCAAGGGTGGCGTGAATGGCGACGCCACGTCGTTCAGCCTGTCGGCCCGCGTGCCGGTCTCGTATGGCCGCGTGTATGCGTCCTACGGCGCGCACCGCCCCGAGAGCGACCTCGACGCGTGGATGCTCGGCGCCGGCACCGAGTACACCTTGAGCAAGCGCAGCTTGCTCTACTTCAACGTCGGATCGGCCAAACGTGACGGCGACACCCGCACGACCGCCTTCGACACCGGCTTCAAGCACACCTTCTGAAGGGAGCAACGATGAAACGCATAGTCCTCGCAGCAGTCGGCATCGTCGCGCTGGGCCTGGCCGGCCTCCAACCCGTGCAGGCGCAGAGCGACAAGCCGATCTCCCTGATCGTCGGCTACTCGGCGGGCGGCAGCGCCGATCTCGTCGCACGTGTCGTCGCTCCCGAAATGGGCAAGCGGCTGGGGCGCCAGGTCATCATCGAGAACGTGGCCGGCGCCAGCGGCATGCTCGCCGTGCAGCGCGTGCTCAACGCATCGGCCGACGGCAGCGCGATCTACATGGGCGGCACCGACACCGTGGTGATCCCGATGGTGAACTCCA
The DNA here is from genome assembly GCF_023721835.1 of Caldimonas mangrovi. Taxonomy (GTDB): domain Bacteria; phylum Pseudomonadota; class Gammaproteobacteria; order Burkholderiales; family Burkholderiaceae_C; genus Caldimonas; species Caldimonas mangrovi. The sequence continues at coordinate 25,693 of NZ_JAMKFE010000011.1, read as the reverse complement.
AGGTCAAGCACAGCTGGGAGAGGGATTTCGTGCCGCTCGGCCGGCTGACCACCGTGCCGATGGTCATCGCGGTGCCGGCAAGCTCCCGGTATTCGACCCTGTCCGACCTGATCGCGGCCGCGCGCAAGGAGGGCAGCCACCTGACCTACGCGACACCGGGCATCGGCACCATGCAGCACTTCTATGCGGCGCTGATCAGCAAGCAGGCCAGGGTCTCGATGGTGCACGTGCCCTATCGTGGCGGTGCCCATATCGCCAACGACCTGATCGGCCAGCAGGTCGATGCCGCCGTGCTCGTGCTGTCGACCGCGATGCCGCACCTCAAGGACGGCCGCATCAAGGCGTTGTCGGTGTCCGACGCGACGCGCGAGCCGGCGTTGTCGAGCGTCAAGCGCATCGGCGACGAGGAGGGCTTCAACGGCGTGTCGCTTCCGCTTTGGCAGGGCCTGTTCGCCAAGGCCGGCACGCCGGCCGCAGTGGTCGCCGCTTATGAAAAGGCGCTGCTGGCCGCACTCGAGGAGCCCGAGTTGCGCAAGAAGCTCGCCGATTCGGGCTTCACCGTGGCGCCGCTGGGTGGCAAGGGCCTGTCGGCCTTCATCAAGCCGCAGGCCGAGGTGTACCGCGACATCGTCGAGGCGGCCAGGATCTCGCTCGAATGACCGGCCCGTTGCCGGTTTGACGTCGCGTTTGACCGGCTTCGGTGGCAGCACGCACCGGGCATCGTCCGCCAGGCAGGGGGAAGGCGGGCCGCGCGGGCGGTATCCGGGGCCGGATTTTTCTTTGCGAGGAGACCGTCATGGGGCGAGACTGCAGCTTGCGGCGGCGGGTGCTGCTGCGGTCGTTGTGCGCGGGAGCGGGAGCGTGGCCGGACTGGCTGCGGGCCGCCGACGACGGCATCACGGCCGACGCGATCACGATCAGCCGGGTGATCGCGCTCGAAGGCCCCGCCGGGGCCAAGGGGCGCGAGCAGGAAGCAGCGCTGCGCGCCTACTTCGAAGCGATCAACGCCGGCGGCGGCATCCATGGCCGGCGCATCGCGCTGCAGACGGCGAACGAGGACTTGCGCACCGAAGACGCGTTGCGCCGCATCCTGGCCCAGCAGCGGCCATTCGCGCTGTTCCTGTTCGGCGGCACCACCGGCAGCAGCATGGCCATGGCCCATGCGAGCGCGGGCAGGATTCCGTTCGTCGCGCCCAACAGCGGCGCCAGCGTCTTCCACGATCCCGCCAATCGTTACGTCTTCAACGTCCGTGCCCGCTACCGCGACGAGGTGATCGCCGCGCTGCGGCATTTCGCGCTCGTGAGCCAGCAGCGCGTCGCACTGGTCCACGTGGACGATGCATTCGGCCGCGACGGTGCCGAGGGCTATCGGGAAGGCGTGCGGCAGACCGCAGTCACGTCGGTGTACGAGGGCAGCTTCGCGGCGGCAGAGACCGACTTTTCGCAGCAGGCACGGGCTCTGGCGGATGCACGTCCCCACGCCGTGGTGTGCATCGGCTCCTCCAGGCGCGTCGCCGAGTTCATTGCCGCAGCGCGTGCCTCGGGTGTGTCGGCCGTCTTCATGACGCTGTCGAACAACTCGTCGGCCGGCTTCGCCCGTGAACTGGGGGTTCATGCGCGTGGCGTCATCGTCAGCCAGGTGACGCCGCCGCCCGGCAACCACAGCACTGCTGCGAGCCGGGAACTGCGGCGACTGCTGGCCGGCCGGCCCGAAGCGGACGTGTCCTATGCCGCGATGGAGGCCTACCTCTCGGCCAAGGTGCTCGTCGAGGGTTTGAAACGGGCAGGGTCCGCACTGACGCGTGAAGGCTTCGTGCAGGCCTTGGAATCGCTGCGGCGGCACGACCTGGGCGGCATCGAAGTCGGCTACGGGCCAGGCCGCCGCACCGGGTCGGCCTATGTCGAGTTGAGCATGCTGACCGACGACGGCAGGTACCGCAGGTAGCCGGGGCCCGTGCTTCATCGGCACGTGGCAGTGCAGGCCTGGCAACGCCGGCGCGCCGTGCGGTGGCCACACTGCTGCTGTCGACCGGAGGAATGCATGAAGCAGGACATTTTTCTTGGCGCGGGTTCGCGGCTCTGGCTGGGGCTGGTGGTGCTGCTGACGCTGGCGTTCGGGCACCGGCCGGTCGCTGCGCAGCCTGCGGCGTTTCCGGCCGGGCCGATCAAGCTTGTGGTGGGCTATGCCGCCGGTGGAAGCGTCGACCTCGTGGCCCGCCGCGTTGCGCCCGTGCTGTCGCGCCGGCTGGGGCAGCCGGTATCGGTCGAGAACCTGGCAGGCGCCAGCGGCTCCATCGCCGCGGTCACCGTCGCGCTGGCGGCGCCGGACGGACACACGCTGCTGCTGGGCTCGCCCGCCGAGATCGGCATCAACCACCTGCTGGACCGTCGCGGGCGGTTCGATCCGTTGAAGGACCTGACACCGATCGGTGCCGTCGGCAGCCAGCCGCTCGTGCTGGTGGCGAGCGGCGCCTCCTCCGTGCGCAACCTCGATGGCTTCCTCGCATATGCGACGTCGCACAAACGGCAGGCACGCTACGGCACAGCGGGTCACGGCACCCCGCTGCATTTGGCGGGCGAGACGATCAAGCGCTTGTCGGGCGCGCCGATGGAGCACGTGCCCTACCGCGGTGCCGGGCTGATGCTGCCGGACCTGCTCAGCGGCCGCACCGAGTTTGCCGTGATGGTGCTGTCGAGCGCGATGCCCCACGTGCGTGACGGGAAGCTGCGGGTGCTGGGGCTCACCCAGGCGTCCGGATCTGCAGCCGCGAGGGATCTCCCGGTGCTCGGGGCGCATCCGCGCCTGCGCGGCCTGGACGTCGGCGTGTGGTTCGGTCTGTTCGGGCCGGCCAGGCTGCCCCCGGCAGTCGCCGAGCGTCTGCGCACGGAACTGCGCGAGGCGTTGCGGCAGCCGGAGCTGCGGTCGGCCCTGGAAGCAGACGGGCTGTCACTGATGGAGAACGCGGACTTCGCCGGCTTTCTTCGGACCGAACTGCACAAGTTCGCCGAAACCGTCGAACGGGCCGGGATGGGTGCTGCACCGCTTCATTGATCGGTGGCGTCCCACACCTGTTCGAGCAGCGGTGACTGCCGCAGGCGCGGCCGGTACAGGCGCACCTGGAAGTGCACCTCGTCGCTGCGATTGCCCAGCGGCGCCAGGATGCCGCTGCGGCAGTCGGAGGCCACCATCGACCACGGCAACCAGGCGACGCCGAGGCCCTTCAGCACGAACTCCTGGATGGCGTCGGCAGAGTCGCAGACATAACGCGTTCGGGCACCGGCGCCGGGCACGCTCTGGCGTATGTGGTCGAGTACCAGCGCACCCAGCGAAAGCGAGGCTGCGTACGAAATCAGCGGCCCGGTGGCCAGGCTGTGCATCGGCTGGCCCTTGCCGTTGGTGCGCGAAACCGGCACCAGCTTGTCCTGGGCCATCGTCAGGTGCCTGAACCGCTGGTTGCTCAGGCGCACGGACGTCGCCGGATGCTCGTAGCAGCATACGAGGTCGACGTCGCCACGTTCCAGCAGGGTCACCACCTCGGTCATCGACCGCGTGTGCACTTCCACCCGTTGCTCGTGCAGGGGTTGGCGCGGGCGCGCCAGCCGGGTCAACCAGTCGGCGACGATCGTACGGGCCAAGGTGCGGCCAGCGCCGATGCGCAGGACCGGTCCCCCGATGGAACCGTGATGGCTGCGCAACTGCTCGCGCGCCTGCGCGAGGCCTTCCACCAGCGCCTGCGCCTGCTGCAGCAGGGCCAGCCCGGCCTCGGTCAGCTGCACCGGGCTGCGGCCGCGGTCGACCAGCACCGCGCCGGCCCAGGATTCCAGCGCCCGGATGCGTCTGCCGAAGGCAGGATGCGTGACGTGCCGGGCCTCGGCTGCGCGGACAAAGCTGCGCTCCCTTGCCAACGCAGCCAGGTCTTCGAGCAGTTTCAGGTCCATGGCAGATTGTGGAGAGCGGCTCGCCTGCATGGAATCGGTTCTTGCCCGGATGCCGGTTCCGTCGATGTGCCGACAAGGCACGAGCGCGTGCCGACAGAGCACAGGAGCGCCGCCCATTGAAGGAACACTGGTGCCATCATTCCAACGGAGAGTCGCATGTCCCTCAAGATCCGTGCTGCATTTCTGGCCCCGCTCGCTGCGCTGGCGCTGCTGCCCGCCACCGGGGCGGCCCAATCCGGCCGCTATCCCGACAAGCCGGTGACGCTGATGGTCGGCTACCAGGCCGGGGGCAGCGTCGACCTGGTGGGACGTGCCATCGCGCCGTCGCTGTCCAAGCGGCTCGGCCAACCGGTGATCGTCGAGAACGCCGCGGGCGCCGGGGGCACCATCGCGGCCGCCAAGGTGGCCGGGGCACAACCCGACGGATACACCCTGCTGGTCGGCTCGCCGAGCGAAGTCGGCATCAACCACCTCACGAACAAGAAGCTGACCTACCACCCGATCCGCAACTTCACGCCGATCGGCCTGGTCGGTACCCAGCCGATGGTGCTGGTGGCCGGCTCGAAGCTGCCGATCTCCAATACGGACCAGTTCCTTCGACACGTTTCCGCTCACCCCGACCAGACGATGTACGCGAGCGCCGGTGTCGGCACGCCGCTGCACCTGGCCGGAGAAATGGTCAAGCAGAAGGCCGGGGTGTCGATGGTGCACGTGCCCTACCGGGGGGCGGCGTCGATGGCGACCGACGTGCTGGGCGGGCAGATCGACTTCAGCGTGTTCGTGCTGTCCAGTGCCTTGCCCTATATCAAGGACGGTCGCATGAAGGCGATCGGCCTGACGTCGGCCAAGCGCGTGCCCGTCGCGCCCGACGTTCCGTCCCTGGCCGAACACCCGAAGCTGCGTGGCATGGACCTCACCTTGTGGTTCGGGGTGCTGGCGCCCGCCGGCACGCCGCAACCGGTGATCGACCAGCTGCGTGCCGAACTCAAGGCGGTGGTCGGCGAGCCGGAGGTGAGCGCCAAGCTGCAGGCGGCCGGCCTGACCCTGACCCCGAACCTTGAATTCGCGCCCTTTCTCAAGAAAGAGATCGACAAGTACACCGACATCGTCGACTTTGCCCGCATCACCGAATGACAACGACGCTCGACATGCCGAAGGCGCCCGATATCGCGCGCTACCGGGAAGGCAATACGGGGGTTGAAGGGGTCTGGCGCTTCGATGCCGGCACGCCGGGCCGGCGCGTGCTGATCACCGCGTTGATGCACGGCAACGAGTTCAGCGGCGCGAGCGCCATCGCTGCATTGCTCGACGCCGGGGTGCGGCCGACGCACGGCGTGCTGACCTTGGCACTGTGCAACCTGAGGGCCTTCGATCGCTTCGACGCCGCCACGCCGCACGCCTCCCGCTACGTCGAGGAGGACATGAACCGGGTCTGGACCGACGAGGCCCTGAGCATGCCGGCCAGCAGCGAGCGGCTGCGAGCGCTCGAACTGCTGCCCTTCGTGCGCGACGCCGACTGGCTGCTGGACCTGCATTCGATGCACGAGCCGAGCCGGCCGCTGCTGCTGTCGGGGCCCAGCCCCCGCCATCTTCAGCTCGCTCGCCGGCTCGGCACGCCGCAGCACGTCGTGGTGGATGCCGGGCATGCAGACGGCTGCCGCTTGCGCGACTACGGGCAGTTCGCGCCCGACGGACGCGAGGGCGCCATGGCGCTGCTGCTCGAAGCGGGCTACCACTTCGATCCGGCGGCCGACGCAGTGGCGCTCGACATGGCGGCGCGGTTCCTGGTGGCGTCTGGCGTGGTCGTGCCCGAGCGGGTGCCGGCGGCCTGGCTGAAGCCGGTGCCACCGCAGCGCACGCTGCTTGAAGTCACGCACGCAATCGTTGCCCGCAGCATGAACTTCAGGTTCGCCGGCAGCTACACCGGCCTGGAAACCTTCGAGCGCGCGGGCGCGATCCTCGCGTACGACGACGACCGTCCGGTGCGCACGCCGTACCAGCATTGCACACTGGTCATGCCGTCGTTGCGGCAATTGCGACCCGGTGTCACCGTGGTGCGGCTGGCGCGGTCGTCGCCGTTTCCCTGACGCAGTGGACCGGCGGGGCAAGAGGTGATGCCGGTACGCAAGTTGCACGCCGATCTGCATCCCTGACGCCCCGCGGAGGTGCAATGTTCAGTGGCTTCGAGACACGGATGATCGACGTCGGCACAACATCGATCTTCGCGTGTTGCAAAGGAGAAGGGCCTGCGCTGCTGCTGCTGCACGGCTTCCCGCAGTCCCACCTGATGTGGCGTGACGTCGCTCCGGTCCTCGCGCACCGCTTCGCCGTGGTGTGCGCCGACCTGCCCGGCTACGGACAGAGCGGGTGCCCGGAATCCGACGCCGATCATGCGCGCTACAGCAAGCGGGCGATGGCGCTCGACATGGTGAGAGCGATGCACCGGCTGGGCCATGAGCGCTTCCTGGTCGCCGGGCATGATCGCGGGGGGCGGGTGGCCTACCGGATGGCGCTCGACCAGCCACGGCATGTCGTCCGTGTCGCGGTGCTCGATGTCGTGCCGACGTCCACCGCCTGGCATCACGCCCATGCTGACATGGCCCTGGCCTTCTGGCCCTGGAGCCTGCTGGCCCAACCGTGGCCGTTGCCAGAGCAGCTGTTGTCCGGGGCACCCGAGGCCGTCGTGGGCAACGCGCTGACCCATTGGGGAACGCCTGTCGCGACGTTTCCGCACGAGGTGCGGTCCGCCTATGTCGACGCGCTTCGGGACCCTGCGCGTGTTCATGCCATCTGCGAGGAATACCGGGCCGCGGCCACGCTCGATCGTCTGCACGACGAGGACGACCGGAAAGAGGGCAGGAAGATCGGAAGCCCGCTGCTGGCACTGTGGAGCTCGAAGGGAGGCCTTGCGACCTGGTACGAAGGCCAAGGCGGACCGGTCGGCGTGTGGAAGGGGTGGGCGGACGAGGTCAGCGGCGTGGCCATGCCAGGCGGGCACTTCTTCCCGGAAGAGAACCCACGCGAGACGGCGCAAGACCTTCTGCGCTTCTTTGCGCGGTAGGCCCGCCGCTCCGGGCATGGGCCCCCGCCTCGCGTGTCACCGATGCGCATGTTGGCGGCGCTCGGGGCACGAGGGCGTTGTTCAGCTCAGCGCAGGCGCCAGCCCTCGACCAGCACCTGCTCGGGTCAGACTGCGCGTGCAGCGGCGGCAGGGCGGTGGCGCAGGCGGCGCCGGCGATGAACTGGAGGAAGGTGGCGCGTTTCACCCGATAGGTCTGCGACGTTGTGGGATGAAAAAGCGCGATGCCTTCAGCGGCGCAGCAGGAACTCGGGGGTGATGTCGGTGCAGTGGCGCAGGCCGAGCAGCGCCGTGTTGCGGTCGATCTCGGCCTGCAGCAATGCGATCGCATGGGCCACGCCCGCCTGGCCCGCGATGGCAGCGGCATAGGTGAAGGGGCGGCCCACGAACACGAACGCGGCGCCGAGCGCAAGCGCTTTCAGCACGTCGGTGCCGCGCCGCACGCCGCTGTCCATCAGCACCGGCATGCCGCCGCAGGCGGCAACGATCTCGGGCAGCACCCGCAGCGGCGCTGCAGCGCCGTCAAGTTGCCGGCCCGCGTGGTTGGAGACGATCACGCCGTCGGCGCCGCGCTCCCGCGCGATGGCGGCGTCGCGGCCGCTCAGGATGCCCTTGACGACCAGCGCGCCACGCCAGCGGCGCCTGATGTGATCGAAGTGGACCCAGTCCAGATGGTCCCGCCCGGAGAAGTCACGCAGCACGCTCGACGACAGGATCGGCGCCCCGCGCTCGGCGTAGGAGTTCTCGAAATGCGGCATGCCGTGGCGCAGCAGCGTGCGGGCGAAGGTGCCGAACAGCCAGCGCGGGTGGGTCAGGCCTTCCCATGCCAGCCGCAGCGACGGCCGCAGCGGCGTCGAGAAGCCGCTGCGCACGTTGTTCTCGCGATTGCCGGCCACCGGGATGTCGACCGTGAGGACCAGCGTCCGGTAGCCTGCGCCGGCCACCCGGTCCAGCAGCGCGTCGATGCGTCGCTGGTCTCCCGGCAGGTAGGCCTGGAACCAGGCGTCGGGTGCCGCCTCGATGACGTCCTCGAGTCGGATCAGCGACGAGCCGCTCAGCACCATCGGGATGTTTGCAGCGTGCGCAGCCCGGGCCAGAGCCAGGTCACCGCGGTAGGCCGACAGGGCCGCCAGCCCCATCGGTGCGATGCCGAACGGCGACGCGTAGGCCCGGCCGAACAGCGTCGTCTGTTGGTCGCGTCGGGACACGTCGACCAGGACGTGCGGCTTGAAGGCGTAGGTTCCGAACGCTTCTCGGTTGTCCTTCAGCGACAGATGGGTTTCGGCCGCGCCGCTGACATAACCGAACAGAGGCCGCGGCAGCCGTCGCCGCGCGCAGTGCTCGAAGTCGTCGAGGGCAAGGATGTGCCGGAGCGTCCGAGGCGGCCGCCTTGAAGCGGGCCGAAACAGGTTGCGGGCGAGGGACGGGAGCTTGTCGGAAGCGGCGGCGAGGGGCATGGATGGAAAGCGCTGTGGTGGGATGCGCCCAATCTATGCCCACGTCATATCCATTGAAAGCGAATATATTTCACCAAGCAAATTCGCTTTTTTAGAACATGACGCTGAAGCAACTGGAGGCCTTCTACTGGGCAGCCACCTGCGCGAGCTTTGCGGTGGCGGCGCAGCGGGTGCATCTTTCGCTGTCTTCGTTGTCCAAGCGGATCGGCGAACTCGAGGAGTCGCTGGGCGAGCAGCTGTTCGACCGTACCGGGCACCGGGCCGTGCTGACCGAGGCGGGCAGCCGTCTCGTGCCTCGGGTGCGCGAACTGCTGTCGGCCGCCGACCAGCTGCGGCTGGACGTCGGGCATCGGACCGGCTTGCGTGGCACCTGCCGCTTCGGCGTGGGGGAGTTGACCGCGTTGACCTGGCTGCCCCGGCTCGTGAGGCGCATGCAGCAGGAGCACCCCGCGCTGGCCGTCGAGCCGTACGTGAACTACGGTGAAATCCTCGAGCAGCGGGTCGAAGCCGGCGAGCTGGATTTCGCCGTCATCGCGGGACGGTCGTCGCGCAGCACCGTCGCGTCGCAGCCCATTGCGCAGGCGAGGTTCGTCTGGTGCGGCGCCACCGCCGTCGTCGGCCGCGCGCGCCGCCTGACACCGGCGCTGCTGGCCCGATGGTCGCTGGTGACGCTGCCTGCCGGTGCGGGCAGCACCCGCATCGTCGGGGATTGGCTGGACACGCAGCGGGCGGAAGCGGCTCAGCGCATCACCTGCAACCACTGGGGGGCCGTGGCCGGCATGCTGGTCGAAGGCGTGGGGGTGGGGCTGTTGCCGCAAGGCTGGGCGCAGGCCCTGCAGCGGCGCGGGTTGCTGCGGCAGCTCAGGTGCGATCCGGACCTGGCGCCGCTGCAGTATTCGTTCCAGTGGCGTCGCGACGACACACGGCCGCTGGTCGCCGCGATGAAGCAGCTGACGGCGCACGCGGCCGACTTCTCTGCGGGAGCGCTGTTCTGACGAAGTGCCGGTGCCGGGCGTCGCCGGCACTCAGTGCTCGAGGGCGTAGCATTCTTCGAGCTCTTCGGCGGAAGGCGGCACGCTCAAATCGAACGATTTCCGCTGCAACAGCTTCATCGGCGCGGCGGGCTGCCCGTCAACACGCTGGTTGCCGTGCATCGACCACTCGACGCGCGTTTCCGACTCGAAGTCGAAGACGTAGAAGCCGTTCGCAGGGGCGTCGTACTGGAGCGTGGTGGGACAGCAGAATGCACGCATGTACCCGGCCCCGGGGCCGAACGGCGACGCGGCGGCAGGCGTGACCTTGTCGAGGATGAGCCGCTGGTAAGGGTCGTGCTGGTGTCCGAACAGGACCAGCTGTATGCCGCAGTCGAAGCAGCACCTCAGGAAGGCGTCCGAGTTCTCCATCGCCATGTTTTCGGCGACCTGCTGGCCTTGGTAGTCTTGTACGGGTTTGACGAGCTTCTCTTTCATCCACCCGAAGAACGTCGAGGAGTCGCCGGGCGTGGCCGGCTTCGCGTACTTGGTCACCGGATGATGATGCAGCAGGGCGATGCGCAGCGTCTTGCCGGGGTTGAAATCGATGAAGCCGCCACCGATACGCTCGACCCTCGGCTGTGCTGCCTTGTTTTCGATCAGTTTGCGTGCCTGCAGCAGTTCGGCGTCGCGGATTTCTCCCTTTGCCAGCGCGCGTGCCCAGTCCGCCGGGCTGAGCCCGGATCCGCGTCCTGCCTGCAGGCTGGAATCGAACACCAGGAAGAGCAAGGTCAGCGAATCGGCCTCGCGGCCATGCGGGCGGTAGCCGAGCAGGTAGGGGTACCCGCGCGGCGTGCCGAGCACCTCTTCGCAGGTCAGGTCCAGTCGTTGGCCGGTGACCGTCGCGCCTGCATACCGGTCGTGGTTGCCCGGCAGCAAGATGCGCTGCGACCTGGACGCGTTCAGCCCGTAGGCGGCGATTCGCATCGGGTTCGCGCCGGTGATCGAGCCGCTTTGAACATACTGCAGCACGGTCTCGAACGACTCCCGGGCACCGTCGGTGGTCAGGTCCCCCGTTGCGACCACGGCGTCGTAGCGCGGCTGCAGCGACGACACCGCCGAGGCCACGAACCGCGCGGTGTCGAAGCTGTGGGTCGGCGCCAGCACCGGCCTGGCGAGCTTTCTGCCCGGCTCCGAGAGATCGGCCGCCAAGTGAAGATCCGAGATATGCAGCAACCGTATGCGTTGATCGCTGCGCGGTTCCGCCAGCAGCGGCTCGACCAGGTGTCGATCGACCCTGATCTCGTAGGGCACTGCGTCGCGCAGCGTGCCGCTGAGCTGGAGGGTATCGATCAACACGCGGATGCCGGCCGGCCTGCGTTTGCCGAACGCTGTCCAGACCGAGGGCCTGTCTTCCGTGGCGCTTTGCAGCGCTGGCGCGAGGACGGACCGGCACCACATCGCGGTGTCGGGCGGCAGCTCGGCGCCCGGCCGCTCGGTGTTCGGCCGTGAGAACTCGATGCCTGAAATCTTGAAGGCGACCCCGCCTTTCAGGCGCAGGTCGATCTGCGCCTCGACCAGCAACAGGGCGATCTCGATCAGCGCGGCGTCGAGGTCGGTGTGGGCCTGGAGTTGCTGGACCAATGCGGCGCGGGAGATGTCGGCCCCCGACAGGCGATCCGAGGTGGTCAAGGTCATGCTCACGCCGGGGGCCACGGGCGGAGCAATGCCCAGGCCCATGCCGGGCTCGACGGTTCGTGCAGTGCCAGGCTGAACGGGCCTTTCGACCTGGGCGCGGACGTGAGCGGCAGCAGCGTTGATGATGCCGTTCTCGAGCCCCTTGACGATGTCTTCCCGCAGCAGATGGCCCGATCGCTTGACGTCGAAGTAGGCGAGGACCCGGTCGAACAGCGGTGGCAGCAGATCCGTGTTGGAGATGTACACCGGGAGATCCCTCCGAGGTCGTTGGGCGAGCTTTCCGCCGCCTGCCCGGGGCGTCGCAACCTGCATGCAGCACCGGACGGCGGCAACAGGTCATGAACGAGCATAGGTATACCGGGCAAGGTGTGCGCGGGCAACCGCCCCATACGAGGGAACTCGGCAACTCGGCTTCGACGCAAGCAGGCAAGCGCTTTTCGCCTGCTGACCCGCGCACATCGGGGAGACTCAGGAGGACTGGCCGGAGCGAGCAGGCACGAACGTCGCATGCAGGCCCAGCGGCATGGTGCGCGGCATCGAGGCCTGCGCCATCGGCCCCGCTGCCAAGCGCTGTGCGTCGAAGACCGAAAAGACCATGGTGTGTCGCCGCCAGTCGAGCGCGGTGCCCACCAGCCAGCCCTGTCCTTCTCCTTTCGCCTGTGGCGACGGCACGAAGACGTGTTCCTCCACCATGTGCCCTTCGGGATAGACAAAGCGGTCGGCGGACCCGCTCTCGGTGTTGACGCGGATCACGCCGTCGAACCACGGCGCGGCGTTGGCATGGCTGCGCAGGGCGCAGAAGAGGTCGCGGTGTCTTCGCCCGACCCGCCGGGGATCGATGCGCGGAAAGTCGGCCGTGTACGGCAACAGCCTTTGTGTGGCGCGGCCGCTGCCGAGATCGAGTTCGACCGTCGCGAGTTCCGGCGGGGCGCCAGCGACCTTTTCGCCGCGCATCAGCCGGTGAAGTTCCTGCTGCGCGAGCGAAGGATCGGCAAACCGGGCAAGGTCGAAATGGATCTTGCGCCCTTGTCGGTCTTCCCAGGCGTTGCCGAGGTGAAACACGAAACCCGTCGGCAACTCGAACCAGCGTTGCCGTGACAGGTCGTTCTTGTCCAACACCAGCACCCGCATCGCCTGACGGGGGTGCCAGACGTGACTGTCCAGGAAGGTGTGACCCGAACGGCGACGTTCCGCGTCGAACAGAAACGGCGGCAGAACGAACACCAGGTGGCGCTCGGTGATCGCGAAGTCGTGCATCATCGCGATGCGGGGCACCTCGATGATCTGTGCCTGCTGCAACTGACCGGCAGCCGAGATCCGATAGATCGCGAGCACCCCGTGCGAGCCCGCGACGCCGAAGTTCCACAGCGTGCCGTCGGGCTCCACCTTCGGATGCGCAGAGAACGGCATGGCCGTGAACTCTTCGCTCCATGTCTTGACGCCCCGCGTCTCCAGTGACTGCGCGTCGAGCACGGTGGCCGACCCGCCTTCCCACAACGCCATCAGTTCACCACCGTGATGAATCACACTGATGTTCGCGGTGTTGACGCCGTCGGGAGAACCGACGGGCTGAAGGCAACCCAGCGGAGTGCCGAAAGCGCCCCGGACCGGGCGGCCCGCCTCGGTGTCGGCGAGAAACTTTTCAGTGCGGACGAAGCGCCCGAAGTGCGTGATGCCGTGCTCGTCGATCTGGTACTTCTGCACCATGCCGTCGCCGTCGAAGAGATGGTGATAGCGGTAGCCGCCCAACTCGTGTCGCGCCGGCCCATTGCGATAGAAGGCCCCGGCCAGGCCCTTCGGAAGCCGCCCGCTCAACGCCATGCGAACCAGCGGTACGTCGTGGCTGAGGCCACGAAATCCCTCCAGGCGGGGATGCTGCTGTGCCTTTGCCGCAAACGCCCAGGCCCAATCGTCCGGGCTGCAGTCGGAGGCGCGCGCACCCGCGCTCCAGCCGGCGGCGGCCCCCCACAGTCCTTGCAGAAAGTGACGGCGGTCCATGGCGCGGGCTCCTCAATGGAGATTCACGGTCAGCGTGGTGTCCTGCTCGAGCTTCACCGCTGCGTCCTCGAAGCTCGGAGGGCCCATACGCCCGCGCACATTCGAGCTGAAGCCGGTTCGCTCGCGCGGTATGCCGAGCACGTTGGTATCGAGCCGGCCGTTGTCGTTCTCGTCGTGGTAGATCGACAGCGCATAGCGGCCGGGCGGCAAGTCCCGGTAGTGCACCACCGTCCTGTCGGTCTGCACACCCACCTTTTGCGTGCGCATGGCTTGCGCCGTGCTCATCCACCCGTCGGCCGAGTTGTACAGAGCGGTGTAGAGCGTTCCGCTGGTGAGCTTGGGGTTCGTCACCTCGATGGCAAGATCAAGGGCGGCTGCCGAGCCTGGAATGGCTTCCAGGATGCCCGCCAGCAAACAGGCGGCAATCAGTCGTTGGGGCATGGGAGGCTCCTGCGTAGGCGTGTGTTGCCGCAGACAGGCCCGAGCAACGACGAAAGTGTCGACGATGCGGCCCGGAGCCTGATGGCTGATCTGCGACGAAACGTTGCAGTCATCGACCCGGCACGCCGGCCGGCCGCTGCGTCGGTCATGCAAGCGGCCGCGGGCTGCCAAGGGTCATTGATCGCGCTTACAACGCTGCGGCCCGTCGAATCGATGAGCCTCCGGGAGGTCCGGGGCCGCGCGTTCCGTGCGTGGAAGTGGCTGCCTGGCGGTCAGGACAATACCTTTTCGGGCGGCGCGATCGAGGTGTTCAGGCCGTAGCAGGTTCTGCCCCGATCGGCTCGAACCGCACCGAGTTCCGGGTGCTTTTCGCTCGATAGAGCTGCTCGTCGGCGCGCTGCAGCAGGCCGTCCATCTGGTAGACCTCCGGCCGGCCTTGGGCGGTGGCGATCCCGGCACTCAAGGTGACCATCGGCAAATCGTCGGTGGCGGCAGCCTGTGCGTTGCGAAGGCGCTCGAGCGCGATCAGGGCGTCGGAGCCGCCGGTGTCGGGTAGCACCAGGAGAAACTCCTCGCCGCCCCAGCGGGCGACAAGGTCGCTCGTGCGCAGGATGTGGACCGACAACTCGGCAAACCGTTTCAGCACCTGATCCCCGACGGCGTGACCATGGCTGTCGTTGACCTTCTTGAAATGATCGAGATCGCACAGCGCTATGGACACCGGGCGTCCGCTGCGGCTGGCCCGACGCAGTTCGGCAGTGAGGCGAGGGAGGACGCCATGTCGGTTGAGTGCACCGGTCAGTGCGTCCGTGCTTGCGCGGTGGGCCAGACTTTCGGCGGCCTCCTGTTGCAGCCACAGCAGGAACGCCATGGCCGCGAGCAGCGTCATGATCGTGCCCATCAGCAAGTACATGGTGGCCCACTGATGCCCTCCGGCCTTGTGGTCCGATGCTGTGCCAAGCATGACCAGATTCGCCAGGAGAGCCCATGCGAACGCCAACGTGAGCGCCCGTGCTCCCCACAGACGGCGCGCATGCGGCCATGTGATCTTGAGCTTCACGGCGAACAGCACGACCATGACGGCGTGGAACAGGCGTTGCCGATCCACCGCGCTGTCGAAGAGCAGGGCACTGAGCAGGGCGATCAGCAAGCCGACGGCCAGGCCTCCTGCCAGCCCCGTGCCGACCTTCGGATGAGGCGACACGTGACGCCGCAGTGCCAGCCAATGCCAGGCGGCACCCGCGGCGACGCAGACGTTGGTCAGCAGCATCGCGTCGACCGACGCGGGGAGCATGGCCGGTTGCAGTTCCGCCAGTGTCGGGTATCGCGAAACTATGAGTGCGGCATCGCCCAGCAGCCACGTTCGCATGCCAATCGCCGAGGCACCGAGACTGATCCGACTGATGAGCAGGCTGACGGAGAAGGCGGTGGCAAACAGGACGGAGACGACTCCGATCGTGAAAGGATCGAGCACGGGCATGCTTGCGCCTTCGGCTCCTGCCGTGCGTTTTGTAGGGGCGGGGGACGTGCAAGGCGTGAGAAATGCACGGGGCGTGCGTTTGATTCAAACGCATCCGGCCGGAATGAAACAGGCCCTGGCGCAACGGGAATGAAAGCGGTCGTCCCTCGCAGACTTCGCGGCTCGCGATCCGGGGGAGGAGCGTGCCGGTCATGGAGTGAGAGGTCCTGCCGGCCCAACGGAATGCGGCAACCCATCGGGACGGCAGTGCAGGTCGCGCGTGAATTGTGTCCTCAAGTCTGCGTTGTTCCACGCCGACAACGCTACACCACGCTGTCGTTCCGCCCCCCGGGGCGGGTGCGGCGACCACCATCGCTATCACCCCGCTGCGCGGGCAATCCAGAGGTGAACAAAGTGCTGTCTCGTTTCCATCGCTGGTCTCTGGCTCTCAAGCTGCGTCTGCTCGCCATCGGCGTGACGCTCGCGGTCTTGGCTCTGGCCGCCTATACCGGCTGGACCTACTATCACGAGATCGTCGAATACCGTCTGGCGACGACGCGCTCGGTCGTGCAGCAGGCCGTGGCCATCGCCCAGCGATATCACGACGACGAGCGCGGAGGGAGGCTTTCCGCTTCCGACGCACAGGCCAAGGCTGTCGCCGAGATCAAGGCGATCCGCTACGAGGGCAAGGAATACATCTGGATCAACGACATGACGCCGCGCATGGTTGCCCATCCGATCAAGCCGGAACTCGACGGGCAGGACCTCAGCGGCATGGCGGATCCGGACGGCAAGAAGCTGTTCGTGGAGTTTGTTCGTACCGTGGAACGCGCGGGCGCAGGCTACGTCGACTACCTGTGGCCGAAACCCGGCCACCAGTATCCCGAGCCCAAGCGCTCGTATGTGGTCGGGTTCAAGCCGTGGGGCTGGGTGCTTGGCTCGGGCGTGTACGTCGACGAGGTGCGACGTGCCGCGCTGCAGTTCGCCACCGTCTGCCTGGGCATCGGCCTGGCGGTCGGAGTGACCGTGCTCCTGTGCACGCACCTTCTGGCCCGCACTGTGCAACGCCGGCTCGAGGCAGCACAGCACGCCTTGCAGGCGATCGCCGAGGGTCGATTGAACGAGGACGTCGATGCCCAAGGGGGACACGACGAGATCGGTCGCCTGATAGCGGCTGTGCAGCTGACCCGACACAGCCTGGCCAAGATCGTCTCCGACGTGCGCCTCGCGAGCGACAGCATCTCGACTGCATCGGCCGAGATCGCCAGCGGCAACCTGGATCTGTCAGGTCGCACCGAACAGGCCGCCGGCAGCCTTCAGCAGACCGCCTCTTCGATGCAGCAGCTCACGCACACCGTCAAGCAGTCTGCCGATTCCGCCCGTCAAGCCAACCAGATGGCCGCGTCGGCTTGCGACATCGCGTCTCAGGGGGGCGCAGTCGTCGCGCAGGTGGTGAGCACGATGGGTGACATTCACGAGGCGTCGAGAAAGATCGCCGACATCATCGGCGTCATCGACGGCATTGCTTTCCAGACCAACATCCTGGCACTCAACGCGGCTGTCGAGGCGGCCCGCGCCGGCGAGCAAGGGCGCGGCTTTGCCGTGGTGGCGGGCGAGGTGCGCAATCTGGCGCAGCGCTCCGCGCAGGCCGCCAAGGAGATCAAGCAGTTGATCGGCGCTTCGGTCGAGAAGGTCGGCTCCGGCGCCCAACTGGTGGAGCGCGCGGGAACCACCATGAACGACATCGTCTCCTCGGTCCGGCGCGTGTCCGACATCATTGCCGAGATCAGCGCGTCGGCGGTGCAGCAGGATCAGGGTATCGAGCAGGTGTTTCAGGCCGTGGCCGAACTGGACCGCATGACACAGCAGAACGCGGCGCTGGTGGAGGAGTCGGCCGCGGCTGCGGAGAGTTTGAAGGATCAGGCACACCGGTTGGCGCACTCGGTCGGGACATTCAAAGTGACCGCCTGACGAGGCACGCCTGCGCTGCTACCGCCGGTCGTCCCTGCGACGGCGTTCTCCGCTCATCGGCCTCCGACGTGAGAGGCAGCCGTGCCGCCGGTATCTGCGGCACGTGATGATCCTCGGCTATCGCTTCATGGCCTCGCCGGGCAAGGTCTCGGACCACACGGGTGCAGGAGCATCGTCGCCGCGAGCGAATCGTCGGTCTTGGATCCAGTCGATCAGCCGTTCTCGCGCCATCGGCCGCGCGTAGTAGTAGCCCTGTATCAGGGTGCAGCCGGCCTCCTTCAGCCACAGAGATTGTTCGCGCGTCTCGACCCCCTCGGCGACGGTCTTGAGGCCCAGGCGATCGGCGAGCGCGAGTATCGATTCCACGATCGACGTGCCGACGCGGTCTCCCTCGAGTTGCCCGACGAAGGCCCGGTCGATCTTCAGCTTGTGGACGGGAAGCCGGTGCAGGCGACTCAGGGAGGAGTAACCGGTTCCGAAATCATCGATGGCGATACGGAAACCGAGGGCCGCCAACCGCCGGACCGCGTCTTCGCTGGTGGCCGCATCCATGAGCGATCCTTCGGTGACTTCGAGTTCGACATCCCGGGATGTGAGGCCGTGCCGTTCCACCACGTTGCACAGCACACTCACGAAGCTCGGGTCGGCCAGTTGCTTGGGGGATATGTTGACGCTGACGTAGGGAATGCACGTGCCGCTGCCCCGGCAGGCTTGCAGGTCGGTGCAGGCGAGTTCGAGCAGCAGCAGACCCAACGGGCCCATCCATCCTGATTGTTCGGCGGCGGCGATGAACAGGTCGGGCCGGATCATCCCGCGGGTCGGGTGTCGCCAGCGCGCCAACGCTTCGACGCCGCGCAGTTGGCCATCGACATCCACTTGCGGCTGGTACTCCAGGAAGAACTGCTTGCGCTCGATCGCGGCCTTCAAGGCGTCAAGCAACTCGTAGCGATCACTCGCGTGCCGCGACATCGCCTGGTCGAAGTACCGCAGACGACCCCGCCCGGCGTGCTTCGCCTCGTACAGCGCCAGATCGGCGCGGCGCAACGCCTCTCCAAACGGCTGCTCTGCAGTGATCGATTCGGCAACGCCGATGCTCAGGCCCATCGACACCGAACCGGTTTCGAGATCGATCGGTCGCGACACGATTTCCATCAGCCGTTGCGCTTGTCGCTCAATGGCCGGCCGATCGGTGCTTGCGCAGAGCGCGAGCGCGAACTTGTCTCCGCCGAACCGACCCAAAAGCGCCGAATCGGGAACTGCGCTGCGCAGCCGGTCGGCCACTTCTTTCAGCACGACGTCACCCACGGTGTGGCCGTGGTGATCGTTGATGTCCTTGAATCCGTCGAGATCCAAATACATCAAGGTCCAGCTGCGCGCATCGGCGGACGCCCGGTCGTTCACGGCGCGCACCGCCATCTCGAAGGCCGAGCGATTCAGCAGGTGGGTGAGTGCGTCGAGTGTGGCGGCCCGCCGGAGGTCCGTCTCCGCGCTCGACAGACGAGCGCGAAGCCGTCGCGAGGCGGTCGCTTGTGTCGCAGCCGCGATCAGCAGCACCAGGACGAAGAAGGCGATGGCCCGCAACGCCTCGAGATAGACCTCCACCAAGGAGTACCGAACGGTGAGCGAGGCCGTCGATTTGTCGTCAGCCGCGGTCACGCACACCGACAACCAGTCCCGGCCGCTTTCGCAATCGGGGGCGGATCCACGGGATTCGGACAGGCAGTGCGCGCTGTGGCAGTAAGTCGCGGACATCACCCGGTCGAACCCTGCCGACGCTTCGCGCAGTACGTCAACGACCGTCGCGCCCGGCCAATGCCCCTCGTCGACGTGGTGCACCAGGGCCAGTATGGAGGCTGCGTCATCGGCCGCATCCTCGCGTGCCGATTGAAGCTCGAAGTACAAGTGCTGGCAGGTGAACAACACGACCGCTGTCAGACTGGCGACCAGCAGCGGCCACAAGCGTTCCAACACGTGCGGTCTGGCTGCAGCGCTGCGGAGCAATCCGACATGCATGAGGGTCAATGGCGGTTGTATGGACCGATCGAAGGCTGAATGTGGCGCGGCGTTCGCGACACCCAGCAGGGAAGCCCGGTTCGGGCCCATCGAACGATGTGCGGCGCTGCCGTCGCGAACTTGAGGGGCGGCGGGATCGCAGATCCGTGGTGTCGTGAGTTCTTTCGCAGCAATGAACGTGCCGGAAGCAGCGCCTTCACCGTTGAGGGTCCGGTTCTGGAAGGGCGCTTGACGAGGGAGCATGCGAGCGGACTCCACGGATCTCCGCTGGGCACACCGGCTGCCAAGGGTTGCTCGGTCAAGTCGCCCGGGCCGGCCCCACCGGCACGGCGGCGGCTCGCGGCGCTCCATTCACGATCTGCTGAAACACCCGCTCTTGTATCGGGTCGCGCCCAGCGCTGCGCTTGCATTGAGCGCGCCGCGCAACGGCTTGGCCCTATCGGGAGAAATCTCGGGCGCACCCGTGCTCCTTGAGTTTGGTGACCCACGCCCTGGACTCGCCTTCCAGGTGCATGACGTGGAAGGCCGCATGTGCTCGCTCGACGAAGCCTGGGGCAAGATTGTCGTCGTGGGGTCGAGCAGCGTCACGTTCCTGCTCGTGGCCGCTCAGTACACCAGCGGCCGGATGCTGGCCATTCAGCGTTGGGCGATCGCCAGGGGATGATTTGGCTCACGATCGCTGTCGCGAGCCATCCCCGTGATCCGACTCCTTGCCAGCGGCGGCGGCTTGGGCCTTCGGCCAATATCTTGAAGCGCGTTTCGAATCTACCGCTGACGGAGCGCAATGCGAGGACTACGACGTATCAAGGGATGGTTGAAGCAAGTCGGCTATGACGATCGCCATTGGCTGCGAATGCGCCAAATCGACTCGTTCCACCCATTCCTGGGGTCACGCGGCCGCATCGGCGATGTGCTGGAAGTGTCGCCTGGCTGGAACCAGGCATGGAAACGCCTCCCGTCTGCAAGCTGCACCGCGGTGGAATATCCCGAGTTCGATATCTGCCGGGACGTGCTGCCGAAGCCGTTCGACATCTGATCGCCGATCAGGTGCTTGAGCATGTGCCCGAGCCGGTCGAGGCCGTCCGGTGCATGCGAGAGATGCTCGAACCGGGCGGTCATGCCCTCATCGCCACACCCTTGCTGTTGCGGGTTCACGTCGGCCCCCACGACTATCACCGGTGGACCGAATCTGGTTTGAGGCAACTGCTGCTTGCTCGACGTCGCGTCGTGAACCTCAGCTCCGGTGCTGCAGCGGCGGGTGCGAGGCGATCTCTGCCGGGATGGCGTCGAGGCTGACCACCTTCTGAACGCCGCCGCGCTTGATGGCCTCCTTCGGCATCCCGAAGACGACACAGCTCTGCTCGTCCTGCGCCACCGTATGGGCACCGACATTGCGCATCTCCAGCAAACCTGCCGCGCCGTCGTCGCCCATCCCGGTCATGATGATCCCCGTCGCATTCGGTCCGGCGCAGCGCGCTGCGGAGCGAAACAGCACGTCCACCGACGGCCGATGGCGATTGACCAGCGGGCCATCGACGACGTCGACGAAATACTGCGCGCCGCTGCGCCGCAGCAGCATGTGCTTGCCCCCAGGAGCGATCAAGGCCCGCCCGGGCAGCACCCTGTCGTTGCTGCTGGCTTCCTTCACGCGGATCTCGCACAGCGCGTCGAGGCGAGCGGCAAATACCGCGGTGAAGCGTTCGGGCATGTGCTGCACGATGACCAGCCCCGGGGACAGGCGAGGTAGGGCGGTCAGTACGGCCTCCAGTGCCTGCGTGCCGCCGGTCGACGTCCCGATCGCCACCACCCGCTCCGTCGTCTGGATCATGGGCGCCGCCGTTGCAGCCGGAAGCACGGCATCGGCCGTGTGTTTCGGTGCCACCGGCGTCGCCTCTGCTCGTGGTTTCAGGCGCTTGGGGTGGGTTCTCGCCGCGGCTCGCACCGTGGAGACGAGTTCATCGGCCGATTCGTGCAGGAACTGCTTCAGGCCGAGCTTCGGCTTGGTGACGACCGCCACCGCACCGGCGGCAAGCGCCTCCATCGTGGTCTTCGCGCCTTTCTCGGTGAGCGTAGAGCAGATGACGACCGGTGTGGGCCGCTCCTCCATGATCTTGCGCAGGAACGTGATGCCGTCCATACGTGGCATCTCGACGTCCAGCACGATGACGTCCGGCCACTGCTGACGCATGCGCTCCTGAGCGAGCAGGGGGTCGGCGCAGGCGGCAATGACCTCGATGCCGGGGCATTCCTGCAGCAAGCCCGAGACGACCTGCCGCATGACGGCCGAGTCGTCGACCACGAGAACCTTGATGGAACTCATGGCTTGCGGTAGACGGCCGGGCGGATCTGCTGCACGTCGCTGTTGATGTCGTGAAGGCTTTCAGAATGCCCGATGAAAAGATGTCCGCCTCGCTTCAGCTGCGACACGACGCGAGACACCACCTGCCGCTTGGTGTCGCCGCTGAAATAGATCATCACGTTGCGCAGGAAGACCACGTCAAACATGCCGATCTGCGGCAGTTGCTCGTTGAGGTTGGCATGCATGAACTGCACCCGCTGTCGCAACGCCCTTTCAACGAGCAGCGTTCCCTCCTGCCCCTTGATGCCCTTCAGACAGAAGCGCTTGAGGTAGTCCGCTGGGATGTCGCGCGCGCGCTCCATCGGATAGTGTCCGACGCGCGCCCGTTCCAGCACGCGGCTGCTGATGTCAGTGCTCAGCACCTCCCAGCGCTCGCGGCTCATCAGGTCAGCGAGCACCATCGCGATGCTGTACGGCTCCTCGCCCGTCGAGCACGCGGCGCTCCACACGCGCATGGGCTCGGAGTTCGGCGCGCGTGCCTGGCACAGTTCACGCAAGAACTCGAAATGCTTGCTCTCGCGGAAGAAGTAGGTCTCGTTCGTCGTCAACAGGTCGATGGCCGTCTGCACCTCGGCCTGGGCCTGCCCGCTCGCCAGCAGCTCCAGGTAATCGGCGTAGCTGTCGAGCTGCAGCTGCCGCACGCGCTTGGCCAGTCGGCCGGATACCAGCGCCTTCTTCGTCGACGACAGCGTGATGCCGGCCCGGTCGTAAATGAAGCGCTGGAACTGCAGGAATTCTCTGTCGTCGATGGCGATGAAACTCATGTCGGCTGAGCCCCGAAAGGAAGTGCGGCAGGCGTGCCGTCGCTCGGAAGGACGTCGCGGCCTCAGAAGCGAACGAAGTCTGCTTCCGAAGTGAACTGCGCTTCCGCGAGGGCGGTACCGACGGCGGGTCGGCGCTTGTTGGCGGCCGACTTCACGGCCACAGTCGGCGCGGCTGCAAGGCGCTTGCCCGGAGCCGCGACGGCCCAAGCTTCGAGCTTGAAGAACGACATGGTGCGCTGCAGTTGCTCGGCCTGGCCGCTCATCTCTTCGGCCGTGGCCGCCAACTCCTCCGAGCTCGACGCGTTCTGCTGCGTCGTCTGGCTCAGCTGCGTCACCGCGGAGCTGATCTGGTTCACCCCTGACGACTGTTCCTGCGATGCCGCCGAGATCTCCTGCACCAGGTCCGACGTCTTCTTGATGCTCGGAACCATCTCGCCCAGCAGTTTGCCGGCCCGCTCGGCCAGCTCCACGCTGGAGCTCGCCACGGTGCCGATCTCCTGCGCCGCCACCTGGCTGCGCTCGGCCAGCTTGCGCACCTCTGCTGCGACCACCGCAAACCCCTTGCCGTGCTCTCCCGCGCGCGCTGCCTCGATCGCCGCGTTCAACGCCAGCAGGTTGGTCTGGTACGCGATGTCGTCGATGATGCCGATCTTCTGGGCGATCTGCTTCATCGCCGACACGGTCGCCTTCACCGCTTCGCCGCCTTCTGCTGCATCCGTCGCGGCTTTCGTCGCCATCCCGTCGGTCACCCGCGCGTTCTCCGTGTTCTGCGAGATCGATGCCGTCATCTGCTCCATCGACGCGCTGGTCTCCTCCACGCTCGCGGCCTGTTCGCTGGCCGCCTGCGACAGCGCCTGCGCCGTCGCGCTCACCTCTTCCGACGCCCCCGCCAGCGCTTCCGCTCCGCCGTTGACCTCCGCCACCACCTGCGACAGCTTCTCCACCGTCTTGTTGACGTAGCCCTTCATGTCGCCGAAAGTGCCTTGGTACTCGCGCTCTATCCTCCTGGTGAGGTCTCCCTGCGCCATCGATTCCATGACGTTCACGACGTCGCTGACGCTTTCACCGGTGGTGTGCATCAGCTGGTTCAGCGACTCGGCCATCTCCTTTTGGAAGCCCTGCAGCCCCTGCGGGTCGATGCGCGCCTCGAACGAGCCTCGATTGGCGGCGGCAACCAGTCCTTGCTGGCCCTCGACCAGTTGGCGCAGCTTGCCGACCATGTGGTTCATTGCCTCCAGCAGCCGACCGGTCTCGTCGCGCGACCGCACGTCGATGCGGACGTCGAGATCACCGGCGGCCAGGGAAGACGACACGGCGACAGCCTGCCGCAGAGGACGGGTGATGCTCAGCGTGATGGCCGCGCCGCTGACGATGGAGACCAGCACGATGACGATCAGCGCCAGGACGACTGTCATCTGGGCGCGGGCGCTGGCCGCTCTCATCTCGGCTCCCGCCTTGGCGATCGATTCGTCCGTCAGCTTCAGCAGCTTGTCCAGCGCCTGGGCGATCGGCTTGTCCGCTCCCTTGACGGCCTTGTCGAGTTCGAGCGGATTCCCGGTGGTGGCACGCAGGGTGACCAGCGTCTCCATGTCCTTGCGGTAGCTCGCCGTGCCGGCCAACACTTGCTGCATGAGCTCCTTTTCTTCTGCGCGCAGTTCTGCAATCTCGCCGTAGATCTTGGCCTGCTGGTCGATCGCGTCCATGTCGGCGTCGAAACGCTTCGCATAGTCGCCGCCGCGCAGGATGAAGTTCTTGAAGTTCTGTACGCCGCTTGCGAGATTCTCGCTGCCTTGCACCGCGGCGTTGCGCTTCGCGAGCGTCTGCTGCTCGAAGCCCGCCCATGACACTTCCATGTGGCGCGTCTGAAACGTCGCTGTCGCTCCCAACATCACCGACAACAGCGTCAGCAATGCGAATGCGATGCCGAGCTTGACCCCGATCTGGAGATTCCTGAACATGATTTTTCCTTGATCCGCTGCTCCTGGTGGCGGGCGCTACGCGGATTCGTCTTGAGATACGCCGGTGGCCTCGGGCAGCCGGCTCGATTTACTCGCCGATCACTCGCCGGTCAGCGCACGTCCGCTCGTCTCCGGACCGCTGGATGCAGACTCGGCCTGCCGCGTCATCTGCGCGGCCTCGCCGACGGACAGCATCTGGTTCACGTCGAGCAGGATCACGAACTTGTCACGGACCTTGCCCATGCCTTCGATGAAGTCGCTGCGTATGCGTGCGCCGAACGCCGGCGGAGGCTCGATCTCCGAAGCGCCGATGTCCAGCACCTCGTTGACCGCGTCCACCACGACACCGATGACCTGCCGTTCCTGCTCGGATTCGATCTCCAGGATGACGATGCAGGTGCGTTTTCCCACTGGGCTCGGGGCGCGGCCGAACCTCATCAGCAGGTCCATCACCGGCACCACGGCACCGCGAAGATTGATCACACCGCGCACGTGCACCGGCATCATCGGGACCTCGGTCAGCCCCCGGTACTCGATGATCTCCTTGACGGCCAGGATGCCGACGGCGAAGGTTTCGCCGGCAAGCATGAACGTCAGATACTGCGCGCTCTGAACGCTGGCTTGGAGCGCCTCCGTCCGCTGGCGCTTCGTGGGCTGCTGAAGAGCAGTCGTGTTCATGATGACCCCTTTGTGCCGGATCAGAAACGGGCGAACTCGGTTTCATCGAGCACGTCGACGACCGGTGCATGAATCACGGGCATGCGAACCTCCCTGCGAGGCCGTGCAACTGCCTTCGCCCCGGCAACCGCGCGGCGTGCCGGTGCCGGCGATGCAGGCTCGGCCGCCGCGATGTGTTCGAGCTTGAAGAACGACATGGTGCGCTGCAGTTGCTCGGCCTGGCCGCTCATCTCTTCGGCCGTGGCCGCCAACTCCTCCGAGCTCGACGCGTTCTGCTGCGTCGTCTGGCTCAGCTGCGTCACCGCGGAGCTGATCTGGTTCACCCCTGACGACTGTTCCTGCGATGCCGCCGAGATCTCCTGCACCAGGTCCGACGTCTTCTTGATGCTCGGAACCATCTCGCCCAGCAGTTTGCCGGCCCGCTCGGCCAGCTCCACGCTGGAGCTCGCCACGGTGCCGATCTCCTGCGCCGCCACCTGGCTGCGCTCGGCCAGCTTGCGCACCTCTGCTGCGACCACCGCAAACCCCTTGCCGTGCTCTCCCGCGCGCGCTGCCTCGATCGCCGCGTTCAACGCCAGCAGGTTGGTCTGGTACGCGATGTCGTCGATGATGCCGATCTTCTGGGCGATCTGCTTCATCGCCGACACGGTCGCCTTCACCGCTTCGCCGCCTTCTGCTGCATCCGTCGCGGCTTTCGTCGCCATCCCGTCGGTCACCCGCGCGTTCTCCGTGTTCTGCGAGATCGATGCCGTCATCTGCTCCATCGACGCGCTGGTCTCCTCCACGCTCGCGGCCTGTTCGCTGGCCGCCTGCGACAGCGCCTGCGCCGTCGCGCTCACCTCTTCCGACGCCCCCGCCAGCGCTTCCGCTCCGCCGTTGACCTCCGCCACCACCTGCGACAGCTTCTC
>NZ_JAMKFE010000010.1 GCF_023721835.1 Caldimonas mangrovi | reverse complement strand
AAGAAGACGATGCGGTGGCCGCGCGGGGCGGCTTCGTCTTCTTCGCAGCGCCAGCCGATGCCTTGTTCGGCGAGCACGCGGCTGACGAAGGCGTAGTCGGTCTCGCGAAACTGGTTGCAGTAGTGGCGCGGGCTGACGGGCGCCAGAAAGCCGGCCACTTCCTCGCTCCAGCGCCAGGCCGCCAGGCCGGCATAGGGCTGGAACACGGCTTCGACGATCTCGATGAGGCTTTTGTCGATGAAGCTCTGGCTGCGGCTGGTGAGTTGCAGCGCGGCCAGCCACGGGCGCACGACGAGTTCGTAGCGGGCCAGCCCGCCGTCGCTTTGCAGCGCGGCAGCTTGCACGATGACGCCGCTGCGGGTGGTGCGGCCGCCGTCGGCCAGGCTGATCGCCAGGCTGGCCTGTTGGCCGAGCAGGACTTGCAGCTCCACGTGGGCGGAACTCGACAGCACCGAAATCCGGTATTCGAACAGCTCGTTCAGCGCTTCCCGGGCGCTGAAGGATTCGACCAACAGGCCACTGACGGCCGCGCTGCCGGTCAGTTCGTACAGGCGGGTCTCGGCGGTGAAAGAAATGCCGACAGCCTGCGCAATGCCGTCGAACGACGGCAACGCCTCGAAGGGGCGTTGAATCATGAGGGAAGCCTCTCCTGAAGGGTCTGGTGACCCGGCGAGAACTTCTTGTGCGGGAATGAGTCCTGCCGGGCGGCAGGAGTTTGGCATGAGCGGCCGGCCCGGGCGCCCGCCGCGCACCCCTGCTTCAGGGGGAGAGTTGCAAGAGATAGTTACTGAAAGCGGCCGCCCTACATCGCGAAACGGCCGGTCTCGAGCGCCTGCCGCGCGATCAGGAAGCCCGCGGCGTTCCAGCTCTGCCCGGGCATGCCGTTGGGTTCCAGCGTCTTGCCGTGGAACCATTCGGTGAAGCGCCAGTCGTCGAGGCTCAGCGTGTGGGCCAGCTTGTCGAGTTCGCGCTTCGCCTCTTCGCGCTTGCCGAGCTGTGCCAGCGCCATGGTCCAGAAGCCGCCGACGAAGGGCCAGATGCCGCCGTTGTGGTACTGGTACGGGTGGTTCTGCTTGTGGCGGCCCATGTAGGCGCGCCACAGCTGGTCGCGGGTGGACAGCGGGTCGACGACCACCCGCACCGGGTACGGGTCGGCCACGCGGGCGCTGCCCAGCGCCTTGACGATGCCTTCGGCCATCGAGTCGCCCGCCAGCCCGTACAGGATGGCCAGCACGTTGCCGAACACGTCGCCTTCATTGCCGGCAAACGACAGGTTGACGAAGCTGAGGTAAAGGTCGGGATTGCGCTGGCCGCGGCGGGCGTAGTGGCCGAGCAGCCGGCTGCGGCGATATTCCGGCAGGTCGCGCTTGAACGGGTGGAACAGGTGGTTGAAGTGCTCGTGCGTCTCTTCCTGCTTCGGCAGGTTGTACAGGCGCTTGACGCGATACCACAGCGCATTGGTGTACAGCACGAAGCCCGAGCGCGGCATGATGTCGGCCCAGTCGCTGGCCTCGTTTTGCTGCAGCAGGAAAAAGCGCTGGTGCTCCTGCGCCAGCAGCCAATCGATGGCGCGCTTGACCTGCGGCTCCCAGCGGCCCTGCGCCTCGGGCAGCGAGCTGCAGCGGCGCACGTGATCAACGGCGATCAGCCACCACAGCGTGGCGTCTATGCAGCCCAGGTACCAGAAGTCGGCGTCCTGGCCTTCGGGGTCGACGTACTTCGGGATCTGCCCGTTGGGCGCCTGCGCCTGGGCCAGCGATTCGACGCTGGCGATGGCGCCGCGCTCCAGCGGCTCGACGCCGCTGCCCGCCATGGAGAGCACGCAGATCGCCGCGTCACGGCCGAAGATGCGCGTGTAGCTGCGCGCCTCGGCCGCTTCGGTGCGGCTGGCCGCCAGTATGCCTTGCGGCGTGAGGTTGGCTTCCAGCAGGCGCAGCGACTCGGCGGCGCAGCGGTCGATCAGATCGGGCGAACCGGCGAAGCCGGCCGGACGGTGCACGGTGGCGAGTGCCGCATCCGCGTCGGCGCCGAACGTCGGCATCGAGGAGGCGTGCGAGGCGCGGGCGGTTTCGGTCAGCGGGTTCATGGTCTTCCCTGGAGAAAGGTGCGGTGCGGCAAGCGACACCGCGGCTCATGGACTGCGGACCAGTGTACGGAGCGCTTTTCACTCTGACACCACCCATTTGGAGTGTGCCGGGCGCGACGTGACGCATTCAACGGCCGGATGTCACGCGCGACACCCGTGTTGCAGGCGCCGGAAACTCCCCCTTATTCGGGCGATGGTGGTGGCAGTGCGGGGGCGTGCATCGGGCGGCTCAGCACCACCAGCGAACGCCCCTGCAGCGCATACGGTTCGCCGCGCCCGTGGGGCGTCGGCGGCGCTTCGCCGCGGGGATGCACGGTATCGATCTGCACCGTCCAGGCCTCGCCTTCGATCGGCGGCATGTGAAACGCGATTTCGTTCTCGTGTGCGTTGAACAGGATCAGGAAGTCGTCGTCCTGCAAGGGCTCGCCGTGGCGCGAGACGTCGTCCAAGCCTGCACCGGCGAGGTAGACGCCCAGGCAGCGGGCGTGCTCGTGCTCCCATTCCGCGGCCCCCATCTCGCTGCCGTCGGGCTTGAGCCACAGCACGTCCTTCAGGCGGCTGCCGAGCAGTGACCTGCCCTCGAAGAAATCTCGGCGTCGGAAGGTCGGGTGGCTGCAGCGCAAGGCGATCAGCTTTTGTACGAACTGGTGCAGCGCGTGCCGCTCGGGCGCGGGCGACCAGTCGAGCCAGCTGATCTCGTTGTCCTGGCAGTAGGCGTTGTTGTTGCCATGTTGCGTGTGGCCCAGCTCGTCGCCGGCCAGCAGCATAGGCACCCCCTGCGACAGCAGCAGCGTCGCGAGCATGTTGCGCTTCTGGCGCTCGCGCAACTCGTTGACGGCGGCGTCGTCGGTCGGTCCTTCGACGCCGCAGTTCCACGACAGGTTGTGGTTGTTGCCGTCGCGGTTGTCCTCGCCGTTGGCTTCGTTGTGCTTGTCGTTGTAGGACACGAGGTCGTGCAGTGTGAAACCGTCATGCGCGGTGATGAAGTTGACGCTGGCATGCGGCCGCTTGCCCGAACGGCCGTACAGGTCCGACGAGCCGGTCAGCCGCGTCGCGAACTCGCCGATCAGGCCGCCGTCGCCCTTCCAGTAAGCCCGCATGCCGTCGCGGTAGCGGTCGTTCCATTCGGCCCAGCCGAGCGGAAAGTTGCCCACCTGGTAGCCGCCGTGACCCAGGTCCCACGGTTCGGCGATCAGCTTGACCTGGTTGAGCGTCGGGTCCTGGCGGATCACGTCGAAAAAGCCGCCCAAGTGCTCCACCCTGCCCCGCTCGCGCGCCAGTGCCGACGCCAGGTCGAAGCGGAAGCCGTCGACGTGCATCTCCTCAACCCAGTAGCGCAGCGAGTCCATCACCATCTGCAGCACGCGCGGATGCATCAGGTTCAGGGTGTTGCCGCAGCCGGTGAAGTCGGCGTAGTAGCGCCGGTTCTGCTCCGACAGCATGTAGTAAGCGGCGTTGTCGATGCCGCGCAGCGACAGCGTCGGCCCGAACTGGTTGCCTTCGCAGGTGTGGTTGTAGACGACGTCGAGGATCACCTCGATGCCTGCCGAATGCAGGCTCCGGATCATCGTCTTGAACTCCTTGACCTTGCGCGAGTGCGAATAGCGCATCTCGGGCGCGAAAAAGCCCAGTGTGTTGTAGCCCCAGTAGTTCTGCAGGCCCTTTTCTGCCAGGTAGCGGTCGTTCAGGAAGGAATGCACCGGCAGCAGCTCCACCGTCGTGACGCCCAAGCGCTTCAGGTAGTTGATCGACGGCGCCGAGCCGAGGCCGGCATAGGTGCCGCGCAGCGGCTCGGGCACTTGGGGATTCAGCATCGAGAAGCCCCGCACATGCAGCTCGTAGATCACCATGTCGTGCCACGGGATCTCGGGGCGGCGGTCTTCACCCCAGGTGAAGGCCGCCTCCAGCACCCGGCACTTGGGTGTGTACGGTGCACTGTCGCGGCGGTCGAACGACAGGTCTTCCTTCTTGTGGCCGACGGTGTAGCCGTACAGCGCGTCGTTCCAGCGCAGCTCGCCGACGAAGTCCTTGGCGTAAGGGTCGACCAGCAGCTTGTGCGGGTTGAAACGGTGGCCCTCCTCCGGCTTGTAGGGCCCGTGCACGTAGTAGCCGTAGGCGACGCCGGGACGCGCTTCGGGGAGGTAGCAGTGCCAGACATGATCGGTGCGCTCGCGCATCGTGACCCGCTGGCGCTCGCGCCGGCCGGTGTCGTCGAAGATCGCCAGCTCGACCTTTTCGGCGTTCTCCGAGAACAGCGCGAAGTTCACGCCCTGCCCGTCCCACGTGGCTCCGCGTGGATAGGGCTTGCCGGGCCAGACGGCGGTGATCGGGATGTCGTTGTCCGAGGACTTCATGGTGCGCATACGTCAGCTTTTCCTGCGCGCAACGATGCACGCCGATGTCGATGAATGCAAATACGGGGAGTAAACGGGGAAGCAAGCCGTGACGGACGGGGCCTACGGCAGCTCGTCCTTGCG
This sequence comes from Caldimonas mangrovi, assembly GCF_023721835.1. Taxonomy (GTDB): domain Bacteria; phylum Pseudomonadota; class Gammaproteobacteria; order Burkholderiales; family Burkholderiaceae_C; genus Caldimonas; species Caldimonas mangrovi. The sequence continues at coordinate 217,416 of NZ_JAMKFE010000010.1, read as the reverse complement.
CCCGGTTTTCGGAGGTGAAGGCCACCACTGCTCGAGCCGCGCGGCGGCCCAGTCCTTGCCGCCCAGGCCGAAGGCCAGCGCGAGCGCCAGCACCAGGCCGCCGAGCAGGATCAGGAAGGCGTGGCGCACGATCACGCCGCCGATGTCGAGCTGGTCGAGCGCGATCATCACGACGAAAACCGTGATCGCGTACTGGGCCAGCTTGCCGAGCGAGGCCGCATCGCGCACGCCGATGCCGTGCGTGTAGGTGGTCACCGCATTGCCGACGAAGCGTGCGAAGTACGTGCCGAAGGCCAGGATCAGCAGGCCCACGATCACGCGCGGCACGAACAGCATCACGCGCCCGAGCAGCTCGGTCACGTAGGCCGCTCCGAGGCTGTTGAACGCGACGATCAGCGCGGCGAGGATGACCACCCAGTACAACAGGCGCCCGAACAGCTCGACCGTGTCGAGCTCGGTGCCGCCGCGCTGCAGGAAGCCGTCCATGCCGGAACGCTGCGTGATGATGTGGAAGTTGATCGCCCGCAGCCCCTTGACGAGCGCGAAACGCAGGGCCTTGGCGATCAGGAAGCCGGCCAGCAGCACCAGCGCGGCCAGCGCCAGCCGCGGCAGGAAGGCCGCGATCTGGTACAGGAAGGCGCGGGCGGGGTCGAGCAGCACGTCAACTCGTTCCATCGGGAGACCTCTCGCGGGAGACCAGGGCGGTGATGCCGTGCAACGGAATGTCGACCCAGTCTGGGCGGTTGTTGAGTTCGTAGCGCAGCTCGTACAGCGCCTTCTCGAGTTCGAACAGGCCCAGCAGCGCTACGCCGGGCTGGAGCGACTCGTACAGCTCGGCACCGCGTGCGGTCGCGTCGTAGCTGCGCAGAAAGGCCAGGCGCACCTGGGCGTCCCACTCGGCCGCGTGCGGTGCCAGCGCCTCGTGCTCCTCGGGGCTGTGAGCAACGTTGCGCAGGGCTGCGGCGCGGGCATAGCTGAACGAACGCAGCATGCCGGCCACGTCCTTCAGCGGCGAGTGCTTTTCGCGTCGCGCCTCGAAGCTGCGGCCCGGCTCGCCTTCGAAATCGGTGATCACGAAGTCGTTGCGCGCGAGCAGCACCTGCGCCAGGTGGTAGTCGCCGTGGTAGCGCGTCTTCAGGCCGTACTGCGGCGGCGTCGTGAACTGCTCGACGCGTTGCAGGATCACGTCGCGCTGCTCCAGCAGGTGCCGCGCGAGGCCGAGTGCCGGCTCGGGCAGCGTCGGCAACGATGACTCCATCATGCCGAGCGTCGCCCTTGCCTCGCTGGACACCTGCGCGCGGTACGCCGTCAGGTCGGCCGGCGTCAGCCGCTCCGGCTCGAAGGCCTCGCTGCCGCGAGCCTGCGCGAACGCGATGTGCAGTTGGGCGGTCCGCCGGGCCAGGGTCTCGACGAGAGCGAGGTAGGCGCCGTGCACGTCGGGCGGCACGGCCTCGGTGCTGGCGCGGCGCAATTCCAGATAGCGCTCGAGGTAGTCGACCGTATAGCTCCAGCCGTCACCCTGATTCGGCACGTAGGCTTGCACGATGCCCAGCGTCACGCGGGTGTCGTCGCGGCCTTCGTACTCGATCACGCCGGCCACCGGCACGCAGTGCTCGAACTTCGCCTGCTCCGTCAGGAAGCAGCCGATCTCGTACTCGGGGTTGGTTCCCGCACGCAGACGGCGATAGCCCTTGAAGAACAGCCGCTCGTCGAGCGTGACCAGCGTGTTGCTGCTCTGGCCCTGCGGCTTGCCGACCGGCAGCCCCTGCGGGTTCTCGCCTGCGAGGTCGGCGAAGGCGCTGGTCGGGCGGAAGCGAATGGTGCCGCGCCCGGTCGCGATCTCCCGGCCTTGGCCGATCGCCTCGATCACCGCGCGCGCGAAAGCGTCATCCTGGAAGGCATCGCCCATCACGCCGACGTTGGCCTGCTGCCGCACGCGCGCCGCGGCATTCAGAGAGATGCTGCGCAGCCGCTCCTCGTCCTGGTCTTCCCAGGCCATCGCCAGCGGCACGAAGTAGCGCGGCTGGTCCTGCGGACCATCGAGCTCGGCGAGGGTCAGCATCCAGGTGTGCGGCCCGTTTTCCCACACCGCGTGGTCGACCAGCCGCGCGCGCTGCACAGGCTCGCCCCCCTTGGAGCCGTACCAACGTTGTGCCTCGATGAAACGCGGCAGCGTGTCGGTCTCGAATTGCTCGCGGAGCTTCAACGCCAGGCCGATGCGCCACGGCACGACATGATCGCGGAACAGGCTGTTCCAGCCATCGAACAGCACCAGCACCGGCCGATCCTCGGTGGGCAGCACCTCTTCGTGCCAGATCGGCACCGGCGCGTCGGTGGCGAGGCGGAACCAGTAGAAGCCGTGCGCGGGCAGCGTCAGCAGATACGGCAGGTCGCCGATGGGCGGAAAGGTGGTGCGCCCGAGCAATTCGACCGGCACGCGCGACTTGAAGCGCGCCAGGTTCAGTTCCACCGGCTGCGCCGAGCGCGACAGGTTGGCAACGCACAGGATGGTGTCGTCGCCGTACTCGCGCAGATACGCGAGGATCTTGCGGTTGCCCGGGCGCAGGAAGCTCAGGGTGCCACGCCCGAAGGCGTGGCTGGTCTGGCGCACCGCGAGCATGCGCCGCATCCAGTTCAGCAGCGACGACGGGTCACGCATCTGCGCCTCGACGTTGACGGCCTCGTAGCCGTAGACGGCGTCCATGATCGGCGGCAGGTACAGGCGCTGAGGGTCGGCCCGGCTGAAGCCGGCGTTGCGGTCGGGGCTCCACTGCATCGGTGTGCGCACGCCGTTGCGATCGCCGATGAAGACGTTGTCGCCCATGCCGAGCTCGTCGCCGTAATAAATGATGGGCGAGCCCGGCATCGACAGCAGCAGGCTGTTCATCAGCTTGATGCGGTCCATGTCGTTGTCCATCAGCGGCGCCAGGCGGCGGCGGATGCCGAGGTTGATGCGCGCGCGCGGGTCGGCGGCGTACATGTTGTACATGTAGTCGCGTTCCTTGCTGGTCACCATCTCGAGCGTCAGCTCGTCGTGGTTGCGCAGGAAGATCGTCCACTGGCAGGTGGGCGGAATCTCGGGCGTTTGCTGCATGATCTCGACCACCGGGTAGCGGTCTTCCTGGGCAATCGCCATGTAGATGCGCGGCATCAGCGGGAAGTGATACGCCGCGTGGCACTCATCGCCCTCGCCGAAATAGTCGCGCACGTCCTCCGGCCACTGGTTGGCCTCGGCCAGCAGGAAGCGGTTGGAGTAGTTGGCGTCGATCGCCGCACGCAACTGCTTGATCACCACGTGCGTCTCGGGCAGGTTCTCGTTGTTGGTACCGTCGCGCTCGACCAGATAGGGGATGGCGTCGAGCCGGAAGCCGTCGACCCCCATGTCGAGCCAGAACCGCATCACCTTGAACACCGCCTCCAGCACCAGCGGGTTGTCGAAGTTCAGGTCGGGCTGGTGGCTGAAGAATCGATGCCAGTAATAGGCCTTGGCGACCGGGTCCCAGGCCCAGTTGGAGGTTTCGGTGTCGGTGAAGATGATGCGCGTGCCGCGGTACTTCTGGTCGGTGTCGCTCCAGACGTAGAAGTCGCGCTCGGGCGAGCCCGGCGGCGCACTGCGGGCGCGCTGGAACCACGGATGCTGGTCCGACGTGTGATTGATCACCAGCTCGGTGATCACCCGCAAATCGCGCTTGTGCGCTTCTTCGAGCATCAGCTTGAAGTCGTCGAGCGTGCCGTGTTGCGGATGGATGTCCTCGTAGCGCGCGATGTCGTAGCCGTCGTCCTTCAGCGGCGACGGGTAGAACGGCATCAGCCACAGCGTATTGACCCCCAGGTCCTTGACGTAGTCCAGCTTGGAGGCGACTCCGCGGAAGTCGCCCATGCCGTCGTCGTTGGAGTCGAAGAAGGCCTTGACGTTCAGCTGGTAGATGACCGCGTCCTTGTACCAGAGCGAGGTATCGTCGCCGGGAAGGATCAAGCCGGCGGCGGGTTGCTCGAGGTTCGGGGTTCGCGGTGCGTTCATGGCGCCTCACAGGAAGTAGTCGAAGTCCTGCTCGCTGCGCACCCGGCGCCGCAGCCGGAAAACATGTGCCGGCGTGTGGTTGGGATCCAGGAGGATGAAGTTGCGGGTGCCTTGCCACACGAAGCGTTGATTGCTGAGCAAGTCGTGTACCTGATAGGGCTTGTCCGTTTCGATGCCAAGCACGCGCGGCTCGATGTCGAGCCAGCCCGACTGCGGGTGGTGGGGATCGAGGCTGACGATCACGAGGATCACGTTGTCCGCTTCTGGCGTGCGCTTCGCATAGGCGATCAGCTGGTCGTTGTCGGTCGGGAAGAAGCGCAGGCTTCCATCGGACTGCAACGCGCGGTTCTCGTGCCGGATGCGGTTGAGCAGCGCGACGAAGTGCCTCAGGCTGTCCCCGCGCTCGAGGTCCCAGTGCCGTAACTGGTACTTTTCGGAGTTGAGGTATTCCTCGCTGCCGGGGTGGCGCGGCGCGCTTTCCATCAGCTCGTAGGCCGGCCCGTAAATCCCGTAGTTGGCGCTCAGCGTCGCGGCCAGCACCAGCCGCGCCATGAAGGTCGATCGCATGCCCGACTGCAACGTCTCGTGCAGGATGTCGGGCGTGTTGGGCCAGGCGTTGGGCCGGAAGTACTCACGTCCCGGGCCCTGCGACAACTCGGTGAAGTAGTCGGTCAGCTCCTGCCGGTTGTTGCGCCACGTGAAGTAGGTGTAGGACTGGCTGTAGCCCAGCTTCGCAAGCCGGTGCATCACCTTGGGCCGGGTGAACGCCTCGGACAGGAAGATCAGTTCCGGGTGATCGCGCTTGAGCGCGTCGATGCACCACTCCCAGAACGCAAACGACTTGGTGTGCGGGTTGTCGACCCGAAAGATCTTCACCCCCTGCGCGACCCAGTATTCGAACACGCTCTTCAGCTCCACCCACAGCGCCTTCCAGTCCTCGGTCTCGAAGTTGAACGGGTAGATGTCCTGGTACTTCTTGGGCGGGTTCTCGGCGTACTGCACGGTGCCGTCGGGGCGCCAGCGGAACCACTGGGGGTGTTCCTTCACATAGGGATGGTCCGGCGCGCACTGGAACGCGATGTCGAGCGCGATCTCGATGCCCAGCGTCTGCGCCTTGGCAACCAACCGCCGGAAATCCTCAAGGGTGCCGAGCGCCGGGTGTATGGCCTTGTGGCCGCCCTCGGCCGCGCCGATCGCCCATGGGCTGCCGACGTCGTCGGTCTCGGCGGTCAGTGCGTTGTTCTTGCCCTTGCGCTTGACGCGGCCGACGGGATGGATGGGCGGAAAGTACAGCACGTCGAAGCCGAGCTCCGCCACATACGGCAGCCGCGCCTCGACGTCTCGGAAGGTGCCGTGGCGGCCCGGCTCGGGCGCCGCCGAGCGTGGAAAGAGCTCGTACCAGCTGCTGAAGCGGGCACGCTCGCGGTCGGCGACCAGCGGCAACTCTACCGCATGCGTCACGGCGAGCGAGCGGTCGGGGTAGCGGTCGGCCAGTTCGGCCAGCAGCGGGTCGAGCGCGAGCGCCTTCAGCGCGTCGGCGTCCGACGGCTGGCGGATCTCACCGGCTCCGCGTCGCAGGCGAGCCGCCCAGTCCTTCAGGCTGGTGTGGTCGGCACCCTTGGCGCGTGCGGCGGCGTCTTCCAGCATCACCGCCCCCACCAGCGCGGCAACTCGGATGTCTTCCGGCTCGACCCGGCGCTCCAGCTCGTGGTGCCAGGAATGAAGAGGGTCGACCCACGCGCTCACCGTGTAGTAGTAGCGTCCCGGCGCCGGCGGCGTGAAGCAGGCGTGCCACTCGTCATTGACGTCGAGCTTCATTTCGACCTCGTGCCACCCGGTGTCCGCCTCGGCACGCCAGTGCAGCAGCACCCGCAGCATGTCGTGTCCGTCGGTGAAGCAATGGGCCTCGACACGCATCGGCTCGCCGGCCACCCGCTTCACCGCGAAACGGCCGCCGTCGACGACCGGTCTGACTGCATCGATCACCGCGCGGCTGCGGCCGTCGGGCCGCGCGGGGCCGTCGTTCTTGCTGGCTCGTGTTTCAAGCATGGGCTTCGTGCCTCAGGACGATGGTGGACAAGGGAGGCAAGGTCAGGCTCACCGACTGCGGCCGCCCGTGCGAAGGCAGCGGCACCGCCTCGACGCCGCCCAGGTTGCCCCAGCCCGCACCGCCGAACTCGCGCGCATCGCTGTTCAGGATCTCGCGCCAATGCCCGAGGGCCGGCACGCCTAGCACATAGTTGGGCTGCGGCTCGGGCGTCAGGTTGCACACCACCAGCAGCGCCGGCGCACCGGCGGCCTTGCCCTTGCGCAGGAAGGCCAGCACCGTGAACTCGGCATCGTTGCCCTCGATCCACTCGAAACCTTCGTGCGAGAAATCGACCTCGTGCAGTGCGGGCTGCTCGCGATACACCCGGTTGAGCTGCTGCACGAAACGCTGCAACCCGGCGTTCTCGGGCATCGCACTGACATGCCATTCGAGTTCGCCTTCGTGCGCCCATTCGCGGCGCTGGCCGAATTCGCAGCCCATGAACAGCAGCTTCTTGCCCGGGTGGGCCCACATGTAGCCGTACAGCGCCCGCAGGTTGGCGAACTGGCGCCAGCTGTCGCCGGGCATCTTGCCGACCAGCGAGCCCTTGCCGTGCACGACCTCGTCGTGCGACAACGCCAGCACGAAGTTTTCGTTGAAGGCGTAGACCAGCGAGAAGGTCAGCCGGCCGAGGTGGTACTTGCGATGGATCGGGTCTTCTTTCATGAAGGCCAGCGTGTCGTGCATCCAGCCCATGTTCCACTTCATGCCGAAGCCCAGGCCACCCAGGTAGGTCGGCCGCGAGACCATCGGCCATGCGGTGGACTCCTCGGCCACGGTCATCACATCGGGGTGCTCGCGGTACACCGCGCGGTTCAGCTCGCGCAGCAGGTCGATCGCCTCCAGGTTCTCCTTGCCGCCGTGCACGTTGGGAATCCACTCGCCGTGCTTGCGACCGTAGTCGAGGTAGAGCATCGACGCCACCGCGTCGACCCGCAGGCCGTCGAGGTGGTAGTGCTCCAGCCAGTAGAGCGCCGACGACAGCAGGAAGCTGCGCACTTCGTGGCGGCCGTAGTTGAAGATGCTCGAGTTCCAGTCGGGGTGGAAACCCTGGCGCGGATCCGCATGTTCGAACAGGTGCGTGCCGTCGAAGTACTGCAGCCCGTGCTCGTCGGTCGGAAAGTGCGACGGCACCCAGTCGAGCAGCACGCCGATGCCCTGCTGGTGCAGGTGATCGACGAAATACATGAAGTCTTGCGGCGTGCCGTAGCGCGAGGTGGGGGCGAAGTAGCCAGTGGTCTGGTAGCCCCACGAGCCGTAGAACGGGTGCTCGGTGACCGGCAGAAGTTCCACATGCGTGAACCCCATTTCCTTCACGTAGCTTGCGAGCGCATGGGCCAGTTCTCGATAGCCGAGGTATTGGCCGTTGGCGCGCCGCCACGAGCCGGCATGGAACTCGTAGATCGAGATCGGGGCGTCCAGCGCGTTGTGCCGGGCCCGCTCACGCATCCAGCCCTCGTCGTGCCATTCGTATTCGAGGCTCCATACGCGCGAGCCGGTGGCCGGCGGCACCTCGGCATACACGCCGAACGGGTCGGCCTTGTCGACCACGTAGCCGCCGCGGCCGTGGATGCGGTATTTGTAGGTGTGACCGCGCTGAGCCGTGGACGAGCGACCTTCCCAGACACCGCTGCCGTCCGGCCGCGGGCTCAGGGGCTCTGCCTGCGGGTTCCACCCGTTCCACTCGCCGACGACGGAAACCGACGTGGCGTTCGGGGCCCAGACGGCGAAACGGGCGCCCGCGCTGGGCTCCGGGTGGCAGCCCAGCTTGTCGTGCAGACGAGTGTGGGTGCCCTCCCGGAAGAGATAGACATCGTGTTCGGTCAGCACCGCCGGGTGGCCGGCCTCGCGGCCCGGTGGCCCGACCTGCACGCTTTGCTGCTCCATCGGCATTCCTTGCGTTGTGGTTCCGGTGGGACGCACGACGCCGCGAGCCGCTTGGGCGACCCCGGCGCAGCGCGCAAGACGCCAAGGGCTGCGGCAAACCTTGTGCCCGCGGTACCGGCACGCGGCACGGGGATTGCGGCCTGACCTTAGGATGTCCGGCTTTGCGCGTCATCGACAGACCATGCCGTCCACGACAAGAATCCCCCGCCCCCTGGAGCACTGGGTGGCCGACGCCGGCAACGGCGACGTCGCCCACCTCGACATCCCGGCCGACGCGTCGGGTGACCGCCTGTTCGAGGTCTCCTGTACTTTTGTCGTCTCGCATCGTGGCGGCGACGAGGCCTTCCACGGGTTGCGCGTGCTGGTCGACGGGCGCCAGCAGTGGTCTCGCGAAGTGCCCACGCACGCCGGCGGCCAGGACTCGCTCGACGTCAGCTTTCGCCGCAGCGTGCCGGTCGGCGTGCCGCTGCGCATCTCGGCGATAGGCTCGGTCCGTGGAGCCGTCCGCATCAGGCTGAACATCACGGCCGAAGAGCAGGACTGAAGCGCACGGCATGATGGTTGCAAAGCGGACTTCACGGGCCGACAGCCCGCCAGGGAGCCGCCGGTGCCACGAATTCCTCATGATTCCCGACCCGACAGCAGCCTTGCACTGCTTGCCGACCCTTATGGCTACATCGGCCGCCGATGTGTCGAGTTCGGCACCGACCTGTTCGAGGCGCGCCTGCTGTTGCGTCGCACGATCTGCATGACCGGCCCGAACGCCGCCGCCCTGTTCTACGACCGCAGCCGTTTCCAGCGCACAGGCGCCGCGCCCGAGCCGCTGCGCGCCACGCTGTTCGGCCAAGGGGGCGTGCAAGGCCTGGACGGTGATGCGCACCGCCACCGCAAGGCGATGTTCATGTCGCTGGTGACGGCCGCACAGGTCGACGCGCTGGCACGTCGCTTCGAAGACGAACTGCAGACAGCGGCGCGGCAATGGAGCCGGCAGCCGCAGGTGGTGCTGTACGACGCGTTGCACGAGCCGCTGACGCAGGCGGTGTGCGGCTGGGCGGGCGTGCCGCTCGAGACCTCGGAAGTCTCCTTGCGCACCACGGATCTGGTCGCATTGTTCGACCAGGCCGCCGCGCCGGGCCTGGGCCACTTCCGGGCGCGCGCGGCGCGCAAGCGCAGCGAGGCATGGGCGGTCGCGCTCGTCGAGGCGCTGCGCGCCGGGCGGTTGTCGGCGCCGCCGGGCAGCCCGCTCGAAGCGGTCGCGCTGCATCGGGACGAGAACGAGCAGTGGCTGCCGCCTCGGGTCGCGGCCGTCGAGCTGCTCAACGTGCTGCGGCCGACGCTGGCCGTGTCGGTGTTCATTGTCTTCGTCGCGCATGCCCTGCACCTGCACCCCGAATGCAGGCTGGCGCTGCAGCAACGCGAAGCCGGCTATGCCGACTGCTTCGTGCAGGAGGTTCGGCGCCACTACCCGTTCTTTCCCGCCGTCGTGGCGCGCGTGCGCGAGGATTTCGAATGGCGCGGCTACCCCTTCCCTGCGGGCCGCCGCGTGATGCTCGACCTGTACGGCACGAACCACGACTCCCGTGCCTGGCGCGACCCGCTGGCGTTCGAGCCCGCTCGTTTCCGCGAGCGCACCCCGACGCCGTTCGAATTCGTCCCGCAGGGCGGCGCCGAGCCGCACAAGCACCACCGTTGTCCGGGCGAAGGCATTGCGGTCGAGTTGATGAAGGTGGCGGCCGTCTTCTTCTCGACGCGCCTCAACTACGAGGTACCGCTGCAGGACCTGCTGCTCGACATGAAACGTCTACCGGCACTGCCGCGCGATCGTTTTGTCATCGCAAGCGTTCGCGTGGCGGCTTGAGCCGGCTGCCACCGTCCCTGCGGGACGCCGCGCCCGCTTGATCGCAGCGACCGACCGCGCAAGGTGCCGGGCGCGCGGTTTGCTCTACGTCCGGTCGTGGCCCGCCTGCAGTTGCAAGGATGAAGCATCGAACGATCGTCGTGGTGACAGGGGCGTCGGCCGGCATCGGTCGAGCGACAGCCCTGGCTTTCGCGAAGCGCGGCGCCCGTGTCGGGCTGCTCGCCCGCGGGCTCGACGGGCTCGAAGGTGCGCGGCGCGACGTCGAGGAAGCCGGCGGCGAAGCCCTGGTGCTACCGACGGACGTGGCCGACGCAGCGCAGGTCGAGGCGGCGGCGGCTCGCATCGAGCGCGAATGGGGGCCGATCGACGTATGGATCAACAACGCGATGGCGACCATCTATGCGCCGTGCGACCAGATCTCGCCGGAGGACTTCCGACGGGCGACCGAGGTGACCTATCTCGGCGCCGTCTGGGGCACGCTGGCCGCACTGAGATACATGAAGCCGCGCAATCGCGGCGTGATCGTGCAGGTGGGCTCGGCGCTCGCCTACCGCTCGATTCCGTTGCAGGCTCCGTATTGCGGCGCGAAGGCCGCGCTGCGCGGTTTCACCGATTCGCTGCGGTCCGAACTCATCCATGACCGCAGCGACGTGACGCTCACCATGGTGCACCTGTCGGCCTTCAACACGCCGCAGTTCGACTGGGGCCGCACCACGCTGGACAAGCAGCCGCAGCCGGTGCCGCCGATCTTCCAGCCCGAGCTGGCCGCCGAGGCCATCGTCTGGGCCAGCCGGCACCAGCGGCGCGAGCTGGCCGTCGGATTTCCTGCGGTGAAGGCGATGCTGGGGCAGAAGATCCTGCCCGGCTACATCGACCGCAAGCTGGCGCAAGCCGGTTACTCGGGGCAGCACACCGACCGGCCGCTGCCGCCTGGGCGTCGCGACAACCTGTACGCGCCGGTGCCGGGCGATCACGGCGCCCACGGCCGTTTCGACGATCGGGCGAAGCCGAACAGCTGGCAGTGGTGGCTCAACACGCACCGCTGGGTCATGCTGCCGTTGTTTCTCCTGGCCTTGGTGGTGCTGGCGGTCCTGCTGGCGCGCTCGATGTAGCCGTGCCGGCCGGCTTGCCGCCGGCATTGCGCAGCTTGCCGTCGCCTTGCGCGTCACCTGCGGCACGCACCAATGCCCGCAGGGCCGTCATCTGCGAGACGTGCGTCAGCACCTGCGGAAAGTTGCCGAGCATGCGGTGCTGCACCGCGTCGTACTCCTCGGAGAACAAGCCCAGGTCGTTGGCGCAGGACGTGGCGCGGCGGTAGTAGCGCCATGCGTCCTCCACCCTGCCCTGATGAGCGAGGCAGCGGACCAGCCAGAAAGTGCACGGCAGGAACACCCCTTCGGGCGAGGCGAAGCCGTCAGGCGACCGGTAGCGCAACAGCAGACCGTCGTGTTCGAGCTCGTCGATGAGCGCCTGCACGGTGCGCAGCATGCGGGGATCGTCGTAGGCGATGAAACCGAAAGGCGGCAACAGCAGCGCCGCTGCATCGAGGTGCGGCTCGTCGAAGGCCTGCACGAAAACTCCACGACGGGCGTCGTATCCGCGCTGCTCGATCTCGGTGCGCACGGCGTCGCGGTTGTCGCGCCAGTGCGCCAGCGGCGCGTCGAAGCCATGTTCGCGCGCCAACTGGCAGCCGCGTTCCAGCGCCACCCAGCACATCGCCTTCGAATGCACGAAGTGGCGCGATCGGTCGCGGAACTCCCAGATCCCATGATCGGGTTCATGCCAGCGCAGGCATACGGCGTCGACCGCGTCGGCCAGGAAGCGCCAGTAACAGGGATCGAGCGGCCGGCTCTCGTCGTGCCAGATCCAGGCCAGCTCGAGCAAGGTGCCGTACACGTCGAGCTGCATCTGCTGGGCCGCCCGGTTGCCGATGCGCACCGGGCGCGAGCCCTCGTAGCCCTCCAGCCAGTCGAGCACCACCTCGGTCAGGCGCCGCTTGCCGTCCACGCCGTACATGACCTGAAGCTGCTGCGCGCTGCCGGCGGCGCTGCGCTCGATGAACGAGCGAAATCGGTTGGCCTCGCGCTCGATGCCGACCGCGTGCAGCGCGCGCACCGCAAGCACCGAATCGCGCACCCAGCTGTAGCGGTAGTCCCAGTTGCGCGCGCCGCCGGGGGATTCGGGCAGCGAGGTGGTGGCGGCGGCCACCATCGCGCCGGTCGGTTCATAGGTCAGTGCCTTCAGCACCAGGGCCGACCGGGACGTGAGCGGGTCCTGAGCAAACGGCGCGAGCATGCTGCTGGCCCAGGTCCGCCAGCTTTGCATCGTTCGCCGCAGTTCGTCGTCGAGCGGTCCGCACTCGTCGCCAGCGACGTCGGCGGCCTGCTCCAGCTGTTCGGGCGCCACGAAACGTATCGACAGCCGCAGCTTCTCGCCTTCGCGCAGCCGCACCGAGCCTGTCAGTGCATCGCGCGCGTCGGTCAGCCTCAACCGGTTGCTGTCGCACTGGATCAGCAGCCCCTTGTTGCTGCCGCAGGCGGTATAGAGCCCGGGCCGGCGCTCGCGCATGTCGGGGATGATCTCGCCGAAGTCGAAACGCGGCACTATCTCGATGCGCACGTCCACCTGGCCGCTCGTGCAGCGGACCACGCGTGCCAACCGCCCCGTCTCCCGGCGCCCCGACGCCTCCAGCATTGGGAAGAAATCATGCAGCTCGGCCTGCCCCCCGGGCGCCGAGAACCGTGTCGTCAGCACCATGGTGTCGGGCTCGTAGCGGCGTTGCGGCGGCACGTCCTGCCCTTCGACGCTGATTTGGCAGTGACCCCCGAGCCGGGCGTCGAGCAGCCGTCCGAAGCAGCTGTCGGCATCCATCGCCGGCATGCAACACCAGTCGATCGAGCCGTCGCGGGCCACGAGCGCCGTGCAATGACCGTCGCCGATCAGCGCGTAGTCGGCGATGGGACGGTAACGACCCGAGAGGCGCGAGCTGTCCATCGGCTCACCAGACGAGGTAGCGGTCCCACCCCGCATAGTGATGGCGCACCGGCCCACGAGGAATGCTGAGGAAGATCAGCAGCAGCCCGGCCGCGACGCTGCCGGCCGCGGCCACGCTGTTGGCGCCCGGCAGCAGCCACGGCGCGGCGACCAGCCACGCACCGAGCAGAGTATTGAGCGCTCGCAGCGGCCGCACCACCTCCGAGAACGCCGACACCGACACCACGATCACCATCGCCCCGACCAGGTGGTCGCTGTCGGCCATGGCTTCTTCGCTGCCGAAGATCAGCCGCGTGCACATCAGCCACACGCCGAGCACGGTGCAGGCGGCCAGGCCCTTGGGAAGGGCGCCGAACTGGCGCCAGGCCTGCCGGGCGTGCTCGGCGTCCAGGGCCAGCGGCGGCTCGCCCGAAGCGCGCGCGCCGCGGCAGTTGCCGCCGCGCCAGAACACCCGCCACATCGACTGCCCTTCGCGCCGCGCACGCAGCATGAACTGGAACATCGCCGCGATCTCGTCGAACGAGTACGGCAGCATGATCACCATGGCGGCGGCCGAGATGAGGCACAGCGTGCACCAGGTACCGATGACGATCGGCTGGATCACGATGAAATAAATGCTGACCCCGCCCAGCGGGATCACCAGCACGCCGAACATCCCGACCATCCACGGCATCGTGCGCCAGCGCCTGCGGTCGCCCATCAACCCCGACAGGGCCTCGAGCATGTAGCTGATCGCACCGAGCCCGGCGTCTGCGACCGGCCATGCGCGCGAGACGTCGGACGTGATGATGCGCTCGGTGCCGTCGCCGAAGAACGGGTCCCACACCGAGCCGATGTGGCCAAGCTGGTAGGCGCTGAGGTAGCGCGCGACGAAGAAGCCGACGAGCGCCAGGGCTACGATCGGCAGGCGCTGAGACCAGGACGACGGCGAATAGTCCCACCCGGGGGGAATGTCTTCCCCAGCCATCATGGACTCCATGCTCATCCCGGGCATCATCGGAATCAGCACCGAAAGCGCGATCGCGAGCGCGCCGACGACCGTCTCGTTGGCGTAGGTGGCGGCGTCCGGAACCCAGAACACCAGTGGTGCGAACAGCAGCCAGACACCCACCCCGCAGGTGCCCCATTGCGCTGCGCGCCAACGCCAGAACAGCGACAGGCCGCCGAACAGCACCAGCAACGCACCGCTGGCGATGTCGCTCCACATCAGCCATTGCGCGCGCTGTTCGGGCGGCGCGAGCATGCGATCCGTCGTGACGCGTTCGACGCCGGGCCCGAAGTTGGCCGGCTCCAGCGAGCCGAACGTGAACGGAGAACAGATCAACCAGACACCCAGCAGCATCACCGTGAAGTGCACCCACAGCAACTGCTGGTGCATCTGTCGCATCTGTTGCATGTGCTCCTGCATGCCCTGGTCGCGCTTCATGGGGGCAGTGCAGCACGGCACGTGCCCGAGCGTCCTGCCCGGGGGCCGGAACAGGACTTGCCGCACTGCAGGCGCACGCTCTTCGTTCCAAGAAACCCTGGAGACCACGATGCTTCACAAAGTGACCCAATGGCGCGGCGCCGCGGTGACGGCCCGCGACGGCGACGTCGGCTCGATCGACGACGTCTATTTCGACGACGAGCGCCTGACGGTGCGCTACCTGGTGGTGGACACCGGCGGCTGGTTGAACCACCGCCGCGTGTTGATCTCGCCGTATGCGGTGCGCACCGACGTCTCCGCCGACGAACAGGTTTTCGTCGACCTGACCCGGGCCCAGGTCGAGAACAGCCCGCCGATCGAGGCCGACGAGCCGGTCTCGCGACTGTACGAGAAGGCCTACGCCGACTACTACCGCTACCCCTATTACTGGGCTGGCCCGTTCACCTGGGGCCCAGGCGCCTACCCGGCACTGACGGCCGGTACGCTGCCGGACGCCCTGCCCGCGGCGAACGACCCGCCCGCCATCGACGACGAAGTCACGCAGCAGGTCCTCGAAGCCGCGCGGCGCTCGCACCTGCGCAGCAGCCGCGAACTGATCGGCTACCACGCCGAAGCACGCGACGGCTCGGCCGGCCGCATCAACGACCTCGTGATCGACGACGTCGACTGGTCGGTACAGCAGATCGTCGTCGACACGCGCAAGTGGCTGCCCGGCGGCCAGGTGACCGTGCCGGCCGACGCGGTGAGCGACATCGACTGGGCCGCCAGCGAGGTGAGGCTGAACATGGACCGGCGCAGCATCAAGCAAGCCCCTGCAGCGCACTGAAGTGTGCCGTCGCGCCATGACCGACACCGTCAGCGATTTCATGCTCAAGCGGCTGCATGCCTGGGGCGTGCGACGCATCTTCGGTTATCCCGGCGACGGGATCAGCGGATTGATGGGGGCGCTCGACCGGGCGCGCAAGCAGCAGCTCGGGATCGAGTTCATCCAGACCCGCCACGAAGAGCTGGCGGCCTTCATGGCCGTGGCTCACGGCAAGTTCACCGGCGAGGTCGGCGTGTGCCTGGCGACCTCGGGGCCCGGCGCGATCCATCTGCTCAACGGGCTCTACGACGCCAAGCTCGACCACCAGCCGGTCCTCGCCATCGTCGGCCAGCAGGCACGCGCCGCGCTGGGAGGTGACTACCAGCAGGAAGTCGATCTGCTCTCGCTGTTCAAGGACGTGGCGCATGAATACGTGCAGATGGCAGTGGTGCCGGCGCAGATCCGTCACCTCGTCGACCGGGCCGTGCGCATCGCGCGGGACCGGCGCACCGTGACCTGCATCGTCGTCCCACACGACCTGCAGCAGCTGGACGCGGTCGAGACGCCGCCGCGCAAGCACGGCACGGTACACAGCGGCATCGACCGACCGGGCGCAGGCGGAGTGCCGTCACAGGGCGAACTGCAACGAGCGGCGGACGTGCTGAACGCCGGCAAGAAGGTCGCGATGCTGGTCGGCGCCGGCGCACTGCAAGCGACTGACGAGGTCGTCGAGGTCGCCGAGCGGCTCGGCGCCGGTGTCGCGAAAGCCTTGCTCGGCAAGGCCGCAGTGCCCGACGACCTGCCGTACGTGACAGGCTCCATCGGCCTGCTCGGCACTCAGCCGAGCTGGCACCTGATGACCGGCTGCGACACGCTGCTGATGGTGGGCTCCGGCTTCCCCTACTCCGAGTTCCTGCCCGAGGAAGGCCAGGCGCGCGGGGTGCAGATCGACATCGATGGCCGCATGCTGAACCTGCGCTACCCGATGGAGGTGGGACTGATCGGCGACAGCCGCGAGACGCTGCGCGCACTGCTGCCGCTCCTGGAGCCCAAGGCCGACCGCAGTTGGCGCCAGGAGATCGAGCACGGCGTGGCGCGCTGGTGGCAGGTGATGGAGGCCCGTGCCAAGAGCCCGGCGACGGGCATCAACCCGCAGCTGCCGTTCTGGGAGCTGTCCCCGCGCCTGCCGGACGGCTGCATCCTGACCTGCGACTCGGGGTCGGCCGCCAACTGGTTTGCACGCGACCTGAAGATCCGACGCGGGATGATGGCGTCGCTGTCGGGTGGGCTGGCGACGATGGGCCCGGCAGTACCCTATGCGATCGCTGCCAAGTTCGCCCATCCGGGCCGGCATGTGATTGCGCTGCTCGGCGATGGCGCGATGCAGATGAACGGTCTCAACGGCTTGATCTCGATCGCGACATACTGGCGGCGCTGGTCCAACCCTCGCCTCACGGTGATGGTGCTGAACAACGGCGACCTGAACCAGGTCACCTGGGAGCAGCGCGGAATGGCGGGTGACCCCAAGTTCGAGGCCTCGCAGGTCGTGCCTGATTTCGCCTACGCCGACTACGCCAAGCTGCTGGGGCTGAACGGCATCCGCGTGACGCGACCACAAGACGTGGCAGGTGCGTGGGACGTCGCGCTCGCGTCCGAGGTGCCGACCGTCGTCGAGATGGTCACCGACCCCAACGTGCCGCCGATGCCGCCGCACATCAAGATGGAACAGGCCCGAGCCTACCTGTCGGCATTGTGGCACCGTGATCCCGACGCACTGGAGATGATCAAGCAGACCGCTCGCCAGTGGTGGGACAGCGTCTTCCCCGGCGGGCAGGGGCGCTGAAGGCGCTCACCCTCCGCCCCGCCAACCGCACCTCGCGGGTCGATCCGCTCAGTGCTGTCGCCTGGCGACCGCTCGCGCCAACGCTTCCTTGCTCATGCCGGAGCGGCCGCCGATACCGAGCTGCTTCGCCTGCTCGTACAGCTCGCGCCGCGTGAGCCCGCGCTCGTCCACACCGCCGGCGGTCGCCTTGGGGTGCTCGCGCGCGGCCTTTCCGGATTGCGCCGCCTGCGGGTCGGAAGGCCCCTTGTGGTCCTTTTCTTCCCAGTGGTCGCCCACCTTCTCGAAACTGTGTTTCAGCGACGCGTATGCGGTTCGGCCGGCGAGCTGGCCGCTGCCGTATTCCTGCTCGGCGCTGCGCAGCGTCTCGGCATAGGTGCGCTGGGCCTTCTCGGAGGAGCGCTCCAGCGTGTCGGGCATGTCGACACCGTACTTCCGTGCCATGGTCGTGTTCTCCTTTCCCTGCGTTTGCAGCAAGCGCCATGCGCGTCCGCCGAGGCACGGCGTGTGCTGGTCGTCCTCGCGTTTCATCTGACCGACTGCCGCGTTGCCCCGCTTCCGTTTCGCCCCGGAACTCGACGTCTTCCTCGCCCCTCGCCGGCGGGGCGGGCGCAGCACGCCCTGGGCGATGGGCGAGCACGAGACACTGAAGCACGCGATCGAAGCCCTCGGTGTGCCGCATACCGAAGCCGGCGAGATTCGCGTCAACGGGCGAGCCGCCCCGCTCACGCTCCGCGGCCTGTCGGACCCCGACGAGGTCGAGGTGTACGGCGCGCCGCCGGTTCCCGCGCCCCCGGAAGGCGCTGCAGCGCCCCGCTTCATAGCCGACGCTCACCTGGCACGCCTGGCGCGTTACCTGCGGTTCGCGGGTGTGGACACCCTGCATCGCGACGACTGGCCGGACACAGAACTCGCCGCGTTGGCACAGCAGGAACAGCGGATCGTGCTGACCCGCGACCGGGCCTTGCTGATGCACCGCCATGTCGAGCGCGGCTGCTATGTGCGCCCGCTCGACCCGGTGGCGCAGTTGGAGCAAGTGATGCGACGGTTCGCATTGCGCTTGCCGGCCGAGCCGGCGGGACGCTGCCTGTTGTGCAACACCGAACTGCAGTCGCTGACAAGGCCCGCCGCCGAACCGCACGTGCCGCTGCGGGCCTACACGAACTTCGAGTGCTTCTGGCGCTGCCCGGACTGCACCCGCGTCTACTGGCGCGGGTCGCATTGGCGGCGCATGCGCGGCGCGCTCGAACGCGCCGCGCCCGGATGACGCTGCCGCCCGGTCGGCGCTCAATGATGCCGGTGCGAAAACGCCTGTTTCAACAGGTAGCCGCCCGCCAGCAGCCCGCCGGCCGCCACCAGCATCGTCGCGCCCGGCATCGCGCGCGCCTGGTTCAGCGCGATCTCGGCGGCATGCGGGCCGGCGAGCTCCATCCGACGCTTGGTCATCTGTGCGCCGAGTTCCGACAAGCGGTCCTTCAGGAGCAGCTCCGCCGCCGGCAGCAGCACCGTCTCCTCGTCGGCGACGTGGTGCATCACGTCGCGCATCAGCTCCAGCACCTTGCTGTCGTAGGCCTCGTCGGCGGGCTCCATTGACCGCAGTTCGCCGATCAAACGGCGCATCTCGTCATGCTCGGGCTTGGACTTGGCGAGCACCTCGTCGTCGGTGGAGACCTCTTCCAGGGCGGGATAGAAGATTTCTTCCTCGATCTGCGCATGGACCTCCAACCCGAGGCAGATCACGTTGACGATGGCGCGCTTCTTGTCGCTCGGCGCATCCATCTCGTACCTGTGGAAATTGCTCAGTACGTGCGTGTGGTCCATGCGGATCAGCTTGGTCGCACCGGGCGAGAGCTTGCTCACGATCTCGTTCATCGGGGTCCTCTTTTGATGTGTGGCGTGGAACACCGATGCGAGCAAGGCACGTTCCCCGTGCTCGCCCCGCATGTCGCCGATCGCGATCCCCGCGCGGAAAGGACATGGCCGCCATGATGTCGCGCGGCACGCCGATTGCTGATGCTTCAACCGGTTGCAGCAAGTGAAGCGATGCAAGGCATTTCTCAGAGTGCGAGGGAGAAAAAACCACATGACCCATGCGGCCGACCGCTCGCATGGGGGCTTCTACTGTTGCGCCTTCCGCTGGCCCCGCGGCCGCCGAACGACCCGTGCACTCCTGGAGCAACAACATGATCGCCGGCAAAAACGTTCTCGCCTTCGTGATGGCGGGTGGCGAAGGCTCGCGCCTGCACCCTCTGACGGCCGATCGGTGCAAACCCTCGGTTCCGTTCAACGGCAAGCACCGCATCGTCGACTTCGTCCTCAGCAATCTGGTCAATTCCGAGATCTATTCGATTTATCTGCTGGTGCAGTACAAGTCGCAGTCGCTGATCGAGCACGTGCGGCAGTCCTGGACGATGGCGCGTTTCATTCCACAGCATTTCGTGACGGTCGTGCCGCCGCAGATGCGCGATGGTCCGAAGTGGTTCCAGGGCACCGCCGACGCGGTCTACCAGAACCTCCACCTGATGAACAGCCTGCAGCCCGACCTCGTGGCAGTGTTTGGAGCCGACCACATCTACCGCATGGACATCCGGCAAATGGTGCAGTTCCACGTTGAAACGAATGCCGACGTGACGGTCGCGACGTTGCCGGTACCGCTGGCCCAGGTCTCGCATTTCGGCATCGTGGACACCGACGCGCAGGGGCGCATCCGCGAGTTCCGCGAAAAACCGGCCACCGCCCGCCCGATGCCGGGCCGCGACGGCCACGCGCTGGCGTCCATGGGCAACTACATCTTCTCGGCCGATGTGTTGCGGCGCGAGCTGCAGCGCGCGCACGAGACCGGCGAGAGCGACTTCGGCAAGCACATCCTGCCGCGCACCTTGAAGTCGCACCGGCTGATGGCCTACGACTTCGCGAACAACATCATTCCGGGCACCGAGCCCTACGAGGAGCCGGGGTACTGGCGCGACGTCGGCACCATCGACGCCTATTTCGACGCTCATTTCGATACGCTGGGCGCCGCCCCGCGATTCCGCATGACGAACACCCGCTGGCCCATCTACGCCAGTCCCGACCAGGCCGAGTCGGCCCAGATCGAACGCGGCTACATCAACCATTCGACCATCGGTTCGGGCAGCATCATCGACGGCGCCTATCTCGACCACGCCATGCTGCGCCGGTCGGTGCGCGTCGAACCCGACGCCCGGCTGGAGCAGTGCATCGTGATGGAGCGCACCCGGGTCGGGCGCGGCGCCAAGTTGCGGCGCGTGATCGTCGACCAGGACAACCACATCCCGCCCGGTGAGGTGATCGGCTACGACCTCGATAAGGATCGGCAGCGCTTTCACGTGAGCGAAGGCGGCATCGTCGTGGTGCCCAAGTGCTACTTCCCACAGGACAGCCGCTCGCCCACCGAAACCACCGAGCACGAGATGGTGATGGCCTGAGGCACGCGGTCTGTTCACGCTAGAGATGCCGAACCCGAGGGCAAGCACCGGTCGCCCACACCCGCTCGGCGCCACCTGGGACGGCCAGGGCGTCAATTTCGCGCTGTTCTCCAGCATCGCCGAACGGGTCGAGTTGTGCCTGTTCGATGCTTCCGGCGCCCGCGAGACACGGCGCACCGAGTTGGCTCATCACAAGAACGTCTGGCATGCGTATGTCCCTGGCTGCCGGCCGGGCGATTTGTACGGCTACCGTGTGCATGGGCCGTACCGGCCCGAGCACGGCCTGCGCTGCAATCCGCACAAGCTGCTGATCGACCCGTACGCGAAGGCCATCGTCGGCCCGCTGCGCTGGACCAACGCGCACTACGGCTACGAGCCCGACGCCGAAGAGACCGACCTCTCGTTCAGCACCCTGGACAACGCCGCCGACATGCCGAAATGCCAGGTGGTCGACGACGCCTTCGACTGGGGCAGCGACGCGCCTCCGCACGTGCCATGGCGCGACACGGTGTTCTACGAGGCGCACGTGAAAGGCCTCACACAGCGTCACCCGAACGTGCCCGAAGCGCTACGTGGCACCTACGCCGGCTTGGCGTCGCCATCGGTCATCGAGCATTTCAAGCGGCTCGGAGTCACGTCGATCGACCTGTTGCCGGTGCATGCCTTCGTCGACGACCACCGGCTGGTGGAACTCGGCCTGCGCAACTACTGGGGCTACAACACGCTGGGCTTCTTCGCGCCCGAGATGCGCTATAGCGCGTCGGGCACCGTGCAGGAGTTCAAGCAGATGGTCAAGACGCTGCACGCGGCCGGGCTGGAGGTGATTCTCGACGTGGTCTACAACCACACGGCCGAGGGCAACCAGCTGGGGCCGACCCTGGCGTGGCGTGGCATCGACAACCCGGCCTACTACCGGCTGAACGAGGACGAACCGCGCCTGTACGCCGACGTCACTGGTACCGGCAACACCATGCACACGCGCCACCAGGTGGTGGTGCGCATGATCATGGACAGCCTGCGCTACTGGGTCGGCCAGATGCACGTCGACGGCTTCCGCTTCGATCTCGCGACCGTGCTCGGGCGCGGGCCCGGCGGCTTCGACCAGCACGCCGGCTTCTTCTCGGCCGTTGCGCAGGACCCGGTGCTGGCGCACGTCAAACTGATCGCCGAGCCCTGGGACCTCGGCGAAGGCGGCTACCAGGTCGGCGGCTTCCCGCCCGGTTGGGCGGAATGGAACGGCCGCTACCGGGACACGGTGCGCTCGTTCTGGGCCGGCGAGCCCGGCCACCTGCCGGAACTGTCGCGCAGGCTGTGCGGCTCCAGCGACATCTACCAGCACCGCCGCCGCTGTCCGACCGACAGCATCAACCTCGTCACCGTGCATGACGGTTTCACGCTGCAGGACCTCGTCAGCTACGAGCACAAGCGCAACCTGGCCAACCACGAGGACAACCGTGACGGTGACAACCACAACCGCAGCTGGAACTGCGGCGCCGAGGGCGATACCGACGACGAGGTGGTGCTGGCGCTGCGCGAGCGGCAGAAGCGCAACCTGCTGACGACGTTGTTCGTTTCGCTCGGCACGCCACTGCTGCTCGGCGGTGACGAGATCGGCCGCACGCAGCAAGGCAACAACAACGGCTACTGCCAGGACAACGAGATCAGCTGGTTCGACTGGCAGTTGGACGACCGCGGGCGCCAGTTGCTCGACTTCGTGCAGCGGCTGATCGCTTTCCGCAAGTCGCAACCGGCGTTGCGGCGTACCGGCTTCTTCCGGGGCGAGCCCGACGCCGACGGCGTAAAGGACGTCGCCTGGCTGCGTCCCGACGGTGAGGAAATGACGCCGGCCGAATGGGAGCAGCCCGGCCCGGGCGCAGTCGGCGCGGTGATCTGCGGCTGGAAGACCGGCGAACTCGACGAGCACGGTGCCCCGCTGCACGGCGACTCGGTGCTCATCCTGGTCAACGGCCAGCGCAATCCGCTGCCCTTCATGCTGCCCGCGCTCAACGGCGCCGAGTGGGTGCCGCGCTTCGACACCCGGGTGCCCAGCGGCCTGCCGCTCAACGAAGGCCGGCCGACGCAAGGCGAATACGTGGTGGCATCGCGGTCGATCGCGGTGCTGACCCAGGCTTCAAAGTAGGACCTCCACATGCAATCCTTCCACGACATGCCCTTCGGCGCCCGGTTGCGAGCCGAAGGCGGCGTCGACTTCCGGCTGTGGGCGCCGGGCGCGCGCTCGGTCGCGCTGGTGCTCGGCGACGAGCGCATCAGCGCACGCACCGGTGACGACGGCTGGTACCACACCCACGTGCCTCATGCGCGTGCCGGCGACACCTACCGATGGCGCATCGACGACCAGCAACTGGTGCCCGACCCGGCGTCGCGCTTCAACCCTCAGGGCCCGCACCACCCCAGCCAGGTGATCGACCCGTGCAGCTTCGACTGGGACGCCGACTGGCACGGCCGCCCCTGGCACGAGGCGGTGATCTACGAGATGCACGTCGGCTGCTTCACGCCGGCCGGCACCTATGCTGCCGCCGAAGCGCAACTGCCCGCGCTCGCGGATCTCGGCATCACGGCGATTCAGCTGATGCCGCTGGCCGACTTCCCCGGCCGCTTCGGCTGGGGCTACGACGGCGTGCTGCCGTATGCACCGCAGCCGTCCTACGGCACACCCGACGAGTTGAAGCGCTTCATCCAGGCCGCTCACCGGTTGAACCTGATGGTCTTCCTGGATGTCGTCTACAACCACTTCGGGCCGGACGGCAACTACCTGCACCGCTACGCGCCGCCTTTCTTCACCGACCGCCACCAGACCGCCTGGGGTGCCGCGATGAACTTCGATGCGCCGGGTAGCCCCACGGTGCGCGAATTCTTCATCCACAACGCGCTGTACTGGCTCGGCGAGTACCGCTTCGACGGCCTGCGCTTCGACGCGGTGCACGCAATGCTCGACGACAGCCGGCCCGACATCATGGCGTCGATCTCGCAGCGCGTGCGCGCGGCCTTCCCCGACCGGCATCTCCATCTGATGCTGGAAAACGACAGCAACGACGCCGCGCGCCTGGCCGCGCCCGGCACCCCGGGCCGCTTCGAGGGGCAGTGGAACGGCGACTTCCACCACACGCTGCACGTGCTGATGACCGACGAGCACGACGGCTACTACGCCGAATACGACCGGCCCATCGACCAGCTCGCGCGCTGCCTCACGCTCGGCTTCGCCCGCGAAGGCGGCCCGCACAACAGCGAGCATGCCTTGCCGCGCCGCGCGGCCGAGAGCACGCTGGCGCTCGGCTGCAGCGTCAACTTCCTGCAGAACCACGACCAGATCGGCAACCGCGCCTTCGGCGAACGCCTGACGCAGCTGGCCGACGAGCGCGCCCTGCAGCTGGCCACCGCGATCCTGCTGCTGTGCCCGTCTCCGCCCCTGCTCTTCATGGGCGAGGAGTTCGGCGCCGACACGCCCTTCCTCTACTTCGCCGACTGGACGGGCGAGCTGCGCGATGCGGTGCGCGAAGGCCGGCGCCGCGAGTTCGCGCACTTCCCGCGCTATGCCGAGGCGGCTGAACGCAACGAGTTGCCGGACCCGTGCGACGCCGCCACCTTCGAGCGTTGCAAACTGGACTGGTCCAAGGCTCAGGCCGCCGCCCACCGCGAGTGGCGCGATCTCTACGCACAGCTGCTCGCGGTGCGGCAGCGCGCGCTGATGCCGCATTTGCCGCGCCTGCTGACCGGCCGGCACGAGGCCAGGCGACTGAGCGACACCGTGCTGCGTGTGCGCTGGCGCTTCGAGCGCGGCGAGGTGCTGGAGATGCTGGTCAATCTCGCCCCGCTGCCCTGCACCGTGCCGGGGGCTGCACAGACGCCGCCACTGGACGATGCCGTGCTGGTGCATTCGGCCGGCGACGTGGTGGCCGACACGATGGCGGCGTGGTCCGGCCGGTGGCATTGGGGCCGGGAGGCGCGCTGATGGACATGCACGCGCATTCGTCGTTGCAGGCGTTGTGCGAGCGCGTCGGACTGGCGACGCGCTACCGCGACTACTGGGGCCAGGAACAGGAGCTGCCGCAGGCCGCGTTGTGCGACTTGCTGGCCGAGCTCGGCTGCGATGCACGCGACGAGGCTGCTGCACAGCGCTGCCTGGCCGATCTCGAGCGTGCCGAGAGCGGCGAGACCCTGCCGCCGGTGATCGTCGGCGACGCAGCAGCGGCTTTCGAGGTGCCGCTGCGCGGCCCGGCCGCACCGGACAAGCGATGGGAGCTGCACTGCGAAGACGGCAGCATTGTCGAGGGCACGGTCGAAGCGCAGGAAGGCAGGACGACGGTCCACTTGCCGGCCGGGCTGCCCCTCGGCTATCACGAACTGCGCACGGCAGACGCGTGCAGCCGCGTCATCGTGTGCCCCACGGCCTGCCATCTTCCGCAGGCGCTGGCGAACGGTGAACGGTTGTGGGGCGTCTGTGTGCAAGTCTATGCACTGCGCTCGTCACGCAACTGGGGCATGGGCGACTTCTCCGACCTGCGCCGGCTGGTCGAGACCACGGCTGCGCTGGGCGGCGCTTTTGTCGGTGTCAACCCGTTGCACGCGCTGTTCCTGCACGCGCCGCGCCACGCCAGCCCCTACAGCCCGTCGAACCGGCGCTGGCTCAACCCGCTGTACATCGACCTGGAGTCGCTGCCCGAGTTCGCCGAATGCGAGACGGCGCGCCGCAAGGTGTCGTCGCCCGCCTTCCAGCGGCAGCTGCGGCGGCTGCGCGAAACCGAGCTGGTCGACTACGAAGGCGTGTCTGCCAGCAAGCGCGAACTGCTGGAGCCGCTGTACCGCCACTTCCGCAACGCCCACCTCGCCCAAGACACCGCGTACGCGCAGGCGTTCCGGCGCTTCCAGGCCGAGCACGGCGACGGGCTGCACCGTCACGCCCTGCTGGAGGCGGCCCAGGCCCGGCTGCATCTGCAGGATGCCAGCATCTGGGGCTGGACGGTCTGGCCCGAGGCCTGGCGCGACCCGGCCGGTGCCGTGTTGCGCCGCTTCGAGGCCGAGCAACTCGATCAGGTCGAGTTTCACGAGTACCTGCAATGGCACGCTGCGCGGCAACTCGAGGCGGTGCAGCAGCGGGCGCTCGAGCTGGGCATGCCGATCGGCCTGTACCGCGACCTCGCCGTCGGCGCCAGCGAAGGCGGCTCGGAGACCTGGTCGGCCCCCGACGTCTATGCGCTCAACGTGCACGTGGGCGCCCCGCCGGAAGACGCTTACCCGGGCGGACAGGACTGGGGCCTGCCGCCGGCGAAGCCACAAGCGCTGCGTGCGCACCGCTACGAGCCCTTCGTCGCGACGCTGCGCGCCAACATGCGCGCCGCCGGGGCACTGCGGCTCGACCACGTGATGGCACTGATGCGCCTGTTCTGGATCCACCCGGCGCACGGCGGGCGCCACGGCACCTATCTGCACTATCCGATGCGCGACCTGATGGGCATCGTCGCGCTTGAAAGCCAGCGCCAGCGCTGCCTGGTGATCGGCGAAGACCTCGGCAACGTCGCACCGGAAGTGCGCGAGGCGATGGCCGAACGCGGGCTGCTGTCGTACCGGCCGCTGTACTTCGAACGCGACGACGCCGGCCAGGTGCGCCCGCCGAGCGACTGGAAGCCGCAGGCGCTGGCGGTCGTCGGCACCCACGATCTGCCCACGCTGCGCGGCTTCTGGCGCGGGCAGGACATCGAGACCCGGCGTGCGCTGGGCCTGTATCCGAAGGAGGTGACCTACCGCCAGCACGTCGTCGAACGCGCCGCCGACCGCAGCCGGTTGCGCGTGGCACTGCAAACCGAAGGCCTGCTGCCGCCCGACGAGGCCGCGGCCCCGGTGCCCGCGGAGGTCGACGCGGACTTCGTGGCCCGCGTGTACGAGTACCTGGGACGCACGAGCTCGCAGCTGGCCGGCGTACAGCTCGAAGACGTCTTGCTGCAACTCGAACAGCCCAACCTGCCGGGTACCAATGAAGAACAATGGCCCAACTGGCGCCGCAAGCTGGCGGTCGACCTCGAAGACCTGATCGTCGACACGCGTCTGCGTGACGTCGCGCAAGCGCTGCAACGCAGCCGATCACGGCCGGCGCCGCAGCCGGCCGCGGCGCTGCCGCCGCTGTCGACCGCGCAGGTGCCGCGAGCCACCTACCGGGTGCAGCTGCATGCCGGCTTCCGGTTCGACGACGCCGCTGCGATCGTGCCCTACCTGCACGAGCTGGGCATCAGCCACCTGTACACCTCGCCCTTCCTGAAAGCACGCGCGGGCAGCACGCACGGCTATGACATCGTCGACCACAACGCGCTGAACCCGGAGGTGGGCGACGAGGCCGCCTTCGAGCGGCTCTGTGCTCAGTTGCGCCAGCATGGCATGCACCAGATCGCCGATGTGGTGCCCAATCACATGGGCGTGCTGGAGGCCGACAACGCCTGGTGGCTCGACGTGCTGGAGCACGGACCGGCCTCTGCGCAGGCGCAGACCTTCGACATCGACTGGACGCCACGCAGCCCCGGCCGCTCGCCGCAGGTGCTGCTGCCGGTGCTCGGCGGCCCGTACGGCGAGGTGCTCGAGGACGGGCAGATCCAGCTGGCGTTCGACGAGGCGGCCGGCGAATTCCGCCTGGGCTACTACGACCACCGATTCCCGCTCGACCCGCGCGACTACGGTCGCGTGCTGTCCGCCGTGCCGCTGCCGGTCCATTCGGAGCCCGGGCAGCGCGAGACGGTACTGGAACTGCAATCGCTGATCGACGCCTTTGCGGCCCTGCCGTCGCGCGAGGACGCCGACCCGGCGCGGCGCGAGCGCCGTCAACGCGACCAGGCCTTGCTGAAGCAGCGACTCGCGCGTGCCGTGGCCCGGCATGGGTGGGTTGCGCGCTGGGTCGCGGCCTGCCCGCTCGCGTTCAACGGGCGCCGCGGCTCGCCGCGCAGCTTCGATGCGCTCGATGCCCTGATCCAGCGCCAGGCCTACCGGCTGGCCTACTGGCGTGTCGCGGGCGACGAGGTCAACTACCGCCGCTTCTTCGACATCAACACGCTGGCCGCGGTGCGCATGGAAAACGACGTGGTGTTCGACGCGACCCATCGCACGCTGCTCGGCTGGCTGCACGACGGCAAGCTCGCCGGGCTGCGCATCGACCACCCCGACGGCCTGAGTGACCCGTTGCGCTATTTCGAGCGGCTGCAGGCCCGCTACGCTGCGATGCACCAGCGCGCGCTCTACCTGGTGATCGAGAAGATCCTCGCCGAGCACGAGCACTGGCCGCAAAGCTGGCCGGTGCACGGCGACACCGGCTATCGGTTCGCGAACCTGGTCGCCGGCCTGTTCGTCGACACGCAGCAGGAACAGGCGTTCACCGAACTGTACGAACGCTGCACCGGCGCCACCACACCCTATGAGCAGACGCTGCACGCTGCCAAGCATGCGGTGATGGCGGGGCCGCTGGCGGCCGACCTGCAGATGCTCACCGAAGCCGCGTACCGGCTTGCACAGGGCGACCGGCGCACGCGCGACTTCACGCGCAACGGGCTGAAAGCCGCGCTGGCCGAGCTGGCAGCGGGCTTTCCGGTCTACCGCACCTACCTCGGCGAGCGCAGCGTCCACGAGATCGACCGCCAGCACCTCGACTGGGCGGCGGCCGCCGCCAGGCGCCACGGCGACGCCTGCGACCCGCTCGCGGTGGACTACCTGCGAGAGCTGATGCTGTCGGTCGTGCACGAGCCGCCCGGTGCGCGACGCGAGGAGCTGCTGCGCTTCGTGCAGCGCTTCCAGCAGTTCACCGCGCCGGTGATGGCCAAGGCCATGGAGGACACCGCCTTCTACCGCTACAACCGGCTGGTCTGCCTGAACGACGTCGGTGGCGAGCCGCAGCGCTTCGGCACCAGCCTCGCCGCCTTCCACGCCGCCAACCACACTCGCGCGCGCTTCATGCCGCACACGCTGCTGGGCAGTTCGACGCACGACACCAAGCGCTCGGAAGACGTGCGCACGCGCATCGCGGTGCTGTCGGAAATGCCCGACACCTGGCGCCACACCGTCGAGCGCTGGCAAGGCTTGGCGCAGAAGCAGACCAGCGGCCTCGACGGTGCCGAGCGGCTCAGCCGCAACGACGAATACCTGCTATACCAGACCCTGGTCGGCGCATGGCCGCTGGAGCCGGTCGACCAGCCAGCGCTCGACGCTTTTCGCGCCCGTATCCAGGCCTACATGCTGAAAGCGGTGCGCGAGGCCAAGGACCGCACCAACTGGGTCACGCCGAACCTCGAGTACGAAGCGGGACTCGCGCGTTTCGTCGATGCGCTGCTCGCGCATCTCGAACCCAACCCCTTCCTGAGCGACTTCCTGCGCTTCGTCGAAAAACCGGCACTGCTCGGCTGCTACAACAGCCTGAGCCTGGTGGCGCTGAAGCTCACGGTCCCCGGCGTGCCCGACGTCTACCAGGGCAGCGAACGCTGGAACTTCAGCCTCGTCGACCCCGACAACCGCCGCCCGGTCGACTACGACACGCTGCACCACCACCTGCGCAAACTGCAGGAGTCCGTGCGCGGGGGCCCGCTCCCGCCCGGCCTGCTCGCCGAACTGCGCAACGAGATCGCCGATGGCCGGCTCAAGCTGCTGGTGACCTGGCGCCTGCTGCAGTTGCGGCAGCACCAGCCGGCGCTGTTCCGCGACGGCGCCTATCACCCGCTGGCGGTCGAGGGTGCCGCGCACGAACACGCGGTTGCGTACTCGCGCGGCGAGAGCCGCGCCTGCTGCGTCACCGTGGCCGGCCGCCTGCTGCACCGGCTGAGCGGCGGTGAACCGGACGAACTGTTCGGTGGCCGCTGCTGGGGCGACGCGCAGCTCACGTTGCCGACCGGCGTCGCAGCGTGGAACGACGTCATCACCGCCCGCCGCCACATGCCCGATGCCGCGGGCCGCCTGCCGCTCGCCGACCTGTTGCGCGACCTGCCCGTCGCCGTGCTGATTCCCCTCGACGCCTGAAACATGATCGACGCCGACGCCTTGCCCCCATTGAAGATCCTGTTCGCCACCCCGGAGTGTGCCCCGTGGGTCAAGACCGGCGGTCTCGGCGACGTCAGTGCCGCGCTGCCGCGCGCGCTGGCCGCGCTGGGTCACGACGTCAAGCTGTTGATGCCGCTGTATGCACCACTGAAGAAGCTGACGGCCCGCGCGACGCGCAGCGTGCACATCGAGGCGAAGGGTCCATGGCCCGCCTCCCGTCTGGTCTGTTGGCGGCCCAAGGGCCTGCCCTTCGAGCTGTTGCTGCTGGATTGCGCCGAGCTGTTCCAGCAGGGCGGCGGGCCCTACGACGACAGCGGCGGCGACCATGCGCGCCGTTTCGGCTGGCTCAGCCGCGTCGCCGCGCTGCTGGCCAGCGACGCCACGCCATGGCCGCAATGGCGCCCCGACGTGCTGCATGGCAACGACTGGCCCGCGGGGCTGGCACCGGCCTACCTGCGCACGCTGCCGGCCCCGCATGCCCGCACCGTCTTCACGATCCACAACCTCGCGTTCCAGGGCCTGTTCCCGCTCGACCGCGCACCGCAACTGGAACTTCCGCCGGCATGGCTCACGCCCGACGGCATCGAATACTGGGGCCGGTTGTCCTTCCTGAAGGCCGGTATCCACGAGGCCGACGCGATCACCACGGTCAGCCCGACCTATGCCCGCGAGATCCTGCACGAGGCACACGGTTGCGGCTTCGACGGCATCCTGCGCAGCCGCGCCGAACGACTGCACGGCATCCTCAATGGCATCGACACCAGCGTGTGGAACCCGGCGACCGACGAACTGCTGCCGATGCGCTACAGCGCCGAGCAGCTCGACGGCAAATCGCTGAACAAGCAGGCACTGCAGGAACGATTGCGGCTGCACACCGACCCGCACGCACCGCTCTTCGGCATGGTGAGCCGCCTGACGCACCAGAAAGGCGTTGATCTGGTGCTCGACGTACTGCCCTGGCTGGTCGAGCAAGGGGCACAGGTGGCCGTGCTCGGCCAGGGGGACGCGGATCTGGAACGCGCGCTGCAGGACGCCGCGGCGCGGCACCCGGGCCGCGTTTCCGTGCAACTGGGCTTCGACGAAACCCTGGCCCACCTGATCGAGGGCGGCGCCGACGCCTACCTGATGCCGTCACGCTTCGAGCCCTGCGGCTTGAACCAGATGTACAGCCAGGCCTACGGCACGCTGCCCGTCGCACGCGCCACCGGCGGGCTGGCGGACACCATCGTCGACCTGTCAGCGGGCCCGGAGGCCGCCACCGGCTTCCTGTTCGAGGCGTCGACCGCCGACGCCCTGCAGGTCACGCTGCGGCGGGTGCTCGATGCCTGGTCGGCGCCGGAGGTCTGGCATGCGATGCAGCGGCGCGGCATGCAGCAGCAGCTCGACTGGTCCGGCAGCGCGCGGCGCTACGAAGCGCTCTATCGGTCATTGCGGTGAGCTACAGCGGCCCTTTCGGCCGCGGCACGCCACTCCACAGCTCGTCGACGTGCTCGAAGCCCCAGGTGTGGGGGTCTTCGTGGCCGACGATGTGGTCCTTGCAGCCCGGCTGCGCCAGACGCAGCGTCTCGGGCGGGATGTGCAGGTTGGACCGCGTCGAGAAGAAGGCCTTGACCACCGGCTTGGTGAGCTCGCCCGGCGCCTGCTCGACGACCACGGCGAGTCGGCCGGACGCCAGCCGCACCATGGCCCCGATCGGGTAGATGCCGACCACCGACACGAAAGCGCGCATCACCTGCGGCTCGAAATGGCCGGCCCAGGTCAGCATGCGTCGCAAGGCATCGACCGGTGCCCAGCCCAGCTTGTAGGGCCGGTTGGAGGTGACCGCGTCGTACACGTCGCAGACGGCGCCCATCTTGGCCAGCAGCGTGATTTCGGCACCCGGCAAGCCTTTCGGGTAGCCGCTGCCGTCGATCTTCTCGTGGTGGTGCAGGCAGACGTCCAGCGCCACCGCGTGCTCCACACCGGCTTCGCGCAGCAACTCGTGCCCGCGCACCGGATGGGTCTTGACCAGCGTGAACTCCTCCGGCTCCAGCTTGCCGGGCTTGTTCAGCACATCCAGCGGGATCGCTGCCTTGCCGAGATCGTGCAGCAGGCCGCCGAGCGCTGCGTCGCGGCAGGCTGCGTCGTCCATGCCGAGCCGGCGGGCGAGCGCCATCATCAGCGCGGCCACCGACACCGAGTGCAGGTAGCTGTAGTCGTCGGCGGTCTTCAGCCGCATCAGGCTGATCAGCGCCGCCGGGTGCCGCTCCATCGACGCGAAGATCTCGTCGACCAGCGGTCGGGTGGCGGCGACATCGACGACGCGGCCGAGACGCGCGTCCTGGAACAGCTGTTTCATCTGCCGGCCGGCTTCGGCGCGCAGCGCGTGTGCGCGCTGCATCTCCTGCTCGACCGGAACCGTCGTGCGGCGCACCACTGCCGGTGCACCTGCAGGCGTGTCGGCGGGTGCCGGCGACGGTGTCACCTCCGGCGTTGCAGGCGCATGCAGCGCCCGGGTCGCATCGATCTCGAGGAATTCCACGCCGGCTGCGCGCAGCCGGCGGATGTCATCAAGCTCGCGGACCAGCAAACTGCCGCGCCAAAAAGGGTGGTTGAGCCACCCGCCCTCGATACGCTTGACGAACATGCCGACCTGCAGTTCGTCCACATGGATTCTTCTTGTCATCGGCCTCTGCCACGGTCACGGCGAGGCGCCGGAACGGCCCGGGCCTGCGGATGCTGTTAGCTGTTTCTTGTCTGCGCGCCGGCCCGGCACCAGCCAGGCGGGTTCATTCAGGCAGTTCGACGAACTCCGGCTCGATCTCGATGCCGTGGTCGAACGCCGTGGTCGCACCCTCGGCCTTGCCGGACGCCGGCTTGTCGAGCGGGCGATAGATGCGGCTCTTCAGTCTGGCCAGCCTCTGCGAATGCTCGACCACGTCCAGCACCGATCGCGGGTCCATCATCAGCGCGAACGGGTTGGGCGCGACTGCGGGGGCGACAGGTTCCGGCGCGGCGGGTTCGGGAGTTTGCATGTGTCATCTCCATGGGAACGACCATGCAGCCGACTTTAGGACCGCGTATCTTCAGGTAACAGTCAGGCCTGCACCAATCGCGGTGTCGGATTTTCTCCCACTAGCGTTTTCCCGCGCTGCCATTGCGGGCGGCGTATTCGCGCGCATAGCCTTCCAGCGCCTGGGCCAGTTGCTCGCGGTTGACGCTGCGCGCGAAATCGGCCGCATTCAACTCGCGTTCGTTGCGCATCGTCGGGTCGGCGCCCGCCGCCATCAGCTGGCGCGCCGAGTCCTCGCTGCCATAGCGGGCAGCCATCATCAGCGGCGTCGTGCCATTCGGCGACTCGGCGTCGATGAAGGCGTGGTGTTCCAGCAGCAGCTCGATGATCGGCATGTTGCCGCTGGTCGCCGCATAGTGCAGCGGTGTCCACCCGGTCTTGTTGATGTCGGCGCCCCGCTCGATGAGGCGCTTGCACCAGTCGAGTTGTCCTTTCAGTGCCGCCATCATCAGCGGCGACTCGCCCACGGCATTGAGGCGATTGACGTCGACCTGCGGATGCTGCATCAGCGCGTCGGCAGCCTTGAGCGAAGGCTCCTGCAATGCGATCAACAGGCCGCCACGCCCCTCCGGATCGACGGTGTTCGGGTCGAAGCCGCGCTGCAGCAACTCCTGCACGGTCGCGCCGTCGTCTCGCTTGATGGCACGGAAGAAATCTTCGTACGATCCTGCAGAAGCAGAAGAAACTCCAGCCAGGACACCGAGATAAACAAGTTTCTTCAACCAGTTTCTCATCATTTTCCTTGTCGATGTTTTTCTTTGCGGACAAGCACTTGGGCAAGAAACCTCAAGTCAACCTCGAGCTGTGCCGACCTTGAACAACCGCTCGAAGTTCCGGCTGGTGGCCTCGGCAACCTCCTCCACCGACACGCCCTTCAACTCGGCGATCTGGCGTGCCACGTAAGGCACGTAGGACGGGTTGTTGGTCTTGCCCCGGTACGGCACCGGCGCCAGGTAAGGGCTGTCGGTTTCGATCAGGCAGCGGTCCAGAGGCACACGGCGGGCCACCTGGCGCAGGTCTTCAGCGTTGCGAAAGGTCAGGATGCCCGAAAAAGAAATATAGAAGCCGAGATCGAGCCCGGCGTCGGCCACCGCCTGGGTCTCGGTGAAGCAATGGAACACGCCGCCGGCCGTGTCGCCGCCTTCTTCGCGCAGGATCGCCAGCGTGTCATCCGACGCGCTGCGTGTGTGGATGACGAGCGGCTTGTCCACCTGCCTGGCGGCGCGGATGTGGCAGCGAAAGCGCTCGCGCTGCCACTCCATGTCCGCCACGCTGCGGCCATTCAGGCGGTAGTAGTCGAGCCCGGTTTCGCCGACCGCAACCACTTTTTCGCGCTGCGCCAGTTCCACCAGTTGCTCGACGCTCGGTTCCTGCACACCCTCGTTGTCGGGGTGCACGCCGGCGCTGGCCCAGAAGTTGTCATAGCGCCTTGCCAGCGCGTGCACCTCTGGGAACTCCTCCAGCGTGGTGCAGATGCACAGCGCGCGATCGACTTGCGCAGCGGCCATCGCGTCGCGAATGGCGTCCAGGTTCTCGGTCAGTTCAGGAAAGCTCAGGTGGCAATGGGAGTCGACGAACATGCAGCGTCCCGCCGCGACGCGGCGATCGAAATGAGGAAGGAAGACCGACAGCCTACACGCGAGCGGAAATGCGCGCAGCAGCCGTGGTCAGATGGTCTGCGTGGGTTTGGCCGACTGGATCGCGGTGCCGAGCAGCTCCTCGATCTTGACCTTCAGCAGACGCGACTTCTCGTCGCTCGGGAAGCGCACTCCGACACCCTGCGTGCGCCCGCCCGAGGCGTTGGCCGGGGTGATCCAGGCCACCTTGCCGGCGACCGGGTAGCGCTGCGGATCTTCCGGCAGCGACAGCAGCAGGTAGATGTCTTCGCCCAGCCGGTACTCGCGTGTCGTCGGCACGAACAGGCCGCCGTCGGCGAAGGCGGAAATGTAGGCGGCGTACAGGGCGCCCTTTTCGCGGAACACCAGCTGGATGACGCTGGGCCGCGCAGGCGTGCCACCGGCCGGTGCGGCGGGCGCCGGCGGGCGGGTCGTGGGCTCACTCATATGTGGCCGAGTGTAAGGCGCGGCGAGCCTGGCTCACAAGCGACTCCAGCAACAGTCCGGCGTTCCAGGGGTGCTCTTCGTGACGTGCGACACGGCGCAGCTCGCGCGACCAGGCGGCCAGGTCGTCGATGCTGGCGCGCATGCTGCGGAAACCTTCGCTCGAGAAGTAGCGCGGCGGCGCGCCGCCGGCCACGCACATCGCGTCGTGACACACCTTTTGCAGCGCGTCCACCGCCCGCGGCACCGGCCAGCCGGCGAGCGCCGCGACCTCGCCCTTGACCAGCCGCTCTGGCAGTTGCAGCCAGGCAGCCGCGTCCAGCCCTTGCTGCTTCAGCTGCAGCGCCGTCACCGGCTGGCCGCCGGCCGCGGCGAGCAGCACGTCGGCGTTCGGCATGCCCTGCGCCTGCAGCCACTGCAACGCGGTGCCGGCCTCGGGCGGCGACAGCCGCAGGTGCTGGCAGCGGCTGCGGATGGTCGGCAGCAGCGCGTCGATCGCCTCGGTGCTCAACACGAAGCGCGCCTGGCCCGGGGGCTCTTCCAGCGTCTTCAGCAGCGTGTTCGCCGAGATCGCGTTCATGCGCTCGGCCGGGTGCACCAGCACCACCTTTGCGACACCGCGCGAGCTGGTCTGCTGCGCGAACTCGACCACGCGACGCAAGGCGTCGACCTTGATCTCCCGGCTGGGCTTGGCCTTGCTCGCCTTGGCCTCGGATTCGGCTTCCGCCGAGCCCCAGCCCAACTCTTCCTGCAGTGCCTCAGGCAGCAGCACGACCAGGTCGGGGTGGGTGTGAGACCGCACCAGCCCGCAGCTGGTGCAGACGCCGCAGGGTGGGGCCGGCGCATCGCTTTCGCACAGCCAGGCCTGGGCCAGCGCGAGCGCCAGTTCGAATTGGCCGACGCCTTGCGGGCCGGCCAGCAGCACGGCATGACCGCGGTGGGTCGCGAGCAATCCGCGCAGCGTGGCTTCGAGCCAAGGGTAAGGCAGCGAGAAGCTCATCGGTTCACAACCCCCGCGCCTGCAGCGCCGACTCGATGGCGCGCCACACCGCATCGCGTTCGGCCGAGGCGTCGATCGCCACGAACCGCGCCGCGTCGGCCCGTGCCCGTGCCCGGTAGCCCTCGTTGACGCGACGAAAGAACTCGGCCGGCTGCTGCTCGAACCGGTCCGGCACGCGCGCGCGCGCCAGCCGTTGCGCCGCCACCTCCGGGGCCAGGTCGAACCACAGCGTCAGATCGGGCTGCCGCCCCTGCTGCACCCACTGCTCCAGCTGTGCCAGCACCGCAAGATCGAAACCCCGCCCGGCGCCCTGGTAGGCGAACGTGGCGTCGGTGTAGCGGTCGCACAGCACGACCGCGCCGCGCCGCAGCGCAGGCTCGATCACCTGCTGCAGGTGGTCGCGCCGCGCCGCAAAGATCAGCAGCGACTCGGTCAGGGCGTCCATCGGCTCATGCAGCACCATCTCGCGCAACCGCTCGGCCAGCGGGGTCCCCCCTGGCTCGCGCGTCAGCACGACGTCCCGGCCTGCCGCTCGCAGGCGGTCTGCCACCGCCTGGACGTGCGTCGACTTGCCGGCGCCGTCGATGCCTTCGAAGCTGATGAAAAGCCCGCTCATGGATGTGTCGCCTCAGCGCCGCCGCCGCTGGTATTTGTCTACCGCGCGATTGTGCTCGGCCAGGGTCTCGCTGAACACGCTGCTGCCGTCGCCGCGCGAGACGAAGTACAGCGCCTTGGTCGTGTCGGGTCTCACCGCCGCCAGCAGCGAAGCCTTGCCGGGCATCGAGATCGGCGTGGGCGGCAGCCCCGGGCGGGTGTAGGTGTTGTACGGGGTGTCGGTCTGCAGATGGTGCTTGCGCAAATTGCCGTCGAAGCTCTCGCCCACGCCGTAGATCACCGCGGGGTCGGTCTGCAAGGCCATGCCGATGCGCAGGCGGTTGTTGAACACGCCCGACACCATGCCGCGGTCGGTCGCGACGCCGGTCTCCTTCTCGACGATGGACGCCAGGATCAGCGCCTCCTCGGGCGTCTTCAGCGGCACGCTCGCGGCGCGCTGCGCCCAGGCGTCGGCCAGGCGCTTGTCCATCGCCCGGTGGGCACGCTTCAGCACCTCCAGATCGGTGCTGCCGCGGCTGTAGGCATAGGTGTCGGGGAAAAAGCGGCCTTCCGGGTGCAGGCCCGGCGCGCCGATCGACGCCATGATCTCGGCGTCGCTCATGGTCTGGGTCGCAGGCTTGAGGCCCGGTGCGCGGGCGAGCTCGGCGCGCACCTGACGGAAGGTCCAGCCTTCGATCAGGCGCACGGTCGACAGCGTCTCGTCGCCGAGCACCATCTTGCGCAACAACTCGCGTGGGGTGGTCCCTGCGTCGATCTGGTAGTTGCCCGCGCGGATGCGCCGC
Organism: Caldimonas mangrovi; assembly: GCF_023721835.1. Taxonomy (GTDB): domain Bacteria; phylum Pseudomonadota; class Gammaproteobacteria; order Burkholderiales; family Burkholderiaceae_C; genus Caldimonas; species Caldimonas mangrovi. The sequence goes on along the minus strand of NZ_JAMKFE010000010.1, from coordinate 180,520 downwards.
GCCTGGCCCGACCAGCGGAACCATTCGTACAGCGCGAAGCCGGAGGTCCGAACCCCTGCAGCCGCCCAGCCGTTGGCGATCTGGCGGGGTGTCATGCCGGGTTCCACCGAGAATTCCACCGACGCCGACGCCAGCGGCAGCGGCTGGTGCACCCACCAGGCGACGGCGGCCGCCGCGAGGACGGCCAGCAGGACGACGATGCCAAGCAGACGCCGGAACAGTTTCATCGGTGCTGTCGATCTATGGAACGTTGGAGGGCGAAACCGAGCGTTGCAGCAGCCACGGCCGCGCCGTGAAACCACGGCAGCGCCGGTGGATGGGCCGCTGATGATAATGGAGGCATGACCACCGATAGCTCGCTGCCCGCTCCCGCTGCGCCGCAAGGCGCAGTGCCCCTGGCCCACTGGGGTGTCATCGCCGTCGACGGCACCGACGCGTCCAGCTTCCTGCACAGCCAACTGACGCAGGACTTCTCGCTGCTCGGCGATGCCGATGCGAGGCTTGCCGGCTACTGCTCGCCGAAGGGCCGGTTGCTGGCCGGCTTCATCGGCTGGAAGGACACACCCGAGCGCGTGCTGCTGCTGTGCCACGCCGAGGTGCTGGCGCCTTCGCTGAAACGGCTGTCGATGTTCGTGTTGCGTGCCAAGGCCAAGCTGTCGGACGCCACCGCCGGCGTACAGCTGTTCGGCCTCGTGGGGCCGGCCGCGACCGATTGGCTCGGCGACGCAGCCCCGCAGCGGCCCTGGGCCAGAAGCCGCGCGCACGGCGGCAGCGTGGTGCGCCTGCCGGACGCCGCCGGGCTGCCGCGCTACCTCTGGCTCGTGGCCGCCGACGCCCAGCAGGCGACGCTGCCGACGTTCGCGCTGCCCACTCTCGACCTTTCCGCCTGGCGCTGGCTCGAGGTCGAAAGCGCGGTGCCGGTGATCAGCGCCGCCACGGCGGATCAGTTCGTCCCGCAGATGGTCAACTTCGAAGCCGTCGGCGGCGTCAGCTTCAAGAAAGGCTGCTACCCCGGCCAGGAGGTCGTCGCCCGCAGCCAATACCGCGGCACGTTGAAACGGCGCGGCTTTCTGCTGCACTCGCCGGTCGAAGCGGCCGCCGGGCAGGAGCTGTTCCACAGCGCCGATCCGGGCCAGCCCTGCGGCATGGTGGTCGACGCTGCACCGGCCCCGGGCGGCGACTGGAGCGTGTTCGCCGAACTGAAGATCGCCGCCACCGAGGGCGGCAGCTTGTACCTCGGGTCGGCTGACGGTGCAGCGCTCACGCTGCGGGCGTTGCCGTATGCATTGCCGACGGAAACCTGAATCCGGCGTGAAATCCGTCACCCCGCGCCCGGGCCTGCGGCCCCATTAGTTCACGTGGGGGTCGCCCGCTTGCGCAGCCTTTTCATCTACTATCGGATCGCCTCGGCCGACGCAGCCGCTGCGCGGGCCGTGGTCGAGGCGATGCAGGACACGCTGCGCGAGCGTCACGCCGGCTTGCAGGCCGCACTGTGGCGCCGCCCGCAAGAGAAAGACGGCATGCAGACCTGGATGGAGACCTACACCCACCCCGAGGGCGTGAACGAGGCGATCGAGACCGACATCGCCGCGGCAGCACTCGCGTTGAGCCCCCGGCTGCAGGGGCCGCGCCACGTCGAGGTGTTCGTGCCATGTGTCTAGCCGCCGTCGCGATCGACGCCAGCCGGCGCTTTCCGCTCGTCATCGCGGCCAACCGCGACGAATACTTCGACCGCCCGGCGAACCGGCTCGGCTGGTGGACACCGGACCACGGCGGCCCGGAGATCCTCGGCGGGCGCGACCTGAAAGCCGGCGGCACCTGGCTGGGCCTCACCAACGAAGGCCGCCTGGGCCTGCTGACGAATATCCGCAACCCGGCCGACGTCGACCCCGGGGCACCGTCGCGCGGCGAGATCGTGCCGCTGTGGCTGCGTGGCGACCTGCCGATGGACCGCTTCTGGATGCAGGTGGGCTTGAGCGGCCACAACGGTTTCAATCTGATCGCGGCCGACCTGGCCCAGGGCGAGTGTTTCTGGGGCTCGAACCGTGCGCGCTTTCCGCAACGGCTCGAGCGCGGCGTCTATGGCCTGTCGAACGCGCTGCTCGACACGCCATGGCCCAAGGTCGAGCGCCTGAAGCAACAGGTGCGCGGCGCAGTGAAAGAGGCCGAGTCGGCCGATGCCCTGGCCGAGCAGCTTTTCCTTGCGCTGGGCGACCGCACCGAGATCGCCGACGAATTCCTGCCGCGCACCGGCGTGCCGATCGAGTGGGAACGCTGGCTGGCGCCGGCGTTCATACGCACACCGGACGGCCGCTACGGCACGCGCTGTTCGACCGTCGTCATCACCGAGCGGCTGCGCCGACGCACGGTCACGCACGTGATCGAGCGCACCTTCAGCAACACCCGCGGCCCGGGCGTCGCACTGCTGCGCCGTTCGACCTTGAAGCACTGGCCCCCGCAACAGAAGGAAAGCGCGACCACACCGATGCCGCTGCCGGCCGCCACGATGAGTTCCGGCCCGGCGGCCGGGCCGCTGAAGACGGCACGCGCACGCCGCACCGCCTGACGCGCCGTCAGAGGGTCTTGACCATCTCCACGTGCGGGATACCGGCCTCCTCGAATTCCGGCCCGCGCTCGACGAACCCCGCCCGGCTGTAGAAAGCCGCCGCCGAAGTCTGCGCATGCAGCAGCGCCTCGCGGTAGCCCCGCTCGCGCGCGGCCCGCATCAGCGCATCCAGCACCGCCCGCCCCACCCCACCGCCGCGCATCGTGCGACGGGCGGCCATGCGGCCGATCTTCGCAACGCCCGGCACGTGCTCCAGCAGGCGGCCGGTCGCCAGCGGCATGCCGAAGCGGTTGTACGCGACCGCATGCACGCAGGCGCGGTCGGCCTCGTCCCACTCCATCTCGGCCGGAATGCGCTGCTCCTGCACGAACACCTCGGTGCGGATCAGCTGCGCATCGCGCCCGAGTTCGTCCCAGCTGCCGACGCGTACGTCGACCATGCTCTTGCCGGCCTCGTAGGCAGCGATCACGTCGCGCAGTTCCTGCGGCACGGCCATGGAGGTCTGCGTCTTCGGGTCGGCATAGACGTATACCAGCTCGCCCGTGATCAGCAACTCGTCGTGCCGGAAGATCGCCAGCGCGAACACCATCGACGAGTTGCCGATGCGCGTCGAGCGGATGCCGACGTCAAGCACGTCGTCGTAGCGGGCGGACGCGTGGTATTCGACGCCCGCCTTCTTCACGTACAGGTCTCCGCCGTAGGCTTCGAGCGCTTCGGGGTACGGCAGCCCGAGCGCTCGCCAGTAGTCCGAGATCGCGGTGTCGAAGTACATCAGATAGTGGCCGTTGAAGACGATTTTCTGTGCGTCGACCTCGGCCCAGCGTACGCGCAGCCGATGAAGGAAGCGGAAATCACTGCGTTTCATGGGAACAGCACCTCCTGGAGCAGTTGGGCACCGGCGGCCTGGGCCTGCAGTGCCTCGGGGATCGCACGGCCCATCTTGATGAAGTCGTGCGTGACGCCTTTGTACAGGTCCAGGGTAACGGCGACACCGGCCATGCGCAGCCGGTCGGCATAGGCGATACCTTCGTCGACCAGCGGGTCGCATTCGGCCAGGCAGACCCATGCCGGCGCGACACCTTCGACGTCGTCGGCGTTCAATGGCGCGAAGCGCCAGTCGTTGCGATGGCGGTGCTCGATGTACTGGTCGAAGAACCAGTCGATCGCGGCCTGCTCCAGGATGAAGCCGTTGGCGAACAAGGTGTGCGAACCGGTGTCCTGGTAGGCCGTCGTGCCCGGCGTGATGAGCAGTTGCAGTGCGAGCGGCAGGCCGGCGTCGCGCGCCAGGATTGCACACACCGCGGCCAGCGTGCCGCCTGCGCTGTCGCCGCCGACCGCCAGCCGCGTGCCGTCGAGCCCCAGCGCCGCAGCCTGCTCGTGCAAGCGGCGCAGCCCGGCCCAGGCGTCCTCCACCGCGGTCGGAAAGCGGTGCTCGGGCGCCAGCCGGTATTCGAGCGAGACCACGGCCGCGCCGCTGCGCAGCGCGAACTGGCGGCACAGGCTGTCGTGCGTCTCGATGCCGCCGATCGTGAAGCCGCCGCCATGCAGGTACAGCAGCACCGGCAGCCGTCCGTGCGACGAGGCATACAGCCGGGCACGCAGCGGCGTGCCGTCGTCGGCGGGCAGCGTCAGGTCCTCGACACGCGGCAGCGGCGCACGCGGCAGGTCAAGGATCTCGGCCGCGGCCTCGTAGGCCAGGCGCGCCTCCGTCGGCGGCAACGAGTGGTACGGCGGGCGGTGCGCGCGGTGGATCCGGTCGATCACGCCGCGCATCTTGGGGGTCAGCAGCAGCGATGGCGTCATTCGCGAAAACTCACGCCGACCTCCGGCGTGCCTTCCAGTCCTTCGTAGACCACCTTGACCCACAGGCCGGGCTTCGGCGGCATCAGTTTCGAGAACGAGCCCAGGCTCAGCAGGTCGCCGCGCTTCAGCCGCCCGCCGCCGCGGGCGACGTCCTGCGCCAGCCAGATCACGGCGTTGAGCGGGTGGCCCAGCACGTCCGAGCCCTGACCGCGGTCCAGCTCGCGACCGTCCCCATCCAGGACCTTGACGACCATGCGGGCCAACTGCGCTTCCATCGCCGGCGTCGGCTTGATTTCGGCACCCATCACGGCCCAGCGCGCACCGACGTTGATCGAGGCGACACCGGGGCCGTCGAGCCGGGACGGGTCGCGCACGATCAGATCAGGCAGCTCGATCAGCGGGATGATCGCCTCGAGGTGCTGCAGCACCTCGGCCGGCGTCTTCGCGTCGTGGACACCCTCGTCCTTGACGCGCACCATCAGGTCGGCCTCGAACAACGGCCGTGCGCCGAACTTCGCCGGGAACTGCGCGCCGTCGGGCAGCAGCATTGCCGAGAACAGCACACCGCGTACCGGGGCGTCGTGCTTGAATCGCTTCTGCACTGCAGGGTTGGTCAGGCCCGCCTTGTAGCCGGCACGCAGCCCCAGCTGCTGCTCCATGAAGCGGACCATCTTGTCGCGCCCGCACTCGGCGTCCCCGATGCTCATCGGCGGCGGGTTGTCGGCCGGTTGGAGGCTCATGTAGCGGGCCACCAGCACCGCAGTCTCCACGTCGCCCGGGCATGTCGCGTGCGAGACAGCGGCCGAGGCCGCCAGCGTGAATGCTGCCAGGCAGCGCAAGAACGGTCGCGTCATGGTGTCTCCCGATGGTCTCCGTCAGGACGGCAAGCATACTGGTCTTCATCTGCCCCCGTGTGCGCGCTGCGCGCCGCACTTCACTGCCATGTCCCTCATCCACTACGTCACCCAGATCCAGTTCGACTTCGGCGCCGTCATGCTGCTGCCGCAGGAATGCGAGCGCGCAGGCATTCGCCGGCCGCTGGTCGTCACCGACGCCGGCGTGCGCGCGGCAGGCGTGCTGCAGCGTGCCCTCGACGCCATGTCCGGCTCGAGCTGCGCGGTGTTCGACCAGACGCCGTCCAACCCGACCGAGGCAGCCGTGCGTGCCGCCGTCGAGGTGTTCCAGCGCGAAGGCTGCGACGGCCTGGTCGCGGTCGGTGGCGGCTCGAGCATCGACCTCGCCAAGGGCGTCGCGATCGCCGCCACCCATCCCGGCCCGCTGAAGACGTACGCAACGATCGAAGGCGGCAGCCCGAAGATCACCGAGCGCGTCGCGCCGCTGATCGCGGTGCCGACGACGGCCGGCACCGGCAGCGAAGTGGCGCGCGGCGCCATCGTCATCGTCGACGACGGCCGCAAGCTCGGCTTCCATTCGTGGCACCTGGTCCCGAAGACCGCGATCTGCGACCCCGAGCTGACGCTCGGACTCCCAGCCGGCCTGACCGCTGCCACCGGCATGGACGCGATCGCGCACTGCATGGAAACCTTCATGTCGGCCGCCTTCAACCCGCCGGCCGACGGCATCGCACTCGACGGGCTGGAGCGCGGCTGGGCACACATCGGCCGGGCTTGCTCGAACGGCGCCGACCGCGAGGCGCGCCGCCAGATGATGAGCGCGTCCATGCAGGGCGCGATGGCGTTCCAGAAAGGCCTGGGTTGTGTGCACAGCCTGAGCCACAGCCTGGGCGGCGTGAACCCGCGGCTGCACCACGGCACCTTGAATGCGATGTTCCTGCCGGCCGTGGTGCGCTTCAATGCGCAGGCCGACTCGGTGCGCAGCGAGCGACGGCTCGAGCGAATGGCACATGCGATGGGGCTGGCTTCGGCCGGCGACATCCCGGACGCGATCCTCGAGATGAACGCCCGGCTCGGCCTGCCGGCCGGGCTGGCCGCGATGGGCGTCGAGCGCGCATGCTTCGGCAAGGTGATCGACGGCGCGCTGGCCGACCACTGCCACAAGACCAACCCGCGGCTGGCCGGCGCCGAGGACTACCGCGAGATGCTCGAAGCGTCGATGTGAGGCCGCCCTATGCCGGCGGCGGCGCGATCGCCGCGAGCCGCGTCACCATGACCTGGTCGATGCGGTAGCTGTCGACGTCCATCACCTCGAACTTGTAGCCGTCCCAGGTGACGCTGTCGGTGCGCCGCGGGATGCGGCGCAGCATCACCATCAGGAAGCCGGCCAGCGTGTCGTACTGGCCGGTGTGCGGCAGCTCCTCCAGCCCGATCGCGCGCATCACGTCGACGATGGGCGTCACGCCGTCGATCAGCCACGAACCGTCGTCACGCCGCACGATCTGCTCTTCGTCGTGCGGCCCGACCAGGCTGCCCATCACGGTGCTCATCACGTCGTTGAGCGTGATGACGCCGACCACCAGGCTGTACTCGTTGACGATCACCGCGAAGTCCTCGTGCGCCTGACGGAACTGCGTCAGCATCTCCGACAGCGTGATGCGGTCCGGCACGATCAGCACCTTCTGCAGCAGCCCCTCGGAGGCCGGCGGCTGCAGCGAGATCGGCTCGTTGGTCAGCACGCGCTGGAACAGGTCGGCCGCGTCGACGTAGCCGACCACCTGGTCGATGTGCTCGTCGCAGACCAGGTAGGTCGAGTGCGGCTCGGCGGCGATGCGGGTGCGGATCTGCTCCTCGTCGTCGTCGAGCAGGAAGTAGACGATGCGCTCGCGCGAGGTCATGGCGCTCTCGACGGTGCGCACGTCGAGTTCGAACACGTTGGCGATCACCTGCTGCTCCTGCTCCAGCAGCAGGCCCGCCTGGGCCCCGGCCTCGGCCAGCGCCAGGATGTCGTCGTGCGTGATGCGGTCGTCGCGTTTGGCCGGCAAGCCGAACAGCGTGAACAACGCATTGGCCAGGCTGTTGAACACCCACACCACCGGCTTCAGCAGCGCGGCCCACCACTGCATCGGCCGCACCACGCGGATCGCCACCTGCTCGGGCTGGATCATGCCCAGCCGCTTGGGGAACAGGTCGGCAAACAGGATGAACAGCGACGTGATCACCAGAAAGGACAGCACCAGGCCGAGCGACTGGGCGGTGCCGTCGGCGATATCGGTCCACAGCAGCATCTGCACGATGTAGGGCGTCAGCGCCCCCTCCCCGACGATGCCGCCGAGAATGGCCACCGCGTTGAGCCCGATCTGCACCACGGTGAAGTAGTTGCCCGGTTGCTCCTGCACCTCGATCACCCGTTGCGCGCGAGGCTCGCCTTCGTCGGCCATCTGGCGCAGACGCAGCCGGCGGGCCGCCGCCATCGAGATCTCGGCGATCGAAAAGAACGCGCTGGCGCCGATCAGCAGCGCGATGAAAAACAGGCTGGCGGTGAGGCCCATGCAATGCTCCACCCGCCTTGTCGGGCGGCGGGTCGGGACCTAGTGTATTCAGAGTGGCTGGACGGCTTCCACCGGCGTGCCGCGCGCCAGCCACTGCGCCCATTCGTCGGCCAGGCGTTCGCTGTCTGCCACGGCCCGGCTCCAGTCGCGCATCCGCGCCTCGACGTCGGCACCGTAGCGCTTGAAATCCTGGCGATCGGGCAGCTTGGCGTTCGGCAGCGTGCGCACCCAATCAGCACGCGGCGCGAGCACCACCACGTTGTCGAGATACGGCGTCGCGCGGTGCCGCGCCTTCCAGGCCTTGTCGAGCCATCCGGGCACCAGCGCCTGCTGGAAGTGCGGATACAGCACCAGGCCACCGCACTCGTCGGCCTGCGCCTGTGCGGCACCGAGCAGCGAGCTGTAGTTCCAGTGCAGGTGGTAGTCGGTGATGCCGCCGTCCCAGTACGCGCCGGGCGGCCCGCCGGGGATGTCATGCACCGCCTTCAGCACGAAAGGGATCGAGCACGAAGCCAGCAGCGCCGGCGTGAAGTTGCGCGTATCGAGCGGCACCAGGCGGTGCCTGAGGTCGTTCAGCTTCAGCGGCAACGCTTCGCCGGGCGTCGAGAACACCACTCGCTCGAGCCATGCGCTCAGGGCCTTGCGACTCGCCGCGTTGCTGAGCACCGCGCCCAGGTAGCCGAGCGGTGTGCGCCAGCGCCCTTCCCGGGACAGCAGGTGCCGGCCGCGCGACGTGACGATGTGCAGCCGGTAGCGCGGGTGCGCCACCACCCGGTCGATCTGCCCGTCGAAGAAAGCCGCCAATTCGGCCGCGAAACGCCGGCTCACCTGCTCGGCACTCGGCGTGCGCCGTCCCGGCTCGATCTCGTAGCGCTCGTGGATGTAGTCCCGGGCCAGACGCTCGAAAGCACCAGCCGGGTCGGCCAGCGCCCCGGCGGCCATGCGCCAGCCCCCGATCGACGCACCGATCAGGTGGACCGTGTGCTCGCTCGACGGCAGCCAGGATCCGAACACATGGCGATCGAGGTGGTTGAGGATGAGGCCTTTCGGCCCGCCGGCAGCGCCCGCGACGGCGCGGACGTCACGCGGGCGCAGCCCGCGTTCGCGGATGTGCTGGAGCGCACGCGGCCCGGCATAGATCTGTAGTGCTTGCATGCCCTGGAAGTCTTCAGGGCCTGCGCCGTCGAGTCAGCGACGCACGCCCGTGCGAAAACGCAGATTATCGGGCGTGCGGCCACGGGCGTCAGTCCGGCAGGCGTCAGCGTTTCACGATCACCGCGCAGGCGAGGCGCCCCCCCGCATTGCCCACCGGCTGCGAGGTGTAGTCGTCGGGGTTGGCATGCACGATCAGCCCCTTGCCGACGATGTCGGTGGCGCCGGAGCCGACCGTGACGCCATCGAGATGGAACTTCGCCTCGGCGATGCCGTGGCCGTCGGCCTTCAGGTTGGGCATGTCGCCGGCGTGATGGTCGCTCTTGGCCGGGTGGCCGTGCGGCTTGCCGAGCGGGTTGAAGTGCCCGCCGGCGCTCATGCCGTCGCCGCTGGAACAATCGCCCTTCTCGTGCACGTGGAAGCCGTGCTCCCGGTTCGGCTGCAAGCCGGTCACGCGCGCGAACACCATCACATGCGGGCCGTGCTGCTCGAAGCGCACACTGCCGGCGGTCGTGTTGCCGCGCGTGGGCTGCAGCTCGGCCACGGCCGCGGCGCCGCCGTGATGCATGCCATGGCTGCAGGCGGCCAGCAAGGCGACCGCGGCGGCGGGGACGATGCAACGGGTCAAATGCATGGCTGTCTCCTGAGTCGATGAGACGGCCATGGTAAGAGGCGCACCCGCCGACGCGGCAGGTGCGTTGCGCCTCGATACGCGTTCAGCGCTTGGTTTGCAACTTCGCGAATGCGGCGGCCATGGCCGACTGCGGCGCCGGCTGCGCACCGCCCCGGGGGGCGTTGTGGCGCTCGCCGCGGCCGGCCGGGCGGAAGCTGTTGTCGCGTTCGCCGGCGCCGCCGCGCGGGGCGGCTGCGTCGAGCTTCATCGTCAGCGAGATGCGCTTGCGGGCCAGGTCGATCTCCAGCACCTTCACCCTGACGATGTCGCCGGTCTTCACGACCTCACGCGCGTCGTTGACGAACTTGCTGGACAGCTGGCTCACGTGCACCAGGCCGTCCTGGTGCACGCCGAGGTCGACGAAGGCGCCGAACTGCGCGACGTTGCTGACCGTGCCCTCCAGCACCATGCCGGGCTGCAGGTCCTTGATGTCCTCGACGCCGTCGTTGAAGCGTGCCACCTTGAAGTCGGGGCGCGGGTCGCGACCCGGCTTTTCCAGCTCGGCCAGGATGTCCTTGACGGTGATCGCGCCGAACTTCTCGTCGGCGTAGGCTTCGGGCTTCAGCCCCTTGATGACGTCCGAGCGGCCCATCAGCTCAGTGATCGGCCTGGCCGTCGCCGCCAGGATCTTCTCGACCACGGGGTAGGTCTCCGGGTGCACGCCCGACATGTCGAGCGGGTTGTCGCCGTCGCGGATGCGCAGGAATCCTGCCGCCTGCTCGAAAGTCTTGGCGCCCAGCCCCGCCACGTCCAGCAGCTGTTGCCGCGAGCGGAAGGCGCCATTGGCGTCGCGCCAGCGTACGATGCTGGCGGCCACCGCGGAGCTCAATCCCGACACACGCGCCAGCAGCGGCGACGACGCGGTGTTCAGGTCCACGCCCACCGAGTTCACGCAGTCCTCCACCACCGCGTTCAGGCTGCGCGCCAGCTCGCTCTGGTTGACGTCGTGCTGGTACTGGCCGACGCCGATGCTCTTGGGCTCGATCTTCACCAGTTCGGCCAGCGGGTCCTGCACGCGGCGTGCGATGCTGACCGCCCCGCGCAGGCTCACGTCCAGTTCGGGCAGTTCCTTGCTCGCGTACTCGGAAGCCGAGTACACCGATGCACCCGCTTCGCTGACCACCACTTTCTCGATCTCGGTGCCGGGCGCGAGCTGCTGGATACGCTTGATCAGGTCGCCGGCCAGCTTGTCGGTCTCGCGGCTGGCGGTGCCGTTGCCGATCGCGATCAGGTTGACGCCATGTGTCGCGCACAGGCGGCCCAGCGTGTGGATCGAGCCTTCCCAGTCGCAACGCGGCTCGTGCGGGTAGACGGTGGAGGTGTCCACGACCTTGCCGGTCTCGTTGACCACGGCCACCTTGACGCCGGTGCGGATGCCCGGGTCCAGCCCCATCACGACGCGCCGGCCGGCGGGCGCCGCCAGCAGCAGGTCGCGCAGGTTCTCGGCGAACACCTTGATCGCGGTCTTCTCGGCTTCTTCCCGCAGCCGAGAGAACAGGTCACGCTCCAGGCTCAGCGACAGCTTGACCTTCCAGGTCCAGCCGATGGTCTTGCGGATCAGGTCGTCGGCCGCACGCTTGCCATGGCTCCAGCCGAGGTGGCGTGCGATGCGGCCTTCGGCCAGGGTCGGCTGGCCGGGCACGACTTCCTCGTCGAGCACCAGCTTGGCGTCGAGGAACTCCTGGGTGCGGCCGCGGAACACAGCCAGCGCGCGGTGCGAGGGCACCGTGCGGATCGGCTCGTCATAGTCGAAGTAGTCGCGGAACTTGGCGACGTCAGGGTTGTTCTGGTCCTTGCCGTCCATCAATTTCGACTGGAACAGGCCCTCCTCCCACAGCCACTCGCGCAGCTTGCCGACCAGCGCCGCGTCTTCGGCCCAGCGCTCGGACAGGATGTCGCGCACGCCGTCGAGCACCGCGAAGGTGTCTGCAAAACCTGCGTCGGCATTGACGAAGGCAGCGGCCTCGGTCTGCGGGTCGAGTGTCGGGTCGGCGAACAGCTTGTCGGCCAGCGGCTCGATGCCGGCCTCGCGCGCGATCATCGCCTTGGTGCGGCGCTTGGGCTTGAACGGCAGGTAGAGGTCTTCCAGTTCCTGCTTGGTCGGCGCGGCTTCGAGGGCGGCACGCAACTGCGGCGTCAGCTTGCCCTGTTCGTCGATGCTCTTGAGCACCGCCTCGCGGCGCTCTTCGAGCTCGCGCAGGTAGGTCAGCCGGGTTTCGAGGTCACGCAGCTGCGTGTCGTCCAGGCCGTCGGTGGCTTCTTTGCGATAGCGCGCGATGAACGGTACGGTGGCGCCGCCGTCCAGCAGCTCGACCGCGGCATTGACTTGAGCGGGGCGGACCTTGAGTTCCGCCGCGATTTGAAGAAGGATCTTGTCCAGCACTCGCGTCCCAGTGGTTCCAAGAAAGGGGCGCAGTTTGCCATAGCGACAGCGGGCTTTTGGCCGACCCGTCGCCCGGTGTAAGGAATGTCACGCTCTCTGCGACCCATGCACATCAGATCTGCCGGAGTCGCCGATGAACACTCCTGTCCACGTCCTGGCCGCCGCCCTGGCGTGCGCCGCCGGCCCGCTGCAGGCACAGGCCACGTGCCAGGCGCACGGGGGCCCGACCGTGCCGACCGTGGTCGAGCTGTACACCTCCGAAGGCTGCAGTTCATGCCCGCCGGCCGACCGCTGGCTGACGCAACGGCAGTCCGGCCCAGGTGTCATTGCGCTGGCCTTTCACGTGGACTACTGGGACCGCCTCGGCTGGCCTGACCGCTACGCCAGCCCCGCCTACACCCAACGGCAACGGCAATGGCAGCACCGGCTCGGCCTGGGCTTCGTCTACACGCCGCAGGTCGTGCTTGATGGCGAAGACCGCAAGGACTGGCACCGCATCACCCGCCTGCCCGGGCCTGGCGCGGCCCTGGCGGACGCCAGCCTGCGCCGCCTTGCAGCCGGCACCTACGAGGCCGAGATCCGCCCCCACGCCGGCGCGCCTGCGCTGGGCGCCTACTGGGCCGTCACCGAGGACGGCCACCGCACGACCGTGAAGGCCGGCGAGAACGACGGCGCTACGCTGCATCACGACGCGGTGGTGCGGCACTACCGCGAACTGCCGATGCGCTCTGCCCACGCCGGCGCAACCCAGCACTTCACGCTGCAGGTGCCGCCCGGCGAGCGGGCGCGCCGCGTCGTGCTGGTGGTGCACGACGCGGCCACCGGGCGGCCGGTGCAGGCAGTGTCGCTCGGCTGCTGACGCCCGGCGAGGCAGGCCGACTCACGCGCGGCCGCCCCAGGTCACCCGCGCCACGAGTCCTCCGCCGCTGCGCGGCAGCAGGTCGAGCCGCGCACCGTGCATGCGCGCAATCCGCTCGACGATGGCGAGGCCGAGGCCGGCGCCGTCGGCGCCGCCGCGTGCACGGTCACCGCGGGCAAACGGCTCCTTCAACGTCTCGGCCACTTCGGGTGCAATGCCGGGGCCACGGTCACGCACTTCCAGCCAGGTCTCGGCGCCTCGGGTACCGGTCGCGACCTCGATCGGCGGTGCGCCATGGCGCTGCGCGTTGACGACCAGATTCAGTACCAGGCGCCGCACGGCGTCAGGCTGCAGGCGCAGCGACGACAAGGTGCCGGGCACGAACGAGATGCCCTCGCCGGCCAGCAACACAGCCTCACGTGCGACCTCGTTCAGGTCGGTCTCGGTCAGTGGCCCGTGCGACGCACCGGCGGCCGCACCGAGGCGGGTGAAGTCGAGGAATTGCGTCAGCAGCCGGTCCATCGCCTCGATGTTGCGGTCCAGGCTGGCGAGCAGTTCCGCGTCGCCTCGGCCCTGCAGCATTTCGCTCGCCAGCCGCATCTTGGCGAGCGGCGTGCGCAGGTCGTGCGACAAGCCCGCCAGCATCAGGCTGCGCTCCTGCTCGTTGCGAGAGAGGCTGGCGACCATCTGGTTGAAGGCGTGCGCGACGGTGGCGATCTCCGGCGGGCCGTCTTCGGGCAACGCCGGCGGCGTATTGCCCTGGCCGAATGCAGCGGCGGCGTCCACGAGTTCATTCAACGGCCGGTTGATGCGCCGCTGGATCAGCCACGCACCGAGCACCGCCAGCAGCCCGGTTGCCACGCTGCTGAGCAGCCACGTGCGCGAGAACTGACGTGCCAGCATCGGGCTCGGCACATCGATCCGATAGTCCGAGCCTTCGAGCCGCAGCTGCGCCACGAGCGCGTCGCGACCCTGGTCGCGCCACGCCACGCCGATATCGTATGGTGCGACCCTTCGCCCCACCTGCTCGACGAAGCCGCGCTCCAGCAGCCGGCGGGCACGCCGCAGCAGCCGGGTCGGGTCGTCGGGCCCGTCCACGGCGCGGGTGTGGCGGTTGAAACGTTCCAGCACCTCACCGCGCAGCCCCGCGGGCACCGCCTGCAAGGCCTCGCGCAGCCCCAGCAGCTCGCTGACGGCCGCATCGGCGGCCAGTTGCAGCCGCGGCTTCATCACCAACTCGCGGAACAACACGGCATTGGCGATCTGGCCGAGCAGGATCAACCCGACGATGAGCAGCAGGTTGCGCCGGAACAGCGAGCGCGGCAGCAGCCTCATGGCACGAAAACGTAGCCCACGCCCCAGACCGTCTTGATGTGCCGGGGCGCTGCCGGGTCCTCCTCGATCAGCCGCCGCAGCCGCATCACCTGCACGTCGATGCTGCGGTCGGTGGCCTCGTGGTCGCGGCCGTGCGTGAGTTCGATCAGCCGGTCGCGCCCGAGGGGCCGGCCGGCATGGCTGACCAGCGCGTGCAGCAGGCAGAACTCGGCCGTGGTCAACGGCACCGCCTGGCCGTCTTTTTCAAGCCAGCGCTGCGTGGCGTGCAGCGTATAGCGGCCGAAGGAGACGGGCGCGTCGCCGAGCGGGCCGCCATGCGCACCGAGCATGCGTTGGCGGCGCACCATCGCCTGCACGCGCGCCAGCAGTTCGCGGGGGTTGAACGGTTTGGACAGATAGTCGTCCGCTCCCATCTCCAGGCCGACGACGCGGTCGATCGGGTCGCCGCGCGCGGTGAGCATCAGGATGGGCACCGTCTCGCCCTGCGCGCGCAGCCGCCGGCACAGCGACAGGCCGTCCTCGCCCACCATCATCACGTCGAGCACCAGCACGTCGAAGCGCTCGCGGGCGAGCAGTCGTTCGGCGGCCGCCGCGTCCGCCACCACGCGCACCCCCAGCCCCTGCTCGGTGAAGTAGCGCTGCAGCAGCCCGCGCAACTCGGCTTCGTCGTCGGCAATGAGGATGCGGGGGGCGTCGGTCATCGTGGTCCAGGCTCTGGCGCGATGTTACGGGCTCGCAAGGTGTTGCTGTGCCTTCGATTCGATGACAAACGATGACAAAACCGTTGGCAGGCCGTGCAGCGCCCGCGATAGTCGCCGCACGACTTCAACCGACGACAAGAGGAGGACCGCGCCATGCACACCGCCACATCCCGCCCGGACCCGACCCGCCTTCGCGCCGCCATGCTGGCGTGGTGCGCGGCCGCGCTGACGCTGTCGGCCTGCGGCGGCGGCGGCGACGACGGCACCGCCGCAGCGCCCTCAGCCATCGAACGCGAGGCAGCGGCCAGCGCCACGGCGGGAAACAGCGGCGCCTGCGCGTCGATCCGCCCCTTCTACTGGTCGATCGGCGACGCGTCCGGCGTGCGTGCGCAAGGCAGCGTCGGCATCGACGCGCCGACCGCGCGCACGGTGATGCCGATCGCCTCCGCCTCCAAACTGATCTACGGCGCCTACGTCGCCGAGCAGCGCGGCGGCCACCTCACCGAGGAAGACGTGGCGATGCTCAACTTCACCAGCGGCTACACCGAGTTCGACATCTGCCTGCCCGGCCAGACGGTCGGGCAATGCCAGTCCAACCACGGGCCGGTGATCCGCAACGGCAGCTACATCCCGGAGCACGACGGCTACTTCTTCTACAGCGGCGGGCACATGCAGAAGCACGCGACGTTGATGGGACTGGCGGCGGACGACAACGCGGCCCTGGCGCAGCACATCATGGCCGGGCTGAACGGCGCGCTGCGGCTCACCTACACGCAACCGCAACTGCCCGGCGGCGTGCAAACCAGCGCCGCCGAGTACGGCCGCTTGCTGCAACGCGTGGTCGCCGGACAGTTGCACATCCGGAGCCTGCTCGGCAGCCACGCGGTGTGCGCCACGCCGGCTCTGTGCGACAGCGCGATCGAGTCGCCGGTGCCGCCGGACGCGCTGTTCCACTACTCCATCGGCCACTGGGTCGAGACCGACGCCCCTGAGGGCGACGGCGCCTTCAGCAGTGCCGGTGCGTTCGGCTTTTATCCCTGGATCGACGCCAGCAAGCAATGGTGGGGTGTTGTTGCGCGCCATGCCGAGGCAGGCGGCGAGTCCGGGGCCGGCATGCAGTCGCTGCGCTGCGGCCGTGAAATCCGCAAGGCCTGGCTCAACGGCATCGTCCGCTGAAGCTCAGTGTCGGCGGCCGACGCCCTTCACCCAGTCGGCCGCCTGGTGCATCAGGTAGGAGCCGGCTCCCACCGCACCCGCCGCCATCACGGCCGCACTCTCAGGGAACGACCGCATCGTGCTCGACATGATTTCGCCGGCGCGAGAGGTCATCAGTTGCGCGCGGCGACGCGCCATCTGCGCACCGAGTTCGCCGAGCCGTTCCGGCATCAGCCGTTCGGCAGCCGGCAACAAGGTCGTCTCTTCGTCGGCCACATGGTGCAACACGTCGCGCACGAGTTCGAAGTAGGTGGTGTCGTAGTCGGGATCGACCGCGGTCATCGCACGCAATCGCGTGATCAGGCGCCGCATCTCGGCGTGCTCGGGGAAACTTTTTTCGAGCACGGCGATGTCATTCGCAAGCTCACGCAGCGCCGGATAGAAGGTTTCCTCTTCCAGCTGCGCGTGGATCTCGAGCGAGACGCAGGTGGCGTTGACCAGGGCCTCCTTCTTGGCCGCCGACAGGCCGCTGCGAAACTGATGGAAGGTGTCCAGCACTTGGCTGTGGTCCATGCGGATCAGGTCGGTCGCGCTCGGGGACAGCTTGTTCAGCAAGGTGCTCATCGCGGTGCTCCGGGTGGGAACACCGGTCGAGCAAACGGCGTGCCGCACTGGCACGCCGCTGCCGAGCACCGCAGGCTCAGTCCTGCGTCACCGGTGCGACGTAGGCGACCAGCGTCCCCATGTTGCGGATGAAACCGTCCACCGAGATGCCCAGCGGAGCTTCTACGACGGGATAGCCGGCCGGAGGGCTTTCCGGGTTGTACGGCGATGTATCGTAGCGGTCGCCGACGTGCGTCGTCGCGTAGATGTCCTCGAGGTAGGGCGTGCTCGGGCCGGCACCGATATAGGGGTTGGTCGTCGACGTCAGCGGTGTCGGCCAGTAGCCCGGCGCGACCAGCGCCTCCGCCACCGCGCGCGCGGCCTCTTCGGTCACCGGCGGCGTCGTCATCATCCGGCCCGTGAACAGGTCGTCCACCGCGACCTCGCGCAGCGAGAAGTACTTCGGCAGCGCCGTGCGCCGGCGCACCTTGAGCGGCGACCCCGCGGTGACCTCGTCGACCGGGCGCGATACCAGGTCCTCGTAGCGGCTGCGCAGCGCCGCGATGTTGACGTTGCGAGAGGCCGAGTAGTGGCCGATGGTCCGGTCGGGGTTCTTGTCGGCGTAGTACTCGCCGTTGACGACGTTCGAGCCGCGTCGGTGCACGTACAGCGGCTCGTCGGTGCCCAGCTCGACGAACGTCGGGTGGCTGCGGCCGAACTTCTGTGCCAGCTCGGGCGTGAACTTCACCTTGTCGAGCCAGTCGATCGCCTGCGGCACGCGCGCAAGGTACTGCGGATCGCCGGTCAAGGTGTAGAAGTTCATGCACTGCGTGATGTTGTTGGCCGTGGTGTGCGTGGTCAGCGCCAGCGGCTCATACGTGCGCGCCGCCGCCGGCCGCCCGTCGAGCGTGTGCTGCAGAGCCCAACCGGGCTGCGGGTCCGGCTGCTGCATGAACAGGAAGCTCTCCATCGCCCGGTGGATGTTGCCGAGCAGCCGCGATTGGCCGAGCGCCAAATGGCACATCAGCAGGAACTTGATGTTCTCGCCGGCGACGTCGTCATTGAAGGTCACGTATTCCGTGTAGTCGTTGCCGCGCAGCGGGTAGCGCTGCGGCCAGCCGCCGACCGGGTACTGGCTGGCGGTGACGAAGCGGATCGCCCGGTGCACTGCCTCGCGATAGCGGCCGCTGCCCCGTTCGAGATACATGCGCAGCAGGAACTGCGACGCGACGGCCGTGCCGGCGTCGTCGAAGGTCGCGTTGCCGTAGTAATGCTGGAACTCCTCGAGGCGCCAGCCATTGGCGCCCACCGTGCGGTACCACTCCTTCAGCGACTCCTCGCCGGCGAAGTCGTGGATGTAGTTCCACCCTCCAGCCGGGTGCTGCGCTTTGATCAATGCCTTGGCGACGTCTTCCGCCGCATGCAGGAACAGCTTGTCGCCGGTGGCGTGATAGGCGTCGAGATAAGCGTGCCCCATCGACGGCGTGCCGGGCGGCTGCACCCACAACATCGTGCGCCTCGCCTCCATTTCTCCCCAACTGCGCGACAGGTCGGGCAGGTAGGTCCAGACATAGCCGCCCTTGTAGGCGACCTCCTCGCTCATGAACGCGGCAGCGCGGCGCATCGCCCGACGCACCGCCGCGATGGTCGACGAGGCGGAGCCACCACGGCCCCGTACGGTCTCCAGACCGTCCTCGACCGACAAGGCCGTTGCTTCGGAGGTGTCGCCGCCACCGCCGCATGCGGCGAGAGCGGCCGGTCCCAGCGTCGACAGCACGAAAGTTCTGCGTTTCATCGCCATGGTCTCCTGATGGGGTGGATATCGCCTCCCGAACCAGGCAGGAGGCTGAGTGACCATATCAGTTGTACGACGTCTTATGTCTAGGCGACAATTTCAGTTGCGAAGCTTGCATCCTGAATCGGTCTATCCTCAGGAATGATCTCGGTGGGCAGTGAACATGTTGTATGACAACAGAACAAGATATCCCACCACCTCAGACGCGTTGCCTCCTTGATCGGGCAACGGGCAACGCGGGCAACAGACGCTGCACCAGGCTCGCGACATGGCGGGTGGCGGGGTCGGCCTCGCGCCTCGCATGCCAGGCCAGGTGCAAGGCGAAGCCAGGCACCGGCAGCGGAGGATCGAACACGGCGAGCCGTTTGCCGGCCGAGCCGGCCGCAGCGCTGCGCGAAGGCAGCATCGCCACCAGGTCGGACGCAAGCAGCAGTGGCTCCACCATCATGAAGTTCGGCACCACCGTACCGACGCGGCGCGTCAACCCGCGCTCGGCGAGGGCCTCGTCCAACACGCCTCGGGTGTGTGCCTGCCCTGACACCAGCACATGCGGGTAAGCCAGCCAGGCGTCGAGACCGAAACGCCGCACGCCCGGGTGGCCGGCGCGCATGGCGACGACATACTGTTCTCGCAGCAGCTCGACACGGGTGAATTGCGGCGGCAATGCGGGAAAGACCGAAACCGCCAGGTCGGCCTCGCCGCCTTCCAGCCGCTGCAGGGCGTCGGCGGCACCGCGCCACGGCAACACGACGAGATCGAGCCGAGGTGCGCCCGCTTGAAGCTCGGCATGCAACGCGCCCAGCAGCATCACCGCCGGGTGGTCGGCCATCGACAGCCGCACCACCTGCTGCAGTTCGCGCAGTTCCCGCGGGCGCACGTCGACCACGGCGTGGACCGCCTCCAGCGCGCGCGCCAACGGGTCCCGCAAGGCCTGCGCCTTGGGCGTCAACTGCATGCGCGAGCCGACCTTCTCCAGCAGCATGTCGGAGAACACGTGCCGGCAGCGCTCGAGCGCACTGCTCGTCGCCGGTTGGGACAGTCCCAGCCGCCGGGCGGCCCGCGTGACGTGGCCCTCTTCGAGCAGGGCATGCAGGACCACCAGCAGGTTCAGGTCCAGGGCTCTCAGATTCATGGGGTGAATGATGGCATATACGATCAATCCGTTGGACGGATGGTTAGACAGGGCCGAAGATCCTCACATCGCCCCTCGCCCATACTTCACCGGAACCACGGATCACAGATGAGCAAGATCGCACTGTTCGGCGCCGCAGGCGCCATCGGCCACAGCATCGCCGCCGCGCTGCGTGCGCAAGGCCGCCCCTATCGCGTCGTCGGCCGTTCACGGCAGGCGCTGGCAGCGAACTTCGGCGCAGACCCGCTCGCAGAGATCGTCACCTGGAACCCCGACGACCCGGATGCCGTGCGCACGGCCGCGAGCGGCGTCGACGCCATCGTCTATTGCGTCGGCGTCGATTACTCGAAGTTCGAGCTGCACCCCGAGCTCATGCGCAAGACGCTCGACGGCGCCGTTGCGGCAGGCGTGCCACGCATGCTGTTGATCGGCACCGTTTATCCCTATGGCCGCCCGCACACCACGCCGGTACGCGAAGACCACCCGCGCGAGCCGCACACCTTCAAGGGCCGCATGCGCAAGGCGCAGGAAGATCTGCTGCTGGCAGCACACGCCGAAGGGCGCATCCAGGGCACGGTGCTGCGCCTGCCGGACTTCTACGGGCCCGGCGTCGACAAAAGCTTCTTGGACCGAGCGATCCAGGCGGCCACCCGCGGCGGTGCCGCAGACATGGTCGGCCCGCTCGACAAGCCGCACGAATTCGTCTTCGTTCCAGATGTGGGCCCGGTGGTCGTGCGGCTCGTCGACACCGCTGAGGCCTATGGCCGCGTGTGGCACCTGGCGGGTGCCGGCGTCACGACGCAGCGCGAGCTGTACGAAGAGATCGTGCGGCAGAGCGGACGGCGTCCCAAGCTGCGTGTCGCCGGCAAGACCCTGCTGCGCCTGGCGGGGCTGTTCAACCCCTTCATGCGCGAGATGGTCGAAATGCACTATCTCGTGACCGACCCGGTGCTGATGGACGACAGCGCGCTGCAGCAGTTGATCGGGCCGGTCGGCAAGACGCCCTACCCTGAAGGGATCCGGCAGTGCCTGCAGGCGGCCCAGGCTACTGTGCGCAGCTGACGGTCAGTGCGTCCCAACATGTAGGCGCCCGCCCTCTGAGCCGCCGGGGAACCCCGCAGTTCTCCTTCGCACCGATGCAGATTCGCAGGTGCAACTCCGCCTAGCGCCCGGCGAGGCGCATATCCGGAAGCTGCACGAGCGCGCCCGTCCATTGCCGGCGACACCACCAGCCGTCAACCGAAGCGCACCGCATAGATGGGCGGCAAGGTCAGCGCCACCTCCTGCCACCGTTGTCCCGCGTCCTGGCTTGCCCACAGCCCGCCGGTGGTGCTGCCCATCAACAGCCGTTCGCCGTCGTCCGCCACGGCCAGCCCGTGGCGGTAGACCAGGTCGTAGCAGTTCTGCTGCGGCAAACCATCGCGCAGCACGTCGAAGCGCTCGCCACCGCCGGCGACACGTGTGACCGCCATCGCGGCGTCCACCGGTACGCGCCGCTCGTCGGCCTGAGCCGGCGCAAACCATGCGGTGCCGGCATCCAACGGATGCACCGCGACGGCAAAACCGAAGTTGGACACCGGCACCCCCTGCACTTCCTGCCACGTCGCCGCGTTGTCGCTCGAGCGCCAGATGCCGTTGTGATGCTGGCACCACAGCACCTCCGGCTGCGCCGGGCAGCGCACGACGCGGTGCGGGTCCTGCGTGTTGCCGTCTTCGGCCGCTTCCGGTGGCATGTAGGCGGCTCGCATGCCGCGCGCCTGCAACGACCAGCTCTCGCCGCCATCGCGTGTCACCCAGACACCGCCGCAGCTGATCGCCACCAGCACCTCGCCGGTGTGCTGCGGATGGGGACAGATCGAGTGGATGCCCGGCACGTCGTACCCGCCGCCGAACCACTGCGGCCGCTCAGGCCGGTTCCACAGGCTCTCGACGAGTTGCCAGCTGTCGCCGAAGTCCTCGGAGCGGAACAATCCGCCCGGCAAGGTCCCGGCCCAGACAGTGCCGTGGGCAGCCTCCAGCGACCAGATCTGCATCAGCTTCCATGCCGGCCCCGGGGTGCCTTCAGGTTGCACCGGGTAGACAGGCGTCGCCACTTCCTGCCAGGTGGCGCCTGCGTCGTCCGACGCATGCAGCTTGACGCCGAAGTGGCCCAGGTTCAACGCCGCCAGCATGCGGCCGTCCGCCTGGGGCGGCAGCACCATGCTGACCGGGTCGCCGAGGAAGTCGACGCGTTCGACCGCCCATCGTCCGTGGGCAAGGCGCAATTCGAACAGGCCCTTGCGGGTGGCCGCCCAGGCACGGTCGGCTCTTGCGATGCTTGCCATCGTCATCCTCCTGAAAGTGCCTGCAGCACGTGGACGCGGCTGTCGGGCCGCAAGGGATCGGCCAGGGCGGTGCGGTCATCGCTGCGTGCGCCATCCACGAAGATCACGACGTTGGCGCGCAGGTGGCCTTGGTCGTCGAGCACGTATCCGCGCAGGCGCGGGTTGCCGGCGAAGGCGTCTTCGAGCGCCGCGCGCAAGGTGGTTGCCGGGCTGTCGACTTCCGGGACGTCGAGAAACCGGCGCAAGTGGGGCGTGAAAGCGATGACGGCCATGGACGGCCTTCCGGTTTAAGTTAACCGAAAGGTTTTGTATTCGGTCACCACCGGCTTGTCAAGCCCGGCCTTCGGAGGGCCGCACTTCCTCGCGATACTCGGCGCGAGGGTAGAGCCGGCGGTCGAACAGCCGGCCGAAGCTCATCAGGTTGCCGAGCATGCCGCCGACCGACGACAGGTTGTTGACGCTGCGCATCGCCTCGAGCGCGAACTGCTGCACCACCACGCGTTCGCTGACCTCGGGTCCTTCCTGCACGCGCGACAGGCGGTGCAGCACGTACAGCCCCATGGCTGCCGAGATCACGAACAGGAACTCGTAGTGCGTGAACGTGAACACCGAAAGCTCGTGCAGCGGCCGCTGCAGCGCCCACTGGACAACGATCGAGAGCTGCGCCGTTTCCAGCCATTGGGCCAGACCGCCTGCCACCAGCGGCGCCAGCCCTCCGGCCAGCGAACCGGTCAGGCTGATGGCCGCGAGGTAGGCAGTCCCCTGCCCCTGCGGCGCAAGCTTCAGTCCGATGTTGCCGTTGGCCAGGCCGATGCCGCCGGAGGCCGTGCCCATCACCAGATGCAGCAGGTACAGCAGCGGCAGCGTGAAGGTGTGCTGCTGCGGCTCTGCGGTGAAAACGATCGCCAGGACGCAGGCGAACCAGGCCGGCATCGCGACCGACAGCACGGCCTTGTTGGAGAGCCGGTCCGACAGCCGCCCCCACAGGTACAGCGTCAACGCGTTGGCGACCTGACTGGTGACCCACAACGTGGTGACCGTGCCGAGCGGGTAGCCGAGGTGGCGCATCAGGTAGACGGTGAGGAAGGGCGCCGCGAAGTTGGACGCGACGTTCCACGACGCCATGAAAAACAGGAAGTTGCGGAAGTTCCCGTCGCTGAACGGCAGCCGCAAGCGAGCCAGCATGCTGCCGTGCGAGGGCACGTGCATCTGCGGCTCGGGCACCCGGGTCAGGTACCAGGAACTCACGAACCCGGCGACTGCCGCCGCAGCGAAAGACACGGAATACGCCTGCACCTTCGGCTCGAACGGCCAGTGGTCGACGAGCTGGCCAGCTGCCAGCGTGCCCACGCAGGCCACTGCGGTGGCCCAGAACAAGCGCTTGGCGAAGAATGCTCCCAGGCCTTCACGCGGCAGCAACTGGTGCAGCCACGAATTCAGCGAGCAGGCACCGACCGAACCGAGCGCAGCGATCGTGAACTGCGCGACGACCAGCCAGGTCAGTTGGGTCGGCGTGTCGGTCAGGAACGGCAGGCAGGCGAGCGAGAGGATCAGCACGCGCGCGCCGGTGATCACCAGCACCGCGATCTTGCGCCGTTGCCGTATCCGCTCGACGAGCGCGATGGCCGGCAACTGTACGGCCTGCGCGATCAACGGGATCGCCGCCAGCAGGCCGATGTGGAACGGCCCGGCCCCGAGCGCGAGCGCGAAGCCGACCAGGATCACGCCACCGTAGAGCGAGCCGGTGAGGCTGGCCCAGGCGGCATCGCGAACCAGCGCGTGCTGGCCACGGGCGAGATCGGTCAGTGAAACATTTTCATCGGGCCTCAGACGCATGGAGCGCGTGTAGCAAGCGCGGTACCTGCGCGCGCCGCCGCGGCACCTGATGGTGGGCGTGACTTGCTGCACGCCGAGCCGTCTGTGGCGCAGGCAAGATTTACAGGACAGGGGCCGCAGGCCGCAAGTCGCACCGGTTTCTGCCGTTGGCGCTGGAGAACCCTTTTTCAGCCCAACGATCGAGACCGATGCCCGCTTTTCACTTCCTGCGCGCGACCTTCGCTGCCTGCACGCTGACGTTCGCCGCCGCTGTCCACCCGGCCCCGGATGCGGCGTTGTCGACGGATGCGCAGCAGGCGTTGCACTGGGTGCAGCAAAGCGGCGATGCGCAAGGCCGTCCCTTCGCGGTGGTCGACAAGAAGGCCGCCGTGCTGTTCGTGTTCTCGGCCCGCGGCCAGTTGGTCGGCGCCACGCCGGCCCTGCTCGGCCTTGCCCCCGGCGACCACACCGTGCCGGGCATCGGTGCGCGGCCACTGTCGCAGATCAAGCCGCACGAGCGCACCACGCCGGCAGGCCGTTTCGCCTCGGAGCCCGGACTCAACATCAGCGGCGAGCACGTCGTCTGGGTCGACTACGACAGCGGCTTCGCGATCCACCGGCTACGCCCGGGTGCATCGCTGGCGCGCCGCGAACGCCAGCTGGCCACGCCCACGCCCAAGGACAACCGCGCGTCCTTCGGCTGTGTGGTGGTGCCCGGCACCTTCTACGACGCCGTGGTGCGCCCGGTGCTCGGCAGCCGGCATGGCATGGTCTATGTGCTGCCGGAGACACGTTCGGCCGCGAGTTGGCTGAAAGCGCCACAGGCCGCCGACGGACTTTGAGGCGGCGCCCGCTCGCGCGGGTACGGCGGTTGCAGAATTCGCGCCGGGTCGTTTCGTGCCGAACGCACTCGCGCGGCCCGCCGTGTTGTGTAGGCTGTGCACCCATGCTCGACAAGCAGACACGCTTCATCCTCGGCGCCCAGGACCCGGAAATGCGCGAGATCGAGCGCGTCGTCGAAAGCGCCGGGTTCGCTCGTGCACATGCTGCGCGGGGTGGACGCCGCTGCAACCCGCAGACGGCGTATGCCGCTGACGAGGTCGTGCTGGTGGGTCGCGATGCCGTGCCGCGTGCGGTGCTGCTGCCGCCCAAGACGCCGACGGTGTTCGTCGAATGCCGGCTGCGTGGCTTCGATCCGGTCACGACGGTCGATCACCATCACCCCGGCGACCCCGGCTGGGGCGTGCCGCCCGAACGCTTTCTGGACGGCTCGTCGTTAGGCCAGGTACTGCGGCTGCTCGAGCGTGAAGCCGACGAAACGCAGCGGTTGCTCGCCGCCAGCGATCACTGCCTGACCGCCGCCTACCAGGGCCGTTGCCCGGGTGTCGACCCGCACGAACTGCTGTTCCTGCGCGCCTCATGGCAGGCCAAGATGAGCGGACGCACGTTGAGCGATGTCATCGAGGGCATCTTGCAGGCTGCAAAACAGGTGCGCCGGCATCACGACAGCGAATTCGGCGAGAGCCGCTTCCTGGACCCGACACAGATGCCGTCCGACCTGCCCGAAGGCGCAGCTTACGCCGGCATGCCGGTGCGCTACCGCGCACTGCTGCCCGAAGGCGTGTTGAAGGAGATGTACAAGGGCGGCACGCCGGAGGCCGTGGAGGCCTTCATGGATGAGCACCGCCAGGCCGGCCGCGAGGTGTACGGCAACCCGTATCGCGGTTATGCCGGTGCCTACTGGCCCGGCACGGCGTAGCGCCCGATGGCGGTCGTCGCGGTGTTCTCGGCTGGCGCGGAACGAGCCGCCGCCAGCGTGATGCGGTAGCAGGTGCTGTAGCCCGGCGGCGGCTCGACCGCCTCGAAGCGGCCGTGGTGGATGGCGGCGATCTTGTCCACCACCCGGTGGCCCAGGCCGAGCCCAAGAACATCGGCGGCCGCCGGCACCTCGCCCGATCGGGCGCTCCCCCCCGCGCCGTCGTCGCACACCTGCATCCAGCCGGATTCGGCATCGAGTTGCACCTCCACGCGCGTGCCGCGTGGCGTGTGCGCGAGCGCGTTCTCGATCAGGTTGCGCAATGCAATCTGCAACAGCAGATCGTGCCCCACGCAAGGCAGTCGCGACGCACCCGTCACCGCCAGATCATGCGCTGTGTCCAGCGCCCGTTGCGCGAATTCGCCGGCCACGCGGCGCGCCAGCTCCGCCAGATCCAGGGGCCGGGCCGCCTCCGACATTTCGGTGCGATCCGCTCGCGCCAGCGCGAGCAGTTCGGTCAGCACATCGCCCGCCCGCAGCGCGTCGCGCTCGATGCGCTGCAGTGTGGCCTCGCGCGCCGTCGTGTTCTCGTCGCGCAGGCCGCGCGCATGCAACGCGATCGAGGCCAGCGGCGTACGCAGTTCGTGCGCCAGTTCGCTGGCAAGCTGCCGCTCGCGCGCCAACGCGGCCTGGTAGCGCTCGACCAGCAGGTTGACCGCTTCGACCATGCTTTCGAACTCGAGGTGGCGCTGGCTCGCGTGCAGTGCCGGCGAGCGGTGGATATCCAGCGTGCGGACCTCCTGCGACAGCGCGCGCAGCGGCCGCAAGCCCCGGCGGATCGCCAGCCCCACCGCAAGCGCGACCACCGGCAGCATCCACAGCCCGGGCCGGGCAATCTGCTCGGCGATGTCCCTGGCCAGTGCGTCGCGTTCGTCGATGCTGAGCAACACCATCAGCTTGCGCTGGCGTTGCGGCGAGTCCCAGCGCGAGAACGTGCGCCAGTGCTGCGGCGGGTCACCCAGGCTGAGGGTCTCGAAGCCCTCTTGCGCGTCGAACGGTGGCAGCGGTGAACCGCCCGTGCGGGCAAGCACCCGGCCGCCCGCGTCCCACAGCACGACGCTGAGCGACTGCTGGTAGTCGTGGCTGCGCATCTCAGGGAGCTCCGACCACCCCCGCGGGGAAGGTGCGCCGTGCACAGCGAACCGGATCTCGCGCTGGCCGAGCAGCAGCGACGCAACGCTCGCCAGGTGGCCGTCGGTCAACTCGTCGGCCTCGTGCTCGCCGGTTCCGAAGCCGATCGCGATGAACCCGGCCCACACGACGGCCAGCGCGGCGACGGCCCAGCCGGTCAGGTGACGCTGCAATGATCCGCGCATCAGGCGGACCCTTCTGAGGGCATGAAATAGCCGACGCCGCGCATCGTGCGAATCAGCTCGGCCCCCAGCTTGCGGCGCAGGTGATGGATGTGGACTTCGACGGCATTGCTCTCGACCGCCTGGTCCCAGTTGTACAGCCGCGCCTCGATCTGAGCACGCGACAGCACCCGCGGGCGCGCCTCGGCCAACGCCAGCAGCACATCGAATTCGCGCGCCGACAGCTCAACGGGATGCCCTTCCCGGTGCACGGTGCGTTGGGCCGGCTCGATCTCCACCGGGCCGCAGCGCAACCGGCTCTGGCTGCGTCCGGCAAAGCGCCGCCGCGCGGCACGCATGCGGGCGGCCAGTTCGTCGACGTCGAAGGGTTTGATGACGTAGTCGTCGGCGCCCATGTCGAGCCCGGTGATGCGCGAGGTGACGGCGTCACGTGCCGTCATGATCAGCACCGGTGTATGGGGGTCGGGCAGTCCTTGCTGGGGAGCGCTGCGCAGGCGGCGCAGCAGTTCGGTGCCGTCGGCGCCGCCCAACCCGAGGTCGAGCAGAACGATGTCGAACGGCTCGACACGCAACGCGGACCAGGCAGCTTCGACACTG
This sequence comes from Caldimonas mangrovi, assembly GCF_023721835.1. Lineage (GTDB taxonomy): Bacteria > Pseudomonadota > Gammaproteobacteria > Burkholderiales > Burkholderiaceae_C > Caldimonas > Caldimonas mangrovi. The sequence continues at coordinate 153,092 of NZ_JAMKFE010000010.1, read as the reverse complement.
AGCACCGCGTCGACGGCGCACCCATGTGCCGGCAACCGTGCGAGCAGTCCGCTCGCGATCCCTTCGTCATCCTCGACCACCAGCACGCGCATGCGGCATTGTGCGCCGAACCGCCGCCGGACGGGGCGCTTAAGGGCTGCTTAAGGAACCGCCCGCATCGTGCGCGGCATGTCGAAGTCGTCCATCCCGCTGCCAGCGATCACGCTGGCCCTGTTGTGCCTCGTCCTGGCCTGGGACGCCAGCGGCTGGGACCTGGCGTTCGCGCGCCTGGCCGGCGGCGCGCACGGTTTTCCATGGCGGCAGCACTGGCTGCTGACGACCGTGCTGCACCAGGGCGGCCGCGCCCTGTCATGGGCCTTGGCCTTCTGGGTGTGCCTCTCGGTCCGGAGCCCATCCGGCCCGCTGGCGCGGCTGGACACGTCGCACCGGTTGCAACTCGCGCTCTCCTGCCTGCTGAGCGCGCTGGCGGTGTCCGTGTTGAAGACCGTCAGCGCCACCAGTTGCCCGTGGGACCTGTCCGTCTTCGGCGGCACCGCACGCTGGGTCTCGCACTGGCACTGGCACTGGCACTGGGGCGCCGGCGACGGCGGCACCGGCGGCTGCTTCCCCGCCGGACATGCCTCATCGGGCTTCGCGTTCGTCGGCGGTTTTTTCGCGCTGCGCCGGCAAGCGCCACGTGCTGCACGCGCATGGCTGGCGGTTGCCGTGATGGCCGGCTTCGTCCTTGGCCTGGCGCAGCAATGGCGCGGCGCACACTTCATGAGCCACACGCTGTGGACCGCCTGGCTCTGCTGGGCGCTTGCTGGCGCCGTCGACGCAGCATGGCAGCGGTGGGCTTCCCAGCGCCCGGATGCTGCCGATGAGGCGGTCGCATGAGCACCGTCCTGCCCACGCCCGATCACCCCGCCGGCACGTACGCCGCGGCTGCCCAGGCGCACACCTGGCACCCTGCCGCCGTCAACGTGATGGCCAGCCTGTGGCTCGCCATCGCGGCCAACCTGCCCTTGTGGCGCGCCTTGCACGAACTGCCGTCGCTCGCCGGCGGCATGTTCTGGCGGGTGGCTGGCGCACTGGCCGTCGCCATCGCAGCGGCGCTGGTGCTGCTGCTCAGTCTGGTGGGGACCCGCCTGCTGAAGCCATCGATCGTGGTGCTGCTGTTCGTCGCGGCCGCAACGGCCCACTTCATGTGGGCCTACCGTGTCGTGATCGACCCGTCGATGGTCGCGAACGTGTTGCAGACCGATGTGCACGAAACCGCCGACCTGGTCAGCCCCGGGTTGCTCGGGTTCATCGTCGCAGTCGCGGTGCTGCCGTCGATCTGGTTCTGCCGGCTGCCGGTGCGCCGCCTGGGGTGGCGCCGACGCTGGCTGCAGCAGGGGCTGCTCGCCACCGCCGCCGCGGCGACGCTGGTGCTGGCCCTGATGGTGAGCTTCCAGCCGCTGGCCGCGACGATGCGCAACCACAAGACGCTGCGCTACCTGATCAATCCGTTGAGCACGGTTTACGCGATCGGCGCCACCGCCGCCCGCCCGCTCCTGAAAGGCCCCCTGCCCGCTCACAGCGCCGGCGAGGACGCCGTGCTGGGCGCCAGCTACGTCGGGCAGCGCAAGCCCCCTTTGCTGGTGCTGGTGCTCGGCGAAACCGGACGCAGCGGCAACTTCGGCCTCAACGGCTATGCCCGCGACACCACGCCGGAGCTGGCTCGAGAGGACGTGGTGAGCTTTCGCAACGCCTGGTCGTGCGGGACCAGTACGGCCGCCTCGGTGCCGTGCATGTTCTCGCACCTCGGCCGCAGCGCTTTTGCCGACCGGTCCTACGAGTACGAGAACCTGCTCGACATGCTGCAGCGTGCAGGGTTGGCCGTGTTGTGGGTCGACAACCAGGCCGGCTGCAAAGGCACCTGCGCGCGCATCCCGCACGTCAGCAGCACCGGCACGCAAGATCCATTGCTGTGCTCCGGCGGCGAGTGCCTCGACGAGGTGATGCTGCGCTCGCTCGAGGCTCGCTGGGCCGAGCTACCGGCAGAACGGCGCGCCAAGGGCACGGTGGTGGTGCTGCACCAGATGGGCAGCCACGGCCCGGCGTACTACAAGCGTTCGTCGCGCGAGACCAAGCGCTTTCTGCCCGAATGCACCCGCAACGCGCTGCAGGACTGCAGTCGCGAATCACTGGTGAACGCCTACGACAACAGCATCGCCTATACCGACCGCTTCCTCGCAGCGACGATCACCTGGCTCAAGGCGCAAGCGCCGCACGCCGATGGTGCCATGGTCTATGTGGCCGACCATGGCGAATCGCTGGGCGAAAGCAACCTCTACCTGCATGGCCTGCCCTATGCGCTGGCGCCGGACGAGCAGAAGCACGTGCCCTGGATCGTCTGGACCTCCACCGGTTTTGCGGCGCGCATCGGGCTGCGCGTCGACTGCCTGCGCCGCCGTGTCGACGTGCCGCTGTCGCATGACCACTACTTCCATTCCGTGCTTGCGATGATGGACGTGCATACCGCGCTGTACGACCCGGCGCTCGACCCTTACGCGCCTTGCAGCTCGCAACACTGACAAAGCGCCAACCGCCGCTGGGCGCCGTCGTGCCGCCTTCGATACAGCGTTCGCTTGCCGGCCAAGCGCAAAACTGCGGACAATGCCGGCATCTCCGCGCTGTTTCAAGATCGGGCCGACATGAACGCTTTCCGCCTCGCGCTTCCCCTGCTGCTCGGTGCCACCTGGGTCGGCGCCGCCGCCCAGGCCGACGGCCACCACGACCGGGCAGCCCAGACCTGCGAGTCGGCGGTGGCCGACACTGTGCGCAACATGCGCGGTCGCGAGGCACAAGACGTGCAGTTCGTCGGCTCCAAGCGCGCGATCGCGCCCACCGCGGATGCCAAGATCGGCGTCAAGGGAGAAGGCGTGTACCGTGGCGCCGCCAGCCGAGGCGTACCGTTCACCTACAGCTGCGCCTTCGACGCCGACACGGGCGCCACGTCGGGCGTGCTGTTTCGAGACGCCGCCCGCGAACGCGCGGCGTCGCCGGCTGCCGTCGAGCCGGACCTCACCCACGTTTCACCGGAAGCCTGCGAAGCCGCGACGGCCGAGGCGTTGAAGCAGAAGTACCCGCGCGTCGGCCGCATCGCCTTCGATGTGTCGACACGCAAGCTGCTGCCGGCCCCGAACGCGCAAAGCCGCCTCGAGGGCCAGGTGGCGGTGGAGCGTGCGCCGGGGATGGCGCTGGTGCCGATCACCTACCGTTGCATGTTCGCGCCACGCACCGGCGCACTCGTCAGCACGTCGCTCGACGGCTGACGCCCGGGCCGCTCAGTTCAGGTAGCGCTCTACCGTGCCCTTGTCGCGAGCTTGGGCCGTATCGGGGTTGTCGCCGAACTCCCGCTTCGCGCGGCGCTGGCGCAGCAGGTCCCAACACTGATCCAGTTGCGCTTCGAGTTCCTGGATGCGGTCGGTGTGCTGCTCGGGCAGCGAGGTGTCGCTGCGCAGGCGCTGCTCTTCCTCGACGAGTTCGGTGATGTGCTGAAGGATGGTGCGATCGTCCACGGGGCGTGCTCCTGAGGGTTCGGCGACGACGGTCTCGTCATCGAACCCGAGCAAGCCACGATCCTTGTGGCCTGCGCTCTACCGGGTGGCTCCGCTGGCACGCGAGACATAGTAGGCCAGCGCGTCGATCTGCACCTCCGTGAGTTTCTCGCCATATGCCGGCATGGCGCCCAGCCCCGTCCGCAGCGCCTGTGCCACGCGCGCAGCGTCCGGCTGCAACTCGTCCAGAACGGGACCGATCGCGCCCTCGCTGCCGGCGTCCTTCAGCGTGTGGCACACGGCGCAGGCAGGCACGGCCCCGCCGATGAAAAGACGCTTGCCGAGGGCGAACTTCGCTTCGTCGTCCCCGGCCCAGGCAAGTACTGGCGCGCACAGCACCAGAGTCAACAGCCAGCGGTGCTGCACGCGCGCGCCGTCAGGCCACCACCACGCGCACGGCGTGGTCGGCCCAGCTGTTGTTGTTGTAGCCGCGCAGGTTCTCCTCGCGGTGCTCGGGTTGCACATTGCCCGCGGTATCGGTCGCGCGGCTCGTGATCGTGTACTCGCCCGCCGGCAATTCGGCGCTCAGCACGAAATGGCGCCATGCATATTTGCCGAGATCGGGCCCGACGAAACGCGCCTCGCGCCACGTCTTGCCGCCGTCGACCGACACCTCCACGCGCTTGACCGCGTGCATGCCGCCGAACGCGACGCCGTGTATCTGCACCCGGCCCGCCTTCGCCGACCCCGCTTCACCGCTGGGCGAATTGACCCACGACTTCACCGGCATCTCCCAGACCGAGGGCTGGCTCGGATCGGCCTTGCCGCCCAGCGGCGCCATCCGGTAGCTGGTCTTCATGATGCGGGCGCTGGATTCTGCCGCGGTGAAGGCCAGCCGCTTGACGTACTTGACGTTGTTGACCCCCTGGTAGCCGGGCACGATCAGACGCAGCGGGCCGCCATGGGCCAGTGGGATGGGCTCGCCATTGAGCTCCCAGGCAAGCAGCGCTTCCTCGGCTGCCTTGACGGGTACCGATCGCTCGACCACGGATGACGGGTCGACCCCCTCGGGCAGCTTCTCGCCACCGGTGCCGGTCATGAAGGGCATGCCGTCGGTCATCCCCCCGAGCGCCTCGATCACCGTGCGCACAGGCACGCCGCTCCAGACGACGCAGCCTGCCGCGCCCACCGTCCACTGAGTGCCGCTCGGCTTGCTCGGGAAGAACCCGCGGCCGTTGCCTGAACACTGCAGCACCATCGCCACGGTTTCGAGCCCCATACCCTTCAGTTCAGCCAGCGTCAGCGTGCGTGGATTCTTCACGCCCTCGATCGAGATCTGCCAGGCATCGCGGTCGTCGAGGATGGAGGCATCCGGCGGCGGCAGGTTGTTGCGCACGTAAAGCTGGTCGACAGGGGTCACGACGCCTGTACCGAAGGCACTGCGGCGCGTCTCGATCGTATTGCCGCTGTGCACGATCACCCGGCTCGGGTCTTTCCAACTGGCATACGCGGGCAGCGGCTTGGTCTCGGCGGTCGCACGGTTGCTCCAGCTGGCGAGTCCGACTGCGGCCAGCGCGCTGGCGGTACCGGCGAGAACATGACGGCGGTGCAAGGAGATGGGGGCTTGGTTCATTGATATTTGTCCCGGTTTTCAACAAATGCGATAGACGCGATGAAAAGGTGCCACCCCTCACTCGCAGCGGCACGCCGCGTTTTTAGTGGCCACGGAACCATTTGTCACCATGTGGACCCCTGGTAACTCTGACAGGGTTATCCGGACACATTCGATATTGAAACTTTTGTTTACTAATTGGTTTGAAACGGCACGTGAATTTTTCACGAATCATGATGGAGACCCTTTATCGTCTCGAGCCACAAGAATCAGCGTCGTTTCAGAATGCATGGGCCCTCACGGGCTTCCAATAACCGCCCCGCGTTCTCAGCGTGGCCCGACGTCGTTCAAAAGAGGAAGGGACTCGAATCATGGGAAAGAAGAACATTTGCGCCCTGTTGCTGCTGGCCGCAGCCGCCGGCGCGGCACAAGCGGAACTGTCGGCCGTCGTCGCCCTGGAGCCGACCTCCAAAAAAGACGGTTTGATGCTGTCCCGGCAAGGCATGCAGAACGGCCTTGGCAAGGCGGTGGGTCAGCGGGTCACGGTCACCACGACGGAAGATCTCGCTGACGTGATGCGGGCCACGCGCAGCGGCGAATACGACATTTTCATTGCGCCGGCGCAGGTGGCCGCTTCGGCCCTGTTGCGCGGCTACGAACTGGTCGGCTCGACCGACCAGGCCGAACAGTATGTGCTGGTGGGGCGTCAGCGCATTGGTTCACCGGAAGCCGTCAAGGGCGGCAAACTTTATCTGCCGCAACAAGATTCGATCTACACCTACATGGCACGCGGCATGTTGAACGCAAGCGGCCTGTCGTTCAAGGACCTCGGGGCGGTACAGCACGAGCGTTACCCGCAAGCGGGCCTTACGGCGCTGTACCTGGGCGTTTCGGACGCCACGGTGGTGCGCACCCGCGACTGGAACGAGTGGGAGAAACAATATGGTGGCATCGCGAAAGTGCTGGCCACGTCCACCCCGGTCCCCGGGGGCTTCTCGGTGGTGGTGCGCAAGGATTTGCCGGCCGAAACCCGCGCCAAGGTCGCCACCTGGTTCTCGAGTTCCGGCACGGCCATGGGCTTGAAGCCGCTGGCGGTGCATGCAGAGTTGATCGAATACAAGAAGGTCGCCGAACTGGGTCTTTTCACACCGACCCATCTGCCCGGGGCGAAGCTCGTCACGGCAAAGGACGTCGAACAGCTGGCGGCACGCGGTGCGGTGATCGTCGACACCCGTACCGAAAAGGAATATTCCGCCAAGCATATTCCTGGCGCGATATTCGTTCCTTATCGAGAAAAGAGTCTCAAGGACGTGGCCTTCGAAGTCGAGAAAGATGATTTCTCGGCGCTGGAAAAACTCGACAAAAACAAGCCGACGGTATTCTCTTGTAACGGTGCGGAATGCTGGAAATCTTATAAAGCCAGCCGCGTCGCGGTGTCCAAGGGCTTCAAGGAGGTTTACTGGTTCCGTGGCGGGCTGCCGGAATGGGAAGCCAGTGGACTGACCGTCGCAAAAGACGTTCTGCTCGCCAAAGATTAACGACACCAGGGGCCGCCGGGCGTGACGTTTGCCGACCAGCAAACGGACCCACCGGAGACCCTGATGCTGGAAAAGCTCCCCGAAACCCTGGGGCGGGCGCTGCGCGAGCAGCGCGCCGGCCTCGAAAAGACTGCATTCAACAAGGTCGGGCTGCGTGCAGGCATGGGCGCGATCGAGGTGCGCAGCCTGGCTTTCGCTGACCACACCCCGCTCCCGCTGCGCTACACCGCCGACGGCGAAGGCTTGTCACCCCCGCTGCAATGGACAGGTGTGCCGTCCACCACCGTCTCACTCGCGCTCATCGTCGAAGACGCCGATGCGCCCACGCCGCAACCGCTGGTGCACGCCATCGTGGTCGACCTGCCGCCCGGCGACGGCTCGCTCGCCGAAGGCGCACTGCGCAGTCCTGGCCATGACGCCACCGAAGAGGTGCAGGCGGGCCGCAACTCCTACTTGCAAGCCGCATGGCTGCCGCCCGACCCGCCGCCGGGCCACGGCGAACACCGCTATGCGTTCCAGCTGTTTGCGCTCGGCCCGGGCCCGGCGTTTTCCGCCAAGCCGGGGCGCGATGAACTGCTTGCAGCGGTACAGCAGCACGGGCTGGCGAGCGGCTGGCTGGTCGGCACCTATACCCGACCGGACGGATCGCAAAAGGCCGACCACACGGCCGGCATGCCAGGCCGCGTTGCCTGACGTTCAGCCACGCAGCTTGACGGCCGGGAAATCGACCGGCACCTCAAAGGCCACGTTCACGTAGTTCGTGAACAGGTTGAGCGCCACGTGCGCCAGGATTTCGACGATCTGCCCGTCGTCGTAGCCTGCGGCCCGCAGGGCCTGTACATCGCCGTCGCGGACCTGCCCCCGCCGCTCTACCAGTTCGACGGCAAAGCGCAGCGCCGCTGCGGTGCGCGGGTCGGTCGACTCGGCGGCCTGCGCTGCCGCCATCTCCTCGGCGCTGGCGCCAGCCTGGCGGCCGAGCGCCGTATGCGCAGCGAGGCAGTACTCGCAGCGGTTGCGGTCGGCCACCGCGACCGCGATCTGCTCGCCCAGCTTGCTGCCGATCGTGCCGGCGCCGAGCGCCCCGAAGAACCCCCACATCGCCTTCAAGGCGGGGGCCGACCGTGCGACCACCTTGAACATGTTGGGCGTGGCTCCGAAGGCCTGCTGTATCTGCCCGAGGACTTGCTGGGCCTCACCGGTGGCAGTTGCGGGCTGGACGAGGGGGATGCGAGACATCTGTTTCTCCTGGGTGTTGAAAGGACGTGTCTGCGATCAACGCCGACCGCAAGGCACCCAGGAAGTGTGCGGGCCACGCGTGTACTATTGGTGATATTCAGTCCACGGAACACTACTGATCATCCAGATGCGTACGCAACAGCTTGCGATTGACCCGGTCGACCGTCTGTCTGCCGTGTTCGAGCGCTTCCGGGTGCGTGCGCACCTGTTCCACAGTGGTCCCCTGTGCGGCGTGACCCGCTTTGACGCGCAGCCCGGTCTCGGCTTTCTGCACGTGTTGCGCCGGGGCGAGATGGTGGTGACCCATCGCCTGCACTCGGGTGCGCCGCGCCGGCTGGTCCTGTCCGAGCCCAGCCTGCTGTTCTATCCGCGCCCGCTGGAGCACGCGTTTCACAACGCGCCCAGCGACGGCTCGGACTTCGTGTGCGCCACTTTGCGCTTCGACGGCGGCGTCCACCACCCGCTGGCGCGCGGGCTGCCGCCGCTGGTGGTGTTGCCGCTGTCGCGCATGCAGTCGATGCAACACACGCTCGCGCTGCTGTTCGCCGAGACCGAACAGGTGCGCTGCGGCCAGCGGCTGCTGGCGGACCGGCTCTTCGAGGTGCTGCTGCTGCAATTGCTGCGCTGGCTGCTCGACCACCCGGACGGTGCAGCGCTGCCGGTCGGGCTGCTTTGCGGCCTGGCGCACCCGGAGCTGGCGCGCGCCCTGGTGGCCGTGCACGAGCGGCCGGGCGACGCCTGGAGCGTCGAGTCGATGGCACGCCGGGCCGGCATGTCACGCAGCGCCTTTGCGGCCGCCTTTCGACGGGCCGTGGGTCAGACGCCAGCCGGTTATCTGCTCGGCTGGCGCGTGGCGGTGGCGCAAAACCGCCTGCTGGAAGGGGCGCCGCTGAAGACGTTGGCGCTCGACCTCGGTTACGGCAGCGCCTCGGCGCTGTCGCGCGCGTTCACTCAGCACCTGGGGCAGTCTCCTCGCGCCTGGTTGGCCGGTGCCCACCGGTAGGACGTGTCCTACGGCGTTGTCGCGCTGCGTCCGGGCGACAGCGGTCCGCGGCGCGAGCACGATGGGTCGTTCGAGGCGCCCGGTGGGCGCTCCCTGGCTCGCGGCCGTGCAGGGTACGGCGGCGTTGCCATCCCGAAGCCCATGACAGGAGGCCCGGCAATGGACAAAAACCATCCCCCCAAAACCCTCGGCGTGTTCAACCCGGTCGGACACGTCATCGTGTCCTTCCCGACCGCCGACGACGCGTCGGCCGCAGTGGACGCACTCAGGCACGCCGGGTACAGCGAAGCTGACGTCGAACGCTACTCGCCGCAGCAGATGAAGGCCCAGGCCGAACGCCACATCGCCGAAGCGAGCCCGATCGCCGCGATCGGGCAGGAACTCAATCTCGTGAAAGCCCACGGCGTTTTGGCCGAGCAAGGCTACAACTTCCTGATCGTCCATGCACCGAAGGACGAGCAGGCGCGCGAAGTGGCCGAGATCTCGCAGCGTTTCCATGCCGAGCGCGCCCAGCGCTACGGGCGCTTCATCATCGAGGAGCTGATCGAGGAAGGCCCTGAGACCCAGCAGGTGTTCGAATCGCCCGACCGGGGGCTCGACGCCCAGACCCGCTCAGGGCGTGAAGAGGAACGCGCGCGACGCTGAGGCGCACTCAAACCGGCCGCAGCGGGCGCGGGTCGAACCCGTGATTCAGGGGGCCGTGCCCACCGCCCGTGCGCACCCCGGCCCCCGCAGCAAGGGCTAGCGTCACGTAGCGCCGCCCGTTTTGCACGGCAGCGAGCAACGGCTCGCCAAGCGCCAGGCTGGCGGCAATCGCGGACGACAGCGTGCAGCCCGCGCCATGCAGATTGAGCGTCGCGATGCGCGGCGCCTCGAAGCGCCGGACGGCGCCATCGTGGGTGGCCAGCACGTCGATGACCGTCTCGCCAGGCAGGTGCCCGCCCTTCAACAGCACGGCACGCGCCCCCAGTTCCAGCAGCTCGCGCGCTGCCGGCTCGAGCTCGTCCGGCGAGCGCAGCGGGCGCTGCAGGAGCAGCGCCGCCTCGTCGAGATTCGGCGTGATGAGCGAAACGCGTGGAAACAGCCGTTGCACCAGCACGCCGACCGTCTCGTCGGCGATCAGGCGGTCGCCGCTGGCGGCCACCATCACCGGATCGAGCACCAGGTGCCGCATCGCGTGGCGGTCGATGGCCGCAGCGACGACCTCGACGGTCTCCGGCGCGTGCAACATGCCGATCTTCACGGCGTCGGCCCCGATGTCCTCGATCACGGCGTCGATCTGGCCTTGCAGGATGTCGGCCGGCACGGCGTGGATGCCGCGCACGCCCAGCGTGTTCTGTACCGTGATCGCCGTGATCGCGCTCATGCCGTGGCAGCCGAGCGCGAGAAAGGTCTTGAGGTCGGCCTGGATACCGGCGCCGCCGCCGCTGTCCGAGCCGGCAATCGTCAGCACGCTCGGATAGCGCGGCGCAGAGGGTGCAGCCATGTTCATCGATCGGTTCCTCGTGTAGCCGTCCACTGTAGCGCGCGGGCCACGGCCGGGCCGCGGGCACGGCAGCTGCTTGCGGCTGCGACATGCGCAACGCGTCGAACCGCCCTCGCCTCACCCCCTGGTTTTCCGGTGCCACGCCGCCCTGGCATGAAGGGGTGTATCAGCGCCGCTTTCCCGGCGGGCCCTACAGCTGCTGGGATGGCCGGCACTGGCGTCAGGACGCCGTCTCGCCACAAGCTGCGGCGATCGAGACACAGCCCAGCCGTTGGCAGCAGGCCGCGTGGCGCGGCAGCACCGAGCCGCCGCCCGGGCACTGCCTGACCTGCCGCGGCGCGCAGGTGCTTGACCTCGGCGATGACGCCGAGACCGGCCAAGCGTTGATCGACCCCTGCCCTGATTGCTGAGCCGCACCGCCTCACGCTTCGGTGAACAGCCCGGTGCCGTGATAGTCGTTCTTGCCGAGCGGCACGCCGACGTGCCGCAGGATCGCGTAGGCGGTCGTGATGTGGAAGTAGAAGTTCGGCAACGAGTAGTGCAGCAGGAACGGCAGGCCGGTGAAGCAGCGGGTGCGGCCGTGCATCGTCAGCGTGATCGGGCGCTCCTCGCTGCCGTCCAGTTGCTCGCGGGAGTATCCGTCCACCTCGGCGACCGCCCGCTGCACACGAGCCGCGAGTTCGGCAAAGCTGTCCGCCACCGGCGCGAAGCCGCGCGGGTCGCCACGATTGAACACCGCAAAGTCGGGCGCGTCGGGCGTCGGCGGCTGCCGGCCGGCAAGGCGCAGCACGGTGCCGCGGGCCCCGTCCGCGGCGATCTGGACCTGCGTTGCCAAGGGAAACATCGTGACGTGCAGCCGCGCGTCCAGCAGCCGGGCTTCCTGCAGGTCGCTGGCACGCGCATGCGCGGCGGCCTTGTCGACAATGCCGGCGAGATTGCCGAGCATGCGCGTGAAGACCGGCACCGAGATGTCGTACATCGAGAGCGTCATCGGTTTCTTTCTTCGAGAGGAAGAAGTCGGGGATCGCGGATTGTTCCACTGCAACCCCTCTCGCGCTTCACAATGCATTTTTTGCACCGCATGGCCTCATGACCTTTCGACCTGCCTTGACGCTCTACCAGGGCCGCGCCGGCGACCGCAATCCCCGTGGCGTCGCCGGCGCTGCCGTCGTGGCCCGGGCGCTGGCGCATGCCACCGGGCTCGACCCGACGACGGTCGGCACGCCGGCGCCGCCGCTCGGCCGGCACTGGGAGACGGAACTCGACGCCGCACGCGGCGACCTGCGTGCGTTGGCGCAGCATTGCGACGTCCTGCTCGCTGAGGGCCGCCCGCCGATCACCACGATGGGGCGTTGCGCGACCGCGCTCGCGACGCTGCCGGTCGTCGCGCGCCACCGGCCGCGCGCATGCATCGTCTGGTTCGACGCCCATGCCGATGCGAACACGCCTGCGACCAGCACGAGCGGCTATCTCGGCGGCCTGGTGCTCACCGGCGCCGCGGGCCTGTGGGACAGCGGGCTCGGCGGCGGTCTCGCGCTGCAGCAGGTCGTGCTGGTGGGGGCTCGCGACATCGACGCGCCGGAGCAGCAGTTGATCGACCGGGGCGTGCTGCGGCTGGTGCCCGCCGGCCCGAACCTCGGCGCACGCCTGGCAGACGCCGTCGGGCAGGCACCGGTCTACGTGCACCTCGACTGCGACGTGCTCGAACCGGGTCTCGTGCCCACCGAGTACCGCGTGCCGGGCGGGCTCTCGCTGTCGCAGCTGAACGAAGCCGCCGCCGTGCTGGCGCAGCGCGAACGGGTGGGCCTCGAGATCGCGGAGTTCGAGTCGGCCTGGGAAGACGGTCGGCCCGGCAGCGCCGACGAGTTGGTCGAGGCGCTCCAGCCGCTGTGGAGTGCTAGGACAGGCCCGACGCCCCCTCCAGCTTCGCCTTGAGCCGAACGGCGCCCGCCGCGACCCTGCGCTGCAGCACACGCGCCGCCCACGGCAGCAGCAGCCACCGCACCACCGCGCGGTCGCTGCGGCTGAACATGCGCAACATGACGTCGGTGCCGCCCTCGCGCTCGGCAAAACTCACCTCCATGCGCGGCATCAGCGGCGAAAAGCGCCCCTCGGTGACGAAGCGCTGCTCGTGCTGCACCTCGCGCACGGTCAACCGGATGCGCCGCACCCCCCGCAACGGCACCTTCACGCTTTCCAGGTATTCCTTGCCGACCTGCGCACAGGACAGCGCATTGGCCGATTCGATGTGCATCACGTGCGGAAACCACTCGGCGAAGCGCTCCATGTCGATCACGTAGCCGAACACGGCGCCGACCGGCCGGCATATGTGCACCTGCGCGTCTGCGAGCGGGGTCATGATCGTGGGTCCTCAGTGGACCGGGACATGGATGTCGACCCGCAGACCTTCGTCCACTCGGACGTTCGGTGCGTCGACATAGACCTCGAAGGACGGCACATCCCGCAGCGCATAGCGCGTGGCCGGCAGCCAGTCGCGGTAGATCGCTGCCCACAGGTGATGCAGGTCGCAGCAGCGGCCTTCGTGGCGGAACACCGCATAGCCCCCGGCAGGCAGTTCGTGCCAGTGCAGGCTCCCTCGCAGCGGGTCTTGCAGGTGCGGTGGGGCGTCGAACATCACGCCGCCCAGGAAGCGGCAATCCGGGTCGTCGGGCCCGTCGGGGAGCTCGGGAATCAACGCCAGGTAGCCGCGCACTTTCGACATCAACCCGGCGCGTGTCAGCGCTGGCATCAACTCGCCGTAGGCTTGCGCCGCCGCCGTGCGCATCTCGCCACCTTCGATGCCATGGCCGGCTGCGGTCAGCACCGGCAAGGCGGGCAGCTCCATCAACCGTGGTCTCAGCCCGGTGGGTTGCTGTTGCGCGCCGCCGGCTGCATCGAAGAGCCTTTGCCAGCGCAAGCCGGCCCCGGCACGCGCGGCAGTCGGGGTCGTGTCGAGTTCGCGCCGCATGGCCTTCGCCAGTGCCTGCGCCGATTCGTAGCCGACCGCCAACGCAACTTCCAGCACCGGCAACCTCGCGTCGGCCAGCAGTTCGGTCGCACGGCGCAACCGCCGCCATGTGACGTAGCCCTGCACCGTGGTGCCGAAGCAGGCGCGAAACATGCGTTGGAAATGATGTCGCGACAGGCCTGCCAGCGCAGCCAGCTCGGCGGTGTCCAACGGTGCATCCAGATGCCGGTCGATGTGCGCGGCGACATGCGCGAGCGAATCCAGGGAGCGGCCTGCGCGGGGCGGCGGCAACGGGAGGGGCCGGGTGTCGGGTGTCATCGTGGGCACGATTGTGCTCGGCTGGAGACCGGCATGCGTGTCCAGGAATGCTCGAAGCCGGCAGTCGCCTCACGCGCCACGTGCGCGCCCCCGGTACACCCCCGGCGTGTCGCCGGTCCACCCCTTGAACGCGCGGTGGAACGACGCGGTGCTGTCGAAGCCGAGCTCGGCGGCAATCGCTGCCATCGGCTCGCGCGTGCGGGTGAGCTTCTGCACCGCCATGTCACGACGCAACTCGTCCTTCACGCGCTGGAAGCTGGTGCCCTCGTCGCCCAGCCGCCGGTGCAGCGTGCGCGTCGAAACGTGCAGTGCCACGGCAGCAGCCTCCGCGGTGACCGGCTGCGGCAGTTGCTGCGCCAGATGATCGCGCAGGCGCTGGCTCAGCAACTCGTCCTTGAACGAGACGAACAGCCAGTCTTCGGGTGCGCGGCGCAGGAACTCGTTGAGCTCGACCTTGGTGCGCCGCACCGCCATCTGCAGGTAGCTGGCTTCCAGGTGCAGTGCAGTCTGCGGCTGGTCGAAACGCACCGGGCCCGGATACAGCCATTGGTATTCGCCGGCGAACGACGGGCGCGGGAAGGAGAAGTCGACCCGGATCAGCGGGATGCGCCTGGCCACCAGCCACGACGCCACCCCGTGGATGAGCTTGAGCATCAGATCCAGCGCCACCGGCTTGCACGAGCGGCCACCGGGTACCTGCGCCAGTGCCACGCGGCTGATCGGCTGCGTGGCGTCCAGCTCGAGCTCGAAGTCGTCCTGCAGCAGGTGCAGCACGTGCGACCAACGGTGCAGCGCCACGGCGAGGCTGCGCGCGTCGAGCAGGCTCAGGCAGGTGAACTTCAGCGCCCCGGGACGCAATGGGCGCGAGAACAGCCGCGGCATCTCGTCGTCGGCATAGGCCACCACCAGACGGTACAGCGCGGCGAACTGCCGCTCGGTGACGCGGGCCCCAGGCTGGGACAGCAGGCCCGGAGCCATGCCGGCCTGTTCGAGCAAGGCACCGATGGTCGCCGGCGGCACGTCCATCGCGGTACACACGGCGTGGACGTAGCTCATCGATACGGTCGGCAACGAGCTGCGGACTCTCATGGCGAACGGTCGTTCAATTTGGCACTAAATGCAACTACGACGGCGGAGTTGGCGAGTGACGCCACGCTTCTCAAGAGGGAAACTTGCAAAAACTGCCACGAAGACGGCGCGACAACATAGCACGCAGTGGCGGAAAGTGCGACTGTCCGGGACCTGGGGTTTGCCCGGTCTCTCTGCAAGCATCGCCTGGAGACAAGACAACATGGAGTTGCGTGAACCGCTGCGCGCCAAGGCCGTCGTCTGCCGCGCCATCGGCGAGCCGGTCATCGTCGAGGAAATTCTTGTCCACCCGCCGCGTGCCGGCGAGGTGACCATCAGGCTCGCGGCGTGTGGCGTCTGCCACAGCGACCTGTCGGCCACCACCGGCACGATTCCGTTTCCGCCGCCCATGGTGCTCGGGCACGAGGGCGCGGGGGTCGTCATCGCCGTGGGCCAGGGGACGAGCCGCTTTGCCGTCGGCGACCATGTCGTCAGCTCGTTCGTCAGCATGTGCGGCAAATGCCGCTATTGCACCGAGGGCCGGCCTCAGCTGTGCGACCAGTCGGCGAAAACCACCGTCAGCCTGCCGGACGGCAGCGTACGCACCTCTGACCTGCAGGGCCGCCCGCTCGGCGTGTTCGCCGGCTGCGGCACGATGGCCGAGTACGCGACACTGCATGCCGACAGCGTCATCAAGGTCGACCGCGACATGCCGCTCGACCGCGCGGCCCTGCTCGGCTGTGGCGTGATGACCGGCTACGGCGCAGTCCACAACGCCGCCCACGTCGTGGCCGGCAGCGCCACGGCGGTGTTCGGGTGCGGCGGCGTGGGGCTCAACGTCGTGCAGGGCTGCAACATCGCCGGTGCGACGACCATCGTCGCGGTCGACACCTCCGACGAAAAACTCGCGCTCGCGAAGCGGCTCGGTGCGACGCATGTCGTCAACGCCACGCAGGAGGACAACGTCGTCAAGAAGGTGCGCTCGCTGACCGACGGCGGCGCCGACTACAGCTTCGAATGCGTCGGCCACGGTGCCGTGGTGTCGCAAGCCTACGGCGCATTGCGCAAGGGAGGCACCGCAGTGGTGGTGGGGGTCGCGCCGTCCAGTGACACGACCACCATCCGCACCGCCACGCTGACCTTTGACGAGAAGACGCTCAAGGGCTGCTACTTCGGCTCCTCCCGACCTCCCGTCGACATTCCCCGACTCGTCGCGCTCTACCGGCAAAGCCGGCTGCGGCTCGACGAACTGATCACGCGCGAGTACCGCATCGACGACGCCCCGCAAGCTTTCACCGACCTCGCCGAAGGCCGCAATGCGCGCGGCATGGTGGTGTTCTGAACGCCCTCCTTCCATCCACTGCACACCTTCACACCAGATGATTCGCCGCGAGCAGCTTTACATCGGGGGCCATTGGGCGCCCTGCTACATGCTGGAACGGATCACGGTGCTCTCGCCCTCGACCGAGGAAGAGATCGGCACCGTGCCGGCCGGCTCGCAAGCCCACGTCGACCTCGCCGTGGCTGCCGCCCGCCGCGCCTTTCCCGCCTGGTCGCAAACGCCGCCGGCGCGCCGGGGCGAGCTGCTGCGCGCCGTGCACGAAGGGCTGAAGGCGCGCGCCGGCGAAATCGCCAACACCATCGCGCTCGAGATGGGCATGCCGTTGCAGCAGGCGCTGAAGATCCAGGCCGGCACGCCGATCGCGACCTTCAAGATGTACGCCGAGATGGCGGCGAGTTTCGCGTTCGAGGAAACCGTCGGCCATTCGCACGTGCTGCGCGAGCCGGTCGGCGTGGTCGCCGCGATCACACCCTGGAACTATCCGCTGCACCAGACCGCCGCGAAGGTCGCGGCGGCGCTGGCGGCCGGCTGCACCGTGGTGCTCAAGCCGTCGGAAGTGGCGCCGCTGAATGCCTTCCTGCTGGCGGAGGTGATGCACGACGCGGGCATCCCGCCCGGTGTGTTCAACCTGGTGACCGGCTACGGCGCGGCCGTCGGCGAGGCCTTGGTCGCGCACCTCGACGTCGACATGGTGTCGTTCACGGGCTCCACGCGTGCGGGCAAGCGCATCGGCGAAGTCGCGGCCCATGCGATCAAGCGTGTCTCGCTCGAACTGGGCGGCAAGTCGGCCTCGGTGATCCTCGAAGATGCCGACCTCGCCGCGGCTGTCAAAGGCACGGTCAACAGCTGCTTCCTGAACTCCGGCCAGACCTGCACCGCTCACACCCGCATGCTCGTCCACGAAAGCCAGTATGAGGACGCGGCCAAGCTCGCGGTACAGGCGGCGCTGGCGCACCGGGTCGGCGATCCGTTCGACGAGGCCGCCACGCTGGGCCCGCTGGCCTCGGCCGTCCAGCGCGACCGGGTACGAGAGTACATCCGCATCGCGGTTGCCGAAGGGGCCGAATTGCTGTGCGGCGGGATCGAACCGCCCGTGGGGCTGGAGCGCGGCTACTACGTGCAGCCCACGGTGCTCGGTCGTGTGCGGCCCGACGCGCGCGTGGCACAGGAAGAGGTGTTCGGCCCGGTGCTGTCCATCCTGACCTATCGCGACGAGGCCGATGCGGTGCGTATCGCCAACCACAGCTTGTACGGCCTGTCGGGCGCCGTGTGGGCGGGTACCGATGAGCACGCCTCGCAGGTCGCGCGCCAGATGCGCACCGGGCAGGTCGAGATCAATGGCGGCAGCTTCAACCTGAAGGCGCCGTTCGGTGGCTACAAGCAGTCGGGCTACGGGCGCGAACTGGGCCGCTACGGGCTTGAAGAGTTCCTGGAATACAAATCGCTGCAGTACCGGCGCTGAGGAGTCGAGCATGAGTGGCCACGCCCACACCGATCTTCACCGTGTCGCGCCCTGGGCCGGCCTGCTCTGCGAAGCGGACCAGGCCTTGCTGCGCAGGGTGCTGCGCGAACGCCACGTCAAGGCCGGAAGTCATATCGGGTTTCGCGGCGACGCCGTCACTCAGTGGGTCGGCGTGGCCGAGGGCCTGGTCCAGTTGTCGGTGGGCTCTGACGAGGGCCGCATGTCGGCACTGGGACACGTCGCCAAAGGCGAGTGGTTCGACGAGTGCGCGCTGCTGCGCGGCACCGCACGACGCTACGACGCCGTCGCGCTGCGGGACACGCGGCTGCTGACGATCCCCGACGAGGTGTTCCACGAACTGCTGCGCTCGCGTCCGGCGTTCAACCACTACGTGCTCGCGATGGTGGCCGCCCGCGTCGAAGCGGCCATGGAAGCACTCGAAGGCGACCGGTTGCACGATTGCGAGGCGCGCGTGGCGCGCTGCCTCGCATCGCTGACCGACACGGAGCTGCACCCTGGTGCCGCACCGGTGATCCGGCTCACGCATGGCGAGATCGGGCTGCTGTCCGGCGTGTCGCGTCAGCGCACCAACTGCGCGCTGCACAGCCTCGCCGAGCGCGGGCTGCTGCGCATGAACCGGCATTGCCTGCGCGTGCTCGATGTTCAGGCGTTGCGCCGCTTCGGCGGGCTGCCGCTGAAACCGGAGCGTTCGTCGCGCAGCGCCCCGGTACCGCAAGACGAACGCGAGTACGCGCTCGCCTGACCACCCGACACGATTCATCACCGCGATCGCGCCCGCTCGTAGGCTCGTGCCGCGTCGATCTCCTCCCGTGCATAGTGTTGGCGCAGCAGTGCGTCGAGTTGCGCCTGCCGCTGCACCGGCCCGGCGGCGCCTGCCTCGATTTGCCGGCGTTGTTGTGCATAGGCCTCGTAGCGTTGGTGCCATTGCGCCTGCTGCGCCTCCATGTGCGACAAGGCCTCGGCCTGCTCAGCCCCCAGTTCACGCTGGCGGTAGGCTCTGATCTGCGACGCGTCGGCGCCGCGCTGTCGCATCGCCTCGACTTCCTCGGCGACACGGGTGGCCTGCGCCTGCTCGAGGCCGAGTTCATGCTGCAGCGCCGGGGGCAGCGATGCGTCGAGCTCGCGCAAACGCCGTGCACGCGTCGCTGCGTCGAGCGTCGTGTCGCTCTCGATCCCGGCACGCGCCAGGGCATGCCGAGCGTGGGCCTCCTGCATGCCGAACAGCGCGTCGCCCGTTTGCGCGTCGAAATGCTGCGCACGCAGGGCGCTTGCACGATCCACGAGCGCCAGCATCTGCTGCAGATCCTGGGGCGGGGGCGCGCCCTGAAGCTCACGCTGCAACGCCGCCCGGTAGGCACGGTAGCTGTCGACCAGCCGGAGCACCCGCTCGGCCTCCTCTTTCGGCATGTTGCTGCGCAGCGCGGCGTCGAGCTGCTCCATCCCGGCGGTGCCGGCGTGTTCCGCGAGCACGAGCTCCAACGCCGCACGAGTGTCCTGGTCGACGATCAGCCCACCGGCGTAGCCCAGCTCGAACAGCCGGCTGGCATCGAGCCGCGCGATGCCGTCGCGGGCGACCTGGTGGGCGTCTGGCAACCGCGCTGCCGCGGATGGCACATGCGCTGGCGCACGCCGCGCATGCTCCGTGCCCACCGGCGCGAGCACCTCGCGGTGCACCGACCACGCGACCGCGGTGACCACCACCACGGTGCCTATACCCACGGCCAGGGCGAGCCGGACCCAGCCGACCGGCTCGTGCGAGGCGGCACGGCTGATGTCGATCGGTGACGTCATCGGCCGCTCCCCAGCGTCGCAGGCCCCGACTGTGAGCCCAGTTGCACGTCGGCGTCGGCGCGCAGCGCCTGCAGACGGGTTTGCAGGCGCTCCTGCAGCACTTGCTCGCGCAGCGCGGCCCGCACCTCCTCGAACGGCGGCTTCTGCAGCGCGCGCCGTGCCTGGAGGCGCGCCACATGCCAGCCATAGCTGGTGTGCACCGGCCGGGCGGTGTGCTGCCCCGGCGCCAACTTTTCCAGTGCTTCGGCAAAGGGGCGTTCCAGCTGATTCGGCATCAGCCAGCCGAGCCGGCCGTCACGGCTTTGCGGGTCGATCGTGTGCCTGCGCGCGAGCGTCTCGATGCGGGCGCCCTGATCGAGCTGCGCGATCAGAGACTGGGCCGTTGCTTCGTCGGCCACCAGCACGTGGCGCACGTCGTATTCCTGCTCGACAGGCAGGTCGCGATAGCGCCGCTCCAGCTCGCCGGCGCTGACGTCGATGTCGCCGAGCAATTCGCGCACCAACTGCTGGCCGAGCAGCGTCTTGCGCTGCAGCGCCAGTTCTGCCGCGACATCGGGTTTGCGGTCCAGGCCGCGCTCGATGGCGGCCTGAGCCAGCACTTCGGCCAGCACCAGGTCCTGCAATGCCGCCTGGGTGTCCACCGACGCCGGCTCAGCCTGCAGTGCAGTTTCATCGAATGGATTCGAGAGTCCCTGACGCGCCCGCACCAGCGCGTCGAGCACACGGGCGTCGATCGCGACGCCGTTGACCGAAGCCACGACCCGCTGCTCGGCCAGCGGGCGATCCGGCAGCCCGCAGGACGGCAGTGCCAGCGCCGCGAGTGCCCACCCGAAGGCGTTGCGGTATGGAAGCATGTTCATTCCCGATCTCCTGCCCGGGACGGAGGCCGCGGCGCCACGGCCCCCGCCGTTTCGATCAACGCAGTTGGTCGCGCACCTGGCCGTAGACGCTGCTGTCGGTCAGCAGCGCCAGGTGGCTCACGTCACGGGTGCGGGTGCTGCTGCCGCACTGCGCGCTGGACGCCGGCAGGATCACGCCATCGGTGGCCGACCACAGCGAGCGGTCGCAGCCGCGACCGGCCAGCGTGATCAGGAAGCTGGAGTACGGCCGCATGTCGAAGCACGCCGGGCTGAAGCACGCGTAGGCCGACGTCGTGCCGCTGTGCGGCGTGCCCAACGTGACGAAGCGGCGCATTGCCGCATCACCGCCGAGTTGAACGCGGTACCACCGCGAGACCAGCCCGCCGTTGGAATGCGCCACCACGCTGACACGCGCATTGCCATGCCTCGAACGCACCGTGTTGACGAAGCTGCGCATCTGGCTGCCGCTGGTGCTGTCGCTGGCGATCAACGAGTTGTACTCGAAGGTGTAGAGCAGATTGGACGGGTAGCCGCTCGCCCGAAAGCGCGAAATCATCGTGTCCCAGTTCGAGCCGCTGCCCGAATAGCCGTGCACGAACACGATGGGTTCGGTCTGCGCCGTGGCCGTGCCGCAGGCCAACGCGCCCAGCGCCGCCAGGCTCGAAAGTCTCGATACCAGTTTCTTCAAGTTGATGTCTCCATTGGAAAGTGACAGAGATCCGGTGTATCCCGACCCAGGGTCTTGCGCCCTTGCGTGCATTGCCGTCACCCAGCCGGCCGGCCCGGGTGGCATCGCCGACCGTGCTGTCGCGGCCCCGTCGAAGAAACGGTGCTTGCACCGCCGGCCCGGCTCGCCTGTTGGGCCAGGGGGAACGGCACTGCGAGGCGCAGTTTGCGAGGCAGGTTGAGCCTCGTCATTGCCAGGCTGCGCCGTTTCGTTTGCCGTTTGCGCCAAGCGCACAAGCAAAATGTCACAGGGCCGGCCGCTGTCGTCCTCAAGGTCGCCGGCATCCTGCCGAAGGAACGGATATCCCTGCCCCTGCCGATCGTGTCCCACGCGCACCTGCAGTTGCCTGCACCTTCTCAGTCCGTTGCCCGCTGGAGCCGATGGCTCGCACTCTGGCTGCTCGCGCTCGCCCTGTGCGTGCTGGCAGCTCCGGCACGCCCGGCCGATGCGCTGGCCCTGAGCGATGCGGTGCAGCGGGTCGACGCGTGGCCGGCGGTGACGCTGGCGACGGACGCTGCCCGGCGCTGGACACTCGATGACGTGCTGGCGCACCCGGACGCATTTGCCGCCGCTGCAACGCCGCCCGGAAATCTCGGCCCGCGCCCGGCGATCCACTGGCTGAAACTGCCGCTGCACCTGGCGGCTCCCGCGGCACGCACATGGTGGTTCGCGATCGACTATCCGCTGCTCGACCGCGCCGACCTCTACCTGCTGCGCGACGGCCAGCCGGTCGTGCACCGGGTGATGGGCAACCATCGTCCTTATGCACAGCGCCCGCTGCCGACGCGGCTGCACGCGGTCGCGCTCGAGCTGCAACCCGGCGTCGCCTACGAACTGCTGCTGCGCGTCGATACCGCCGGGGCCGCCATACTCCCGATGTCGTTGATGACCCTGCCCGAGCTGATGCGCCACGAGAGCGACACGCGGCTGTGGCAAGGCCTCGCGGCCGGCTTCGGTCTGTGCCTTTTCGTCTACGCCGTGGTCCGCGCAGCGGCGTCGCGCGACCCGATGTTCCTGTGGTTCGCAGTGGCGGCAGCAAGCGGCACGCTGTTCTTCTTCACCTACCACGGGCTGGCAGCGCAGTACTTGTGGCCCCATCACGTCTGGCTGACGCGCAATGCGGCGGTGCTGTGGATGTACGGCATCCTCGCCGGCGGCTTCATGTTCACCGAGCACACGCTGGCGATGGCGAAGGTGAGCCGGGTCGCAAGCGGCGTCATGCATGCAGGGGCGGCGGTGTCCCTGCTCGGCGCCGTGCTGTTCGCCGGCGGCGTCGCGAGCTACAGCGCCGCCACGGTGCTATTGGCTTCGATCGGGCTGGTGCCGATGCTCATCGGCCTGCCGGTGGCTGCGTACCGCGCCCATGGCGGGGATCGCGCCGCCCGCTGGATTTTCCTCGGCTTCTGCCTCTATTCACTGGGTGTGGCGACGATGGCGGCGCTCAACGCCGGCCTCGTGCCGGCGACCCGCTGGAACCTGCATGCGTTCCAGGCCGGCTCGCTGCTGCTGCTGCTGTGCTGGATCATGGTGATGAGCGTGCGCGCCGAGGAAGTCCGCCATGCAGCCGATCGGGCCCGCATCGAACAGGAACGACTGACACTGATCGCTCGCACCGACGCATTGACCGGGCTGCTCAACCGGCGCGGCCTGCACGAGGCGCTGGAACCACGGCTGGCGCGGGCGGGAGCGGGCCGCCTGGCAGCGGTCTACCTGATCGATCTCGACGGTTTCAAGGCGGTCAACGACAGCCATGGGCACGACGCCGGCGACGAGCTGCTGCGCCAGATCGGCCAGCGCCTGTGCGCGCTGGCCGGGCAGGACGCGCTGGTGGCACGACTGGGCGGCGACGAATTCGTCGTCGCCTCGTCGTGGCTTGCCGACGAAACCGAGGCGACCGCGCTCGCCGAGCGGCTGCAGGTCGCGGTGGCCGAGCCGTTCACCCTGCCGCACGGCCCTTGCAGCGTCGGCATG
This sequence comes from Caldimonas mangrovi, assembly GCF_023721835.1. GTDB lineage: Bacteria > Pseudomonadota > Gammaproteobacteria > Burkholderiales > Burkholderiaceae_C > Caldimonas > Caldimonas mangrovi. The sequence continues at coordinate 130,165 of NZ_JAMKFE010000010.1, read as the reverse complement.
ACGCTCGGCTACGCCCTGGCGCCTCGCCACGGCACCGACGCGACGACGCTGCTCAAGCGTGCCGATACGGCCATGTACGCCGGCAAGCAGGCCGGACGCGGCCGCAGCCGAGCTTATGGCGGCGCTCAGCCCATGGCGGCGCGCAACGCCTGACGCAGCTTCTCGCCGATCTCGGGCTTGGCCTCGAACGGGTCGCTCGGGTTGCGGCCCTGCACGACGTCTTCGAGACGCTTTTGCACGATGGCCAGCGCCTGCGGGTGGCTGTAGATGTAGAACTGCCGGTCGCGCACCGCGTCCATCACCTTCTGGGCGACTTCGGCCGCCGTGACCTTGCCCGACGTGACGGCCTTGGCGCTGTTGGCCTGAGCGATCAGCTGGCTCGGCGTCGCCTTGCTGTCGCTGCGTGCGTCCTTGGGTCGGTTGCGGTGCGATTCGTGGATCCCGGTGGGCACGAAGTACGGGCACAGCACCGAGCAGTCCACCTGGTCGGTCACGAGGTGAAGATCCTGATAGAGGGTCTCGCTCATCGACACCACCGCGTGTTTCGTCACGTTGTAGACGCCCATGTTCGGGGCGTTCAACAGGCCCGCCATCGACGCCGTATTGACGATGTGGCCTTCGTAGCCGGGGTCGTTGCGCGCAGCCTCGATCATCAGCGGGGTGAACACGCGCACGCCATGCGCCACCCCCATCAGGTTGACGCCGACCACCCACTCCCAGTCCTTCAGCGTGTGTTCCCAGATCAGCCCGCCGAAGCCCACGCCCGCGTTGTTGAACACCAGGTGCGGCACGCCGAATCGCTCGACCGTCGCGGCCCCCATGGCCTCGACGTCGCCGGCCTTGGACACGTCGAGCCGGACCGGCAGCACCTGTGCGCCGAGGCCGCGGATTTCTTCGGCCGCGCGATCGAGCGCATCCTGCTGCACGTCGGCCATGACCACGTTCATGCCGGCGCGCGCGGCGAGTCGGGCCACTTCGAGGCCGAAGCCGGAGCCGGCGCCCGTCAGCACCGCGGTCTTGCCCTGAAAGGATTTCATCGAGGTCTCCTGAATGTCGGTTCGCTGGAACGCATGTTGCGCCACCGCTGCCGCCCGGTCTGTCCAGCAGGCGACAACCGGATCAATAGGGCATGGCCCGCGCGATGATGCCGTCGAAGTTGCTGGCGAGCGGCAGCGTGCCGAACGCATGGCCCCAATCTCCGCCCAGGCGAGAAGCGCAGAAGGCCTCGAAGACGAAATCGGGGGCATGCCGGCGCAGCATCGCGGCCTGTACTGCGAGCGCGACGTCCTGCGCCAGCCGGCGGGCCTCTGTCTCTTCGACGCCATCGTCGATGCGCGTGAGCAGCGACGCGACGAGCCGGTCGTAGCCCGGCTGCGAGCCGCGGGCCGGGTCGAGCTCGGCGGCCAGTGCCGCCGCGACGTCCTGCCCGCGATCGTCGCGCTTCTTCAATGCGCGCAGCAGGTCGAGCGCCATGATGTTGCCGGCGCCTTCCCAGATGGAATTGAGCGGCATCTCGCGGTAGATGCGGGCCATCACGCCCTCGCCGCCCTCTTCCACATAGCCGTTGCCGCCCAGGCATTCCATCGCCTCCTGCGAGAACATGCTGCCGCGCTTGCAGATCCAGTACTTCGCCACCGGCGTCAGCACGCGTCGCATCAGCGCTTCGTGGGCGTCGTCCTGGCGGTCGAAGGCACGTGCGAGCCGCAGGCTCAATGCCACGGCGGCCTCGCTTTCGAGTGCCAGGTCGGCCAGCACGTTGCGCATCAGCGGATGCTCCAGCAGGCGGTAGCCGAAGGCCTTGCGCTGGCTGGCATGGTTGAGTGCCAGCACGAGCGCCTGGCGCATCAGCCCGGTGGTGCCGAGCGCGCAGTCGAGCCGTGTCAGGGTGCCCATTTCGAGGATCTGCGGCACACCACGCCCTTCCTCGCCGACCAGCCAGGCCTGCGCGCCGGCGAACTCGACCTCGGAACTGGCGTTGGCCTTGTTGCCCAGCTTGTCTTTCAGCCGCTGAATGCGCAGCGCATTCATGGCGCCGTCCGGCAGCACACGTGGCAGGAAGAAGCAGCTCAAGCCGGCCGGCGCCTGCGCCAGCACGAGGAAGGCGTCGCACATCGGCGCCGAGAAGAACCACTTGTGCCCCACCAGACGGTAGCGACGCCCCCACGGCGTGGTCTCCTCGAAGGTAGCCTGGGTGGTGTTGGCGCGCACGTCCGAGCCACCCTGCTTCTCGGTCATGCCCATGCCCATCGTCACGCCGGCCTTTTGTGCCGCCGGAACCAGGCGCGGGTCGTACCCGGTGCTCGTGAGCCTGGGGAACCATTCGGAGAACACCGGTGCATTGCCGCGCAGCGCGGGCGTGACCGCATAGGTCATCGAGACCGGGCACAGCACCGAAGCCTCGAGCTCGGTGAAAAGCATGAAGCCCGCCGCGCGCTCCATGTGCGCGCCGGGCCCTCCCGCCCACGCCGACCCATGCAGCCCGTGGCGCACCGCCGCCGACATCAGCGCGTGGTAGCTCGGATGGAACTCGACCTGATCGACACGCCGGCCGAAACGATCGTGGCTGTGCAACAGCGGTGCATGCACGTTGGCGAGCCGGGCGTGCTGCTGCATCTCGGCGGCGCCGGCCGTTTCACCGAGCGCGCGCAAAGGTGCGTCGTCATGGCCCGGCGAGTGGAACGCGAGCGCATCGCGCAACGGCCGGTTCGTCGTGAACAGGTTGTAGCCCGACAGCGGTGCGCTCTGGTTGATCACCTCGTGGGTCTGATCCAAGGGGGCGAACGATGGTTTCATCTTCAGCACCTCCGATATCCCTGCCACGAGACGCCCCCGCAGGCGATCGCGTCAGATCAGCTTGACCAGTTGCTTGCCGAAGTTCCTGCCCTTGAGCAGGCCGAGGAACGCTTCGGGCGCTTGCTCCAGCCCTTGCGCCACCGTCTCGCGGTACTTCAGCGTGCCGGTCGCCACCAGCGTGCCCAGCTCCTTCAGCGCCTCGGGCCACACTTCCATGTGCTCGCTGACGATGAAACCTTCGAGCGTCATCCGCTGCGTCAGGATGAGCTGCGGCCGCGCCATCGGAATCGGCTGGCCGTCGTAGCCGGAGATCATGCCGCACAGGGCAATGCGGCCGAAGGCGTTCATCTGCGACATCACCGCGTCGAGCACCACGCCGCCGACATTCTCGAAGCACCCGTCGATGCCGTCCGGGGCCGCCTCTTTCAGCGCTCCCGCAAGCGATTTCTCGTCGCGATGCTCCTTGTAGTCGATGCAGGCGTCGAAGCCGAGTTCCTCTGTGACGTAGCGACATTTTTCCTGCCCGCCGGCGATGCCGACCGCACGGCAACCGCGCACCTTGGCCAGTTGCCCGACCGCGCTGCCGACCGCCCCGCTGGCGGCGCTGACGACGATGGTCTGCCCGGCCTTCGGCTGGATGATCTTCACCAGACCGTACCAGGCGGTGACGCCCGGCATGCCGACGGCACCCAGGTAGGCCGACAACGGAATGTGCGCCGCGTCGACCTTCTGCAACACGCCACGCTGGTTCGCGTCGACCAGCGCGTACTCCTGCCAGCCGCCCATGCCGCGCACGGTGTCGCCGGGCTTGAAGCCGGGGTTCTTCGAGTCGACCACCTCGCCGACCGTGCCGCCGATCATCACTTCGTTCAACGGCTGCGGTTGCGCATAGCTTTTCGCTTCGCTCATGCGCATGCGCATGTACGGGTCGAGCGACAGGTAGTGGTGGCGCACCAGCACCTGTCCGTCGGCCAGCGCCGGCACCGGCGTCTCGACAAGCTTGAAGTTGTCGACACCCGCTTCTGCCTGCGGGCGCGAAACGAGCAGGATCTGGCGATTGGTCATGGTCATGAGCAGGAAGTCCTTTCAGTCTGAGCCTGCGCCGTCAAGGCGGCGCTGCAAGGGTTTGACGTCGCGCTTCTCGGTGGGCAGCGCGCGCAGGTACTTGAAGGTGCCGGTGGCGTGCGCGATGCGCTCGCCGTCGGCGCTGAGAATTTCGCCTTCGCAGAAGGCGAGCGTCGCGGTGCGATGCAGCAAGCGGCCGATCGCGCGCAGGTCGCCTTCACCCGGGCGCATGAAACTGGTCTTCATCTCGATGGTCACGACACCGGGGCCGAAATCGGCCCGCTCGCGGTTGATGCTGCGTGCGGCATGCGCCATCGCGACGTCGAGCAGCGTCATGCTGACGCCGCCGTGCGCGACGTGGAAGGAATTGAGGTGCAGTTCCTGCAGCTTCAGTTGCAGCTCGGCCTCGCCATCGCCGATGCGCGAGAGTTCGAAGCCCAGTGCTTCGACGAACGGAATGTGAACGGGGAATCTCATGCAACGCCCGCCCGGCTGCCCGATGGGCACCGTGCTCCCCTGGGAGGACGCGAACGCAGCAAGTCCGGGGCCGCCATGCTCAGCCCCCCACCAGCGCACTGACGCCGCCGTCGACCGCAAGGATCTGTCCGGTGATGTGCTTGCCCGCCTGCGACGCGAACAGCAAGGCGGCACCCTTCAGGTCTTCGTCGTCACCGATGCGCTGCAGCGGCGCATGCTGCGCGATGTTGTCGGCGCCGACCTTCTCGAGCGTGCCCCGGGTCATCTTGCTCGGGAACATGCCTGGCGCCAGCGCGTTCACGGTGATGCCGTAGCGTCCCCACTCGCAGGCCAGCGCCCGCGTGAAGTTGACCACCGCACCCTTGCTGGTGTTGTAGGCGATGGTGTTCATGAACGCCGGGTTGCCGCCCAGGCCGGCGATCGATGCGATGTTGATGATGCGGCCGTGCCCGCGCGGAATCATGCTCTTCTTGCCGATGACCTGGCTGAGCAGAAAGATGCCGCGCACGTTGAGGTTCATCACCTTGTCCCAGGCTTCGACCGGGTGGTCTTCGGCCGGGGCACCCCAGGTGGCGCCGGCGTTGTTGACGAGGATGTCGACGTGCCCCATGCGCTGCAGCGTTTCGTCGGCAATGCGCTGCACGTCCTCTTCGCGGCTGGCGTCGGCAGCGATCCAGCGCGCGTCGATGCCGCTGTCCTGCAGGTGCGCAACGGCTTCTTCGAGGTCCTGCGCCTTGCGCGAGCTCAGCATCAGCTTGGCGCCGGCCGCACCGAGCGCCTCGGCGATCTGCAAGCCCAGGCCGCGCGAGCCGCCGGTGATCAGGGCCGTACGGCCAGTCAGGTCGAACAGGGAATTCAGGCTCATGGGGAATCAGTGGAAGGATGGAGGCGGCACCTGCTGCACCGCCGGTTGGGGATGGATCAGAGCGGTGCCGGCGCCGTGCGCGCGAACGACAGGTCGTCGCCCAGGTCGACATCGGCGCCCGGTTGCTGCAGGGTCACATAGTCCACCACGGAGCGCGCGCTGCGCAGGCGCCCGAGCTGGGCGCCGACCGCCTTGTGATGCGGGTGCTCCTGGTAGGCGTCCAGGGCCGCCTTGTCGGTGAAGGTCGACACCAGCACGACGTCCATCGTCGCTTCGAGTCTCGGGGTGCGGATGCCGACCTCGAACTCCAGCATGCCGGGCACCAGGCTCTTGCAGCTGTCGAGCAGTTCCTTGAATTTGGGGGCGTCGGCTGGGTCGTTCAGCTGCCACATGACGATGTGCTTGATCATGACTTCCTCTCCGGTGACTTCATCCGCGAACGTACGTAGATCAGCACCCCGCCGACGCACGCGATCGCCGCGCCGGCTAGCATAAATCCGTTGCCCAGGATCTGCGCCGTGCGCGCCACGAAGATCCCCAACGACAGCAGGATCAACCCGCCGTAGATCATCACCCAGGTCAGGGTTTCCACCGTACTCGTCTTCACGTCCGTCCTCTCTTGCGTTGCGGCCCCAGGCACACGAGCGTACCTGATCGAGTGACGCCGCGGCTCCGACTGTGCCGGTCCGCCAGCGTCGCCCCTCGAAAGGCTGAGCCCGGACATGTACAGTCCCTGCGGGCTGTTCATGCTTGGCGAAGGGGCGGGCCTCCTGGCACGGCGCGGCCTGCAAGGCCGCGAAGCGCGTAGGGGTGGACCGTCAGAACCACGCCTCCTGCATCTCGCGGCAGGTCGTGTCACGGGCTTCGACGACCGCCAGCCAGGGCCCGATCTTCGGCAACTCGTAGCGAAAGAAATAGGCCGCCGCCGCCAGCTTGCCGCGCGTGAAGTCGCTCGCCTCGCGTTGTGCCGCGCACAAGCCCACTTCCAACCAGATCCATGCAAGCACCGTGTGGCCGAAAGCCTGCAGGTAAGGCGTGGCGTTGGCCAGCGCGTCGGCCGGGTGGCCGGTGGCCCAGGCCGCCTTCGTCGCCCGCCCCACGTGGGCCAATGCTTGCGCCAGCGCATTCGCGTGTTCGGCCAGCTCAGGGTGCTGCATGGCGCCCTCGATCGTCCGGTTGACACGGTCGGCCAGCAGCGCCAGTCCCTTGCCGCCGTCCATCACGACCTTGCGGCCCAGCAGGTCGAGGCCTTGTATGCCGTGCGTGCCCTCGTGGATCATGTTCAGCCGGTTGTCACGCCAGTACTGCTCGACCGGAAAGTCGCGGGTGTAGCCATAGCCGCCGTGCACCTGGATCGCCAGGCTGTTGGCCTCCAGGCACCACTCGCTGGGCCAGCTCTTCGCAATCGGCGTCAGTACCTCGAGCAGCAAGGCCGCTTCGGCCGAGGTCTCACCGGCCGCGGTGTGCTGCTCGTCGACCAGGCGGGCGCAGTACAGCTCGAGCGCCAAGGCACCCTCGCAGTACGCCTTCTGCGCCAGCAGCATGCGCTTCACGTCGGCGTGCTCGATGATCGCCACCTGCGGCTGCGCGGCATCTTTGCCACCGGGGCCGACCGGCCGGCCCTGCGGGCGCTGCCTGGCGTATTCGAGCGATGCCAGATAGCCGGCGTAGCCCAGCATCGTCGCCCCCAGCCCGACGCCGATGCGTGCCTCGTTCATCATGTGGAACATGCAGGCCAGGCCCTTGCCGGGCTCGCCGACGAGATAGCCGATGGCGCCCGCCTGCCCGCGCACCGGGAACCGGCCTTCGCCGAAGTTCAACAGCGTGTTGGTGGTGCCGCGGTAGCCCAGCTTGTGGTTGAGGCCGGCGAGCGCGACGTCGTTGCGCTCGCCGGTGAGCCGGCCCTCCGTGTCGGCCAGCTTCTTCGGCACGATGAACAGCGAGATGCCCCTCACGCCGGGAATGGTCTTGCCGTCCGGGCCGGGAATCTTCGCGAGCACCAGGTGCACGATGTTCTCGGTCAACTCGTGTTCGCCGGCCGAGATCCACATCTTGTTGCCCTTGAGCCGGTAGCGCGGCCCGAGCGGATCGTCGGCGTACCCGTCGCCGTCGGGGGTCGCCCGCGTGGCCACGTCCGACAGGCTCGACCCCGCTTGCGGTTCGCTGAGGCACATCGTGCCGAACCAGCGGCCGGCGAGCTCGTTCTTCGCGAACACCTCCTTCTGCACCGCCGTGCCATGCGCCATCAGCAAGTGGGCGTTGCCTTGCGTCAACATGGCGTAGCCGCCCATCGCGACACTGGCCGCCGAGAAAAAGCTGCGCGCGCCCATCTCGACCACGCAGGGCAACTGCATGCCCCCGAGTTCGTAGTCCTGCGACGCGGCCAGCATGCCGGATGCGACGTAGGCCTGCATCGCGGCATGCGTGGCCTCGGGCAGGTGCACGCGCTTGCCGTCGAAGCGGGGCTCTTCGGTGTCGGTCAGGCGATTGAACGGCGCAAACTTCTCGCGTGCGATGCGCTCGCAGGTGTCGAGCACCGAGTCGAAGGTCTCGCGCGAGTGGTCGGCGAAACGCGGCCGCTGCGTCAACGCCTCCACGTCGAGCCAGTCGTTGAGCAGGAAGTCGAGGGTGGCGCGCATGATCCGGTGTCCATGGGGCGGGCTCAGGGCCCGCCGGTCGATCTGTCTGGCGTGAAGTGGGTGGACGGGCTTCAGGCCCGCCCTGTCCCGGTCAAAGCACCTCGAACACGCCCGCGGCGCCCATGCCGCCGCCGATGCACATCGTCACGCACACGCGTTTGGCGCCACGGCGCTTGCCTTCGATCAGCGCATGACCGGTCAGGCGCTGGCCGCTGACGCCGTACGGATGGCCCACCGCGATCGCGCCGCCGTTCACATTGAGCCGGTCCATCGGGATGCCCAGCGTGTCGGCGCAGTACAGCACCTGCACCGCAAACGCCTCGTTCAGCTCCCACAAATCGATGTCCTCGACCTTCAGCCCCAGCCGTTTGAGCACCTTGGGCACTGCGTACACCGGACCGATGCCCATTTCGTCGGGCTCGCAGCCGGCCACCGCGAAGCCGAGGAAGCGACCCAGCGGCTTCAAGCCGCGCTGCTCGGCCAACGTGGCGTTCATGACGACACAGGCGCCGGCGCCGTCCGAGAACTGGCTCGCATTGCCCGCCGCAACCACCCCGCCGGGCAGCGCCGAGCGGATGCCCGACACCGCCTCGTACGTCGTGCCGGGGCGCAGGCCTTCGTCCTGGGTCACGGTCACGTCTTTCGTACGCATGCCCATCACCGGGTCGGCAACGCCGGCGGTCACGGTGATCGGCACCATTTCATCGTTGAACTTGCCGGCCTCTTGTGCAGCGCACGCCTTCTGCTGGCTGGCAGCGCCATACTGGTCCATGCGCTCGCGCGAGATGTTGTAGCGCTTGGCCACCTGCTCGGCGGTCTGCAGCATGCTCCAGTAGATCTCGGGCTTGTGCTGCATCAGCCAGGCCTCGCGGATCATGTGGCTGTTGGCCTCGTTCTGTACGCACGAGATGCTCTCCACGCCGCCGGCGACATAGACGTCACCCTCGCCGGCGATGACGCGCTGCGCGGCCATCGCGATGGTCTGTAGACCGCTGGAGCAGAAACGGTTGACGGTGGCGCCGCTGACCGTCACCGGCAGGCCGGCGCGCAGGGCGATCTGGCGCGCGATGTTGCTGCCGGTCGCGCCCTCGGGCGTGGCACAGCCCATCAGCACGTCCTCGACTTCCGCGCCGTCGATGCCGGCCCGTTCGATGGCGGCCTTGACCACATGGCCGCCCAGCGTGGCGCCATGGGTCATGTTGAATGCGCCCTTCCACGATTTGGCGAGCGGCGTGCGGGCGGTGGAAACGATGACGGCGTCGGTCATGACAGGTTCTCCTGGAAATCAATGCGCCGGCCGCGACGCGTTCTGGTCGACGGCGGCCTTGTAGATGGTGTTGCGGGGCTGCGCGAAGACGCGGCGCACCAGCGGCTCGAACTCGGCGATCGGCAAGGTTTCGGCCTTCGCGTCGAAGGCCGGGTTGTCGTAGAGCTCGCAGAACTCGGCGGTGGCATCGAACCACGGGTGCGAGCGGAACTGCTCGCGCATGTCGCGGTTCATGCCGATGTGGTGAAAGAAGTAGTAGCCCTGGAAGATGCCGTGGTGCTGCACCATCCAGAGGTTCTGTTCGCTGACGAAGGGCTTGAGGACGGCCGCGGCGATGTCGGGGTGGTTGTACGAACCCAGTGTGTCGCCGATGTCGTGCAGCAGCGCACACACCACGTACTCGTCGCCGCGCCCGTCGCGCAAGGCGCGGGTAGCCGTCTGCAACGAATGGGTGTAGCGGTCCACCGGGAAGCCGCCGTAGTCGCCCTCGAGCACCTTCAAGTGCGCCAGCACCCGCTCGGGCAGATGTTTCGCGAAGCCCATGAACTCGCCGGAGATGAGCTTCCAGTCCTCGCGCGTGCTGTCCTGCATGCGGGTGAAGGTGGCGCGTTCGCTCATGGTGGGTCTCCGGTGTGTCGATCTCGGGTCGGTCAGCTGAAGGTCTTGCCCTCTTCGGCCAGCCTGGCCAGCAGCGGCGCCGGCTGCCAGAAGGTGGCGTCGTCGAGCGGGTTCCTGGCAAAACGTCGCATCGACTGCACCACGTTGAACAGACCCATGGTGTCGGCGTAGCACATGGGGCCGCCGCGCCACAGCGGGAAGCCGTAGCCGGTGAGATACACCATGTCGATGTCGGAGGCCCGCAGCGCGATGCCCTCTTCCAGGATCTTGGCGCCCTCGTTGACCAGCGCGTAGACCAGCCGCCCGACGATCTCGTCGTCGCTGATCTTGCGTGGCGAGACGCCGAGTTCGGCGCGGTGCTTCTCGATCATCTCGTTCACCACCGGCGAGGCGATGGCGTCGCGCTTGCCGGCCTTGTAGTCGTACCAGCCGGCACCGGTCTTCTGGCCGAAGCGCCCCATCTCGCACAGCAGGTCGGCGGTCTTGCTGTAGCGCATGTTCGGCTTTTCGATGTAGCGGCGCTTGCGGATGTACCAGCCGACATCGTTGCCGGCCAGGTCGCCCATGCGGAACGGACCCATGGCGAAGCCGAATTTCTCGATCGCGCGGTCGACCTGCTCGGGCGTACAACCCTCTTCCAGCAGGAAGCCGGCCTGGCGGCTGTACTGCTCGATCATGCGGTTGCCGATGAAGCCGTCGCACACACCGGAGACGACCGCGGTCTTCTTGATCTTCTTGGCGAGCTGCATCACGGTGGCCAGCACGTCCTTGGCGGTCTTCTCGCCGCGAATCACCTCCAGCAGCTTCATCACGTTGGCCGGGCTGAAGAAGTGCATGCCGATCACGTCTTGCGGGCGTCTGGTGAAGCTTGCGATCTTGTTGACGTCGAGCGTCGAGGTGTTGGACGCGAGGATCGCTCCCGGCTTCATCACCTCGTCGAGCGTCTTGAACACCTGCTCCTTGACGCCGATGTCCTCGAACACCGCCTCGATCACGAGGTCCGCATCCTTGATCTCGTCGTAGCTCAGCGTGCTGGACAACAGTCCCATGCGCTGCTCGAGCTTGTCCTGCTTCAGCTTGCCTTTCTTGACCTGCGCCTCGTAGTTCTTGCGCATCACGCCGATGCCGCGGTCCAGCGCCTCCTGCTTCATTTCCAGCATGACCACCGGGATGCCGGCGTTCAGGAAATTCATGCTGATGCCGCCGCCCATCGTCCCGGCGCCGATCACCGCGACCTTGTTGATGGCCCGCACCGGCGTGTCTTCCGGCACGTCGGGGATCTTGCTCGCCGCGCGCTCGGCGAAAAAGGCGTGGCGCAGCGCCTTGCACTCGGGCGTCATCATCAGGGCCACGAACTGCTCGCGCTCGAACGCCATGCCGTCGTCGAATTTCTTCTTCAGCGCCGCCTCGACCGCATCGACGCACTTGGCCGGCGCCGGGAAGTTCTTCGCCACCGCCTTGACGGTGTTGCGGGCAAACTGGAAGTAACCGTCGGGGTTCGGGTGCTCGGCCTTCAGCTTGCGCACCAGCGGCAGCGGACGCTGATCGGCCACCTCGTTCGCGAATGCGACCGCAGCGGCCACCACGTCGCCGTCGACGATCTTGCTGAACAGCGTCTGGCCGGGAATCGCCGCCAGCAACTCGCTCTTGACCGGGTCACCGCTGACGATCATGTTCAGCGCGTTCTCGACGCCGATCACGCGCGGCAGGCGCTGCGTGCCGCCCGCGCCGGGCACCAGGCCGATCTTCACTTCCGGCAGTGCCACCTGCGTGCCGCTGGCCGCCACGCGGTAGTGGCAGCCGAGCGCCAGTTCCAGACCGCCGCCCATGCACACCGAGTGGATGGCCGCCACCACCGGCTTGCTGCAATCCTCAACCGTCTTGATGACACTCAGCAGGTTGGGCTCCTGCAGCGCCTTGGGCGAGCCGAACTCGCGGATATCCGCGCCGCCCGAGAACGCCTTGCCGGCGCCGGTGATGACGACGGCCTTGACGTTCGCGTCGTCCTCGGCCTTGTTCAGGCCGTCGGTGATGCCCTTGCGGGTCTCGTACCCCAGGCCGTTGACTGGCGGGTTGTTGAGGGTGATCACGGCCACGCTGCCGTGGAGCTCATAACTGGCACTCATCCGTTGGCTCCCGAAAGACAAAATAGAACGATCGTTCGATTCTAAGAAACAAAAACGCCGGCATCCTGTCGCCGGCGTGACAAAAGTCGGAAGTGCTCGTCGCGTCGATTTCGCTGTGCAAGACGGTGGGGGGCACAGCGCATCGGCATTCTCAGACTTCCAGCCACTCCTTGCGAATATAGGCGTTGCCGCGCAACTCGTCAGGCGCCCCTTCGAACACGATGCGGCCATGCCCCATCACGTAGCAACGCTCGGAGATCTGCAGCGCGATGGTCAGCTTCTGCTCGACCAGCAGCACGCTGACGCCGCGCTTCCTCAGCTCCTTCAGGTATTCGGCCACCTGCTCGACGATCTTGGGCGCCAGGCCCTCGGTCGGCTCGTCGATCATGATGAGGTCCGGGTCGCCCATCAGGGTGCGGCACAAGGTGAGCATCTGTTGCTCGCCGCCGGACAGCACGCCCGCTTCGGTGTGCTGCCGCTCTTTCAGCCGGGGAAACATCTCGTACATGTCCGAGTAGCTCCAGCGCCCGGCCCGGCCCTTGCGCTTCTCGCCCAGCATCAGGTTCTGGTGCACCGTGAGCTTGGGGAAGATGTCGCGGTTCTCGGGCACGTAGCCGATGCCCCGGTGGGCGATGTCGAAGGCATGGTGGCCGAGGATTTCCTCGTCCTTCCACTTGACCGAGCCATGCCCGTCCACCAGGCCCATGATGGTCTTGACGGTGGTCGAGCGTCCCGAGCCGTTGCGCCCGAGCAGGCTGACGATCTCGCCCGGCTTCACGTCCATCGAAACACCGTGGAGGACGTGACTCTTGCCGTAGAAGGCATGCAGGTTGTCGAGGTGCAGCATAGCGATCGAAAGCCTCAGTGTTCCGCCGTCGCGGCCTGCTGTTCGGCCAGCACCGAGCCGAGATAGGCCTCCTGCACGCGCGGGTTGGCGCGCACGGCCTCCGGCGTGTCGAAGGCGATCACTTCGCCGTAGACCAGCACCGCGATCTTGTCGGCCAGGCCGAACACCACGCCCATGTCGTGCTCGACCGTCAGCAGGGTCCTGCCTTCGGTCACTTCGCGGATCAGCTGGATGAAGCGCTTGGTCTCGGACTTGCTCATGCCGGCGGTCGGCTCGTCGAGCAGGATCACGTTGCCGCCGCCGGCGATGGTGATGCCGATCTCGAGCGCTCGTTGCTCGGCGTAGGTCAGGTTCATCGCCAGCACGTCGCGCTTCTTGTCGAGCTTGATCATCTCGAGCACTTCCTCGGCACGGTCATTGGCGTCGTCCAGGGCCGCCAGGAACTTCCAGAACGCATAGCGGTAGCCCATCGTCCACAACACGGCGCAGCGGATGTTCTCGAAGACCGACAGCCGATTGAAGAGGTTGGAAACCTGGAAGCTGCGCGCCAGGCCGCGGCGGTAGATCTCGTACGGCGCCTGCCCGTCGATGCGTTCGCCGTTGAGCAGGATTTCGCCGCTGGTGAGGCCGAAACGGCCACTGACCAGATGGAACAGCGTGGACTTGCCGGCGCCATTGGGCCCGATGATGGCCACGCGCTCACCGGGCTTCACGGCCAAACTGGCGCCGCGGATGATCTCGGTCTTGCCGAAGCTCTTGCGGACGTCCTTGAGCTCCAGTGCGTACGGACTGTTCACAGCGCCTCCCTCCGGCGTATCTCGTGCTCGATCTCTTCCTGCACGGCGTCCCACTGCCGCACGAATTCGCGGCGCGCCACCTCGAACAGCGCCAGGCCGGTCAGCAGCACGAAGCCGGCACCGAACCAGCTGTCCAGCGCGCCGGTGTCCAGCGTGGCGCCGAGGAAGCGCAGCTTGGGGCCCAGCGCGGCGCCGAGCTGCATGTGGTAGACCATCTCGATCATCGCCGCGGCACCGGTCAGCAGCACGAGCACCGTGCCACCCAGCGCCAGGTAGGCCGTCCACAGCTTGCGCAGCTTGCCGTAGGCGGCCACGCGCAGGTTCATCATGATCAGGCTCGCGATGCCGCCAGGCGCATACATCACCATGAACAGGAAGATCAGCCCCAGGTACAGCAGCCAGGCCATCGTGAACTCGGACAACAGCACGAAAGCGATCACCATCAGGATGCCGCCGATGATGGGGCCGAAGAAGAAGGTCGCGCCGCCGAGGAAGGTGAACAGCAGGTAGGCGCCCGAACGCCCCGCGCCGACCACCTCGGCGGTGACGATCTCGAAGTTCAGCACGTACAGCCCGCCGGCGATCCCGGCGAAGAAGCCCGCGATGATGAACGCGAAATAGCGCACGCGCTGGGTGCTGTAGCCGATGAACTCGACGCGCTCTGCGTTGTCGCGCACCGCGTTGAGCATGCGCCCCAGCGGCGTGCGCGTGAAGGCATACATCGCCGCGGTGCACACGAAGGTGTACAGCGCGATCAGGTAGTACACCTGAATCTGCGGCCCGAAGCTGATGCCCAGCACCGGCGAGCCGACCACGCGGTCGCCCGACACGCCGGCCTCGCCGCCGAAGAACTCCGGCAGCATCAGCGACATCGCGAACACCAGCTCGCCGATGCCCAGCGTGATCATCGCGAACGGCGTGCCGGCCTTCTTGGTTGTCACGAACCCGAGCACGATCGCGAAGAACATGCCGGCCAGCCCGCCGACCAGCGGGATCAGGCTGGCCGGGGTGGGCATGGTGCCGCCGGCCGCGGCATTGAGCGCATGGATCGCCACGTAGGAGCCCAGGCCGGTGTACACCGCGTGGCCGAAGCTCAGCATGCCGCCCTGCCCGAGCAGCATGTTGTAGGACAGGCAGGCGACGATCGCGATGCCCATCTGCGTCAGCATCGAGCGCGACAGCCCGCTGGTGAACAGCAGCGGCGCAACGATCAGCACCAGCGCGAACAGCCCCCAGACGAGCCAGCGCCCGACGTTGTGCGGCTTGAAGTGATAGACCGGGCCAGCGGCCTGCGCACCGACGCCGGCCGGCGCCTGTTGAACGAGAGTGTCAGCTTTCATGGTTCTCGGCTCGCCTCAGCCCTCGCGGGTGCCCAGCAGGCCCTTCGGCCGGAAGATCAGGACCAGCACCAGGAACAGGTACGGCAGGATGGGTGCGATCTGCGAGATCGACAGCGACAGCACCGAGTACCCCGGCGTGTCGGCGCCGACGTTCCAGCCCAGCGAGCCGAACATGCCGAGCAGGGAGTAGTCGACCGACACCGCAAAGGTCTGGATCACGCCGATCAGCAGCGAGGCGAGGAAGGCCCCCGCCAGCGACCCCATGCCTCCGACCACCACGACGACGAAGATCACCGAGCCGACCGTCGCCGCCATCGCGGGTTCGGTCACGAAGGTCGATCCGCCGATCACGCCGGCCAGCCCGGCCAGCGCAGCGCCGGCGCCGAACACCAGCATGAATACGCGCGGCACGTTGTGGCCCAGCGCCTCGGCCATGTCGGGGTGGGTCAGAGCGGCCTGGATCACCAGGCCAATGCGGGTGCGCGTCAGCAACAGCCACAACGCGGCCAGCATCAGCACCGCCACCAGCATCATGAAACCCCGCGTGGCCGGGAACGGCGAGCAGATGACCGTCACCGCTGCCTCGGCAGCGCGGCACAGTTCGGCCGGCGCGCGACCCCACTCCAGGCTCAGGCCTTCAACCGAATGGCTCACCAGCGTGAAGGCGGAGCCGCGCAACACCTCCGGCGGCTGGAACACGACCGCCGTGCGACCCCACACCAGTTGCACCAGCTCCAGGATCACGTACGACAGCCCGAAGGTCACCAGCAGCTCCGGCACATGCCCGTACTTGTGGACCTTGCGCAAGCAGGTGCGCTCGAACAACGCGCCGAGCACCCCCACCGCGAGCGGCGCGATCACCAACCCGGGCCAGAAGCCGACCAGCTTGGCAATGGAATAGGCGATGTAGGCACCGAGCATGTAGAAGCTCGCATGCGCGAAGTTGAGCACGCCCATCATGCTGAAGATCAGCGTGAGGCCGGAACTCAGCATGAACAGCAGGAGCCCGTAGCTCACGCCGTTCAGCATCGAGATGGTGAAGAACTCCATCCGCTACTTTCACTCGTTGGGCCGCGCGGTTTGCGCGGCACGGCGGCACTCATCCACGCCATCGATGTCCGCGCGCCCGCCGGCCCAGCGGACACCGCGGATCCGGCTGCGCCGGTCCGCCGGTGTCGCCCCTCGAGGGGCGCGCGCAGCGCGTAGGGGTGGTCTCGTCAGGGCCGCTTCATCTGGCAGCTGGTCGGCGTGCTGGAGATGTAGGACGGGAACTCCTTCACCGGCGCCAGCGTCATGCCGGTGTTCTCCGGGCCGTACGGATGGCGGTCGTCGGCCTTCTGCCACACCGTCAGGTACAGCGGCTGCTGCAGCTGGTGATCGGCCTTGCGCATCTCGACCTCGCCGTTGAAGCTCTTGAACTTCAGTCCTTCCAGCGCGGGCGCCACCTTCACCGGGTCGGTCGACTTGGCCTTGGCCATCGCTTCACCGAGCGCATTGAAGATGTGCACCACGGCGCCGGTGTAGAAGTCGTCGTTGAACTTCTGCTTGTACTCCTGCTGCCACTGCTGGATCTGGCCGCCCATGTTGTAGTGGTTGTAGGCCACCTGGAACACCCGGCCGGCACTGCTCTGGCCCAGAGCCGTCGGCGTGCCGGTGACGCCGGTGTAGTAGGTGTAGAACTTCGCGTTCAAGCCACCTTCGTTGGCCGCCTTCACGAGCAGCGCGAGGTCGGAGCCCCAGTTGCCGGTGATCACGGTGTCGGCGCCCGCCGCCTTCATCTTCGAGATGTAGGGAGCGAAGTCACGCACTTGCGCCAGCGGGTGCAGGTCTTCGCCGACGATCTGGACGTCCTTGCGCTTGCGTGCCAGGTTCTCCTTCGCGAACTTGGCGACCTGATGGCCGTGCGAGTAGTTCTGGTTGAGCAGGTAGACTTTCTTGATGTCCGGCTGGTCCTTCATGAAGGTCGTCAGCGCTTCCATCTTCATCGAGGTGTCGGCGTCGAAGCGGAAGTGCCAGTAGCTGCACTTGCTGTTCGTGAAGTCGGGGTCGACGGCAGCGTAGTTCAGGAAGATCACCTCCTTGCCGGGGTTGCGCTCGTTGTGCTTGTTGACCGCATCGATCAGCGCGCCGGCCACCGACGAGCCGTTGCCCTGGGCAATGTAGCGCGCGCCCTGGTCGATGGCGGCCTTCAACGCATTCAAGCTCTCGGTCGGGCTCAGCTTGTTGTCCATGCCGACGACTTCGAATTTCACGCCGGCCGGGTTCTTCTGGCTGAACTTCTCGGCAAAGAACTGGAAGCTGCGCAACTGGTTCTGGCCCACGGGAGCCATCAGGCCGGACAGCGGGTCGATCCAGACGATCTTGACGGTTTCGCCCTTCTGCGCGAACACCGTGGCGCAGCACAACGCGGCGGCAGTGGCGACCGTTGCTTTCACGAGGGCTCGACGGGTGTGCATGGCTTTGTCTCCTGGAGATGAAAACGCGATGCCGTGAGGCTATCCAAGTTGCTTGGGGTGACGGAGAGGGAATGCCCGTAGCGCTTGTCGCACGAGTGACAAGCGCATCAGCATGTGGGCAACACATGCTGCGCAAACTGCTCGCGCAGCTTGAGCTTCTGGATCTTGCCCGTGGCGGTGTGCGGAATTTCCTCGACGAACACGACATCATCGGGCACCTGCCATTTGGCGATCTTGCCGTCGTAGAACGCGAGCAGTTCGTCGCGCGCGACCTGCTGGCCCGGCTTGGGCACGACGACCAGCAGCGGCCGCTCGTCCCACTTCGGGTGGCGGCAGGCGATCACGGCCGCCTCGTGCACCGCCGGGTGGGCCATGGCGATGTTCTCGAGATCGATCGAGCTGATCCACTCGCCGCCGGACTTGATCACGTCCTTCGACCGGTCGGTGATCTGCATGTAGCCGTCGGGGTCGATGGTCGCCACGTCGCCGGTGGGGAACCAGCCGTCATGCAAGGGCGAGTCGTCACGCTTGAAATACTGCCGGATCACCCACGGCCCGCGCACGACCAGGTTGCCGGAGGTCTTGCCGTCCCACGGCAGCACGCGGCCGTCGTCGTCGGTGATCTGCATGTCCATCCCGTATATCACCTTGCCCTGTTTCTCGAGGATGTGCTGCTGCGCGTCGCGCGGCAGCTCGACGTGCTTGGCCTTCAGCTTCGACAAGGTTCCGAGCGGCGACATCTCGGTCATGCCCCAGGCATGGATCACGCTGACCTGGTAGTCGTCCTCGAGCGTGCGGATCATCGCCGGCGGGCAGGCGGAGCCGCCGATCACCGTGCGCTTGAACGTGCTGAACTTCAGCTTGTTCTGCTTGACGTAGGTCAGCAGCCCTAGCCAGACGGTCGGCACGCCGGCGCTGAACGTCACCTTTTCCGACTCGAACAGCTCATAGAGCGACTTGCCGTCCAGGTGCGGGCCCGGCATCACCAGTTTCGCGCCGACCAACGCCCCCGAATACGGCAAGCCCCAGGCGTTGACGTGGAACATCGGCACCACCGGCAGGATCACGTCCTTGGCTGAGCAGTCCATCGCGTCGGGCAGCGCCGAGGCGTAAGCATGCAGCAGCGTCGAGCGATGGCTGTACACGGCCCCTTTCGGGTGGCCGGTGGTTCCCGAGGTGTAGCAGATGCTCGATGCCGTGTTCTCGTCGAACTCGGGCCAGGCATAGTCGCCGTTCTCGGCCTCGACCAGGTCGTCGTAGCACTTCAGGTCGGCGAGCGCGGTCTGTGCCGGCATGTGCGCGCGGTCGGTCATCAGCACGTAGTGCTTGACGCTGTGCAGGTGCGGCGCGAGCTTCTCGACCAGTGGCAGGAAGGTGAGGTCGAAGCACAGCACCTGGTCCTCGGCATCGTTGACGATCCAGGTGATCTGCTCGGGGAACAGCCGCGGGTTGATCGTGTGGCACACCAGGCCCGAGCCGGAGGCGCCGTAATAGATCTCGAGGTGCCGGTAGCCGTTCCAGGCCAGCGTGCCGACACGGTCGCCCGGCTCGCAGCCGAGCTTCGCGAGCGCCTGCGCCAGCTTGCGGGCACGCAGTTCGGCATCGCGATAGGTGTAGCGGTGGAGATCGCCTTCGACACGCTTGGAGACGATCTCGACATCACCGTTGTGCCGTGCAGCATGGACGAGCAGCGACGAAATCATCAGCGGCATTTGCATCATCTGGCCCATCAGACGCGGCATGCGTATCTCCTCGAAAGTCAAAAATAGATCGGTCGTTCGCCGCCGATGATAGGAACCGTGCTGCAGTGCAGCGCATGCTGTTTTCCCTGAGGAACTGTCGCCGCAGCGACTCGTGCGGCAGAGGTGTGCGGTGAACGCAGCAGCGGGCACACCCCCTGCCCCGGTGCTGCATTGGGGCCACCGCTACACTGCCGCCGATGACCCCCCTATCGATGCCGCGCACCAGGGACGAGCCCGGCGCCTTGCGCTGGATCAACCGCTATGCCGGCCTGGGCCCCGCGTTCCACACGGAGCTGGCGCCCCAGGGCGTGCCGCAGCCTCGGTGGATTGCCACCAGTCGCTCGGCGGCAGGCGAACTGGGTTGGCCGCAGGATTGGTTCGAACGCGACGGCTGGCAGTCGCTGGAGGTTTTCAGCGGCAACGCGCTGTGGCCCGGCATGCGACCGCTGGCCACTGTTTACAGCGGCCACCAGTTCGGCGTCTGGGCCGGCCAGCTGGGCGACGGGCGCGCGTTGCTGCTGGGCGAAGTGCAGACCGGCCCTGATGCCGGCATGGAAATACAGCTCAAGGGCAGCGGCCTGACACCCTATTCGCGCATGGGCGACGGGCGCGCGGTGCTGCGCTCGTCGGTACGTGAATTCCTGTGTTCGGAAGCCATGCATGCGCTGGGCATCCCCACCACCCGTGCCCTGTGCGTGGTCGACTCGCCGCTGCCGGTGCGGCGCGAGGAGGTCGAGACCGCTGCCGTGACCACCCGACTGGCGCCGAGCTTCGTGCGCTTCGGCCACTTCGAGCATTTCAGCCGTCACGACCTGCACGCCGAGCTGCGCGCACTGGCCGACGAGGTGGTCGATCGCCACTTCCCCGCCTGCCGCGACGCGACCAACCCTTATGCGGCGCTCCTCGAGGAGGTGACCCGCCGCACCGCAGACCTGATGGCGCAATGGCAGGCGGTGGGCTTCTGTCATGGCGTGATGAACACCGACAACATGTCCATCCTCGGGCTGACGATCGACTACGGACCGTTCGGTTTCCTCGACGCCTTCGTTCCCCACCACGTCTGCAACCATTCCGATCACCATGGCCGCTACGCCTACAACCGGCAGCCCAACATCGGCCTGTGGAATCTGCATGCGCTGGGCCAGGCCCTGCTGCCGTTGATCGGCGACGCCGATGCGGCCCTCGCGGCGCTCGAGCCGTACAAGACGGCGTTCCCGGCTGCGCTGGAATCCCGCATGCGCGCCAAACTGGGCTTGGCCCTGGAAGAGCCGGGCGACCGCGAACTGGTCGACGACCTGCTGCGTCTGATGGCACAGGACCGCACCGACTACAGCATCACCTTCCGGCGGCTGGCGCGGTTCTCGTCGGCCCCTGGCGCCGACAACCGCGCGCTGCGCGATCTGTTCGTGGACCGCCAGGGATTCGACGCCTGGAGCACGCGCTATCGCGAGCGCCTGCAGCACGAGCCACGCAGCGACGGCGAGCGGGCTGCAGCCATGAACCGGGTCAATCCAAAGTTCGTGTTGCGTAACCATCTGGCCGATGTGGCCATTCGCAAGGCACAGGCTGGGGACTTCGACGAAGTGCGACGGCTGCTGGCGGTGCTGGAACACCCCTACGACGAGCAGCCCGAACACGCGGCCTATGCCGACTTCCCGCCCACATGGGCCCAGACGATCGAGGTGTCCTGTTCATCATGAGCGATTACGAAGTCAAGAAAACCGACGAGGAATGGCGCCGCCAACTCGATGCGACCCAGTACCAGGTGACGCGCCACGCAGCCACCGAGCGGGCCTTCACCGGCAAGTACTGGGACCACACTGCCGATGGCGTTTACCGCTGCGTGTGCTGCGGCGAACCGCTGTTCGACTCGGCGACCAAGTTCGACGCCGGCTGCGGCTGGCCGAGCTATTTCGAGCCGCTGCGCGAGGGGGTCGTCGAACGCGAGATGGACCACAGCCACGGCATGGTGCGCGTGGAGGTGAAGTGCAGGAAATGCGGCGCTCACCTCGGCCATGTGTTCGACGACGGCCCGGCCCCGACCGGCGAGCGCTTCTGCATCAACTCGGCCGCGTTAGACTTCGCCGACCGCAAAACTGATACCTAACTGACACCTAACTGACTGACGATGAAGCTCCTGTTCGACTTCCTGCCCATCATCCTGTTCTTCGGCATGTTCAAGTACGCCGAGGGGCAGCCCGACTGGGCGGCGGCGACGGCCACCGACTGGCTGGGCTTCATGGTGTCCGGCGGAGTGGTCGGCGCGAAGGAGGCACCGGTGCTGCTGGCCACGGTTGTCGTGATCCTCGCCACCGCCGCCCAGATCGCCTGGCTGATGGCCCGCCGCCGCAAGGTCGACAAGATGCTGTGGGTCAGCCTGGCGCTGGTGACGGTGCTCGGCGGCGCGACGATCTGGTTCCACAGTGAAACCTTCATCAAGTGGAAGCCGAGCGTGCTGTACTGGGTGATGGGCGCGGCATTCTGGGTCAGCCACGTGATCTTCAAGAAAAACCTGCTGCAGACGTTGATGGGCGCGCAGATCGAACTGCCCGGCCCGGTCTGGCAGCGGCTCAACTTCGCCTGGATCGCCTTCTTCGGCCTGATGGGCCTGCTCAACATCTATGTGGCCTACACCTACTCGACCGCCACCTGGGTCAACTTCAAGCTGTTCGGCGGCCTGGGTCTGATGCTGGTCTTCATGGTGGCCCAGGGGGTCTATCTGAGCCGCCACCTCAAGAACGAGGAGCAGTCCTGAATGGCCCACCCCGACGGCCTTCGGCCATCCCTCGAGGGGCGATGCCAGCGGCCCGGCGGAGCCGGATCCGCGGCATCGCTCGGCGTGCGCGCAGGCATGCCGGCCCGGGTCTCGCCTGGCGAAAGCAGTGGAGCGTCGACATGCCCGTGACGGCCGAACAAATTGAAGCAGCATTGAAGGAACGATTGGTGCTCTCGCGCCTCGAAGTGCAGGATGACAGTCATCTGCATGCAGGCCATGCCGGCGCACGTGAAGGACGGCATTTCACCGTCCGTTTGGTCAGCGAGCGCTTTCACGGTTTGTCACGCGTGGCGCGTCATCGCCTCGTGTATGATGCCCTCGGCTCCTTGATTCCCCAGGGTATTCACGCCCTTGCCATCCAAGCCCAAACGCCCGACGAAGCCTCCTGATGCACCGCGCCGCGCACCCGCCGGCCTGAGTTCCTTCCCCTCGCGTTTGCGCTTCTTCTCTCCTTCCTTTGCAGAGGTCTTTCACCTTATGAAGAAGAACGTTCTTGCCCTTGGCACGTTGAGCCTGACCCTGAGCGCCGCTTTGCTGGCACCGCTCGGCGCCTCCGCTCAGAACATCGCGATCGTCAACGGCAAGCCGGTGCCCACGGAACGAGCCGAAGCACTCAAGTCGCAGATCGCTCGCCAGGGCCAGCCGGTCACGCCGGATCTGGAGCGGCAGGTGAAGGACGAAGTGGTGCTGCGCGAAATCTTCCTGCAGGAAGCCGAGCGCCGTGGCTTGCCGGCCTCCGAGAACTACAAGCAGCAGATGGAACTGGCCCGCCAGGCGCTGCTGATCCGCGAGTTGTTCGCCGATTTCCAGAAGAACAACCCGGTCACCGACGCCGAGATCCAGGCCAAGTACGAGGAGTTCAAGGCCCAGTCCAGCGGCAAGGAATACCGCGCCCGCCACATCCTGGTCGAGAAGGAAGACGTGGCCAAGAAGCTGATCGCCGACCTGAAGCGCGGTGCGAAGTTCGAAGACCTGGCCAAGAAAAACTCCAAGGACCCCGGCTCTGCGAAGAACGGTGGCGACCTCGACTGGTCGACGGCCGACCGCTACGTGCCCGAGTTCTCCGACGCAATGGTCAAGCTCGAAAAGGGCCAGGTTACGCCGCAACCGGTCAAGTCCCAGTTCGGCTTCCACGTGATCAAGCTCGAAGAGACACGCGACGCGCAGCTGCCCTCGATGGAGGAACTGAAGCCCCAGATCGAGCAGGCGCTGGCCCAGCAGAAGATGGCCAAGTTCCGCGAGGACCTGCGCAACAGCGCGAAGACCGACTACAAGTTCGAACAGCAGTAAGCCCGCTCGGGCCTCGGCAAAAAAAGGCGCCCCTGCGGGGCGCCTTTTTTCTTCATCCGAGCGCGGTGTAGACGGTCAGCAACCCGATCAGCACCGGCTGGTGCACCATGTAGAAACCGAGGCTCCAGCGGCCCAGCATGGCCAGCGGATGCAGCGCCGTCGGCAGCGCGCCCGTCAGCCAGTGCCGACGGTGCTGCAGCACCCATTGCCCCGCCGCCATGCCCCACCACATCACGCCCAGCCAGGGAAGCAGCGGCACGTAGTCTTCGGTCTTGGGCTTGCGGGTGACGAACCCGGTCCAATTGGTCCACGGCGTGTCGAACACCGGGTGCTGCACCAGGTGCGGCAACAAGATCGCGACCAGCCCCAGCGGCCACAGCCAGCGCCGCCAACCGGCCGTCAGCCGCACCAGGATCAGCATCACCGCGATGCCGTGCAGCACGCCGAAGTAAATGAAGCTGCCCGGAAACATCAGGTAGGAGCCGAGGCTGACCAGCACCGCACAGCCGGCAATCTGTACCCAGCGGCGCCAGAAGCGCTGCCAGCTCTGCTGCTGGTGCCACGCCACCGCCTGCCCCAGCCCCGCACAGAACAGGAACAGCGTCACGATGCAGGTGCGTTGCCAGGTCCAGAACGGGTCGCTGTAGAAGTTCTGCCGCTCGATCAGCCGGAAGTGGTTCAGATCGAAGCAGAAATGGAACACGGCCATCCACAGGATCGCGGCGGCGCGTAAAGCGTCCAGCCGGTCGAAGCGCGGATGTGCGGCGGCAGCAGGCGGGTTCGGCATGGAGGCAGATTGTGCCGCGCGGCAGGCCCGCCTCTTTCTTTTTAGATCGGCCGTCGCCCTAC
Source organism: Caldimonas mangrovi (assembly GCF_023721835.1). GTDB lineage: Bacteria > Pseudomonadota > Gammaproteobacteria > Burkholderiales > Burkholderiaceae_C > Caldimonas > Caldimonas mangrovi. The sequence continues at coordinate 106,218 of NZ_JAMKFE010000010.1, read as the reverse complement.
CAGCGTGTACTGTGTGATGTGCTCTTGCAGCCACTGCTGCGCCAGCCGGTCGTCCTGCTGTCGCGGATGGAAATCGCGGCGCAGGTAGGCCCGCCACGGCTGGCAGGTCTTGCGCACCAGCCCGTCGCGGCCGAACATGAAGCGAACCGCGCTGGTCCAGGTGCGCCAGCGGAACAGGTGGCCGTCACGCCATAAATTGTTCAGCGTTTGCCGCAGCGCGTCGGTGACGAAGAAGAAGCTGACCATGCGGAACCAGCGGACACGCCAGCGATGGTCGCCGCCGAGCGCGGCGTAGAGATCGAACGCGGTGCTGCGATGCTCGGATTCCTCGGCGGCATGCCACAGCCACATCGTCTGCAGCCTGGGGGCGGCCCCAGCCAGCCATCGCGGGTGCGCCAGCAGAAACTCGGCAAAGATGGCCGTGAAATGCTCGGTGGCCGCGGTGATCGCGACCGCATGGCGCGGGTCGGCCCCTTCGAGTTGCGCCGTGCGCCGGGCAATGCGGGCCTCCCAGCGATTGCGGTAGCCCTGCGAGGCGAGCTGCGCATTGAACAGCGCGTGGATGCGCCGGTGCGTGGCCTCCTGCCCGACGAAACCCTGGACCTCTGCCGCGAAGCGGGCCTGCTCGGCTTCGGGCAGCACCTTGACGCCCGCGCGCACCGCATCGATGAAAAACTGCTCGCCGAGCGGGAAGCTCATCGACAAGGCGTTGAGCAAGGCGGTGCGGAACGCGTCGCCGCCGTTCCAGTGGCGCTCGAAGGGCTGTTCGAGATCGATCAGCAGGCGGCGGACGACGAGTTCCTGCATCAGCCGGTCCTGTGCGGGACGAGTGGCTTCAGCCGACCCACTTGCGTGCGTTGCGGAACATGCGCATCCAGGGGCTGAACTCGGACTTGTCGCCGCTGGTCCAGCTCATCTGCACATTGCGCAACACCCGCTCCGGGTGGGGCATCAGCACCGTGTAGCGACCGTCGGCAGTGGTCACCGCGGTCAAGCCCTCGGGGCTGCCGTTCGGGTTGGCCGGGTAGTTCTCGGTTGCCAGGCCGGTGTTGTCGACGTAGCGCATCGCCCGCTGCACCTGGATGGCATTGCCGCGCTGCGAGAAGTCGGCATAGCCCTCGCCGTGCGCCACCGCGATGGGGATGCGGCTGCCCGCCATGCCGGCAAAAAAGATCGACGGGCTGTCGAGCACCTCGACCAGGCTCAGGCGCGCCTCGAACTGCTCGCTCCTGTTGCGCGTGAAGCGCGGCCAGGCATCGGCGCCCGGGATGATGGGCGCGAGTGCCGCCATCATCTGGCAGCCGTTGCACACCCCCAGCGCAAAGGTGTCGGTGCGCCCGAAGAACGCCGAGAACTGCTCGGCCAGCGTCGGGTTGAACAGGATCGACCGTGCCCAGCCTTCGCCGGCGCCCAGCGTGTCGCCGTAGCTGAAGCCGCCGCAGGCGACGAAGCCCTGGAACTGGTCGAGCCGGGCACGCCCGGCGTGCAGGTCGCTCATGTGCACGTCGAAGCTGTCGAAGCCGGCCTGCGACATCGCGTAGGCCATTTCGAGGTGCGAGTTGACGCCCTGCTCGCGCAGGATCGCGACCTTGGGACGGGCTTTCGTGACATACGGCGCGGCGACGTCCTGCCGAGGATCGAAGCTCAGGTGCAAATGCAGGCCGGGGTCGTTCGCGGCGCCCACCGCGGCATGCTCGCTGTCGGCGCACACCGGGTTGTCACGCTGCTGCGCGATGCGCCACGAGGTCTCGTCCCAAGCCTGGTGCAGCTGGGCGAGCGGCGCCGAGAACACCTGCTTGGTGTCGCGCCACACCTCGATCACGCCGCGGTCGTTGGGTTTGCCGATCACATGGCTGTGGCGCGACAGGCCGAATTCGCGCAGCGTCTGGATCGCGGCATCGCGCTCGCCGGCACGAACCTGCAGCACCACGCCCAGCTCCTCGGCGAACAGCGCGCGCAGTGTCAATTCATTGCGGCGCTCGCCCACCTGGGATGCCCAGTTCTTGGAATCGCCGTACTCGGCACGGCTGTCGTCGATGCCTGTGCCTTCGGTGACGAGCAGATCGACGTTCAAGGACACGCCGGTATGGCCCGCAAAAGCCATCTCGCAGACTGTCGCCCACAAGCCGCCGTCCGAGCGGTCGTGATAGGCCAGCAGCTTGCCTTCGGCGCGCAGGCGGTTCACGGCGGCCACCAGTTGTTTCAATGCCGCAGGATCGTCGACGTCCGGCACCACGTCGCCCGGCTGGCCGAGCACCTGCGCCAGCATCGAGCCGCCGAGACGGTGGCGGCCCCGGCCCAGATCGACCAGGATCAGCGCCGTGTCGCCGACATCGGTGCGCAACTGCGGCGTCAGCGTGCCGCGGACGTCGTCCAGGGTCGCAAAAGCCGAGACGATCAACGACACGGGCGAGGTCACCTGCTTCTCGCTGCCGCCGTCGTTCCAGCGCGTGCGCATCGACAGCGAATCCTTGCCCACCGGCACCGACACGCCCAGCGCCGGGCACAGCTCCATGCCGACCGCGTGCACGGTGTCGTACAGCGCCGCGTCTTCACCGGGCTCGCCACAGGCGGCCATCCAGTTGCACGACAGCTTGACGCGCGCCAACTCGATCGGTGCTGCCAACAGGTTGGTGATGGCCTCGCCGACCGCCATGCGGCCCGACGCCGGAGCGTCCAGGCTTGCCAGCGGAGTGCGCTCGCCCATGCTCATCGCTTCGCCGCGGAAGCCGGCGTAGTCGGCCAATGTCACGGCGCAGTCGGCCACCGGCACCTGCCACGGCCCGACCATCTGGTCGCGGTGGCTCAGGCCGCCAACGGTGCGATCGCCGATCGAGATCAGGAAGCGCTTGCTCGCGACCGTGGGATGGCGCAGCACGTCGAAGGCCACCCGGTCGAGCGCGACGCCCGTCAGGTCGACCGGTGCGCCGTGGCGCTGCACGCGCTCGACCACGCGATGCACCTTGGGCGGCTTGCCGAGCAGCACGTCCATCGGCATGTCGATCACGCGCTCGCCGCCGGGGCCGTCTTCCAGCACCAGCTCCCTGTCGTCGCTCGCCACGCCGACCACCGCGTAGGGGCAGCGCTCGCGCTCGCACATCGCCTCGAACAGCGGCAGGCTCTCGGGCGCGATGGCCAGGACATAGCGTTCCTGGCTTTCGTTGCACCAGATCTCCTTCGGCGCCAGGCCGCTTTCTTCCAGCGGGACGCGGCGCAGGTCGAAGGTGGCGCCCTTTTCGGCGCCGTCGACCAACTCCGGGAAGGCATTGGAGATGCCGCCCGCACCGACGTCATGAATGGCGAGCACGGGGTTCTTGTCGCCCAGTTGCCAGCAGTGGTTGATGACCTCCTGCGCGCGGCGCTGGATCTCGGGGTTGCCTCGCTGCACCGAGTCGAAGTCGAGTTCGGCCGCGTTGACACCGGCCGCCATCGAGCTGGCTGCGCCACCGCCCATGCCGATGCGCATGCCCGGCCCGCCGAGCTGGATCAGCAGCGTGCCAGCACCGAACGGCAGCTTGTGCGTCTGCCCGTCCGAGATGCTGCCGACGCCGCCGGCAATCATGATGGGCTTGTGGTAGCCGCGGCGCAGGCCGTCGACCGTCTGCTCGTAGACGCGGAAATAACCGCCCAGATTGGGCCGGCCGAATTCGTTGTTGAACGCGGCACCGCCGAGGGGACCATCCGTCATGATCTGCAACGGGCTGGCGATGTGCTCGGGCTTGCCGTAGGGCTCACGCTCCCAAGGCTCATCGGTGCCGGGCAGTTGCAGGTTCGACACCGAGAAGCCCGTCAGACCCGCCTTGGGCCGCGCGCCGCGGCCGGTGGCGCCTTCGTCGCGGATCTCTCCGCCCGCGCCGGTCGAGGCACCGGGGTGCGGCGAAATCGCCGTCGGGTGGTTGTGCGTCTCCACCTTCATCAGCACATGGGCGGTCTCGGCGCGCGCCTGGTACTGCGGGGCATTCGTGTAGCCCTCGGGTACCCAGCGTTCGATCGGGCCGCCTTCCATCACAGCGGCGTTGTCCGAGTAGGCCACCACGGTGTGCTGCGGCGCCAGCTGGTGGGTGTTGCGGATCATTTGGAACATCGAGCGCTCCTGCTCGACGCCGTCGATCGTGAACCTGGCGTTGAAGATCTTGTGGCGGCAGTGCTCGCTGTTGGCCTGCGCGAACATCATCAGTTCGACGTCGCTCGGATTGCGCTGCAGCCCGGTGAAGGCCTCCACGAGGTAGTCGATCTCGTCGTCCGACAGCGCCAGGCCGAAGCCCTTGTTGGCCGCTTCCAGCGCGGCGCGGCCGTGGCCCAGCACGTCGACGTGCTCCATCGGCCTGCCCGCCTGTTCGTCGAACAGATGGGCGGCCGCCTCGCGTTCCAGCACCACGCTTTCGGTCATGCGGTCGTGCAGTGCGGCGGCGGCCGCCAGCACCTCTGCGCTTTCGAGCCGCTTGGCACCGCCGAGCAAGCCGGTCTTGATCGACAGCCGGTACTCGGTGACCCGCTCGACCCGCCGGATCGCCAGTCCGCAGTTGTGGGCGATGTCGGTCGCCTTGGAGGCCCAGGGCGAGACGGTGCCCAGGCGCGGCGTCACGACGACAAGCTCGCCGTCGGTCGGCCCGGTGTACCGGTCGCCGTAGGTCAGCAGCGCTGCCAGCTTGTCATGCTCGGCCCCGGCCAGCGCATGATCGGACCAGACCCAGTGCACGTGGCGGGCATGCACCGCCGTGATGCGCGGGTTGATCGATTGCAGGGTGCGCAGCAGCGCCTGGGCTCGAAAGGCGGAAAGGGCATTGCCGCCCTCGAAGTGGAGGAGGTGTTTGGCAGTCGCTGTCACGCTGGGCTCGGGGATGGCTGGGAAGACACGCGGGGCATGCCCACGGAACCGGTGATTTTACTGGGTGGAAGCGAGCAGTGCCGACGCCGGCCTGAGATAATCCCGGCCCATGAGCATCTCCATCAAGACCGGCGCGGACATCGAGGGCATGCGCCTGGCCGGGCGCTTCGCCTCCGAAGTGCTGGACTACCTGACGCCCCACGTGAAGGCCGGCGTCACGACCGAACAACTCGACAGGCTCGCGCACGACTACATCGTGAACGAACAGGGCGCCATTCCCGCGCCGCTGAACTACCAGCCGCCGGGCTACACGCCCTACCCGAAGTCGATCTGCACGTCGATCAACCAGCAGATCTGCCACGGCATCCCGAACGACCGGGCGCTGAAGAACGGCGACATCCTGAACATCGACGTCACCGTGATCAAGGACGGCTGGCACGGCGACACCAGCCGCATGTTCGTCGTCGGCGACGCCTCCATCCAGGCCAAGCGGCTGTGCCAGATCACCTATGAGGCCATGTGGCGGGGCATCCTGAAGGTCAAGCCGGGCGCGCGCCTGGGCGATATCGGCCATTCGATCCAGACCTTCGCCGAGAACGCCGGCTATTCGGTCGTGCGCGAATTCTGCGGCCACGGCATCGGCTCCAAGTTCCATGAGGAGCCGCAGGTACTGCACTACGGCCGCCCGGGCACACTGGAAGAATTGAAGCCCGGCATGATCTTCACGATCGAGCCGATGATCAATGCCGGCCGCCGCGAGATCCGCGAGATGCCCGACGGCTGGACCATCGTCACGAAGGACCGCTCGTTGTCGGCGCAGTGGGAGCACACCGTGCTCGTTACCGACACCGGTTTCGAGGTGCTGACGTTGTCGGCCGGTTACCCGCCGCTGCCGGACTTCGTGACCGCAGCCCTCGCGGCCTGACCGCCTCCCCTTTTTCATGGCCGTCGTCCCCAGCGTACCCGCGGGCTCCCTGGCCGCAGCCCCGAGCGTCAGCGACCTGCGGATGCTGTTCCGCAGCGGCAAAGCCGCGCTGATCCAGGCCTTTCGGGAATCCCGGCCCACCGCGGCGGCGGCGACCCGGCTGCTGAAAAGCCTGGCACGCCACGTCGACCAGACGCTGGAGGACCTCTGGGAGCATGCGCTGCTGCCGCGCGGCGCCGCGCTGCTGGCGGTCGGCGGCTATGGCCGCGGCGAGCTGTTCCCCTATTCCGACGTCGATGTGCTGGTGCTGCTGCCGGACGACACCTCGCTGGCCCATGATGCCAATGCCGCGCTGAAGTCGAGCATCGAAGGTTTCATCACCGCGTGCTGGGACATCGGTCTCGAGATCGGCTCGAGCGTGCGCAGCGTCAGCGAATGCCTCGAAGAGGCCGAGCGCGACGTGACGGTGCAGACGGCGCTGCTCGAATCGCGCTTCTTGTGCGGCTCCCGACCGCTGTACCAGCAGTTTCGCCGCGCCTTCGGGCAGCAGGTCGACCCGCGTGCCTTCCTGCGCGCGAAGACGCTGGAAATGCGCCAGCGCCACCAGAAGTACGAAGACACGCCCTATTCGCTGGAGCCCAATTGCAAGGAAAGCCCGGGCGGCCTGCGAGATCTGCAGGTGGTGCTGTGGGTGGCGCGTGCCGCCGGCCTCGGCAAGACATGGTCCGAGCTGGCCGCCACAGGGCTGGTGACGCCGTTCGAGGTCAAGCAGTTGCAACGCAACGAAGGCGTGCTGAAGCTGATCCGTGCACGCCTGCACATGGTGGCCGGCCGGCGCGAGGACCGGCTCGTGTTCGACCTGCAGACAGCGGTGGCCGAAACCTTCGGCGACAAGGCGACCAAGGCACGCCGGGCGTCGGAGGCGCTGATGCACCGCTACTACTGGGCGGCCAAGGCGGTCGGCCAGCTGAACCAGATCCTGATGCTCAACATCGAAGAGCGCATCAACGGTTCGCAGGACGCACCGATGCGACCGATCGACGCGCAGTTCCTCGACCGCGACGGCATGCTGGAAGTCGCGAGCGACGACCTCTACGAACGCGATCGCCATGCCATTCTGCGCACCTTCCTGATCTACCAGCAAACGCCCGGCGTCAAGGGCTTGTCGGCGCGCACGCTGCGTGCGCTGTACAACGCCCGCGAGCTGATGGACGCCGAATTCCGCCGAGACCCGGTCAACCGTGCCACGTTCCTGCAGATCCTGAAGCAGCCGGTCGGCCAGACGCATGCCCTGCGGCTGATGAACCAGACCAGCGTGCTCGGCCGCTACCTGTGGGTCTTCCGTCGCATCGTCGGACGCATGCAGCACGACCTGTTCCACGCCTACACGGTCGATCAGCACATCCTGATGGTGCTGCGCAACGTGCGGCGCTTCTTCGTGCCGGAGCACGCGCACGAGTACCCGTTCTGCTCGCAGCTCGCGGCGCAGTTCGAGGATCCGTACGTGCTGTACGTGGCTGCGCTGTTCCACGATGTCGCGAAGGGCCGTGGCGGCGACCACTCCGACCTCGGGACGGTGGAGGTGCGGCGCTTCTGCCGCGATCACGGCATCCCGAAAGACGACACCCGGCTGATCGAGTTCCTGGTCCAGCAGCACCTGACGATGTCGCGGGTGGCGCAGAAGGAAGACCTGAGCGACCCGGACGTGATCGAAGCTTTTGCGCACAAGGTCGGCAGCGAGCGATGCCTGACGGCGCTGTACCTGCTGACGGTGGCCGACATCCGCGGCACCAGCCCCAAGGTGTGGAATGCCTGGAAGGGCAAGCTGCTCGAAGACCTGTACCGGCTGACGCTGCGCGCACTCGGCGGCGCGCGGCCGAACATGGACTCCGAGATCGAGGCGCGCAAGCAGGAAGCGCTACACGCGCTGAACCTCTATTCGCTGCTGCCGGGCACGCAGGAAGCGCTGTGGAAGACGCTGGAGCTGAGCTACTTCGCGCGCCACGACGCCGGCGACATCGCCTGGCACGCGCGCTCGCTGTGGCGGCACGTGGAAAGCGACCAGCCGGTGGTGCGCGCACGCTTGTCGCCCATCGGCGAAGGCTTGCAGGTGCTGGTGTACTCGCCCGACCGTGCCGACCTGTTCGCACGCATCTGCGGCTACTTCGACAGCGCCGGGTTCAGCATCCTGGACGCCAAGATCCACACCACGCGTGCGGGTTACGCGCTGGACACCTTCCAGGTCATCTCGCCCAACCTCGACCACCACTACCGCGACCTGATCTCGCTGGTCGAGACTCAGCTGGGGCAGGCACTGGTGGCGCAAGGGCCGCTGCCGGAACCCGGCCGCGGCAGGCTGTCGCGGCGCGTGAAGTCCTTCCCGGTGCAGCCCCGCGTGCTGCTGCGCCCCGACGAGCGCGGCCAGCGCTGGCTGCTCAGCGTCTCGGCAAGCGACCGCTCGGGCCTGCTCTATTCCATTGCCCGTGTCCTGGCGAAGTACAAGGTCAACCTGCAACTCGCCAAGGTCAGCACGCTGGGCGAACGGGTCGAGGACACCTTCCTGATCGACGGCGCGGCGCTGCACCAGGGCAAGGTGCAGCTCTCGATGGAGTCGGACCTGCTCGACGCCCTGGCGCAATAGCGCGCTCTCAATCGTCCGAGGCGGGATCGAGCCCGGGAAACAGCACCGACGTGAACCCGAAGCGGCTGAAGTCGCGGATGCGCATCGGGTACAGCTTGCCGATCAGGTGGTCGCACTCGTGCTGCACGACGCGCGCATGGAACCCCTCGGCTTCGCGGTCGATTTCCCGGCCGTCCGGGTCGAAGCCGCGGTAGCGGATGCGCGCGTGGCGCGGCACCACGCCGCGCAGGCCGGGCACCGAGAGGCAGCCTTCCCAGCCATCTTCCATCTCGTCGCTCAGCGGCTCGATCACCGGGTTGACGAGGACGGTGCGTGGCACCGGCGGTGCGTCCGGATACCGATCGTTGCGGTCGAATCCGAAGATGACGACCGCGAGGTCCACGCCGACCTGAGGTGCGGCAAGGCCGGCGCCGTTCGCTGCCGCCATCGTGTCGAACAGGTCGGCGACCAGCGCGCGGAGCTCTGCCGTGCCGAACGTCATCACCGGCTGCGCGACGCGTAACAGCCGGGGGTCGCCCATCTTCAGGATTTCGCGTACCGTCATTCATTGCCTCCAAACGCTTCAAAGCCGCGCACGGCCAGGGTCGACGGCCCTTTACATCTTGGGACGGTCATCGGCGCGCGATCGTCGCAACATGGGACTCGTTCACATGCTCCAGTTTCACGATGCCGCCTCTCCCGCGCGCCACAGCCTCCCGCCGCCCTGCCGACCTTCCATTGAAGCGCCTGCTTTGGGCCTTGCTGGTTTTCGACTTCGCCTTCATGGGCGCGCACCTGGTGCACACCCACGGCACCTGGCTGTCCAGCGTGAACTTCTCGATCAAGCGTGACGGCGGCTATGCCGAGCGCTTCCAGTATCTCCAACTGCTGGCGCTCGGCACCATGCTGCTGTGGCTGTTCGCCCACATGCGGCGGCTCGTCTTGCTGTTGTGGGCAGGCCTGTTCCTCTACCTGGCGTGCGATGACGCGCTGCGCCTGCACGAACGCGCGGGCCTGCACATTGCCGAAACCTTGGAGTATGCCGACGCGCTCAGTCTGAGAGCGCGGGACTGGGGCGAGCTGACGGTTGCGTTGGCCATGAGCCTGGTGGCCGGGCCGTTGCTGATCGGCGCCTGGCATCGTGCTACCGGTCCGGCGCGGCTGATCGCGCGCGACCTGGCCCTGTTGGCAGCCGCCTTGCTGACCTGCGCGATCGGGGTGGACATGCTGCAAGTGGTGTGGACCGGCTCCTGGCTGGGCACCCCGCTGGCCTTGCTCGAGGACGGCGGCGAGATGGTGGTGGCCAGCACTGCCGTGTACTACGTGCTGCAATGGGCGGTATCGCCGCGCGCCACGGCCGTGGCCTTCCGGCCACCCCAGGTGCCGGCGTGGCGCGGCTGATGCGTCCCTACGGCGCCAGCAACTGCTTCAACCCCGCCTCGTCGAGGACCGCCACCCCGAGTTCCTGCGCCTTGGCCAGCTTGCTGCCGGCTTCCGCGCCGGCCACCACGTAGTCGGTCTTCTTCGACACCGAGCCGGCCACCTTGCCGCCGGCCGCCTCGATCAATTCCTTGGCCTCCTCGCGCGTCATCGTCGGCAGCGTACCGGTCAGCACGATGGTCTTGCCGGCCAGGGCCCTGGGGCCGGTGTCGGTACGGCCTTCACTCTCGGGCCATTGCACACCGGCCGCGCGCAGCTGCTCGGCGACCTCGCGGTTGTGCGGCTGCTCGAAGAACGCGTGGATGCTTTGCGCGACGACCGGGCCGACGTCGTTGACCTCCAGCAACTGTGCCTCGCTCGCGTTCATGATGCGGTCGAGCGAACCCAAGTGCTTCGCCAGGTCTTTCGCGGTCGCCTCGCCGATGTGGCGTATGCCCAGCCCGAACAGGAAACGCGCCAGCGTCGTCTGCTTCGACTTCTCGAGTGCGGCCACGAGGTTCTGTGCCGACTTCTCGCCCATGCGGTCGAGCTCGGACAGCTTTGCGACCCCGAGCTTGTAGAGTTCGGGCAGCGTGCGGATCAACCCGCTGTCGACCAGCTGATCGACCAGCTTGTCGCCCAGACCTTCGATGTCCAGGGCACGGCGCTGCGCGAAGTGCAGGATCGCCTGCTTGCGCTGCGCAGCACAGAACAGCCCCCCGGTGCAACGCCAGTCGACCTCGCCTTCCCCGCGCAGCAGGTCGGAGCCGCACACCGGGCACTTGCCGCCCAGGCGCTTGTACAAGTCCCATGGTTCACCGGCCGCGACCTCGGGCGGGCGCTTGTCGAGCAGCACCGAGACGACCTCGGGGATCACGTCGCCGGCGCGCCGGACGATCACCGTGTCGCCGATGCGCACGTCCTTGCGCGCGATCTCGTCCTGGTTGTGCAACGTCGCATTGGTGACGGTGACACCGCCGACGAACACCGGCGCCAGCTTGGCAACCGGCGTCATCTTGCCGGTGCGGCCGACCTGCACCTCGATGTTCTGCACCGTCGTCATCTGCTCTTGCGCCGGGTACTTGTGGGCGACGGCCCAGACCGGCTCGCGGTTGCGAAAGCCCAGCTCGCGCTGCAGCGCAAGGCTGTCGACCTTGTAGACGACACCATCGATGTCGAACGGCAACTCGTCGCGCCGCGCCGCGATGCGCTGATGAAAGTCGATCAGGCCCGAAGCGCCGGCGGCGACGCTGCGCTCGCGGCTGACCGGCAGCCCGAAGGACGCCAAGGCATCGAGAATGCCGCTGTGCGTGTGCGGCTGCGCTTTCCAGCTGCCGACTTCACCCAACCCGTAGGCAAAGAACGACAGCGGCCGTTGCGCGGTGATCTTCGGATCGAGCTGACGCACCGCGCCGGCGGCCGTGTTGCGAGGGTTGATGAAGGTTTTCTCGCCTGCCTCGCGCTGGCGCGCATTGAGTTTCTCGAAGTCATCGCGCCGCATGTAGATCTCGCCACGCACCTCCAGCACCGGCGGCACCTCCCGGCCCTGCAGCCGAAGCGGAATCTGGCCGATCGTGCGCACGTTCGGCGTCACGTCCTCGCCCTGCTCTCCATTGCCACGGGTGACCGCGCGCACCAGCACGCCGTCCTCGTAGCGCAGGCTGATCGCCAAGCCGTCGAACTTCAGCTCCGCTGCATAGTCGATCGGCGCATCATCGGCTTCGAGGCCCAGGCGCTTGCGGATGCGGGTGTCGAACGCCACCGCGCCTTCGGCCGTCGTGTCAGTCTCGGTCTGGATGGACAGCATCGGCACCGCATGGCGCACCGCAGGCAGCTCGTCGAGCAGCGCGCCGCCGACCCGCTGCGTCGGCGAGTCCGGGGTCTGCAGCTCGGGGTACTTCGCCTCCAGCGCCTGCAATTCCTGGAACAGCCTGTCGTACTCGGCGTCCGGGATCTCGGGCGCGTCGAGCACGTAGTAGCAGTAGGCGTGGTGATGCAGCTGGGTGTGCAGCTCTGCCGCGCGGCGCGCGGCGGCTTCGCATTCGGGGTGGGCTTTCATCGGGACGGGTGTCAGCTGAAAAGCCGGCGCGCCGCTGCCGAACCCGCCGCCAGTCCGCGTTCGTCGAGCGTGCGATAGAGCTGCTGCAGCGCCTGGCCGATCGAGTCGAACGCCGCCGGCGTGAGGGACTGGCCGTTGTCGTCGACGACCACGGCCTCCATGCCGAGCGCCAGCGCCTGTGCGCTGGCCTGCCAAGCCTGGAAGGGCTCCTCGCCCGGTGCCGTCTGCGGCACGTCGAAGGACAGCGTCACGTCGCGTACCGCGGCCAGGTTGGGGTCTTCCGCAAAGGCAGCCTGCGAATCGAACTGCAGGCTCAGCACCGGCGGCGAGCCTTCCTCGCGGGCCGGCAGCACCAGGCGCCCTGGCACCACGCCAGGCACGAACCCATGCCGGCCGGCGTGCTGCTGCAGATACGACACCGCCCAGGCGGCGCCGCGCGCATGCAGATGGCAGGCCAGCTGCGCATCGTGCTGACTCGCGAACTGGTCCAGTTCCCGTGCACGGCCGACCACGTCCAGCATGTCGGGGAAGTCGACCGCGGCGCCGAGCGCATCGGCAAAGCCCTGCACCTTCTGGACGAACTCGGAATACTCGATCTCGTTGAGGGCGCCGGTACGGTTGGCCAGCTGCACGCCGGCCTGGAACTCGCGGTAGCTGTGACCCGGCTGCGGCGACTCCCATTCAGAGGTTGCCTCGCTCAAGCCTTCGATGAAGAACGGCTTGCTGCCGGCACGACGCGTCGGCGGCAGATGGGCCAGCACGTTCTCGCCGCTGACGGCCACGTCCGTTGTCAGCGTCGCCATCGCATCGATCAACGGGTCGAGGCGCAGCCCGGGATGACGACGCATCGGCGGCAAGGGGTTGACCAGTGGCGGCACCGACGGCAGGGCTTCGCCCTCCGCACCGCTCTCGCTGGCCGGCGCGGGCTCGCCGAAGGTCGGCTCGACATGCCGCGCCGGCTCGGTCCTGGGCAGCGGGCGCCGGTCCGCCACGCGCACGCCCGCCTTGCGCGCCTGCCATGCGCTGTGCGCCACGACACCGGCCAGCACCAGCCCCCCGACGATCGCCAACGCCGCCTGCAGACTGCTCACGCTGCCTCCGCCATGACCATGGCCGCTTCCATGTCGACCGCCACGATGCGCGACACGCCCTGTTCCTGCATGGTCACGCCGATCAGCTGTTCGGCCATCTCCATCGCGATCTTGTTGTGCGAGATGAACAGGAACTGGGTGCCCTTGGACATGCTGCGTACCAGGTTGGCATAGCGCTCGGTGTTGGCGTCATCGAGCGGTGCGTCCACTTCGTCGAGCAGGCAGAACGGCGCCGGGTTGAGCTGGAACATCGCGAACACCAGGGCAATCGCCGTCAGCGCCTTTTCGCCGCCCGACAGCAGGTGGATCGTGCTGTTCTTCTTGCCCGGCGGCTGCGCCATCACCTGCACACCGGAATCGAGGATCTCGTCGCCGGTCATCACCAGCTTGGCCGTGCCGCCGCCGAACAGGCTGGGGAACATCTTGCCGAAGTGCTCGTTGACGAAGTCGAAGGTCTTCTTCAGCAGATCGCGGGTTTCGAGGTCGATCTTGTGGATCGCGTCTTCCAGCGTGGTGATGGCGTCGTTCAGGTCCGCCGACTGGGCATCGAGGAAGGTCTTGCGTTCGCGGGCCGACGTCAGCTCGTCCAGCGCGGCCAGGTTCACCGCGCCCAGCGCGTTGATCTCGCGGTTGACGCGATCGATCTCGCCTTGCAGGCCATAGAGCTTGACGTGGCCGTCTTCGATCGTCTTCGCCAGCGCTTCGAGGTCGACTTCGGCCTGGGTCAGCTGCTCCATGAACTGGGCGCCGCCCAGCGACGCCGCCTGCTCCTCGAGCTGCAGTTTCGTGATGCGGTCGCGCAGCGGCTGCAGGCTGCGCTCGAACTCCATGCGCTGTTCTTCGGCGCGGCGCAGCTTCGTCGACAGGTCGTCGTACTCGCTGCGCTTGTTGGCCAGCGCCGATTCGCGCTCGAGCTTCAGCGCCAGCGCTTCTTGCAGACCTGCCTGCGCCGCCGCATCGTTGAAGCTGTCGAGCTCGGACTGCAGCTGCACCGCTGTCTGCTCGTTGACCTGGATCTGCTGCACAGCGGTCTCGATCGAGCGCTGCAATTCGCCGCGGCGCGCGGCCAGGGCACGTGCCGAGAACTGCGCTTCCTGGGCTTCGCGCTCCAGCGAGCGCAGCTGTTCGCGCGCTTCGTTGAGCTTGCGCTCGGCCTCGATCACGGCCTCTTCCAGTTCGGCATGGCGTTCCTGCTCGTTGGCGAGCGCCATGTCCAGCTCCTCGAAGCGTGCCTCGCCGGTGGCGCGGCGTTCGTTCAGTTCTTCAAGCTGACCATCGATCTCGGCCAGCTCGCCTTCGATCTGGCCGCGCCGGCTGCTGGTCTGTTCGGCCTGCTGCGTCAGCCGCAGCACCTCGACCTGCAGCTGATGGGCGCGGCTTTGCAGCTCGGCCGCTTCGCGGCGCGCGGTCACCAGGCGTTGCGATGCATCGGTGTACGCCGCTTCCGCACGCACCAATGCGGAGCGTGAATCCTCAGCGATCAGGGCCTGCGCGCGCACCTGGCGCTCGAGGTTCTCGATTTCCTGGGCACGCGCCAGCATGCCCGCCTGCTCGGAATCGGGCGCGTAGAAGGCCACCGCGAACTGCGACACCGCATGCCCTTCGCGGGTCATGATGATCTCGCCGTGCGTGAGCTTGTTGCGTTCGGCCAGCGCCTCGTCGAGCGACGACGCGGTGTAGACGCCTTCGAGCCAGTCGTTCAGCAGCGCCTTCAGGCCGGCGTCTCCCAAGCGCAGCAAGTCCGACAGGCGCGACAGCGTATGGTGCGTGTTGCTGATCGCCGCGGCCGGCAGGGTGTAGAACGCCAGTTTGGCCGGCGGCGCATCGTTCGCGAAGGCGCGCACCGTCTCGACGCGGCCGACCTCCAGCGCACTCATGCGTTCGCGCAGCGCCGATTCCAGCGCGGTTTCCCAGCCCGCCTCGATGTGAACCTTGGTCCACAGGCCCTGCAGGCCTTCGAGGCCGTGCTTCGCCAGCCAGGGCTTCAGCTTGCCTTCGGTCTGCACCTTCTCCTGCAGCGCACGCAGCGCTTCCAGGCGTGCCGCCAGATCGGCCTGCCGGGCCGATTCGGTGTTGACGAGCTCCTGCTTGGCGCGGCGGTCCTCGTCGCGCTGCGGCACCTGCTCGGTCAGCTCGTGCAGGCGTTCCTCGGCGATCGCCCGGGCTTGCGCCGCCTGCTCGTTCTGCCGGCTGAGATCGGACAGCCGGGATTCGTCCGGGGCGGCCAGGCCCTTGACCTCGGCGGCCAGGCGCTCGCGGCGCAACGTCAGCTGGCGCGACTGTTCCTCGACGTTGCGAGACTCGGCCGCCAGCAGGTGGATCTGCTGCTGCACGCCGGCGACCGAGTTGCGCTGCTCGTTGGCGCGCTGGGCCGCGGCCCGCACGGTGTCTTCGTAGCCCGGCAGGTTGGACGACTGCTCCTCGGCCTGCGCCGCCAGGATCTCCGCCTGCTCCTCGGCCATCGCGATCTGCTCGGCGATGGTTTCAAGTTCGTTCTGAGCGTCGGCCCGGCGCTCAGCCCACTGCTCGCTCTGGACCTTCAGCTCGGTGAGCCGCTGCTCGACGCGCTGGCGGCCTTCGACGACATAGCGGATGCGCTCTTCGAGCCGGCTCACTTCCAGGCTCGCCTCGGCGAGCAGCCCCTGGGCGGCATGCAGCTCGTCGCTGGCGGTGTAATGCGCCTGGCGCACCGTCTCGAGTTCGGCCTCGACGTGGCGCAACTCGGCCAGGCGCGACTCGAGCGCGTTGGTGGCTTCCAGCACGTCCTTCTTGACGCGCTCCTGCTCGCTGGCGGCATCGCGGTGCTTCAGAAACCACAGCTGGTGCAGCTTCAGGGTGCCCTGTTCCTGCAAGTTGCGGTACTGCGACGCGACTTCAGCCTGCTTCTCCAGCTTCTCGAGGTTGGCGTTCAATTCGCGCAGGATGTCCTCGACACGGGTCAGGTTCTCGCGCGTGTCCTTCAGCCGGTTCTCGGTCTCGCGGCGGCGCTCCTTGTACTTCGAGACGCCGGCGGCTTCCTCGAGGAACATGCGCAGTTCCTCGGGCTTGGATTCGATGATGCGGCTGATCGTGCCCTGGCCGATGATCGCGTAGGCGCGCGGCCCCAGGCCGGTGCCGAGGAACACGTCCTGCACGTCGCGCCGCCGCACCGGCTGGTTGTTGATGAAGTAACTGGAGGTGCCGTCGCGCGTCAGCACGCGTTTCACGGCGATCTCGGCGAACTGGTTCCACTGGCCGCCGGCGCGGGCGTCCTCGTTGCTGAAGATCAGCTCGACGCTGGCGCGGCTGGACGGCTTGCGGTTGCCGGAGCCGTTGAAGATCACGTCCTGCATCGACTCGCCGCGCAGTTCCGAGGCCTTCGATTCGCCCAGCACCCAGCGCACCGCGTCCATGATGTTGGATTTGCCGCAACCGTTGGGGCCAACGACGCCGACGAGTTGCCCCGGCAACTGGAAGTGGGTCGGCTCGGCAAAGGACTTGAAGCCGGACAGCTTGATCGAGTTCAGACGCATGGGCAGGGAACCGCGCGGGGTCGCATGCGCTTCCGACAGCGCAGCCACCCTCGTTTAAGTGCTTGATTTGCTTAAGGAATCTCGCGTTCCGGCGAGCTTCGATCGAGGCGGGATGATACCATCCGCCCCTCCGCTGAACTGTGTCCAGACCTACGCTGCCGCCATGCCCAAGACCGCGTCGAAAACTGCGCCGAAATCGGCGTCTGCTCAGGCTCCCGCCGCCGCCAGGCAGCGCGAAATGCCGCCCAACCCGCCTTCGGCGCCGTCGAAGGAACTGCACGTGTTCCCGAACCCGGCGCGCGAGCGCGACTACGTGATCCAGTTCCAGGTGCCCGAGTTCACCTGCCACTGCCCGCTGACCGGCCAACCCGACTTCGCCCACTTCACGATCGACTACATCGCCGACAAGCTGTGCGTCGAGCTGAAGAGCCTGAAGATGTACATGTGGAGCTTTCGCAACGAGGGGGCTTTCCACGAGAAGGTGACCAACGACATCCTCGACGACATCGTCAAGGCGGTCGACCCGCGCTTCATCCGCATCACCGCCAAGTGGTATGTACGCGGCGGCATCTATACCAACGTGGTGGCCGAACATCGCAAGAAGGGCTGGAAACCGCAACCGCGCGTCGAGCTGCCCCGGCACGGCAGCGAGACCGGCCTGCTCGGCTGAAAGCGGCGTGCGCCCATGAATCCCCTGCTTTCCAGGCTACAGCCCTATCCCTTCGAGCGGCTGCGCGAGCTGACGAAGGACATCCCGCCCAACCCGGCGTACCGACCGATCAGCCTGGGCATCGGCGAGCCCAAGCATCCGACGCCGGCGTTCATCCAACAGGCTCTCACTGACGCGCTTGGCGGGCTGGCGAGCTACCCCGCCACCGCCGGTGACCCGAAGCTGCGCGAAGCCATGTGCGCTTGGGTTCAGCGCCGCTATGGCGTGCAGCTGAATCCCGCGACCCAGGTGCTGCCGGTCAACGGCTCCCGCGAGGCGCTGTTCGCGCTGGCGCAGACCGTGATCGACCCGACACAGCACCGCAATGCCGGCGGGCCGGTGGTCGTCTGCCCCAACCCGTTCTATCAGATCTACGAAGGCGCGGCCCTGCTGGCCGGCGCCCGCGTGGCCTACGCCAACAGCGACCCGGCACGCAACTTCGCGCCCGACCTGTCGAGCATTCCGGAGTCGACCTGGGCCGCGACGCAGCTGCTGTACGTCTGCTCGCCCGGCAATCCGACCGGCGCCGTGATGCCGCTGGACGAATGGCAGCGGCTGTTCGAACTGAGCGACCGCCACGGCTTCGTGATCGCCTCCGACGAGTGCTATTCCGAGATCTATTTCCGCGACGTCGCGCCGCTCGGCGGCCTGGAAGCCGCCCTCAAGCTCGGCCGCACCGATTTCCGCAACCTGATCTCGCTGACCAGCCTGTCCAAGCGCTCCAATGTGCCGGGCATGCGCTCCGGTTTCGTGGCGGGCGACGCACAACTGATCAGGCCGTTCCTGCTCTACCGCACCTATCACGGCAGCGCGATGAGCCCGGTGGTGCAGCAGGCCAGCATCGCGGCGTGGAACGACGAGCGGCATGTCATCGACAACCGTGAGAAATACCGCAGCAAGTTCGCGCGCGTCACCCCTATGCTCACCGAAGTGATGGACGTGGCCCTGCCGGACGCCGGCTTCTACCTGTGGGCGAAAGTGCCGGGCGCCGACACCGACTTCGCCCGCGGCCTGCTCGCTCAATACAATGTGGCGGTCCTGCCCGGCAGCTATCTTGCGCGCGAGGCGCACGGCATCAACCCGGGTGCCAGCCGCATCCGTATGGCGCTGGTGGCCGAAGTCGACGAATGCGTCGAAGCCGCCGAGCGCATCGTGGCCTACGTCCGATCCCTTTCCTGAGTTCCATGACCATGACCCAACAACTCGAAGCCCTCATCAACCAGGCGTGGGAAGACCGCGCCACGCTGTCTGCTGCAGCCGCCTCGGCCGACGTGCGTGCAGCCGTCGAGCAGGTCATCGCCGACCTGAACAAGGGCCGTGTGCGCGTGGCCGAGAAGATCGACGGCGCCTGGGCGGTGCACCAGTGGGTCAAGAAAGCGGTGCTGCTGAGCTTTCGCCTCAACGACAACGTGGCCATGCGTGCCGGCGACCTCGGCTTCTTCGACAAGGTGCCCACCAAGTTCGCTCACCTGAGCGACGAGGAAATGCGCGCCACCGGTGTGCGCGTCGTGCCCCCGGCCGTCGCCCGCCGCGGCAGCTATATCGCGAAGAACGTCGTGCTGATGCCGTCTTACGTGAACATCGGCGCCTACGTCGACGAAGGCGCGATGGTCGACACCTGGGCCACCGTGGGCTCGTGCGCGCAGATCGGCAAGAACGTGCATTTGTCCGGCGGTGTCGGCATCGGCGGTGTGCTGGAGCCGCTGCAGGCCAACCCGACCATCATCGAGGACAACTGCTTCATCGGTGCGCGCTCGGAAGTGGTCGAAGGCGTGATCGTCGAGGAGAACTCGGTGCTCGGCATGGGCGTGTACCTGGGCCAGAGCACACCGATCTACAACCGCGAAACCGACGAGATTACCTACGGCCGCGTGCCGAGCGGCTCGGTGATCGTGAGCGGCAGCCTGCCGAAAGCCGGTGGCAAGTACAACCTGTACTGCGCCGTGATCGTCAAGCGGGTGGATGCGCAGACGCGCTCCAAGACCAGCATCAACGACCTGCTGCGCGCCTGAGGGCCCGCCGGCAGCACACACCAACAGCGCAACAGAGGGGATCGCGATGAGCAGTGGCAACATGGAGCGGGTGCTGCGGCTGATGGCCGAGAAGAAGGCCTCGGACGTCTACCTCTCTGCGAAGACGCCGATCCTCATCAAGATCCACGGGCAGATCCTTCAGGTCAGCGACCAGCCGCTGACGCCGCAGCAGCCGCGCCAGTTGCTGGCCGAACTGCTGACGCCGACGCAGCTGGAAGAACTCGACGACACCGGTGAGCTGAACATCGGCCTGGTGCTGCCCAACGTGGCGAGCTACCGGCTGAGCGCGTTCAAGCAGCGCGGGTCGATCGCGGCCGTGTTCCGTTGCATCCCGAGCGACATCCCGACCCTCGAGTCGCTCAACGTGCCCGACATCCTCACCAACCTGGTGATGGAAAAGCGCGGCCTGATCCTGATGGTCGGCGCCACCGGTACCGGCAAGAGCACGACGCTGGCCGCCATGCTGGAACACCGCAACCAGCAGGTGGCGGGCCACATCCTGACGATCGAGGACCCGATCGAGTTCCTGTTCTCGAACAAGAAGTCGGTGATCAACCAGCGCGAAGTCGGCCGCGACACCCAGTCGCTGCAGATCGGCCTGAAGAACGCGCTGCGGCAGGCACCGGACTGCATCCTGATCGGTGAGATCCGCGACCGCGAGACGATGACCGCCGCGCTGTCGTATGCCTTGTCGGGCCACCTGGTGCTCGCGACCATGCACGCGAACAACAGCTACCACTCGATGGGGCGGATTCTGTCCTTCTACACGCCCGAGGCACGGCCTGCGCTGATGTCCGACCTGGCCTCCGGCCTCAAGGCCATCGTCTCGCAGCGGCTGCTGCGCTCGGTCACCGGCGGGCGCATCCCCGCCGTGGAGGTGCTGCTGAACACCAAGCTGGTCGCCGAGCTGATCGAGAAAGGCGACTTCTCGGGCGTCAAGGAAGCGGTCGAGAAGTCGATGGCCGAAGGCTCGCAGACCTTCGAGGCCGACATCGCCCGGCTCATCAACGAAGGCCGCGTGACCCGCGAGGAAGGCCTGACCTACGCTGACTCGCCGACCAACCTGATGTGGCGCCTGCAGAACGAGACCACCGGCCAGTCGAAGGCCACGCCGAAGAAGGAAGAGGTCGAGGACGGACCCTCCTTCACCGAGATCACGCTGGACGTGCGCACCGACGACCGCGGCAGCGGCTTCGGCACCACCGGGTTCGGGACCACCGGGTTCGGCACCATCAACCGCTAGTGCCATCACGCTCCGAATGACCGCAACGCTGCGTCTCGTCGAAGAACTGGTTTCCCGCCCGTCCGTCACACCGCACGACGTCGGATGTCAGGCGCTGATCGCCGACCGGCTGCGCGCGGTCGGCTTCGACTGCGAAAGCATCGAAAGCGGGCCGCCCGAGTTTCGTGTGACCAACCTGTGGGCCAAGCGCACCGGCCGGGCCGGCGCGGCCGGCCGCACGCTGGTCTTCGCCGGTCACACCGACGTGGTGCCCACCGGCCCGGTCGAACAGTGGCACAGCGACCCTTTCGTGCCGACCCACCGCGACGGCAAGCTCTACGGCCGCGGCACCTCCGACATGAAGACCTCGATCGCCGCCATGGTGGTGGCCGTCGAGGAATTCGTGATGACGAACGCCGACCACGCCGGTTCGATCGCGCTGCTGATCACCAGCGACGAGGAAGGCCCCGCCCTCGACGGCACGGTCAAGGTGTGCGAAGCGCTGCAACAGCGCGGCGAGCGGCTCGACTACTGCGTCGTCGGTGAACCGACGTCGGTCGAGACACTCGGCGACATGATCAAGAACGGCCGCCGCGGCTCGCTGTCGGGCCGGCTGGTCGTCAAGGGGGTACAGGGGCACATCGCCTACCCGCAGCTGGCGCGCAACCCGATCCACCTGGCGGCGCCGGCACTGGCGGAGCTGGCGGCCGTCGAATGGGATCGCGGCAACGAATTCTTCCCGCCCACCTCGTGGCAGGTGTCGAATGTCCACGCCGGCACCGGCGCCACCAACGTGATTCCCGGCGAACTGGTCGTCGACTTCAACTTCCGCTACTGCACCGAGTCGACGCCCGAGTCGCTGAAGACCCGGGTGCACGAGGTGCTGGACCGACACGGCCTTGGCTATGACCTGCAATGGACGCTCGGCGGTCAGCCCTTCCTGACCGCGCCGGGAGAGCTGAGCCAGGCGTTGTCCGCGGCCATCGAGAGCGAAGTGCAACTGAAGCCCGCGCTGTCGACCACCGGCGGCACCTCGGACGGGCGCTTCATTGCGAAGATCTGCTCGCAGGTGATCGAGTTCGGTCCGCCGAATGCGACCATCCACAAGATCGACGAGCACGTCGACGTGGCCTTCATCGAACCGCTGAAGAACATCTACCGCAAGACACTGGAACGCCTGATCGCCACATGACCGTCATCGAACTCATCGA
The DNA here is from genome assembly GCF_023721835.1 of Caldimonas mangrovi. Classification (GTDB taxonomy): domain Bacteria; phylum Pseudomonadota; class Gammaproteobacteria; order Burkholderiales; family Burkholderiaceae_C; genus Caldimonas; species Caldimonas mangrovi. The sequence goes on along the minus strand of NZ_JAMKFE010000010.1, from coordinate 84,589 downwards.
GCGCTGCAGCGCCCGCCTCCAACAGGCGGGCGTTTCGTTTGGGCATGGCACCGTCAACGCCTTCGACGAGGCCGCCTGGCTGGCGTTGTGGGCGCTCGGGCTGCCGCTGGACGACCTCGACAGCGTGGCCGACCGGGCAGTGTCGACCGAAGCGCAGAGCAAGGTCGACGCACTGATCGACCAGCGCATCGCCACCCGCAAGCCCGCCGCCTACCTGACACGCGAGGCCTGGCTGCAGGGCGTGCCGTTCTACGTCGACGAGCGCGCGATCGTGCCGCGTTCCTTCATCGCCGAGCTGCTCGCCGACGGCAGCATCGATCCATGGCTGTCCGACCGCACCAGGCGGGTCCTGGACCTGTGCACCGGCAACGGCAGCCTCGCCGTGCTGGCCGCCATGGCCTACCCCGAGGTCGAAGTCGATGCGGCCGACCTCTCCGACGACGCACTCGCGGTGGCGCGCATCAACATCGACAAGCACGGCCTCGGCCCGCGCGTGCGACTGTTGCAAAGCGATCTGTTGTCGCAGGTGGACGCGCCCTACGACCTCATCCTCTGCAACCCGCCGTACGTGAACAGCGCCTCGATGGCCGCGCTGCCCCCGGAGTACCGGGCCGAGCCGACACTCGCGTTGGCCGGCGGACAAGACGGCATGGACCTCGTGCGAACGCTGCTGCGCGACGCGCCGCGGTGCATGACCGAAGACGCCGTGCTGGTGCTCGAGATCGGCAACGAACGCGCACATTTCGAGGCGGCCTTCCCGCGACTCGAAGTCGTCTGGATGGACACCAGCGCCGGCGCAGACCAGGTGCTGCTCGTCACGCGCACCGCTCTCGTGGAGCAAGGGCCGGCATGATTGTCCTGAAGAACCTCACACTGCGCCGCGGCGCCAAGGTCGTGCTCGAAGGCGCGAGCGTCACGCTGCACCCCGGCGAAAAGGTCGGCCTGGTCGGACGCAACGGCGCCGGCAAGTCGTCGCTCTTTGCGCTGTTGACCGGCACCTTGCATGCCGACGCCGGGGATGTCGAGCTGCCCGCGCGCTGGCGCATCGCGGAAGTCGCTCAGTCGATGCCCGAAACGCGCGACAGCGCGACCGATTTCGTACTGCAGGGCGATGCGCCGCTGATCGAGGCGCAGGCTGCGCTGGCACAGGCCGAGGCGAGCGGCGACGGGCACGCGATTGCCGAGGCCCACCAGCGCATCGAGGAGGCCGGTGGCTTCGACGCCCGTGCGCGCGCTCAGGCCCTGCTGATGGGGCTGGGCTTCAAGCCCGACCAGCTGGACCGGCCGGTCGACAGCTTCTCCGGCGGCTGGCGCATGCGGCTGCAGCTGGCGCGTGCGCTGATGTGTCCCGCCGACCTGCTGCTGCTCGACGAACCGACCAACCACCTCGACCTCGACGCGCTGGTGTGGCTGGAAAGCTGGCTCAAGCGCTTCGAGGGCACGATGCTGGTGATCAGCCACGACCGCGAATTCCTCGACGCCATCACGCGGGTGACGCTGCACCTGGAAGACGCGCAGCTGACCCGCTACACCGGCAATTACACGGCTTTCGAGGCGATGCGTGCCGAGCGCATGCTGCAGCAGCAGGCCGCCTACGAACGGCAGCAGGAACGCATGGCGCACCTGCAGCGCTTCATCGACCGCTTCAAGGCCAAGGCCACCAAGGCCAAGCAGGCGCAAAGCCGCGTGAAGGCGCTGGAGCGGATGGAGAAGCTGGCGCCTGTGTTGACCAGCGCCGACTTCACTTTCGAATTCCGCGAGCCCGAGAGCCTGCCGAATCCGATGCTCGCGTTGAAGGACGTCGCCTGCGGCTACGGCGACACGGTGATCGTGCGCAACGTGCAGCGCTCGGTGCTGGCCGGCCAGCGCATCGGCATCCTCGGCGCCAACGGCCAGGGCAAGTCGACGCTGGTCAAGACCATTGCGCGCATGCAGCCCCCCCTGGCCGGGCAGATCACCGAAGGCAAGGGCCTCGCGATCGGCTACTTCGCCCAGCAGGAGATGGACGTGCTGCGCCCGGACGAGTCGCCGCTGCAGCACATGATCCGGCTCGCGAAGGAGATCAGCCCGCAGGCACGCGAGCAGGAGCTGCGCGACTTTCTCGGCAGTTTCCGCTTCGTCGGCGACATGGCGAGCCAGGCGGTCGGCACGATGAGCGGTGGCGAGAAAGCACGCCTGGTGCTGGCGATGCTGGTGTGGCAGCGCCCCAACCTGCTGCTGCTCGACGAACCGACCAACCACCTCGACCTGACCACCCGCGAAGCGCTCAGCATGGCGCTCAACGAGTTCGAAGGCACGGTCATGCTGGTCAGCCACGACCGCGCACTGCTGCGCGAGGTGTGCGACGAGTTCTGGCTGGTCGCAGGCGGCGCCGTGCAACCCTTCGACGGCGACCTGGACGACTACCAACGCTGGCTGCTCGACCAGGCCAAGCTGCAGCGTGAGGCCGCGTCGTCGCCCGGCCCCAAGGACGGTGGTGTACCCACCGCCAACCGGCGCGAAGAACGCAAGGCCCAGGCGCAGGAGCGGCAGCGCCTGGCCGAGCAGGCCCGGCCATTGAAAAAAGAACTGGCCCAGATCGACCAGCGCCTGGCGGCACTTGGCAGCGAGAAGAGCACGGTGGAAGAGGCGCTGGCCTCCGGTACGTTGACGCCGCCGCAACTGGCCGAGCACGGCAAGCGGCTGAAGGCGATCGGCGACGAGACCGAAACGCTGGAGCTGCGCTGGCTCGAGTTGTCGGAGCAGATCGACCAACTGAGCGCATGACATCGCTACGCCTTGCTTCCAAGGCCAAAAATTAACTTGCACACAATTTAATTTTTAGCTATATTTCACCTCATGCCACCGCGCCATACACGCCCCTCCCTGCCGGTCGACGTCGAAGACGCCATGCTGCGTCTGGACAACCAGCTGTGCTTCGCGCTGTATTCGACTTCGCTGGCGATGACCAAGCTCTACAAGCCGCTGCTCGACCGCCTGGGCCTCACCTACCCGCAGTACCTCGTGATGCTGGTGCTGTGGGAGCAGGATGCCCTGACCGTCGGCGACCTCGGCGAACGGCTGTTCCTCGACTCCGGCACGCTGACTCCGCTGCTCAAGCGCATGGAAGCCGCCGGCTGGCTCACGCGCGAGCGCGCCAAGGAAGACGAGCGCCGCGTGGTCGTCGCCCTCACGGCCGAAGGCCGCAAGCTGCGCCGCAGCGCGATCTCGGTGCCGCAGGACGTTTCCTGCGCGACGCAATGCACCCTCGACGAAGTGACCGAGCTGCGTCAACGTCTGCACGGCTTGCGCCAGCGCCTGTCCCTGCACGCAGTGGAACCGTCCGTCCGGGGACGGCGCAAGGCGGCTTGAGTCGCACTGCGCCGCCTTTTTACTTGCACACAATTTTATTTTTCGCAATCAACCACCCGCAACCAGGAGAACTGCATGGCACTCGACAAAGTCCTTTATCAAGCCCAAGCCACCGCCACCGGGGGCCGCGACGGCCGCGCGATCTCGTCCGACGGCGTGCTCGACGTCAAGCTGACCACGCCCAAGGAACTCGGCGGGGCGGGCGGCGCCGCGACCAACCCCGAGCAGCTGTTCGCCGCCGGCTACTCGGCCTGCTTCATGGGGGCCATGAAGTTCGTCGCCATGCAGCAGAAGAAGGCGCTGCCGGCGGACGCGACCGTGACCGGCAAGGTCGGCATCGGGCCGATCCCGGCCGGCTTCGGCATCGAAGTCGACCTCGCCGTGTCGCTGCCCGGCTGGGAGCGCAGCGACGCGCAGGCGCTGGTCGACGCGGCCCACAAGGTGTGCCCGTATTCCAACGCCACCCGCGGCAACATCGACGTGCGCCTCAGCGTGATCTGACGCACGCGGCGGCGGGTGTCAACCCGCGGCCATCAGTTGCAGCATCAGCTCGACGCGCGCCTTGACCGGCGTCAGCAGACCGGCCGACGGCAGCACTGCGCTGCCGGTCGTCAGCACCGGGCCGCTGGCGCAGCGCGTCGAGCGCAAGACCCGGATGCCGGCCGCCTGCAGCTTCAACAATTCGGCCTCCAGCTGCTGGTGCACGCTGCCGTTGCCTGAAGCGGCCACGACCACGCCCTGCGCCCCCAGCGCGGCCAGTGCCGCGACCCAGCGCCCATCCGAACCGGCGTGACTGGTGACGATCTCGACGCGCGGCCATGCGCTCGGCGCGCGGGTCAGGCCATCCGTGCCGAACGCTTCGCCCTCCGGCCACGCCCGCAGCACCCGAAGCCGTCCCTCCTCGACATAGGCCAGCGGACCCTCATCGCCCGAGCTGAACGCATCGGTCCGGTAGGTGTGAGCCTTGCGCACTTCGGCTGCGCCGTGCACCTCGCCAGCCAGCACCGCCACGACGCCGCGCGCGCCGGCTTCGCTCGCCACTCGCACGGCGTCGAGCAGGTTTTGCGGGCCGTCCGGGCGCAGCGAGCTGGCGGGCCGCATCGCTGCCGCAAAAACCACCGGCTTGGTCGGTGCCAGCACCCGCTGCAGGAAATACGCGGTCTCCTCCAGGGTGTCGGTGCCGTGGGTGATCACGATGCCTCGCACGTCGCTGCGGTGCAGATGGTGGTCGACGCGCAACGCCAGAGCCTGCCAGACCTCGTGCGTCATGTCCTTGCTGTCCACCTGCGCGACCTGCTCGGTTTGCAGCGACAGCCCTGCCAGTTGCGGCACGGCGGCCACCAGTGCCTCGACACCCACCTGCGCAGCCCGGTAGCCCACGTTGTCGTGCGGGTCGGCCGCCGTGCCGGCGATCGTGCCGCCCGTGCCCAGGATCACGATGTTGTCGTCAGTGCTTTGCATTTTTCTAGAAGCTGGATAAAAATACAGGTACTGGATGCCTGCACAGTGGTTGTGCCCGGCGTCGATTTCCCGGCCGATTTCACCGTGAGGTGCCTGTGGATCATCAACTGCCCGAGAGCCCCAAACTCACCGCCCGCCAGCAGCAGATCCTGGATCTGATCCAGAGCGCGATCGAGCGCACCGGTGCGCCGCCGACGCGGGCCGAGATCGCCGCCGAGCTCGGTTTCCGGTCCGCCAATGCGGCCGAAGAGCACCTGCAGGCCCTGGCGCGCAAGGGGGTCATCGAGCTGGTCGGCGGTACGTCTCGCGGCATCCGGCTGAAGTCTGACACACTGCGCACGCTCAATGAGTCGCGTCGTGTGGGCCTCGGCAAGCAGTTTTCACTGCCGCTGCCCAGCCTGGCGCAACTGGCATTGCCGCTCGTGGGCCGGGTTGCCGCCGGCAGCCCCATCCTCGCGCAGGAACACATCGACCAGACCTACCACGTCGAGGCCGGCATGTTCCAGCGCCAACCCGATTACCTGCTGAAGGTGCGCGGCATGAGCATGCGCGACGCCGGCATCCTCGACGGCGACCTGCTCGCCGTGCAGCGCGCCAAGGAAGCCAGGAACGGTCAGGTGGTCGTCGCGCGCCTGGGCGACGACGTCACCGTCAAGCGTTTTCGCCGCACCGGCAACACGATCGAGCTGATCGCCGAAAACCCCGCGTTCAAGACCCTCATCGTCGAGCCGGGCCAGGAATTCGAACTCGAAGGCATCGCTGTCGGCCTCATCCGCAACACGCCGCTGATGTGATGCCGTGATACACCTCGCGACCGCCTTGCCCGCCTTCGTGCCGCCGCCCGTGAAAGCGCAACACCATCGCGACTGCCTGCAGCCCGGGGCCTCGCTGGAGCTGATTCCCAACATCGGCTCGGCACTGGCAGACGACCTGCAGCTGATCGGCATTCAGGCCCCGCGCGACCTGATCGGCCGCGACGCCTTCGTGCTGTACCAGGAGCTGTGCGCCAAGACCGGCCAGCGTCACGACCCCTGCGTGCTCGACACCTTCATGGCTGCCATCGACTTCATGCGGGGGGCGCCGGCCGCACCGTGGTGGCACTACACCGCGCAGCGCAAGCTGCTGTACGGGCAAGGCCGTCCGGAGGGCGGCGACGCGGCGCCCGATGTTCGCCGCACACCGTCGCGTCCTGTCACGCCGAGCGGTTGATTCTTCACGGGCTGCCCTGCGGGTGGCGGGCGTTCATGGGCCCTCGGCTCATGCATCCCCGCAGCGCAGCCGGAAGCTGCGGCGTTCACCGCCGCCGGCCTTCCAAACGAGCAAATCCTGCCGAACGTCATTGTTGTTACTTGATTTTCGGAGACGGACATGGCCCATGCCTTCTGCACGCCCGTAGGTGATTTTCGCTTTCCCCCGGTGGCGTCCCCGCTTGCTGCTTCAGCTTCCAACGATCCGCTGGAAGACGACCGCTTCGACGTGCCTCAGAGCCCGTCGAGGGCCGACACCCACGCGGCCCGTCGCGCACCGTGGTGGAGCCGGTTGTGCGACCAGCTCGGCTGGTTCGAACCCGCGGCAGACCGGGCCGTGCTGCCCAGCGGCTTCCCGGTGCTCGACGCCGCCCTGCCCGGTGGCGGCTGGCCGCAGCACGGGGTCGTCGAAGTGCTCGCGCCGCAACCGGGGCACCCCGAGTTGGCGCTGCTGGCACCGGCGCTCGTGGCCACCGCGTCGCGACAGCAGCGCTTCGGCGTGATCGCGGCGCCCGCGGCTGGCAGCAGCATCGACACCCTCGATCGACTGCTGTTCAACGAGCCCGACGCGCTGAACGGCCCGGCGGTCGATCCTGACGCGGCCGTGGGCCCTGAGGCAGAGTTTCGCAGTCCCGCCTCTGCGCTGTCCGATGCGCTGGACTGGCTGAAGAAGGGCCTGGGAGGGGTGCTGGCCGTCTGGCTGTCGGACCTGGGGGCCACGCAGTTGCGCGAACTGAAGCGTGTGGCGCGCCGTCGTCAGACGCTGGTGTTCGCGGTGCGGCCGTGGATTGCCAGCTGGGACGACAGCGAAGCCGACCTGCGCGTGTGCCTGATCGCTGGCAAAGGGCGCCAATGGGAAGTTCGGGTGCATCGGCGCTCCGGCATGGCGGCGCCGACGGTGCGGGTGCCTGCATTGGGCACGGCACCTGCGCGTCATCTGCGTGTCGTGCGCGACCCCCAGGATCACCGACGCGCCCTGCTCAGCGGCTCCTTCGTCGAAGTGTGTGCCGAACTCGACCGGTTGGCCGAGATCGAGCACCTCGCGGAGTCCACCCTGCCCGCCTATCGTGCAGCATCAACCGGCACCGCCGGTCATGAGTCAGGCCGCAGCTAAAAGGGTGCGCGTGTAGGGGTGTTGCGGCTGCGCGAGCACTTCGGCGGCGGCGCCCTGCTCGAGCACTTGCCCGTCTTTCATCACGATCACGTCGTGCGCCATCGCGCGCACGACCTGTACGTCGTGGGTGATCAGCAAATACGCCAAGCCATGCTCGCGTTGCAAGCGCTGCAACAGCTTCAGCACCTGCTTCTGGATCGTCACGTCGAGCGCGCTGGTCGGCTCGTCGAGCACGAGCAGGCTTGGCTCGACGATCAATGCCCGTGCGATCGCCAGGCGCTGTCTTTGGCCGCCCGAGAACTCGTGCGGATAGCGCGCCAGCAGACCGGGAAACTGCGCTTCGGTCAACCCGACGTCGGCCAATGCAGCCAGCACCTTCTCGCGCCGCGCCGCTGGATCCAGCGTCGGTGCATGCACCGACAAGCCTTCACCGACGAGCTCCTCCACCGTCATGCGCGGTGACAGCGATGAAAACGGGTCCTGGAACACCACCTGCATATGGCGGCGCAAGGGGCGGTCGGCACGTTGGGTGTGCTGCCAGCCGCGGCCGTCGACCTCGAGCCGGCCTTCGCTGCGCAACAGGCCCAGCGCGGCCAGTGCGAGTGTCGACTTGCCCGAACCCGACTCGCCGATCACGCCCAATGTGCGGCCAGGGTGCAATTCGAGGTTGACGCCCTTGACGGCGTCGAACCTGCCCTGGCGGAACCACCCTCGTACGCCCCGCAAAGGCACCGGATAGCTCACCACGAGATCGCTCGCACGCAGCACCGGCGCTTGTGTCCCGGCCGGGCGCTCGGCCACGTCGCGTTCCGGCACGCTGTCGAGCAGCCTGCGTGTGTACTCGTGCTGCGGCGACGCGAAGACCTCGGCCACCGGGCCCTGCTCGACCACGTGCCCGCGCTCCATCACGGCCACCCGGTCGGCAAAGCGGCGCACCAGGTTCAGGTCATGGGTGATCATCAGCACCGCCATGCCGATGCGGCCTTGCAGTTCGGACAACAGGTCGAGGATCTGCTGCCGCACCGTGACGTCCAGCGCCGTCGTGGGCTCGTCGGCCAGCAGCAGGCGAGGCTCACCGGCCAGCGCCATCGCGATCATCGCGCGCTGCCGCTGGCCGCCGGACAGCTGGTGCGGAAAGGACCGCGCGCGACGCTCGGGTTCCGGGATGCCGGTGTCCGCCAGCAGTTGCACCGCACGCTGCCACGAGGCAGCCCGGCCGAGACCCTGCTTCAGCTGCACGGCCTCGGCGATCTGGTCGCCCACCGGGTACAGCGGGTTCAGCGCCGTCATCGGCTCCTGGAAGATCATGGCCACGTCGTGGCCTCGCACGCCGCGCAGTTCGCGCTCGGACAGCGACAGCAGGTCGCGGCCGCTGCCCTGCTCGCCGCTGCGGCCCGCATCGCGCAGCCAGGCGGTTCCATCGACTTCGGCGTCGGCCAGCAGCCGCAACAGCGACAGCGCGCTGACCGTCTTGCCCGAACCCGACTCGCCCACCAGCGCCAGCTTCTCGCCCGCCTTCACTTGCAGGTCGATGCCGTGCACGACCGGCTTGCCGTCGAAAGCCACGGTCAGCCCTTGCACGTCGAGCAGCACCGGCGCGCTCATGACGAAGTCTCCGACGTGGAGGCCGGCAGGCTGCCCGGCGACGGTGTGCCTTTCAAGGCCACCTCGGCGGCCGGTGGCAGCACCCCCTTCTTGCGGCGCCGCGCCGCCTTCGGGTCGTCCGGTATGCGCGGGTCGAGTGCATTGCGCAAGGCGTCCCCCATGAAGGTCAGCAACAGCAAGGTGCCGACCAGCACGACGAAGGTCGACAGCGAGATCCACCAGGCGTCGAGGTTGTTCTTGCCCTGCGACAGCAGCTCGCCCAGGCTGGGGGTGCCCTCGGGCACGCCCAGCCCGAGGAAGTCGAGCGACGTGAGAGCCAGGATGGCGGCACTCATGCGAAACGGCAGAAAAGTCACCACCGGCGTCAGGCTGTTCGGCAGCAGATGGCGCCAGATGATCTGGGAATTCGACAAGCCGAGCGCGCGCGCCGACCGGACGTAGTCGAGTTGCCGGTTGCGCAGGAACTCGGCGCGCACGTAATCCGACAGCCCCATCCAGCCGAACAGGCTGAGCAGCACGAGCAGCAAGCCGATGCTCGGGTCGAATACCGCGGCGAAGATGATCAGCAGGTACAGCTCGGGCATCGAACCCCAGATTTCGATGAAACGCTGAAACGCCAGATCGGTGCGCCCGCCGTAGAAGCCCTGGACGGCGCCCGCCGCAACGCCCAGCACCACGCCGATCACGGTGAGCGCGAGCGCGAACAGCACCGAGATCCGGAAGCCGTACAGCAGCCGGGCGAACAGGTCGCGCCCCCGGTCGTCGGTCCCCAGCCAGTTGTCGCGCGACGGAGGCGCCGGGTTGGGCACCTTGGCGAAGTAGTTGATGGTGCGGTGGTGGTAGCGGTTGAGGGGATAGACGGCGAAGTTGTCGTCCTTCTTGAACTGCTCGACGATGTAGGGGTCGAGGTAGTCGGTCGGCGTGTCGAAGTCGCCGCCGAAGGTCGTTTCCGGTACGTTGTGCACGATGGGGACGTACCAGTGCCCGTCATAGCGAGCCACCAGCGGCTTGTCGTTGCTGATCAGCTCGGCGAACACGCTGATCACCACCAGCGTGCAGAACACCAGCAGGCTCCAGTAGCCCAGTCGGTTGGCCTTGAAGCGCCGCCATGCACGGCGGCTGGGCGACAGCGAGGGGGCAGGAGCGGAGCCGGACTGTGTAGCGCTTGCCATACCGGTGTTCAATCGAATTTGACGCGCGGGTCGACCCAGACGTAGCACAGGTCGGAGATCAGCTTGGTGACCAGGCCGATCAGCGTGAAGAGGTACAGGGTGCCCAGCACCACGGGGTAGTCACGGCGAATCACCGACTCGTAGCCCAGCCGCCCCAGCCCGTCGAGCGAGAACAGCGTCTCGATCAGCAGCGAACTGGCAAAGAATGCGCCGATGAAGGCCGACGGGAACCCGGTCACGATCGGGATCAACGCGTTGCGGAACACGTGCTTCCACAGCACCTTGCGCTCGCCCAGGCCCTTGGCGCGCGCCGTCAGCACGTACTGCTTGCGGATCTCCTCGAGAAAGGCGTTCTTGGTGAGCATCGTGATGACCGCGAAGCTGCCGAGCACGCTCGCTGTCACCGGCAGGGTGATGTGCCAGAGGTAGTCGACCACCTTGCCCCACAGGCTGAGCTGTTCCCAGTTCGGCGAGGTCAGGTCGCGCAGCGGAAACCACTGCACGAAACTGCCACCGGCGAACAGCACCAGCAGCGCCACGCCGAGCACGAAACCCGGGATGGCATAGCCGACCAGCACGACGAGGCTGGTCAGTGCATCGAAGCGCGAACCGGCGCGCACCGCTTTCGCGATGCCCAGCGGGATCGAGATCAGATAGCTCAGGAAGAATGTCCACAACCCGAGGCTGATCGACACCGGCAGCTTCTCCTTCACAAGCTCCCAGACGTCCTTGTGGTGGAAGAAGCTCTTGCCGAGGTCGAAGCGCGCATAGGCTCCGAGCATCTGCGCGAAGCGCTCGTGAGCGGGCTTGTCGAAGCCGTACAGCCGCTTGATCTCCTCGACCTGCGCGGCATCGACGCCTTGGCGCCCACGGTAGCCGGCCCCGCGCGCCACCGCACCTTCGCCGCCGGTGTCGCGCCCCTGCAGCTGCGCCACCATCTGTTCCACCGGGCCGCCGGGCACGAACTGGATCACGACGAAGGTCAGCAGCAGCACGCCGAGCAGGGTCGGGACCATCAGCAACAGGCGCTTGAGGATGTAGGCCCACATGTCCGGCAGCTTTCTCGGTTCAACGGTTGCGGGGATCCGCCCACCAGGTGGCGAGCGCCCAGCCTTCGGGCTCGTAGTAGCGTGGAATTTTCGACGGCAGCACGAAACGCCCCCCGCGGTACGCCACCCGATGCCGGCTGGAATACCACGCAGGCACCACGTAGTGACCATGCCGCAAGACCCGATCGAGCGCGCGCAGCGCAGGCACCAGATCGTCCCGCGTCCTGGCCGACACCGCCTTGCGCAGCAGCGCGTCCACCGCCGGACTCTTGACGCCGATGAAATTGCTCGAGCCTTCGGTGTCCGCCGCCTCGGAGCTGAACCTCGTCATCAGCTCGGCGCCCGGCGCCTCGCTGCCCAGCATGCGCACGCTGACGATGTCGAAGTCGAACACGTCCTGCCGCTTTTGCAGCAGCGCGAAGTCGACCACCTTGTAGTTCGGCCGGATGCCGAGCTTCTCGAGGTTTTGCATGAACGGCGTGACGACACGTGCCATCGACCCCTGGTTGTCGAGAAACTCGATCTCCAGCGGCACACCCTTCGCGTTGCGCAGCGCACCGTCGCGATAGGCCCATCCGGCGGCCTCCAGCAAGGCCTTGGCACGCCGCAGATTGGCGCGCAAGCCGCCCGGGCCGTCGGTGCTGGGCGGCAACGGCACCGGCTGCGTGAAGACCTCGTCGGCCAAATGCTTGCGCAACGGCTCCAGCAAACGCTGCTCCTCGGGCGTCGGCATGCCCTTGGCCTCGAAGTCGCTGGCGACAAAGTAGCCCCTCATGCGCGTGTAGGCGTTGTAAAACAACTGCCGGTTCATCCATTCGAAATCCATCGCCAGGCCGATGGCCTCGCGCACCCGGGCGTCCTTGAACTTCTCGCGACGCGTGTTGAACAGGAAACCCTGGAAGTCCCCGGCATTGCCATGCTCGAACTCACGCTTGACGAGTTCGCCGGAGTCGAACTTCTTGCCCTGGTATTCCCGCGCCCACTCCTTGGCGATGAAGGCCTGGATGAAATCGAACTCGCCCGCCTTGAACGCTTCGAGCCGCACTTTGTCATCGGCGTAGACCTTGTAGGTCACGCGGTCGAAGTTGAAGAGCCCGCGCCGCACGCCGAGATCTCGGGCCCAGTAGTTCGGGTCGCGCACGTAGGTGATGTCGCGGCCGAAATTGACCCGCCCGATCTTGTACGGTCCGGAAGCGATGGGCTTGTCCATCACCACCTGGTCGAAGGGCTTCAGCCGCCCGCCCTCGATGCCCCACTTGCGGCTGAATACCGGCAGCCCACCCCCGATCAGCAAGGGCAGTTCGGCGCTGTCGTGCTTGAAGTCGAAGCGCACGGTACGCTCGCCCAGCACCGTGGCGCCGGCGATGTCGCCGAAGTACACCCGGTATTGCGGCGCCGCCTGCTTGCTCATCAAGGTGTCGAACGAGTGCTTGACGTCCGCGGCCAGCACCGGGTCGCCGTTCTGGAAGCGGGCCAGCGGATGCAAGCGGAAGGTCGCGCTTTGCCGGTCCGGTGCCACCTCGATGTCCTCGGCCAGCAGCCCGTAAGCCGTGGTCGGTTCGTCGAGGGTGCCCGTCAGCAGCGATTCGAACACCAGCCCGCTGAGCCCGGGCGGGGCGGTGCCCTTGAGGGTGAACGGGTTGTACTTGTCGAAGTTGCTGATGCGCGTGGGTGGCACCAGCACGATTTCCCCGCCCTTGGGGGCGTCGGGGTTGGCGTAGTCGAAGTGCGCGAAACCCGCCGGGTACTTGATGTCACCAAACTGGGCGTAGGCGTGCGCGGCCCAGGCGGCGGGTGCACCGAAGGCGATCGCCGCACAGAGGATGGTTCTTGCCAGAACACCGGTCATGCGGGCGATTCTGCACGATACGCCGCGGTCCGCAAAAGCTACCAGGCGATCAGCACGTCTCGGCCCTGCACCACCAGTTGCGCCTTCGCCCCGACCGGCAGCGTCACCTTGGTCGGCACATGACCGAACGGCAGCCCGGTGAGCACCGGTGTGCGCGTCACGCTGCGGATGTGCTCCACCGCGCTCTTCAGCGCGTAGCCTCGGTCGTTCGGCGATTTCTTGTACTCGGTGAAGCGGCCCAGCACGATGGCCTTCTGCGCGTCGAGCACGCCGGCCTGGTGCAGGTGCAGCAGGTTGCGCTCGATGCGGTAAGGGTGCTCGTTGACGTCTTCGAGGAACAAGATGCCGCCCTTGACCTTGGGCATGTGCGGCGTGCCGAGCAGCGAGGTCACCATCCACAGGTTGCCGCCCCACAGGCTGCCTTTCACGTCCAGCCCGTCGAAGCCAGCCTCGGTGCGGAAACCGACAGCCTCCAGTTCGCCGCGCATGGCCTCCAGGAAGCAGGCCTCGGTCACCTCGTCGACCGCGTCACCGCCGAAATCGAACGCGCCCATCGGGCCGGCATAGCTCACGCTCTTGTGGTGCGCCAGCATCGCCAGCTGCAGCACGGTGCAATCGCTGTGACCGACCCACCGCATGCCGCGCTCGGTGCTCTGGTGCAGCAGTCGGTAGTCGATGCGGTCGAGCAGGCGCGTCAGGCCATAGCCACCGCGTGCTGCCATCGCGATCGACGTGCCGCTGCGCGCGACCCGGTGCAGCGCCTCCAGGCGCGCCTCGTCGTCGCCGGAAAAGCGCTGGTGCTTGAGCAACGCGGCTTCGTCGATGTGCACCTCGAAACCATGCGCCGCCAGCCGCTTCGCGGCACGCCGCAGCACTGCGGCCTTCAGCAGCACGCCAGCCGGCGAGTACAGCGTCAGCGACGTCGGCTGCGGGCCATGGTCATGTTCATGGTCGTGAGAGTGATGCGCGCTCAAACGTCGTTCTCCGGGTCGTTCAGCTCCACGGCGTCGCCGGTGGGTATGGGTTCGTCGGGCAGCTCCGCGTTGCCCGTTTCCTCGAACAAGGGCGCGGTGGTGCCGGCACGCCGGTTGCGGTGCATCGCGCGGCGCTCGGCAAAGAACTCGCGCAGCAGGTTGCCGCAGGGGTCGGCCAGCACGCCGCCGACCACCTCGGTGTGATGGTTCAGACGCTGCTGGGCGAACAGGTCGAGCACCGAGCCCGCCGCGCCGGTCTTGGGATCGTGGGCGCCGAACACGACTCGCTTGAAGCGCGCATGCATCAGCGCCATCGCGCACATCGCGCAAGGTTCCAGCGTCACGTAGAGCTCGCACTCCGGCAGGCGATAGTTGCTGAGCAGTTGCGCGGCGTGCCGGAGCGCGACGATCTCGGCGTGTGCCGTCGGATCGTGCTCGGTGATCGGCCGGTTGTAGCCGGTCGCGATCACCTTGCCGTCGCGCATGATGACCGCGCCGACGGGCACCTCGCCAATCAGCCAGGCGTTCTGGGCCTGGTCCAGCGCGATGCGCATCGCGTATTCGTCGGACGGGAGGATATCGCTCATGCGTCGGGTATCAATCGATGGCCTGGTTGCGCGAGGCGCCCTGCTGCAGCGACTGGTTCAGGTCGCTCTTGAACTGCCGCAACTGTTGCTGCACCTGTTCACGCTGAGTGCCGGCCGCGCCGTCCTCGGCGGCGGATACCACCGGCACTTTCGCCGCCGACAGCTGCTGCTTGATCAGCACGCCGATCACGGCCAGCACGATCAGCAGCGCTGCAAGACTGAATACGGCACGCATGCGAAGCTCCTGGGGGGCACGGAACGCGGTGTTGTAGCACGCCCGTGCTTCCCCTGCCCCGCCACAGGTCGCGCGGTGCCCGCCTTCGGTCGACGGCACTGCGCTACCGCGACAAACGGTTCACTCCCACTCGATCGTCGCCGGCGGTTTCGACGAGACGTCGTAGGTCACCCGGTTGATGCCGCGCACCTCGTTGATGATGCGGCTCGACGTGCGCTTGAGCAGGCTGTACGGCAGCTCGGCCCAGTCCGCCGTCATGAAGTCGCTGGTCTGCACGGCGCGCAGCGCAACGACGTAGTCGTAGGTGCGGCCATCGCCCATCACGCCGACGCTCTTGACCGGCAGGAACACCGCGAAAGCCTGGCTCGTCAAGTCGTACCAGCTCTTCCCGCTGGCGCTGTCGACGGTGTTGCGCAGCTCCTCGATGAAGATCGCGTCGGCACGGCGCAGCAGGTCGGCGTATTCGCGCTTCACTTCGCCGAGGATGCGCACGCCCAGGCCCGGGCCGGGGAACGGGTGGCGGTAGACCATTTCGTGCGGCAGGCCGAGCGCGACGCCCAGCTCGCGCACCTCGTCCTTGAACAGCTCGCGCAGCGGCTCCAGCAGCTTCAGGCCCAGCGTTTCGGGCAGGCCGCCGACGTTGTGGTGGCTCTTGATGGTGGTCGCCTTGCCGGTCTTGGCACCAGCCGACTCGATCACGTCGGGATAGATCGTGCCCTGGGCCAGCCACTGCGCACGCGTGAGCTTCTTGGCCTCGGCCTGGAACACCTCGACAAACTCGCGCCCGATGATCTTGCGCTTGGCTTCCGGGTCCGACAAGCCTTTCAGGTGGCCCATGAACTGCTCGCTGGCATCCACCTGCACCACCTTGACGCCGAGGTTGCGGCCGAACATCTCCATCACCATGCGGCCTTCGTCCAGCCTCAACAGGCCGTGGTCGACGAACACGCAGGTGAGCTGGTCGCCGATGGCGCGGTGGATCAGCGCTGCCGCCACGCTGGAATCGACGCCGCCGGACAAGCCGAGGATCACCTCCTCGTCGCCGACCTGCTCACGGATCCTGGCCACCGCTTCGGCGATGTAGTCGCCCATGACCCAGTCCGGCCGGGCCGCGCAGATCTGCAGCACGAAGCGGTTCAGCATGTCGCGGCCCTTCAGCGTGTGCGTCACTTCCGGGTGGAACTGCACCGCATAGAAGTGGCGCGCCTCGTCCGCCATGCCGGCGATCGGGCAAGACGGCGTCGACGCCATCAGCTTGAAGCCCGGGGGCAGGCCGGTCACCTTGTCGCCGTGGCTCATCCAGACCTTCAGCATGCCGTGGCCTTCGGCGGTGGAGAAATCCTCGATCGCCTCCAGCAGCTTGGTGTGGCCGTGCGCTCGCACCTCGGCATAGCCGAACTCGCGGTGGTCGCTCCACTCGACCTTGCCGCCGAGCTGCTCGGCCATCGTCTGCATGCCGTAGCAGATGCCGAGCACCGGCACGCCGAGCTCGAACACCACCTGCGGCGCGCGCAGTTCGTGCGACTCGTAGGTGCTGGCATGGCTGCCGGACAGGATCACACCCTTGGGCTGGAACTCACGGATAAAAGCGGCACTCACGTCGTTCGGATGGATCTCGCAATAGACGTGGGCCTCGCGCACCCGGCGGGCGATGAGCTGGGTGACCTGGGAGCCGAAATCGAGGATGAGGATCTTGTCGTGCACGGTCGGAGCCTGTTCAGGAAAAGGAAAAGGCAGCACCGCGTGCTGCCTGGGGTCGCGAGGCGTCGCCCTCACTCCACCCGGTAGTTGGGCGCTTCCTTGGTGATCTGCACGTCGTGGACGTGGCTCTCGCGGATGCCGGCGGCCGTGATCTGCACGAACTCCGCCTTGCTGCGCATCTCCTCGATGCTGGTGCAACCGCAATAGCCCATCGACGCGCGCAAGCCGCCTGCCATCTGGTACAGGATGGTGACCAGCGAGCCCTTGTACGGCACCCGGCCCTCGATGCCTTCCGGCACCAGCTTGTCGGCATTCGGGTTGGTCGATTCGTCGTTTTCCTGGAAGTAGCGGTCGGCCGAGCCCGCCTTCATCGCGCCGATCGAGCCCATGCCGCGGTAGCTCTTGTAGCTGCGGCCCTGGTACAGGATCACTTCGCCCGGCGCTTCTTCGGTGCCTGCGAACATGCCGCCCATCATCACGGTGCTGGCCCCGGCGGCGATCGCCTTGGCGATGTCGCCCGAGTAGCGGATGCCGCCGTCGGCGATCAACGGCACGCCGGAGCCGGCCAGTGCGGTGGCGACGTTGTCGATCGCGGTGATCTGCGGCACGCCGACGCCGGCGACAATGCGGGTGGTGCAGATCGAGCCGGGGCCGATGCCGACCTTCACCGCGTCGGCGCCGGCTTCGGCCAGCGCCAGGGCAGCAGCGCCGGTGGCGATGTTGCCGCCGATCACGTCGATGTGCGGGTAGTTCTGCTTGACCCAGCGCACCCGGTCGAGCACGCCCTTGCTGTGGCCGTGGGCGGTGTCGACCACCAGGGCGTCGACGCCGGCCTTCACGAGCAGCTCCACACGTTCCTCGGTGCCCTCGCCGACGCCGACCGCGGCACCCACACGCAGCTTGCCGTGGGCGTCACGCGCGGCGTTCGGGAAGCTGGTCTGCTTGGTGATGTCCTTGACCGTCATCAGGCCGCGCAGCTCGAAGGCCTTGTTGACGACCAGCACGCGCTCGAGCTTGTGCTGATGCATCAGCGCCTTGCCTTCGGCCAGCGAGGCGTTCTCGCCGACCGTGACCAGCCGCTCCCGGGGCGTCATGATGTCGCGCACCGGCACGTCGAGCCGGGTCTCGAAACGCAGGTCGCGGCCGGTGACGATGCCCACCACCGTCTTGCCCTCGAGCACCGGGAAGCCCGACACCCCGTGCAGGCGCGACAGCTCCATGACCTCGCGCACGCTGAGGTCGGGGGTGATCGTGATCGGGTCGCGCAGCACGCCGGACTCGTAGCGCTTGACCCTCGCGACCTCGGCCGCCTGCTGCTTGGGGCTCAGGTTCTTGTGAACGATGCCGATGCCGCCTTCCTGGGCGATGGCAATCGCCAGGCGCGCCTCCGTCACGGTGTCCATCGCGGCGGACACGAGCGGGAGATTCAGCGTGATGTTGCGGGAGAGGCGGGTCGAGAGGGACGTGTCGCGGGGCAACACTTGGGAGAACGCCGGCACCAACAACACGTCGTCGAAGGTGAGCGCATTTCCGAGCAGGCGCATTCGAGAAGCTCCAGACGCAAAAGCAGATTATACGTAGGCCCGTGCCGGGGTGCCGTCAGGCCGCACGGGCGGCGGGGGCGCGTAAAACGTGCCATTGATCACATCCCGCCCGCCGCACCCGTGCCGCCCCCTTGGTCGAGGCACAGCGGCACCGCTACACTGCGCCGCATGAAAACCGCCTCGCTCCGCCTGTTGACCGTCGCCGTCGGCCTCTTTCTCGGCCTGACGGCCAGTCTGCCGGCCGCCGCGCAATGGAAGTGGAAGGACGCCGCCGGCAAGGTGCAGTACAGCGACCGCCCGCCCCCTGCCACGGTGCCGGAAAAGGACATCCTGCAGCGCCCGTCCGGCAGCCGCATGGTGGTGACGACGCCGGCGGCCCCCACCAGCGGCGAAGCGGCCGAGGCGCCGCTCGTGAAGGCCTCTGCGCCCACCGTCGACAAGGAGCTGGAGGCCAGGCGCAAGAAGGAAGAGCAGGAACAGGAGGCCAAGCGACGCGCCGAGGAAGAGCGCATCGCGAAGCAGCGCGCCGAGAACTGCGCCCGCGCGAAGAGCTATCAGCAGACGCTGGACAGCGGTGTGCGCATCGCCCGCACCAACGACAAGGGCGAGCGCGAGATCCTGGACGATGCGGCGCGTGCGCAGGAAACGGCGCGCAACCGCCAGGTCATGGCCGCCGACTGCAAGTAAGCGGGTCTCAGCCGCCCGCCTTGCGCTGGCGGTGGTCGCGGTAGCGCAGCCGCCGCGCCTCCTTCGGGTCCACGGTCAGTGGGCGATAGATTTCCACCCGGTCCTGGTCGCGCAACGGCTCGCTCAGCGGCTTCACGCGGCCCCAGATGCCGACACGCTGTGCGGTCAGGTCGATCCCGGTGTGCCGTGTCAGCAGACCGCTGGCCCGCACGGCATGCAGGATCGTGGCACCGGGCGCCAGCTCCAGGCGCACGACGTCGGCCGGAGCGCCTTTCGGCACGTAGGCCACCTCGACGTGCAGGATGTCAGCGTTCGCCATAGACCTGCTCGGCGCGCCGCACGAAGGAATCGACCAGCGTGTTGGCGATGCGGTCGAACACCGGGCTGACCAGCGCCTGCAGCGCCCCGCTGGAGAACGCATAGCGAAGGTCGAGCTCGACCTTGCTCGCCGGCGGCCCGGAAGATCCACTGCCCAGCGCATGGAACCGCCAGTTGCCCTCCAGCAGCGAGAACGGCCCGTCGATCAGCTTGACGACCACGAGCTCACCGGGGACATGCGTATTGCGGGTGGTAAAGGCATGATGCAGGCCCGCGTAGGCCAGCGTCAGCCGGGCCGTCATCTCGCTGGCGGCGGCGTCCAGCACCTCGGCCTTTTCGCACCAGGGCAGGAACTGCGGATAGTCCTGCACCCGTGTGACCAACTCGTACATCTCCTGCGCCGAGTACCACAGCAGGACGGACTTCTTGACGTGCTTCATAGAATGCAGGGATTTTAGGGGCGCCTCTTTTCGCTCCCCGGCTCAACCGACACCGACCTCATGTCCATCGCAGAAAACAGAAGAGCGCGTTTCGACTACCTGATCGAGGAGCGCTTCGAAACCGGCATCGTGCTCGAAGGCTGGGAGGTCAAGGCCATACGCGCCGGCCAGGTCCAGCTCACCGACGGCTACGTCGTGATCCGCGACGGCGAGCTGTATTTGATCGGCTGCCGCATCAACGCGCTGCGCACCGCCTCCACCCATGTGCACCCCGAGGCCGACCGCACCAAGAAGCTGCTGATGAAGAAGGACGAGATCCGGCGGCTGATCGGCAAGGTGGAGCAGCGGGGCTATACGCTGGTGCCGCTCGACCTGCACTACAAGGGCGGCCTGGTCAAAGCCGAGATCGCGCTGGCCAAGGGCAAGCAGCTGCACGACAAGCGCGAAACCGAGAAGAAGCGCGACTGGGAACGCGAGAAGGGCCGGCTGATGCGGCACAAGGTTTCTTCGCCGAAGAGCTGATCAGAGCGCCTGCAGCGCCTGCTCCAGGTCGGCAATCAGGTCGTCCGGGTGCTCCAGGCCGATGCACAGGCGCACCAACGACCCTGCCGCGGGTGGCGCGAAGTTGCGCATCGTCTGCACGCGATACGGCATCGCCAGGCTGATCGGCCCGCCCCAGGAATAGCCGATGCGAAACAGCTGCAGCGCATCGACGAAACGGTCGACCGCCGCACCGTCGTGGCGCGCGTCGAAGACCACCGACACCAGGCCGGCCGCCGCCGTGCACAGCGAGGCCCAATGCGCATGGCCGGGCGAATCGGGCAATGCGGGGTGCAGCACCCGGGCAAACTCCGGCCGGCGCAGGGCCCAGGCCGCGATCTCGCGCGCGGCCCGGTCCTGCGCGTGGTAGCGCAGATGGAGGCTGGGCAGCGAACGCAGCACCAGTTCGGCGTCGTTGGCGCCGACGGCCAGGCCCAAGCGGCCGTGCGTCATCATCAGGCGTTCATGCAGCTGGCGGTCGACGCTGGTGATGGCGCCCATCAGCACGTCGCCGCCGCCGGACGGGTATTTCGTCAACGCATGGACGGACACATCGACGCCGTGCCCGCTGCCCAGGCCGAACGCCGGGAAAGCGATGCCGGCACCCCAGGTGTTGTCGAGCGCCACCGTCACACGGCGCTCCCGCGCCACGGCCACCAGCGCACGGACATCCGGGAACTCCAGCGTCACCGAGCCGGCGGCCTCGATCCAAACCAGCCGGGTGCGCTCGCCGATCGCCGCGCGCAACGCGTCGGCGCCCGCCATGGGGTCGTAGATGCGGTGGGAGACGCCGTATTGCGCCAGCTCGTGCAGCGCCAGCTCGCGGCTCGGGCCGTAGACGTTGTCGGGCAGCAGCACTTCGTCGCCGGCGCGCAGCAGCGACAGGTTCACCAGCGCGATCGCCGCCAGGCCACTGCCCACCAGCAGGGTGTGGCGCCCGCCTTCGAGCGCCGCGATGCGCTCCTCGAGCGTGAAGGTGGTCGGCGTGCCGTGCAGGCCGTAGGTGTAGGCCGACTTGTCCTTCCAGGTGCGCGAACGCATCGCGGCCACGCTGGGAAAGAACACGGTCGAGCCCTTGTGCACCGCCACGGCCGGCGACTCGAAGCCGTCCGGCGCCTGGTACGGATGGTGGATGAGGCCGGTGCCCGGGTCGCGCCCGCTCATACCGGCATGCCGATCAGGTCGTGTCCCTCGGTAGCGACGATGCGCGCGCGCGTGAATTCGCCGACCTTCAGCGTCCTGGACGCTTTTTCGGGCGGCAGCAGCCGCACGCTGCCGTCGATCTCCGGTGCATCGGCATAGGTGCGACCCACCCCGCCCTTGCGGCCCAGCGCCGGCGCCGAGTCGACCAGGACCTGCATCGTGGCCCCGACACGGCGCTGTAGCTTGGCGGTGGAGACGGCCTCCGCGACCGCCATGAAGCGCGCCTGGCGTTCGGCGCGCACCTCGTCGGGCACCGCACCGGGCAGCTCGTTCGCGCTCGCCCCCTCGACCGGTGAATAGGCAAAGCACCCGGCGCGGTCGATCTCGGCCTCGCGCATGAAATCGAGCAGGTACTCGAACTCGGCTTCCGTCTCGCCGGGGAAGCCGGCGATGAAGGTGCTGCGGATGACGATTTCGGGGCAGATCTCGCGCCAGCGCAGGATGCGTTCCAGGTTCTTCTCGCCGCTGGCCGGGCGCTTCATGCGCCTGAGCACGTCCGGGTGCGCATGCTGGAACGGCACGTCCAGGTACGGCAACACCCGGCCGCCAGCCATCAGCGGCAGCACGTCGTCGACGTGCGGGTAGGGGTAGACGTAATGCAGGCGCACCCAGGCGCCGTGCTTTTCGGCCATCTCGGCGAGCGCCTGCACCAGGTCGAGCATGCGAGTGCGCACCGGGCGGCCGTCCCAGAAACCGGTGCGGTATTTCACGTCGACGCCGTAGGCGCTGGTGTCCTGACTGATGACCAGCAGTTCCTTCACGCCGGACTCGAACAGCCGCTGCGCCTCGCCGAGCACGTCGCCCACCGGGCGCGACACCAGGTCGCCGCGCATGCTGGGGATGATGCAGAACGAGCAGCGGTGGTTGCAGCCCTCGCTGATCTTCAGGTAGGCGTAGTGCTTGGGCGTGAGCTTGACGCCGGCCGGCGGCACCAGGTCGACGAAAGGATCGTGCGGCTTGGGCACGTGCTGGTGCACCGCGTCCATCACCTCGTGGGTGGCATGCGGCCCGGTGACCGCCAGCACCTTGGGGTGGATCTGGCGCACCAGGTTGCCGCCGCCCTCGCCGGTTTTGGCACCCAGGCAACCGGTCACGATGACCTTGCCGTTCTCGGCCAGCGCCTCGCCGATGGTGTCGAGGCTTTCCTTGACCGCGTCGTCGATGAAGCCGCAGGTGTTGACGATCACCAGGTCGGCGCCCTGGAAGGTCTTGGCGGTCTGGTAGCCCTCGGCGCTCAGCTGCGTCAGGATCAGTTCGGAGTCGGTCAACGCCTTGGGGCAACCCAGGCTCACGAAGCCGATCTTGGGGGAGGTGCCGGCGGGGGGCGGCACCACCAGGGAGGTGTCTTGTGTCATGGGCCCGGATTTTCGCCGATCCGGGCCCCCCGGGGCGGTATCAGCGCTTGTTGGCGGGCGGGAAACCGGGAAAACCGGGCATCAGCGACTCCGCCTGCTTCTGCATCTGCTCCTGCATCTGCACGAACATGTTCTTGGACTGCTCCAGGTAGTTCGACATCAGCCCCTGCATCATCGGCGCCTGCACGTTCATGAACTGCGTCCACATCTCGGAGTTCAGGCCCTTGGGGTCGTAAGCGCCTTTGGACTGTTCGGCGAAGTTCTTCTGCATGTCGATGAAGGCCTGGATGTTCTTCTCCAGGTAGGTGCCCATCAGGCCCTGCATGGTGTGGCCGTAGAAGCGGATGATCTGCGCCAGCATCGGCGTCGTGAACATCGGCACGCTGCCGGTTTCCTCTTCCAGGATGATCTGCAGCAGGATGCTGCGCGTCAGGTCTTCGTTCGTCTTGGCGTCGCGAACCACGAACTCCTGCCCTTCAAGCACCATCTGCTTGACGTCGGCCAGCGTGATGTAGCTGCTGGTCTGCGTGTCGTAGAGACGCCGGTTGGGATACTTCTTGAGGGTTCGCACCTCCGGGGCGGTCGAACCTTCCTGTCCGGCCGCCGCAGAGCGTCTGGCTTGTGCCATGGGGGAGTCTCCAATCACGTGCTCTTTGTGCAGAGCACAACAAAACGATTCTAGGGGTGGGGATACAGCCGCTTGCAGCAGGGGTTTCCCCCGGTGATCCGTAGGTCGCGTGCCCCAATCGCACAGGCCGGCACCGGCCATGATGTAATCGCCGGCACGTTGCGGGCACCGTGCCCGCAAGAGGGAGTTTCCGATGCCCTACATGCTGCTGATCATGGAACCGACGGGCCAGCGGCCCACCCGCACCGAGGCCGAAGGTCACGAAGCCTATGCCGAGATGCTGCGCTTCGGCGAAGACCTGAAACGACGCGGCTTGCTGCTCGCCAGCGAATCGCTCGCGTCGACCGCCCGGGCCGCACGCGTCGAGGTGCGCGGAGGCCGCGCCCAGGTGCTCGACGGCCCGTTTGCCGAGGCCAAGGAAATGGTGGGCGGCTTTTTCCTGCTCAACTGCGAGACGCGCGAAGAAGCGGTCGACATTGCCGCCACCTGCCCCGCCGCACGGTGGTGCACCGTCGAAGTGCGGGCGGTCGCTCCCTGCTACGAGTACGCCTAGCTTCAGGGTTTTCACGGGGTCGTTGCCGTCGAAATCGCCCTCGCTCCCTCGTCGTGTTCCTGAGCGCCTCGCACTGTTCGCGAGCGCCCGAGACGAAGGAGAACCGAGATGCGATTCATGATCATCGTCAAGGCGACGGCCGACAGCGAAGCCGGCACCGTGCCCGAAGCAGCCCTGATCGACGCGATGGCGAGCTATCACACCGAGCTGGCCAAGGCCGGCGTACTGCTGGACGCCGCCGGGCTGCAGCCGAGCGAGAAAGGCTGGCGCGTGCGCTACGCCGGCGCGCGGCGGACCATCGTCGACGGTCCGTTCACGGAAACCAAGGAACTGGTGGCCGGCTACACGCTGATCCAGGTGCGTTCGCGCGAAGAGGCGCTCGAATGGACGCGGCGCTTTCCTGCCCCGTTCGGCGAACGCGCCGAAGGCGAGATCGAAGTGCGGCAGCTGTATGAAATCGAAGAGGCCGTGCCGGAAGCCGCTGCACGACGCTTCCGCGAGATCGGCATCGGCGTGCGTTGAGCGACACCCCATTGTCCCCACGGAAGGACTCTTTCATGCACCAACAGATCTTCGTCAACCTGCCCGTCAAGAACCTCGAGGAGAGCAAAGCCTTCTTCGCGCAGCTCGGCTTCACTTTCAACCCGCAGTTCACCGATCACAACGCCGCCTGCATGATCGTCGGTGACAACATCTACGCGATGCTGCTCGTCGAAGCCTATTTCCAAACCTTCACCAAGAAGCCCGTGGCCGACGCAAAGCGCAGCACCGAGGTGTTGCTGTGCCTGTCGTGCGACAGCCGTGCGCAGGTCGACGAACTGGTCGCCAAGGCCGTGACGGCGGGCGGTGCGGCGCCCAATGCACCGCAAGATCACGGCTTCATGTACGGGCACGGCTTCGAGGACCTGGACGGCCACGTCTGGGAACTGGTGTACATGGAGCCGAACGCGTCGGGTCAGGGCTGATGAGCTCGACCACGCATCGCACGATCGAGGCAGTCTGGCGCATCGAGGCGGCCAAGATCATCGCCGGCGTCGCGCGCATGGTGCGCGACGTCGGTCTGGCCGAGGAGCTGGCGCAGGATGCGCTGGTCGCCGCGCTCGAACACTGGCCCGCCTCGGGCGTGCCGGACAACCCCGGCGCCTGGCTGATGACCACCGCGAAGAATCGCGCACTCGACCGGCTGCGACGCGACAAGCTGCAGGCCGGCAAGCACGAGCAGATCGGCCATGAGCTCGAAGCCCTGGAGGCGCTGATCGTGCCCGATTTCGTCGACGCCCTCGATGCCGCGCGCGCCGACGAGATCGGCGACGACCTGCTGCGGCTGATCTTCACGGCCTGCCACCCGGTGCTGTCGACCGAGGCCCGCGTGGCGCTGACGCTCAAGCTGCTCGGCGGCCTGACCACCGCCGAGATCGCGCGGGCCTTCCTGGTGCCGGAGCCGACCATCGCGCAGCGCATCGTGCGCGCCAAACGCACGCTGGCCGCGGCGCACGTCCCCTTCGAGCTGCCGCGCGGCGATGCGCTGGCCGAACGGCTCGCGTCGGTGCTGGAAGTGGTCTACCTGGTCTTCAACGAGGGCTATACCGCTACCGCCGGCGACGACTGGATGCGGCTCGACCTGTGCAACGAAGCGCTGCGGCTGGGCCGCGTGCTGGCCGAGCTGTCGCCGCGCGAAGGCGAGGTGCACGGCCTCGTCGCGCTGATGGAGCTGCAGGCCTCGCGGCACGCCGCACGTGTCGACGGTGCGGGCCGCCCGGTGCTGTTGCTCGACCAGGACCGCACGCGCTGGGACCGGTTGCTGATCCGGCGCGGCCTGACGGCCCTCGAACGCGCCGAGGCGCTCGGCGCGCTCGGGCCTTACGGGCTGCAGGCGGCCATCGCGGCCTGCCACGCGCGGGCGCAGGCCGCCGACCAGACCGACTGGGCCGCGATCGTCGCGCTGTACGACGCACTGGCGCAGCTGACGCCGTCGCCGGTGGTCGAGTTGAACCGGGCTGTCGCCGTCGGCATGGCGTTCGGGCCGGCCGCGGCGCTGGAGATCGTCGACCGCATGCGCTCCGAGCGCTCGTTGCAGAGCTACCAGTGGCTGCCCAGCGTACGCGGCGATCTGCTGGCAAAGCTCGGGCGAGTCGACGAGGCACGCGCCGAATTCGAACACGCGGCATCGCTCGCGCGCAATGCGCGCGAGCGTGCGCTGCTGATGGAGCGCGCGCTCGCACTGTCGGCTCCTGCTTCATGCGACCGGCCGAACTGACGCCCTTCGCGATGCCCATCCACAGCTCTTGTGGATGGGCCTGTGGAGAAGCTGTCAGCACCCGCCGCCGGCCCTGCGCCGGTGCGGGTTGTCATCAGATTGCCTTCGAAATGTGCAGCCTGCCTGCCAGTCAGAAGCTCACCGTCTGCTCGGCCGAGCAGACAGCAGCCGATCCGGCTTGGCAGACCTTGTAGCGCCACGTGCCGGGGCTGCGCCATTCGGTGTAGGAGCCGTCGTTGCGTGCCGATGTGGCGCGCACACCGTTGCGGTAAATGTCGACGCGATCGCCGGTGGCGCCGCTCCAGCGCAACTGCACGCGGCCTGCCAGCCAGTAGCTGCGCACGGACGCCGTCAGCTCGATCGTCGGCGGCGCCGTCACCGTCACCGATTGGGTCGCCGTGCGCGAGACGCTGCCGTCGGTCACGCTGAGCATCACCTGGTAGGTGCCGCCGCTGCGATAGGTGTGGCTCGCGTTGCGTCCCGTGGCATGCATGCCGTCGCCGAAGTCCCAGGCGTAGGCGGTGATGTTGCCGCTCGAAAGACTGCCGTCGAAGCTGCAGGCCAGCCCCTGGCACTCGGCCTTGAAGGCAGCATGCAGCGGCACCGGCGGCGGCGGGTCGGTCACGTCGACGAACACCGCAGACACCGGGCCGAACTGGCCGGACGCATCGCGTGAACGCACGTAGACGATGTGACGGCCGGGTTTCAGTCCCTTGGTCGGCAACACGCCGTCGAAACGCTCGCTCTTGGCGTCGTACGCGCCGTCGATCGGTTCCAGCGGCACGGCCGCGGCACCGGGTATCCACGGCGGCGTGCCGATGTAGGCCTCCACGGCCGCGATGGCCTGCGTCGGCTCGGTGCCATTGCTGTTGTTGTAGCGCTCGTCGGTGGCGATGCCTTCGATCCAGACCGGCGTGCCGACCGGCGCGCCGTCGTCGTCGAACACGATCAGCGACGTCACGTCCGGGCCGCCCGGCATCTGGTACGGGGCACGCGAGACCTTGGCGGCATAGACGAGCGCCGGCAGGTTGTCGGGCTTGATCGTGTGCTCGTAGGTCTGGCAGTCCTGGAAGAAGCTCGTGCCGAGCTCGAAGGTGTAGGCCGCCACGCCCAGCTCGCCGTAGCTCGGTCCGTCACTCGTGCCGTCGGTCGGGTACAGGCCGATGGACTGCGTCGGCGTGTACTTGTTGAAGAACGCAAAGCGGCGGCCCAGCGTCTGCAGCGCGTTGCCGTTCGGTGCCGGCTCGGTGCCCGTGCCCCAGGGCCACAGCACCAGTTGGCTGTAGCTGTGGATGTCGAGATGGATGCCGCTCGTGTCTGCAGGCGCCGGGTCGGTCCGGCCCGGGCCGCGCCGGTCAGGCCAGAGATTGCGGATGTAACGTTCGAGCGCCTGCACCTCGGGCTCCGATCCGGCGCGCGGACCGCGGTAGACCTGACTGCACTGGTCGCCGCTGGATCCGACGCCGTCGGTGACGTTCCAGTCGAACGTGAAATTGCGGTTCAGGTCGGCGCCCGGCCAATCGCCGTGCGGGCAGTAGTTCATGTTGACGTTCTTGCGCCAGAGGATGCCGGCCTCGGCCCGCTTGCGGCCGTCCGGGTTGGTGTGCAGCAGCAGGTGAACCTCGTGATGGTCCAGGATCCAGGTCGCGTCAGCGTCCTGCCCATGGCCGTCCAGCAACCAGCGCGCGAAGTCGAGCACCAGCGGGGTGGTGGCGTACTCGCGCGCATGGATGGCACTGTTGATCAGCAGCTTGGGCTTGTCGCCGCCGATCGCCTTGTTCGTCAGCTTCAGCACGCGCAGCTCGTAGCCGCCCTGCCCTTGCTGCCGCTGCCACGATTCACCAATGCTGAACCAGTCCGCCAGTTGCGGGTGCTCGGCCACCATGGCTTCAGCATCGGCGTGGTTTTCCTCCACGGTTCGGTAGCAGGCGTAGCCCGGGATGGCCTGGATGCCAGCGTCCGTCGAGGCGGCCCCCGCAGCGCTCTTGCTCGCACGTGCCGCGTTGGCTGCCTCGATGTCGGACAGCAGCCGGTCGCGCCGGGCAATGAAGTCGTCGGCTCGCTCGATGCGAAAGCCGAAGCGCTGCAGCGTCGCGATTTCGTCGGCCTGCAACTCGAACACCAGATAGCCTTGGTCGTAATCGGCTTCCAGCAGGTTCGCGTGCAAGCTGATGGCCGCCTTGCGCGCCGTCGCCGGGTCGGGAAAATGGGCCTTGTAGATGTGCGTGCGCTGCCGCTCCTTGGCGCGCAGCTGTGTCGCAGCCTCGGGGTGGTTGGGTGCGGCCACCGCAAAAGCGGCGGCCAAGGCGCAGGCAGCGGCCACTGCGGCCGCTTTGCAACGAGCGTTCAGAGAGGTGGTTTTCATGGTCTCCTCGGTCACGGTGATGCGGATGGCATCGGCCAGCCGGTGGGCCGGTAAGCCCGGTGATGAACACCGATCCTCAGCAGCAACATCACGTTGGAGAGCGAAATGACCCTACGCGGAGGCTGGCGCAGATGTATGGCCGCTGTAACGATCGCAGCCATTTGCGCAATGCCCGCGCGCCACGCCGCGAGCGCGCCTGCCGCGCAAGGCGCTTCCCGCCTGGCTTCTGCCACGCCGGACGAGGTGTTGAAGGCGTCTCGCGCGTTCGACAAGCTGCGAAATCTGCGAGGGCATTTCAGCGGCGCTCGCTGGTCCGCGGAGGTCGACGCCTGGGAGGGCGAACTGCATCGGGCGATGCAGGTCCTGGCCGCGTGGTCGGCGCAGCAAAGGCTCCAGGCCGGCGCGCTGAAACAGCTGATGGGGGCACCCGACGAAACCACGAGCTGTACCGACGACAGTTGCGATGCCACGCTGCGCTCGTTGAAGTGGCCCGGCGAGCGCATGCCACCGGTGGCGAAGCAGAGCACCGAACTCTGGATCTATCACTGGCGCGGCGGACGCGACCGGCTGGTGATCGTGATGAAGGACGCGCGGGTCGGTGCCGCGGGCTGGGACTATCTGGGCGAGTGACGCGTTGGCTTCAGGACTGCCGCGCGGCGCTTCAGCTGCGGTTCAAGGGTGCGGCCGTCGAGGAGGACAGCCGGGTCAGGCAGTCCACTTGCCAGGCGAACTCCGGCTCGAATGCCTGCGGCTCGGCGACGGCCCCATACCCCCCTTGTCCATACACCACCGCGTAGGCAGCGTAGTCGGCTGCCTGCAGGGCCTTGCCGGCCAGTGCGTTGGCCACGGCATAGGACGCGGAGACCGCGGCGTGTCCGCAACCGTCGATGGAACGCGATCCACGGTGCTGGTTGGCAAGACGGGCCGCCTCTGCAGCCAGCCAATCGAGGCCGGCTCGATCGAGAGTGCCGTCGAGATATGCGCCCAGCCCACGCAGGCATGCGACCACGTCCGCCTCCTCCAGCAGATGCTGGACGCGCAATACACAGGCGTAGCCGAATGCGAGCCGCAGGGGCTCGCCGCCGGGAGCGTCGAGGCGCAATTCCGCGGCCAGGTGATCGAGGACCGTGTTCACAGTGCAGCTCCTTGCAGCCGGGGCAGGTCCGGCCTGTCGAGGTTGCCACAGTGTAGGACGCCCATCGCCGTGCCGCACGCCCACCCCGGCAAGGGCATGCACGTCGATCGCGAGCACCGCCCCTCGGCGCGCTCTTGCTGGGTCAGCGAACGGCGGGATTCGCCGGTCGTCCCGCCAGCACGGTCTCACCGCGTTCCCGGGCGATGGTTTGCACCAGCGCCGCGAACTCCGGTGAAGCCTTCATCGCCGCATACCGGGCGTGAGCCTGCCGGTACTCCTCGCTGAAGAAGTCGGGCGAGGCTTCGCCGCGACCCTGAGCGGCCAGCCCGGAACGGCGCCAGATCTCCAGGTCGGCCAACACTTCGGCGCGCGTCAGCGTCGACTTGAAATTGCGCGCGGGGCTGTCGTATTGACGAACGTGATCCAGTTCGCCCCGGGCACGCGCCACTTCCAGTTCCTGCTGCACTTCGGCACGTGATCGCGTGCTCGGGGTGTCCTTCCAGGTGTCTGGCGTGGCTTCCTGTGCGATCGCCGTGCTCAGGCCGAATGCGGTGGCTGCTGCCATGAGGAAATGGTGGGTGTTCATGACGGTTCCTTGGTCCGGTTTCAACTCGCGCCGGCGACATGTGCCGGTCGTCGGCGTCTGCTTCGGTGAGCTGCGCGGATAGAGCGCGTTCATCGATGAGAGAACTGTACGGACCGGCAGCGCATGGAAAAACCGTCGTGGCCGCAATCCACCATTCACGTCTTGGCAACAACGGTGGCCACCTGGGGCCGGGGCCGGCCACCAGGGGGCGCGCCGCGACACCTTCAGGTGTCCGCGATCTCGAGAATGCGGGTGTCGCGCCGGGCATCGGCGCGCACCCAGGCGGCCGCCCGCTCGGCCATCATCAATGTGGGGCTGTTGGTGTTGCCGCTGGTGATCGTGGGCATGGCGCCGGCATCGACCACACGCAGCCCGTGCACCCCGCGCACTCGCAGGCGTGCGTCGAGCACCGCGGTCGGGTCGTCGGCCGCGCCCATCTTCGTGGTACCGACCGGATGAAAGATCGTGGTCGCGATGTCGCCGGCCAGGCGGGCCAGCTCCTCATCGGTCTGGTACCGGCTGCCGGGCTTCCACTCCTCAGGGCGGAACTTCGCCAGCGCCGGCTGGGCAACGATGCGCCGCGTGACGCGCAGCGAGTCCGCTGCAACCTTGCGGTCCTCGTCGGTGCTGAGGTAGTTGGGCGCGATGGCCGGGGCGTCCTCGAACTGCGGACTGCGGATCTGCACGGTGCCGCGGCTCGTCGGGTTCAGGTTGCACACGCTCGCAGTGAACGCCGGAAAGCCATGCAGCGGCTCGCCGAATGCGTCGAGCGACAACGGTTGCACGTGGTACTGGAGGTTGGGCCACGTGTAGTGGTCGGAACTGCGCGTGAAGGCGCCCAGTTGCGACGGCGCCATGCTCATGGGGCCACTGCGCGTGAGCAGGTAGTCGATGCCTATCTTCGCCTTGCCGAGCATCGACGACGCCAGCACGTTGAGCGTCGGTGCCCCCTCGATCTTGTAGACCGCACGGATCTGCAGATGGTCCTGCAGATTGGCGCCGACGCCCGGCAGATCGACGGCGACGGGAATCCGATGCCGGCGCAGCAGCTCCGCGGGGCCGATGCCGGACAGCTGCAGCAGTTGCGGCGAACCGATGCTGCCGGCGCACAGGATGACCTCCCGGTGAGCGCGGGCGGTCCGCAGCTGCTGACCGTCCCACACCTGCACGCCGGTACAGCGCAGCTTGCCGTCGGGCGCGGGCTCCAGCAACAGCCGGGTGACCCGGGACTTCACCCACAGCGTGAAGTTGGTGCGCTCATAGCACACGGGCCTCAGGAAGGCCTTCGCGGTGTTCCAGCGCCAGCCGGCACGCTGGTTCACCTGGAAATAGCCGACACCCTCGTTGTTGCCGCGGTTGAAGTCGGCGCTCGCGGGCACGCCGGCCTGCTGCGCGGCGAGCGCAAAGGCATCGAGGATGTCCCATCGCAGGCGCTGCTTCTCGACCCGCCATTCACCGCCGACGCCGTGCAGTTCGTCACCGCCGAGGTAGTGGTCCTCGTGCTGCTTGAAGGCCGGCAGCACCTGGTCCCACCGCCACGCGTCGTCGCCGGTCAGCCGCGCCCACTGGTCGTAGTCGCGCGACTGGCCTCGCATGTAGATCATGCCGTTGATGCTGGAGCAACCGCCCAGCGTCTTGCCGCGCGGGTAGCGCAGCGTGCGGCCGTTCAGGCCGGCGTCCGGCTCGGTCTGGTAGAGCCAGTCGGTGCGCGGGTTGCCGATGCAGTAGAGATAGCCGACCGGGATGTGGATCCACGGGTGGCGATCGTGGCCGCCCGCCTCGATCAGCAGCGTGCGGTGCTGCCGGTCCTGCGTCAGCCGGTTGCTCATCAGCGAGCCGGCGGTGCCGGCGCCGATGACGATGTAGTCGAAGGTGGTGTCGTTGCCCAAGGTTTCCGTCTCTCTCCGTTGCTCGGCCGAGCTTCGCGCCCTGCCGGGCGCATGAAGCGGCGCCCCCTTTCACAGGGAGCGCCGCAGGCGCTCGGGGGTCGCTTAGTTCCCTGCCGTGTTCAGCGTCCAGTTCTGGTTGTTGCCGGTGTTGCACGTCCAGGTGACGAGCTCGACGTCCTGCGCCATCGAAAGGTTGGGCACGTCCAGACAGGCGCCCGAGGCGCGGTTGCGCATCACCGCACCGGACAGCGTCCACTGGGTCGCGTTGCCCAAGTTGCAGGCGACCTGCACCACCGGGCCACCGCTGCTCGTCGTGTTGCCCTGTGCCAGGCACAGGCCGCTGTGCTTGAACACGAACTGCAGGTGGCCGTCGATGTTGTTGACCACGAACTGCTCGTTGCTGCCGTTGCCGCAAGGCCACTGGATGGCCACGGCGCCGCTGGCCATCGAAGCACTGCGGATGTTGACGCACAGGTTGCTGTGGTTCGAACGGATGCGCAGCAGCGCGCTGGTGGCATCGAGCGAGCGCACGTAGTCCGCCAAGGCCGACCGGTCCGCCGCCGGCAGCGCGGCGGCGTTGCCGTGCCCCGACGTGAACAGGTCCTGCAGCGTCGCGGCTTGGCCGTTGTGGAAGTAGCCCGAGGTGGCCCAGCTGCCGTACAGCGTGGGCGTGTCGAAGCCGACGCCGGCCAGCGGCTGGCCGTTGCCCAGCCCCGACGAAGCCTGGATCGTGCCGACATCGTGCCGCAGGCCGTCGCGCAAGGTCACCCCCGAGTGGCAGCTGGCGCACTGTGCATCCGCGAACACCTGTTTGCCTCGCACGGCGTTGACCGTGAGGCTGCCGTCGGCGTTGCGCACCGGGCTGCGGGCGTAGCGGGACAACGAGCTCAGGTAGGCGGCCAGGTCGTCCAGCGCAGGGCTACGGCCGGCCTTGGCCGGCCCCAACGGATCGGCCGTCGCCGTGAAATCGGCGTTGCTCATGAAGCCTGTGCCGCCGAAAGCGTTGCGAACGTCGTTCTCGAAATCCTGGATCTCGTCGAAGTTGGCGCTCCAGTGCACGCGCCCATGCCCCAGCCCCTGCCGCCCCTGCAGGCCGATGGTGCGACGCAGGCCCTCGCCGCGCTGCGTGAAGTCCCACACCATGCCGTCGTCACCGCCGTCGGCATGGCAGCTGGCGCACGACATGTAGTTGTCGCGGCTCATGCGGCGGTCGGCGGCGTTGTAGAAAAGCTGCTTGCCGCGCAGCGCCGCAGCCGACATCGGCTCCTGCGCGACGGTCGCGACCGTCTGCAGCAGCGTTGCCGCACCGCTCTGGCTGGCCAGCACGGCGGCCACGTCGTGCACCGAGACCGAGCGCCCGAGGAAGTTGTTGACGAACAGGCGCTTGCGTGCCGCATCGAGGTACAGCCCGTGCGGCGCCAGGCCGACGTCGGCGATCTCGCCGCGTATCGCGCGGCTGTAGGCGTCGACGATGGCGACACGGTTGCCTTCCATCTGCGCCACGAAGACGTAGTCGCCGTTCGGTGCGAACACCGCGGCGCGAGCCGGTGCACGGTCGTCGAAGTCCAGCTGCTCGGCGAACACCTCGGTGGCGTTCTGCAGGTTCACCTGCGACAGGATGGAGCGCACGGTGCGGTCATGCTCCAGGTCCTGTCCGTCGCGGAAGCGGCCACGCACGATGTTGTCCTTCTTGGAAGGCAGCACGGCGCGCAAGCCGTCGGGCGAGATCACCACCTGGTGCAGGTAGTTCGGCACACCCCGCGCACGGCTTTCGTCGTCGATCGTGGTGGTGTCGACGCGCAGCGCCACCGTGGCACTGCTCGACAGGTTCACCAGGTTCACCTTGTGCAACTGGCCGCCCGTCATCATCGATTTGAAGCGCGTGACGTAGGCTGCCTGCGAATCGGCACTGACGGCGATGCCGCGGACGGCGCCTGCGAGTGCCAGCGTGCCGGTGGTTGCGCCGTTGGTGGGATTGAAACTGACCAGCGCGGACTTGTGCTCCAGCGTCAGCAGGCCCTTGGTACGGTCGGGTGTGAAGACCACGCCGTACGGGCCGCTCCCGTAGGCCAGCGACACGGTCGCCGACACGCTGCCGTCGACCGGATTGAGCGCCACCAGCTTGTCGTCGTCCTGTACCGTGACCCAGATGCGGCCGTCCGGCCCCACGGCCAGCGTGCGCGGCTCACGGCCGACGTGCACTTCCCAGCGCTTGGCCAGGCTCTGTGCATCGAGCGCGGTGACGGTGCCGCTGTCGGGGTTGAGGCTGTAGACGTTGCTGCCGTCGCCGCTGATGTTGGTCGTGTGGGTCGGTGCATTCGCGGTCACCGGCCGGATCACGGTGACCGGGAAGGTGTAGTAGCTCTCCAGGCCGTTGGCGTTGCGCACGGTCAGCGTTGCGGTGTAGTGACCGGGTGCCGTGTAGCTGTAGGTGGCGTTCGGCTGGCTGGTGAACGAGGTGCGTGTGCCGTTGCCGAAGTTCCAGCTGTACTGCGCGCTGCCGCCGAGCACCGCGGGGTTGAAGGTCAGTTGGCCGTTGACCAGCTTCGGCCCGTCGCCGAGCCCGGGGTCGCCGACGATGGGCAAGGCGCGCAGTTGCGTGACGTCGCTGTCGCTCAGCACGCGGTTGTACACGCGCACGTCGGCCAGCGTCCCTTTGAAGAAGTCCACGTTGCCCTGGATCTGGCCCAGCAGCTGGAAGCGGTTCTTCAGGCCCAGCGCTCCGGTGCGACCGGTCGAGCTGGTCTTCACGCCGTCGACATAGACCGCTTGCGCGCCGGAGGCCGCATCGCGCGTCATCACCACGTGGTGCCAATTGCCGTCGTTGACGGCAGCCGTCGACTTGGTGCCGGGGTTGCCGGTGTTCGCGTCGCCCACCGACAGGTTCAGCCGCCCGGTGTTGTCGATCCAGCCCCAGAACACGTCGTCCGCGCCGCCCACCTGGTCGCGCCCGAAGATGCCGGGTGCCGTCCACGGTGCCGACGTGCCGGTCTGTGTCGTCTTCATGTAGAAGCTCACCGACGCGGTGCCCGCGAGCACCGAGGCGACCGTGTCGTCCTCGAGCGCGACGCCGCCGGTGCGCTGCCCGAAGTTCAGGCCGATGCTGTCGTAGACGTCGGTGCCGCTGGCCGTGCCGTCGTTCTGCCCCACCGGATCGGCCAGGGTCCGGGCCAGGCTCCAGTGGTGCGCCAGCGAGATGTTGACGGCGTTGCCGGTCGTGAAGGTGGTGCGGAACTGGGTGCCGATGGCGTTGCCGGCATAGTCCTTCACGCCGCCGGCCGGAAGCACCACTTCATAGGTCGTGTTGGGCTGCAGCGGCTGGCTCGGCGAGAAGTTGATGATGCCGAGCTGCGCGCTGTAGAAGCCGGCCAGCGCGCTGCCGCCCACGGGCCGCACGATGAAGGTATCGGCATTCACGCTCTCGGGCAGGATGCTGTCCGACAGGCCGAGACCGATGCGAGAACTCAACGCCTGTTGCAACGCTCCGTTCGCCGGCGACACCTGCCGGACCACCGGCTTGGTGGTGTCCGGTGCCGTCGAGTGCGCCATGAAGGCGCTGCCCGAGCCATGGTCGTTGCCGATGAAGACGAGGTTGCCGAACGGCGCGACCTGCCCATGGTCGGATCCGGCCTCCTGGGACGACCCCGGTGCGAACAAGCCGCCTCGCCCCACTTCGATGTGCTGCGACGGATTGCTCACGTCGACCTTGTGCACGCGATACTGCGCGCCCTGGAACACGTAGTGGTCCTGCGTGCCGCAGTACAGCTGTTCGTCGACGACGAGGCGGTTGTCCTCGGCCACGAAGCGGGTGCGGTCGGCGAGGTTGTAGCCGGTCATCTTGGCCCCGCCACCACGCACCGAGGTGTACAGGTTGCGCCCGTCGAAGCAGGTGGCGTAATACATGGGGTGCGACACGACGGTGTCGAGCACCTTGGGGTTGAGCGGGTCGGAGATGTCCAGGCTGGCGAAGCCGTCGCTGTTGTCCATCGACGTCAACACCATCTGGTTGCCCATCGTGAAGATCGGCCCGACGCGAAAGCCGCCGAGTTCGCCGGTCGGCACCGGGTTGGGTTTGCCGGCGCCGCGGTTGGCCAGCACGGCGTTGGCCGGGTCGCCGGCGTCGATGATGTAGACGCCATGGTTCGCCGACGCGACGTACACGTAGGGCGCCTGCCACCACAGCTGCCAGCTCACGTTGGCGTAGTCACCGCCGTTGACGGTGGGCAGCGCCAGCTTCTTCACCTGCTTGAGGTCATTGACGTCGGTGAAGTCCCAGAATTCGACCCCTTTGGTGGTCGCGATGACCACCCATTTCGTCCCGGCGATCGTCGAGGTGCCGATGGCATGCGCCTCGCGGAATTCTGCGGTGCGGCCCTCCGGCTCATAAATGCGCTTGACCAGGCTGATCGCCCTCGGGTTCGACACGTCGTACAGCAGGAAGCCGCCCGGGCCCAAGCCGCTGTCAGGTGCGAACAGCGTGAGGAAGTAGCCGTTGTGCATGATCCCCACGTTGAGCCCGAAGGCCTTGCGGCCGGGATAAGTCGCCGGCGTTCCCTGGTCGTCTCGGCGTATCCAGGACACCGGCTTGAACAGTTCGGCCTGGGTGTAGCTGAGGTTGCCGAGGCCCGGCCCCTGCACCGACGCCGCATCGACCGCGAGCGCTCTCGCGTTCTCGCCGGCAGGCGCGGACGTCGCTTGAGCGCCCTCGCCGCCGTCATGGCGCCCGCCGCCGCCGCAAGCGGCAAGGGCAGCGGCCATGAACAAGGCCAGCAACGCCGGCCCGGGCCTCCGAAGGGTCGACCGCCCGCGCAAGGCCGGATCAGTCACGAGGAACAGATGCCTGAGTTTGATCACCGTTGTCTCCTGTGGGGTGCGAGGCCGGTCGTCCGCCGCCGCCGGAACCTTCGTTGTCGTGGCTCGTTGAATGGGGAGAGATGCACCGCCTCCCCGGTCGGGTACGCGGGGCCGCGTTCTTTCAGCCGGCCCCGCCCGCGGATTCGTAAAGATCGCAGGCCGCTTCAGCGCTGGCACCGCGGTGGATCATGGCCATCAGTGCGCCGACGACCGCCGAGGGATGACGGTGCTGGTAGACGTTGCGCCCGTACACCATGCCGACCGCGCCCTGGTCGAGCAGCACGCGCGACCGGGCGAACACCTGCCGCAGCGCTTCCTTGCCGCCCCCTCGGACCAGCACCGGGCAGCGCGCCGCCTGCACCACGCGATGGAAGTCGGTGGGGTCGCTGGTCGGATCGGCCTTCACGATGTCGGCCCCCATCTCGCGCGCCAGGCGCACCAACGTCACGATCTTGTCGGCGTCGCCGTCGACCATGTAGCCGCCCCGGGCGCTGTTGGGCGCCATCACCAGCGGCTCGATCATCAGCGGCATGCCGTAGCGGTCGCAGTCGGCACGCACCCGCGCGATGTTGGCCACGCACTGGCGAAACAGGTCGGGTTCATCGGGCAGCATGAACAGATTGACGACGACGCAGGCCGCGTCCATCTGCACGGCGGGCAGCACCGGATCGTGCTCGTTCTGCAGTACCGCCCACATCACACGGTGCGCTACCGCGTTGTAGGGGTTGCCCATGTCCAGCCGCATCACCAGCGCCGGCTTCTCGCGGCCCGGCCGTCCCTGCAGGAGGTCGGCCTGACCGTAGTTGAGCTGGATCGCGTCGGGGCCGGCCGCGATCAATTGGTCCATCACGCGCGGCATGTCTTCCAGCCCGGCCAGGAAGCTCGGCTCGTTGCACACGCCGTGGTCCACGGCAATATCGAGGCAGCGACCGTTGTGCAGCAGGCGGTTCAACCGTGCCTGTTTTCTTTCCAGCATTCGTCTCTCCAGTTCGTTCCAGACAGGGACGCGTCGGCCCCTGCGCCGGCCGTTGCCGGCCGGCGCATGGCGTGTCGCGTCCAAAGGGTGGGTCGGGCCGTCAGCTCATCAATGCGCCCAGGTGTCGGTCGGCTGCACCGTCGATCCGTGCCACATCATCGGCACCGAGCGTCACCGCGCCGGCCCGGGCGTTCTCGATCGCCTGATGCGCGGTGCGGGCCCCGCACAGCGCCACCGTGACGCTGCCGCACGCGGTGGTCCAGGCGATCATCAATTGCGCGAACGAGCACTGCAGCCGGGCGCGCACCGGCTCGATGTCGGCAAAAAAGGCGTTCAGCTTTTCCCGGTTCTCGGCCGAGAACCGCGGGTTGCCCTGTCGCTGGTCGTCGCCACTGAACTGACGCTGCGGGTCGATCGGCCCGGCGAGCAGCCCGAGCGCCAGGGACGAGTAGCCGAGCACCGCAATGTCGTGCTGACGGCACAGCGGCACCAGCGTCGACTCGATCTCGCGGTCGATCAGGCTGTAGCGCTCCTGGATCGCATCGACCGGCCCATGCCGCAGGTATTCAGTCAGCGTGGGCGCATCGACATTGCTGACGCCGATGGCGCGGATCTTCCCCTGCCGCTTCAGTTCGAGCAGCGCGTCCATGGTTTCGGCCACCGGCGTCGTCGTGTCCTGCCAGTGCGTGATGTAGAGGTCGATGTAGTCGGTGCGCAGGCGCGTGAGGCTTTGCTCGATCTCGTGGAAGATGGCCTCGCGGCCGAGGTAGCGGTAGACCGCCTGCCCTTCCTCGTCGAAGAAATGCGTGCCCTGGCGCGTGTGCCACACCAGCCCGCACTTCGTGGCAATGACCGCCTGTTCGCGTCGGCCGGAGAGCGCGCTGCCCACCAGCGTCTCGGCACGGCCGAGCCCATAGGCCGGCGCGGTGTCGATCAGGCGCACGCCCGCGTCGAGCGAGGCCCGGATCGCATCGATGGCAGCGGCATCGTCGCCGCCGCCCCACATCCAGCCGCCCATGGCCCAGGTGCCCAGACCAATGTCTTGGCACTCGATGCCGGACGAGCCAAGTTTCACAGTTCTCATCGGATCACTTTCTTGACATTCATGAGATGGTCGACCGTGACGGCCACCAGCAGGATCAGCCCCTTGATCACGTCCTGCCAGTACGGCGAGACGTCGAGCAGGATCAGCGAGCTGGTGACCACCGAAAGCAGCGCCAGGCCCAGCACCGCGCCGAGCACCGTGCCGGAGCCTCCCTTCAGGCTGGCGCCGCCGATCACGACGGCCGCAATGACGTTGAGCTCCATGCCGACGCCGAAGGTGGGAGTGGCGGCGCCGAAACGCGCGGTGTAGATGACGCCGGCCAGACCCGCCATCGCGGAGCACAGCACCGTGACCCAGAACTTCACATGGCCGGTGCGTATGCCTGAATACAGCGCGGCCTTCTCGTTGCTGCCGGTATAGAACACCCGGCGCAACAAGGTCGCACGGCGCAGCGCGAAGTCGCTGACCGCGACGATGAGCGCAAAGATGATGATGACGGCCGGTATGCCGCCGATCGACCCCTGACCGATGAACTTGAACTCGGGCGGCAGCGAAAACAGCGACTGCGGCGTGCCCTGCGTCAACGCCAGGCACAAGCCGCGCACCACCACCATGAA
The DNA here is from genome assembly GCF_023721835.1 of Caldimonas mangrovi. GTDB lineage: Bacteria > Pseudomonadota > Gammaproteobacteria > Burkholderiales > Burkholderiaceae_C > Caldimonas > Caldimonas mangrovi. Next base: position 45,252 of record NZ_JAMKFE010000010.1, on the reverse strand, counting down.
GGCTAGCGAGGCGATGAAATGGCTCAGCCCGATGCCGGTGACGCAGCCGCCGATCATCGCGCCGATCAAGGCGCTGCAGGCGATGGCCACCGCGCCTGCAGTCCACGGGTCGAGCCCGAGCAGGAACAGCTTGCCGGTGATCACCATCGCGAGGCAGACCACCGAGCCGACCGACAGGTCGATGCCGCCGACGATCAGCAGCACCGTCATGCCGACCACGACGATGCCCTCGATCGAGAAGGACAGCAGCATCGCGCGCATGTTGTCCCAGGTCAGGAAGTGCGGCGACGCGAAGCTCATCACGACGCACAGCGTTGCGATGATGAGCAGCAGGCCAGCCTCGCGCATGCTCGCCAGCCGCCCGGCGGATCGTGCGCCGGTTGCGGCCAGCAGCGGTGCGCCGCCCGCCGGCGCCCCGGCGGGCGAGACCGGCAAGGCAGCGGCGCCGCCGAGCCCGCTGGCGGTTTCGTGCTTGGACATCAATGCATCTCCTCAACGGTCAATCCGGAGGCCAGCCGCAGCAGCGCCTCCTCGGTCATGTCTGCGGCCGCGAGCTCGCCGGCGAGCCGGCCCTCGCGAATCACCAGCGCCCGGTCGCACAGGCCGATGATCTCGGGCAACTCGGACGAGATGACGATCACGCCCACACCCTGGTTCGCGAGCTCGCGCAGGATGTGATGGATCTCGGACTTGGCGCCGACGTCGACGCCGCGCGTCGGCTCGTCCATCAGCATCACGGCCGGGTGGGTGGCCAGCAACTTGGCGATGGCCACTTTCTGCTGGTTGCCGCCCGACAGGCTGGCCGCCTCGCAGCCGACGCCATCGGACTTCAGGTTCAGCCGCGCGCCCAGTTCCTGTGCCAGCTGCCGCTCGGCCGAGTGCCTCAACAGCCCCCAGCGCGAGCTGACGCGGCGCGGCGCCATCGCCGAGATGTTCTGCGCCACCGACAGCTCGAGGAACACGCCGGCCGCCTTGCGGTCCTCGCTCAGGTAGGCGATGCCGTGCTGCAAGGCATCGGCGTACTTGCGTATCAGCAGCGGCCGGCCTTTCAGCTTCACCGTGCCGCGCCGAGCACGCCGCAGGCCGCACACGGTCTCGGCAAGCTCGCTGCGGCCGGCGCCCATCAACCCGGCAATGCCCAGCACTTCGCCGCGCTTGAGGCTGAAGGAGATGCCGTGCACGCACTCGCCATCGGCCAGGTCCTCCACCTCCAGCAGGTGCTCCGGGGGACTGCCGGGCTCGTCGTGCTTCGGCGGGTAGTAGTTGCCGAGGTCACGGCCCACCATGGCACGCACCAGTGCATCGGGCGTGAGCGCGGCGATCTCGTCGCAGTGCACGTCGCGCCCGTCGCGCAGCACGGTGGCACGGTCGCAATGCGCGAAGATCTCGGCCATGCGATGGCTGATGTAGATGATGCCGATGCCCTGCGCCTTCAGGTCGTGCAGCACGCAAAACAGCGCCGCCGACTCCACCTCGGTCAGGGCCGCGGTGGGCTCGTCGAGGATCAGCACCTTGCAGTCCAAGGTCAGCGCCTTGGCGATCTCGACCAGCTGCTGGCTGCAGATGGGCAGTTCGTCGACCCGGCGGCCCGGCGGGATGTCCTGCCCCAGCCGGGCCAGCACACGGGCCGCGCGCTGGTTGAGGCTGCCGTAGTCCATCCACGGCCGGCGGCTGGCATTCACCTCCGACATGAAGATGTTCTCCGCCACCGTGGCGTCGCCGCACAGCGCGATCTCCTGGTGCACCAGGCCGATGCCCAGGCGCATCGCGTGCGCCGGGCCGTCGATCCGCACCTTCTCGCCGTCGAGCACGATGTCGCCGGCGTCCGGCTGATGGATGCCGTCGATGATCTTCATCAGCGTCGACTTGCCGGCGCCGTTCTCGCCGCACAGCGCGTGGATCTCGCCGCGCCGCAGCGAGAAATGCACTCCGGCGAGCGCACGCGATGCGCCGAAGTGCTTGCTGATGCCGCGCAACTCGAGCAGCGGCACTGCGTCAGACCTCATTCGCTGATGCCCCTCGTGCCACGGCGTGCGAGGTATTTGTCCCAGTAGAAGTCGTCGGCGTTGGCCTTGTTGACCACCGACAGCCCGTTGTCCAGGAAGGGCACGGCCATCGGGTTGGTGCCGTTGCGCTTGGCGTCGTTCATCGGGTCGATGAGCTGCGAGTTCTTGGCCAGGAACAGCAGCATCATGCCCATGAAGCCCTGCACGCCCTGGTTGGGGTTGATCGCGCCGAACACGTCGCCCGACTTGATCATGTCGAGGATCTTGGCGTTGACGTCGCAGCACATCACACGGATGTTCTTCTTGGTCTCGACCTTGGCTTGCGCAGCGCCCAGTGCCGAGTTGGCTTCCGGCATGAAGATCGCACCCAGGTTGGGGTTGGCCTGCGCCAGGCTCAGCGTGGCCTGGTACGCCTTGTTCGGGTCCTGGTTGCTGGCGGCACGACCTGCGAGCTTCATGCCCGGATGCTTGGCCTTCATGCGGTTGACGAAGGCCGTGATGCGGCGGTCGTGGTTGTCCTGCCCGGGGTTCTCGAGCACCGCGTACTCGCCCTTGCCGTTGAGCGAGGCCGCAATGGCGTCGGCAGCCTGCATGCCCTCACGATCGTTGTCGGACGTGACGAAGGACACCCGCTTCGAGTTGGGCGAGTCGGCCGCGAACGTCACCACCGGGATCCCCATGGCTGCGGCACGGTTGATCGGCTCGATGAAGGGGTCGGGATTCATCGGGTGCAGCAGGATGCCCGCCGGCTTGCGCGCCAGCTCCTGTTCGAACGATGCCAGCTGCTTGTTGACGTCGTACTCGGGCGTGCCGCTGTAGCGCGTCTTCACGCCCAGCGTGCGGCCGAGCTGCTTCATCATTTCGTAGACCGGGAACCAGTACTCGACGCCCGACACCATCACGTTCATCACGTAGACGTCATTGGGATTGCCGCGCAGTCCGCCTGCCGCCGCCGTTTGCGCGAACGCGCTGCCCGCGCCGCCCACCATGCCGGCGCCCGCCAGGGCGGCGGTCTTCAAGAAGTCTCGCCTCATCGTTGTCTCCTGTCTCGTTGATGTCGTGGGCACTGCCCCGTCTGCTGGTTCGCCTGACTCACCAAACTGCGTTTAGTTGTCATGACAGCGATGAAATATAATGGAGTCTCTCCAGGAGCAATCTAGGGGAAACACCACTACTTGCTCCAAGAAAACACGACACGATGTCATAACATGCAAACGGACATCTACATCGGTATCGACATGGGCTCCACCGGCCTGAAGGCGGTCGCCTTCGAAGCGGGGAGCGGTGCAACCCTGGCCGCCGCGGGCGACGCCTTGCCGCACGTGCGCCTGCCCGACGGCGGGTGCGAGCTCGCGGGCACGGCCATCCGCGACGCTCTGGTGCAAGCGCTGCGCAGCGTCTCGCAGCAACTCGGCCCGCGCGTCGGCCAGGTGCGCGCCCTCGCCTGCACCGGGCATGGCGCAGGCCTGTATGCGCTGGACGCGCAGGGCGAGCTGCTGCGCGGCTGTGCCGTCGCATCGACCGACCAGCGCGCCGGCCGGCGGGCACGGGCGCTGGCGCAGCGCCTCGGCACCGAACTGTTCGAGGATGTCGGCTGCCGACCGTGGGCCGGCCAGCCCACCTTGATCGCGGCCGAGCTGCTGGAGACCGGTGCCTTGCAACGCAGTGCGATCCGCCACCTGCTGTTCGCGAAGGACTACCTCGCGTTCCTGCTGACCGGCGAGCTGGCCAGCGACGCCAGCGACGCCAGCACTGCAGGCCTGCTGTCGCTCGCCACCGGACGATGGTCGCCGCTGGCCTTCGAAGCTGCCGGCCTGTCCGACCTGGCCGCCGGCACGTTGCCGCCCCTCGTGCCCAGCGGCACCCAGATCGGCCGGCTGTTGCCGGCACAGGCCGCCGACTGCGGGCTGCCCGCCGGCCTGCCGGTGGCCTCGGGTGCCATCGACCTGCTCGCTTCATTGATGGCCGTGGGCGCTCAGCAACGTGGCCAGGCGGTGGCGGTGCTGGGCACCTGGTGCGTGAACGCCGTCATCGCGCCGGTCCGCGAGCCCAAGCCTGCCGTCGGCGCCGTCGTGACCTTCGGCGCCACCGATCAGCGGCTGTATCTGGAGAACAGCCCGTCATCGATGGCCAACATCGCCTGGCTCGCACGCACGTTGCAGTTTCCGAGCGCCGCCGCCGTGGTCGATTGCGCAATGTCGGTGCCGCTGGGAGCAGCCGGGCTGCGCTTCCTGCCCTTCATCAACGGCGCCGCAGCCGGCTTCATCGGGCTGGCGAGCCACCACGACCGCGCGCACATGGCCCGTGCCGTGGTCGATGCCGTCGCGGCACTGCACGTGCAGCACCTGAGCCGGCTGGCGTCCTTCGGTTTGGGCGTGCCGGGCCGTGTCGCGGCGCTCGGTGGCGGCGCGCGCGATGCGCGCGTGGTGCAATTGCTCGCCTCCTTGCTGGGCCACGCGGTCGAACGCTGTGGCGACGACGAAACCGGTGCGCGCGGGGCCGCGCTCCATGCGGCGCAGTCGCAAGGAGCGCCACTCGACGCCCTGCCAGCACCTTGCAACCTGGTCGAACCGGCGCCGCACGACGCGCAGGTCTGTACCGATTTCCGTGCGGGTTTCGCCGAGCTGACCCAGCAGCTCGCGCCGGCTTTCGCGCTGCTCGCCGGAGGCCGTCCATGAGCGCACCGCGCGCGCCCTTCGTCCGTCCGGCCTCGCTGGCCGGGCGGCATTTCTCCACCGTGATCGTCGGCGCCGGCATCAACGGCGTGGGCGTGTTCCGCGACCTGTCGCTGCAGGGCGTCGACTGCCTGATCGTCGACAAGGGCGACTTCGCCGCCGGTGCGAGCAGTGCACCGTCGCGCATGATTCACGGCGGCCTGCGGTACCTGGAGCACGGGTCCTTCTCGCTGGTGGCCGAGGCCACGCGAGAACGCAACCTGCTGCTGCGCAACGCGCCGCACCTGGTCCGCCCGCTGAAGACGGTGGTGCCGCTGTCGAACCACTTCGGTGGCCTGCTCAGCGGCCTGCTGCGCTTCGTCGGCATCTCGGCGTCGCCCGGCTCCCGCGGGCTGCTGGTGGTGGCACTGGGCCTGCGGCTGTACGACCTGCTGGGTCGCCGCCAGCGCACGATGCCCGGTCACTCGATCGAGCGCGTGCCACCGCGCGACGGTGCGCTGTTTCGCCCCGACGTGCGCTGGACGGCCACCTTCTTCGACGCCTGGATCAGCCATCCCGAATGGTTGATCCTGGAACTCATGGGCGATGCCTGCCGCGACCAGCCGAACGCGGTGGCTGCCAACTACTGCAAGGTCACGGGCTGCGAGGGCAAGACGCTGACGCTGCGCGACGAGCTGACCGGCGAGAGCGTGCAGGTCACTGCAGACACCGTCGTCAACGCGACCGGGGCCTGGCTCGACCAGAGTGCGAGCGTGATGGAAGGCGCCAGCGCGCGCGTGATGGGCACCAAGGGCTCGCACCTGGTGCTCGACCACCCGCTGCTGCGCCGCCTGCTGGACGGGCGCATGGCGTACTTCGAGGCTTCGGACGGACGCGTGTGCATCGTCTACCCTTTCCTCGGCCGCGTGCTGGTCGGCTCCACCGACATCCCGGTCGACGACCCCGACCAGGCCGCGACCGAACCGGCCGAGGTCGACTACCTGCTCGGCGTGCTGCACGAGGTGTTTCCGCGCCTGTCGTTCGACCGTCGCAACGTGCTGTACACCTTCGTGGGGGTCCGGCCGCTGGCACGCTCGGATGCCGACAAGCCCGGGCGCATCTCGCGCGATCACAGCGTGGTGGTCGACCCGCCCAATGCCCGGCGCGCGATCGCGATGGTCTGCCTCGTGGGTGGTAAATGGACGACTTTCCGTGCGCTGGCGCAGCAGGCCACCGACGACGTGCTGCGCCTGCTCGGCCGCCGACGGGTGCACTCGACCGAGCTGTTGCCGATCGGCGGCGGCGCCGAGTGGCCGGCCGATGCCAGGGCGATGGACGCCTTCCTGGCGCGCATCGAGGCCGCCGGCGGTGTCAACCGCGAGCGCGCCTGGAACCTGGTGAGCCGCTACGGCACGCTGGCGCACGCGCTGGCCCGACGCTTCGCAAGCACCGGCGACCGTCCGCTGCAACACGAGCCCGACTATTCCGTGGACGAGCTGCGCTACCTGTGCCACGAGACCGGCGTGGTGCATCTCGCCGACCTGGTCATCCGCCGCACGCTGCTGGCCATCAGCGGCCGGCTCACCGATGCGCTGCTTGCCGAGCTGGCGGATATCGCCGCCGAGGCGCTGGGCTGGGACGCAGCGCGGCGCCGCCGCGAACTCGACGCCTGCGCCGAGCTGCTGCGCGAGCGGCACAGCGTGGCCCTCGCCGCGTCGGGGGTGCACCACCGGCGTCCCCCGGCTTACGATGCATCATTGGCCGCCGATTCGATCTCTTCTGCCTTGCCCACGTGAACCACACCACTACCCTCCCGTCCCCCTCGATGCCCGCCCTGGACCGCAACGCCGGTGCGCCGCTGTGGATGCAGTTCCGCGACGTGCTGCGCGGCCGCATCCTGCAGGGCGACTTCGGGGTCGGCACCAAGCTGCCCACCGAAGCCGAATTCGGCGAGCAGTTCGGCATCTCCCGCATCGTGGTTCGCGAGGCGCTCGCAGACCTGGTACGCACCGGCCTGATCTACAAGATCCGCGGCCAGGGCGCTTTCGTGTCGGCCCGAGAGCGCGACGAGGACTTTGTCTCGACCGTGCTGGGGTTTTCCGACGAGATGGAACGCAAGGGCCTGACCGTGCGCACCCAGGTGCTGGAGCAGGAGTTGCGTGCACCGACCGAGCAGGAAGCGAGCGCGCTCGAGTTGAAGGACACCGACCAGGTGGTGGCCCTCAGGCGCCTGCGCAGCGTCGACAACGAGCTGCGCCTGCTGGTCGAAACCGTCGTGCCGGCCGACCTGGCGCCGGGCCTGCACCGCACCCGTCTGGAGAACCGATCGCTGTACGAACTGCTGCGGCGCCAGTACGGGCTGCGCATCGTGCGTGCAGAGCGCTGGATCGATGCGGTGCTGCCCGATGCGCCGACGCAGGAACTGCTGGGCATCACCGGGCAGGAGCCGCTGCTGCGCATCGAATCCATCGCCTATGGTGCGAGCGGCCGGCCCGTGGAGCACTATCGTGCCCTGCATCGCTGCCAATCGAGCCGGCTGCACGTGAAGACGACAACCTGACGCGGCTCACGGCCGCTCAGGCTCAGCGCGCCTTCTTGGCGGCGGTCTTCTTCGCAGCGACCTTCTTGGCAGCCTGCTTCTTGGCTGCGACCGGCGCGGCCTTGGCGGCGCCCGCCTTGCGCGCTGCGGCCTTCGGGTCGACCGCCGCCTTGAACGCGCTGCCCGGCACGAACTTCGGCACCTTCGTCGCGGCGATCTTGATTGCCTTGCCTTCCCGCGGGTTGAAGCCGGTGCGCGCGGCGCGTGCGACCTGCTTGAAAGTACCGAAGCCGATCAGCTGGACGCTGTCGCCCTTCTTGACGGCGCCGACGATGGTCTCCAGCAGGGTGTCGACGATGCGGCCGGCGGCAGCCTTGCTGAGGTCGTGAGAGGTGGCCAGTTTTTCGATCAGTTCAATGCGATTCATGCGTTCAAGTGCTCATGGGTTGCAGGCGCGCGGTTGCGAGCCCGGCCTTTGCAACATCAAAGGCGGCGCAAGTGTAACCACCACGGCCGGCTCGCGCGCGCTCGCCGGTGTGATCCTCGGCAAACACATGATCCGGGCTTGTCCCAATGACGGGTGCGGCGAACCGGTCCTGGTGTGCCGCTGGCCAAATTCGTGGAAGAAGTCGAGGCGAGAAACGCCTGCATGCGCTCGACATCGGTTCCACGACCTACGGGACCGCACCCTAGAAGCTGGACGACACCGAAAGCGCCAGGGATCGCGGCTCGGCGATGTCGACGGAATAGCCGTCGGAGATCAGCGCCCTGCGCGCCAAGGCATTGCCCAGCGTCAATTGCGCCCGCCATCCCTCGGCGCGATAGGCCAGCGAGAGGTCCAGCATGAAATACGACGGCAACCGGAGTTCGTTGGGAGGCAGATGTGCACGCCGGCGCCCTTCGCCCACCAGGCCCAGGCCTGCGGTCCAGTGCGTCTTGAAGGTTTGCGTCAGCCACGCGGTGGCGAACCAGGGCGCCACGCCCGGCAAGGCGGTGCCTGGCGGCACACCGCTGTCTTTCACGACCTCTGCGCGCAGCCACTCGATGCTGGCGTCGAGCTGGGCTCCCGGCCATGGGTGGCCGCGCAGGTCCAGCTCGATGCCCCGGCTGCGTCGCTCGCCTCCAGGCAGCGAAAAATCCGGATGCGACGGGTCGATCGTCGACAGGTCGCGCTTGTCGAGCTGGAACAGCGACAACGTGCCCATCAATCCTTCGTCCGGGTGCCCCCACTGCACGCCCACTTCGAGCTGTCGGCTCTTCTCGGGCGGCAACAGGTTGCCGCTGGCCGTGGCCTGCCCGAGTTGCGGGCGGGAGGACTGGGTCCAGCTGGCGAACCAGGACAGTCGTGGGCCGGTGTCGTAGACGAGGCCGACCCTGGGCGACAACAAGGTATGTTCGCCCTGGTAGCGCTCGCCATCGAGGTGGTTGTCGCTCCATGCCTGCACGCGTTCCGCGCGCAGCGCCACCAGCGCACGCAGCCGCGGGCCGATGGCGAGCCGGTCCTGCAGATACGCCACCTGGGTGCGGCTGCTGTCCTGGCGGTCGACGTCGGACACGAACTCACCGGGCCGGGTTCCGTAGTGCGGTGTATCCAGATCGAGCGACGCGAGCGGCGCCATGCGGCCCGACGTGGACGCGCGGTAGCGCCCCAGCTCGACACCCGCCAGCAGCTCGTGGCGCACCGACGGCGTCTCGATCTGCGTGTACCACTCGGTCTGCGCAACCTCGCTGGCGACGCTTTCGCGGCGGCGGACGGCCACCCGTCGCACCGCCTGTCCGTTGCTCGTCAGGACATCGTCACCCGTCATTCCGTAGACGTCGAGTTCGGTGGCGTCGGTCCAGGCGCGGTAGCGCTGCACGAACAGCGCCTGCCGCACGCGCCAGCGGGACCCGTCACGGTGTTCCAGCGCCAGGCGCCAGGTGTGCCCTCGTTCGTCGAGCCGGTCGCCACGCTCGCCGAGCGTGCCGCGTTCGGGAAAGGCGATCAGCGGTGCCAGCGCAAGCCGATCGGGCGCCACCTGGTCGTTCACCTTGAGCGCGTCTGCCTCCAGCGCGATCCGGGTGTCGGCGCTCAGGCGCCATGCGATGGCCGGGGCCAGCCCGTACGACTCGATGTCGTCGAAACGCCGGCGCCCGGGACCGCCCTCGGCGAGCGCGCCGATACGCACCGCCACATCGCCGTCCCGGCCCGCTGTGCCACCGAGATCCGCCCGCAGCGATCGATAACCGTAGCGCTCCAGGCTCCACTGCGCGTCGTGTCGTCGCTTGCCGTCCGGCGGCAAGGTCAGCACGTTGAGGTCGCCGCCGGGTTTCCCGTTGCCATAGAGTGCCGAGGCCGGCCCCTTGAACACTTCGACACCTTCGCGGCCGGCATCGCTCTCGCCGCCCAGGTACCCGAAGTCGCGGTAGCCGTTGCGCAGTGCGCTCTCGTTCTCGAAGCCACGCAGGAAGTTGCGGTTGACGGCAAAACCGCCGTAGCCCGCTGGCGCCGCCATGCCCAGGCTGCCGCCCGCATCGTTGAACTTCAGCACTTGCCGTTCGCCGCCGCTTTCGTTGAAGTCGCCCGATGCAGCGGCGCCGTCGCACAACACGCCAGCCGCGGCCGCGCACAGCCACCAGGCGCAGCCGCGCCTGCCCGGGCGTCGACTCACGGGGCGACGGCGAGCAACGGAGCGTGCCGAGACCGTGTCTCGGGGGCGACGCAGACCTGCTCGCACGAGACGATCTGTCCGTTGTCCATCCGCACCAGCCGATCGGCCAGCGGGAAGTAGCGATCGTCGTGCGTGATCACGAGCACCGTCTTGCCCTGCGCTTTCAGTTCCGGTAGCAGCTCGCGGTAGAACACGTCCTTGAACACCGGATCCTGATCCGCCGCCCATTCGTCGAAAACGAGGAACGGCCGGTCTTCGAGGTAGGCCACCACCAGGGCGAGGCGTTTGCGCTGGCCTTGCGACAGCGCTCGCGTGGTGAACGCGCCGTCGCGCATCTGTACCTTGTGCTTCAGGTGCAACTTCTCGATCAAGGCATTGCCGGTGGTGTCCAGCTCGGCGCTCGGCACGTCGAGCAGGCGGTCGAACAGATGGAAGTCGGAAAAGATCGCCGAGAAGCACTGCCGGTAGCGGTCGCGGCTCGCATCGTCGACACGCTCGCCGTTCAGCAGGACACGGCCTTCCTCGGGGCGGTACAGCCCCAGCAACAGCTTGGCAAGCGTGGTCTTGCCGCTGCCGTTGCCGCCTACCAGAAACGTGAGCTGTCCCGTCTCGAACGTCAGGTCGATGGGGCCGAGCGTGAACATGTCGTCGCTCGCTTCATGGTAGTAGCGGTGACGTACGCCTTCGAGCGTCACGCGGCTCAGCGCCGGGGCACGGGTGGCAGACGGGCCATCATCGGTGGCGGGCAGGTTCTGTGTGATCTCGTCGATGCGGGCGGCCGACACGCGCGCGAGGTTGGCACGCGGCAGGTTCAGTAGCAGTGTTTCGAGCGGCGTCACCATGTAGACGAAGACAAGCGCGAAACCGGTCATCACGCGCGTGCGCTCGGGCACGTCGCCCACGAGCATGAACAGCACCAGCCCGATGAACGCATAGATGAGGAAGTTGCCCCAGCTCGCCGACGCGACGAAGATGGACATGCCCCGGGCCCGCTCGCGCCGCACCGTCTCGATGGAGTCGCCCAGCACCTCTTGCGAGAACCGCTCGCGCTTGCGCCCGTTCAGCCGCAGCTCCTTGGCACCATCGACCAGCGAGCGGAAGTGATCGAACAGCCGGTCCTGCTCCCTGGAGGCCGTATCGAGATGGCGAATCGCCCGCAAGTGCGCCAGGTGGTAGCCGAGCGAGCCGAGGCCGATCACGACCAATGCGGCCAGGAACACCTGCCACGACAGCCACGCCATATAGACGAGGCAGCCGACGACGATGATGGCGTTCGTCAGGATCGCCGGGACGCTGACGAAAAACTCTGCGACCCGCGTGCTGTGCTCGGAAAGCGCTGAATGCACCTTGGGGCCACCGAGTTCCTCGAGGCGGCGAAAGTCAGCCGCAACCACGTGCTGAGAGATATAGCGCCGCAATACGGCATGTGCGCTCTGGCTCAACCGCTCGAAGAGCACGGACGCGCCCATCTGGCTCAGCATGGCGAGTACCGCCACTCCGCCGAAGGTCCACGCCAGGGCCGCCCGGGCCGCGCCGGTGTCGGCGGTGAGCGCCGCGTTGATCTGGGCCACGAGCAGCACGCTGAACACGCCGGCCAGTGCACTCGCGAAAGCCGCGGCCAGCAGCAGGCCGCGGGATTGCTTCAGCAGATAAGACAGCACGAAGATCCCCCGCTCAAGGGTGCAGCACGGTGCGCTGCAACGCGGGATCACCGACGATCTCGCCGTCGGTGAACGGGAAGCGCAACCATTGCTTGTCGGCATACCGGCGCACCGGTTCGATGCCATCGCCGTTGTCGACCGCGGTGTCGCGCTGACCGTGGGCCAGCAGGGTGTGGGCCTCGACGCCTTCCGGCGTGAACCGCACGACTTGCAGGTAGCTGTTCGCCAGCGAGTCGGGGCTCATTGCATCCATGTCGTTCTCGTTGCATGCCACCACGAAGTTGCCGTGTCCGTGGCAACCGCCATACAGCGGCACCCGATGCCCTTCGCTGCGCACATAGCGTCGGCGGCCGAGCGGTTCATCCAGCGCTCGCCCGGCACGCCGGAATTCGACCACGGCGTCGGCCAAGGCCCGGGCAACGCGCGGGTCGGCGCCATTGGCCTGGTGCGGCGTGCTCAGCGGCGCACTGGCAGAAAAAGCCTGCCGGAACAGCTCGCTCTCCGGGATGTCGCGCACACGGCGCCAGAACGCCTCCCACAGCAGCACGCCGCGGTCATCGGCCCCCGCCGTGTTGGGCCAGCGCCCGAGGATGTCGCACGCCGAGCCCAGGTCCACCTTGCCGACGTGCCGCTGCCGGCAGGCCGGATCGAGCAGCTGCGCCTTGAACTGTTCGGCCGAGTACACCCGGGGGTGGAGTGCATCGCGCATCACGCGGCGTGCGAGTTCGGCCGACGAGCCGGCTGCCGACGTCACCAGCGACTGCGCCATCTCGTGCCCGAGCCGCCCCCGCAGGGACAAGGCGCGCCGCTCGCCGCCCAGCAGCGAAGGAAAGCCCTCCAGCGGCTGCGCCGGCTGCGTCAACCAGTAGCTGTCGTTCATGTTCGCGACGTAGTCCTCGCGCAGCAGGCTGGGTTGCGCCGCAGCGGGCATCGTGCCCGGTTGCGCGGCCGCAGGGTCGTGCTGCCAATCACAGGCAGAACGGCTGCCGTCGAGCAAAGGCGTCAACGGGTCGACCTGTGCAAAGCCCTCGGCCAGCGGCGTCGCGCAGCTCTGGCGCAGCGGATCGGGCACGTTGGGCACGGCACCGACATCCGCGTACCAGACCCGGCCGTCGCCACGCCCGATCGCGAGCGTGTTGACCCAGGGAACGGCGGCCTCACGGCGCTGGATCTCGATGAACTCGTCCAGAGACTTGGCCTGGTTCCAGTAGAAAAAGTTGCGGAACACGCGGAAGTTGTCAGCGTTCACGTCGCGCAGCGCGAGCGCGCGTTCGCGTCCCCAGCCGAAGGCGGCGTCCTGGGCTCCCAGGTCGACGATGGGACCGTAGCGGCTGCGGTAGAACGTGCGCGCCACCCGGCGCGGCTTGCCGCCCTCGCCTCGCACCTCGACCGTCACGCGTCGCGCCTGCATGGACTCGACCCGGCCGTCGACGCGGTAGCGGGTCGGACTGCCCTCCACGAGCGAAAGCTCGAACAGGCCGAACCGCCGCGCCTCGGACACGGTGTGGCTCCATGCAACGTCGCGGTTGAAGCCGATCATCACCACGGGAATGCCGAGGAAAGAAACGCCCGCGACGTCCAGGCGGCCCGGGATCGTGAGATGCATCTGGTAGAAGCGGTCCGGTCCGCCCCAGTACCAGTGCGGGTTGCCGAGCAACACGCCGCCGGCCTCACCGGTGGCCTGCCGGCCGAAGGCGATCGCGTTGCTGCCGAGCGCCGGCCGGTCGCCCACCCGATGAGCAAGCAGGCGGCGGAGCGCCTCGCGCCCCGCCGTTTCAGCCTGCGGTGCGTCGGCCGACGCGGGCCGCGCATGGGTCAGCTGCGGGATGAAATGCGCATACCCCGCCGCGAGATGAGCGACGTACATGCGCCGGTAGACGTCTTCGGCGCCGATCGGGCGCACCCAGGCCTGCTGCAGACAGGCATGCGCCGGACGGCCGGTCTGTGGGCCGCGTGCCTGCGTCAGGTAGCGGTTGTATCCCGCGGCATACCCCTCGATCAGCTCGTTCAGCTCCCGCGGTTGTTCGTCGCGGTACCGTTGCACCACACGTTCGTCGACGAACGCCCGGAAGAAGAAGTCCAGGTCGAGATTCTTGGACTGGCCGAAGGTGGAGACACGGGCAGGACGGGCACTCGCTCCAAAGAAGTACGAGCGGCGACCTTCGAACGTCACGAAGCCTTCGGCCAGCGTGCACAGTGCATCCTCGGCTTGCACGTGACCGACGCCGTAGCCGAGGTCGCGCCACCTGCCGGCGCGTATGTGGGGAATGCCGTCCGCGGTGCGCCGCAGCTCGACCGCCGCAGCGGGAGGCGCATCGGTCGCGTCCATGCCCCGGCTGCGTGCGTGTGGGGCGAGCCCTGCAAGAACGAGGGCCAGCAAGGCCGTGCCGATGGCGGCTCCGTGTCGATGTGTGCGCATGTGGTGTCCGAAAGCGTGGTGCTCCGGTGGAGACGAACCAGCCGTCTCGATGTTCAGCAGGTGCGAGTGCGCCCGGCTCGCGTGAACATTTTTCCCCGCGGTTCGTCATGTCCCCTGTGACGGCGCCCTTGCCGGGTCACCGCTCCGATCGCCGAGGATTTCATGCTCTCTCCCATCGTCGAACCAAGGCCCGTGCCGGCACGCTCCGCCGGGGCCGACCGCTGCGCGACCTTCGTCTCTCATGTCACGGGCCTGTCGCTGGTGGCGACCCGCCATGGCGAGCGGCTCACGGTGTGCAGCCCCGGCGGCGCCGAGCGCAGCGGCTGGACCGTGCGAGAAGGCAACGAGCTGCGCCTGGAGTGGAGTGGCCCGTGCGCCGGCGAACCCAGCGAGCCGCACCTGCTGGCCGCCCTGGACGCGACCATGGCCATGCACCCGGCGCACGCCGAACTGGCCCTCGCCTCGCCGCTGCCCCGCCCTACCCAGCTCATACAGTCCGGCACGGTGGTGCTGCAAGCCAGCGAGCGGCCACGCGTGATGCGGGAAGCCTTGTGGCAGCACCCCGGCCTGTGGCTGCCCGCTGGCGCGGTGCTGAGCCCCTTGCAGTACACCTTGACGCAAGGTCGGCGGCACCCCCGCCGCCCTCCCAAGCCGAGCGGAACCGTCTATCGCCGATACATCCCGTGGCTCGGGCAGACACTGAGCTTGCGTGCCATCGATGCCGAGCGCGATCTGTCGCCGTTCAATCGCTGGATGAACGACCCCGTGGTGGCTCAGTTCTGGCAGGAACAGGGCGATGCGGCCCGGCACCGGGCCTACCTGGAAGCCATTGCTGCCGACCCTCACACCGTGGCGCTGGTGGGCTGCTTCGACGACGAGCCGTTCGGCTATTTCGAGATCTACTGGGCGAAGGAGGACCGCATCGCGCCCTTCTACGATGCCGACGACTTCGACCGCGGCTGGCATGTCCTGGTGGGCGAGCCGAAGTTCCGCGGCCGCCCCTACCTGACGGCATGGATGCCGTCGATCTCGCACTACCTGTTCCTGACCGACTGCCGGACGCAGCGCATCGTCATCGAACCTCGCTCGGACAACGCGAAGATGCTGCGCAGCCTGGCCCGCTGCGGCTACGCGCACCTGAAGGAATTCGACTTCCCGCACAAACGCGCGGTGCTCGGCATGCTGCTGCGCGAGCGGTTCTTCGGCGAAGCGCTGTGGATTCCCCGGCCCGACACGCCGCGAGACGCCTGAACCGCAGCTCAAGAGAGAGTCCATGCATATCCACGATCTCATCGGTATCGGCTTCGGCCCGTCGAACATCGCGTTGGCGATTGCACTCGAAGAACTGAGGCAGGCCGGCCAACCTGTCGACGCGCTGTTCATCGAGAAGCAGCCGGGCTTTGCCTGGCATCGAGACATGCTGCTCGGCGGCACGCACATGCAGATCTCCTTCCTGAAGGACCTGGTCACGCTGCGCAACCCGCGCAGCCGCTTCACCTTCGTGAACTACCTGCACGAGAAGAACCGTCTGCAGGACTTCATCAACCTGAAAACCTTTTTCCCCAGCCGCCACGAGTTCAACGACTACCTGGCATGGGCGGCATCGCACTTCGACGACCGCTGCGTCTACGGCGAGGACGTCATCGAGGTGCTGCCCGAGCGACGCGGCTCGGAGGTGAGCCTGCTGCGCGTGCGCTCGCGCGACGCCGAAGGCCATGTGCAAGAGCGCCTTGCGCGCAACCTGGTCGTCGGTGTCGGCGGCGCGCCCAACATCCCGGAGTGCTTCCGTCCGCTCGAGGGCGACCCGCGAGTCTTCCACTCGAGCCGCTATCTGCGGGACATGGCAGGTCATCCGCAGGCGGGCCGCGTCGCCGTCGTGGGCGCCGGGCAAAGCGCCGCCGAGATCTTCATGAACCTGCACGAGCTGCCCCAGGCGCCGCGCGTGGACCTCGTGATGCGAGCCCGGTCGATCCGCCCGTCCGACGACAGTCCCTTCGTCAACGAGATCTTCAACGCCGATTTCGTCGATCAGGTCTACAGCCGCACGAGCGACGAGCGCGCCGCCCTGCTCGACGAGTTCTGGCGCACCAACTACGCGGCACCGGACCTCGCGCTGATCGAGAGGATCTTCGACGTGCTCTACCAGCAGAAGGTGCGCAACGAACAACGCCACCGCTTCCTGCGCCGGCACGAGGTGCGCAGCGCGCGCGCCGCCGGCGACGGCGTGCACCTGACCTTGCTGGACCTGAACCGCGATCGCGAATGCACCGTGCGCTACGACGCGGTGGTGCTCGCGACCGGCTATCGGCGCGACCTGCATCGGCACCTGCTCGAGCCGCTGGCACCTTACCTCGGCTCGTTCGACGTCGACCGCGACTACCGTGTTCGCACCCGGCCGGGCTTCAGGCCCGCCATCTTCCTGCAAGGCGCCTGCGAAGCCACCCACGGGCTGAGCGACACCTTGCTGTCCATCACGGCGGTGCGCACCGCAGAGATCGGTACTGCGTTGCTGTCGGCAGCGCACCTCGCTGCGACGCCTCGGGCTGAGGCGGCAGGCGCCATGCGACCGGCCGCCGTTTGACCAGGAGCTCCCATGACCACTCACGCCACTCGCCTCGACGGCGACGCCGCAGCCGCAGAGCTGGCCCGGCGGCACGACGCCCTGTCTCAGCCCTATGCGATCGAGACGAATGCCTTGCTCGAGCGCCAGGCCGCGCGCGAATCCAATGCCCGCAGCTATCCGCGCCGCCTGCCGCTCGCACTGAAGCGGGCCCACGGCATCTACGTCGAAGACATCGAAGGCCGCGTCTTCATCGACTGCCTTTCGGGTGCGGGCACGCTGGCCCTCGGGCACAACCACCCGGTGGTGGTCGGTGCCATCCGCCAGGTGCTCGACGACGGCCTGCCTCTGCATACGCTGGACCTGACCACGCCGGTCAAGGACCGCTTCGTGCAGGACCTGTTCGAGATGCTGCCGCCGGATTTCGCGCGCAGCGCGAAAGTGCAGTTCTGCGGGCCGAGCGGTGCCGACGCTGTCGAGGCCGCGTTGAAGCTGGTGAAGACCGCCACCGGTCGAGGCACCATGCTGGCCTTCCATGGTGCTTACCACGGCATGACGCAGGGCGCACTGAACCTGACCGGCAGCCTGGCGCCCAAGCGCCCGTTGAACGGGGTCCTGCACGGCGTGCAGTTCCTGCCCTACCCCTACGACTACCGATGCCCGTTCGGCCTCGGCGGGCCGGCCGGCGTGCAGGCCGGACTGAGCTACCTGGAAACCGTGCTCACCGACCCGGAGGGCGGTGTGCCGGCCCCCGCGGGACTGATCTTCGAAGTGGTGCAGGGTGAAGGCGGCGTGATCCCGGCGCCCGATGCATGGGTTCGCGGCGTGCGGGCACTGACTGCGCAAACGGCCGTGCCGCTGGTCGTCGACGAGGTGCAGACGGGTTTCGGCCGTACCGGGCGCTGGTTCGGCTTCGAGCACGCCGGCATCGTGCCCGACGTGGTGGTGCTGTCGAAGGCCATCGGCGGCAGCTTGCCGCTGTCGGTCGTCGTCTACCGCGGCGAGCTGGACCTGTGGAGCCCGGGCGCGCATGCCGGCACCTTCCGGGGCAACCAGATGGCCATGGCCGCGGGCTCGGCCACGCTGCAGTTCATGCGTGAGCAGGCGCTGCATGACCAGGCGGCGCGGCTGGGCGCGCGCCTGCAGCGGCAACTCCGGCAACTGCAGTCCGACTTCCCGCTGATCGGCGACGTTCGCGGGCGCGGACTGATGATCGGCGTCGAGCTCGTCGACCCGCAGGCTGCCGCCACTGCGCAGGCCCGTTCCCCCGCCATGCCGGCGTTCGCGAGTGCCGTGCAGGCCGAATGCCTGCGTCGTGGCCTGATCCTGGAACTGGGCGGACGCCACGGCAGCGTCGTGCGCTTCCTGCCCCCGCTGGTCATCGATGAGCGGCAACTCGACCGCGTGTTCGACATCTTCGCCCAGGCGGTACGTGCTGTTGCGCTTGCGACCCACCCGAGCACCGGAACCCGCGACGCGCGGCCAGCCGCCCTGGTGCCCTGAGCGAGAGGACCGCATCTGCATGCACCCCGATCTGGAAGCCTTCCTCGACCTGGTGGCCGCGGCGGGCCGCGATCCGATGCACCGGCAACCTCTTGCGATCGCCCGTGCCGAGTACGACCGTGCCGCACGCGACCTCGACGACACCACGGACGCCGTTGCAGAGATACGGCACTGCGCCGTGCCGTGCCGCGACAGCGCGACCGTCGCCGCGCGGCTGTACCTGCCCCAGCAGCCACAGCGCGGTGCCGGCCTGCCCGTGCTGCTGTACTTCCATGGCGGTGGCTACACGGTGGGCGGCCTGGACTCGCACGACGGCTTGTGCCGGGCGCTGTGCGCGCGCACGCCGTGCGCCGTTCTGTCGGTGGCCTACAGGCTTGCGCCGGAGCACAAGTTTCCGACCGCCTGCAATGACGCCGAGGATGCCTATCTCTGGCTGTTGGAGCATGGACGGGCGCTCGGGCTCGACACCCGCCGCATCGCCACGGGGGGCGACAGCGCTGGCGGCACATTGGCCACCGCGCTCGCACTCATGGCGCGGGACGCGACCTGGCCCAAGCCGCGCGCACAAGTGCTGCTGTATCCGTGCACCAGCGCCTCGCAGGACACGGCCTCGCACCGCCGGTACGCAAGTGGCTACCTGCTGGAAGGCGATACGCTGCAGTGGATGTACGCCCACTACCTGCGCAACGACGACGACCGCGAGGACCGGCGCTTCGCACCGCTCGAAGCACCCGACCTGCGCGGGCTGCCGGCGGCTTTCGTCGGTCTCGCCGAGCACGACGTGCTGCTCGACGAGGGCCTCGGGTATGCCGAGCGCCTGAAAGCTGCCGGCGTGCCGACGACGGTGGTGGTGTACGAAGGCATGGTCCACGACTTCGCCCGGCTGGCCAACGTGGTGCCCGAAGCCGCGCAGCGCGTGCGGTCCGAGATGGCCGCCTTCCTGGCTCGAGCGTTCACCCGCTGCGACTGACTCGCACCTGGTCGCTGCTGCAGCGGCCCCTTCCTTTGCAATCCCCAGCGGGCCGGCAGCGCTTCGACGTTCCCGGCCCGTGTTGTTTCAATTTTGCTATTGCGACTCATTCTCATTTTGATTAGTATCGCGGCGCCCGGCGCCGGCATGTGGAGGCGTGCGCCGGCTCTTCGGCCCCGGCCATGGGGTGCTCTTTCATCACAACGATACAAACGACATGACTCACCGCCATCCGCACCGTCCTCGGCCTTCATCGTTGGCGCTTGCGCTGCAGTCCGCCTTGCTGGTGCTGTCAGTGACCGGCACGGCACGAGCGCAGCAACAGCCTACCCCGCAACCGACCGGGCAGACCCTGCCGGAGATCCGCGTGAGGGCGGCACCCACCGACGGCGTCGACGGCTATGCCGCGAAGCGCAGCACCGCGGCCACCAAGACCGACACGCCGCTGGTCGAAACGCCGCAGTCGATCTCCGTCATCACGCGCGAAGAACTGGACGTGCGCGGCGCGCAGAACGTGCAGGAAGCCCTGCGTTACGTCGCGGGAGTGTCGGCCGAGCAATTCGGCTACGACAACCGCGGCTTTGACTACTTCATGCTGCGCGGCTTCCCTGCCTATGGCACCAGCGACTTCCGCGACGGCCTGAAGCAGGCGGGCTACTACGACCTGACCTTCAGCACCGAGCCGTATGGGCTGGAGCGCATCGAGGTGCTGCGCGGCCCGGCATCGGTGCTGTTCGGCCAGGGCGACGCAGGCGGCATCGTCAACCGCGTCAGCAAGCGGCCCACGGGCAACACCGCGCGTGAAGTCGAAGTGCAGCTCGGCAGCTTCGGCCGCAAGCAGCTCGGCGTGGACGTCGAAGGTGTGCTCAACCCCGAAGGCACGCTGCAGTACCGGCTCGTCGGCGTCGGGCTGGATACCGAGACGCAGATCCAGTACTCGACCGGCGAGCGCATCTCCAACGATCGCCTCTATCTGGCGCCTTCGCTGCGCTGGTTGATCACGCCGGACACCACGCTCACGGTGCTGTCCGAATTCATGAAGGACCGCGCCGGCGACGACATCTGGTACCGGTTGGATGCCGACGGCCAGCTGACGGACGTGCTCGAGGGCGACCCCCGCTACAGCTGGCTGGAACGCGACATTGCGACGATCGGCTACCAGTTCGAGCACCGCTTCAACGACACGCTGACGCTGCGGCAGAACTTTCGGCGTGCCCATGGAAGAGCGGACAAGCACCATTTCTGGACCGGGGACATGACCGAAGAAGGAATGCTGCCTCGTACAGCCGTCCTTGATGAATACGAGCTCGACCAGACCGTGCTCGACACGCAGCTGCAGGCCAAGCTGCGTACCGGCAGCGTCGACCACACCGTGCTGGTTGGCCTGGATTGGAACCACCTCAAGGCTGCCGATACAACCTATTTGAACAACGCCACGCCGGGGCTGGACATGAACGACCCGGTGTACGGCGAGCCGATCGCCGAGCCCGACACGCTGGACTGGGAGGAGAAGCAGAAGAGCACGCAACTGGGCTTTTATGTGCAAGACCAGATCGCGCTTGGTCACCACTGGCGCGTGACGGCTGGCGGCCGCTGGGATCGCGCGCGCACCACTGACACGATCAACGGGGAGAGCACCACGCAGAAGGACCGCGCTTTCAGCGGCCGTCTGGCGCTGAGCTACATCATGCCCAGCGGCTGGATTCCATACGTCAGCTATGCCGAGTCCTTCCTGCCGCAACTGGGCATCAGTTCGTCGGACCGTCCCTTCGATCCCACCGAGGGCAAGCAATACGAGATCGGCATCAAGTTCCAGCCGCAGGACACGCGCTACCTGTTCACGGCAGCGTTGTTCGACCTGACAAAGTCCAACGTACCGACGCCCGACCAGGACGACCAGCAAGGGCGCAATGCGCAGACCGGCGAGATCCGGTCGCGGGGACTTGAACTCGAAATCAAGGGCCAGTTGGCGCGTGGGCTCCAAGCCACGGCCTCCTATACCTACATCGACGCCGAAGTCACCAAGAGCAACGTCGTCGACGAAGAAGGCAGGCGTGAAGAAGGCAAACGCCCCATGCAGGTGCCCCGCCACAGCGCATCCGTATGGCTGAACTACCGCCTCGCCTCTGTACAGGGCTTGTCGCTCGGCGCCGGCGTGCGCCACGTCGGCAAGCGCTACAACGACAACCTGAACACCAGCTCGCAACCCTCGCACACGCTGGTCGACGCCGCCGTCGGCTACGACACCGGCCCCTGGCGTCTGTCGCTGGCGGTCACCAACCTGTTCGACAAGGACTACGTGCAATCGCGCGCCTTCGACAGCTACTGGCAGGGCGTGGAGCGTACCGTGCGTGCGAGCGTGAAGTACCGCTGGTAAGCCGCGCCGGTGTCCTTCCCTGCGGGCAACGGTTTCCCGCTCCAGCGCTGGACCAGAACTCGACATCGCCCGCGAATGACACGGCGCCCCTCTTCAGGGGCGCCGTTTGCTTTCAGCAGACTTCGCTGCCTGCGCCGCTGCCGACCACCTCCCCTGCCAACGCGCGTGCGATGTCCTCCTGCACATCGGCATGGCGAACGATGCCGAAATGCGTGACGTCGAGCTCGGCGGCCTGCACGGCCGGCTGCGCCAGTTGCTCTTCCAGCGCGAGGCGCTCGGAGGAAGCCCTGCCCTCGATCCACCAGCAGCGCGACGGACACCGCACGGGACGCAGCGCCGCGGCGTTGCGCGACAAGGCCTTGAGATGCCGCGCCACGACAAACAGGCGCGCCAGGTCGTCGGCGCCCATCCCGGCATAGCGGTCGGTGTGGCCGTCATCGCGTCGGCCAAGCAGTTCCTGCAGCACGGGCACCAGCTCGTCGGCACCGGGTTCGGCGCAGGCCGGCAGACCCGCGACACCGGCACCCGGCAGCACTTCAGCGATGAACTCGTGGAAATCGTCTCGCCAGTCGTCGCCCGCGGGCCCCGATGCGAGTCCGGGCACATAAGGGTCGATGAGCCCCAGGAAATCGACCTCCTCGCCGGCGGCCTCGAGCAGCGCCGCAATCGCCGCCGCCAACGTGCCGCCCAGCGACCAGCCGAGCAGCCGGTACGGTCCGTGCGGCTGGACTGCGCGGACCATCCCGGCGTAGTCGATGGCCATCTGCTCGATCGAGACGTCGCGCCAGGCCGGGTCCGCGAGGCTGCGGCACGGCAGGCCATAGACGTTGCAGGCGCCATCGAGCCGGCGTGCCAGCGGCTGGTAGTCGAAGATCGTGCCGACACCGGCGTGCAGGCAGAACAGCGATGGTGCCTGCGGCCGATGCGGGTTCAGCAGCAGCGGTGCCTGTCTGGCCTGCGTGGCTTCCAGCCCGAGCAGCGCGGCAATCGTCGGGCGCTGCAGCAGGTCGCGCAGCTTGAAATTCAGCGCCGGATCGCCACACTGGCGCATCTTCGCGATCACCTTCAGACTCGATAGCGAATCGCCGCCGAGCTCGAAGAAGTTGTCGGTCTCGCCGATCGATTCGACACCGAGCACCTCCTGCCAGACGCGCGCGAGCGTGCGGGCCGCTGCCGTCGACGGCGGCACGTGCTGTCGTTGCCGTTCGGCCACCGGTGCGGGCAGCGCGTTGCGGTCGAGCTTGCCGCTGGGCAGGCGAGGCAAGCGCTCCATCGCGACCACGTGGGCCGGCACCATGTAGTCGGGCAGACGTTCACCCAGCGCCTGCTTCACGCTGGCAGCCAGCCGAGCCGCCGGGACGGCCGGCACCACGTAGGCCACCAACTGCCGGCCGGCCGCCGCGTCCTGTGCGATCACAGCGACATCGGCCACGCCGCCGTGTTCCCGGATGCGCGCCTCGATCTCGCCCAGTTCGATCCGGAAGCCGCGGATCTTCACCTGGTGGTCGACCCGGCCGAGGTATTCGACGTTGCCGTCGTCCAGCCACCGCACCAGGTCGCCGGTGCGGTACAGGCGCCCGCCGCGCTCGTCGAAGGGGTCCGCGACGAAGCGCTGGGCCGTCAGCCCGGCCTGTCCGAGGTAGCCTCGCGCCAGACCATAGCCGCCGATGTACAGCTCGCCCGCCACGCCGCGGGGCACCGGCTGCAGGTCGGCATCGAGCACGTAGGCGGTGCGTTCGCCCACCGGCCGGCCGATCGGCGCATACGCGCAGTCGAAACTGCGGCTCGCCTCGGTCTTCCAGATCAGCGGCGTGACCACCGTCTCGGTGGGGCCGTAGCCGTTGATCAGCAGGCGCGGCCTCAGCGCCTGGCGCACCTTGTCGTACGAGGCCTTGGGCATCGCTTCGCCGCCGAAGACGTACAGCTCCACCGGCGGAGGGTTGTCGCGCGGTACCGCCCACTCCGCGACCTGGCCGAGGTAAGCCGGGGGAAACGCGGCGTTGGTGACACCGTAGCGGTGCAAGGCGTCGAAGGTCTGCTCGGCGGTCCACAGCTCGTTGTCGCGCAACGCCAGCCCTGCCCCCACCGTCAATGCCGTGAGCCATCGCTCATGCGCGCCGTCGAACGACAGCGACATGAACAGCAGCTCGCACGACTGGGGCGTCATGCCGTAGATCTCTGCCGTGGCTCGGCAGTGCATCGCCAACGGACCATGCGTGACCGCGACGCCCTTGGGGCGGCCGGTCGACCCCGAGGTGTAGATCACGTAGGCCAGCGCGTGCTCGCCGAGGGCAACGTTCGGCTCGTGGTCCGGCAGCCCCTGCAGATCGGCTTCGTCGACCGTCAGCGCTTGCATGCCGGCCGGCAGCTGGAGGCGGGGCAGCACGCGTGCCTGTGTGAGCAGCAAGGACAAACCGCTGTCCGCCATCATGTAGGCGAGGCGGTCGGCGGGGTACTCCGGGTCCAGCGGCACATAGGCGGCGCCCGCTTTCAGCACCGAGAGCAGCGCGATGATCACGTCGAGCGAGCGCTCCATCGCGACGCCCACCCGTGCTTCCGGGCCGATGCCCCGGGCCCTCAAGGCATGCGCGAGCCGGTTGGCACGACGGTCGAGGTCGCCGTAGCTCAGCTCCTGCTCGCCCATCAGCAGCGCGATCGCTTCGGGGCGCTCGGCGGCGTGGCGGGCGATCTGCCGGTGCACCGGCAGTCGG
The DNA here is from genome assembly GCF_023721835.1 of Caldimonas mangrovi. Taxonomy (GTDB): domain Bacteria; phylum Pseudomonadota; class Gammaproteobacteria; order Burkholderiales; family Burkholderiaceae_C; genus Caldimonas; species Caldimonas mangrovi. The sequence continues at coordinate 21,201 of NZ_JAMKFE010000010.1, read as the reverse complement.
TAGGGCTCGGCGACGGATTCATTGCGGCCGAGCGTGAAGAGGGCCTGCCGTTCCGGCGGGGTCAGCCACTGCAGCTCGCCGACGGCCCGCTGAGGAAAGTCGACCATCTGCCGCAACAGGTGCTCGACATGGCCCCGCAGCGCGTGCACGAAATCGTCGGCGAAGTCCTGCAATGCGTAGCAGTACTCGATTTCCAGCCGCTCGCCGACGGTGACCTGCAAGTCCATCGCATAGCCCGTCAGGCCCTGCGTGGCCATGTCGCCGAAGCGCAGGCCATGGCGTTCGTTGCTGCGCAGCGCTCGGTCCACCGGGTAGTTCTCGAACACGATGATGCTGTCGAACAGCGGCCGGCCCGACGAACCGGCCCAGCGTTGCACGTCGGCCAGCGCGCTGTGCTCCTGTTCGCGCAGCCGCAGGTTGGTGGACTGCAACTCGCGCAGGAACTGGGCGACGCTCGATGCGGCCTGCCGTTTCACCGGCACCGGCAAGGTGTTGATGAACAGGCCCAGGATCTCCTCGGCGCGCGGCAGGCTCGCTGGACGGCCGGCCACGGTCGCACCGAACACCACCTGCTCCTTGCCTGTATAGCGCTGCAACACCAAGGCCCACGCCCCCTGGACCAAGGTGTTGAGCGTGATGCGCTCGCGTTGCGCGTGGGCTTGCAGGGCGCGTGTCTCGTCCACCCCGAGCCGGGTGTAGAGCTTGCCGAAGCCGGTGCGCCCGGGCACCTTGGGCGCCGTCTCGGCCAGCAGTGTCGGCCCGTCGAGGCTTGCCAGCTCGCGACGCCAGAAGGCCTGCGTCGCGTGCACGTCCTGCCGTGCCAGCCAGCGGATGTAGTCACCATAGCCGGGTCCGGGTGCATCGAGCGACTCGCCGCCATAGCAGCGCAGCCAGTCGCCGACGAGGCGCGAGTCGCTCCAACCGTCAAGCAGGATGTGGTGCTGCGTCCAGACCATGTGCCAGCGGTCGTCGTCGAGCCGGATCATCGCCAGGCGCGCCAGCGGCGGTGCCAGCAGGTCGAACCCGCGCCGATGATCGTCCTCGACGTACCGTGCGATGCGTTCGGCAGGGTCCGACACGCCGCGCCAGTCGAGCACGGTCACGCCGTCTTGCGCACGGCGCAGGACATACTGCAACGGCCGCGGCATGCCGGCCTGCCACAGGAAACCCGTGCGCAGCGCAGCGTGCCGCTGCACCATCGACCGCCAGGCCGAAACGAGCCGGCCGACATCCACGCCCGAGACCTCGACGCTGAGCTGGTTCACGTACAGCCCGGATCCAGGCGACTCCAGCGTATGGAACAGCATGCCCTCCTGCGTCGGCGAGAGGGGAAACACGTCTTCGACGTCGGCCTCGCCGAAAGGCAGCGCCGCCAGAGCGTCCGCACTCAGGTGATCCGCCAGGTGGCCGCTCGGCACGTGGCTCGGGGCCGCGGCGGGCGCGGGGTCGGCAGCTTCGGCGACGCGGGCCAGTTCGGCGAGGGTCTGCCGTTCGAACAGTTGGCGCGGGCTCAAGCGCCAACCCGCGCGGCTTGCGCGGGCGACGATCTGCAGGCTCAGTATCGAGTCGCCGCCGAGCTCGAAGAAGTTGTCGTGGCGTCCCACCTGCTGCAGTTCGAGCACCTCGGCCCACACCGCCGCCAGCGCCTGCTCGACCGCCCCCTGGGGGGGCTCGTGGTCTTGCGCGGCGGCGAACTGCGCCACGGGCAGCGCCTTGCGGTCGAGCTTGCCGTTGGCATTCAGCGGGAAGGCATCGAGCGTCATGACGACCGAGGGCACCATGTAGTCGGGCAGGTGCGCGGCGAGCGCGTCTCGCACGGCCTGGGTGTCGATGCCGGCACCGTCGAGGGTCGTCACATAGGCCACCAGCCGCACACCGGAGCGGCCGGGCTGCGCGGCGACCACCGCCTCGCGAATCGTCGGCTGGGCCTGCAGTTGCGCCTCGATCTCGCCGAGCTCGATGCGCTGGCCGCGTATCTTCACCTGGTGGTCGAGCCGACCGAGGTAGTCCAGTTGCCCGTCGCTGCGCCAGCGCACCAGGTCTCCGGTGCGGTACAGGCGCTCGCCGCCTGCGGTGGCGACGAAGCGCTCGGCGGTGAGCGCAGCCCGGCCGAGGTAGCCGCGCCCCAGCCCTGCTCCGCCCAGATAGAGTTCGCCGGCGACCCCGGGCGCCACCGGGTTCAGCGCTTCGTCGAGCACGCTCACCGACACGCCGTCGATGGGCCGGCCGATCGGCACGCTGGGGCGGCCCTCGTCACGGCAGGTCCAGTGCGTGACGTCGATCGCGGCTTCGGTGGGTCCGTAGAGGTTGTAAAGCCCGGCCTGGGGCCACAGCTTCAGCGCCTGCACCTGCAGCTCGGCGGGCAGGGCCTCGCCGCTGCACACGATGCGGCGCAGGCTGGTGCAGCGGTCGGTGCCTTCGTGTGCCACGAAGGCCTGGAGCATCGAGGGCACGAAGTGCAGCGTCGTCACGCGATGACGCCGGATCAGCTCGACCAGCCGGGCCGGCTCTCGATGGTCGCCGGGCGCTGCCACGGCCAGCGTGGCGCCGACCATCAACGGCCAGAAGAACTCCCATACCGAGACGTCGAAGCCGTAGGGGGTCTTCTGCAGCACCGTGTCATCGGCGCCCAGCGCGTAGGCCCGCTGCATCCATGCCAGGCGGTTGTACAGCGCACTGTGGCGGTTGGCAGCGCCCTTGGGCCGGCCGGTGGAGCCGGAGGTGTAGATGACGTAGGCGAGGTGCTCGCCGTGCAGCAGGGGGTTCGGGTTTTGCAGGTCCTGCCGGGGCTGCTCGTGCAGCGGCTCGCGGTCGATCTCCAGCACCCGCAGCTGCGGTGGCAGCTGCAGCTGCCCGCGCAGGCCCGCCTGCGTCAGCAGCAGCGCCACGCCGCTGTCGTGCACCATCCACTGCAGCCGCTCGGCGGGGTATTGCGGGTCCAGCGGCACATACGCTCCCCCTGCCTTCAGCACCGCCAGCAGCGCCACCACCATCTCCACCGAGCGCTCCAGCGCCAGCCCCACCCTCACCTCCGGCCCCACCCCCAGCCCGATCAACCGGTGCGCCAACCGGTTCGCCCTGCGGTTGAGCTCGGCATAGCTGAGCTGTTCGTCGCCGTACACCACCGCCATGGCCCCGGGCGTGCGCTGCACCTGCTGCTCGATGAGCCGGTGCACCGGCTGCGCCGGCGCCGGCGCCGGCCCGCCCTGCCCCCATTGCTGCAACAGCGCCTGCTCCGGCGCGTCCAGCAGCACCACATCGCCGATGGCCTGCTGCGGCCGCTCGCACAATTGCTGCACCAGCCTCAGGTAGTGCTGCGCGAGCCGCTCGATGGTCGCCGGCTCGAACAGCTCAGCCGCGTAGTGGAACGTCGCCTCGATGCGCCCGTCGGCCTGCTCCAGCGTGTCCACGCTGAGCTCGAACTGCGCGGCCTGCTCGCCGAGCTCCCAGTCCCGGATCTGCAGCCCGGGCAGCTGTTCGAGCGCGCGCCGGTCTTGCCGCACGTGGTTGAACATCACCTGGAACAGCGGATGGTGGCCCAGGCTGCGCTCGGGCTGCAGCGCCTCGACCAGTTGCTCGAACGGCAAATCCTGGTGCGCCTGGGCACCCAGCGCCGCTTCGCGCACCTGCTCCAGCAGCTGCCCCAGGCTCTGGCGCGGCTGCAGTTGCGCACGCAGCACCTGCGTGTTGACGAAAAACCCGATCACGCCTTCGGTCTCGACACGCTGGCGGTTGGCGATCGGCACCCCGATGCGGATGTCGCGCTGCCCGGTGTAGCGGTGCAGCAGCGCGTGCAAGCCGCTGAGCAGCAGCATGAAGACGGTCACGCCCTCGCCGCGCGCGCTGCGGCGCAACTGCTCGCACAGCGGCTGCGGCAGGCTCACCCGGTGGCGTGCCCCCCGGTAGCGCCCCTGCGGATGGCGCGGCTGGTCGCTGGGCAGCGCCAGCACCGGGTGCTCCTGGCCCAGCTGCCCCCGCCAGTACCCCAGCTGGCGTTCCCGCTCGCCGGCCTGCAGCCACTGGCGCTGCCACACCGCGTAGTCGGCGTACTGGATCGGCAGCTCCGCCAGCCTCACCGGCTCGCCCCGGCACAGCGCGCGGTAGCACGCCGCAAACTCGTCGACGAACAGCTGCATCGACCAGCCGTCGGAGACGATGTGGTGCATCACCACCACCAGCCGGTGTTCTTGCGGCTGCAGCTGCAACAGCGCCACGCGCAGCAGCGGGCCGCCTTCGAGGTCGAACGGCTGTTCGCTCAGCTCGCGGGCCAGTTCGAGCGCTCGCGCTTCTCGCTGCCCGCCCGCCAGGCCGCTCAGGTCGTGCCGGGCCACCTGCAGCTGCGCATCCGGCCGCATCACCTGTTCGGCCAGACCGTCGCCCGTCGCGCGGAACACCGTGCGCAGCGATTCGTGGCGCCGCACCACGCCGTGGAAGCTCGCCTCCAAAGCCCCAACGTCCACCTCCCCTTCCAGCACCAGCCCACCGCACAGGTGGTACGCCGTGCTGCCGCGATCCAGCTGCCACAGAAACCACTGCCTCTGCTGCGCCGCAGACAGCGGTACCGCGTCCCGGCAGCCCTCGATCGGCAGGATCGGCAGCTGCGCCATCGACAGCCCCTGCTCCCGCATCTTCTCGTACACGGCCCGGCGCTGCTCGGCCGGCAGCGTGGCGAAACGTCGCGCGATCTTCTCTGCGACCGAAATGTCCATCAGAACGACTCCAAGGTATCGATGAAGGCATCCAGTTCCTGCAGTGCCTGTGCACCGGCAGGAGCCGTCGCCACGCGCAGCCGCGCCGCGAGGTCCGACAGGGTCTGGGCCTGGAACACGTCCGCCACGCCGCAGGGCCGGTGCAGCTCGCGCTCGATCCGCGCGGCAAGTTGCACCGCCAGCAGCGAATGGCCCCCGAGCTCGAAGAAGTTGGCATGCCGCCCCACCCGCTCCAGACCCAGCACCTGGGACCACACCGCTGCAAGGTCCTGCTCCAGCTCGCCGACCGGTGCTTCGTAGAGGCCGGCCTGCGCCGCCTCGGGCGTGGGCAAGGCCCTGCGGTCGAGCTTGCCGTTGGGGGTCAGCGGCATGGCGTCCAGCACGACGATGGCCGCAGGCAGCATGTGATCGGGCAGCCGCTGCTGCAGCGCGCTCCGCACGGCTGCCGCATCGAGCGTCGCGCCGGGTTCGGCGACGACATAGCCCACGAGTTGCGGGCCGCCGGGTGCCGCGCGGTCGAGGACGACCGCTTCGCGAACGCCGGTCACCCCCAGCAGCTGGGCCTGCACTTCCCCGAGCTCGATACGAAAGCCGCGGATCTTCACCTGGTGGTCGATCCGGCCGAGGTATTCGATCTCGCCATCGGCGCGCCAGCGGGCCAGGTCACCGCTGCGATACAGCCGCGCGCCGCCGGCATCGAACGGGTCGGCCACGAAACGCTCGGCACTCAAGCCCGCGCGATTCAGGTAGCCGCGGGCCAATCCGGCACCCGCCACATACAGCTCTCCGGCCACGCCGACCGGCACAGGCTGCAGGTGTGCGTCGAGCACGCGCAGCCCCAGGTCGGGAATCGGCCGGCCGATCGGGCTGCGCGAGCCGTCGAGGTCTGCGCGGGTGATCGGCCGGTAGGTCACGTGCACCGTCGTTTCGGTGATGCCGTACATGTTGACCAGGCGCGGGCGCTCGTCGCCGAAGCGGTCGATCCAGCGGCGCAGGCTCTCGGGCTCCAGTGCCTCGCCGCCGAAGATCACCAGGCGCAGAGACAGGTCGTCCAGCGCTTCCAGCTCCGGCACCTGCAGCAGCTGCGTGAAGGCCGACGGCGTCTGGTTGAACACGGTGACGCCCTCTTGGCGCAGCAGCTGCAGCATGTCGCGCGGCGAACGGCTGACGAGGAAGGGCACGATCACCAGCGTGCCGCCATGGCACAGCGCGCCGAAGATCTCCCACACCGAGAAGTCGAACGCGTAGGAATGGAACAAGGTCCAGACGTCGCGCTCGTCGAAACCGAACCAGGCCTGCGTGGACTGCAGCAGCCGCACGACGTTCGCGTGCGACAGCTGGGCGCCCTTGGGCCGGCCAGTGGAGCCGGACGTGTAGATCACATAGGCGAGCTGCTCGCCGTGCATCGGTACCCGCGGGTCGTGTTCGGGGGCGGCCGCCAGCAGATCCTGGTCGAGTTCCAGCACGTCGACGCCGCCGTCCACCGATGCCAGGCGCTCGCGCAGGCCGGCGTGCGTGAGCAACAGTGTCATGCCGCTGTCCTGCACCATCCACGAAAGCCGCTCGGCTGGGTACTGCGGGTCGAGCGGGACATAGGCGCCGCCGGCCTTCAGCACCGCGATCAGCGCAACCACGAGGTCGGCCGAACGCTCCATGGCGACGCCGACGCGCACCTCGGGCCTGACGCCCATCGCAATGAGCCGGTGGGCCAGCCGGTTGGCACGGCGGTTCAGCTCGCCGTAGCTGAGGCGTTCGGGTCCGCAGACAACCGCGATCGCCTCCGGCAGCCGCAGCGCCTGCGACGCGATCAGCTCGTGCAGACCGGGCAGCGATTCGGAGGGCGCGCGAGGCCGTTCGATCCGCCCCTGCTGCAGCAGGTCGGCCTGTTGCTGCGGCGTCAGCAGCGCCAGCGTTCCCAATGCACGTTCGGGTGCTTCGCAGATCGAAGCGAGCAGCTGTTCGAGCTGGCATGCGATGCGATCGACGGTCTCGTCGTCGAAGTGTTCTCGCGAGTAACCGTACCGCATCACCAGCGACCCCTCGTGCGATACCGACAGCGCCATCGGGTAGTGCGTGTCCTCCGCGCTGGCCGCGGCCGAGAAGCCCAGGCCGGCCACCTCCCCCTGCCGCAGCGCTGCATCGACCGGATAGTTCTCGAACACCACCAGACTGTCGAACAGCGCGCGGCCGCCCTGTCCCGCCCACTGCTGGATGTCGTACAGCGGCGTGTGCTCGTGCTCACGCGCCGCCAGCTGGCCGGCCTGCAGCTCGCGCAGCCAGGCCGCCGCCGGCTGCTGCGCCGGCAGCGTCGCGACGACAGGGAGGGTGTTGATGAACAGGCCCAGCATCTCGTGAGCGCCCCGCAGCGTGTCGGGGCGGCCGGACGTGGTGGCGCCGAAGGCCACGGTCCGCTGCCCGGTGTACCTGGCCAGCAGCAGTGCCCAGGCGCCCTGCACCAAGGTGTTCAGCGTGATGTGCTCGCGCCGCGCGAAGTCCGTCCACCGCCCGCTGGTCCGCTCGTCGATGCGGTACTCGCGGCAGGCATGACCGTCGCCACGGGCCGCACGCGGCAGTGCATTCGCCAGCCGGGTGGGTTCGTCCAGCGGTTGCAGTTGCGTGGTCCAGTAGCCTCGGCTGTCCGCCGGATCGCGCGATGCCAGCCATGCGATGTAGTCGCGGTAGCGCGTTGCGGGCGGATCGACGGCCTCGCCCGCGTACAGGCGCAGCAGCTGCCCGAGCAGATGGGACGTGCTCCAGCCGTCGAGCAGCAGGTGGTGACACGACCAGATGAAGTGATGGCGCCTTTGCGAGATGCGCGCGAGCACCAGGCGCATCAGCGACGGCTTCGCGAGGTCGAACCCGGTGCGTTGGGCGGCAGCCAGTTCGTGCAGCGCGGGCGCCACATCGCCGACGTGGCGCAGGTCGCGCACCTGCACGTCGAGCTGCGCGTGGCGCGCCACCCATTGCAGCGGACGGTCCACAGCCGTCACGAAGCCGGTGCGCAGCACCTCGTGCCGCTCCACGCAGGCCTGCCACGCGGCACGGAAGCGCGCGACGTCCACGCCGTCGATATCCACGCGCAATTGCGTCACGTAGGTCGTGTCGCCGGGTTCGGCCAGGCTGTGGAACAGCATGCCGGACTGCATGGGCGACAGCGGGTAGAGATCGGCCACCTCGGCGCCATCGAGCGGCAGTGCGTCGAGCTGGGCTTGCGTCAAGCCGGCCAGCGGCACGTCCGAAGGCGTGAGGCCCGCAGCACCGCCCGTGCAATGAGAGATCAGTGCCTGCAGCTCGCGGCGCCAGTCCTCGACCCAGTCCCGCACGGCGGCCTCGTCGTGACGCGCGACGCTGAAGTTCACCTCCAGTCGCAGTTCGCCGTCGAAGACCGAACCGTTGACCACGAACTCGTGCTCCAGCGGCGCGTCCGCATCCACCGCAGCCCCGCTGGGCTCGTTCGAAGGCACCCACGCGGCCCGCACGTCGACTGTCTGATCCAGCTGCCCCAGGTAGTTGAACAACACCTGCCGCTGCGGCAGCGTCGACAGCGCCTGCCGTTGTTCGGCACTCCCGAGGTGCTTGAACCAGCCATGGCCGATGCCCCGGCGCGGCACGCGGCGCAGGCCTTCCTTGACCCGCTTCAACGCATCGGGCAACGGCCCCAGAGGCGCCACCTCCACCGGGTACAGGCTGGTGAACCAGCCGACGGTACGCGACAGGTCGATGTCGTCGAACAGGTCCTCGCGGCCATGCCCTTCCAGGTCGACCAGCAGCCGTTCGTGCCCGCTCCATCGGCACAGCGCCCGGCCCAGCGCCGTCAGCAGCAGATCGTTGACCTGGGTGCGGTAGGCAGCGGGGGCATCGCGCAGCAGCGCCTGCGTGGCTTCACGATCGAGCTGCAACACGATGCCCCGGCGGTGACGCCACGTGTTCTCGCCGCCGGGCCGCGGGCACGGCAGCGCGGCAGGCACGTCGGCGAGCGATTGCCAATGCGCCATCTCGACGGCATGCGTCGACGCGTAGTCGAGCAGTCTCTGGCCCCAGAGCTGGAAGCTGCTGGTCCTGGCAGGCAGTTCGATCGGCCGGCCGGCACAGGCCTGCTCGTACGCGGTCAGCAGGTCGCGCAGCAGGATGCGCCACGAAACGCCATCGACCACCAGATGATGGGCCACCAGCAGCAAGCGGGCGGTGCCGTCGCGCAAGCGCAGCAGCAGCGCCCGCAGCAACGGGCCCTGCGCCAGGTCCAGGCTGCGCTGCACTTCGTCGCAGTGCGCCTCGATTTGCGACACGTCGTCGATGTCGCGCACCCAAAAACACTCATGTGGCGCCGGTGCGGCGTGTGCTTGCACCCATGACCCGGCTGCCGATCGGAGGTAGCGCAGCCGCAGCGCTTCGTGATGGCCCACCAGTGAGTCGAGTGCGGCCATCAACGGCGCGGACTGTGGAGCTTCTCTGCAGCGCAGCATGACGGACTGGTTCCAGTGGTGGCGCCGCGGCACCGCCTGTTCCAGGAAGTCGCGCTGGATCGGCAGCAGCAGTGCCTCGCCCTGCACCGGGGCGCGTGGCGCCTGCGATGACGGCGCGTCCAGTTGCTGCGCCGCGGCCGCCTGCGCTGCCACGGTCTGGTGTTCGAACACCTGCCTCGGGGTCAGCTTCCAACCGGCCGAGCGCAGACGAGCGACGAGCTGCAGGCTCAGGATGGAATCGCCGCCCAGCTCAAAGAAGTTGTCATGGCGCCCGACGCATGCAACACCGAGCACCTCCGCCCAGGCCGCCGCCAACAGGGTTTCGAGTTCCCCTTGCAAGGGTGCGTGCGCCGGCATCTCGTCGTATCGGGGTTCGGGCAAGGCCGCCCGATCGATCTTGCCGCTCGGCCCGAGCGGCAATGCATCGAGCACGACGACGGCCGCAGGCACCATGTATTCCGGCAGTGCGCTTGCGAGCGCCGCTCGCAGCAGGGTCGCATCGAGCTCGTGCCCCGACAGCGGGCAGGCATAGGCCACCAGCCGGGCACCCGCCGGACCGGGGCGTGCCACGACGGCCGCTTCTCGCACCCCCGGTTGCGCCAGCAGGCATCCCTCGACCTCCGCAGGCTCGATCCGGAAACCGCGCACCTTGACCTGCTGGTCGACCCGGCCCAGGTATTCGAGTTGCCCGTCATGCCGCCAGCGCGCCATGTCGCCGGTGCGATAGATGCGGCCACCTTCGACGTCGCAAGGGTCGGCCACGAACCGCTCTGCCGTCAACCCGGGCCGGCCGGCGTAGCCGCGCGCGAGCAACGGGCCGCCGATGCACAGCTCGCCGACGGCACCCGGCGGCACCGGGTTCAGCTCCGCGTCGAGCAGCCGCACGATGCGGCCGCCGACAGGGGCGCCGATCGGTACGTGCGCCGTGTCGCAGGCCGCACCGCTGCAATCGAACACCGTCGCCGTGATCGTCGCTTCGGTCGGGCCATAGGCGTTCAGTAGCCTGACATGGGCCAGCCCCGCATCACGCCACGCTTTCACGCCCTCCGGCGACATCGCTTCTCCACCGACGGTCACTTGCCGAAGCCCGCCCCAATCGCGCGGCGCCTGTCGCGCAAAATCCCGCGCCAGCAGCAGCCAGTACGCCGTGGTGAGATCGGCCACAGTGATGCGCTGGCGCGTCACCTCGCGGTGGAAGGCGTCGCTGTCCCAGAGGTTCTCCCCGCGCAGCACCACCGTCGCCCCGACGCACAGGGCCGGGTAGAGCTGTTCGGCAAAGGCGTCGAAGTTCAGGGTCGAGAACTGCAGCACCCGATCGCCCGGCTGCAGCATCGAGTAGCCGAGCACCGCGTGGACGTGCGCCGCCAGTGCCGCGTGCGACACCTCCACGCCCTTGGGTGTGCCGGTGGAGCCCGACGTGTAGATCACATAGGCGACCTGAGCGCCGTGCACCGGCACCCGCCGGCACGTGCGTCGCGGGCTGCCCTGTGCATCGTCGACGACCAGCACCGTCGCATCGCCGCACGGCACGCGGTCCCTGTGCGCGCGTTGTGTCAGCAGGCAGCCGACGGCGCTGTCCTGCACCATCCATTCGAGCCGCTCGCGAGGATAGGCCGGGTCCAGCGGCACATAGGCCGCCCCTGTCTTCAGCACCGCGAGCAGCGCGACGACCATGTCGGTGGACCGCCCGATGGCCACCCCCACCCGGGAGGCGCGCACGACGCCCGCCGCCGCCAGCCGCTGCGCGAGCTGCTCGGCGCGGGCCTCGAGTTCGCCATAGCTGAGCACCTCGTCACCGAGCATCAGCGCCGTCGCATCGGGAGACTGCGCGGCGCGGCGCTCGATCTGCCGGTGCACCGGCTCGATCGTCGCCGTGATCTGCGCACCCCGGCTCCACGCGTCGAGCTGTCGCTGCTCGTCGTCGTCCAGCCATGGCAACGCCCCGACGCGCAAGCCGGGCGAGCCGGCCATCGCGTCCAGCACCTGCAGGAAGCGGCGGACCAGGCCCCGCGCGGTGGCTGCGTCGTAGAGGTCGGTGTTGTACTCGAGCCGGCCCTGCACACCGCCCGCACCGAGCACCATGTCGAGCGACAGTTCGTGCTTGGCGACACGTTCGTCGACGTCGAGCGGCTCGACCTGCAGCCCTTCCAGCGAGAGCCGGTCGTCCTCGCCGTTCATCTGCATGCTGAACATGGCCTGGAACAGCGGCGGCCGGGACGGGTCGCGCCGCAGCTTGCGGCTTTCCAGCAGCAGTTCGAACGGCAGTTCCGCGTGGTCGAGCGCCGCGAGCGCGTCGTCGCGAACCTGGCGGCAGAGTTGATCGAGCGTCGCTTGCGGCACCACGCGAGCCTTGAAGACCTGTGTGTTGACGAAGAAACCGAGCAAGTCGTCCAGCGCCTCGTGGCGTCGCGCCGCCTGCGGCACGCCGACGGCGAATTCGCGTTGCCCGCTGCGACGGGCCAGCACGACCTGCCAGGCAGCGAACATCACGACAAAAGGAGTGCACTTCTGCGTGCGGCAATAGGCCTGCACGCGTTGCGCCAGCGTGGCGTCCACGTCGAACACCTTGACCGCGCCGGCGAAGGTCTGCCGCGGCGGCCGCTCTCGGTCGGTCGGCATCTCCAGCGCCGGCACGTCGGGACCGAGGTGGCGGTTCCAATGCTCCAGGTCGCGCACCGCACCGCCCTGGCGCGCCCACTCGCGCTGCCAGGCCGCGTAGTCCGCGTACTGCACGGCCAGCTCGGGCAGGCAGACCTCGCCCCTGTTTTGCCGCGCCAGCCGATAGGCTGCCGCCAGGTCGCGAGCCATCAATGGGTTGGACCAGGCGTCGGAGACGATGTGGTGAAGACACACCGCCAGCACATGCTCGTCTTCGGCCGTCTTCACGAGCCGCGCCACCAGCGCCGGAGCGGCACCAAGATCGAACACGTGGCCCGCGACTTCCCCGAGATGCTGCTGCAGCCGTTGTTCGCGTTGCTGCGGGGCCAGCGAGGACAGATCGTCGCGCGCCAGCGAGAAAGCGGCGTGCGGAAGGACCGTCTGCACCGATACCCCCGCTTCTTCCGAGAAGGCGGTGCGCAGCACGCCATGGCGCTGGATCAACGCACGAAACGCTCGTTCGAGGGCGTCCGCATCGAGCCGCCCCCGCAGGCGGAACGCACGCGGGAGGTTGTAGGCCGTCAACGTGGGCTCGTAGCGCTGCAGGAACCACAGCTGCTGCTGCTGGAACGAAAGCGGCGCAGGCTGACCGGCGCCGACCGGGCGGCGCGCGAAGTCGTCGAACGCGCGGGCCGAAGACGCGGGCCGCGCCAGAGGCATCGAAGTCATCGGAGGGTCCTGTCTCTTGCGTGGCGATTCAAGTGGTCTCTCGCACCGGCGTCGACGCTGCAAGCGACTCCAGCCGAACCGGGTCGGGCGCCAGATGCCGCAGCGCCTCAGCCAGTTCGGCCGCAGTCGGGTGGTCGAACACCACCCGGGGCGCCACCTCCAGCTCCACGCGCTGGCGGATGCGGGCGATCAGCTTGATCACCAGCAGCGAATGGCCGCCGAGGTCGAAGAAGTCGTCCTCGATGCCGACCTGCTCGCGCTTGAGCAGGTCGGCCATGGAGGATGTCAGCATGGCCTCCAGTGCGGTGCGCGGCGCAACCAGGCGACGCGCTTCGGCAACCGCAACCGGCAGGGCGGCAAGCGCGTGGCGATCGATCTTGCCGTTGGGCAACCGCGGGAAGGCGTCGACGAGCCGATACGCCGATGGCTGCATGTGCCGCGGCAGCAGCGCCGACAGCCGCTCCCGCAGGGCAACCTCGTCGGCGGCGCCTTCCGCGGCCTCGACCACCACGCAGGCCAGCAGCTCGATGCCGCCATCGCCGGCGGTCTGCGGCAGCACCAAAGCCTGCCGCACGCCGGGTTGCGCCAGCAAGGCGGCCTCCACCTCGGCCGGTTCCACACGGAAGCCGCGGATCTTCACCTGGTGGTCGGCGCGGCCCGCCAGCCGCAGACCGCCTTCGGGCCGCACATAGGCCAGGTCACCGGTGCGATAGAGGCGTTCGCCCGGCCGCAAGGGGTCGGCAATGAAGGCCGGATGCGCACCGTCGCCGACATAGCCGCGGCACAGCTGCGCGCCCCCCACGTACACCTCCCCGAGCACGCCGGCCGGCGCGAGTTGCAGATGCTCGTCCAGGACGAGCACGCGGCAGTTGGCCAGCGGCTCGCTCAGCGGCAGCGCGGGCCCGCGTTCCTCCCCGGCAACGACCCGGTGCACCATGACGCCGACCGTCGTCTCGGTCGGGCCATAGTGGTTGTAGATGCGGCACTGCGGCGCCAGGCGCACGAGACGGTCGACCAGCGCGCGCGGTGTGCTCTCGCCGCCCAGCACCAGCAGAGGCGGCACTACCGGCGCTTCATGCTCCAGCAGCGCGTCCAGGTGCGACGGCACGATCTTCAGGCTGTCTACCGACCGGGTTCGCATGAAGCGTGCAAAGGCCGCAGGGTCCCGCAGATCCTCGTCCTGAGCCACCACCAGAGCGGCCCCGTTGAACAGGGCGCCGAACAGGGCCGTGTGGCCCAGGTCGGCCGCAACCGAACCGGTCCAGCCCCAGCGCTGGCCCGCGTCGAGCGCCAGCGCATGCGACACGGCCGCGGCATAGTTGAGCAGTTGGGCGTGTTCGACAGCCACGCCCTTCGGCGTGCCGGTCGAGCCCGAGGTGTAGAGCAGGTAGGCCAGGCCGTCCGGTGCGGCCAGCGGCTCGACAGGCGGGTGCGCGGCATACGCGCGCGGGTCGAACGCGGCCAGCGTCGCCTCGCGCCACGGCACACCGGCGTGCGGTCCGTCGGGCGGTGTCTTGTCGCTGAGCACGAGCATCGGCCCGGCGTCGCGCAGCACTGCCTCGCGGCGCGCGGCCGGCCATTGCGGATCCAGCGGCACCCATGCGGCGCCGCGGTGCCAGGTCGCGAGCAGCGCGACGACGTGATCGACACTGCGCCCGACGTCGAGCGCGACGACGTGCCCCTGCCCCACGCCCAACGCCTCGAACCAGCACGACAGCGCGTGCACGCGCCGCACGAGATCCCGATAGCTCACTGTGCCGTCGGCGGCCACCAGGGCAACGGCCTCGGGGCGGCGTTCGCCCCATGCGAGCACGTGATGGGCCGTGGTCCGCGCGCCGATCTCGAGGCGCGGCCCCTCATGGTTCAGCAGGCCGCGACGCTCGTCCTCGCTGGTGATCGCCAACCGGGATACCTCGGTCTCCGGTCGAGCGAGCGCCGATTGCAACAGCACCTGCAGCTGCTCCAGCAGCCGCAGGGCCGCTGCCTCGGTGTAGCGGGTGTTGTGGAACAGCGCCAACGTCGCGGTGCTCCCGTACCACTCCACCTGCATGGCCAGCTCGAAGCACGGCATCGGGCCCGGCAGTTCGAGGATTTCCCAGCCCGCGGCGGGCAGGGGCGCAGACCCGTCGATGCAGGCAAAGCCGGCCTCGAGCTGGCTGCGGCACGGCGGGTTCGCCACCGGCCAGTACTCCTGCGCATCGACGTGACCTTCCAGCAGCGCGGCGATCCGTGCCGTGAAGGCCGCGAAACTCTCGCCGGGCTCCACCGACACCGCCACAGGCAGCACCTTGCCGAATACGCCCACGGCGCCCTGCATCGGCTCGTAGTCCTGCCGGCAGTCGTGCTGCCATCCCCCCACGAAGCCGCCAGGGTTCAAGCGCGTGAGCAACGCCCACCATGCCGCCTGCAGCAGCACCTGCGGCGTGGTCCCGAGCGAACGCGCTCGCGCGGCGATGCGCTCCGCCTCTGGTGCCGGCAACACGGCACGCCGGGCATGGCGGCCCTGGCCAGCGCCGGCGTCCTGCGGATCGTGCCGGCAGGCAAGCCGCACCGGCAGCGGCTCGGGCAATGCCTGCAAGTGCCCGGTCCAGTACGCCTGCTGCTGCCCGGCGTCCGCCTCGTCTGCCAGCTCGCGCCGCCAGGTGACGTACTGCCGATACTGGAAGGGCTCGTCGCCCGCGTCGAGGCCTGCGTACGCACGCGCGAGGTCGTGGCAGAGCACCTGCAGGCTCTCGGCGTCGGCCATCAGCCGAGGCACGGACAGCTGCAGCTGCCAGCGCCCTTCGCCGATGCGGTGCAGTCGTGGCTGCGCGTCGTCTGCACCGCTGTACGGGCTGACCGCCAGCCGGCTCAGCACAGGCGACTCGGCTGCCACCCACTGCCGCAGTCCGCGGTAGCCGGTTTCGTGGCCGAACACGAGACGCAGTGACTCGTGCCGTTCGACCACGGCCTGCCAGGCCCGCTGCAATCGCGGTACGTCGATGTCGCCCTCCATCCCGATCACCGCAGCGTGCCGGTCGGTCGCCGATGTCTGCAGCAACAGGGCTTGCTGTTCCGGGCTCAGGGGGATGCTGCCCGTTGCGAACGTTGCGGGTTCCATCGCCTTACTCCTTGGCCCGGCCCAGCGCCGAGCGCTCGACCATCGCCCCCATCGCCACGACGATCTTGCGAGGGCCTTCGTACGGGTCACGTGCATGGGCCGCCAGCATGTTGTCCAGCATCACGACATCGCCTTGCCGCCAGTCGAAGCGCACGGCGCATTCCTCGTAGAGGCGGCCGACCCGTGCCATCGTCTCGTCGTCGATCGGTGAACCGTCGCCGAAGTACACCTGCCTCGGCATGCGTTCGATACCGACCAGCGACAGCAGGTCCCGCCTGACTTCCGGTTGCAGGCAGCTGACATGGTGCAGCTGCACCTGGTTGAAGAACGACCGGTCGCCCGTCACCGGATGCGTGATCACCGCTGGACAGCGGGTCCGCGTCTGCAGTTCGTCATCGCCCAGCCAGCGGTACTCGATGCCTGCTGCCGCCAGCCGTTGCTCGACCTCCTCGCGGTGAGGCGTCTTGAAGAACTCCTGCCAGCTCACGTCCAGACCGGGTGTGAACGTGCGGACATAGAGCAGTTCCTTGCGCTCGAACCGCTCCGCCAGGTCGGCCGGCAGGCGGCGCAGCATTTCGCGGCAATCGACGATCGGCGTCGCGCCGCCGACCGGCGACGGCAGCTCGCAGAAGAACCATTGCTTGCGGGGCCAGCGTTCCAGATGCGAGCTCTCGTTGTGAAACAGGATCATTTCCCGCTCCGGGTACGGCGTGGAGCGGTAGGTGTTGCGCCCGCCCTCCTTCTTCGGCAGGTCGCCGTAGCTGCCGTACAGGCCCGGCTCCACTGCCTCGGCGAACGCCTCGAATTCCTGCGGCGTGCGCAGCCCGAAGTTGCGGAACAACAACCCGGCATGGCGGCCGAGCAGGTCTTCGATCTGGCGGCTGTGGCCGCGTGCCCAGGCCACGGGATCGAGATCGGGCTGGGCGGGTTCGATGACGAGTGGGAAGTCCGCGCCCGGCCTCAATGCCGAGGTCTTCACCAGCGATTCGGCGGTGGCGCCGACGGGCTTCTTCAGTTTCTGCAGCTTGGCGAGCTTGTCGAGCTTGGGGACATCCTGTCGGATCATGGAAGGCTCCTGGAATGAGGGCACCACAAGACGGTGCAGCGCCTCGTTCGGTGTGTCGACGATCTGTTGAAGCAGCGCCGTCCAGGCGGCGGCGAGCCGCTCGACGGTCTGCGGCCGGTGCCGTGCGCTGGCATAGACCCATTCGATGCCCAGGCCGTCGCTGCCTTCTCCAACGAACACCGCGAGATCGAACTTCGCGTGCGTGACCGGCTGCGGCTGTTGCTCCACGCTCAGACCGGGCAGTTCGAAGCGGGCCTGCGGCACGTTCTGCAGCACGAAAAGCACTTGCACGAGCGGGCTGCGCCCGCGATCGCGCGGGGTCGCCGCAGCGTCGACGATGCGGTCGAACGGCAGCTCGGCGTGATCCAGCGCAGCCAGTGCGTGCTCGCGCACGATCTGCAGCCACTCGGTGAAGTTCAGCTGCGGCGCCCATCTGGACCGCAGCGGCACCACGTTGACGAAAAAGCCGATCAGGGGTTCCAGGTCCGGGTGGCCCCGCCCGGCCACGTCGGTGCCGATGACCAGATCGTCCTGCTGCGCCTGGCGATGCATCAGCACCAGGAAGGCTGCGAGCAGCAACTGAAACGGCGTGGCGCCGTGCTGTCCTGCCACGTCGGCAATCCGTCGTGCGAGCGCCGGGGCAACGATGCTTCGCCATGCGTGCGCCTCACCCGCAGATCCTGCTGCGCCGGAATCCGGCGGCAGGGTCGAGCGCAGCGGCGCCCCGGCCAGTTCATCGCGCCAGAACTCCGCCAGCTTGCGGCCGGCGGCTTCTTGCAGACGCTCCGAGTGCCAGGCCGCGTAGTCGCTGTACTGCACGCGCAGCGGGGGCAGCGCCGGCCTGGCGTTCTGCGCAAGCGCCGCATGGATATGGCAGAACTCCCGGATGAAGACGGCTTCGGACCACCCGTCGAAAACGATGTGGTGCACCGCCAGCGCCAGCACGTGCTGCCGGGGGCTCAGCCGAACCAGCGCTGCACGCAGCAGCGGGCCTTGCGCCAGGTCGAACGAGCTCTGCGCATGCTGTGCCAGCACCTGTCGAAGACGGGCGGCCTGCGCATCGCCAGACGCCGTCGAAAGATCGATCACAGGCATCTCGATCCTCACGCGACCGAGGATGTGCGCGACCGGTTCGCCCTCGCTGGTCTCCGGGTAGCAGGTACGCAACACTTCGTGGCGATCGACCATGGCGTTCAACGCCGTGCCCAGCCGCTCGGTGTCGATCTCTCCTGTCAGGCGCAGCGCCGTCGCCATCACGTAGGCGGCCCGCTCGCCCGGATCGGCAAGTCTGTCGACCAGCCAAAGCCGGCGCTGAATAGGCGCGACCGGCATGGCCGGCAGGCGCGGCACAGGATGCAGCTCCGTATCGGCGCTGGCCCCATCGGGTGCCTGCAGGCACTCGGCCAGCTTGCGCAGGTTCGGGTTTTCGAACACCGCTCGCAACGGCAGCTCCCGGCGCAGCACCTGCCGCGCACGCGAACTCAGCTGGGCAGCCAGCAGGGAATGCCCGCCGAGTGCGAAAAAGTTGTCGTTGCGGCCCACACGCTCGACGCCGAGCAATTGCCGCCACAGGCCCGCCAGGGCGAGTTCGTCCTCGCCTTGAGGCGCCTCATCGCCGCAGCTGTCCTGTGCAGGCGGTTCAGGCAAGGCCTTGCGGTCGATCTTGCCGTTGGGATTGAGCGGCAGCGCATCGAGCACCATCACGACGGCAGGCACCATGTACTCGGGCAGTGCCGACCCGAGTGCGTCGCGCAGCTGGTGCGGCTGCAGCTGGATGCCCGGTCGCGGCGAGACATAGCCCACCAGGCGCGGCCCTCCGGCACCGGGCTGGGCCACGGCCACCGCCTCGCGCACGCCGGGCTGCGCCAGCAACTGGGCCTCGACTTCGCCCAGTTCGATGCGGAAGCCGCGGATCTTCACCTGGTGGTCGATGCGGCCCAGGTACTCGATCTGCCCGTCGTTGCGCCAGCGCACGAGATCGCCGGTGCGGTAGAGACGGCCGCCGGGCTCGAACGGGTCGGCAATGAAACGCTCGGCCGTGAGCGCCGCCCGGTTCACGTAGCCGTGTGCGAGCAGCCGCCCTCCGATGCACAGCTCGCCCGCCACGCCGCGGGGCACCGGCTGCAGGGTTTCGTCGAGCACATGGAGCCGGCGACCGGCCAACGGTGTGCCGATCGGCATGTTGGCCGGCGTCGGCAGCACACCGCTGACGCAAGGCATGCAAGCGAAGCGGGTGGCGGTGACGGTGGTCTCGGTCGGCCCATAGGTGTTGAGCAGCTTCACGTGCCCGAGGCCGGCATCGCGCCACGCCTGAATGCCTTCCGGCGGCATCGCTTCTCCGGTCGCCTGCATCTGCCGCAGGGCGCCGTAGTCGCGTGGGCCACGGCGCGCGAAGTCCTGTACCAGCATGAACCAGTACGCGGTCGTGAGGTCGGCGATCGTGATGCGATGCTCGATCAGCGCCCGATGGAAGGTCTCGCTGTCCCACAGCAAGGGGCCACGCAGCACGATGCCCGCACCCGCGCACAGCGGGGGAAACAGTTGCTCGACGAAACCGTCGAAGTTGATCGTCGAGAACAGCAGCATGCGGTCGTCAGGCGTGAGCCCGAAGTAGCCGATGGCGACCTGCGTATGAGATGCCAGCGCATGGTGCGGTATCGCGATGCCCTTGGGCCGGCCGGTGGAACCGGAGGTGTAGATGACGTAGGCGAGGTGCTCGCCGTGCAGCAGGGGGTTCGGGTTTTGCAGGTCCTGCCGGGGCTGCTCGTGCAGCGGCTCGCGGTCGATCTCCAGCACCCGCAGCTGCGGTGGCAGCTGCAGCTGCCCGCGCAGGCCCGCCTGCGTCAGCAGCAGCGCCACGCCGCTGTCGTGCACCATCCACTGCAGCCGCTCGGCGGGGTATTGCGGGTCCAGCGGCACATACGCTCCCCCTGCCTTCAGCACCGCCAGCAGCGCCACCACCATCTCCACCGAGCGCTCCAGCGCCAGCCCCACCCTCACCTCCGGCCCCACCCCCAGCCCGATCAACCGGTGCGCCAACCGGTTCGCCCTGCGGTTGAGCTCGGCATAGCTGAGCTGTTCGTCGCCGTACACCACCGCCATGGCCCCGGGCGTGCGCTGCACCTGCTGCTCGATGAGCCGGTGCACCGGCTGCGCCGGCGCCGGCGCCGGCCCGCCCTGCCCCCATTGCTGCAACAGCGCCTGCTCCGGCGCGTCCAGCAGCACCACATCGCCGATGGCCTGCTGCGGCCGCTCGCACAATTGCTGCACCAGCCTCAGGTAGTGCTGCGCGAGCCGCTCGATGGTCGCCGGCTCGAACAGCTCAGCCGCGTAGTGGAACGTCGCCTCGATGCGCCCGTCGGCCTGCTCCAGCGTGTCCACGCTGAGCTCGAACTGCGCGGCCTGCTCGCCGAGCTCCCAGTCCCGGATCTGCAGCCCGGGCAGCTGTTCGAGCGCGCGCCGGTCTTGCCGCACGTGGTTGAACATCACCTGGAACAGCGGATGGTGGCCCAGGCTGCGCTCGGGCTGCAGCGCCTCGACCAGTTGCTCGAACGGCAAATCCTGGTGCGCCTGGGCACCCAGCGCCGCTTCGCGCACCTGCTCCAGCAGCTGCCCCAGGCTCTGGCGCGGCTGCAGTTGCGCACGCAGCACCTGCGTGTTGACGAAAAACCCGATCACGCCTTCGGTCTCGACACGCTGGCGGTTGGCGATCGGCACCCCGATGCGGATGTCGCGCTGCCCGGTGTAGCGGTGCAGCAGCGCGTGCAAGCCGCTGAGCAGCAGCATGAAGACGGTCACGCCCTCGCCGCGCGCGCTGCGGCGCAACTGCTCGCACAGCGGCTGCGGCAGGCTCACCCGGTGGCGTGCCCCCCGGTAGCGCCCCTGCGGATGGCGCGGCTGGTCGCTGGGCAGCGCCAGCACCGGGTGCTCCTGGCCCAGCTGCCCCCGCCAGTACCCCAGCTGGCGTTCCCGCTCGCCGGCCTGCAGCCACTGGCGCTGCCACACCGCGTAGTCGGCGTACTGGATCGGCAGCTCCGCCAGCCTCACCGGCTCGCCCCGGCACAGCGCGCGGTAGCACGCCGCAAACTCGTCGACGAACAGCTGCATCGACCAGCCGTCGGAGACGATGTGGTGCATCACCACCACCAGCCGGTGTTCTTGCGGCTGCAGCTGCAACAGCGCCACGCGCAGCAGCGGGCCGCCTTCGAGGTCGAACGGCTGTTCGCTCAGCTCGCGGGCCAGTTCGAGCGCTCGCGCTTCTCGCTGCCCGCCCGCCAGGCCGCTCAGGTCGTGCCGGGCCACCTGCAGCTGCGCATCCGGCCGCATCACCTGTTCGGCCAGACCGTCGCCCGTCGCGCGGAACACCGTGCGCAGCGATTCGTGGCGCCGCACCACGCCGTGGAAGCTCGCCTCCAAAGCCCCAACGTCCACCTCCCCTTCCAGCACCAGCCCACCGCACAGGTGGTACGCCGTGCTGCCGCGATCCAGCTGCCACAGAAACCACTGCCTCTGCTGCGCCGCAGACAGCGGTACCGC
>NZ_JAMKFE010000001.1 GCF_023721835.1 Caldimonas mangrovi | reverse complement strand
CCTGTCAAGCACTCAGCTCTTTTTTCTTCGCCTCCCGCTTTCGGCACCCGCCTCTTTTCGAAACCAGCACCGCGTTCAGCGAAGACAGTGACTGTAGCACAGAAAAAAAGAAAGGCGCAAGCAGGTCTTGGTCAGTTACTACGCCCCTTGCCCGGGGGACATACATCCGACGGTCCCGGCAGTATCCTCCGGTCGGACGGGCATGGCGCCACGACGCGTAGTCCGCGCTTGGCCGGTAAGGTCGGATCCAGCGGTTGGGGAACCTCTACGATCTCTCCTGTCATCGGCATTCCGGGCGGCCGTTGGCCGCCCATTCTTTTTTCCGGCCCACGCACTGCGGGGGATTGAACTCTCGGGCAGCATGGCTCCATGAGCGCTTTGTCGATCGCTTGGCTCGAAGACCGCGGGGACGACTTCCCTCCAGTGGAGTTCGCGCTTGGAGTTCGCTCGGAGGCGCCCGGGCTGCTGGCGGCCGGCGGCGACTTGAAACCGCCGAGGCTGCGCCGCGCATACGAGCATGGCATCTTTCCGTGGTACAGCCTTGGTCAACCCATCCTGTGGTGGAGTCCCGACCCGCGGATGGTGCTGCACACTGCCGAGTTCAAGCTATCCCGCTCACTGCGCAAGACGTTGCAACGGTTCATCGGTACCCCAGGTTGCGCGCTACGCGTCGACACGGCGTTCGACGAAGTGATCCGCGCGTGCGCGAAGACTCCGCGCCCCGGGCAAGATGGGACATGGATCGTCCCCGAGATGGTCCGCGCGTATTGCGCCTGGCATCGCCTCGGCGAAGTTCACTCCTTCGAGACGTGGGTTGACGGCAAACTCGTCGGCGGCTTGTATGGTGTCTCGGTCGGTCGCATGTTCTTCGGCGAATCGATGTTCTCGCGGCAAACCGATGCATCGAAGATCGCCCTGGCTGCGCTGGTGGCGTTCTGCCGCGAACATCACATCGACCTCATCGACTGCCAGCAGCGCACCGCCCACCTCGCGTCGTTCGGTGCGAGGGAGATTCCGCGCCGAGAGTTCACACGGCACCTGCATACGGCGACGCAACAGGAGCCGGTGGAAGAATGGGCCTATCATCCTTCGACATGGGCCCGCCTGGGCCTGCAGCCTCCCGCTTTCGGCCTCGTGCCCGCTTGAGGAACTCTGAGACATGACGCACCCCAAGGAGCTGCCTCTCGCGTCGCTGCAGTTCTATGCGACTGCGCCTTACCCATGCAGCTATCTGCCTGGCCGACAGGCGCGCTCACAGGTGGCCACGCCAAGTCACTTGATCCAAGCCGAGACTTATTCCGACCTGGTGTCCAAGGGATTTCGCCGTAGCGGGATGTTCACCTACAGGCCCTACTGTGATGGATGCCGTGCGTGTGTCCCGCTGCGCATTGCGGTCGACCGGTTCGAACCGAACCGCAGCCAACGCCGGGCCATGAAGGCGCACTTCGAGTTGCAGGCGCGGGTGCTGAGACTGTGTTTCGTGCCAGAGCACTATCAGCTTTATCTACGCTATCAGTCGGGCCGGCACAGCGGTGGCGGCATGGATCACGACAGCATCGACCAGTACACACAGTTCCTGCTGCAGAGCAGGGTCAATTCGCGCCTGGTGGAGTTTCGCGAGCCGGCGCCTCCAGGCGAACTCGGCAGGCTGAAGATGGTTTCGATCCTCGATGTGCTGAACGATGGGTTGTCAGCCGTCTACACGTTCTACGAGCCGGAGCCGAACACGAGCTATGGCACCTACAACGTGCTGTGGCAGATCCAGCAGACGAGGCAGCTGAAGCTGCCATACGTCTATCTCGGCTACTGGATCTCGGAAAGCCGCAAGATGGCCTACAAAGCCCAGTTCAAGCCGCACGAACGGCTGCTCGACGGCCGCTGGCAGCCGGGCCCGGACTGACGCGGCCTCTTCCTGGTCAAGCGGCCAGATGCGACAGTTGCACTGGCGCACCCGTCTGCGTGCGGATGTCGTCGGCCGTCACGCCGGGGGCGAGTTCGATGCACTTGAAGCCCTCGGGCGTGACGTCGAGCACGCACAGGTCGGTGATGACGCGGTTGACGACGCCAACGCCGGTCAGAGGCAGCGTGCACTTCTGCAGCAGCTTGTGCTCGCCGTTCTTGGCGCTGTGCTCCATCAGCACGACGACGCGGCCGACACCGGCGACGAGGTCCATCGCGCCGCCCATGCCTTTCACCATCTTGCCGGGGATCATCCAGTTCGCAAGATCACCCTTTTCGCTCACCTGCATCGCGCCCAAGATGGCGAGATTGATCTTGCCGCCGCGAATCATCGCGAAGGAGTCGGCTGACGAGAAGATCGACGAGCCGGGGAGCGTGGTCACGGTCTGCTTGCCGGCATTGATCAGGTCGGGATCGACCTGGTTGTCGGTGGGGAACGGGCCAATGCCGAGCAGACCGTTCTCGCTTTGCAGCCAGACCTCCATGCCCTTCGGGACATGGTTCGCCACCAACGTGGGCAGGCCGATGCCCAGGTTCACGTAGAAGCCGTCCTGCAGCTCGCGCGCGGCGCGGGCCGCCATTTCGTCACGGTTCCAAGCCATTGCTGTTCTCCTAGGGCTGCGTGTCAGGCCGATGCGCGCACGGTGCGCTGCTCGATGCGTTTCTCGGGTGTGGCGTTGACCACGATGCGGTGCACGAAGATGCCGGGCAAGTGGACCTGGTCCGGATCGAGTTCGCCGGTTTCGACAACCTTCTCGACCTCGACGACGGTGATCTTGCCGGCCATCGCGACGTTGGGATTGAAGTTGCGCGCGGTGCGACGGAACACCAGGTTGCCGGACTTGTCGGCGATGTGGGCCTTGACCAGCGAAATGTCGGGGACGAGCGAGCGCTCCATCACGTAGGGCACGCCGTCGAACTGGCGCACCTCCTTGCCTTCGGCGACGATGGTGCCGACGCCGGTACGGGTGAAGAAGGCCGGAATGCCGGCGCCGCCGGCGCGCAGCTTTTCAGCCAGTGTGCCCTGCGGCGTGAATTCCAGTTCCAGCTCGCCGGACAGGTATTGGCGCTCGAACTCCTTGTTCTCGCCGACATAGCTGGAGATCATCTTCTTGATCTGGCGCGTCGCGAGCAGCTTGCCGAGGCCGAAGCCGTCGACGCCCGCGTTGTTGGAGATCACCGTCAGGCCTTGCACGCCGGAGGCTTGCAAGGCGTCGATCAGCGCTTCGGGGATACCGCACAGCCCGAAGCCGCCCACGGCCATCAGTTGACCGTCCTTGACGATGCCCTTCAGCGCCTCGGCAGCGCTGGGATACACCTTGTTCATGCGAGTCTCCTTTGGACACGAACTGGAATGGAGGGAAACGGCGCACAGCGTACTACGTATCGGCATACGTAGAATCGCCTAAGGGAAGCCCTTGATGGCAGCGAGGCCAGGGCGCGCAACATGGGCCAGGACGTCGACTACCGCATCGCCTTCGAACTCGCACCGGTGGGGTTGGTGCTGTCACGCCACCGGGTCATCGTGGACTGCAACGAGGCGTTGGCAGAGATGTTCCGCACCTCGCGCGAGTTGCTGATCGGCCAATCCTTCCTGATGCTCTATCCCAGCCCGGAGGAGTTCGAGCGCACCGGCGAGCGGATCACCCCGGTGCTCAATGCGCGCGGCCGCTACGCCGACGACCGCATCATGAAGCGCGGTGACGGCGATCTGTTCTGGTGCCACGTGACCGGTCGCGCCATGGAGCGCGCCTCGCCGCACGCCGCCGGCATCTGGTCGTTCGAGGACTTGTCGTCGCGGCGTCCGGTCAAGGCCGAGCTGACCGGGCGTGAGCGCGAGGTCGCGGCACTGTTGATCGAGGGGCAGACCAGCAAGCAGATCGGCCGTGTGCTGGGCATCAGCCACCGCACGGTGGACATCTACCGGGCGCGCCTGATGCGCAAGTTCAAGGCGTCGACGACGCCGGAGTTGGTGCAGCGCCTGCTCGCGGGCTAGGCGCTCATTCGATGACGGTGCGCAGCCAGTCGGGCAACGGCACCGACTTCTGCTGGGGAAAATCGACCCAGACAGTCGTCGCGCCGCCGGCCGCGTAGACCGTGCCGGGGTTGTCGGTGCGTTCGAGCGTGATGAAGGTGTCGAAGCTGGTGCGCCCGGGGTTCGCGACGTAGTGCTTCGCGAGGATGGTGCCCGGAAACTCGAGCTGACGATAGAAGTTGCAGAACGCGTTGATGATCACCGGGCCTGTGCCCTGCGGGTCGGGCGCACCGCCCAGGCCATGCAGCCACTCGATGCGGATGATCTCCAGGTAGCGGAAATACATTGCATTGTTGACGTGGCGCATGGCGTCCATGTCCCCCCAGCGGATGGGGATCTGCATCTCGTGCACCAACTTCTTCTGTTCCGGGATCTCGATTCTCATGAGGCCTCAGGTGTCGGCTTTCTGGACGCCGAGTTCGGTATAGAGACGTTCGACGAGAGCGCGCAGTTCAGCGACTTCGGCGCGCAGCGCGGCCAGCTCGCCAGGCGCGACCGTCGCAGCCGGCTCGGACACGGGGGCTGACGAAGCGACGTCGACCGGTCCACCGAGCAGTTGGGCCCAGCGGTTCTCGCGCATGCCGGGCGCACGCGGCAGCTTGACCACCAGCGGCGGGTCGCGCTCGGACAATTCATCGAGAAAGGCATCGACCGACGAGACGTCGGCGAACCGGTGCATTCGTTCGCTGTGGATGCGCAACTCCGCGGCTGTCTGCGGCCCGCGCAGCATCAGCAACGTCAGCAGCACGACGCTCTGGCTCGGGATGCCGAGCACGCGCTGCACGTTGTGCTCATAGCGACTCACTCGGCTGCCCGAGGTCTGGTTGACCAGGCTCAGGTGGCGCAACTCGTCAACCGTCTGCTGCACTTCGGCCTCGGGCAATTCCATCACCGGTTGGCGCGCGGTCTTCTGGTTGCAGCCGGCCGTCAATGCATTGAGCGACAGCGGGTAAGTGTCGGGCACCGTGAGCTGCTTCTCGACCAGCACGCCGAGCACGCGGCACTCAGCGGCGGACAATGGACGCAAGGAAACGCCGGCCATCAGACACCGAAGCCGTCGTCGGCCGCGATCACGGCGCCGTTGATGAAGTGACTCTCGTTGGAACACAGCATGACGATCAGCGCATCGAGGTCCTGCGGCTGCCCAAGCCGCTTGCGCGGCAGCATCTGGATCAGCTTCTGGCCCTGCTCCGTGTTCCAGTGATGGTGGTTGATCTCGGTGTCGATGTAGCCGGGGCACACGGCGTTGACGTTGATGCCGTAGCGGCCCCACTCCAGCGCCATCGCACGCGTCATGTGCACGACCGCTGCCTTGCTCATCGCGTAGACGCCGATCTGGCCGAGCGGGCGCAGGCCGGCCATGGACGCAACGTTGACGATGCGCCCGCCGGTGTAGGTGCCGGGGGCCGCGCCGCGCGCGCGAGCAAGCATGCGCTTGCCGACTTCTTGTGCAACGAAGAAGGCGCCACGGGTGTTGGTGTCGAAGACGTAGTCGTAGTCGTCGGGCGTGACGTCGGTCAGCTTCTGCGTGGTGCTGACGCCGGAGTTGTTGACGAGGATATCGATCCCGCCAACTTCGGTTTCGGCATGGGCGACGGCAGAGCGGATGCTGCTGGTGTCGGTCACGTCGAGACCAACAACGTGAGCGTCGCCGCCTTCGGCCTCGATCTCGGCGCGCAGCGTCTTCAGACGCTCGATGCGTCGCCCGGCCAGCACGACGGCGGCGCCAGCGCTTGCCAACGTCTTTGCGAACTGCGTACCGAGGCCGCTGGACGCGCCGGTGATGAGCGCGACGCGCCCGGATAGGTCGATGCTGTAAGCCATGGAAGCCTTTCGTGTCTCAGGTATCGTCTGTGGATTGCGCGCCGCTAGCGGCGCGGATGCGGCAAGGATAGCGGCAGCTGGCGGCCACGGCGTGTCGCTGTGTAGACAGCGCTTTCCACCGTGCAGGACGGCCGCGGCGCAAGTGCAACAGCAGGCATAAGATAATAAAAGCACGATCGTTCGATTTCTGATGACGCACCGATAGAATCGCGCGGTCGCAGCCGAACCGAGACACTAGAGGAACATGACGATGACCCCACAGCAGATCCTGGAGCAGTACGGTCCCCGCGAATCGATGGAGTACGACGTGGTGATCGTCGGTGGGGGGCCTGCCGGCCTGGCCGCGGCCATCCGGCTGAAGCAGGTCGCGGCCGAGAAAGGCCAGGAGATCTCGGTGTGCGTGCTGGAAAAAGGCTCCGAACCGGGCGCGCACATTCTTTCCGGTGCGGTGATGGACCCGCGGGCGATGAACGAGTTGTTCCCGAACTGGAAGGAACTCGGCGCCCCGCTCAACCAGGCAGTGACGGGCGACGACGTGCTGACGTTGACCGAGACGGGATCCACTCGCATCCCCGACTGGCTGATGCCGCGCAACTTCCACAACGACGGCTGCTACGTGATCTCGCTGAGTAACGTCGTCAAGTGGATGGCGCAGCAGGCCGAAGGGCTGGGCATCGAAATCTTTCCCGGCTTCGCCGCCGCTGAAGTGCTTTACGACGAGCAGGGGCGCGTCAAGGGCGTGGCCACCGGCAATCTGGGCGTCGAGAAGAACGGCGAGCCGGGCCCGAATTTCCAGCTCGGTATGGAACTGCTCGGCAAGTACACCGTCTTTGCCGAAGGCGCGCGCGGGCACCTGGGCAAGCAGCTGATCGCGAATTACCGGCTGGACGCCGGCAAGGACCCGCAGACCTACGCCATCGGCGTCAAGGAATTGTGGGAGATCGACCCGGCCAAGGCCAAGCCAGGGCTGGTGGTGCATACGGCCGGCTGGCCGATGGACGACGACACCTTCGGTGGCGGCTTCCTGTATCACCTGGAAGACAACAAGGTGACACTGGGCTTCGTGATCGGCCTGGATTACCAAAACCCCTACATGAGCCCGTTCGAGGAGATGCAGCGCTGGAAGACGCACCCGGCGATCCGCGCGCACATCGAAGGCGGCAAGCGCATCGGCTACGGCGCGCGCGCCATCAATAACGGCACGCCGCAGGCATTGCCGAAGACGGTGTTTCCGGGCGGCGCACTGATCGGCTGCGACGCCGGCTACCTGAACGCGGCACGCATCAAGGGCAGCCACGCAGCCATCAAGAGCGGCATGATGTGCGCGGACGCGATCGCCGACGCCTTGCAGGCCGGCCGCGCACTGGACGAGTTGTCGGCCTACCCGGAGGCGTTCGAGAAGAGCTGGCTCAACGAAGAACTGCAGCAGACTCGCAACTTCAAGAACTGGTTCAAGAAGCCGCCGCTGGTGGCCAAATTGATGACAGGCATCGAGCAATGGTTTCTGCCGAAGATCGGCATCGGCATCCCGCCGTGGACATTGCATCGCAAGGACCCGGATCACGTGTACCTGAAACCGGCCAACGAGTGCCAGCCCATCGTCTACCCGAAGCCGGACGGCAAACTGACGTTCGACCGCCTCTCGTCGGTGTTCATCAGCAACACCAACCATGAAGAAAACCAGCCGGCGCACCTGACCTTGAAGGACGACCGCATTCCGGTGCAGGTCAATCTGGCCAAGTACGCGGGGCCGGAAAGCCGCTACTGCCCGGCCGGTGTGTACGAATTCGTGCCGGCAGAAGTCGGCGGCGAGCGGCTGCAGATCAACGCGCAGAACTGCGTGCACTGCAAGACCTGCGACATCAAGGACCCGACACAGAACATCGTCTGGGTCACGCCCGAAGGCGGCGGTGGCCCCAACTACTCGGGCATGTAAAACCGCCTCGGTCGCCTCTTTACCGCGCCGCGCGAGTCGCTCCCGCCGGCGCGGTTTTCGTTGGTGCGCAGCAGCCCGGCGGATATACTGCGCCGGGTCAGGAGAGAGCTTCCTCGCGAAGCCGCCGAAGGCGCAGGGTGAACCCCGAACGCTCAGGCAAAAGGACTGGCAAACGCCTCCCGAAGGAGGCGTCACCTCACTGGAGAGAGGCGGGTCTGCGAGCCCGCCCACCGAAGGGGCAAGCCGCGGCGCACCTGAAGGGTGCAGCGGCCAATCTCTCAGGTAAAGCGGACAGCGAGGGCAGCTCCACCGTGCCGCGGTGGTCGCACGATATGCCCTCGGGAAAAACGCCATGTCCGCCACCGACACTCTCAAGACCCCGCTCTATGCGTTGCACCTCGAACTCGGTGCCCGCATGGTGCCTTTCGCCGGCTACGAGATGCCCTTGCACTACACCGGCATCCTCGCGGAACACAAGCACTGCCGCAGCGCGGCGGCGCTGTTCGACGTCTCGCACATGGGGCAACTGCGGCTGGTCGGGCCCGATGCGGCGTTCGCGCTCGAATCGCTGGTGCCTGTCGACGTGGTCGACCTGCCGGTCGGCAAGCAGCGCTATGGCTTCTTCACCAATGCGAACGGCGGGCTGCTGGACGACCTGATGATCACGCGCCGCGACGACGACCTGTTCATCATCGTCAACGCTGCCTGCAAGGTCGCCGATCTGAGCCACCTGACCACCCACATCGGCCATCGCTGCAGCATCCAGCCGCTGCCCGAGCGTGCGCTGCTGGCGTTGCAAGGCCCGCAGGCCGTGACCGCACTGTCGCGACTCGACCCGGGCGTTGCACGATTGACCTTCATGACCGGGGGCTGCTTCGAACTGGCCGGCGCCGACTGCTTCGTGACACGATCGGGATACACGGGCGAAGACGGCTTCGAGATCTCGGTGCCTGCGGAGCAGGCCGAAGGCCTGGCGCGCGCGTTGCTGGAGCAGCCCGAAGTGAAGCCGGCGGGGCTGGGCGCACGTGACACGTTGCGGCTCGAAGCCGGGCTCTGCCTGTACGGCCACGACATCGACGCCAGCACCACGCCGGTCGAAGCCGGCCTGACCTGGGCCATCCAGAAAGTGCGCCGCGCCGGCGGCGCGCGTGCCGGTGGGTACCCCGGCGCGACCGTGATCGACACGCAGCTCTCGAACGGTGCGATGAACAAGCGCGTCGGCCTGGTTGGCCTGGAACGCGCACCGGTGCGCGAAGGCACGAAGATCGTCGACAGCCACGGCCACTCGCTGGGGCGCGTGACGAGCGGCACCACCGGCCCGACCGCGAACCAGCCCGTGGCCATGGCGTATCTGGCCGTCAACCATGCGGCCACCGGCTCCATCGTCCACGCCGTCGTGCGCGAGAAGAAGCTGCCGATGCGCGTGACACCGATGCCGTTCGTGCCGCACCGCTATCACCGCGGTTGAGTCCGTTTCCCGCCGAGGCCGGGCACACCGGCCCTTCGTCTTTTTCCGTGAACTGAACCACCCAGAACCACCTTTGCAGGAGCTGCCCATGACCGTGAAGTACACCCCCGACCACGAATGGATCGAGATCACCGGCGATGACGGGATCGCCGTCGTCGGCATCACGCATCACGCCCAGGATGCGCTTGGCGACGTCGTGTTCGTCGACCTGCCGGCAGCCGGGACGAAGTTGAAGGGCAAGGAGGTCGCCGGCGTCGTCGAATCGGTCAAGGCGGCCGCCGACCTTTACGCGCCGCTCACCGGCGAGGTGCTCGAAGTGAATGAAGAACTGCGCGCCGACCCGTCGCTCGCCAACAGCGACCCGCTCGGCAAGGGCTGGTTCTTCAAGATGCAGGTCACCGACCTGGCCGAGTTCGACGCGCTGCTGGACCAGGCTGCCTACGACGAACTCATCAAGAACAGCTGACCCTCCTTTTGTCTTCCGCAGTGCACCGGCACTGCGGACTTCCCCGTCCGTCCGAAAGAAGTTCATGTTGATGTCCGCCCACGCCCCCTTGAGCGAACTCGAGGCCCACGACGATTTCGTCGAACGCCACATCGGCATTGCGCCCGCCGACGAGGCGCACATGCTGTCGGTGATCGGTGCCGCCTCGCGCGCTGCGCTGATCGACGCGATCGTGCCGCGCTCGATCCGCCGCGCTACGGCGATGAACCTGCCGGCGCCGGCCTCGGAGGCCGAGGCGCTGCGCGAACTGAGGGCGCTGGCGGGGCGCAACCGCGTGATGAAAAGCTTCATCGGCCAGGGCTACCACGGCACGCACACGCCGACGGTCATCCTGCGCAACGTGCTCGAGAATCCGGCCTGGTACACGGCCTACACCCCCTACCAGGCGGAGATCTCGCAGGGCCGCATGGAAGCGCTCGTGAACTTCCAGACCATGGTATGCGACCTGACCGGCATGGCGATCGCGAACGCGTCGATGCTGGACGAGGCCACCGCCGCCGCCGAGGCGATGACGCTGGCGGCACGCGCGACGAAGTCGAAGTCGAACGTCTTCTTTGTTGCCGACGACGTGCTGCCGCAGACGCTGGAAGTGATCCGCACCCGGGCGCATCCGCTCGGCATCGAAGTGCGCGTGTGCAGCGGCGACGAGGCACTGAACACCGACAGCTTTGCCGTGCTGCTGCAGTATCCCGGCGTGGACGGCGCGGTGCGCGACTATCGCGACTGGATCGCGAAGTACCGCATGCGCGGCGGCCTGGTGCTGATGGCGGCCGACCTGCTGGCGCTCACGCTGCTGACGCCGCCGGCCGAGCTGGGCGCCGACATCGCGTTCGGCACCACGCAGCGCTTCGGCATGCCGATGGGAAACGGCGGCCCGCACGCCGCCTACCTCGCCTGCAAGGACGAGTTCAAGCGCTCGCTGCCCGGCCGGCTGGTCGGAGTGAGCGTCGACGCGCACGGCAACACGGCCTACCGGCTGGCGCTGCAGACGCGCGAGCAGCACATCCGGCGCGAGAAGGCGACCTCCAACATCTGCACGGCGCAGGTGCTGCCCGCCGTCGTTGCCAGCATGTACGCGGTGTACCACGGTCCGCAGGGGTTGAAGCGGATCGCACAGCGCATCGCGAGCTACACCGCCGTGCTGGCGCAGGGGCTGCGCGGCCTCGGGTGGACGCTGCGTCATGACACGGCCTTCGACACCGTCACGGTGCTGACGGGCGGCAAGACGGACCCGGTGCTGGTCGACGCGATCGGCCGCGGCATGAACTTGCGCCGCGCAGCACCGGACGCCGTGGGCATCACGCTCGACGAGACCACCACGCGCGACGACGTGCTGGCGTTGTGGCAGGTGTTCGCCGAGGTCACCGCACAGGGCCAGGCACTGCCGTTGTTCGAGTCCTTCGAGAAAGGCGTCACGCCGCTGCTGCCCGAAAGCCTGCACCGCACCGGCGACTACCTGACGCACCCGGTGTTCAACACACACCACTCAGAGACCGAAATGCTGCGCTACTTGCGCATGCTGTCCGACAAGGACCTCGCGCTCGACCGCACGATGATCCCGCTCGGTTCGTGCACGATGAAGCTCAACGCGACGAGCGAGATGATCCCGATCACCTGGCCCGAGTTCGCCCACGTACACCCGTTCGCGCCGCGTGATCAATTGGCCGGTTACGAGCTGCTCGACCAGCAACTTCAGCAATGGCTGTGCCAGGCGACCGGCTATGCCGGCATCTCGCTGCAGCCGAATGCCGGCTCGCAGGGAGAGTATGCCGGCCTGCTGGTCATCAAGGCGTATCACGAGGCGCGCGGCGAAGGCCATCGCAACATCTGCCTGATCCCCGAATCGGCTCACGGCACCAACCCGGCCAGCGCCCAGATGGTCGGTCTGCAGGTGGTGGTGACCCGCTGTGACCGCGACGGCAACGTAGACCTGGACGACCTGCGCGTGAAATGCGAGCAGCACAGCGCAAACTTGGCCGCGGTGATGATCACCTACCCGTCCACGCACGGCGTGTTCGAGACCCACGTGAAGGAGTTGTGCGCGCTGGTGCACCGGCACGGCGGCCGGGTCTACGTCGACGGCGCCAACATGAACGCGCTGGTCGGCGTGGCGGCGCCGGGTGAATTCGGCGGCGACGTGTCGCACCTCAATCTGCACAAGACCTTCTGCATCCCGCACGGCGGCGGCGGCCCCGGTGTCGGCCCGGTGTGCGTGGTCGACGACCTGGTGCCCTACCTGCCTGCCCACCGCACCGCTGGCATCGGTTCCGCGACGCAGGTCGGCGCGGTCAGTGCTGCGCCGCTGGGCAATGCGGCGGTGCTGCCGATCTCCTGGATGTATGTGCGCATGATGGGCGCCGACGGGCTGCGCGCGGCGACCGAAACCGCGATCCTCAACGCCAATTACATCGCGGCGCGCCTGCAAGCGCACTACCCCATCCTGTACGCCGGCGGGGCCGATCTGAAGGGTGGCGGTGTCGCGCACGAATGCATTCTCGACCTGCGACCGCTGAAGGACGCGACCGGCGTGACGGCCGAAGACGTGGCCAAGCGCCTGATCGACTACGGCTTCCATGCACCGACGCTCAGCTTCCCGGTGCCCGGCACGCTGATGGTGGAGCCGACCGAAAGCGAATCCCTGGCCGAGCTGGACCGCTACTGCGACGCGATGATCGCGATCCGCGAGGAGATCCGCCACGTCGAGCAAGGGCGATGGCCGCAGGACGACAACCCGCTGAAGCATGCACCGCACACGGCCGAAGTCTTGCTGAAGACCGAATGGTCGCACGCGTATACGCGCGAGCAAGCAGCCTACCCCGTGGCCAGCCTGCGCCGCCAGAAGTACTGGACCCCGGTGGGCCGAGTGGACAACGTCTATGGCGACCGCAACCTGTTCTGCAGCTGCGTGCCGGTGGCCGACTACCAGTGAGCGCTGCGCGATGACACGCCCCGTCGACACGCTGCGTCAGCAGTTCGCGAGCGACAACTACGCCGGCATCTGCCCCGAGGCGCTGCACTGGTTCCTGGAGGCCAACCACAGCGGGCACCAGCCGGGCTATGGCGACGACATCTGGACGCAGCGCTCGACGGACATGATCCGCGAGCTGTTCCAGACCGAATGCGACGTCTACTTCGTCTTCAACGGCACCGCGGCCAACTCGCTCGCGCTGGCGTCGATGTGCCAGAGCTACCACTCGGTGATCTGCACGCCCTTTGCGCACATCGAGACCGACGAGTGCGGTGGCCCGGAGTTCTTCTCGAACGGCTCCAAGCTGCTGGTCGCCGAAAGCGAGAGCCCGGCGGCACGGCTCGGCAAGCTGACGCCCGACGCCGTCGAAGCGCTGGTGACCAAGCGCAGCGACCTTCACTACCCGAAGCCGAAGGTGGTGAGCCTGACACAGGCGACCGAACTGGGCACGGTCTACACCGTCGAGGAAGTGCGCGCGATCGCCGCGATCGCGAAACGCCGGCACCTGAAGGTGCACATGGACGGGGCCCGTTTCGCCAATGCCGTGGCCGCACTCGGCTGCCATCCGAGCGACGTCACCTGGCGTGCCGGCGTCGACGTGCTGTGCTTTGGCGGCACCAAGAACGGCCTGCCGGTCGGTGAGGCGGTCGTTTTCTTCGACCGCGCGCTGTCGGAAGACTTCGCCTACCGCGTGAAACAGGCCGGGCAGCTGGCCTCGAAGATGCGGTTCATCTCTGCGCCCTGGGTGGGGCTCTTGGAGAACGACGTCTGGCTGCGCAACGCGCGCCATGCGAATGCGATGGCGCAGCGCCTGCACGAAGCGGTCGGCCGGGTTCCCGGCGTGAAGGTACTGCACCCGCCGCAGGTGAACTCGGTGTTCGCGCAGTTGCCGCAGCCTGCGATCGACGCGATGTACGCGAAAGGCTGGAAGTTCTACCAGTTCATT
The DNA here is from genome assembly GCF_023721835.1 of Caldimonas mangrovi. Lineage (GTDB taxonomy): Bacteria > Pseudomonadota > Gammaproteobacteria > Burkholderiales > Burkholderiaceae_C > Caldimonas > Caldimonas mangrovi. The sequence goes on along the minus strand of NZ_JAMKFE010000001.1, from coordinate 516,654 downwards.
GCGGGCGGCGGCTGCCGCCTGATGTGCGCCTGGGACACCAGCGCCGAAGCCGTCGACGCCTTTGTCGCCGATCTCGCGACAGCGGTCGGTTGACGAGGTCGCTATGGCCGATCTGCCGGACCGTCGCCGACGCCTCGTCACCGCGGCACTTGCGGGCAGCGCGGTCTGGCTCGCAGGCTGCGCCGAGCGCTTTTTCTTCTATCCGGATCAACGCATCTACGCGACCCCCGGCACTTACGGGCTGGCAGCGGAAGACGTCGAGATCGCCGGCCCGGAAGGCGAACGACTGCATGCCTGGTGGTTGCCGGCACCAGGCGCGGCACGCGGTACCGTGCTGCACGCGCACGGCAACGCGGCCAACGTCAGCAACCACCTGCCGCTGATCGCGTGGCTGCCCGAGGCGGGCTTCAACGTGCTGAGCTTCGACTACCGCGGCTATGGCCGCTCGACCGGTCGCCCTAGCCTGGAGGGTGTCGTCGACGACACGCTGGCCGCGCTGCGGCATCTGCGCGGTCGGCACGGCATCGACCCGCGTCGCCTGGCGGTACTGGGCCAGAGCCTGGGCGGCGCGACGGCGCTGAGGGCGGTAGCGCGCAGCCCCGACGGGGTGCGCCTGCTGATCGTCGATTCAGCCTTCAGCAGCTACCAGGGCATTGCCGAGGAAGCTGCCGCCGCATCGGCCCCCCTGCGTTGGCTGGCGCCCCTGCTGCTGCCCACGCTGCCGGGCCCGTCGGACGACCCGCTGGCCGCCGTGGCTCGCCTGTCAATGCCGGTGCTGGTGATGCATGGCACCGCCGACGAGGTCATCGGGCACCACCACGGCGTGGCCCTTCACGCGGCGGCACGCGAACCCAAGCAGTGGCTGCCCGTTCCCGGCGGCCACCACATCGACGGACTCACGCGCGCCGATGTGCGCGATCGCGTGCTGCGGGCACTGCACGACGCGCTGGCCTGACACCGCCGAACTCACCCAAGGATTCCCATGGCAGTCTCTGTGTTCGACCTCTTCAAGATCGGCATCGGCCCTTCCAGCTCGCATACCGTCGGCCCGATGCGCGCGGCACGCCTGTTCGCGGCCCGGCTGCAACACGAAAACAAGCTCGCCGATGTGAGCCGGGTGCTGTGCGAGCTGTACGGCTCGCTCGGCGCGACCGGCAAGGGCCACGGCAGCGACAAGGCGGTGCTGCTGGGGCTCGAAGGCCACGAGCCCGATACCGTGGACGTCGAGGCGGTGCCTTCGATGCTCGAGGCCATCCGTGGCAGCGGCGTGCTGCGGTTGCTCGGCAGCCACCAGATCGCGTTCGACGAAGCAAAGGACCTGGTCTTCCTGCGCCGCCAGTCACTGCCGTTCCACGCCAACGGCATGCGCTTCGTGGCGTTCGACACTCAGGGTGCGGAGTGCGACGCACGGGTCTACTACTCGGTCGGTGGTGGCTTCGTGGTGAGCGACGAGGTGGCGGCCGACGGCACCAGGCACAAGGCGATCGCGCCCGACACCACGGTGCTTCCCCTGCCGTTCCACACCGGGGCCGAACTGCTGGCGATCGCCCAGCGCGAGCGTTGTTCGATCGCCGAGATCATGCGCCGCAACGAGCGACACTGGCGCAGCGACGACGAAATCGTCTCGGGGCTGCTGGCGATCTGGCGTGTCATGCAGGACTGCGTGAGCCGGGGCTGCCGCAACGAAGGCCTGCTGCCCGGCGGCTTCAAGGTGCGCCGCCGGGCTGCCGCGCTGTACCGGCAACTGACCGCCAACCCGGAGGCTGCGCTGAAGGACCCGCTGCAGGTGCTGGACTGGGTCAACCTGTATGCACTGGCCGTCAACGAGGAGAACGCGGCAGGTGGTCGGGTCGTGACGGCGCCGACGAACGGCGCCGCGGGCATCATCCCCGCCGTACTGCACTACTACACGCGCTTCGTGCCGGGTGCGAGCGATGCAGGCGTTGCCGACTTCCTGCTGACGGCCGGGGCGATCGGCATCCTCTACAAGGAGAACGCGTCGATCTCCGGGGCCGAGGTGGGCTGCCAGGGCGAGGTGGGCGTGGCCTGCTCCATGGCTGCCGGCGCGCTGTGCGCGGTGCTCGGCGGCACGCCCGAGCAGGTCGAGAACGCCGCCGAAATCGGCATGGAGCACCACCTGGGGCTGACTTGCGATCCGGTCGGAGGGCTGGTGCAGATCCCGTGCATCGAGCGCAACGCGATCGCGTCCGTGAAGGCGGTGAACGCGGCCCGGATGGCGCTGCGCGGCGACGGCAGCCATCACGTGTCGCTCGACAAGGTGATCAAGACGATGCGCGAGACCGGCGCGGACATGATGAGCAAGTACAAGGAGACCGCGCGCGGCGGCCTGGCCGTCAACATCGTCGAGTGCTGAAAGCTCCTCCCCCTACGCGCTTCGCGCGCCCCCTCAAGGGAGCGGCACCAGCGGACCGGCTGAGCCGGATCCGCGGCGCCACTCGGTCAGCCGCTGATTCGTGCAACGCCAGGCAGCGGCCGAGTCCGGTGGAGGGATGCAACGCAAAAGGCCGGCAAGCCGGCCTTTTTCTCTGGGTCGACGCTGAGGTTCAGCGCAGCTTGAACTCGGCGCGGCGGTTCTTCCCCCACGACTCCTCGTCCTGGCCCAATGCGACGGGGCGCTCCTCGCCGTAGCTGATGGCTTCGACCTGGTCTTCCTTGACGCCGAGCAGCGCCAGGGACTTGCGCACGCTTTCGGCGCGACGCTGACCGAGGGCGAGGTTGTACTCGTGGCCGCCGCGCTCGTCGGCATGGCCTTCGATCGTCAGCTTGCTCTGGCCCTGGCGCAGCAGCTTCGCGTAGCCGTTGATCGTGCCGTTGTACTCGGGCTTCACGAGCGAGCTGTCGAAATCGAAGTAGATGACCGGCGCGAGCCCTTGCTCGGCAGCGGCCACGCTGCCCGCATTGGACGACCCCGCGTTGACGGTCGCAACCTGGGACTGCGCTCCGGGCTGGCTGCCGCCGGCAGCACCCGCAGCACCACCGGCTGCCGGCTCGCTGACATTGGTGGACGCGCAACCGGCCAGCCACACAGCGGCCGCGAAGGTTGCAGCAAGAGGAGAAAGACGGAATTTCACTATGGCACCCCTGTCTGGTGAGTAGAGACCCCGCCTCGTGTGCAACTTGTTGTCGAGTGCGGGTCACATGCGAACGCAAACGCGCGGCGCGCAGCCTAACACGGCCTGCGGCAAGTTTATGCAACATAACGATGCACTTCGACCGGGTGTCGCCCTATGAGGGCCTCCCCGGAGGGGAAAACCATAAAGGAAACATTAAAGTTGCGGCATGCGCATCCTGCTTGCCGAAGACGACGCCATCCTGGCCGATGCATTGACCGCCAACCTGCAACACGCCGGCTTCGAGGTCGAGACCGCGGAGAACGGCCCCGTGGCAGAGTACCTGCTCACCAAGCAGCATTTCGATATTGCGATCCTCGACATCGGGTTGCCGATGCTGGACGGCCTGAGCGTGCTCAAGCGCACCCGTGCCAGCAAGCCTGCCCAGCCCATCCTGCTGCTGACCGCGCTGTGCGATCTCGAGCATCGTGTCGAAGGCTTGAACGCCGGCGCGGACGACTACCTCACCAAGCCGTTCGACTTTCCGGAGCTGGAAGCCAGGCTGCGCGCGTTGATGCGCCGTGCGAAACCGGCCTCGGGCCCGGTACAGCAGGTGGCAGGCCTGAGCTTCGACCGCGAAGCGCGCCGCGCCACCATCGACAACGAGGCGGTCGATTTCTCCCCGCGCGAGTGGTCGCTGCTCGACCTGCTGCTGACCCAGCGCGACAAGGTCGTCACGAAGGACCAGATCGCGCAGATGTGGGCCGGTGACGGCACGCGGGCCGAGGCCAGCCGCGGCAGCGGCGATGCCGCGCCCGGCTCGATCGAGGTCTACATCCACCGCCTGCGCCGCAAGCTGGAGCCGTCCGGCATCTCGATCCGCACGGTGCGCGGGCTCGGCTACCTGCTTGAACTGGAACCGGGCGCGTGACACTGCGCCGCTGGCAGAAGCTGCAGACTCGCCTGGGCCTGGCCCCCGGTCAGCGCTCGTTGCGCCGGCACCTGATGCTGTGGTTGCTGATCCCCCAGCTGGTGCTTTGGCTGGCCGCCGCTTATGTCACCTACCACCTCGCAGCGCGTTATGCGAACCGCGCCATCGACCGCAGCCTGTACCAGTCGTCGCGGGCACTTGCACAGCAGGTCAAGCCGATCGGCAACGGCCTGTTCATCGACTTTCCGAAGGCTGCGCAGTCCGTGCTCGAGACGGACCCCGACGACCGCGTCTACTACATGGTGAGCACACCGCCGGGCCAGTTCATTCTGGGCAACGACAAGCTGCCACCGCCGCCAGCCATTCCCAACCTCGAACTCGACCGCCCGTACTTCTACGACGGCATGGTCAACGACGTGCCGGTACGGGTCGCAGCGCTCTACCTGGCTTACGGCGAGGACGAAGCGCCGCAACGCATGCTGGTGCAACTGGCCAAGAGCCGCACCACGCGCGAAGAACTGGCGCAGCAAATCCTGATCGATACCGCGCTGCCGCTGTCGGGCCTGATCGTGCTGATGTCCTTCATCGTCTGGGCAGGCATCCGCACCGGCCTCGCGCCGCTGACACGATTGCGTGACCTGGTCGAGGACCGGGCACCCAACGACCTGGCGCCGATCGAGCTCGAGTCGGCGCCCAGCGAGGTGCGCGCACTTGCGAAAGCGCTGAATGCACTGCTGGCCGAGGTCCACGAGAGCGTCAGCACGCAACGTCGTTTCATCAGCAATGCCGCGCACCAGTTGCGCACGCCGCTGGCGGGCTTGAAGTCGCAGGCCGAACTGGCCCTGTCCGAGGCCACCGACCCCGCGCTGAAGGCGCGGCTGCAGCGTGTGCAGGAGAGCGCGGCGCGTGCTGCGCACTTGGTCACCCAGCTGCTGACGCTGGCGCGTGCCGAACCCGAATCGGCTGCCGTGCAGGCCCGCACCCGCTTCGACATACGCAAGCTGGTGCGCGACCTGACCGCCGAGCAGGTGCCGCGGGCGCTGCACGTCGGCGTTGACCTCGGCTACGACGACAGCCAGCCCGAGAGCCTGGAAATCCTGGGCAACGGCCTGCTGATCCGCGAAGCGCTGCTGAATCTGATCGACAACGCGGTGCGCTACGCCGGCCGTGGCGCTGCCGTCACCGTGCGGACCCGGCGCGACGACCGCCACGCCGTCGTCGAGATCGAAGACGACGGTCCGGGACTGCCGGCCGACCCGCACATCCACGAGCGGGTGTTCGAGCGCTTCGTGCGCGCCACCCACGAGGGCAGCGGCTGCGGGCTCGGCCTGGCGATCGTCAAGGAGATCGTCGAGCGCCACGCCGGCACGGTGCATCTGTCGCCGGTCCGGCCCCACGGCCTGCGTGCGACGGTGCGGCTGCCGCTGGTCGCCGGTACGGCAGTTGCCCCCTGAGGTCGCCGCGCCATCGCGGCAGCCTAGGGTAATCCGGGTTAATACTGCATTGTCGAAACATTAACGCAGTCTTAACATTGCGCGACCGGTTTGATCGAATGCCGATCCAACCCGGCATCCATCACATCCAATACGAGGAGCAAACTGATGTCGACATCCCATACCCTCCGCCGCTTGGGGCGCGCCCTGGCAGCCTGCGGCCTGCTGGCTGCCAGCGCCGCGAACGCAGGTGAAGTGGAAGTGCTGCACTGGTGGACGTCCGGCGGCGAGGCCAAGGCCGCCACCGCACTCAAGGGCCAGATGCTGAAGCTTGGCCATACCTGGCGCGACTTCGCCGTCGCCGGCGGCGGCGGCGACTCCGCGATGACGGTGCTGAAGTCGCGCGTGGTGTCTGGCAACGCGCCGGCTGCCGCGCAGATCAAAGGCCCCTCGATCCAGGAATGGGCCCAGGAAGGCGTGCTCGCGAACATCGACGACGTGGCCAAGGCCAACAACTGGGACAGCCTGCTGCCCAAGTCGATCGCCGACGGCCTGAAGTACAAGGGCAGCTATGTTGCAGCCCCTGTCAACGTGCACCGTGTGAACTGGCTGTGGGCCAATCCGGCGGTGTTCCAGAAGGCCGGTGTGAAGGTGCCCACCACGTGGGACGAGTTCTTTACCGCTGCTGAAGCGCTGAAGAAGGCCGGTGTGATTCCGGTCGCGCACGGGGGCCAGAACTGGCAGGACTTCACGACCTTCGAAGCCGTCGCGCTCGGCGTCGGCGGCACCGATTTCTACAAGAAGGCGCTGATCCAGCTCGATCAGGGAGCGCTGAAGAGCCCCACGATGGAAAAGGTGCTGACGACCTTCAAGCGCGTGAAGGACTACACCGACAAGAACGCCCCGGGCCGCGACTGGAATCTGGCAACCGCGATGGTCATCAACGGGCAGGCCGGCATGCAGATCATGGGCGACTGGGCCAAGGGCGAGTTCCTGGCCGCAGGCAAGACGCCGGGCAAGGACTTCGTCTGCGCGCCGGCGCCCGGCACGGGCAAGGCCTACACCTACAACGTCGACAGCTTCGCGATGTTCAAGATCAAGAACGAGCAGAACGTGAAGGCCCAGAAGGACCTGGCGGGTGCGATCATGTCGCCCGAGTTCCAGGAAGTGTTCAACCTCAACAAGGGGTCGATCCCGGTGCGGCTGAACATGGACTTGGCGAAGTTCGACGACTGCGCGAAGCAGTCGTCCGCCGATTTCGTCGCCAGCTCGAAGGCCGGCTCGCTGGTGCCATCGATCGCCCACGGAATGGCGGTGCCGTCGTCTGCCGAGGGCGCGATCAAGGATGCGGTGTCGCAGTTCTGGAACACCGACCGGATGACCCCGAAGGAAGCCATGGAGCGCATCGCCTCGGCGGCGCGCATCAAGTAAGCGCGGCGTCTCGCTGCATCGGCCAGGGGTGCTCACGCCCCTGGCACTCGACCCGGTGGCACTGAAGCGCCCCAAGCGCTAAGGTGCTTCCACGCCACCGCAGCCGCCCAACGATGCGGCGTTTCCTCGCTACCCGGAAAGACCATGTCCTCGCCTCCCGCCATCAGGCCGCCCCAGCCCTGGCTGCCCAAGCTCGTGCTTGCTCCGTCGTTCCTGCTGTCGTTCCTGTTCATCTACGGGTTGATCGCCTGGAACGGCTACCTTTCGGTGTCCGCCTCGCGCCTGCTGCCCAACTACGAATTCATCGGGCTCCAGCAGTACACGACGCTGTTCGAGAGCGAGCGCTGGTGGGTCGCGCTGCGAAATCTTGGGCTTTTCGGCGTGCTGTTCATCGGTGTCGGCATGGCGTTGGGGCTGTTCCTCGCCATCCTGCTGGATCAGAAGATCCGCGCCGAGGGCCTGCTGCGCACCATCTACCTCTACCCGATGGCGCTGTCATTCATCGTCACCGGCACGGCCTGGAAGTGGATCCTGAACCCCGGCCTGGGCATCGAACACCTGGTGCGCCAGTGGGGCTTCGAGGACTTCACTTTCGACTGGTTGGTCAACAGCGACATGGCGATCTACACCATCGTCATCGCCGGCGTCTGGCAATCGGCGGGTTTCGTGATGGCGTTGTTCCTCGCAGGCCTGCGCGGCATCGACGACTCGATCATCAAGGCCGCCCAGGTCGACGGCGCCTCGCTGCCGCGCATCTACCTGCGCATCATCATCCCGAGCCTGCGGCCGGTATTCTTCAGCACCCTGCTGGTGCTTGCGCATATCGCGATCAAGAGCTTCGATCTCGTCATCGCGCTGACCAACGGCGGGCCCGGCTACTCCACCGACGTGCCGGCGACCTTCATGTACGCCATGGCGTTCTCGCGCGGACAGATCGGCCTCGGTGCAGCGTCGGCGACGATCATGCTGGCGACCATCGCCGCCATCGTCGTGCCCTATCTCTACTCCGAACTCCGCACGAAACGCTGACGAGCACGCCATGCAGAACTTCCATCGTTTCGTGATCTGGTCACTGTTGCTGGGGTTTGCGGCGATCTTCCTTGCGCCGCTGTACGTGATGGTCGTGACCTCCTTGAAGGACATGGACCAGATTCGGGCCGGCGGCCTTCTCGAGCTGCCCGACAACCCGACGCTCGCGTCGTGGGCCACGGCCTGGTCGAGCGCCTGCACCGGCACCGACTGCGGCGGCCTGAGGCCCTTCTTCCTGAATTCGACCCTGATGGTGATTCCGGCGGTGCTGATCTCCACCGCGCTCGGCGCCGTCAACGGCTACATCCTCAGCAAGTGGCGTTTTCGCGGCAGCGAGCTGATGTTCGGCCTGATGCTGTTCGGCGTGTTCATGCCCATGCAGGTGGTGCTGTTGCCGATGTCGCAGGTGCTGGGCTGGCTGGGTATCTCCGACTCGGTGTGGGGGCTGGTGCTGGTTCATGTGCTGGCGGGCATCTCGTCGACGACGCTGTTCTTCCGCAACTACTACGTCGGCCTGCCTGACGAACTGCTGAAGGCGGCGATGCTCGATGGCGCAGGCTTCTGGCGCATCTTCTGGCGCATCGTGCTGCCGCTGTCGACGCCCATCCTGGTCGTCACGCTGATCTGGCAGTTCACCAACATCTGGAACGACTTTCTCTACGGGGTGGTGTTCTCGGGTGCCGAGTCGAAGCCGGTCACGGTCGGCCTCAACAACCTGGCGAACACCTCGAGCGTGGTCAAGGAATACAACGTCGACATGGCCGCCGCGATGATCGCCGCCCTGCCCACGCTCGCGATCTACATCATCGCCGGCAAGTACTTCGTGCGCGGGCTGACGGCCGGCGCAGTCAAAGGCTAATCCCGAGAAGCAAGAACATGGGTGCACTCTCCATACGCAACATCCGCAAGGCCTATCACCAGATCGAGATCCTCAAGGGCATCGATCTCGAGGTCGAGGCCGGCGAATTCCTGATCCTGGTCGGCCCCTCGGGCTGCGGCAAGTCCACACTGCTGTCGATGATCGCCGGGCTGGACTTCCCGACCTCCGGCGCTATCCAGATCGGCGACAAGGACGTCACGCACGCGCTGCCCAAGGACCGCGACATCGCGATGGTGTTCCAGAGCTATGCGCTGTACCCCAACATGAACGTCGCTCAGAACATCTCGTTCGGGTTGGAGATGCGCAAGGTGCCCAAGGCCCAGCGCGAGGCTGCGGTGCAACGCGTCGCGAAGATGCTGCAGATCGAGCACCTGCTCGACCGCAAGCCCGGCCAGTTGTCCGGCGGCCAGCGCCAGCGCGTTGCGATGGGCCGGGCACTGGCACGCGAGCCCAAGCTGTTCCTGTTCGACGAACCGCTGTCCAACCTCGATGCCAAGCTGCGCGTCGAGATGCGTGCCGAGATCAAGCTGCTGCATCAGCGCACGCACATCACCACGGTTTATGTCACGCACGATCAGGTGGAGGCCATGACCCTGGGTGACCGCATCGCAGTGATGCGCGACGGCGTGGTGCAGCAGTTCGGCACCCCCGACGACATCTACAGCCGGCCGGCCACGCGCTTCGTGGCCGAGTTCATCGGCTCGCCGGCGATGAACATGATCGAAGCCAACCTGAGCACGAACAACGGCCTCGCCGCAAAGGGCATCGAACTCGAGTTGACCGATGAACAACGTGACGCGCTGAAGGCGCGCGGCGCGACCGCTGCTTCGGCGCTGGTCTACGGCCTGCGGCCCGAGGCGTTGAGCTTTGCCGACACCGGGCTGCCCGGTCAACTGACGATGATCGAGCCTACAGGGCCCGAAACCTACGCCATGGTTGAAACGGCACTCGGCATGGTGACTGCACGCGTTCCCGGCAAGGTGACCCAGCGCGTGGGCGACCGGGTGCATCTGGGCTGGGCAGCGCGCGACGCCCACTTGTTCGACCGACATACGGAACAGCGCGTGGGCTGATACCCTAGCGGTCAGCCGAACCCTGCTGCCGGGCCAAGAGCCCGGCTTCTGCGCTTGCGCCCGTCCGCCGATGCAAAACCTGCCCCGTTTCAAGTCGCCCGCGTTCCTGAAGGAACACATTTTCCACACGATGGCGTTCTATCACCCGCGCTGCATCGACAAACGCGGCGGCTTCTTCCACTACTTCAAGGACGACGGCACCCCGTTCGACACCGAACGCCGCCACCTCGTCAACAGCACGCGCTTCATCTACAACTACGCGATGGCGCACTTGCACTTCCGTGCGCCGACCTATCTCGACGCCGTGAAGCACGGGCTGGCCTTCCTGCAAGAAGCGCATCGGGACCCGACAACCGGACACTACGCCTGGATGCTCCGTTGCATGAATGGCGACGGGACCCGGCGCATCGAAGTGCAGGACAACCGGCAGTTCGCCTACGGCCTGGCCTTCGTGATGCTGGCCTGCGCCCATGCACTGAAGGTCGGTGTGAGCGAGGCGCACGTCTGCCTCGAGGACGCCTGGGAACAGCTCGAGGCGCGTTTCTGGGATGCCCGGCACGGCTTGTATGCCGATGAGGCCGACGCCAGCGGGCGCTGGCTGCCGTACCGCGGGCAAAACGCCAACATGCACGTGTTCGAGGCCCTGCTGGCCGCGGCCGAAGCGACCGGCGACAAGCGCTACCTGGACCGTGCCGAAGCGCTCGCACACCGCGTTGCGGTCCAACTGGCAGACCGTACCGGCGGCATGATCTGGGAGCGCTACCACGAGGACTGGACGCCGGACTGGGACGACCACCGCCAGGACCCGGGCGACATCTTCCACCCCTGGGGCTACAGCTTCGGGCATCAGGCCGAGTGGGCCAAGCTGTTGCTGATGCTCGACCGGCAGCGGCCGCTTCCGTGGCTGCTGCCGCGTGCACAGGCCTTGTTCGATGCGTCGGTACCACGGGCCTGGGACGAGTCGTGCCAGGGGCTCGTCAACCGCATGGCACCCGATGGCAGCATCTGCGACGACGACAAGAGCTTCTGGGTGCAATCGGAATCGATGGCGGCCGCCGCGCTGCTCGGTCAGCGCACCGGGCTGGAGCACTACTGGCGCTGGTACAACCGGTTGTGGTCGTACTGCTGGGACTACCTGATCGACCACGAGCACGGTGCCTGGTACCACACCCTCACACGCGACAACCGCAAGCTCAGCAACGAGAAGAGCGAATCGGGCCAGCTCGACTACCACACACTGGGCACGGTTTACGAAGCGCTCAAGGCCTTGTCGTCCTGAGCGCCCGCGTGCTGGCGCTACGTCACTGCCATGCGTCGTTGACGGCGGTCGCGGCGCCCGGTGCCGGCGTGGTCACGATGCGGTTGCTGCCGCTCTCCCATACCACGTTGCCGGCCCCGTCCCTCTTGATGTACTTGTACTGGAGCGACGTGTTGGCAGGCAGCTGAACGGTCGCGCGCCAGTGGCCGGTGCTGCCGCTGCCCGAGAGCCACGTCATCGCTGCCGCGGACGTCGGCGTCCAGTTGCCGAGAGCCGCGACGTTGCCGACGACAAAAACGTTCTGGCCCCACACGGTGCTGGCCGTCACGTTGAAGCTGATGCTGGCGTACCCGCCCGGCTGCTGGTCGCCGATGCGCGCACCGACGTGGACCGCCGCGGCGCCATTCGCCGGCGCCGACATCATCGCGTAGCCGCCTGCGTCGACGGTCACGATGCTGCCGGTGCAGGTGCCGTTGTTGAAATCGCCCGAGATGACGTCGCAGTACTGCCCAGCCGGCAGGCTGGTCTTGAAGCTGCGGGTCAACGCGTTGCCTTCCTTGTTGATGACGACAAAGCCCTTGTCGCCTCGGCCGAAGGCGATCTGGTTGTTGCCGTTGCTCCACCAGTCGCTGACGAACCAGTTGTCCACCGTCGCGTTGCGAAAGGCCACCATATTGCCGATCCCGCGCCAGCGGTGTTCACAGACCCAGCCGCCCACCGAGGGGTCGAAGCAGGCGGGGCTGGACGGGTTGCCGTCCCAGGGGCCTTTGGTCGCCCCGTCGCTGTAGTGGGGCGGGCCGTAGCTGGTGTCGTAGCTGCTGCTGCGATTGAAGCCGTAGCTCGACATCAGCGCCGGGTAGCCATACGGCCACGCCAGCATGAAGATGTTCGCCAGGTCGTAGGTGCTGCCATGGTGATAAGTGACGTAGCCACCCCCACCACCATGGCCGCGCTGCTTGTCGTGGTTGTCGACGAAGGCCACCGCCTTGCTGCTGGGCATCAGGTTCCAGCTCGGCCCGAAGCTCTGCAGGTCGGCCAGCTTGCCGCCGCCAGCGAACTTGCCGTACAGCTCCTTGCCATAGGAGAACTCGGTGACGGTGACCTGACTGTTGCCCAGCGCGAAGTACTGGCTCGGCTGTACCGCCTCGCCCGCGGCGCCGATCACTTCCAGAAACCAGAACGGCTTGTTGGCACCCGTGCGCGAGTTGACGTTGTCGATGATGGCGCCGAGGTCGCCCGGGCTGATGTGCTTGGCCGCGTCGACGCGGAAGCCCTTGACGCCCATGCTCGCCAGATCGACCAGGTAGTCGGCGATCTTGGCGCGCACATAGCTGCTGCCGGTGTTCAGGTCCTGCAGGCCCGAGAGCTCGCAGTTCTGCACGTTGTTCGCATCGCCATAGTTGGTGATGCTGCAGACAGGCTGATGAAAGTCCTGCGAGCCGTACAGGCCGGGATAGTTGTGGTGGCTCCAGCTGCGCCCGGCGCTCGAGGTGCCCCCGTTGCCGCCGGACATGTGGTTGATCACCGCGTCCACGTAGATGCCGACGCCTGCCGCGTTGCAGCGGTTGACCATGTCCTGGAACTCGGCACGGGTGCCGCTGCGACTGCGATCGAGGTGGTAGCTGACCGGCTGGTAGCGCATCCACCAGGGGTACGGCGCACCGTCGCCGCTGGTGACCCAGTGGTGTTCGTTGGGCGGCGAAACCTGCACGGCCGCGAAGCCCTTGGGGCCGAGGTAGGTTTCGCATTCCTTGGCGACGTCGGTCCACTTCCATTCAAAGAGGTGGACGAAGGCGGTACGAGCTGTCGTTTGCGCTTGGGCGGCGCCTGGGGCCCAGGATCCCGCCAGCGTGGCGCTTGTGGCGAGCACCAGAGCGAACTGACGGCAAAACGACGGGAAAGGTCGGATCAGCCCCTGCCTGGGGGCGTTTGAAGAACGCTGCATGTCTGTCTCCTGCAATGGCTTCTGGCAGGACGGAGTGGTCTCTCCGTCTCAGCGGTTGGGGAACCGGCATGTAGCTTAAGTACAGCCCCAGCGAAATGCACGCAGAAGTGCGGCAGCCCGATGAATGTTGTGTAAGTAGTGTCTCCGGGCGCCGTTGGAAGCGCGCGCCGCACACGGCGGCACGCCGTAGTTTCAGCGGCGACAGCCCTTACTGATGCCCGAGCACCGGATGAGGCTCGTACGGCGCCTCCAGTTGCCGGGCCTCGTCGTCCGTCAGCTCGAGTTCGACGGCGCGCACGGCGTCTTCCAACTGGCCAGGCTTGCTGGCGCCGACGATGGGTGCGGTCACCCCCTTCTTCAACAACCATGCATAGGCCAGCGTCGCAGCGCCCACCTCGCGCCGCTCTGCGAGTTCACCCAGTACACGCGTGACCTGGAAGTCACTGTCGCGGTAATAGTAGCTTTGGGCGATGTCGTCGGTCTGCGCTCGCGACGTGGCACCGGCCTGCTTGTCGCCCTTGCCGCGGTTGCCGGCAAGGAAGCCGCGCGCCAGCGGGCTCCACGGGATCAGCGCCACGCCGAGGTCGCGGCACAGCGGGATCATTTCGCGTTCTTCCTCGCGGTAGGCGAGGTTGTAATGATTCTGCATGCTGGCGAAGCGCGTCCAGCCCCGCTCGCGGGCCGTCTGCTGCGCCTTTGCAAACTGCCAGGCCCACATCGAGCTGGCACCGATGTAGCGGGCCTTGCCGGCCTTCACCACGTCGTGCAAGGCCTCCATGGTCTCTTCGATAGGCGTGAGCGGGTCCCAGCGGTGGATCTGGTACAGATCGATGTAGTCGGTGCCCAGTCGCCTGAGGCTTTCGTCGACAGCTTGGAAGATCCGCTTGCGGCTCAGGCCCTCCATGTTGGGGCGCGACCGGTAGCCCGCGGAGCCGGGCCCGCCGGCATAGTCCATGTCGACCGGGAAGTACACCTTGGTCGCGATCACGACCTCGTCGCGCCGGCAAAACTCGCGCACGAAGCGGCCGGTCAGTACCTCGCTCTCGCCGGCCGAGTACATGTCGGCGGTGTCGAAGAAATTGACCCCCAGTTCGACAGCCCGTTGCACCAGCGGGCGGCCGGCGGCCTCGTCAAGCACCCAGGGCCGCCATTTCGGCGTGCCGTAGGTCATCATGCCCAGGCAGATGCGCGAGACCCGCAGGCCGGTGCGGCCCAGCGTAACGTATTGCATGCGATTTCTCCCGTTCGTCGTGACAACGAGAGCCGATTCTGCGCGTCTAAGCCTGATCGTGCAGAACGGTGGTCGAAGCCGCGCGCCAAGCAGCCAATGCAGCCAGCAGTGCCACGGCGCCGGCCGCCCAGAACACCGCGGCAAATCCCGCCGCGTCGCTCAGTGCCCCACCGGCGACGCCGCCCAGCACGCCCGGGATGCCGTAGCCGATGACCGTGTAGAGCGCTTGCCCGCGCCCGCGCAAGCGGCCCGGGAAATGCTGGTTGATCAGGGCGATGCACACGGTGTGGTGGGCCGCGAACGTCACCGCATGCGTCGCCTGGGCCACCACGAGCACCGAGAGGCTGGCGCCGAAGGCCGCTGTCGCGCCGAAACGCAACGCGGCCACCACTCCCGTCAGTGCAAGCCAGGTGGTCAACGGCCAGTGCCCCAGCCAGCGGCCCTGCCACAGGAACCAGGCGATCTCGGCCATCACCGAGACCGCCCACAACGCGCCGACGACCCGCTTGCTGTAGCCCAGTGCGTCGAGATGCAGCGAGAAGAACGCGTACAGGCTGATGTGCCCCAGGATCATGAAGAACGCCGACACGAAAAACCAGCGTACCTCCGGGCGGGCAAGCACCGGCCGCAGCGACGGCACCGCTTCGCGCCCATACACGGCAGGCCGCTCGGCCGGCAGGCGAGCGCAAGCGATCACGAGTGCGAGCAGGATCAGCGCCGCACCGGGGGCGAACCAGCGCAGGCCCTGCGCTTCGAACCAGAAACCGAACACGACCACGGTGACGATGAAGCCGATCGAGCCCCAGACGCGGATGCGCCCGTAGCGCGCCACATCCAGGCCGCGGTCGCTGCTCACGTGCTGCGCCATTGCGGCCTCGGCCATCGGCATCATGGCGCTGGTGTTGAGGAACATCAGGAACAGCACCGCACCGACGTAGCCGACGCTCGGGACGACGCGGTACGGTGTCAGCAGCAGGCCGAGCGCGAACAGGCACGCCAGGGCCGAAGAGAGGCGCAGCAGCCTGGCACGTTGCCCGGTGTGGTCGCAGATCCAGCCCCAGCCGTACGGGGCGACGACGCGTGTGATGCTCTGTACGGCCACCAGCGCACCGATCGCGAACGTGCCGAAGCCCAACTCCTTCAGCCACAGCGGCAGATAGGGATTGAAGTAGCCGACGAAGGCGAAGTAGGTGGCCGACAGCGCGGCGAAGCGCCACAGCTCGCGCGGCGCCGCTGCGGCCTCGGCCATGAAGCGGGCGCTCAGCGGGGCAGGTGGCCAGGAATGCGGGGCGTATCGACGTGCACGTCGCCGCACTGCGCGCGATGGCGCAGCGCGTGGTCCATCAGCACCAGTGCCAGCATCGCCTCTGCGATGGGCGTTGCGCGGATGCCGACACACGGGTCGTGGCGGCCGAAGGTCTCGACCGTCGCCGGGTGGCCGGCCAGGTCGATCGAGGCGCGCGGGCTGCGGATCGAGCTGGTCGGCTTGATCGCGATCGACACCGCGATGTCCTGCCCGGTGCTGATGCCGCCGAGCACGCCGCCGGCGTTGTTGCCGCGAAAGCCCTGCGGCGTCAGCTCGTCGCCATGTTCAGTGCCCTTCTGGGCCACACAGGCGAAACCGGCACCAATCTCGACACCCTTGACCGCGTTGATGCCCATCATCGCGTAGGCGATGTCAGCGTCGAGCTTGTCGAACAGCGGCTCCCCCAGCCCCACCGGAACGCCGGTGGCCTCGACGCGGATGCGCGCGCCGACCGAATCGCCCGCCTTGCGCAAGGCGTCCATGTAATCCTCGAGCCGGGTGATCACGCTCGCGTTGGGCGCGAAGAACGGGTTGTTGGGTACGTGCTCCCACGACTCGAACGGGATCTCGATGTCGCCCAGTTGGGTCATGCCACCCCGAAAGGTGGTGCCGTACTGCTGCTTCAGCCATTTCTTGGCAATGGCCCCCGCACCGACCATCGGTGCCGTCAACCGCGCCGACGAACGGCCTCCGCCCCGCGGGTCGCGAATGCCGTACTTGTGCCAGTAGGTGTAGTCGGCATGGCCCGGGCGAAAGGTCTGCGCGATGTTGCCGTAGTCCTTGCTGCGCTGATCGGTGTTGCGGATCAGCAGGCAGATCGGCGTGCCGGTGGTCTTGCCCTCGTAGACGCCCGACAGGACCTCGACCGCATCAGGCTCGTTGCGCTGCGTGACGTGACGCGAAGTACCGGGGCGGCGGCGGTCGAGATCCGGCTGGATGTCGGCTTCCGACAACGCCATTCCCGGCGGGCAGCCGTCGATCACGCAGCCGATCGCGGGTCCGTGGGACTCGCCGAAGTTGGTGACGCGAAACAGGGTGCCGAAGGTGCTGCCGGACATGGACTGGACGAGTGTAGGACCACTCTGTCTCGCCATCGCACGAGGCCTGAGCGGCCGTTGAGGAAGCACCGATTCTAAGCGCCGGCCCGGCGGGCCTGCCAGCCAGCGCCGGCAGGCTGAACCTGCCCGAAGCCGAGGGCACGACGACGGCGCCGGCGCCGGGCCGCCAGTGACGCGCCTCGACGGGAGCGCTGCAGCGGTTCGGGGTCAGATGGTTCAGAGCGTCTGGACGGGTTCGCCGCCATCGGCGCCGGGCCAGTCCCGGATGTAGGCCTTGAGCATGCGGTTCTCGAAGTCCTGGCTGTCGACCACCGCCTTGGCGACATCGTAGAACGAAATGACGCCCATCAGCGTGCGCTGGTTCATCACCGGCATGTAGCGCGCGTGACGGCCGAGCATCATGCGGCGGACCTCGTCGATCTCGGTCTCCAGCGTGCAGGTCAGGGGTGCGTTGTCCATCACGGTGCGCACGATGGTCTGGCCGACGCTGCCGCCGTTGCCCACCACCGCCTGGATCACCTCGCGGAAGGTCAGCATGCCGACCAGATCGCCGTGCTCCATCACGACCAGCGAGCCGATATCGTGCTCGGCCATCGCCTTCAGGGCTTCGGCCAGGGGCTGGTCGGGTGAAACGGTGAAAAGCGTCCCGCCCTTGACGCGAAGGATGTCGCTGACTTTCATGATCTGTCTCCTGTTCCGGCCCGCCCCTCGGCGGCCGATCGGTGAACCAATATAGCCCACAATGAACGGCATGTGACCGAGCGGTAACCGCTGGTGCCAAACACCCGCGCGTTGCGCCAAACTGGAGACTTTCATGCCCGGATACGCCGACCCCGGCTTCGACACGCTGGCCCTGCACGCCGGCAGCCCGCCCGACCCTGCCACCGGTGCCCGTGCGGTGCCGATCTATCTCAGCACCTCGTTCGTGTTCGACGACAGCGACCATGCCGCGGCGCTGTTCAACATGGAACGCTCGGGACACGTCTACTCGCGCATTTCCAACCCGACCACGGCCGTGCTGGAAGAGCGCATCGCCGCGCTCGAAGGCGGCGCCGGTGCCATTGCCACCGCCAGCGGCCAGGCCGCGCTGCACCTCGCGATCGTCACGCTGATGGGGGCCGGCTCACACATCGTCGCCAGCAGCGCCCTCTACGGCGGCTCGCACAACCTGCTGCACTACACGCTGGCGCGCTTCGGCATCGAGACCACGTTCGTGAAGCCGGGCGACATCGACGGCTGGCGCGGCGCGGTACGGCCGAACACCCGGCTGTTCTTCGGCGAGACTCTCGGCAACCCGGGGCTGGACGTGCTCGATATCCCCACCGTCAGCACGCTCGCGCACGAGCTCGGGATCCCGCTGCTGGTCGACTCCACCTTCACGACGCCCTACCTGATGCGACCGTTCGACCACGGCGCAGACCTCGTTTACCACTCGGCCACCAAGTTCCTGTCCGGCCATGGCACGGTGATCGGCGGCGTGCTGGTCGACAGCGGCAGCTTCGACTGGGAAGCTTCCGGGCGCTTTGCGGAACTGACGCAAGCCTATGCCGGCTTCCACAACATGGTGTTCACCGAGGAGAGCACCATCGGCGCCTTCCTGCTGCGTGCACGCCGCGAAGGCCTGCGCGACTTCGGTGCCTGCATGAGCCCGCATACGGCCTGGCTGATCCTGCAGGGCGTCGAGACCCTGTCCATGCGCATGGAGCGCCACATCGGCAACACCCGCAAGGTGGTCGACTATCTGAGTCGGCACCCGCTGGTCGAGCGCATCGGCTACCCCGAACTGCCCGGGCATCCCAGCCACGCCTTGGCGCAACGCCTGCTGCCGCGCGGCTGCGGCTCGGTGTTCAGCTTCGACATGAAGGGCAGCCGATCGCAGGGGCGCCGATTCATCGAGACCTTGAAAGTGTTCTCGCACCTCGCCAACGTCGGCGACTGCCGTTCGCTGGTCATCCACCCGGCCTCGACGACGCACTTCCGCATGGACGACGCGGCACTCGCGCAGGCCGGCATTGCGCAAGGGACGATCCGCCTGTCGATCGGGCTCGAGGACGCCGACGACCTGATCGACGACCTGGGCCGCGCGCTGAAAGTGGCCGAGAAATCGGGAGGCGGCGCATGAAGTTGACCGTACAAGGCCGCGAGGCGTATGCCTATACCGGCGGCAGGCCGTTCGACGCCGCCCAACCGTGCCTCGTGCTGATCCACGGCGCGCTGCACGACCACAGCGCGTGGGCATTGCAAAGCCGCTACCTGGCCCATCACGGCTGGTCGGTGCTGGCCGTCGACCTGCCCGGGCACGGACGCAGCGACGGGCCCGCGCTGGCGGACGTCGAAGCGCTCGGCGCCTGGACGGTCGACTTGCTCGCAGCCGCCGGCGTGCAGCGCGCGGCCTTCGCCGGCCACAGCATGGGCTCGCTGATCGCGCTCGAGGCTGCCGCGACGCTCGGCGAGCGCGCCACGCATCTGATGCTGCTCGCCACCGCCTACCCGATGAAGGTGTCGGCCGCATTGCTCGACACCGCCCGAGACACGCCGCAAAAGGCCATCGAGATGGTCAACACGTTCTCTCACTCGACGATCGCCGCCAAACCATCGGCGCCCGGCCCCGGCGCCTGGCTGCATGGCGCCAATCGGGCCCTGATGCGGCGCCTGCAGGCGGGCTACGCGGCCCGGCACGAGGGCGCCAATCTGTTCCTCCACGACTTCACGGTGTGCGACCGCTATGCCGGCGCCGCACGTGCCGCCGAGCGGGTGTGCTGCCCGGTGCAGCTCCTGCTGGGCGACAAGGATCAAATGACTTCGCCCAAGGCGACCGCCGAGCTGGTGCGGCTGCTGAAAGCA
Source organism: Caldimonas mangrovi (assembly GCF_023721835.1). Lineage (GTDB taxonomy): Bacteria > Pseudomonadota > Gammaproteobacteria > Burkholderiales > Burkholderiaceae_C > Caldimonas > Caldimonas mangrovi. The sequence continues at coordinate 497,164 of NZ_JAMKFE010000001.1, read as the reverse complement.
GAGGTATGCCGCTTGAAGGCCGGGCACAACCTGATGGCGGAAGCGCCCGATGGCGTGTTGAATGCGATGAAGGCGTTCCTGTCGTCACCGCCCAAGGAGGCTGCTGCATGAACACGTCCACGCTTGCTCCCACCGACCCCAAGGCTTGCAAGAGCTTCGCGGAGTTCTATCCGTTCTACCTCGCCGAGCACAGCAACCGCACCTGCCGGCGGCTGCATTTCATCGGCTCGACACTTGCACTGAGCTGCCTCGCGCTGTCGATCGCAACCGCTCAGCCGTACTGGCTGCTGGTCGGCTTGCTGTGCGGATACGGCTTCGCATGGGTCGGGCACTTCGGCTTCGAGAAAAACAAGCCGGCCTCTTTCAAGCGTCCGCTCTACAGCTTCATGGGCGACTGGGTCATGTACAAGGACCTGTGGACCGGCAAGATTGCCTTCTGAGCCCAGACATCAGGCCGCCAGCCGGTGCACCGGGATGTGCGCAAGCATGTCCTCCACCAGCGCGCCGAGGCCGAAACGCGGCCGCCAGCCCCAGTCGGTGCGCGCCGCACTGTCGTCGATCGAGCGCGGCCATGTGCGCGCGATGGCGTCACGAAAGTCGGGCGCGTAGCTGACTGAAAAGCCCGGCATGCGGCGTTCGATTTCCATCGCGATCTCGTCAGGCGTGAAACTGACGCCCGCCAGGTTGTAGGACCCACGCTCGCGGATGCGCTCAGCGGGCGCTTCCATCAGCTCGATCGTGGCCCGCAGCGCATCGGGCATGTACATCATCGGCAGCCGCGTGTCGGCCGAGAGAAAGCACTCGTAGCAGCCCCGCTTGCGCGCCGCATGGAAGATCTCCACCGCATAGTCGGTGGTGCCGCCACCCGGTGGGGTCTTCCAGCTGATCAGACCCGGGTAGCGCACGCTGCGCACGTCCAGGCCGTGCTTCGCGTGGTACCAGGCGCACCAGCGTTCACCGGCCAGCTTGGAGATGCCGTATACGGTGCCCGGGTCCATCACCGCATGCTGTGGCGCCGGTTCGGCCGGTGTGCCGGGACCGAAGGCCGCGATCGAACTGGGCCAGAAGACGCGCTGCAGGCGGTGTTCACGTGCCACCTCCAGCACGTTCAGCAGGCCGCGCATGTTCAGGTCCCAGGCCCACACCGGGTGCTGCTCGCCGCGCGCCGACAGCGCCGCAGCCAAGTGGTAGACCTGCGTGATGCAATGGCGCGCGACCACGCTGGCGAGCGCCTGCGCATCGAGCACGTCCAAGGACTCGTAGCAGACCTGTCCGGTGCGCGCTGCCGGCCCGATGTCCGAAGCCACCACCGCGTCGTTGCCGTAGCGGGCGATCAGGGCCTCGGTCAGCTCGCTGCCGATCTGGCCGTTGGCGCCAATGACGAGGATCCTGGTGTTCATCGCCGTCACCTCACACCAGCCCGAGTTCGCGACCGGCCTTCACGAAGGCGGCCACCGCGGCATCGAGATGCTCGCGCTCGTGCACTGCCGACAGCTGCACGCGGATGCGCGCCTGCCCCTTGGGGACCACCGGGTAGAAAAATCCGATCGCATAGATGCCGAGTTCCAGCAGACGCGCGCTGAGCTGCTGTGCCTTCGCAGCGTCGTAGACCATGATGGGAACGATCGGGTGGTCTCCCGGCTTGATCTCGAAGCCGGCCTTGGCAATGGCCATGCGGAAGTGGCGGGTGTTCGCTTCCAGCTTGTCGCGCAGCTCGGTCGACGCTTCCAGCAGGTCGAGCACCGCGATCGACGCACCGGCGATCACCGGCGCCAGCGTGTTCGAGAACAAATAGGGCCGCGAACGCTGACGCAACAGCTCGATCACCTCGCGCCGGCCGCTGGTGAAGCCGCCGCTGGCGCCGCCGAGGGCCTTGCCGAGCGTGCCGGTGATGATGTCGACGCCGCAGCGCCCACCTTGTAGCAGCCCCCGGAATTCGTGCGTGCCGCGCCCGTTGCGTCCCAGGAAGCCGGTCGCGTGGCATTCGTCGATGCCGAGCAGCGCCCCGTAGCGGTCGGTGATTTCGCGAATGCGGTCGAGCTGCGCGATGGTGCCGTCCATCGAAAAGGCCCCGTCGGTAAACACCACCATGAAGCGCGCGCCGTCGGCCCGGGCTTGCTCCAGGCAACGCTCCAAGTCTTCCAGGTTGTTGTGTTCGTAGCGATAGCGCCGTGCCTTGCACAGGCGGATGCCGTCGATGATGGAGGCGTGGTTCAGTGCGTCGCTGATCACCGCATCCTGCTCGCCGAGCAGCGGCTCGAACAGGCCGCCATTGGCGTCGAAGGCCGCTGCGTAGAGGATCGTGTCTTCGGTGCCGAGGAAGCGAGACAGGCGTGCCTCGAGCTGCTTGTGCAGGTCTTGGGTGCCGCAGATGAAGCGCACCGAGCTGAGACCGTAGCCATGCGTGCGCAAGGCGGCCTGCGCCGCCTCGATCACGCGCGGGTGCGACGACAGCCCGAGGTAGTTGTTCGCGCACAGGTTGATCACCTCGCGGCCATCGGTAGTGCGGATCACCGCGCCCTGCGGTGTCGCGATGATGCGCTCGGTCTTGTACAGGCCGGCCTCACGCGTCGCATCGAGCTCGGCTTGCAGGTGGCGGTAAAAATCGGCGGTGGACATCGGCTGGTTTCCTTCCTCTGCGGTGACCGGTGAGGCACACTGGCGGCGTTCGATACATCCAATTCAATGGACAATGTTCGATATATCGAACTTTTGTGCAGTATCCATAGCCTCGCCCCGGAAGTCAACCGCATGCCCGCTCCCGCTTCGCCGGTATCCCAACCTCCTCGCGTCGGAGAACGCATTCAGGCCCTGCGCCAAGCCGAACGGCTGTCGCTCGATGAGCTCTCGCGCCGGGCGGGCGTGTCGAAGTCGATGTTGTCGCAGATCGAGCGCAACCAGGCCAACCCCACGGTCGCCGTCGTCTGGCGGTTGGCCAATGCACTGGACGTGCCGTTGGCGCAGCTGCTGGAAGGCGGCGAGCCGACGCTTCCGCCTATCGTGACCGTCCCAGCGCACGCGACGCCGTCGCTGCGAACGCCTGATCAGCGATGCGAACTGCGCATCCTCGGGCCGATCGAGCTGGCCGGACAGTTCGAGTGGTACGAGCTCGTGATGCAGCCGGGCGGAGCGCTCGAGTCGCAGGCGCACGAGCCCGGCTCACGCGAGCATCTGAGCGTGTTGACGGGAATGCTCGACGTCACCGCCGGAGAGGCGGTGCAGCGCCTCAAGCATGGCGAGACGGCCCGTTACGGCGTCGACAAGCCTCATGCGATCCGCAACCCGGGCAAGACGACGGCGACCGCCTTGCTGGTCGTGATTCACAGCACCTGACGGGGGTCTGATCGCCCCCCTACGCCTTGAGCACGTCTGCCAGCGTGAGGGTCGAGAAGCCGGCGCGGTCCCAGAAGCCGCGCAGGTTGGGCGCCGGGTCGAGCAGCAGTTCGGCGACCAGGGGTTGCGCCAGCGTCTTCTCCGGGTCGACCAGCAGCACGTAACGCGAACCGCCCTCCTCCTCGAGCCGGCCGATCCAGTCGAGCGCGACGAGGCTTTCCAGCACGGGTTCGATCTGCAACGGGTCGGTCCGCAAGTGCTCGGCCAGGCCCGCCGCCGTGATGCCGTGGAAGCTCTGAGCGCGCGCCAGCTGCAGTTCGCGCATCAGGGTCACTGCAAGGTGGAAGCGCTGGCCCGGCGTGTCGGGGCGCCGCACGACGCGCATTTGCAGGCTCGGCGCATAGGCCGCCATCACCGCGCCCAGCAGCACGATGACCCAGCCGAGGTAGATCCAGACCAGAAAGATCGGCACCGTGGCGAACGTGCCGTACACCGCCGAATAGGTGGGCACCTTGCGCAAGTACCAGGCGAGCAGGCTCTTCGCCACCTCGAAGCCGAGCGCGACGAACAAGGCGCCCGACAGCGCATGAGACCAGCGCACATAGACGTTGGGCACATAGCGGAACAGGGCGGCAATGCCGCCGACGAACAGCCCGAACTCGAGCACGTTGAGCACCCAGTTCAATGCGTCGAAGTAGTCGCCGACGATGCCGCGCGACCGCGCCAGGGCATAGGAGGTGACGGTGAGGCTGACGCCCAGCAGCAGCGGCCCCAACGTGGCCGCCGCCCAGTACACCAGCACGCGGTGCGCGATCGGCCGCGGCTTGCGCACGCGCCAGATCGCATTCAGCGTGCGGTCGATGGTCAGCATCAGCGCGAGGGCCGTGAACATCAGAATCACCAGACCGGCGGTGCCGAGCCGGTTCGAGTTGAGCGCGAACTGCGTGAGCGCGCGCAGCACGGGCTTCGCGATGGCATCGGGGACCAGGCTCTGGACGAAATACTTCTCCAGTGCTGTCTGGAAGCGGCCGAACATCGGGAAGGCGGTGAACACGGCGAGCGTCACCGTGAACAGCGGAACCAGCGAAATGATGGTGGTGAACGTGAGGCTGCTGGCCGTGAGGCCCAGCCGGTCTTCGCGAAAGCGCTGGCGCAGCGTCTTGAGCGTGTCCATCCAGGGCCAGTCGTGCAGCGTCTGCACAAGCCTGGCGACCTGCACACGCCACGAGTGGCGCAGTCCCGTGGGGAAATTCATGGCCGGTATCATGCCATCGATGAATCGCTCTTCCCTCGTGGACCACACGCGCACGCTGGCCGTCGGCAGCCTGCTGGGGCTGATCGTGCTCGGTCTCGCATGGGAACTGTGGCTCGCCCCGCTGCGCCCCGGCGGCTCGTGGCTCGCGCTCAAGGTGCTGCCGCTGACGTTGCCGCTGGCCGGGCTGCTCAGGCACCGCATGTACACCTACCGCTGGGTCAGCCTGATGGTGTGGATCTACTTCACCGAAGGCGCCGTGCGGGCCACCAGCGACAGCGGGCTGAGCGCGGTGCTCGCCGCCGTCGAGGTGCTGCTGTGCCTGCTGCTGTTCGTCGCCTGCGCCTTGCATGTCCGCATTCGCCTGAAGAGTACGGCCGCCCAGACTTCTCCTTCGCCGCCATGAACGCACCACTGCTCGACACCCTGCGCGCCGCCGTTGGCGCCCCACACGTCCTGGTCGGCGGCGACCTGTCCGCCTGGGAGCTCGACTGGCGCAAGCGCTACCGCGGCCAGGCGCTCGCGGTCGTGCGCCCGGGCAGCACCCAGGAGGTGGCAACGGTGGTCCAGGCCTGTGCGGCGCACGGCGTGGCGATCGTTCCCCAGGGGGGCAACACCGGCCTGGTCGGCGGGTCGGTGCCCGACGCGAGCGGCACCCAGCTGCTGCTGAGCCTGCAACGGTTGAACCGGGTCCGTGAGATCGATGCGGCCAACCTGACCATGACCGTCGACGCGGGCTGCGTGCTGCAAGCCGTGCAGGAGGCTGCCGCGGCGCAGAGCCTGCTGTTCCCGTTGAGTCTCGCGGCCGAGGGCAGCTGCACGATCGGCGGCAACCTCGCCACCAACGCCGGCGGCACGCAGGTGCTGCGCTACGGCAATGCACGCGAGCTGTGCCTCGGCCTGGAGGTCGTGACGCCCGCCGGCGAGGTCTGGAACGGCCTCAGCGGGCTGCGCAAGGACAACACCGGCTACGACCTGCGTGACCTCTACATCGGCAGCGAAGGCACGCTGGGCATCATAACCGCAGCGACGCTCAAGCTGTACCCGCAGCCGGCGGCCAAAGTCACTGCGCTGGCGGCGGTGGGGTCGCTGGAGCAGGCCGTGGGTCTGCTCCAGTGCGCGCAGGCGCGGCTGGGGGCCGGCCTCACGGGCTTCGAAGTGATGGGCGGGTTTGCGCTCGAACTCGTCGCGAAGCACTTCCCTCAGATCCGCCAACCCCTTGCACCATCACCCTGGATGGTGCTGCTGGAGCAGTCCGATACCGAGTCCGAAGTGCACGCCCGTACGCTGTTCGAAAGCATGCTCGAAGCCGCGCTGGAACAGGAGCTGATCACCGACGCGGCCGTGGCAGAGAGCATCGACCAGTCGCGCAGTCTGTGGCACTTGCGCGAGTCGATCCCGCTCGCACAAGCTGAGGAGGGGCTCAATATCAAGCACGACATCTCGGTCCCGGTCTCGCGCATCCCGTCGTTCGTCGCACAGACCGATGCCCGGCTGGCACAGGCCTTCCCCGGCGCTCGGCTGGTGAACTTCGGCCACCTCGGCGACGGCAATCTGCACTACAACGTGCAGGCGCCCGAAGGAACCAGCGCTGCCGAGTTCCTGCGCGAGCATGAAGCACAGGTCAACGAGTTGGTCTACGACGCCGTCGCGGCTCACAGCGGCTCGATCTCGGCTGAGCACGGCATCGGCGCCTTGAAGCGGGAAGAGCTGACGCGGCGCAAATCGGCCGTCGCACTGGGCTTGATGCGCTCGATCAAGCAGGCGCTGGATCCGGACAACCGGATGAACCCGGGACGGATGCTGGGGTCTGCCCCTACTGCACCGGCTCCTTGAGCGCCGGCAGCAACGGCAGCGGCATCACCTCGATGCCCTCCTCCTGCAGCGCTTCGGTCTCCTCGCGCGTTGCCTGCCCACGGATGTTGCGGGCGTCCGATTCGCCATAGTGCATGCGCCGAGCCTCCTCGACAAAGCGCTCGCCGACATCCTCGGTGTTCTCGATCACGTGCCGCAGGGCCTGCAGCCATAGCGCTTGCATGGAACCCGACGACCCGGCGGCCACCGGTTTGGCTTCAGCCGGCGCGTCCTTCGCCCCGGAAAGATTGAGCCGCGGCGCGCTCGGCAGCTTGCTCACTTCGGTGTCGGCACACAGCGGGCACTCGACCAGCCCGCGGGCATGTTGGGAGCGGTAGTCGTCCTCGGACGAGAACCATCCCTCGAAACCATGGCCGTGCCGGCACTGGAGGTTGAGCACCTTCATGGCGCGATTATCGGCAGACTTCCCGGCGAACTCATGCGTGCCAGCGCAAATCCCAGCGGCCGGCCTGCCATTGATGCAGCCACAGCAGCCCGATCATCGTCTTCGCGTCGGTGACAAGGCCGTCGCGCACCCAGGCGTCGAGTTCGTCCGTGGTGGCGGTGAATACCTCGACGAACTCGCCGGCATCGAGCTGACTGGCGCCGGCCGTCAGGCTGCGAGCAAACCAGATCTGGATGCCCTCGTCCGAATAGGCAATGGCATTGTGCAGGGTACCGGCGTGTGCCCACTGGCGCGCGCTGTAGCCAGTTTCCTCGAGCAGTTCGCGCTCGGCACAGCGGCGGCCGGGCTCGCCCGGATCCAGCTTGCCGGCGGGAAATTCAATCATCACCCGGCCCAGCGGATGGCGATACTGGCGCTCCAGCACCAGCCGCCCGTCGTCGAGGATGGGCACGATCATCACGGCCCCCGGGTGGACGATGTATTCGCGATGCGCCTCGTTGCCGTCGGGCAGCCCGACCCGGTCACGCCGGACCTCGAGAAAGTGGCCCTTGTAGACCTGGGTCGATTCCAGCGACCGTTCTTCGAGGTGACGCTCGTCTGGAACGATGGTGGTTTCGGTCATGGCGCTCGCTCAGGACGTCAGCGCCGGTGCCGGCGCAGGTAGCGCCAGACGAAACCCGGAAACGCCAGGGTCAGGAACAGGCACAGCGAGACGGCGTAGAACTCCCAGTTCTGGGCGTGACGCTGGCCCTGACGCGTTTCCAGCGCAAAACCGAGGCCGAGCACCAGCGCAAACAGCAGTGCCAGCTCCAGCACCCGCCATCCCAGACCTTTCGGCGCGCGCTGTGGGCCGACGACAAACAGTCTTTCGTTGACGAACGGCAGGTTGGCCGCCACCGCGGCAGCCAACAACACGAGCCAGACGGAGGCCGCGGAACTCACGAGTCTTCAGCCGGCCAGCGTCTTGCCGATGGCCTGCGCGCACAGCGTCATCAAGCCCCCTGGCAGCAGGCCGAACACCAGCACGGCAAGACCGTTGACCGACATCACGGCACGGGCATCGGCGCTGGACGCGATCGGGGAGGTGTCGGTGGCTTCGTCGAAGTACATCACCTTGACGACGCGCAGATAGTAGAACGCCCCGACCAGAGACAACAGCACCGCGATCACCGCCAGCCACACGTACAGGCTCTGGTTGGTGGAGACCAACGCCTGCAGCACTGCCAACTTGCCGTAGAAGCCCACCGCAGGCGGCACGCCGGCAAGCGAGAACATGAAGATCGCCATCACCGCGGCATACCAGGGACTGCGCTGGTTCAAGCCCTTCAGGTCGGAGATTTCCTCTGCTTCGAAGCCTTCACGTGCAAGCAACGCAATCAGGCCAAACGTGCCCAGCGTGGTGAGCACGTAGGTGACGGTATAGAACATCGCCGAGCTGTAGGCGTTCGCAGCCGATGCCGTGTTGCTGGGCAGCACGCCGCACGACAACCCGAGCAGAACGAAACCCATCTGGCCGATGGTGGAGTACGCCAGCATGCGCTTCAGGTTGGTCTGCGCGATCGCCGCGAGGTTGCCGACCACCAACGAGGCGACCGCCAGCACGATCAGCATCTGCTGCCAATCGACGGCCAGGCCGATCATGCCTTCGACCAGGAGGCGAATCGCCATCGCGAAGCCGGCCAGTTGCGGTGCACCGGAAATCATCAGCGTCACCGCGGTGGGGGCGCCCTGGTAGACGTCGGGCACCCACATGTGGAACGGCACGGCGGCGAGCTTGAACGCGAGGCCGGCGACGACGAAAACGACGCCGAACACCAGCACCTGCTCGTTGATCTGGCCGGTGCCGATCGCCTTGAACACTTCGCCGAGTTCGAGCGAGCCCGTCGCGCCGTACATCATCGACATGCCGTACAACAGGAAGCCGCTGGCCAGCGCGCCGAGCACGAAATACTTCATCGCTGCCTCGGTGGAGCCGGCATGGTCGCGCCGCAGCGCCACCAGCGCATACAGCGACAGCGACATCAACTCCAACCCCAGGTAGAGGGTCAAGAAATTGTTGGCCGAGATCAGCACCATGATGCCGAGCAGCGAGAACAGGCTGAGTGTGAACAGCTCGCCCTTGAGCATGCCGCGGTCGGCCGCGTACGGACGGGCATAGACCAGCGAGACCAAGGTGGCGATGGTCGCGAAGAATTCGAGCAGATTGCCCATCGGGTCGCTGACCACCATGTCCTGCATGCCGTAGACGGTGACGCCGTCGGTGACGTAGGCCAATTGCAGCGCGCCGACAACGACCAGCGACAGCAGCGTCAGCACGTAGGTGGGCGTGCGGCGCGGGTCGGTGACGAAAAGGTCGACCAGCGCGATCACGCAGGTCAGCACCAGCAGCAGGATCTCGGGATAGATGGCGAGCCAGTTCATGTCGTTCATTGCGGTGGCCTCGTCGTCAGGGAAGCTTGGATTGGGCCACGTGCTGCAGCAGGTCCACCACCGAGTGATGCATCACGTCGGTGAAGGGCTTCGGGTACAAGCCCATCCACAGCACTGCGATGGCCAGCAACCCAAGCATGAAGAATTCGCGGGCATTGAGGTCCGCAAGCGTGCGGACATCGTCATTCGCGACCGGCCCGAAGTAGACGCGCTTGACCATCCACAGGGTGTACGCGGCACCGAAGATCAGCGTCGTTGCCGCGAGTGCGCCGAGCCAGAAGTTCACCTTCACCGTGCCGAGGATGACCATCCACTCGCCGACGAACCCTGCCGTGCCCGGCAGCCCGCAGTTCGCCATCGCGAACAGCACGGCGAAGGCCGCGAACTTCGGCATCGTATTGACGACGCCGCCGTAGGCGGCGATCTCGCGCGAGTGCACGCGGTCGTAGAGCACGCCGATGCACAGGAACATCGCGCCGGAGACGAAGCCATGCGCAATCATCTGGACGATCGCGCCCGAGACGCCCAGCTCGTTGAACATAAAGAAGCCCAACGTGACGAAGCCCATGTGCGCAACCGACGAGTACGCGACAAGCTTTTTCATGTCCTGCTGCACCAGCGCCACGAGGCCGATGTAGACCACCGCCACCAGCGACAGGGCAACGACGACCCAGGTCAACTCGCGGCTGGCGTCAGGAAGGATGGGCAACGAGAAACGCAGGAAACCGTAGGCGCCGAGCTTGAGCATGATGGCCGCCAGCACCACCGAGCCGCCGGTCGGCGCCTCCACGTGCGCGTCCGGCAGCCAGGTGTGCACCGGCCACATCGGCACCTTGACGGCGAACGCGAGGAAGAAGGCCCCGAACAACAACTCCTGCGCACCCAGGGGCAACGGCAGGCGATGCCAGGTCAGGATGTCGAAGCTGCCACCGGATTTGTAGTACAGGTAGACCAGCGCCACCAGCATCAGCAGCGAGCCGAGCAGCGTGTACAGGAAGAACTTGAAAGCGGCGTACACGCGCCGCGGGCCGCCCCAGACGCCGATGATGATGTACATCGGGATCAGCGTGGCCTCGAAGAACACGTAGAACAGCAGGCCGTCGAGCGCTGAGAAAACGCCGATCATCAGACCGGACAAGATCAGGAACGCGCCCATGTACTGGTTCACGCGCTGGTTGATCACCTCCCAGCCGGCGATCACGACGATCACCGTGATGAATGCAGTCAGCAGCACGAACCACACCGAGATGCCGTCGACACCCAGGCGGTAATGCACGTTGAAGCGCTCGATCCACAGCACGTCTTCGACGAACTGCATCGCCGAGGTGCTGCTGTCGAAGCCGGTGATCAGCGGCAGCGTGACGAGCAGGCTCACCACCGCGCCGGCCAACGCCAGCCAGCGCACCACGTTGGCGTATTGATCGCGGCCGAGGGCCAGCAGCACGACCCCGAACAGGATGGGGGTCCAAATCGCGAGGCTCAGGAGACTCATTTGTTCTTACCTCGCCTTAGGCGCCGCTGAAGCCGCGCAGGAAGGCCTGCAGGTACGGCCACAGTTGCCAGGTCATCAGCACGAAGATGCCGACGATCATCACGAGGGCGTAGTGATAGATGTAGCCCGACTGGAACAGGCGCACGAGCGAGGCCGTCCGGCCGACGAGTTTTGCGGAGCCGTTGATCACGACGCCGTCGATCAGGGCGGCATCGCCGCCCTTCCACAGCCCGCGGCCCAGCAGGCGTGCCGCGGCCGCAAAGATGTTCTCGTTGATCCAGTCCATGTAGTACTTGTTCTCCATGATCCGCACCAGGAAGCCGAGGCGCTGGCGCAGCATCGCGGGGATGCCGGGCTTGACCATGTAGAACAGGTAGGCGAGCACGACACCGGCCAGCGCGAGCCAGAACGGCGGCAGCGTCAGGCCGTGCAGCGCCATCGCCGCGGCACCGTGAAAGTGCTCGGCCAGTTCGGCCATTGCCGGGTGCTTGGCCGTATCGACGGAGATCGCGTCCTTCAGAAAGTCGCCGAACAGCATCGGCTGGATGGTCATGAAGCCGATCACGACCGAGGGCACCGCCAGCAGCAGCAGCGGGGCGGTCACGACCCACGGCGACTCGTGCGGCTCGTGGTGCTCGTGGTGCTCGTCATGATGGCCGTCATGTGCGTGGTCGTCTTCCGGCGGGAACGGCTTGTCGTGGAAGCGCTCCTTGCCGTGGAAGACCAGGAAGTACATGCGGAACGAGTAGAAGGCCGTGACGAACACGCCGACAACGACCGCGAAGTACGCGAAGCCCGCGGCCGGCAGCTGGCTGGCATGAACCGCCTCGATGATGCTGTCTTTCGAGTAGAAGCCCGAGAACAGCGGCGTGCCGATCAGCGCGAGCGAACCCAGCAGCGAGGTGATCCAGGTGATCTTCATGTACTTCCACAGGCCTCCCATGTTGCGGATGTCCTGATCGTGGTGCATGCCGATGATCACCGAGCCGGCACCGAGGAACAGCAGCGCCTTGAAGAACGCGTGCGTCATCAGGTGGAACACCGCCACCGAGTAGGCCGACGCGCCGAGCGCGACCGTCATGTAGCCGAGCTGCGACAGCGTCGAATACGCCACCACGCGCTTGATGTCGTTCTGGATGATGCCGAGGAAGCCCATGAACAGCGCGGTGATGGCACCGATCACGAGAATGAAGTTCAACGCCGTGTCCGACAGCTCGAACAACGGCGACATGCGCGCCACCATGAAGATGCCTGCCGTCACCATCGTCGCAGCGTGGATCAGAGCCGAGATCGGCGTGGGACCCTCCATCGAGTCGGGCAGCCAGACATGCAGCGGGAACTGCGCCGACTTGCCCATGGCACCGATGAACAGGCAGATGCAGATGACGGTAATCAGCATCCAGTCGGTGCCCGGGAAACTCAGACTTGCCAGTTCGCCAGCCTTCGCAAAAGTATCTGCGTAGCTGAGACTGCCGCCGAAGGCGACGATCAGGCCGATGCCCAGGATGAATCCGAAGTCGCCGACCCGGTTGACCAGGAAGGCCTTCATGTTCGCGAAGATCGCCGTCGGCTTCGTGTACCAGAAGCCGATCAGGAGGTAGGACACCAGGCCGACCGCTTCCCAGCCGAAGAACAGCTGCAGGAAGTTGTTGCTCATCACGAGCATCAGCATCGAGAAGGTGAACAGCGAGATGTACGAGAAGAAGCGCTGGTAGCCCGGGTCTTCCTCCATGTAGCCGATGGTGTAGATGTGCACCATCAGCGACACGAAGGTGACGACGCACATCATCATCGCCGACAACCCGTCGATCAGGAAACCGACCTCCATCTTCAGGTCACCGAGCACCATCCATTCGTAGACGGTCTGGTTGAAGCGCGCGCCGTCGACCGCCACGGCTTTCAGCACCATGGCCGACAGCACGAAGGCGACGAAGACGCCCAGGATGGTGATCGCGTGCGCGCCGCGCCGGCCGACAAACTTGCCGAACAGGCCCGCGACGATGGCACCCACCAGCGGCGCCAGAGGCACCGCGACCAGCATGTTCTGTGACAGCTCACTCATGTTGTTCTTAGCCTTTGAGGGTGTCGAGCTCGTCCACGTTGATCGTGGCGCGGTTGCGGAACAGCACGACGAGGATCGCCAGGCCGATGGCCGACTCGGCAGCCGCCACCGTCAGGATGAAGAACACGAACACCTGGCCTGCCATGTCGCCCAGGTAGTGCGAGAAGGCGATGAAGTTGAGATTGACCGCTAGCAGCATCAGCTCGATGCACATCAGCAGCACGATCAGGTTCTTTCGGTTCATGAAGATCCCGACCACCGACATCGCGAACAGGATGGCGCCGAGCGACAGGTAATGCCCGAGGGTGAGCGTCATGCCTGGCCTCCCGTGGTAGCTTGGGACTCTGCGGCGGCAGCGGCTGACGAGCCCTGCACCTCCGGCTTCATCGGAACGATGCGCAGGCGGTCGGCCTTCTTGACCTTCACCTGGTCAGCCGGATCGACATAGCGCGAATCCTTGCGGCGACGCATCGTCAGCGCGATCGCGGCGACGATCGCGACAAGCAGGATCACTGCGGCGATTTCCAGCGGGTACAGGTAATTGGTGTACATCTCGATGCCGAGCAGCTTGCTGTTGCCGAGCTGCACCTCTTCGGGCGTCGGCGCCGGTGCATCGGCCAGGTTGAAGCCGCCAAGCAGCACGACCGCCATTTCGAGCGCGATCACGACACCGACGACGCCGGCGAGCGGGAAATGCTTCCAGAAGCCCTGCCGCAGCGCATCGACGTTGAAGTCGAGCATCATCACGACGAACAGGAACAGCACCATCACCGCGCCCACGTAGACGAGCACCAGCGAAATGGCGAGAAATTCCGCTTGCAGCAGCATCCAGACGCAGGCGGCGTTGAAGAACGCGAGCACCAGGAAGAGCGCCGCATGCACGGTGCTGCGGGCGGTGATCACGCGAAACGCCGCGAACAGCAGAATCGCGGAGAACACGTAGAAGAGCGCGGTCGTGGTTTCCATGTCTTTCTCGGGTTGCAGGCCGTCTCCCTCGGGCGGCCCGGGCGCGAAGGGGCGGTTACCGGTACTTGGCGTCCGCTTCCCTGCTGGCCGCGATCTCCTTCTCGTAGCGATCACCGACAGCCAGCAGCATCTCCTTCGTGAAGTAGAGATCGCCGCGCTTCTCGCCGTGGTACTCGAGGATGCTGGTCTCGACGATGGAGTCGACCGGGCAGCTCTCTTCGCAGAAGCCGCAAAAGATGCACTTGGTCAGGTCGATGTCGTAGCGGGTCGTGCGGCGGCTGCCGTCAGCGCGCACTTCGGATTCGATCGTGATCGCGAGCGCCGGGCACACCGCCTCGCACAGCTTGCACGCGATGCAACGCTCCTCGCCGTTTTCGTAGCGACGCAACGCGTGCAGCCCGCGAAAGCGCGGCGACAGCGGCGTCTTCTCTTCCGGGAACTGCACGGTGATGTGGGGCGACAGGAAGTGCCGCCCCGTCAGGGACAGACCCTTCAGCAGCTCCCACAGCATGAAAGTGCTGAAGAAGCCCTTGATGGAGGCTACAGCGGACATGACGGTTCTACCTCTTCATCAGTTCCAGATGTTCCAGGGCGACTGGATCCACAGCCCGACCAACACCAGCCACACCAGCGTCACCGGGATGAAGATCTTCCAGCCCAGACGCATGATTTGGTCGTAGCGGAAGCGCGGAAAGGTCGCGCGCACCCACAGGAACAGGGTGACGACGACAAAAGTCTTGAGACCCAGCCAGATCCAGCCGGGGATCCAGTTGAACGGCGCGACGTCGATCGGGGGCAGCCAGCCGCCCAGGAACATCAGCGACGCGATCGCCGACACCAGGATCATGTTGGCGTACTCGGCCAGGAAGAACATCGCGAACGACATGCCCGAGTACTCGATCATGTGTCCGGCGACAATTTCCGATTCACCTTCGACGACGTCGAACGGGTGACGGTTGGTCTCGGCGATGCCTGAAATCATGTAGACGACGAAGATCGGCAGCAGCGGCAACCAGTTCCACGACAGGAAGGTCAGGCCCTTGTCGGCGAACCAGCCCTGGCCCTGGCCCATCACGATGTCGGTGAGGTTCAGGCTGCCCGAAACCATCAGCACGACCACGAAGGCGAAGCCCATCGCGATCTCGTACGACACCATCTGGGCCGACGCGCGCAGCGCCCCCAGGAAGGCGTACTTCGAGTTCGAGGCCCAACCGGCGACGATGACACCGTAAACCTCGAGCGACGTGATCGCCATCAGGAACAGGAGGCCGGCGTTGATGTTGGCCAGCGCCACCTCAGGGCCGAACGGGATCACGGCCCAGGCCGCCAGCGCCGGCATGATGGTCATGACCGGAGCGACGAAGAACAGCCCCTTGTTGGCGGCGGTCGGGGAGATGATCTCCTTGAAGATCAGCTTCACGGCGTCGGCGATCGGCTGCAGCAGACCGAACGGGCCGACACGGTTGGGGCCGGGGCGCACCTGCGTCCAGCCGATGGCCTTGCGTTCCCACAGCGTCAGATAGGCCACGCAGATCATCAGCGGCAGCACCAGCGCGACGATCTTCACGAGCGTCCAGACGACGGGCCACAGCCCGCCGAGGGTGGATTGACCGAAGGTGTTCAGTGTGTCGAGCATGCTCTGGATCCTTGGGTCACGCCTTGGTCACGTCGATGGCACCGAACATCGCGCCGAGACCCGCGGTGGCCGGATGACCGGCGGACACTCGCACGCAGTTCGCCGGCAGGCCGGGCTCGAGACGTGCCGGCAACACCGCAACGGCCTTGCCCTGAGCCACACGCACCGGCTCGCCATCCTTCAGGCCGAGTTGCTGCCACAACGCGGCCGGCAGGCCCGCGACCGGAGGCTGCGCGTCACGGGTGAGCTGCAGCGAATGCGCGCGCCGTACGATCGGGTCGGTCGAGTAGATGGGCACGTCGGCGATGCGCTCGAGCGCAGCGGGTGCGGCAGCGGGCACGGCCACGGCAGCCGCCGAGCGGTTGCCCAGGCGAGACGACAACGCGGCCGGGTCGCCCAGCGCCGCTGCCTTGACCTCTTCCGAGGTCTCGTAGCCGAAGCCCTCGAGGCCGAGCATGCTGCCCAGCACGCGCAGCACCTTCCACGCCGGGCGGGTTTCGCCCAGCGGCTTCACCACGCCATAGAAACTCTGCGGGCGACCTTCGGCATTGACGAAGGTCCCGGATGTCTCTGAAAACGGTGCGATCGGCAACAGCACGTCGGCGTACTCGACGGCGCGGGTACGGAAAGCGCTGAAAGCGACCACCATCTCTGCGCCCTGCAGCGCGGCGAGCGCGGCGGTGGGATGGGCGGCGTCGAGTTCGGGCTCGACGTTGAGCAGCAGGTAGGCCTTCAGCGACTGCGACAGCATCTGGCCGGCGTTCAGACCACCCTGTTCGGGCTGCGCGCCGACGAGCTGCGCGCCGACCGAGTTCGCCGCCTCGCCGAGGTAGCCGACCGTCGCGCCGGTTTGCTGTGCGATCCAGCCCGCCAGCGCAAGCAGCGCGCCGGCTTGCGGGTGCTGCGCGGCGGCGTTACCGAGCAGCACCGCCTTGCGTTCGCCGGACAGCAGCGCCCGCGCCACCGCCTGGGCGGCCTCGGTTGCGTTGCCTTGTGCAGGAGCCGCAACGCCCTTCTCGGCGCCAACGGCCGTCGCAATGTCGGCGAGCGCCTGAAGCCACGCGCCGGGCGCTGCAGTGATGCGGCTCGCAAGCGGCATCAGCCAATCGTCTTCAACGGCGTGCAGACTGTGGATTTGCGCACCGTGCTTGGCCGCCTGCCGCAGTCGCGAGGCGAACAGCGGATGGTCCTTGCGCAGGAAGGAGCCGACGACCAGCGCACGCTGCAGGGTCGACAGCTCGGCGATCGGCATGCCGAGCCAGCGTGCGCCCTCGCCCGCCGTGAAGTCGGCATGCCGCAGCCGATGGTCGATGTTGTCGCTGCCAAGGCCACGCGCCAGTTGCGCCAGCAGATGCAGCTCTTCGACGGTACTGTACGCCGAACCCAGCGCACCGATGGCTTGCGGGCCGTGCTCGGCCTTCACCAGCTTCAGGCCGTTGACGACGTACTCGAGCGCCGTCTGCCAGTCGACCGCCTTCCATTGGCCGCCCTGCTTCAGCATCGGCGTCGTCAGGCGCTCGTCGCTGTTCAGCGCTTCATACGAGAAGCGGTCGCGGTCGGCCAGCCAGCACTCGTTGACCGGCTCGTTTTCAAAAGGCAGCACGCGCATGACCTTGTTGCCCTTGACCTGGACCACCAGGTTGGCGCCGGTCGAATCGTGCGGGCTCACTGACTTGCGGCGAGAAAGCTCCCAGGTGCGGGCCGAATAGCGGAAGGGCTTGCTCGTCAGCGCGCCGACCGGGCACAGGTCGATCATGTTGCCCGACAGCTCGGAGTCGATGGTGTCGTTCAGGAAGGTCGTGATCTCGGAGTGCTCGCCCCGATGGATCATGCCCAGCTCCATCTGACCGGCGATTTCCTGCCCGAAACGCACGCAGCGGGTGCAGTGGATGCAGCGCGTCATCTCGGCCATCGAGACGAGCGGGCTCACCTCCTTGGCCAGCACGACACGCTTTTCTTCGGTATAGCGCGACGACGAGCCGCCGTAACCGACGGCAAGGTCCTGCAGCTGGCACTCGCCGCCCTGGTCGCAGATCGGGCAGTCGAGCGGGTGATTGATCAGCAGGAACTCCATCACGCCCTGCTGCGCCTTGATGGCCTTGTCGCTCTTGGTGCGCACGATCATGCCCTGCGTCACCGGGGTGGCGCAGGCAGGCATCGGCTTCGGCGCCTTCTCGACGTCGACCAGGCACATGCGGCAATTGGCCGCGATGGACAACTTCTTGTGGTAGCAGAAGTGCGGGATATAGGTGCCGGCCTTGTCGGCAGCATGCATGACCATGCTGCCCTCGGGCACCTCGACCTTCTGACCGTCCAGTTCGATTTCAACCATGGTGTCTCTTTCGCCGGCCGGTCAAACGTGGGCCGCAACCATGCAGGTCTTGTGTTCGACGTGGTGCTCGAACTCGTGGCGGAAGTGCTTGAGCATCGCCCGCACAGGCATCGCCGCCGCGTCACCCAGCGCACAGATGGTGCGGCCCTGGATGTTGTCGGCAACCGAGTTCAGCAGATCCATGTCTTCGGGACGGCCGCGACCGTGTTCGACCCGCTCGACCATGCGCCACAGCCAGCCGGTGCCTTCGCGGCACGGCGTGCACTGGCCACAGGATTCGTGCATGTAGAAGTAGGACAGGCGCAGCAGCGACTTGACCATGCAGCGTGTGTCGTCCATCACGATGACCGCGCCTGAGCCGAGCATCGAGCCGGCCTTGGAGATGGCGTCGTAATCCATCGTTAGGTCCATCATGATGTTCGCCGGCAGCACCGGGGCAGACGAACCGCCCGGTATCACTGCCTTCAGCTGGCGCCCCTTGCGCACGCCGCCGGCGAGTTCGAGCAGCTTCGAGAACGGCGTACCGAGCGGAATCTCGAAGTTGCCGGGGCGTTCGACGTCGCCGACCACCGAGAAGATCTTGGTACCGCCGTTGTTCGGCTTGCCGATGTTGAGGTACGCCTCGCCCCCATTGCGGATGATCCACGGCACCGCAGCGAAGGTCTCGGTGTTGTTGATCGTCGTCGGCTTGCCGTACAGGCCGAAGCTGGCCGGGAACGGCGGTTTGAAGCGCGGCTGGCCCTTCTTGCCCTCGAGCGATTCGAGCAGCGCGGTTTCTTCGCCGCAGATGTAGGCGCCGAAGCCGTGATGCGCATGCAGCTGGAAGTTGAAGCTGCCGCCCAGGATGTTGGAGCCCAGGTAGCCCGCTGCGCGCGCTTCCTCGAGTGCCTCTTCGAAACGCTCGTAGACCTCGAAGATCTCGCCGTGGATGTAGTTGTAGCCCACGGCGATGCCCATCGCATAGGCGGCGATGGCCATGCCTTCGATCACGATGTGCGGGTTGTAGTAAAGGATGTCGCGATCCTTGCAGGTCCCCGGCTCGCCCTCGTCCGAATTGCAGACCAGATACTTCTGGCCCGGGAACTGACGCGGCATGAAGCTCCACTTCAAGCCGGTCGGGAAGCCGGCGCCGCCACGACCGCGCAGGGCGGAGGCCTTGACCTCTGCGATCACCTGGTCGGGCGTCAGGCCTTCGGTCAGAATCTTGCGCAGCGCCTGGTAGCCACCACGCGATTCGTAGTCCTTCAGGCGCCAGTTGTTGCCGTTCAGGCCCGCGTAGATCTGTGCGCCGATGTGGCGGTCGTGGAAGCAGGTTTCGGCACCGGTGGCCTGGAACTTGGAGAGATCCAGCATCACTTCACCCCTTGCTTGGCGGCCGCGCGCAGCGTGTCGACCAGCGCGTCGAGACGGTCGTTGCTCATGAAGCTGCACATCTGGCGGTCGTTGACCAGCATCACCGGCGCATCGGCGCAGGCACCGAGGCATTCGCACTCGGCCACCGTGAACAGGCCATCGGGCGTCGTACCGCCCAGTTCGACACCGAGCTTCTCGCTCAGGTAGTCGGCCGCCTTCTGTCCGTCGCGCAGTTGGCACGGCAGGTTGGTGCACACGTTCAGCTTGAACTTGCCGACCGGGCGCTGGTTGTACATGTTGTAGAAGGTCGTGACTTCATGCACGGCGACCACCGGCATGCCGAGATAGTCGGCGACCTCACGCTCGGCCTCGGGCGGGACCCAGCCCTGCTCCTGCTGCACGATGGACAGGCACGCCATCACGGCCGATTGCTTCTGGTCCGCCGGGTACTTGGCGACCTCGCGCGCGAAGCGCTGCTTGGTGGCGTCCGAGATCATCGGTCTATCTCTCCGAACACGATGTCCATGGTGCCGATCACGGCCACGGCATCGGCAATCATGTGGCCGCGCGACATCTCGTCCATCGCGGCGAGGTGAGCGAAGCCGGGGGCACGGATCTTCAGGCGGTACGGCTTGTTGGCACCGTCACTGACGAGGTAGATGCCGAACTCGCCCTTCGGGTGCTCGACGGCGGCATACGCCTCGCCTTCGGGCACATGGAAGCCTTCGGTGAAGAGCTTGAAGTGGTGGATCAGCTCTTCCATGCTGGACTTCATCTCCAGCCGCGAAGGCGGCGCCACCTTGTGGTTGTCGGTGATGACCGAGCCCGGGTTCCGGCGCAACCAGTCGACGCACTGCTGGATGATGCGGTTGGACTGGCGCATCTCCTCGACCCGCACGACATAGCGGTCGTAGCAGTCGCCGTTGGTGCCGATGGGAACGTCGAAGTCCATGCGGTCGTAGACCTCATAGGGCTGCTTCTTGCGAAGATCCCAGGCAATGCCGGAGCCGCGCAGCATCGGGCCGGTGAAGCCGAGATTCAGCGCGCGTTCCGGCGACACGACGCCGACGCCGACCGTGCGCTGCTTCCAGATGCGGTTGTCGGTCAGCAGTGTTTCGTATTCGTCCACATGCTTCGGGAAGCGCTTCGTGAAGTCCTCGATGAAGTCGAGCAGCGAGCCCTGGCGGTTCTCGTTGAGCTTGGCGACAACCTTGGGCCCCTTGATCTTCGACACCTGGTACTGCGGCATCGAATCGGGCAGGTCGCGATAGACGCCGCCCGGGCGGAAGTAGGCCGCATGCATGCGGGCACCGGAGACCGCCTCATACATGTCGAACAGGTCTTCGCGCTCGCGGAAGCAGTAAATGAGCATGTTCATCGCGCCGCAGTCGAGACCGTGCGCACCGAGCCACAGCAGGTGGTTCAGCAGGCGGGTGATCTCGGAGAACATCACGCGGATGTATTGCGCGCGGACCGGCACCTCGATGCCCATCAGCTTCTCGATGGCGAGGCAGTACGCATGCTCGTTGCACATCATGGACACGTAGTCGAGACGGTCCATGTAGGGCAGCGACTGGATGAACGTCTTGGACTCGGCCAGCTTCTCGGTCGCCCGGTGCAGCAGGCCGATGTGCGGGTCGGCGCGCTGGATCACCTCGCCGTCGAGTTCGAGCACCAGCCGCAACACGCCGTGTGCAGCCGGGTGCTGCGGGCCGAAGTTCAGGGTGTAGTTCTTGATATCTGCCATTTCAGTCTTCCATGGCACTCAGGCAAGCCGCACTCGGCACGATACGGCGCAATCCGAGCGGAACACCGCGGATCCGGCTTTGCCGGTCTGCTGGTGTCGCCCCCTCGAAGAGGGCGAGCGAAGCGCGTAGGGGTGATCCGTCATCAGTGCAGCCCACCGTAGTTCTCTTCACGAATCACGCGGGGCGTGATCTCGCGCGGCTCGATCGTCACCGGCTGGTAGATGACGCGCTTCTGTTCGGCGTCATAGCGCATCTCGACGTGACCGGTGACCGGGAAGTCCTTGCGGAACGGGTGGCCGATGAAGCCATAGTCGGTCAGCAGGCGACGAAGATCGAGGTGGTCTTCGAAGACGATGCCATAGAGGTCGAAAGCCTCGCGTTCAAACCAGTTGGCCGCATTCCACACCTCGTTGACCGAGGCCACCATCGGCAGGTCGTCGTCGGGGCAGAACACCTTCAGGCGCAGGCGCCAGTTGTGGGTGATTGACAGCAGGTGTGTCGCGACGCAGTAGCGCGGGCCCTCGTAGCGGCCGTCGCCGTAGGCCGAATAGTCGAGACCGCACAGGTCGATCAACTGCTCGAAGCGCAGCTCCGGCGAGTCGCGCAGCGTACGTGCGACGTCAAGATAGTCCGTCGCCCCGACGGTGAGCGTCAGCTCTCCGCGATCGGCCACGATGCGCTTGATCCTGGAGCCCAGCACCGTCTCCAGCGCTGCCTGTAGGGTGTCGATTTTGCTCATAGGGCGGGGGTGCGCGTTCAGCGGGCGATCGTGTTTTCGCGGCGGATCTTGGTCTGCAATTGCAGAATGCCGTACAGCAGCGCTTCGGCGGTCGGCGGGCAACCGGGAACGTAGACGTCCACCGGCACGATGCGGTCGCATCCGCGCACCACCGAATAGCTGTAGTGGTAGTACCCGCCACCATTGGCGCACGACCCCATCGACAGCACCCAGCGAGGCTCGGCCATCTGGTCGTAGACCTTGCGCAGCGCGGGCGCCATCTTGTTGCACAGCGTGCCGGCGACGATCATCAGATCGGACTGCCGAGGACTCGGGCGGAACAGCATGCCGAAACGGTCGATGTCGTAGCGCGCCGCGCCGGCGTGCATCATCTCGACCGCGCAGCAAGCCAGGCCGAAGGTCATCGGCCACAGCGATCCGGTCTTGGACCAGTTGATCAGCTTGTCGGCCGTCGTGGTGATGAAGCCTTCCTTGAGGACGCCTTCGATACTCATCGCGATACTCCTCGCATCATTCCCAGTCCAGGGCGCCCTTCTTCCACTCGTAGACGAAACCCACGACGAGGATGCCCAGGAAAATCATCATGGCCCAGAAGCCGACCGGACCGATCTCGCGCAATGCGATCGCCCACGGGAAGAGGAAGGCGATTTCGAGGTCGAAAAGAATGAACAGGATGGCGACGAGGTAGTAGCGCACGTCGAATTTCATGCGCGCGTCCTCGAAAGCCTCGAAGCCGCATTCGTACGGCGAGTTCTTCTCGGGATCCGGCTTGCGCGGGCCGAGCAGGAAGCCCAGCGCCTGAGGGGCGACGCCAACCGCGATACCGACCAGGATGAACAGGATGACAGGGAGGTAGGGGTCGAGGCTCATGATGGCTCTTGAACGCGTGGCTCGCTGGTTCGGAGGTTGGCTGCGCGAAAGATTTCAGAGATCCGGCTCACCCGCGCCGGCAAAAAGAAGGCGCGCTGTTCCCAGCGGAGACCCCGCTGTTCAGCACGCCCACTTTCCCCTGCGGTTGTCCCCTTCAGACCACTTTCAGGGCGGCCGATGCGGCACCGGATGAAAACCGCATCGATTGAATTCCTGGTGCCGACGGCGAGACTCGAACTCGCACAGCTTTCGCCACTACCCCCTCAAGATAGCGTGTCTACCAATTTCACCACGTCGGCCCGGTGTGATCCCGTGCGATTCGCTCGGGTGGCTCGATGGCGAGACACCTTCCTGAAGCACGGCGTTTGTTCGGTTTGCATGAGGATGAATGGCTCCCCGAACAGCCTTGCATTCTAACTCGAAAGCAGTGCGCCCTCAATGGAGCGCACCTGCTGCCGGCACATTATTGAGCCGGAATTTGAGCTGCGCCGGACGCGGGCTGCTCGGGCGCGGCCGGTTGCGGCGCGGCACCGGGGATCTGGCCTGCACCGCCGGCCGGCTCTGACGCGGCCGGCGCGGCGCGCTCGAGCACGCTGGCGCCTTCGCTCTCGACGGGGCGGGCATTGGACAGATAGGCCAGCGCCAGCGTGCAGACGAAGAACACCGTCGCACACACGGCGGTGGTGCGCGACAGGAAGTTCGCGCTGCCGGTGGCGCCGAACAGGCTGCCGGACGAGCCGCTGCCGAAGGAAGCGCCCATGTCGGCGCCCTTGCCGTGCTGCACCAGCACGAGCCCGATCATGACCAGCGCCGCCAGCAACTGCACGACGAGGATCAGGGTGGTCATCAACTGCATCGAGGTTCTCCAGAAATCTTGTGTCGAGCGCGGCAGCTCACAGCGCCGCGCGGCAGATGGCGACGAAATCGGCCGCCTTCAAGGACGCGCCGCCGATCAGGCCGCCGTCGATATCGGGTTGCGCGAACAGCGTGGCGGCGTTGTCGGCCTTCACGCTGCCGCCGTAGAGGATCTTCATGGCGCCGGCATGCTCGGTCGCGGCGTGCAACTGCGCCCGCAGCACGGCGTGCACTTCCTGCGCCTGCTCCGGCGTCGCCGTCCGGCCGGTGCCGATGGCCCAGACCGGCTCGTACGCGATCACCGCCTGCGGGACGCAATGGCCGAGCGTATGGATCACCGCAGAGAGCTGGCGCTTGACGACCGCTTCGGTCTGGCCGGCTTCGCGTTCAGCGAGCGTCTCGCCCACGCAGACGATGGGCACCAGCCCCTTGCCGACAACCAGCTTGG
The DNA here is from genome assembly GCF_023721835.1 of Caldimonas mangrovi. GTDB lineage: Bacteria > Pseudomonadota > Gammaproteobacteria > Burkholderiales > Burkholderiaceae_C > Caldimonas > Caldimonas mangrovi. Next base: position 473,388 of record NZ_JAMKFE010000001.1, on the reverse strand, counting down.
CCTTGTCGGCGACCAACTGGTCGCTCTCGGCGTGGTAAGCCCTGCGCTCGGAGTGGCCGACGATCACGTAGCGGCAGCCGACGTCGGCCAACATGGCCGCCGAGACTTCGCCGGTGAAGGCGCCCTGCTCGTGCGCCGAGCAGTCCTGCGCGCCGAGCGCGATGTGGCTGCCCTGCAGCACCAGCACACAGGTGGAAAGGTACGGGAACGGCACGCACACCGCAGCCTCGCAGACGAAGGGCTCGGCCGCGCGGACGCCGGCCAGCAGTTCGCCATTGGACGCCAGGCTGCCGTGCATTTTCCAGTTGCCGACGACAAGTTTGCGACGCATGTGTGAAGTTCTCCGTTCCCGCTGGAAAAGTTGCAGATTCTAAGGAGCCGGGCCGCTCACCAGACCAGCACGATCTTGCCGATGTGCTGATTCGATTCCATCAGCGCATGCGCCTCGGCCGCCTGCGCAGCCGCAAAGGTGCGGAACACCACCGGCTCGATCTTGCGCTGTGCCAGCAGCGGCCAGACCCTGTCCTTGAGCTGGCGCGCAACAGCAGCCTTGAAGGCTACCGGACGCGGCCGCAGTGTGGAGCCGGTCAGCGTCAGACGCCGGCGCATCAGGTTGGCAAGGTCGACCTCGGCCTTGCTGCCCCCTTGCAGCGCAATGATCACCAGCCGGCCGTCGTCGGCCAGGCAGCCGAGTTCGCGCGGGACGTAACTGCCGGCCACCATGTCGAGGATGACGTCGGCGCCGCGGCCGTTGGTGAGCCGCTGCACCTCGGCGACGAAGTCGTGGCTGCGGTAGTTGATCGCGTGGTCTGCGCCGAGCCTGGTGCAGGCGTCGCACTTCTCGTCGCTGCCGGCCGTGGCCAGGACGGTCGCGCCGAAGGCCTTGCCGAGCTGGATGGCGGTGACGCCGATGCCGCTCGAACCGCCTTGCACCAGCAGCGTTTCGCCGGCGGCGAGGTGGGCGCGATCGAACACGTTGGACCAGACGGTGAAAAAGGTCTCCGGCAGGCCGGCCGCCTCGACGTCGGACCAGCCGTCCGGCACGGGCAGGCATTGCGCCGCCGGCGCGACACACAGCTCGGCATAGCCTCCACCCTGCACCAGCGCGCAGACGCGATCGCCCGGCTTGAGCCCGGCACGCGCCATGCCATCGGCATCACCGCTGACGATCTGGCCGGCGACCTCGAGCCCCGGCAGATCCGAGGCTCCAGGCGGCACCGGGTAGTGCCCCTTGCGCTGCAACACGTCGGGGCGGTTGACCCCGCAGGCCCGCACACGGATCAGCACGTCCCCGGCACCGGGCACCGGGTCGGGCCGCTCGCAGGGCTGCAGCACTTCGGGCTCGCCGTAGCGAGTGATTTCGATCGCACGCATGATGAAGATGAAAGTGACGTTGGAAGCGCCGCCGGTGACCCGCCCTTCGGCGGAACACCGGCAGACCGCGCAGGCTTACTGCTGCTGTTGCTGCTGTTGCTGCTGTTGCTGTTCGGCGCCCGGGGCACCGCCGCTGCGCTCCAGCAGCGCTTTCATCGACAGCTTCACGCGACCCTTCTCGTCGGTTTCGAGCACTTTCACGCGGACGACCTGCCCTTCCTGCAGATAGTCGGTGACCTTGTTGACGCGCTCGTTGGCGATCTGGCTGATGTGCAGCAGGCCGTCCTTGCCGGGCAGCAGGTTCACCAGCGCGCCGAACTCGAGGATCTTGGTGACCGGGCCTTCGTAGATCTTGCCGACCTCGACTTCCGCGGTGATCTCCTCGATCTTCTTCTTGGCCAGGTCGGCCATCGCGCTGTCGGTCGATGCGATCGTGATGGTGCCGTCTTCCGCGATATCGATCTGCGTGCCGGTTTCCTCGGTCAGCGCGCGGATGGTGGCGCCCCCCTTGCCGATCACGTCGCGGATCTTTTCGGGGTTGATCTTCATCATGTACAGGCGCGGCGCGAACTGCGAGACCTCGGTCTTGGCGCCGCCCATCGCCTCCTGCATCTTGCCGAGGATGTGCATGCGCGCCTCCTTGGCCTGCGCCAGGGCGACCTGCATGATCTCTTTGGTGATGCCCTGGATCTTGATGTCCATCTGCAGCGCCGTCACACCGGTGGTCGTACCGGCCACCTTGAAGTCCATGTCGCCGAGGTGGTCCTCGTCACCGAGGATGTCGGTCAGCACCGCGAAGCGGTTGCCTTCCTTGATCAGGCCCATGGCAATGCCCGCGACATGCGCCTTCAGCGGCACGCCAGCGTCCATCAGCGCGAGACAGCCACCGCACACCGACGCCATCGACGACGAGCCGTTCGACTCGGTGATCTCTGAGACGATGCGGATCGCGTAGGCGAACTCGTCCTTCGGAGGCAGCACCGGGATCAGCGCCCGCTTGGCCAGCCGGCCATGGCCGATCTCGCGGCGCTTGGGGCTGCCCACGCGGCCGGTTTCGCCGGTCGCGAACGGGGGCATGTTGTAGTGCAGCATGAAGCGGTCGGTGAACTCGCCCGACAGCGCGTCGATGATCTGGGCGTCGCGCTCGGTGCCGAGCGTCGCGACGACCACCGCCTGCGTCTCGCCGCGGGTGAACAGCGCCGAGCCGTGCGTGCGCGGCAGCACCCCCGTGCGGATCTCGATCGGGCGCACGGTGCGGGTGTCGCGGCCGTCGATGCGCGGTTCGCCACCCAGGATCTGGCTGCGCACGATGCGGGCCTCGATGTCGAACAGCAGGCCTTCGACCTTGACTTCGTCGAACTCGGCGCCTTCGGCGCTCAGCGCGCCCTTGACCGCGGCATAGGCCTCGCGGGTGGCCTGCGTGCGGGCCTGCTTGGAACGGATCTGGTAGGCGGCACGCAGCTTGTCTTCGGCCAGTGCGCCCACCTTGGCGATGAAGCCTTCGTCCTTGGCCGGAGGCTGCCAGTTCCATTCGGGCTTGCCGGCTTCGCGCACCAGGTCATTGATGGCGGCGATCGCAACCTTGCCCTGCTCATGGCCGAACACCACCGCGCCCAGCATGACATCCTCGGGCAACTGGTCGGCTTCCGACTCGACCATCAGCACGGCCGCTTCGGTGCCGGCAACGACGAGGTCGAGACGCGACTGCGTCTGCTGCGTCTTGCTCGGGTTCAGCACGTATTCGTTGTTGATGTAGCCGACGCGCGCAGCACCGATCGGGCCGTTGAACGGGATGCCGGAGATCGCCAGCGCGGCGCTCGAGGCGATCAGCGCGGCGATGTCGGCATCGACCTCCGGGTTCAGCGACAGCACGTGGATCACCACCTGCACCTCGTTGAAGAAGCCCTCGGGGAACAGCGGACGGATCGGGCGGTCGATCAGGCGCGAAGTCAGCGTCTCGAGCTCGCTCGGGCGGCCTTCACGCTTGAAGAAGCTGCCGGGGATCTTGCCGGCCGCGTAGGTCTTCTCGATGTAGTCGACCGTCAGCGGAAAGAAGTCCTGGCCCGGCTTGGGGTTCTTGGCCGCGACGACGGTGGCGAGCACCACGGTGTCCTCGATGTCGACGACCACCGCACCGGTGGCCTGGCGGGCGATCTCGCCCGTTTCCATCGTGACGGTGCGGGAACCCCACTGGAAGGTCTTGGTGACTTTGTTGAACATGCTCATGTCGTGTCTCCATTCAAAGGCGCGCGCCGGGCGCGCCGAAACCGGAGCCAAAACGCTGGAGCGGAGTGCCATTCCAGCGGGGCTCGGTGAAGAACCCCGCTGGAATGACACAGCAACCCCATTCAGTCGCTTCGACTCCAAAAAACGAAGAGCCTGTGCTGGCACGTCCAGACAGGCTCTTCTTCACCGTGCGGCTCCCTTCGACCCACCGCGCCGAGTGACCGGCCCCATCGAGGCCGCGCACCGGGGTGCTGCGGCCCCTTGCGGGAGCCATGCCACGCTGGACGCGGGCCGTGCAGGAGCTGCGGCCAACTTACTTGCGCAGGCCCAGTTTCTGGATCAGCGAGGTGTAGCGGTCGGCGTCCTTGTTCTTCAGGTAGGCCAGCAGGCGCTTGCGGCGGTTGACCATCTTCAGCAGGCCGCGGCGACCGTGGTGGTCCTTGGCGTGCGTCTTGAAGTGAGGGGTCAGCTCGTTGATGCGGGCGGTCAGCAGGGCCACCTGCACTTCCGGGGAGCCGGTATCGGCCGGGCCGCGCGCGTTCGCCTTGATGATCTCGGCGGTGTTCATATCTGCGATGGACATCGGATTCCTTCAATGGAAACCGCTGCCCGGCGAGTGTTGATGCGAGCGCGCGGTTTCGTTGCCACTTGCGGTCGCGGGTGAAACCAACCCACGCCGTGCTTGTGCCTTGCAGCCCCCGTCAAACAGCGGCGGACGCAGCAAAACCCGGGAATTATACGGGAAGCGGCCGAACCGCTCAGGGGCGATCCATGGCGCAGGCGTGCGGCAGCTCGGTTTGCGCCGCTGGCACATGGCGCACCGTCCGGAAGCCGAAGCCGGAGCCTTCGTTGTCGAAACGGGTCCCTTCGCTGCCGACGCGCTGCATCTCGCTCACATACAACGGCTGGATGAACTGGTGATCAGCAGCCCGCATCCGGCCTTCATGGACCCCGCCCAGCGCGCGGCCGTCGAATCGAGCCCCTTCCAGGGCGCGGGCCACGGCTGCCGCTTCCGTGCTGCCGGCAGCCTCGATGGCTTGCGCCAGCATCTCCACCATGGCCTGCATGCGGGCATGCAGGTAGTCGTCCTCGGAGCGGGGAAAACGCTGGCGAAAGCTGGTGTAGAACGCATCGGATGCCGGCGCGCCGGTGTTCGGGTGCCATTCAGCCACCGCAAGCACCCGCCCCACCCCGGCGGCACCGATCGCCGCCGGCACCCCCAGAGCATTGCCGTAGAACGTGTAGAACTTCGCGTCCAGCCCCGCCTCGCGAGCGGCCTTGACGAGCAGCGTGAGGTCGTTGCCCCAGTTGCCGGTGACGACCGCCTGCGCGCCGCTGGCCTTGATCTTGGCGGCATACGGCAGGAAGTCCTTGATGCGACCGATCGGGTGCAGTTCCTCGCCCACCACCTGCAGCCCGGGACGGCGCTGCGCGAGCAGCTCGCGAGCCTTGCGCACCACGTGCTGCCCGAAGCTGTAGTCCTGACCGATCAGGTAGACCTTCTGCACGGCAAGATCGGCCGTCAGCACGTCCATCAGGGCCGCCAGGCGCATGTCGGCATGCGCGTCGAAGCGGAAGTGCCAGAAGCTGCAGCGCTCGTTGGTGAGGCTGGGCTCGACCGCGGAGTAGTTGAGGAACAGGGCGCGCCGTTGCGGCTCGCGCTGGTTGTGCTTGTTCAGGGCATCGATCAGCGCGGCGGCTGTGGCCGAGCTGTTGCCCTGCAGCACGAAGCCGATGTCCTGGTCCATCGCCGACTTGAACATCGACAGCGCCTCATCGGTCGTACCCTTGCTGTCGAAGCGAATCACCTCGAGCGGCCGGGGACCGTCGGGCAGCCTGACGCCGCCACGCGCATTGATGCGCTCGACAGCCCAGACGATGTTGCGGTGCACCGCTTCCCCGGCATTGCCGAAACTGCCGGAGAGGCCTTCGATCAGCGCCAGCTTGACCGGGCGGGGCTGGGCCGCGACGAGCGTAGCCGTCAAAAGCAGCAGCGCAGCGAGCGCGAGCATGGAGCAGTGTCGGAAGGTCGGCATGGCAAGCATCGAAAGAGGGCGCGACGACCGCGCAGGAACGAGGCGCGAGATTCTAGGGCCTGGCCCGTACGGGCTCAGACGGCGGCGAGTTCCCAGCGAGGCTTGACGTCGAAGGCATAGTCGCGCACCGCCCGCGAGCGCCCTGCCTGCAGGCGCATTGCCGCAGCCAGGGCAATCATCGCGCCGTTGTCCGTGCACAGCGCCAGCTCGGGATAGTGCACCCGGATGCCTCGCTTGCCGCAGGCGAGATCGAGCTGCTCGCGCAAGGACCGGTTTGCGCCGACACCGCCGGCGACCACCAGGCGCTTCAGCCCGGTCTGCTTCAACGCTGCCAGCGACTTCTTCAGCAACACCTCGACGATCGCAGCCTGGGTGGCGGCAGCCAGATGGGCGCGGTCCTGCTCGCAGACATTGGTGCCGAGCTTGCGCACCTGCGTCCACACTGCCGTCTTCAGCCCGGCAAACGAGAAGTCGAGCGTGCCGCTGTGCAGCAGCGGTCGCGGCAGGTCGAACGTGGACGGGTCGCCAAACTCGGCCAGCCGGGACAGTTGCGGCCCGCCGGGGTAGCCCAGCCCCAACAACTTGGCGGATTTGTCAAAGGCTTCCCCGGCCGCGTCGTCGACGGTCTCGCCGAGCAGCTCGTAGGCACCGACGCCGTCGACCCGCATCAGTTGAGTGTGGCCCCCGGAGACGAGCAGCGCGACGAAGGGGAACTGTGGCGGGTCGACTGACAGGAAAGGCGACAGCAGGTGACCCTCGAGATGATGGATCCCCAGCACCGGCTTGCCGAGCGACGCGGCCAGCGCGCACGCGCCCCCTGCACCCACCAGCAGGGCACCGGCGAGCCCGGGACCGCGCGTGTAGGCAATGACATCCACCTCGGAGAGGCCGCAGCCGGCCGCGTCGAACACTTGCCGCGCCAGCGGCAACAAGCGGCGGATGTGATCGCGGGACGCCAGTTCAGGCACCACTCCGCCGTAGGCCTGGTGCATGTCGACCTGGCTGTGCAGGGCGTGGGACAGCAAGCGGGGAATGCCCTGGTCGGCGGCACGAACGAGTGCCACACCTGTTTCGTCGCAGGAGGATTCGATGCCGAGGACCAACATGCCGCGCAGTGTATCTTCCGACACCTTGGCCCTTCCGACGAGGCGCCTTGCAGCAGCTGGCGTGCCGGTCAACCCCTATTGCTCGCGTTTTGTCACATCTTCATGCTAGGGTTTGCACCAAAGTAGGCCTTATTGCTCTTTGCAAGGGAAAACCACCCCGGTAGGCTTCGCTCCCTTGCATCGCAAGACGAGGCGGCTGACCGCCCGGGAGTCGTTGGAGCCATGAAAGAATACAAATTGTCGGGCTGGCCGGAGCTACCGGTTGCTTACCAGCGAACCGCCTACCAGCGGATGCTGCATCAGATGTCGCAAGGCTTCGTGCCGCTCGCCCAGTTGCTGCGGGCCAGCGGGCTGGGACGCGAGGCGGTGCGGCAGTTTCTCGGCCGGCTGAACGCCAGCGGCGTGCTGCTCGAACGAGACCATGCCGAGGCGCCCCGCGCACTGACCGCGGCCGGCCGTTCGCTGGAATGGCTGCGCCGCACGCTGCGTCCGCATCCGCCGCGCCACCTCTGACGCCCGCCCTTCCCGACACGACGACGCCGGCAACACGCCGGCGTTTTGCATGGCGAGTGGCTGGCCTGGATGTTGCTGCCTTGCCGCGCCATGGACACCGCTCCTGCCCTGCGCATCGTCATCGTCGCCCCCGACACCCTGGCCCCCGATCCGGCCGACGCCCAGGCGTGGTGGGAGGCCGAGCGCTCTCGCAGCCTGCGCATCGGCCTGCTGGAGGGCGGCTACAACATCGTCGCAGTGCTGCCGCCTGACGTATTCCTGCCCGAGCGGCTGGCGCAGATCCAGCCGGACATGATCATCGTCGACGCGGAAAGCCAGGCTCGCGACACGCTGGAGCATGTGGTGTTCGCGACCCGCGACGCACGCCGCCCCATCGTGCTGTTCACCGATGACAGCGATACGTCCCACGTGAAGGACGCCATCGCGGCCGGCGTGACGGCCTATGTGGTCGCGGGCCTCGCCTCGGAGCGCGTCAAACCGGTCCTGGACATCGCACTCGCCCGGTTCCAACACGAGGAGGGTCTGCGCCGGGAACTGGCCGACGCCAGGACGCAATTGCAGGACCGCAAGGTCGTCGACCGCGCAAAAGGCATCCTGATGAGCCGGCACCGCTGCAACGAGCAGGACGCCTATGAACGGCTGCGCAAGGCGTCGATGGACAAGGGGCTGCGTCTCGCCGACGTGGCGCAGCGCGTGATCGACGTGGCGGACATGCTCGGATGAGCGTGAACAGCGCGAGCCGCACAGCGCTTGTGCGGTGCACGCGCCGCCGCGCACCGTAACGGGGCTCAAGCGGGCGGAGTTGCCGGTTTTCTGCTGGCACAGGGGTTGCGAGAGTCGCCTCGGGGATCAACGGCGATCCCTGCATGGATGCGAGTGCCTCAGTGGCGAGGCGGCTTGCTCCAGGACGAAGGCGTCCTCACCGATCCGTCATTCGAGACGGCTCGCGTGTGGACGCCTTTTTGTTTTGCGACTTCCAACACGAGGGTCGAGATGAAAGTGAACGCATCGCAGAAAGCCTCCCTGAGCCGGCGTACGGTATTGAAGGCGACCGCCGCCGCCGGCGCGAGCAGCATGGTGCCGGGCCTGCAGTCTGCCGTCTGGGCACAAGGCTCCGACAAGCCAGAAAAGGAAGAGGTGCGCATCGGCTTCATTCCGCTGACCGACTGCGCGTCGGTCGTGATGGCCTCCGTGCTCGGCATCGACAGGAAGTACGGCGTCAAGATCATCCCGACCAAGGAAGCATCCTGGGCCGGTGTGCGGGACAAGCTGGTCAATGGCGAGCTGGACATAGCGCACGTGCTCTACGGTCTGATCTACGGCGTGCATCTCGGCATCAGCGGCCCGAAGAAGGACATGGCGGTGCTGATGAGCCTGAACAACAACGGGCAGGCGATCACGCTCTCGAAGAAGCTGGCCGAAAAGGGTGCCGTCGATGGCGCCTCCCTGGCCAAGGCCATGGCCGCCGACAAGCGCGACTACACCTTCGCGCAGACCTTCCCGACCGGCACGCATGCGATGTGGCTGTACTACTGGCTGGCTTCGGCCGGGATCAACCCTTTCAAGGAGGCCAAGGTGATCACCGTGCCGCCGCCGCAGATGGTGGCGAACATGCGCGTCGGCAACATGGACGGCTTCTGCGTGGGCGAGCCGTGGAACCACCGCGCCATCATGGACGGCATCGGCGTCACTGCGGTGACGACGCAGGAGGTCTGGAAGGACCACCCCGAGAAGACACTGGGCACGACCGCCGACTTCGTCAAGAAGCACCCCAATACCTGCCGCGCCGTGATGGCGGCCATCCTGGAGGCCGGCAAGTGGATCGACGCGGGCCTGCAGAACAAGCTGAAGATGGCCGAGACGGTGGCCGACAAGGCGTACGTGAACACCAGCGTCGACGCGATCAACCAGCGCATCCTGGGCCGCTACCAGAACGGCCTCGGCAAGACCTGGGACGACCCCAATCACATGAAATTCTTCAACGACGGCGCGGTGAACTTCCCCTATCTGAGCGACGGCATGTGGTTCCTGACTCAGCACAAGCGCTGGGGGCTGGTGAAGGAGCACCCGGACTACCTGGGGGTGGCCAGGCAGATCAACCAGATCGAGCTGTACAAGCAGGCGGCCGCCGCTGCCAAGGTCAGCGTGCCGAAAGACCTCATGAGATCGAGCAAGCTGATCGACGGCGTGGTGTGGGACGGCAAGGAGCCGGCCAAGTACGCCGACGGGTTCAAGATCAAGAACGGTTGATGCCGCACCTCAAGGAGAACACGATGGTCAGTGCCGTCTTTCACCCGTCGGTGACGGAAACCCGCAACGCCGACAACGGCAGCCTCCGCGCCGCTCCCCTGACAGCGAGGCCTGCGCCGACTTCCCCGGACCCGGCAGCTCAGAAGCCGCCGGCCCGCGTCTTCGACTGGAAAGGCCTGGGGCTGAAGGTGCTGCCGCCGATCTTCGGCATCGGGCTGCTGCTGGGCATTTGGGCGCTCGCGACGATCGACGGCGCCCGCTTCCCGACCCCGGCCGCGACGTTCGATGCGACGGTGACGATCTTCAGCGACCCCTTCTACAGCAACGGCCCGAATGATCAGGGGATCGGTTGGAACGTGCTGTACTCGCTGCAGCGCGTGGCGCTGGGCTTCGGGCTGGCCGCGCTGGTGGGCATTCCGCTCGGTTTCATGATCGGTCGCTTTGCGGTGCTCGACAGCATGGTCTCGCCCGTCGTGAGCCTGTTGCGCCCGGTCTCGCCGCTGGCGTGGCTGCCGATCGGGTTGCTGGTGTTCCAGTCGGCCAACCCGGCGGCGATCTGGACCATCTTCATCTGCTCGATCTGGCCGATGATCATCAACACCGCGGTCGGCGTGCAGCGCGTGCCGCAGGACTACCTGAACGTGGCCAAGGTGCTGAACCTGAGCGAATGGAGGGTGATCACGAAGATCCTTGTCCCCGCGGTGTTGCCCTACATGCTGACCGGCGTGCGCTTGTCCGTCGGCACCGCGTGGCTGGTCATCGTCGCCGCTGAAATGCTGACCGGCGGGGTCGGCATCGGCTTCTGGGTCTGGGACGAGTGGAACAACCTGAACGTCCAGCACATCCTGATCGCGATTTTCATGATCGGCGTGGTCGGCCTGATGCTCGAACACATGCTGATCTTCGTCGCCAAACGCTTCAGCTACGAAGATTGAAGGAGGACCGCATGAGCCGACACTTCATCGAAGTCCAGAACGCCGAGATGGTGTTCCACACCCGCAAGGGCCACTTTCATGCGTTGCGCGACATCCGGCTCGGTGTCGACCAAGGGGAGTTCGTCACGCTGATCGGGCACTCGGGCTGCGGCAAATCGACCTTGCTGAATCTGATCGCCGGCCTGCTCACGCCCACCGAAGGCGTGCTGCTGTGCGACAACCGTGAGATCGACGCGCCCGGGCCCGAACGCGCGGTGGTGTTCCAGAACCACTCGCTGCTGCCGTGGTTGACCTGTTTCGACAACGTCCACCTGGCCGTGGAGCGCGTCTTCGGCCGCAAGGAAGGCAAGGCCCAGCTCAAAGCGCGCACCCAGGCGGCACTGGAACTGGTGGGCATGGGACACGCACTGTCGAAGCGCCCGCACGAGATCTCGGGCGGCATGAAGCAGCGCGTGGGAATTGCACGGGCGCTGGCGATGGAGCCCAAGGTGCTGCTGATGGACGAGCCCTTCGGTGCACTCGACGCGTTGACGCGCGCTCACCTGCAGGACGAGTTGCTGAAGATCGTGGCGCGCACGCACAGTACCGTGGTGATGGTGACGCACGACGTCGACGAGGCGGTGCTGCTGTCCGACCGCATCGTGATGATGACCAACGGCCCCGCCGCGACGATCGGGGACATCTTGTCGGTCGGGCTGCCGAGGCCCCGCGATCGCGTCGCGCTCTCCGAGGACCCGCGTTACATCGCTTGCCGCAAGAGCGTGCTGGATTTTCTGTACACGCGGCACATCCACGCCGAGAAGATCGCGGCTTGAGTGCGCGCAGCGCCGCGGCTGGCACAACGCTTGCGTGAGCAGGTGCACGCCACGTTGGCGGTTTGCTCCTTATCTCCTCAGGGCTTTGCCCTCTTCGACGGTCTTTGCGCTTCGCGCGCAAAGACCGCTTTTTTTGGGTGCTATGCCCTCGTCTGGGGCATCGCGGCAGGCTGGCGCCCCGACCACCACCACAGCAGCGCACCGGCAACGATCATGGGGATGCACAGCCACTGACCCATGCTCATGTTCAATGCCAGCAAACCGAGAAAGCTGTCCGGCTCGCGGAAGTACTCGGCGATGAAACGGAAGATGCCATAGCCGGCCAGGAAGGCGCCCGACACCTGCCCTGTGGCGCGCGGCTTGCGCGCATAGAGCCACAGCAGCACGAACAACAGCATGCCTTCAAGCGCGAACTGGTACAGCGGCGACGGATGCCGCGCGATGTCGCTGCCCGACTGCGGATAGACCATCGCCCACGGCAGGCTCGGGTCGGCCGGGCGCCCCCACAGCTCGCCGTTGATGAAGTTGCCGATGCGCCCGGCGGCAAGACCCGTCGGCACGCAGGGGGCGATCAGGTCGGTCACGTCGAAGAAGCGACGCCTGCGGCTGCGGGCGTACAGCGCCATCGCGACCAGCACTCCCAGGAGCCCTCCGTGAAACGCCATGCCGCCTTGCCACACGGCGAAAACCTCGAGCGGATGCGCCAGGTAGTAGTTGGGCTTGTAGAACAGCACGTAGCCGATGCGCCCGCCGAGCACGACACCGAGCACGCCATAGAACAGCAGGTCCTCGACGTCACGTCGCGTCCAGCCTGCCTGTGCATACTGCGGTTGCTTCACGCGCAGCGAGGCCAGCCACAAAAACAGCCCGAAGGCGACAAGGTAGGTGATGCCGTACCAGTGAATCGCCAGGGGGCCGATCTTCAGCGCGATGGGGTCGAACTGTGGATGCACGAGCATCAGCGGGTTCCTCGGGTAGCGTGTGGTTGAAAGGGCTGCCTCGCGTCGGTCGCGCCGCCGTGCAGGCTCACGTGATCGATGAATCGGTCGACCACCGGTCGGTGCTGCAGCGGCCAGATCAGGCTGGTCTCGCAGGCCAGGCCGCTGGCAGCCAGCGGCCGGTAGGCGACACCCGGGCGCTGCAGCCGGGTGACCGATTCCGGCACCCACGCGACACCCATGCCGGCGGATACGAGGTTCACGATGGTCTGCATCTGGATCGCCTCCTGCGCGATCTGCGGCACCGCCTGGTGGCTGCTGTACAGCGAAAGCACCGCATCATAAAGCGAGGGGGTGATGGCCCGCGGGAAGATCACCAACGGCTCGCCCAGTGCGTCGCGCAGAGGCAGCCGCGGTCGCCGCGTCAACGCGTGGTCCGCCGCGAGTGCGAGCACCAGCGGCTCGCGCATCACGGGCAGTGCCTGGAATCCGGTCGGCGCAGCGCCCGGAGCATGGAGCACGAAGCCGGCGTCGATCTCGCCGGCGGCGAAGGCCTCGAGTTGCACGTCGAGCGTGGCCTCCTTCAGGCTCAGCGCGACACCGGGGTGAGTCTCTCGAAACCGCTTCAGCCAGCCGGGCAGCGGCCCATAACCCACGGTGGAGACGAAACCCAGACGCAGCTGCCCGAGCTGCCCCGCGGCCGCCGAGCGCACCAGTGGGCCGAGTTGCTCGGCTTCGGCCAGCAGCCGCCGAGCCTGGGGCAGCAAGGCCTCGCCGGCCGGGTTCAGCACCACCGAACGTCGCGTGCGCGCGAACAGCTCGGCGCCGAGCGTCTCCTCGAGTTGGCGGATCGCCATCGTCAACGGCGGCTGCGTCATGTGCAGGCGCTTGGCAGCGCGACCGAAGTGCAGCTCTTCGGCCACCGCGACGAACTGGCGCAGTTGGCGCAAATCCATTGATATATTTGGTAGATCAGAACTGCTCAAAAGATATATTTGAGCATCATTTACGCTCGTCGCATACTGCACGCCTGCACTCGCACCCATCCCATGCACCCACGAGGACCGAGATGAGCTACAACCGCCGCTCTAAGAACATTACCGAAGGCGTGGCCCGCGCGCCGAACCGCAGCATGTACTACGGCATGGGCTACCAGGAGGAAGACTTCTCCAAGCCGATGATCGGCGTCGCCAACGGGCACTCGACGATCACGCCGTGCAACTCCGGGCTGCAGCGGCTGGCCGACGCGGCAGTCGCCGGTCTGAAGGCCGCAGGCGCCAACCCGCAGATCTTCGGCACGCCGACCATCAGCGACGGCATGGCGATGGGCACCGAGGGCATGAAGTACAGCCTGGTCTCGCGGGAGGTGATCTCGGACTGCGTGGAGACCTGTGTCGGCGGCCAATGGATGGACGGCGTCATCGTGATCGGCGGCTGCGACAAGAACATGCCCGGCGGCATGATGGGCATGCTGCGCGCCAATGTGCCGGCCTTGTACATCTACGGCGGCACCATCCTGCCGGGCAAGTACAAGGGCCAGGACCTGAACATCGTCAGCGTGTTCGAGGCGGTCGGCCAGTTCTCGGCCGGCAAGATGACCGAGGAGGACTTCTGCGAGATCGAGCGCCGCGCGATTCCCGGCTCCGGCTCCTGCGGCGGCATGTACACCGCCAACACGATGAGTTCGTCGTTCGAGGCGCTGGGGATGAGCCTGCCGTACTCGTCCACGATGGCCAATGTCGAGGACGAGGTGCTCGACAACGTCAAGCACGCGGCTGCGGTGCTCGTCGAGGCCGTCAAGAAGGATTTGAAGCCGCGCGACATCGTCACCAAGCAGGCGATCGAGAACGCGGTGGCTGTGATCATGGCCACCGGCGGTTCGACCAACGCCGTGCTGCATTACCTGGCCATCGCGCATGCGGCCGGGGTCGAATGGACGATCGACGACTTCGAACGCATGCGCAAGAAGATTCCGGTGCTGTGCGACCTGAAACCGTCCGGCAAATACCTGGCGATCGACCTGCACCGTGCCGGCGGCATCCCGGCGGTGATGAAAGAGTTGCTGAAGGCAGGCTTGCTGCACGGCGATTGCATGACGATCACCGGCAAGACGGTGGCCGAGAACCTGGCCGACGTGCCGGATCTGCGCGCCGACCAGGACGTGATCCGGCCGGTGGCGCAGCCGATCTACGCCGAAGGTCACCTGGCCATCCTGAAAGGCAATCTGTCGCCCGAGGGCTGCGTGGCCAAGATCACCGGCCTGAAGAACCCGGTCATCACCGGGCCGGCGCGTGTGTTCGACGACGAGCAGTCGGCCCTGGCCGCGATCATGGCCGGGCAGATCAAGGCCGGCGACGTGATGGTGCTGCGCTACCTGGGGCCCAAAGGCGGCCCCGGCATGCCGGAGATGCTGGCGCCTACCGGCGCGCTGATCGGACAGGGACTGGGCGAATCGGTCGGCCTGATCACCGACGGCCGCTTCTCGGGCGGCACCTGGGGCATGGTGGTCGGCCATGTCGCGCCCGAAGCCGCCGTCGGCGGCACGATCGCGCTGGTGCAGGAAGGCGATTCGATCACGATCGACGCGCACCGGCTGGTGCTGCAGCTGAACGTCGGCGACGACGAGATCGCACGTCGCCGCGCAGCCTGGAAGGCGCCGGCGCCCCGCTACACCCGCGGCGTGCTCGCCAAGTTCTCGCATACCGCGTCCAGCGCCAGCTCGGGTGCGGTGCTCGACAAGTTCGACTGAAGCCGCCAGCAGCCAGGCAACAAAAAGGCGGCTTTCGAGCCGCCTTTTTGCCGTTCAGGACCGATCAGCGCCGCTTGCGCTGCTGCGTGCCGAGCGCGACCATGTTCTTCTCGCGCCGCTCCTTCTTGCGCTCTTCCATCTTTTCCATTTCCTTGCGCTTGGTGTAGCCGGTCATGTCCGCCCAGGCCCACCACCCGATCGCACAGGGAAACGGTGCCAGCGCCACCCACCACGACCACTCCGCGAAGGGCCCGACTTCCAGCCACTTGAGCAGGATCAGGATCATTCCGATCACCACGAACCACATCACGTTTCTCCTGCGATTTATGCAACGTTCGCGCCGGATTCAGGTCAACCCCGACGCATAGAATGCGTTCACAAAAATGTAGCCCATCCCCACCTTGACCGAAAGGACGCCATGAAACACGCCCTCGCTCTCGCCGCCCTCCTCGGCGCCATCGCCACCCCGGCGCTTGCGAACCAGCAACTCGCCCAGCAGAAGAACTGCATGGCCTGCCATGCCGTCGACAAGAAGCTCGTCGGGCCCTCCTTCAAGGACGTCGCGGCCAAGTACGCCGGCCAGAAGGATGCCGTGGACAAGCTGGCCGTCAAGGTCATCAAGGGCGGCTCCGGCGTCTGGGGGCCGGTGCCCATGCCGGCCAACGCGCAGGTCACCGAAGCCGATGCGAAGACGCTGGTGCAGTGGATCCTGTCACAGAAGTAAACTGACGAGGCTGTCGAACGGCCCGCAGGCGTGCTGCCCTGCGGGCTTTTTCACGTTTGAGCGGCCGGCTGCACCTGCAGGTCAGCGTCGATCCAGCCGCGCAGGCTGTTGACAAAGGCCAGCCCCTGCGCACGTGCGAGATCGTCGACATGAACGACGGCTTCGCTCAGGCGCCCGTCCTGCAGCGCCTGCGCCCGGGCCACGCCGCCCAGCAAACCGCAACCCAGCGGCGGCGTCACCCAGCGACCGTCCAGTTGCACCGCGACGTTGCCGCGCGTGAACTCGGTCAGTTCGCCGGCGGCGTTGTACAGCAGCGTATCGAACACGTCCTGGCCGACCGGCGCGTAGCGGTCGTAGTGCTCGCGCCGTGTCGTCTTGAAGCGCAGGAAATCAAGGGCCGGCGCCTCGATCGGTGAGGCCGCGAGGCACACCTTCACGCGCGACGGCGTCGCAGGCATCGGCTGCGCCTCGGCGTGCGGCGTGCCGGCCGAGTCGAGCAGCAGCCTGACCCGCCAGCTGCCGTGCGCGTGTGCAGCGGCCAGCTCGGCGAGCGCGGCCTGCACCCGGGCGGCCTCCCACGGGTAGCCGAAATGCCTCGCGGCACCGGCCATGCGCGCCAGGTGAGCTTCGGCTGCAAGACATCGGCCTTCTTCGAGCCGCAGGGTTTCGAGCAGCTCGAACGGCTGGCGTGCCAGTTCCAGGAACGCCCGCTTGCCGGACCACTCGGCCCACTCGCCTTCGGCGCTGGCGTCCGCGGTGATGCCGCTGCCGATACCGCAGCGCGCGATGCCGTCGCGTACCGTCACCGTGCGGATCGGGACATTGAAGGTCGCCGCTCCGCCCGGCTTCACCACCCCGACGGCTCCGCAATAGACGCCCCGCGCCTCGCTTTCCAGCGCCCGGATCCAGTGCATGGCCCGCACCTTCGGCGCTCCGGTCACCGAGCCGCAAGGAAACAAGGCGCCGAACACTTCTCGCAGGGTCGTCCCGGGGCGCGTCCGGGCTTCGACGTCGGAGGTCATCTGCCACACCGTCGGCAAGGGCTGGGTGTGGAACAGGCGCGGCACCCGCACCGAGAAGGGCTCGGCCACGCGCGACAGGTCGTTGCGGATCAGGTCGACGATCATCAGGTTCTCGGCCCGCTCCTTCTCGGTCGTGCGCAGCGCCAGCGCCCGGGCTTCGTCCTCCTGCGGCGTCGCGCCGCGCAATGCCGTGCCCTTCATCGGGCGGCCCAGCAGGCGGGCGTCACGCCAGTCGAAGAACAACTCGGGCGAGACCGACAGCACCTGCATCCCGCCGGTGTCGATATACGCCGCATAGCCGTCCGGCTGCGCACGGTGCAGCGCGCGGAACAGCGCGAGCGGCTGGCCCTGGAAAGCGCTGAGCAACGCGGCCGTGTAGTTGACCTGGTAGATCTCGCCCTCGGCAATGGCCTGGTGGATCCGTGTGATCGCCACGTCGAATCCTTCGCGGCCGAGCGCCGATGACCAGGCGAGGCGCGCATAGGCCCCAGCCTCGGGCGCTGGCCACTCGCGCGCCTGTTCGAAGGCGGCGAACCACGCCAACGGGCCATCGCCGGTGTGCACCTCGAAGACCGGGTCGAAGGCCGGCGCGGCTTCATAGGCGACGAAGCCGACGCACCAGTCTCCTTGCGCGGCAGCGCGTTCGACCGCATCGAGCACGGCCGGGACCTCCTCCACCGTGCTCGCGCTCCACACCTGCCGCGGTGCGTCGAACGCCAGGCGTGTACGCGCCCCCGATTCGTTCGGATCGATGAAGTCGATCAGCGCGGTAGGAGTCGGCATGGTCGAGGTGTGCACTTGGCAGGGGGCGCAGTCTACCTTTGCCACCCCGGCTACGCCGCGCCGAGGCGGCCTGCAGAAGCCGAGGCCGCGGGCGCCCGCTGGACGATGGCTGCCCGCGACACCACGCGCAGCGCCAGGCTGAGCGCGGCGGAGACCAGCACCAGCCCGGCCACCAGGCCGATCCAGAAGCCGTACACCTGCATCGGCTCGCCCCCGGGCAGGCCAGCGTAGCCGAGCCACGCCCCCAGCGGTATGCCGACCACCCAGAACGCGACCAGCATCATCAGCATCGGCACCAGCGTCACCTTGTAGCCGCGCAGCGCGCCGAGGGCGCACACCTGCGTCGCGTCGAAGAGCTGCCAGAACGCCGCGAAGAGCAGCAGCGAGGCCGCCAGGCTGCGCACGGCCGCGTCGCTGCTGTACAGCTCGGTGATCGCATGCCGTCCGAGAACGATCGGGCCGATCGCCGCGGCGGCGATCAGCAGGCCGAGCCCGATGCCGGTCCAGGCGATGAAGCGGGCCCTCCAAGGGTCGGCGGCGCCCAGGCTCTGCCCGACACGGATCGACAGCGCGGATGACAGACCCATCGGCAGCATGAAGATCAGCGCGGAGAAGTTCAACGCGACCTGGTGCGCGGCGATCTGGACCGCCCCGAAGCGTCCGACCAGCACCGCAATGCCGGAAAAGGCCGCCACCTCGGCGAGCCCCGCGCCGCCCATCGGCAGGCCGATGCGCAACAGCTGCCGCTGGCCGCGCCAGGTCGGCCAGGACCAACCGTGCCACAGATAGCAGGCCTTGTAGACGTCGGCCCTCGCCGTCCAGAACACCAAGCCGACCAGTCCGACCCACATGCTGATGCCCGTCGCCCAGCCGCAACCCGGCCCACCCATCGCCGGAAAACCGAGGTGTCCGTAGATCAACACCCAGTTGAGGAAGGTGTTGACGACCAGCCCGACGAAGGCCAGCACCATCAGCGGTTTCGGATGGTTGATGCTGGCCGAATAGAAGCCGATGGCACGGAACACCAGCGCCGCGGGCAAGCCGAACGCGACGCCCCACAGGTACCAGGCCGCGCCAGCCGCCAGCACGGCATCGATGCCCGCTGACAGCAGCAAGGGCTGCACGAAGGGCAGCAGCGCGAACGGCACCAGGCCGCCGAAGGCCGCCAGCCAGACGCCTTCGCGCGTGTCGGCAACGATGCCTGCGACATTGCCGGCACCGAAATGGTGGGCCACGACCGGGCTGACCGCCTGCACGACGCTCATCAGCCCGATGAAGACCGGCATCCACAGCGCCACGCCGAGGCCGACGATGGCCTGTTCGGCTGCGCCGGCGTGGCCCGACATCACGGTGTCGGTCAGGCCCATCAACACGTAGGCGACCTGCGACAGGACGATGGGCGTGGCCAGCCGCACGAGCGCGCGGCTTTCGGCCAGGAAATCGGGGAAGCGGAACATGAGGCTCGTCGGCGGGAAAAGCCGACTAGCGTAGCGCGGATCGAGAGGCGCCGCTGGGGGCGGCCCTTTGGGCAGCCTCAACGTGTTGATCGAGTCGGTTGGACTGCGACAACTGCAGCACGCGGATTCTGGTGCCCACTCACATCGCTGCGCGATATGAGTGAACCCCGTCCCCCGCGAGCGGCGCTGCGCGCCTACGGCCCTGTCGGGCCGCCTCGATCAGTTCGACTGCGATAACTGCAGCACGCGGATTCTGGTGCCCACTCACATCGCTGCGCGATATGAGTGAACCCCGTCCCCCGCGAGCGGCGCTGCGCGCCTGCGGCCCTGTCGGGCCGCCTCGATCAGTTCGACTGCGACAACTGATCGAGGATCGCGGGGTTCTCCAGCGTCGAAGTGTCTTGAGTGATCTGCTCGCCTTTCGCGATCGAGCGCAACAGCCGTCGCATGATCTTGCCCGAGCGCGTCTTCGGCAGGTTGTCGCCGAAGCGGATGTCCTTGGGCTTGGCGATCGGGCCGATCTCCTTGCCGACCCAGTCGCGCAGCTGCTTGGCAATCTGCCTGGCCTCTTCGCCGGTCGGGCGAGGACGCTTGAGCACCACGAAAGCGCAGATGGCCTCGCCGGTCGTGTCGTCGGGGCGACCGACGACCGCGGCTTCGGCCACCAGCTCGGTGCAGGACACCAGGGCGGACTCGATCTCCATCGTGCCCATGCGATGGCCGGAGACGTTGAGCACGTCGTCGATGCGGCCGGTGATCGTGAAATAGCCGGTCTTCGCGTCGCGGATCGCGCCATCTCCCGCCAGGTAGTACTTGCCCTGGAAGTCGGCCGGGTAGTAGCTTTTCTTGAAGCGCTCGGGGTCACCCCAGATCGTGCGGATCATCGACGGCCACGGCTTCTTCACGACGAGGATGCCGCCCTGGCCCCAGGGCACGTCCTTGCCGGTCTCGTCGACCACGGCGGCCATGATGCCCGGGAAGGGCAGCGTGCACGACCCCGGCACCAGCGGCGTGGCCCCGGGCAGCGGCGTGATCATGTGGCCGCCGGTCTCGGTCTGCCAGAAGGTGTCGACGATGGGGCAGCGGCCTCCGCCGATGTTGAGGTGGTACCACTCCCAGGCCGCCGGGTTGATCGGCTCGCCGACCGAGCCGAGCAGCCGCAGCGACGACAGGTCGTACTCACGCGGGTGCACGTCGGCGTTCGACTCCGCGGCCTTGATCAGCGAGCGGATCGCCGTGGGCGCCGTGTAGAAGATGGTGACCTTGTGGTCCTGGATCATCTTCCAGAAGCGGCCGGCGTCCGGGTAGGTCGGCACGCCCTCGAAGACGATCTGGGTGCCGCCGTTGGCCAGCGGGCCGTAGGCGATATAGGTGTGGCCGGTGACCCACCCGATGTCGGCCGTGCACCAGAACACGTCCTCGGGTTTCAGATCGAAGGTCCACTTGGTCGTCAATGCGGCATGCAGCAGGTAGCCGCCGCCGGCATGCTGCACCCCCTTGGGTTTGCCGGTCGAACCAGAGGTGTACAGCAGGAAGAGCGGGTGCTCGGCCTCGACCCATTCCGGCTCGCAGGTGATGGCTTGGCCTGCCACCACATCGTGCAGCCACTTGTCGCGCGCGCCCCAGGCGACCTTGCCGCCGGTGCGTTGGTAGACGACGACGTTCCTGATCGTGTCGCAGCCGCCCAGCGAGAGTGCCTCGTCGACGATGGCCTTCAGCGGCAACTGCTTGCCGCCGCGCATCTGCTCGTCGGCGGTGATGACCATCACCGCGCCGGCATCCTCGATGCGGTCGCGCAGGCTTTGGGCGGAGAAGCCGCCGAAGACCACCGAGTGGGTCGCGCCGATGCGCGCGCACGCCTGCATCGCAACGACGCCCTCGACCGACATCGGCATGTAGATGACAACGCGATCGCCCTTCTTGACGCCCATCGAGCGCAGCGCGTTGGCGAGCTGCGAGGTCTGGGTCAACAGCTCGTTGTACGTGACGCGCGTGACCTTGCCGTCGTCGGCTTCGAAGATGATCGCGACCTTGTCGCCGCGGCCCTGCTCGACATTGCGGTCGAGGCAGTTGTACGACACGTTCAGCGTGCCGTCGGCAAACCATTTGAAGAACGGCGCGTTGCTTTCGTCCAGCACTTGCGTGAACGGCTGCTTCCACGCGACGAACTCGCGCGCCAGGCGAGCCCAGTAGCCCTCGTAGTCGGCGTCGGCCTCGTCGCACAGCTTGCGGTAGGCGTCCATGCCCGATACGTGGGCCGCCTTCACCGCCGCCTCCGAAGGAACATAGAGCTTGGTCTCCTGATCGCTGGTCGACATGACCGTCTCCTATTGTGGGAATTTGAATGCAATGGGCCCTGGAATAGTGTGGAACCTTACGGACGCGCTCTTACGAACGGCTTACTCTGCGCCGAATGTCCCAATACCCCGGCCGACATATTCTGACAACTAGAATCCTCGGCATCCGGACAATCCCTGAGTCTTCACTGCAGTATCCCTCGATGGCCCAGATCCCCGACCCTCGCAGCGCCCAGCTGCGCCCGCTTCCCAATCTCATCTTTGCCAGCCGTTGGCTGCAATTGCCGTTGTATCTCGGCCTGATCCTGGCGCAGTGCGTCTACGTTTTCCATTTCTGGGTCGAGCTGTGGCACCTCATCGAAGCCGCCCTCGGCAACGACGAAGCCCTCGCCAAGCTGGTCTCGAGCATCGGCTACAAGTCCACCGCGCCGCTCGTGACACTGAATGAAACGGTGATCATGCTGGTGGTGCTGGCGCTGATCGATGTCGTGATGATCTCGAACCTGCTGATCATGGTCATCGTCGGCGGCTACGAGACCTTCGTCTCGCGCATGCGGCTCGAAGGCCACCCCGACCAGCCGGAATGGCTCAGTCATGTCAACGCCTCGGTGCTGAAGGTCAAGCTGGCCACCGCCATCATCGGCATCTCGTCGATCCATCTGCTGAAGACCTTCATCAATGCCGGCAACTACGAGTTGCAAGTGCTGCAGTGGCAGACGATCATTCACGTCGTCTTCCTGCTGTCGGCGCTGGCGATCGCGATGACCGACCGGCTGCTGGCCCGATCCGTGCACGAGTGACCTGACGCCGTACTGCCGTCGTCTATGCCGCACCGCTGGCTGCCTCCCAAAGAGAAGGTCTTGAGCAACCGCTGGCTGCGGCCGGTGGCCCGCCACCTCGACGATGACCGCCTGTGGCATTTCGACCGCGAACCGGTCGCCCGCGGTGTCGCGATCGGGCTGTTCTTCGGCCTGCTGCTGCCACTGGCGCAGTTCCTGTTCGCCGCCGTGCTGGCCATCGTGCTGCGCGGCAACGTGCCGACCGCCGCGGTCAGCACGCTGATCACGAACCCGATCACCTTCCCTCCCATCTACTGGCTCGCGTACCGGTTGGGCACGCGCCTGATCGAAGCCCGCAGCGCCGGCCCGGTGGCTGACGTGATCGCGTCCGAAGCAGGCCAGGTCGCGCAGCACACCGGCTGGCTGGAATCGGTGCTGTACTGGGTGCAGACCGCGGGATTGCCGCTCGCGACGGGCCTGCTGGTGCTCGCTTGCTGCGCCAGTCTGACCGGCTACGTGCTGGTGCGCGTGCTGTGGCGGCCACACCGGCACTGAGACGCTGTCAAGACACCTGACGGCGCCTTCGATGCCGTGCCGGGTCATCGCCCGGGATTTGCATTGGCACCCATACAATCGGCCGCTGCTCGAAGGGAACCACCGCCGTGCTGCTGCTGACTGTCCTGCTGCCCCTGATTGCGGGCACCTTGTCGACCGGCCTGCTGGGAAGAAAAATCGCCGGCTGCCCCCCGTCGCCCATGCGCCGCGCCATGGTGGCGTGGTGCGCGGCCGCCATCACGGCCGCCAGCATGGTGCTGCTGCTGGCCGGTGCCAGTGACGTCTTTCAGGGCCGCACCCTGCTCGAATCCTGGCCCTGGGTCCCGGAGATCGGGCTCGCCCTCGGCTTCCGCCTCGACGGGCTGGCGCTGATGTTTGCGCTGTTGATCACCGGCATCGGGCTGCTGATCATTTTGTATGCGCACTACTACCTCGGCCCCGAGGACTCGATCGCCAAGTTCTACGGTTTGATGATGCTCTTCATGGCGGCGATGCTCGGCGTCGTGCTGTCGGACAACCTGCTGCTGCTCGTGGTGTTCTGGGAGCTGACCAGCCTGTCGTCCTTCCTGCTGGTGGGCTACTGGCACCACCGCGCCGACGCCCGTGCGGGCGCGCGAACGGCATTGATGGTGACCGGCGGCGGTGGCCTGGCGATGCTGGCGGGCATCATCGTGCTCGGCCAGATCGCGGGCACCTACGAGCTGAGCGAGATGTTCCACCGCGTCCCCGAGATCCAGGCCGATGCACGCTACCCGGTGGCGCTGATCCTGATCCTGCTCGGCTGCTTCACGAAGAGCGCGCAGGTGCCGTTTCATTTCTGGCTGCCCGAAGCGATGGCCGCGCCGACGCCGGTGTCGGCCTACCTGCACTCCGCGACGATGGTCAAGGCGGGCGTCTTCCTGCTCGCACGGCTGTACCCGGTACTCGGCGGCACGGTCCTGTTCGAAAGTATCGTCGCGACGGTCGGCATCGTCACGCTCACGTTCGCGGCCTTCGTGGCGGTGTTCAAGCACGACCTCAAGGGTCTGCTGGCCTATTCGACGATCAGCCACCTCGGGCTCATCACCTTCCTGATCGGGCTCGGTTCGCCGCTGTCGGCCGTGGCGGCGGTCTTCCACGTGCTGAACCACGCCACTTTCAAGGCATCGCTGTTCATGACTGCCGGCATCATCGACCACGAGACCGGCTCGCGCGACATGCGCCAGCTGGGCGGTCTGTGGAAATACATGCCGATCACCGCGACGCTCGCGATGGTGGCTGCCGCATCGATGGCCGGTGTCCCGTTGGCGAACGGCTTTCTGTCGAAGGAGATGTTCTTCGCAGAGACCGTGACGGCCGACTGGGGCTGGACCCTGCCCCTGGCCGCCACTTTCGCCGGCATCTGCAGCGTGGCCTACTCGCTGCGCTTCATTCACGACGTGTTTTTCCATGCCGAGCCGAAGAACCTGCCCAACCCGCACCCCCACGAACCGCCCTTCTTCATGAAGGCACCGGTCGGTCTGCTGGTGGTGATCTGCATCGTCGTGGGCTTGCTGCCGGCGTTCACGTTCGGCCCGCTGGTGCACGTGGCTGCCACTGCGGTGTTGGGGCGCGAACTGCCGGAATACCACCTGGCCATCTGGCACGGCTTCAACCTGCCGCTGGCGATGAGCATCGTCGCGCTGGTCGGCGGCGTGGCGATGTACTTCATGCTGCAGCGCCTGTTCCGCCTGCACGAGCAGGTGGTCGAGCGCTGGGTGCGCGGCTACACCGCTACCGTGGTGTTCTGGAAGTTGCTCGACCGGCTGTTCCTGGTGGCCGGACGCGTCACGCAGGCGGTGGAGAACGCGTCGCTGCAACGCTACGCGGCCTGGCTGGTCGGCTCGGCCATCGTCGTGGCGGCCGTGCCCTTGCTGCTGCAAGGCAGCCCGTCCTCAGGTCCGCGCGAACTGGTGCCGGGCAGCCCGCTGGCGCTGGCGGTCTGGCTGCTGCTGATCGCCGCCTGCGGGGCGCTGGTGCTGCGACACCATGACCGCTTCAAGGCCGTGGTGTACACCAGCGCCGTCGGGCTGGTCGCCTCGCTCACTTTCGTTTCCTTGTCGGCACCCGACCTGGCGCTGACACAGCTGTCGGTTGACGTCGTCTCGACCGTGTTGCTGCTGATGGGCCTGGCGCTGCTGCCGCAGCATTCGCCCAAGGAATCCTCCGCCGTGCGGCACGTGCGCGACGCCGTGATGGCGGCCGCGGGGGGCATC
The DNA here is from genome assembly GCF_023721835.1 of Caldimonas mangrovi. Taxonomy (GTDB): domain Bacteria; phylum Pseudomonadota; class Gammaproteobacteria; order Burkholderiales; family Burkholderiaceae_C; genus Caldimonas; species Caldimonas mangrovi. The sequence continues at coordinate 448,595 of NZ_JAMKFE010000001.1, read as the reverse complement.
GGCATCGCCTGGCTGACCTGGCTGATGCTGACGCGCAACCACGACTCGATCTCGTGGTTCTTCCTCGAACAATCGGTGCCGGGTGGCGGCGGCACCAACGCGGTCAACGTCATCCTGGTCGACTTCCGCGGCTACGACACCTTCGGCGAGATCACGGTGCTCGGCATTGCCGCGCTGGGCGTCGTGTCGCTGCTCGAAGGCATGCGCATACGCCGCCCCGCCACCGACCCGGCGGGCCGACGCTGGACCTTCGCCTCGTCGCCGCTGCTGCTGCGGGTCGCCAGCCACCTGGTGATGCCGGTGGCGATGATCGTCACGCTCTACATCTTTCTGCGCGGCCACAACCTGCCGGGGGGCGGCTTCATCGCCGGGCTGATCACGTCGGTGGCGCTGGTGCTGCAATACATGGCGGTCGGTCAGTCGCGTGCCGAGAACCTGCTGCGCTCGCCGTCCGGGCTGCGCTTTGTGCGCTGGATCGCACTGGGTCTGTTCATCGCTGCGGCCACCGGCCTCGGCGCCTTCCTCTTCGGCCGCCCCTTCCTGACCAGCGCGCATGGGCACCCGGTGCTGCCGCTGCTCGGTGAGCTGCCGCTGGCGTCGGCCGCGTTGTTCGACCTGGGCGTGTACATCACCGTCGTCGGCGCCACGATGCTGATGCTGTCGGTGCTCGGCTCGGTCAGCAAGGAAAGCCTCGTTCGTCCCGCCACCCAGGAGAGCGCCTCGTGATGCCGAGCCTCGAATTCCTCGTCGCCAGCGGCATCGGTGTCGTGACCGCGTGCGGCATCTACCTGCTGCTGCGCGGGCGCACTTTCCCGGTCGTGCTCGGTCTGACGCTGCTGGGCTATGCCGTCAACGTGTTCATCTTCGCGATGGGTCGGCTGTGGTCCGACGCCGCACCGATCCTCACCCGTGAAGCACCGGTGGCCGACCCGCTCCCGCAGGCGCTGGTGTTGACGGCCATCGTGATCGGCTTCGCCACCACCGGCTTCATCATCGAGCTCGCATTGCGCTCGCGCCACGAGACGGGCACCGATCACGTCGACGGCGAAGAGGCGCAACAGCATGCGTCGGCCAGGGAGGGCTCCACGCCGTGACCGCCCTGCTACCTCCCTGGCTGGCCGCCCACCTGCCGGTGCTGCCGGTGCTGCTGCCTTCGCTGACGGCGATGCTGATGCTGGTGCTGTGCCACCCGAGCGGCGAAATCGGTCACGACGACATCCGGCTGCGCTGGCGGCGGCACATCAGCATGGCCTCGGCCGCGATCGGCCTGTTCCTGGCAGTGCAGTTGATGATCGGAGCGCATGAAGACGTTCTGGCGGTCTACCGCCTGGGCGACTGGCCGGCGCCTTTCGGCATCGTGCTGGTCGTCGACCGGCTGTCGGCGCTGATGCTGGTGCTGGTCTACCTGATCGCGCTGCCGGTCCTGTGGTATGCCGCCGGCGGCTGGGACGCGCACGGCCGGCACTTCCATGCGCTGTTCCAGTTCCAGCTGATGGGCCTTTCCGGCGCTTTTGTCACGGGCGATCTGTTCAATCTGTTCGTGTTCTTCGAGGTGCTGCTGATCGCTTCCTACGTGCTGCTCGTCCATGGCCAGGGCGAGGCACGCTACAAGGCAGGCGTGCACTACGTGGTGCTGAACCTGGCCGCGTCGGCGCTGTTCCTGGTCGGCGTCGCACTGCTCTATGCGATGACCGGCACGCTGAACATGGCCGACCTGTCCCTGCGCGTCGCCAAGGTGAGCGCGGAGCAGGCGCCGGTGCTGCAGGCCGCGGCGCTGATGCTGCTGGTCGTGTTCGGCCTGAAGGCGGCGGTGGTGCCGCTGTACATGTGGCTGCCGCGGACCTACGCCGAGGCCGCCGCGCCGGTCGCAGCGCTCTTCGCCATCATGACCAAGGTCGGCGTCTACAGCATCGTGCGCGTGCACACGATGATCTTCGGCGCCCAGGCCGGCGCCTCGGCGCAAACGGCCGAGCCGTGGATCCTGCCGGTCGCGCTGGCCACCGGCGCGCTCGGCGTGCTGGGTGCGCTCGCCTCGAACTCGATGGCGCGCATGGTGGCCTACCTCACCGTCGCGTCGGTCGGCACCATCCTCGCCGGCGTGGGACTGTTCACGCCGCAGGCGCTGTCGGCGGCGCTGTACTACATGGCACACAGCACACTGGTGATCGCTGGACTGTTTCTGCTGGTCGAACTGGTCGCTTCGCAACGCGGCGCCGCACAGGATCATCTGCGGCCGGCACAACCGGTCGCGCAGCCCGTGGCGCTCGGGTTGATGATGCTGCTGGGCGCGGCGTCCGTCGCCGGCCTGCCGCCCTTGCCCGGCTTCCTGGGCAAGCTGATGATCCTCGACAGCGCCGCCGGGCTACCGGCGCAGCCCTGGGTCTGGAGCGTGGTGCTCGGCGTCGGCTTCCTGACGCTCGTCGGCCTGGCCCGCGCAGGCACGATCCTGTTCTGGAGCGTGCTGCCCGACCTGCCGAAAGGCGGCGCGGCGAGCGCCTCGGGATCCAGCCCGCGGCTGATCGCCGCCACACTGTCGCTGCTGCTGGCCGGCGTCGTGATGGCGGTGTTCGCGTCGCCATTGAAGCGCTATACCGATGCCACTGCCGAACAATTGCGCGACCACGCGGCCTATGCGGCTGCCGTGCTCGGCTCGCAGGGCGGCACACGAGCCGAGACGGCCCGGCCCTACACCGGTTCGGGTGCCGTCACGCCGCCCGGGAAGAAGGAGTAAGCGATGAGCCTGCGCCCCCCGGTATCAGCACGCGATCGGTGGCTGCCGCACCCGATACTTTCGTCGCTGCTGGCAGCAAGCTGGCTGCTGCTGATGCACACCTACGAGCCGGTACAGGTGGTCTGGGCCGTCGTGCTCGGCTTGGCGGTGCCGGTGCTGCTGCGGCACTTCCTGCCAGCCGGCAGCCGGCCCCGCATGGTGCCCGCGCTGCGTCTGGCCGCCGTGGTGCTGGGGGACATCGTGATCGCCAACATCACGGTCGCCAGGCTGGTACTCGGGCCGATGTCGCGCCCGCGGCCGGCCTGGGTGTGCGTGCCGCTGGACGCCACCCACCCCACCGCCATCGCGTTGCTGGCGACGATCATCACGACAACGCCAGGCACCGTATCGTGCGTCATCGACGAAGAGCGCGGCGAGATCCTCGTCCACGCGCTGGATTGCGACGACCCGCAGGCGATGGCCTGCGAGATCAAGCAGCGCTACGAGACGCCGCTGCGCTTCATCTTCGAACGCGAGTTGAACACCAGGAGAACCGCATGACCGGCGTGCTCGACATCGCCTTGAACGTCGCGCTGCTGGCCGTGGCCGTCGCCGTGGTGCTATGCGGCTGGCGCCTGATGAAGGGCCCCGACGCCGTCGATCGCGTGCTCGCGATCGACACGCTCTACATCAATGCCGTCGGGCTGGTCGTGCTGCTCAGCATCCGCGTGGGCTCCTACCTGTTGTTCGAAGCCGCACTGCTGGTGGCGATGCTCGGCTTCGTCTCCACCGTGGCGCTGGCCCGCTACCTGACGCGCGGCGACGTCATCGAATAAGGCACCGGAGGGTCATCGATGTCTTCATGGATGGAATGGCTGGTCGCCGCACTGCTCGTGGTCGGCGCCTTCTTCACGCTGGTCGGTGCCATCGGTCTGGTGCGCCTGCCCGACTTCTTCATGCGGCTGCATGCACCGACGAAGGCCTCGACGCTGGGCCTGGGCAGCCTGCTGACCGCCTCGATGCTGTTCGCCGCGGCACAAGGACGCGCCGGCTTCGCCGAACTGCTGATCACGCTGTTCATCTTCGTGACAGCCCCGGTGTCGGCCAACCTGATGGCCCAGGCGGCCTTGCATCTGCAACTGCGGTCGAAGGCCCCGGTGCCGGACGACGCGGTACCTGAGCGGCGCGAAGACTGACTCGGGCCGGGCGGCCCTGCCCACCGGGCAGCCTTGCCCCTCCGGCAGGCTTTTGTAAGCCCCGGCTGAGATAATCCTGCCCGCCCCCGAAAACCATCGCCCAGACACCATGACCACCACGATCAAGCAAGACGATCTCGTCGAGAGCGTCGCCGCGGCCCTCCAGTACATCAGCTACTACCACCCGGCCGACTACATCCAGCACCTGGCCCGCGCCTACGAGCGCGAGCAGTCGCCGGCCGCGAAGGACGCGATCGCGCAGATCCTGACCAACTCCAAGATGTGCGCCGAAGGCAAGCGGCCCATCTGCCAGGACACCGGCATCGTCAACGTGTTCCTGAAGATCGGCATGGACGTGCGCTTCGAGGGCTTTTCGGGCTCGATCGCCGACGCCGTCAACGAAGGCGTGCGCCGCGGCTACCTGAACCCCGAGAACAAGCTGCGCGCCTCGGTGCTGGCCGACCCGCACTTCGAGCGCAAGAACACCAAGGACAACACGCCCGCGGTGATCCACATGGAAGTGGTGCCGGGCGATACGGTCGACGTGATCGTCGCGGCCAAGGGCGGCGGCTCTGAGAACAAGTCGAAGTTCGTGATGATGAACCCGAGCGACTCGCTGGTCGACTGGGTGCTGAAGACGGTGCCCACCATGGGCGCCGGCTGGTGCCCGCCCGGCATGCTGGGCATCGGCATCGGCGGCACCGCCGAGAAGGCGATGCTGCTGGCGAAGGAGTCGTTGATGGAAGACATCGACATGTACGAGCTGCTGCAGCGCGGCCCGCAGGACAAGCTCGAGGAACTCCGCGTCGAGCTGTACGAGAAGGTCAATGCGCTCGGCATCGGCGCCCAGGGCCTGGGCGGCCTGACCACGGTGCTCGACATCAAGATCAAGACCTACCCGACGCACGCAGCCTCCAAGCCGGTCGCGATGATCCCGAACTGCGCCGCCACCCGCCATGCGCACTTCGTGCTCGACGGCTCGGGCCCGGCCTACCTCGAGCCGCCCAGCCTCGACCTGTGGCCCGACGTGAAGTGGGCGCCTGACTACAACAAGAGCAAGAAGGTCGATCTCGACAGGCTCACCAAGGACGAAGTGGCGAGCTGGAAGCCGGGCGACACGCTGCTGCTGTCCGGCAAGATGCTGACCGGGCGCGATGCGGCGCACAAGCGCATCCAGGAAATGCTGGCCAAAGGCGAGAAGCTGCCGGTCGACTTCACCAACCGCGTCATCTACTACGTCGGCCCGGTCGACCCGGTACGCGACGAGGCGGTGGGCCCCGCAGGCCCGACCACCGCCACCCGGATGGACAAGTTCACCGACATGATGCTGTCGCAGACCGGCCTGATCGCGATGGTCGGCAAGGCCGAGCGCGGCCCGGTGGCGATCGAAGCGATTCAAAAGCACAAGAGCGCCTACCTGATGGCCGTGGGCGGCGCGGCCTACCTCGTCAGCAAGGCGATCAAGTCGGCCAAGGTGCTCGGCTTCGAAGACCTGGGCATGGAAGCCATCTACGAATTCGACGTGAAGGACATGCCGGTGACGGTGGCGGTGGATGCCGGCGGCACCTCGGCCCACGTCACCGGGCCGAAGGAGTGGCAGGCGAAGATCGGCAAGATTCCTGTCGCGACGGCCTGAATACCGTGCACGCCCACGAAACGCCGCCCGCTCGGGCGGCGTTTTTTTTCATTGCGGCAGCGCGGGCGCGACGCCGGGCCTCACATGCACCACGCGCTGCGGGAACGGGATCTCGACGCCCTCGCGCTCGAACAGCGCCAGGATCGCCAGGTTCACTTCCGAACGCACGTTGGCCTGCCCGTTCTCCGGGTCGGCAATCCAGAAGAAGACGGTGATCTCGAGGCCGTCTGCGGCGAAGTTGGTCAGGTGCGCGGCCGGTCTCGGGTCGGGCAACACACGCTCGATCCCCCTGACGACCTCGACGATCTTGGCGCGCAGGCCGGCCACGTCGGTGCCGTAGGCCACCTGCACCACGCTTTGCAGCAGGATTTCCCGGTCGGCGAGCGACAGGTTCTCGACCCGTGTGGTGATCAGCGTCTCGTTCGGCACGATGGACTCGCGCCCGCCGGCCGAGCGAATCACGGTATAGCGCGTGGTGATGTCCATCACCCGGCCTTCGAAGTTGTCGACGCGCACGAAGTCGCCAATGCGCAATGAGCGCTCGGCCAGGATCACGAAACCGCTGACGTAGTTGGCGGCCAGCTTCTGCAGGCCGAAGCCGATGCCCACGCCGATCGCGCCACCGAGCACCGACAACGCGGTCAGGTCGATGCCGACGGCCGACAACGCCAGCAACAGACCCACGAACATCAGCACCGCACGCAAGGCGTTGGCCGCAGCCTTGCGCAGCGACAGGCGTTCGCCGACGGCGCCCTTGAGCAGATGCGATTCGATCGCCGCGGACACCCACAGCGCCAGCATCAGCACGAAGCCGGCCGACAGGGTGCCTTCGATGATCTTGCGCAACGACACCTTCACGGTGCCGAAGGTCCAGGCGATCCGGTCGAGTTCCTCCATCACCACCGGCAGCACGCCGGTGATCCAGAGCACCACGGCGAGCCAGGCCACCCACGAGATGGTGCGCTCGACCACGCGCACCATGCGCGACTGCGGAAACGCCAGCGACAACACCCGCACGCTGAGGCGGATGACCGCGAACGAGATCAGCACCGGAATCACGATGCGGAACACGGCGATGGGAATCAGCGGCTCCAGCGCCAGCCGCGCCGCGAACGCCAGCGCGAGTGCCAGCAGCGGAAACAGCGCGCCGTCGACGATACGTTCGCCGAACCATACCGAGCGGCCGTTGCTCGCGCGCCCGCGCAGCAGCCGCACGATGCCCCAGGCCACCGCGAGGCAGCCGGCGGTGGTGCCGATTTCGATCAGCGCGGAAGGCTGGGTGAAGGATGCGAACAGCGCCGACAGTTCGTCGGTCGTCATCGGTTGAGCCATGTGGCGACCCTCGTGCTTGTATTTGTACAACGGCGCGAAGGATAGCCGCTGCGCGTGACACGCGCCGCCGGCACCGGCTGCCGAGCTACACGTCCGCCAGCACCCTCACGTGGGCGGCAACGCTGCGTGCCAGCGCGTCGAGGTGGTATCCGCCTTCCAGGCAGGACACGATGCGCCCCTTGGCGTGGCGTTCGGCAACGTCCTTCACGCGCCGCGTGATCCACTCGTAGTCGGCCTCGACCAGACCGAGCTGGCCGAGATCGTCTTCGCGGTGGGCATCGAAGCCGGCCGAAATGAAGACCATTTCGGGCTTGAAGCGTTCGAGCCGCGGGATCCAGATCGCCTCGATCAGCTCACGGATCTCCATGCCCCGGGTGTAGGCCGGCACGGGCAGGTTGACCATGTTGTCGGCCGGCGTCTCGGTGCCGCTGTACGGGTACAGCGGGTGCTGGAAGAAGCTGACCATCAGCACCCGGTCGTCGCCGGCGAAGATGTCTTCGGTGCCATTGCCGTGGTGCACGTCGAAGTCGACGACGGCCACGCGCCTGAGCCGCCGCACGTCGAGCGCATGGCGCGCAGCGATCGCGACGTTGTTGAAGAAGCAGAAGCCCATGGCCTGCCGGCGCGTCGCATGATGGCCGGGCGGGCGCACTGCGCAGAAGGCATTCTCCAGTTCGCGGTCGATCACCGCATCGGTGGCGGCCACGGCGGCTCCCGCGGAGCGGAGCGCCGCGGCCAGCGTGTGCGGACACGCCACGGTGTCCGGGTCGATCGCTCGGCGTTCCCCGGAAGCTTCCACCTGCTGCAGGAAGTCTTTCATGTTGGCCACGTATGCGGTGTCGTGCGCCAGCTGCACGTCGCTCAGGTCTGCCAGCGGGGCCTCGCGTTTTTCCACCCCCAACTCCACGCCGCTGGCAAGCAGGAAGTCGCCGATGGCGTCGAGCCGCTCGGGACACTCGGGGTGGCCGCGGCCCATGTCGTGCTTGCGGCAATCCGGATGGCTGTAGTAGCCGGTAGCCATTGTGAACTTGTCCCCGTCTTCTCGCGGTGATTTCGGGTAATGTGCTCGGCCATGAGCACCCTCGACAACCACGCGCTGCATGCGCAGCTCCAGCGGCTGCTGGATCAGATTAACACGATCATCGTCGGCAAGCGCACGCAGGTGGAAGACAGCGTCGCCTGCCTGTTGGCCGGGGGCCACCTGCTGATCGAGGACGTGCCGGGCGTCGGCAAGACCACGCTCGCGCATGCCCTGGCGGTGTCGCTCGGACTGCGCTTTTCGCGCGTGCAGTTCACCGCCGACCTGATGCCGTCCGACCTGGTCGGCGTCAGCGTGTACGAGCGCGGCAAGGAAGCCTTCGTGTTCCACCCGGGGCCGATCTTCTCGCAGGTGCTGCTGGCCGACGAGATCAACCGCGCCGGTCCGAAAACGCAGAGTGCGCTGCTGGAGGCGATGGAGGAGCAGCAGGTCACCGTCGAGGGCGAGACGCGCCCGCTGCCGAAGCCGTTTTTCGTGATCGCGACACAGAATCCGGCCGACCAGCTCGGCACCTACCCGCTACCGGAATCGCAGCTGGACCGCTTCCTGATGTGCATCACGCTCGGTTACCCCGACCGGGCGTCCGAGCGCGACCTGCTGTCGGGGCGCGACCGGCGCGACGCGATCCAGCACCTGGTGCCGGTGATGCCGCCGGACGACCTGCTCGCCGTGCAGCAGGCGGTGCGCCAGGTGCACGCAGCCGAGCCGCTGCTCGATTATCTGCAGGACCTGATCGCGGCCACTCGTTCGGGCCAGTGGTTCGCCGAAGGGCTGAGCCCGCGCGCCGGCATCGCCGTGCTGCGTGCCGCGAAGGCGCGCGCGTTCATCGCACGGCGCGCCTACGTAGCGCCCGACGACATCCAGGCCGTGCTGCCGCAGACCATTGCGCACCGCCTGGTGCCGGTGGCGAGCAGCGGGCGCGGACGCGTCGAGCAGGTGCGAGCGATGATCGAGGCGGTGCCGCTGCCGTGAGCCGGGCCGGGGCCGCACGGCCGCTTTCGCACTGGAGCCCGGCTGGCTGGGTGCGGCGGCGATTTCGCGCCTGGTGGCAGCAGCGGCTGCCGCTGTCCGACACGCTGACGCTGACGCAGCGCAATGTCTACATCCTGCCGACCCGGCCGGGCTTCATGTTCGCGCTCACCCTTGTCGTGCTGCTGGTCGCCTCGATCAACTACCAGCTCAGTCTGGGTTATCTGCTGACCTTCCTGCTGGCCGGTGCGGGAGTGGCCGGCATGCACGTCACCCACGGCACGCTGCGCGGGCTCACGCTGCGTCTCAGGCCCCCGGCACCGGTGTTCGCCGGCGAAGCGGCGCTGCTCGAAGTGACCCTGACCAGCGAAGACCGCCGCGAACGCTACGGCATCGGCTTGCGCGTCTACCCTGACGGCCCGGTCGACGGCGCTCACGGCTGGGCCTGGACCGACGTGCCGGCGCTGGCCCAGGCCACCACGCACGTCAGCTTCCAGCCCCGACAGCGCGGCTGGCATCCGGTGCCCACACTGACCGCCGAGACGCGCTTCCCGCTCGGCATCTTCCGGGTCTGGTCGGTGTGGCGGCCGGCCTCCCGCCTGCTCGTCTACCCAGCGCCCGAGGCTTACCCCCCGCCGCTGCCGGTGGCGCAGCCGATGCCCGGCGGGCCGGTGCAGGCCCGCCACAGCGAAGGCGGCGAAACAGAAGGCGTGCGCGCCTATCGCCGGGGCGACCCGTTGAAGATGGTGGTGTGGAAGAAGGTTGCCAAGACCGACGAGCTGATCAGCCGGGATACGTCGGCCGCAGCCCGGCAGGAGCTGTGGCTCGACTATCTGCACACCGGACCGTTACCCGCCGAGCACCGGCTGTCGCGGCTCACCGCCTGGGTGATGGCGGCCGAGCAACTTGGCCTGGTCTATGGATTGCGGCTGCCCGGCAGCACCGAACTGCTCCCGGAACACGGCGAGGCACACAAGCGGCGCTGCCTCGAACAACTGGCTTTGTACCGATGACGTCCCCCCGCTCCACGGCTGCATCCTGGCTGACGCCACCGCACTGGCCCGGGTGGCGGCACCTGCCCCGCGAAACCCGCGACACGCTGTTCCTGCTCGGGGTGATTACCTGGGTGGTGGCGCCGCATGTCTCGCATCTGCCGTGGTGGTGCAGCGCGCTGGCGGGCTGCGTGCTGCTGTGGCGCGCCTGGCTCGCGCTCGCGGGCACGGCGCTGCCAGGGCGATGGGTGCTGGCGGCACTGCTGCTGGCGTCGCTGGGTGCGACCTTCCTGACCCATCGCACGCTGCTCGGCAAGGAAGCCGGCGTCACGCTGGTGGTCGTGCTGATGGCGCTGAAGACACTGGAGCTGCGCGCACGGCGCGACGCACTCGCCGTGTTTTTCCTGGGCTTTTTCCTCGTGCTGACGCACTTCCTCTATTCGCAGACGCTGCTGCTCGCGCTGGCGATGGTGCTCGCGGTGTGGGGGCTGTTGACCGGGCTGGTGGTGGCCCACATGCCGGTCGGCCAGCCGAGCCTGGCGCGGGCCGGCGGGCTGGCAGCCCGCATGTGCCTGTTCGGCGCACCGGTGATGGTGGCGCTGTTCGTGCTGTTCCCGCGGTTCGGGCCATTGTGGGGCTTGCCCAGCGATGCGTTCAGCGGCCGCACAGGGCTGTCCGAACGCATGGAAATGGGCCACATGGCGCGGCTCGCGCTGGACGAGAACACCGCCATGACCGTGAAGTTCGACGGGCGCGCACCGCCGCCGAGCGCGCTGTACTTCCGCGGCCCGGTGCTGGCCGATTTCGACGGCAGGCGCTGGCGGCCGTTGCCGTACCGCTACTGGCCGCGTGGGCAGGATGTCGACGCCGACCTGCGCGTCAGCGGGCCTGCGTTGCACTACGAGATGACGGTGGAGCCGACCCAGGTGGCGGTGATCCCGGCGCTCGAGATGACGCCGCAGATCGACGACGTCGAGGGCGTGCAATTGCGCTTGCGCGACGACATGCAGTGGCACTCTTATGCGCCGCTGCGCGAGCGGCAGCGCTTTCGAGGCGTCGCGTACACCGGTTTCCGCCATGGCCCTTCGCAACCGGTGCAGGGCCTGCGGCCCTATGTCGCACTCCCCGCCGGCTACAACCCGCGCACGCTGGCCTGGGCCGCCGAACTGAAACAGCAACCGCGCTACGCGCAGGCCGACGCGGGCACGCTCGCACGGGCGGTGCTCGAGCACATTCGCCGCGAGAACTTTGTCTACACGCTGGAGCCGGGCTCTTACGGCGACGAGAACGGCTATCACGCGATCGACGAGTTCTGGCTCGGCCGGCGCGAAGGCTTCTGCGAGCATTTCGCGGCGGCGTTCGTCGTCGTGATGCGCGCCATGGGCGTGCCGGCACGCATCGTCACCGGCTACCAGGGTGCCGAGCTGAATCCGGTCGATGGCTACTACCTGGTGCGCAACAGCTTTGCACATGCCTGGGCCGAGTTCTGGCAACCGGGCGTCGGATGGGTCCGGGCCGACCCCACCGCCGCCGTGGCGCCGTCACGCATCGGCAGCACGGTAAGCCTGCGTCCACCCCCCGGCTTCGTGGCGTCGGCGTTCGACAACGTCAACCCGGAGTTGTGGCGCCGGATGCGCAACCAGTGGGACGCGCTGAACAACGCCTGGAACCAGTGGGTACTGAACTACACGCGTGGCCGCCAGCTCGACCTGCTGAAGCAGCTCGGCTTCCGCTCGCCGAGCTGGCAGGACCTGTCGCTGCTGCTGATCGGCCTGATCATCGTTGCAGCCACCGCCGGTGCCGCATGGGCCTGGTGGGAGCGCCGGCGGCAGGACCCGTGGGTGCGGGCCTACCACCGGATGCAGGCGCACTTGGCGGCGGCCGGCCTGCCGAGCGGCCCGCATACGCCGCCGCGCACGCTGGCTGCATTGGCACTGCAGCACTGGGGACCGGCAGCGGAAAAGGTATCCGAGTTGCTGGCGAGAATGGAAGCCCTACGCTATGCGCCGGCATCCGCCCGCGGCCGGCCCGGTGCACCTACACTGGCCCGCTCGCTGGCGCGTGACCTGCGCCGCGCAGTCCTCGATCTCCGACATGCCTGATTGCCCCGTTTCCCTGCGCCAGCGCCTTTGCCGTGCCGGCGCGTGTCTTCTGTTGTCGGTCGCGGCCAGCGCCTGCGCGCAGCCCGGCAAACGCACCGCCAAGACCCCTGAGCCGCCCGACGTCGTGACCTACGGCGAACGCGAAGACGTGATGAACTTCGCCGACGAGATCGCCAAGCGGCAGCAGCTCGACCCGGCCTGGGTGCGCCAGACGCTTGCACAGTCGCGCTACGTGCCGTCGGTGGCACGGTTCATCATGCCGCCGCCGGCCGGCACCGCGAAAAACTGGGCGGCGTACCGCTCGCGCTTCGTCGAGCCGCGCCGCATCCGCGCCGGCCTCGCTTTCCGCGAGGCGCACGCGAAATGGCTCGCACAGGCCGAAGAGATGTACGGCGTACCGCCGGAGGTGGTCGTCGGCATCGTCGGCGTCGAGACCATCTATGGCCGGCACATGGGCACCTACCGCGTGCTCGACGCGCTGGCGACGCTGAGCTTCGATTTTCCTACCGGCCGCAGCGACCGCAGCGCCTTCTTTCGCAGCGAGCTGGAGCAGTTTTTCGTGCTGTGCCGCAGCGAATCGGTCGACCCGCAGACGCTGCTGGGTTCGTACGCCGGCGCCATGGGCATGCCGCAGTTCATGCCGAGCAGCTGGAACAAGTACGCGGTCGACTTCGACGGCGACGGCCACGTCGACCTGCACGGCAATGCCGCCGACGTGATCGGCAGCGTCGCACACTACCTTGCCGAGTTCGGCTGGCAACGCGGGCAGCCGACGCATTTTGAAGTGGCCGCCCCCACGCAGACGAGCGACCGCGCGCACCTGCTCCAGCCCGACATCCTGCCCAGCTTCACCGCCGAAGAGTTCAGCGCCCGCGGCGCCGGCCTGTCTCCCGAGGGCCGCCAATACCCAGGCCTGCTCGCGCTGGTGGAACTGCAGAACGGCGACGCCGCCCCCAGCTATGTGGCCGGCACCTCGAACTTCTATGCGATCACCCGCTACAACTGGTCGAGCTACTACGCGATGGCCGTGATCGACCTCGGCCGCTCGGTGGAAGCGCTGTACCGGTCGCGCCCTCCGGGATCGGGGTCCTGACGGCGCGAAAGGCGCCGGGCGTCACTGGCTGGCCGGCAAGCTGCCGAACAGTTCGTCCGGCAGCTCGTCGAGCTCGATGACGTCCAGTCCCTGCTTCAGGTCCAAGGACGAATCCATCCACGAGCGGCGCTCGCGCGCGTCCGGCGGGCTGGCCGAGAAACCGGCGTCGACCCGAGCCCGGGATGAGGCGATGCCCCCGCGCGCCGCAGGTGCACCCTTCTTGCTGTTGAACAGGACCATAGACGTCCTTCCACGACTGCGTGGGAGAACTATCCACCTCGCATCACGCGCTGTGTACCCCTGAAACAGGGGCCCGGAAATCGGGGGGCAGCCGTTGCATGTCGATGTGCACCTGCATCGTTTCCTCGCCCCCGCCCGTGCGTATGCCCTTGACCGGCGGGCAGGCGGCGTAGTCGGTGCCGATCGCCAGGCGCACGTGCCGCTCGTCCATCAGGCAGGCATGCGTGACGTCGATGCTGAGCCACCGCCTCGCCGCCGCGTCGATGCAGACGTCGGCCCACGCGTGGCTGGCCAGTTCAGGCGCGTCGACGGCATGGAAGTACCCGCTGACGTAGCGAGCCGGCACGCCATGGCTGCGGCAGGCGGCAATGAACACATGTGCCTGGTCCTGGCACACGCCCTTGCCCCAGTCGAACGCCTCGAGCGCCGTCGTGTGCACGCCGGTCGCCCCCGGCCGGTAGACCACCTGCGCACGTACGGCTTCGGCGAGCATCAGCAGGCGCGCCGGGTCGGCCCCGTCGTCCAGGTGCGGCGCCGCGAACTCGGCGACGCGCCGGTGGGGTTCGGCCAGCGCTGTGGCGCGCAGGTAGAGCTGCGGCGGGGGCAGGCCCGGTGCGTCGATCACTTCCGGGCAAGCGTGGGTCTCGACCACCCCTTCGGCCCGGATCGTGCCCTTCGTCAACCGGCCGCTCAGCGTGTAGGTGTGCGTCAGGTTGCCGAAACCGTCGACCGACTCGAACAGGCGCCCCGGTGCCCGCACCTCCCAGCGCTCGACCGTCTGATGCGCCGAGCTGCGGGGCGTCAAGCACAGCGCCTGCACCGCATGCATCACGGGCTGGCCGTACTCGTAGTGGGTGGCGTGGTGGATCTGCAGCCGCACGGTGCGTCCGTCAGCGGATAGGAGCCCGTCCGGCAGGGCTCGACGGGCCGCTCGCACGCTCCCGGCCATCCAGGCGCAAGGCGCGGCAGCCCGCGCTGCGACGAGCGTTTGCGACGACGAGCGAGCGCGTTCGATCGGTTCGAGCAGCCATGTGGCAGGGCCTGTCAGCCGGTCACCGGCACCAGGAAGTCCTGGCTGATGCCGGCGCCCAGATCGTTCACGCGGTCGAGGAACTGCGTCAGATAGGCATGCAGCCCGGTCGCCAGGATTTCGTCGATGCGCCCGTACAGCAGATCGGCCCGCAGCCGCCCGGCACGCCGCTGCGTCTGGCTCGACTGCTCGTTCGCCACCGCCAGCAGATTCGCCACGACCTCGTTCATGCACGCGGCCAGCGAACGCGGCATGTCGGCGCGCAGGATCAGCAGTTCGGCTACCTTCTCCGGCTGGATCACGTTGCGATAGACCTTGCGATAGACCTCGAAGCCCGAGACCGAGCGCAGGATCGCCGACCAGTGATAGAAGTCGTACTCGACGTCCTTCTGGCTACTGGCACCAAAAAATTCGTCACCCATGCCGTGGAACTTCACGTCGAGCAGCCGCGCGGTGTTGTCAGCCCGCTCCAGGAAGGTACCGATGCGCAGGAAATGAAAGGCCTCGTCCTGCAGCATGGTGCCCAGCGTGACACCGCGCGACAGGTGCGAGCGGAACTTGACCCACTCGAAGCATTCGCTGGGGTCGCGCTGGAAGCGCGCACCGTCGAACTGGCGGTGGAATTCCAGCCAGGTCTGGTTCTGTGTCTCCCACACCTCGGTCGTCAGGGCGCCGCGCACCGCGCGCGCGTTCTCGCGTGCGGCTTTCAGGCAGCTGGAGATGCTCGACGGATTGCTCTCGTCGTGCACCATGTAGTTCATCACCTCGCGTGGGCTGAAGTCTGCATAGCGCCGCGTGAAATCCTCGGTCAACTCGCTGATGCTCAGCAGGCTGCGCCAGCCCTGCTCGGCCATCTCGGCCGACTGCGGCAACAGGCCCATCTGGTAGTTGACGTCCAGCATGCGGGCGGTGTTCTCGGCCCGCTCCATATAGCGGGCCATCCAGAACAAATGGTCAGCAGTGCGTGACAGCATTTCAGCAACCTCCCAGGCCGAGAACACCGCTGCACGCAGGCGCGTGCGCGGTACTCTGACGGCTGCGCCGTCCAAGCGCCGCAGGCGCTTGAGCCGCCCGCTCCATATAGCGGGCCATCCAGAACAAATGGTCAGCAGTGCGTGACAGCATTTCAGCAACCTCCCAGGCCGAGAACACCGCTGCACGCAGGCGCGTGCGCGGTACTCTGACGGCTGCGCCGTCCAAGCGCCGCAGGCGCTTGAGCCGCCCGCTCCATATAGCGGGCCATCCAGAACAAATGGTCAGCAGTGCGTGACAGCATTTCAGCAACCTCCCAGGCCGAGAACACCGCTGCACGCAGGCGCGTGCGCGGTACTCTGACGGCTGCGCCGTCCAAGCGCCGCAGGCGCTTGAGCCGCCCGCTCCATATAGCGGGCCATCCAGAACAAATGGTCAGCAGTGCGTGACAGCATTTCAGCAACCTCCCGGGCCGGCAACACCGCTGCACGCGGGCGCGTGCGCGGTACTCTGACGGCTGCGCCGTCCAAGCGCCGCAGGCGCTTGAGCCGCCCGCTCCATGTACCGGGCCATCCAGAACAAATGGTCAGCAGTGCGTGACAGCATTTCAGCAAGCTCCCAGGCCGGCAACACCGCTGCACGCGGGCGCGTGCGCGGTACTCTGATGGCCGCGCCGTCCAAGCGCCGCAGCCGCTTGAGCCGCCCGCTCCATGTACCGGGCCATCCAGAACAAGTGGTCAGCAGTGCGTGACAGCATCCTTTACCCTTCGAGTACCCAGGTGTCCTTGGTGCCCCCGCCCTGGCTGCTGTTGACCACCAGCGAGCCGTCCTTCAGCGCCACCCGCGTCAGCCCCCCCGGCACCATCTGCACCGTCTTGCCGCTCAGCACGAACGGCCTCAGGTCGATGTGCCGCGGCGCGATGCCGCTTTCGACGAACGTGGGGCACGTCGACAGCGACAGCGTCGGCTGCGCGATGTAGTTGCCCGGGTTGGCCTTCAACTGCTGCCTGAACGCCTCGATCTCCGCCTTCGTCGCCGCCGGCCCCACCAGCATGCCGTAGCCGCCCGCCCCGTGCACCTCCTTGACCACCAGCTCTTCCAGGTGCTCCAGCACGTATTGCAACTGCTGCGGCTCGCGACACAGGTGCGTCGGCACGTTGTTCAGGATCGGCTTCTCGCCCAGGTAGAACTCCACCATCTTCGGCACGTACGGGTAGATCGACTTGTCGTCGGCGATGCCGGTGCCGATCGCGTTGGCCAGCGTCACGTTGCCCGCCCGGTACACGCTCAGCAGTCCCGCGCACCCCAGCGTGGAGTCGGCACGGAACGCCAACGGGTCCAGAAAATCGTCGTCCACGCGCCGGTAGATCACGTCCACCCGCTTGGGGCC
Organism: Caldimonas mangrovi; assembly: GCF_023721835.1. GTDB lineage: Bacteria > Pseudomonadota > Gammaproteobacteria > Burkholderiales > Burkholderiaceae_C > Caldimonas > Caldimonas mangrovi. The sequence goes on along the minus strand of NZ_JAMKFE010000001.1, from coordinate 431,894 downwards.
CTGCGTGGTGCGCATGTAGATGAAGTTGTCCCGCACGAACAGGTCCTGCCCTTCGACCAGCTCGACGCCCATCTGCTGCGCCAGGAAGGCATGCTCGAAATAGGCGGAGTTGTACATCCCCGGCGTCAGCACCACCACCGTCGGGTCGTTGACGCTGGCCGGCGCCACCGCCCTCAGCGATTCGAGCAGCAGGTCGGGGTAGTGCGCCACCGGCGCAATGCGGTGTTCACTGAACAGCTCGGGAAACAGCCGCATGGTCATCTTGCGGTTCTCGAGCATGTAGCTCACCCCGCTGGGCACCCTCAGGTTGTCTTCGAGCACGTAGTAGCTGCCCGAGCCGTCGGCGTTGGCCGCCCGCACGATGTCGATGCCGGCAATGTGCGCGTACACCCCGCCGGGCACGTCCACGCCCAGCATCTCGGGGCGGAACTGGCTGTTGCCGAACACCTGCTCGGGCGGGATCAGCCCGGCCTTGATGATCTCCTGCCCGTGGTACACGTCGTGAATGAACCGGTTGAGCGCCGACACGCGCTGCGCCAGCCCGCGCTCCATCTCGCGCCATTCGTGCGCAGGGATGATGCGCGGGATCAGGTCGAACGGGATCAGCCGCTCGGTGCCCGCCCCGTCCTCGTCCTTGGCCCCGTACACCGCAAACGTGATCCCCACCCGGCGGAAGATCACTTCCGCCTCCTCGCGCCGCGAACGCATCACGTCCCTCGGCTGCCGCGCCAGCCACCGGTCATACGTGCGGTAGTGCTCGCGCACCGCGGTGCTGGTGGCGTGCATTTCATCGAACATCGGGCTCATCCTTCGCTCTCCGCCTGCTCATCCGGTGGGGTTTCCGGGTTCAGGGTGCCATGGTGCCAGTAACGGCGCCGCAGGTCACGCTCGCAGACACCGACGCCGTCGGCCCAGCGGTAGGCTCCGCAGGCCGGACTGACGATGCGCTCGATGCCGCGCTCTTCGTAGCGCTCCAGCACCTGCACGGCCGGGTGGCCGAAGCGGTTCCGGTAGCCGGCCTGGAACACCGCGACGCGGGGCGCGACGGCCTCGAGGAAACCGGCCGTGCTCGACGTCTTGCTGCCGTGGTGCGGTGCCAGCAGCAGATCGGCCTTCAATGCTTCGGCCTGGTGCACGACGAGCCGGGATTCCTCGCGCCGCTCGATGTCGCCGGCCAGCAGCACCGTTTGGCCGCCGCCGCTCACCTTCAGCACGCAAGACACGCGGTTCGGCTTGAGCGGTGGGGCATGGTCGTCCGGCCCGGGGTGCAGCATTTCGAAGCGCACGCCGTCCCACTGCCACGACTGGCCGGCTTCGCAGCGCACCGACGCGCTGGCTGCGGCGAGCAAAGGATGCCCCGGCGCCAGCGAGCTCCACAGCGCGGCATCGGGGTAGGCTTCGAGCACCGCCCGCGCCCCTCCGGCGTGATCGATGTCGCTGTGCGACAGCACGAGCCGGTCGAGTCGGCGCTCACCGAACGCGCGCAGCAACGGGACCAGCACCCGCTGCCCGGCGTCGCTGTCCTGCGAATATTGGGGGCCGGCATCGTACAGCAAGGTGTGCGAAGCGGTGCGCACCAGCACCGCCCCGCCCTGCCCGACGTCGACGGCCAGCAGCTCGAAACTGCCGGACGCCGGCCGCGGGGGTGCCGGCCACAGCAGCGGCAGCAGCAAGGGCAGGGACAGCAGGCGCACGCCACGCGGCAACGGCAGCACGGCCAGCACCCCGCCCAGCACCGCAGCGGCCACCGCCCAGGACGGTGCCGCGGCCGTCAACCACAAGGCCGCGGGCCATTGCGCCATTGCCTGCAGCAGCACACCCAGCCACTGCAGGCCCGTCGCGCCGAGCGTCCACAACAGCGGCCACCCGACGCCCAGCAGGCCGAGCGGCGTGATCACCAGCGTGACCACCGGAATCGCCACCAGGTTGGCCAGCAGCCCGACCAGCGAGACCTGGTGGAAGAACGCCATCGTCAGCGGCGCCAGTCCCACCGTCGCGATGAGCTGCGTGCGCACCATGCCGCGCGCGGCCGCGCCGACTCCGTGCAGTGATCGGCGCCAACCGGTCTCCTCGGGCGGTGGCGTGGCCGTCGCAGGATCGCGCCGCGACGCCATCAGCAGGCCCACCGCGACGAAGGACAGCCAGAACCCTGCCTGCAGCACTGCCCACGGGTCGACCACCGTGACCACGCCCGCCGCGACGCAGAGCACCGCCGGCCACGGCCACCGCCGGCCCGCCTGAGCGGCGAGGGTGACCGTCGCGAGCATCAGCACCGTGCGTTGAGCCGGCACGCCCCAGCCCGCGAAGACGGCGTAGCCGGCGGCCAGCATCAGTCCACCCCAGCGGGCCGCCGTCGGCGCCGGCACTGTCAGCATCAACCGCGCGCTGCAGCGCCATGCACGCCGCACGACGGCGGCCGCCACCCAGGCGAACATCGTGATGTGCAGCCCGCTGATGGCCATCAGATGCGCCACGCCGGTGATGCGAAAGACGTCCCAATCCTCGCGGTCGATGGCGGCCTGATCGCCGGTGACCAGCGCGGCCAGCACGCCGGCGGCGCGCTCGTCAGTGACCTGAGCCTCGATCGCATCGCGCACCTCCTGCCGCCGCCGTTCCACCGGGTAGCCGGCACGATCGGCCAGCCGTTGCGGCAGCGCGACCTGTGTCGCCCGCACGGAGCCGGTCGCGCCCATGCCCCGCTCGAACAGCCACAACTCATAGTCAAAACCGTGCGGGTTGAGGGTGCCGTGCGGCTGTTTCAGGCGGACCTTGAAACGCCAGCGCTGGCCAGCCTTCAGCTCGGTATGCGGGCGTGCGTTCAGGCTGCCTTCGCGCAGCCCGGCATACCAGCCCAGCTGCACGCTGCGCGGCAAGGTGACCGGCCCGGCTGCATCGCTCGCCGTCTCGACGTCGAACCGGAAACTCACCCCCAACGGATGGAAGCGCGGCATCGACGAGACCACGCCCGTGACGTCGAGATCCACGCCTTCGAGCTCGGGCACCAGACGGTCTGCGAGCTTCACGCCGGCCTGCCAGCCCGCTGCCCCCCAACCGAAGGTCAACGCGGCCAACGCAGCAGCCCAGGCATGTCGCCGCGGCCGCCACCAGGCGAGCACGGCCAGCAGCGCAAACGCCAGGAGGGTCGCGCCGATGTAGACCGCCGATGCCGTCAGCGCCCGCTGCTGCAACTGCAGTGCCGCACCCAGCACCACCCCCGACGGCACCAGCCAGACGGCCGGGCCGGACCTCCCCTGCTGCCTCATTCTTGTGTCTCTCCCCGTGGTCGGCGCAAGTGTAGGATGGCCGCTCATTCAAAACAGCAACAGGAGCTTCACGCATGTCCGTCTACGACCAACTCAAGGCCCTGAACATCGAGCTGCCGCCGGTCGCCACCCCTGCCGCGGCCTATGTGCCCTTCCTGCGCACCGGCAACCTGGTGTTCCTGTCCGGCCACATCGCGAAGAAGGACGGCAAGCCCTGGGTTGGCCAGCTCGGCAAGAACCTCGCCACCGAAGAAGGCAAGGCCGCCGCGCGTGCCGTCGCGATCGACCTGATGGGCACGCTGCACGCCGCCGTGGGCGACCTGAACAAGGTGCGTCGCATCGTCAAGCTGATGAGTCTGGTCAACAGCACGCCCGACTACACTGAGCAGCACCTGGTGACCAACGGCGCTTCCGAGCTGTTCGGCCAGGTGTTCGGCGACAAGGGCACGCATGCCCGCAGCGCGTTCGGCGTCGCGCAGATTCCGCTCGGTGCCTGCGTCGAGATCGAACTCATTGCCGAAATCGAGTGACCCAGCCGTTTCGCCATGTGGAGTGACCTGACCTTGCGCCTGTCTCGCAACGCCCTGCTCGGCTTCACCTGCATCGCCAGCTTCGCCGCCGTCGGTGCCGCGCTGCTCTCGCAATATCAGTTCGGCATGCTGCCCTGCCCGTGGTGCATCTTGCAGCGCTTCGTCTTCGTCTTGATCGGTGTCGTGAGCGGCGTCGCCTGGCTGCTACCGGCCCGAGCCGTCAAGCGGGCGCTGGCGCTGCTGGCGGTGCTCATGGCTGCCGCCGGCGTGGTCGCTGCAGGCTGGCAGCACTTCGTCGCCGCGCAATCGGCATCGTGTGCCCTGACCTTCGCCGACCGGGTGATCGGTGCCCTCAGGCTCGAAAGCCTGGCGCCCTTCCTGTTCGGCATCCAGGCGTCATGCGCCGACGCGGCGGTGTCGCTGCTCGGATGGCCCTACGAGGCTTGGAGCGGAGCGCTCTTCTTGCTGCTCGGTGCCGCTTGCGCGGTCGCGGCGGTGCGCCGCTGAACGTGCGCTTGCCCCTGTCGCCGGCAAGCTTGTTACGGGCCGGCCCAGCCGCCTCGGTAAGCTGAACGTCAAGGCCGCAACGCGGCCTTTTCTTCAGCAGCGAAAGGCAGCGCATGATTCCCTGGCTCACCTTCTGGACCCGCTCGGCCGACATCGCGATGGGCGCGCCCGAGGTCATCCATCGCCGGCTGGCGATGATGGGCCAGCCCGGCCCCTGGCCGGTCGCCACGGTGCTCGAATCACAACTGATGGTGTGGGAAAAGATGATGGCCGCCTGGCAGGCGGGCCTGTCGATCTACACCACCATGTTGCCCAGCCTGTGGGTCGGCGGGCGCGCGCTTTCGGGCTCGCACGCGCGAACCACGCGCGACGCCGTGCGGCTGGCCAACCAGGTGATGCTGCCGTACAGCACGACCGTCAATGCCAACGTCAAGCGCCTGCGCAAGAAGCGCAGCCGCTGAGACGCGCAGCATCACGCCGGCAGCACCCGCTGCGGCGGCTTCATGCCGAGTTCTGTCGGGCGGCCCTTGCGGGCTCGCTTGCCGGCATAGGCCGACAGCGCCGCGCTGCGCAAGGTCTCTTCCTTCGGCTTGCCGCCGCGGCCCAGGCCCTGCACGACGACCGCGTCCTTGAACGGCGCCACCGAGACCAGCGGATCCTTCGCTTCGACGTCCATCAGCGTCAGACCGCGTCCACCATTGGACTGCAGCTTCAGCTCCTCGAGCCCGAACACCAGCAACCGCCCCGCATACGACAGGCAGGCGACGCGCGACGCGTCGCCGACGCGCGCCGGCGGCAGCAGCTTCGCGCCCTCGTCGAGCGTCAGGAAGCTCTTGCCGCCCTTCTGGCGCGACATCATGTCGCCGATCTTGGCGAGCAGCCCGTAGCCTGCGGTGTTGGCCAGCAGCAGCGTCGTGTCGGCCGGGCCGGCGTAGTAGTGGGCCAGCTGCGAGCCCGATTCGAGCTCGATCATCGTCGTCACCGGCTGGCCGTCGCCGCGCGCCCCCGGCAGGGCGGACACTGCCACCGTGTAGACGCGGCCGTTGGAGCCGAACACCAGCAGCGTGTCGACGGTGCGGCATTCGAAGGTGCCGTACAGCCCGTCGCCAGCCTTGAACGCGAAGCTCCCGGCTTCGTGCCCATGCCCCTGTCGTGCACGCACCCAGCCCTTCTGGCTGACCACCACCGTCACCGGCTCGTCGACCACCTTGACCTCGGCCACCGCGCGCTTGTCTTCCTGGATCAGCGTGCGGCGCTCATCGCCGTACTGCTTCGCGTCGGCCTCGATCTCCTTGACCACCGTGCGGCGCAGGCTGGCGGGGCTGTTGAGGATGTCCTCGAGCTTGGCCTGTTCGGTGCGCAGGGCTTCCAGCTCCTGCTCGATCTTGATCGCCTCCAGCCGCGCCAACTGGCGCAGGCGCAGTTCGAGGATGTCTTCCGCCTGCCGGTCGCTGAGCCGGAAGCGCTCGATCAGCGCCGCCTTGGGTTCGTCCGAGTTGCGGATGATGCGGATCACCTCGTCGATGTTCAACAGCACCAGCTGGCGGCCTTCGAGCACGTGGATGCGGTCGAGCACCTTGTCGAGCCGGTGCCGCGTACGGCGCTGCACCGTCGCGAGGCGGAACGCGATCCATTCGCCCAGCACCTGGCGCAGCGACTTCTGCGTGGGCCGGCCATCGCCGCCCACCATCGTCAGGTTGATCGGCGCCGAACTTTCGAGGCTGGTGTGCGCGAGCAGCGTGCGCACCAGGTCCTGCTGGTCGATGCGGCTGGTCTTCGGCTCGAACACGATGCGCACCGGCGCGTCCTTGCTCGACTCGTCGCGCACCGCATCGAGCACACCCAGCATCGTCACCTTGAGCTGCTGCTGCTCGGCGGTCAACGCCTTCTTGCCGGCCTTGACCTTCGGGTTGGTCAGCTCCTCGATCTCTTCGAGCACCTTCTGCGCACTGGTGCCCTGCGGCAACTCGGTCACGACCAGTTGCCACTGCCCGCGTGCCAGGTCCTCGATCTTCCACCGTGCCCGCACCTTCAGGCTGCCGCGTCCACTGGCGTAGGCCTCGCGGATGTCGGCCGCGCTGCTGATGATCTGGCCGCCGCCAGGAAAGTCCGGTCCCGGCAGCAGCGCGAACAGCTCGTCGTCGGTGAGCTTGTCGTTCCTGATCAACGCCACGGCGGCCGCGGCCACCTCGCGCAGGTTGTGGCTCGGGATCTCGGTTGCCAGGCCCACCGCGATGCCGCTCGCGCCGTTGAGCAGCACGAAGGGCAGGCGTGCCGGCAGCTGCCGGGGCTCCTGGAACGAGCCGTCGTAGTTGGGCACGAAGTCGACCGTGCCTTCGTCGAGTTCGTCGACCAGCAGCCTGGCGATCGGCGCCAGCCGCGCCTCGGTGTAGCGCATCGCCGCCGCGCCGTCGCCGTCGCGCGAACCGAAGTTGCCCTGCCCGTCGATCAGCGGATAGCGCTGCGAGAAGTCCTGTGCCATGCGCACCAGCGCGTCGTACGCGGCCTGGTCGCCGTGCGGGTGGTATTTGCCGAGCACGTCGCCGACCACCCGCGCACTCTTCACCGGCTTGGCCCCACCGGCCCCGGTGAAGGTGAGCCCCATGCGCTCCATCGTGAACAGGATGCGCCGCTGCACCGGCTTCTGCCCGTCGGTCACGTCGGGCAGCGCGCGGCCCTTCACCACCGACAGCGCGTATTCCAGATAGGCTCGCTCGGCGTAGCGAGCCAGCGTCAGGTCGTCGCCGCCACCGCCGATGGTGCCGTCGAACAGGTCGATCGTTTCTTGTGTCATCGTGTCTGCAAACTCGTTCTTGTCAGGCGGCTGCTTCCAGGCCCGCGGTGCACCGCTCGGCGTATTCGCTTTCGAGCAGCGACATCACCACCAGCGACTCGTAGCCCGCATCGGTGCGCACGCTTTCGCGCAGCCGGCCTTCCTCGACGAAGCCTTCCTTGTCGTACAGCGCCTTGGCGCGCACGTTGTGGGTCTTCACGTCGAGCCAGAAGCGGTGCGCGCCCAGGTCCTCGAAGGCGATCTTCTTCAGCAGCCGCAGGCAGGCGCGACCCAGCCCGCGGCCCTTGCTCTGGATCACCATGCGCTTGAGCTCGATCGACTTGTGATGGTTGCGGCAACCCACCAGGATCACGAAGCCGACCGGCTCCTGGGCGTCGCCGGCTTCGACGATGAAGTGGCGAAAGTCCGGAAAACGCACCGCCGCTTCGTGCTGCGTACGTTCCCATGGCGTGATGCTGGGCCGGTTGACCGGGTCGTTCTCGACCGTGAGCACGTAGTCGAGATCGTCCGTCAGCGTCGGCCGCAGCCGGATGCGCGCATTGCCGATCATCAGATGTCGATCTCCACCGCGTCGCCGTGGATCTCCATCAGCTCGCGCCGAGAGGCCGCCTCGCCCTTGCCCATCAGCTTGGTCAGGTGCTGCTCGGTGGTGGCGAAGTCGAGTTCGCCATACGCCACCTGCAGCAGCCGGCGCGTGTCCGGGTTGAGCGTGGTTTCCCACAGCTGCTCGGCGCTCATCTCACCCAGTCCCTTGAAGCGGCTGATGGTCCAGGCACCTTCGCGGCAACCTTCCTTGCGCAGCTTGTCGAGCGTGGCGGTCCGCTCGCCCTCGTCGAGCGCGTAGATCTTCGTCGCCGGCTTCTTGCCGCGCGCGGGTGCGTCGATGCGGAACAGCGGTGGTTTGGCCACATAGACATGGCCGCGCTCGATCAGCTTGGGGAAGTGGCGGAAGAACAGCGTCAGCAGCAGCACCTGGATGTGCGAGCCGTCCACGTCGGCGTCCGACAGGATGCAGATCTTGCCGTAGCGCAGGCCGCTCAGGTCCGGCTCGTCGCTCGGCCCGTGCGGGTCGACCCCGACCGCCACCGCGATGTCGTGGATCTCGTTGTTCGCGAACAGCCGGTCGCGCTCGACCTCCCAGGCATTGAGCACCTTGCCGCGCAGCGGCAGGATGGCCTGGGTCTCCTTGTCGCGCCCCATCTTGGCGCTGCCGCCGGCCGAATCGCCCTCGACGAGGAACACCTCGTTGAGCGAGATGTCGCGGCTTTCGCAGTCGGTCAGCTTGCCGGGCAGCACCGCGACGCCCGAGCCCTTCTTTTTCTCGACCTTTTGCCCCGCTCGCTGGCGCGCCTGCGCCTGCTTGATGACCAGGTCAGCCAGCTTTTTTCCGTAGTCGACGTGATGGTTCAGCCACAGCTCCATCGCCGGCTTCACGTAGGTCGACACCAGCCGCAGCGCATCGCGGCTGTTGAGCCGCTCCTTGGTCTGGCCCTGGAACTGCGGGTCCAGCACCTTGGCCGACAGCACGAAGCTGGCACGCGAAAACACGTCTTCCGGCATCAGCTTCACGCCCTTGGGCAGCAGCGAGTGCAATTCGATGAACCCCTTCACGGCACCGAACAAGCCGTCCTTCAGCCCGGCCTCGTGCGTGCCGCCGGCTACCGTGGGAATCAGGTTGACATAGCTCTCGCGCATCGGCGAGCCGTCCTCGGTGAAGGCCACGCACCATGCAGCGCCCTCGCCTTCGGCGAAGTTCTCGGTCTCGCCTTCCTCGGCGTAGTGCTCGCCTTCGAACAACGGGATCACCGGGTCGGACGGCAGCGTCTGCATCAGGTAATCGCGCAGCCCGCCCTTGTAGAGCCAGGTGCTGGTCTCGCCGCTCTTCTCGTAGGTCAGCGTGACGGTCACACCGGGCATCAGCACGGCCTTGCTGCGCAGCAGGTGCACCAGTTCGTGCTTGGGCAGCTCGGCGCTCTCGAAGTACCTGGCGTCCGGCCACACCCGCACCGAAGTGCCGCACTTGCGCTCGCCCGCGTCGGCCTTGCGTTTTTTCAGCGGCTCGATCACGTCGCCGCCGCTGAAGGTCAGGTGGGCCGCCTGGCCGTCGCGCCACACGGCCACCTCCAGCCGCTTCGACAGGGCGTTGGTCACGCTGACCCCGACGCCGTGCAGGCCGCCGGAGAAGCTGTACGCCCCCCCGGAACCCTTGTCGAACTTGCCGCCGGCGTGCAGCCGGGTGAAGACGATCTCGACCACGGGCACCTTCTCTTCGGGGTGCAGGCCGAACGGGATGCCGCGGCCATCGTCCTCGACACCGATGGAGCCGTCGGTGTGCACCGTCACCGCGATGCGACGGCCGAAACCGGCCAGCGCCTCGTCGGCGGCGTTGTCGATCACCTCCTGCACGATGTGCAGAGGGTTTTCGGTGCGGGTATACATGCCCGGGCGCTGCTTGACCGGCTCCAGGCCCTTCAGCACGCGGATCGACGCCTCGCCATAGGCGGCGTCGGGTTTCGAACTCGGTTTGGTCGCCATATGGCGGCGGATTCTAGGCGGGTCGAAAACCCTGCTCGGCGCCGGCGCCCCCTCGCCAGCACGATCGTGCGGCTTTCGTTACAGTCGACGCCACCATGACGCACCCCACGCCCCCCAAACTCTCGATGACCCAGGTGCTGATCTGCGGCGCGATGATCGTCACGCTGTCGATGGGCATCCGCCACGGCTTCGGCCTGTGGCTGCAGCCGATCACGATGGAGCGTGGCTGGAGCCGCGAGACCTTCGCCTTCGCGATCGCCATTCAGAACCTGATGTGGGGCGCCACCGGCCCCATCGCCGGCATGCTGGCCGACCGCTTCGGCGCCTTCCGCGTGCTGCTGGCGGGCTCCCTGCTGTACGCCGGCGGCCTCGTGCTGATGGGGCTGGCGACCTCGGGCCTCGCCTTCACCGGCAGCGCCGGTCTGATGCTGGGCATGGCTCAGGCGGGCACGACCTACGCCATCGTCTACGGCGTCATCGGCCGCAACGTCGCACCGGAAAAGCGCTCGTGGGCCATGGGCGTGGCCGCCGCCGCCGGGTCGTTCGGCCAGTTCCTGATGGTGCCGGTCGAGAACTGGCTGATCGGTGGTGTGGGATGGCAGAACGCACTGTTCATCCTCGGCTGCCTGGCGCTTGCCATCATGCCGCTGGCCATCGGCCTGAAGGAGCCGAAAGCCGCCGCGCCCACCGGTGTGCAGCAGAGCATCGGCCAGGCGCTGCGCGAAGCCTTCGGCTACCCGAGCTTCCAGTTGCTGATGGCCGGCTATTTCGTCTGCGGCTTCCAGGTGGTGTTCATCGGCGTGCACATGCCCAGCTACCTGAAGGACCACGGCCTGTCGCCGGAAGTGGCGACCTACGCGCTGGCGCTGATCGGCCTGTTCAACGTGTTCGGCACCTATGCCGCCGGCACGCTGGGGCAGCGGCTGCCGAAGCGCTACATCCTTTCCACCATCTACCTGCTGCGTTCCATCGCGATCATCGTCTTCCTGTCCGTGCCGCTGTCGCCAATGAGCGTGTATGTGTTCTCGGCGATCATGGGCGTGCTGTGGCTGTCCACCGTGCCGCCGACCAATGCGGTGGTCGCACAGATCTTCGGCGTGCAATACCTGTCGATGCTGGGCGGCTTCGTGTTCTTTTCGCACCAGATCGGCTCCTTCCTTGGCGTCTGGCTGGGCGGCAAGCTCTACGACGCCACCGGCAGCTACGACATCGTCTGGTGGTTGGCGGTCGCCCTCGGCGTGTTTGCCGCGCTGGTGAATCTCCCCGTGCGGGAAAGCGCCATTTCACGGCCGGCGTCCGCCGCGGCATGATGCGGGAATGAACGCGCACCGCCCCGCCCCACTGTGGCTGCGCGCCCTGCTATGGGCGCTGGCCGTGGCGCTGCTGCTCGCGGTGTTCGCCTGGTACCAGCAGCCTGCACTGATGGTGGAGCTGGCCAACCAACTCTGGAGCTGCTTCTGAACAAGGTGGTCGTGATCACCGGTGCCTCGGACGGCATCGGTGCCGAGTTGGCGCGCCAGTTGGCGCTGCGGCCCGCCACGCTGGTGCTGGCCGCGCGCAACCTCGACAAGCTGCAAGCGGTGGCGCAGCAGTGCCGCGACCGCGGCGCCGGCGACGTGCTGGTGCAACGCACCGACGTCTCGGTCGAGGCCGATTGCCGCACGTTGATCCAGGCGGCGGTTCAAACCTATGGCCGGCTCGACGTGCTGATCAACAATGCCGGCATGTCGGCCCACGCCCGGCTCGACGAGGTCGGCGATCTCGGTTGGTACGAAGACCTGATGCGCACCAACCACTGGGGCGCCGTCTGGTGCACCCACGCGGCGCTGCAGCACCTGAAGGCCAGCCGCGGGCAGATCGTTGCCGTCAGCAGTCTCGCCGGGCTGGTCGGCGTGCCCGGGCGCACCGCCTACAGTGCCACGAAATTCGCCATGAACGGCTTCTTCGAGGCCTTGCGCGTCGAGCTGGCCGAAGCCGGCGTCGGCGTGACCATCGCCTACCCCGGCGTCGTTGCCACGGAGATCCGCCGCCGCGGCTACAACGCCGCCGGACAACCGGCCGGCAAGAGCGGGCTCGACGAACGCGGTGCGATGAGCGCGGAAGACTGCGCGCGCCTGATCTTGCGAGGCATGGACCGCCGGCAGCGCGACGTCGTGATGAGCGCCAAAGGCAAGCTCGGGCGCTGGATGAAGCTGCTGGCGCCCGGCTGGGTCGACCGCATGGCGCTCGCAGCGCTGAACAAATCGGGGTCGGACCGATGAACCATGCCGGCATCAGCCCGTCGCCCTGGGTGCAGCGTTGGTCGCATCTGGTGCCCGTCGGGGGCGCGGTGCTCGACGTCGCCTGCGGCTCGGGCCGGCATGTGCGCTGGTTTGCGAGCCGGGGCTGCCGGGTGACCGCGCTCGACCGTGACGAGGCGGCGGTGCGCCCGCTGCAGGACTGCGCCGAAGTGGTGATTGCCGACATCGAGCAAGGCTCGTGGCCGCTGGGTGAGCGCCGGTTCGACACCGTGCTGGTCACCAACTATCTGTGGCGCCCGCTGCTGCCGCTGCTGGTCGACCGCGTCGCGCCGGGCGGCGTGCTGATCTACGAAACCTTTGCCTTCGGCAACCAGACCGTCGGCCGGCCGTCCAACCCCGCCTTCCTGCTGAGGCCCGGTGAATTGCTGGAGGCGGTGCAGGGCCACCTGCGGCCGCTCGGCTACGAGGACGGCTACGCCGACGCGCCGCCACGCTACCTTCAGCGGCTGGCGGCCGTGCGCGAGGTCCCGGGCCGCGCCCTGCCGCGCTACCCACTGCCGGGATGAGCCCGGCCCCGTGGGTAAAATCGCCGGATACTGAGGAACTGACCCCATGACCCCGATTGTTGGCAGCATCGTCGCGCTCGTGACGCCGATGCACGAAGACGGCCGCGTCGACTACGGCACGCTGCGCGCGCTGATCGACTGGCACATCGCCGAAGGCACGAATTGCATCGGTGTTGTCGGCACCACCGGCGAGTCCCCGACCGTGACGGTCGAGGAGCAGGCCGAGATCATCCGTGTCGCGGTCGAACACGCGAAGGGCCGGGTGCCCATCATGGCCGGCGCCGGGGCCAATTCCACCGCCGAGGCCATCGAGCTGTCCCGCCACGCGAAGAAGATCGGCGCCGACTGCACGCTGCAGGTCGTGCCCTACTACAACAAGCCGACGCAAGAAGGCCAGTACCAACACTTCCGCGCCATCGCCGAAGCGGTGGACATCCCGATGGTGCTGTACAACGTGCCCGGCCGCACCGTCGCCGACATGCAGCACGAGACGGTGCTGCGCCTGGCGCAGATCCCGGGCATCGTCGGCATCAAGGAGGCCACCGGCAACATCGACCGCGCCGCCTGGCTCATCAAACAGGCCCCCAAGGGTTTCTCGATCTACTCGGGCGACGACCCCACCGCGGTGGCACTGATGCTGCTCGGCGGCCACGGCAACGTGAGCGTCACGGCAAACGTGGCCCCCAGGGCAATGAGTGAACTGTGCCGCGCCGCCGTGGCGGGCGACGCCAGACGGGCAGCGGAGCTGCACCTGCAACTGCTGTCGCTGCACAAGCTGCTGTTCGTCGAATCGAACCCGATCCCCGTCAAGTGGGCGTTGGCCCGCATCGGCAAGATCGGCCCCGCGCTGCGCCTGCCATTGGTGCCGCTGTCCACCCCTCACCATGCCGCGCTGGAACAAGCCCTGCGCGAAGCGAATCTGATCTGAGCGCCGCCCAGCCGGCCCGATCCACGTGCCGGCGTGCCTCAGCCCAAACGGAGATGTCTTCTGTGAATGCGCCCCTGAACCGGCCTGCCGTCCGCCTGACCGCCCTGGCCCTGGCCGCCACGCTGGCCGGCTGCTCCTCGATCGGCTCGATGCTCGAAGGCGACAAGGTCGATTACCGCTCCGGCGGCTCCAAGTCGGCTCGGCTGGAAGTTCCCCCCGACCTGACTCAGCTGGCCCGCGACCCGCGTTACCAGGCACCCGGCGGCAGCGTCAGCGCAGCGGCCTACCAGCAGCAGGCGGCAGCCGCCCCGGCGGCCCAGGCCGCTGCGACAGTGGCGCCTGATGCGATCGGTGACATCCGCATCGAGCGTGCCGGCAACCAGCGCTGGCTGGTGCTCCAGCAGGCGCCCGAGCAGGTCTGGCCGCAGCTCAAGGAGTTCTGGCAGGACCTCGGCTTCAATCTCACCACCGACTCGCCGCAAACCGGCGTGATGGAAACCGACTGGGCCGAAAACCGCGCCAAGCTGCCGCAAGACATCGTGCGCCGTACCGTCGGCCGGGTGCTGGAGTCGTTCTATTCGACCGGCGAACTGGACCGCTTCCGCACGCGCATCGAGCGCACGTCGGCCGGCACGGAGATCTACATCAGCCATCGCCGCATGGAAGAGGTCTACACCAACCAGCTGCAGGACCACACCAAGTGGCAGCCGGCCGGGTCGGACACCGAACTCGAAGCACAGATCCTGGCCCGGCTGATGGTGAAGCTCGGCGCCAAGACCGAGCGCGAGCAGGCCGAAGCGAAAGTGATCGCGACGCCCGCCGCCCCCGAGCGCGCGCGCGTGGTCACGAGCGGCGGCACGCCGGCGGTCCAGCTGGACGAGAGCTTCGATCGTGCTTGGCGCCGTGTCGGGCTGTCGCTCGATCGCAGTGGATTCACGGTCGAAGACCGCGATCGTGCACAAGGCCTCTACTTCGTGCGCTACGTCATGCCTTCGGGCGACGACGGCCGGCGCGAGCCCGGCTTGCTGTCGCGCTGGTTCGGCAGCGGAGGAAACGCGGCCGACGCCGGCCCGTCCCGCTACCGTGTCGCGGTCAAGAGCGAAGGGGAGCAGCGCACGCTGGTCTCGGTGCTGAATGCCCAGGGGGCACCGGAGTCCGGGGAGGCGGCGCAGCGCATCGTCAAGCTGCTCGCCGAAGACCTGAAGTAAGCCGCACGACAGGGCGCCGCCCATGATTCGCTTCTGCAGCGTGGGCAGCGGCAGCACCGGCAATGCCACGCTGATCGAAGCCGCCGCCGGCGGTCACGTCACGCGCGTGCTGGTCGACTGCGGCTTTTCGCTGCGCGAACTGGACACGCGACTGGCGCGTGCAGGTGTGGAAGCGGCCGCGCTGGCCGCCGTGTTCGTGACGCACGAACACGGCGACCACGTCGGTTGCGCCGTCAGCCTGTCGCGCCGCCACGGTATTCCGCTCTACATGAGCCACGGCACCTGGCGCGCGATCGGAGAGCCCGATGCCGCGGACGTGCCGCTGCACTTGGTGCGCGACCTGACACCGTTCACCGTCGGCAACCTCGAGCTGACGCCCTACACGGTGCCCCATGACGCCCGAGAGCCGTTGCAGCTGACCTGCACCGACGGCGACTCGAAGCTCGGCATCCTCACCGACGCGGGCTGCGCGACCGCGCATCTCGTCGAGCAACTGCGGGCTTGCAGCGCCCTGCTCCTCGAGTGCAATCACGACCCGCAGATGCTGCAAGCCTCGCGCTACCCGCCATCGCTGAGAGCGCGCATTGCCGGGCGGCTCGGCCATCTGTCCAACGGGACGGCTGCCGAGATTCTTGCCGCCTGCCGGCACTCGGCGCTACGGCATGTGGTGGCCGCCCACCTCAGCGAACAGAACAACACCCCGGCTCACGCAGCAGCGGCACTGGCCGGTGCGTTGAGCTGTCAGGCCGACGACATCATCGTCGCGACACCCGACCACGGCTTCGGGTGGTTGCAAGCATAGGCTGCGCACAGCCATTTTCCTTGCTTACGACCACGCAACAAAAAAGCCGCCCGAAGGCGGCTTTTTTGGTCTCGCTTCGGGGAATTACATCGAGGCGGGAGCGGAAGCAGGCTCAGCAGCAGCCGGAGCAGCTTCGGACGCGGGAGCGGCGGGAGCAGCGGCTTCGGAGGCCGGCTCAGCTGCGGGGGCCGGAGCCGGAGCCGGAGCTTCGACGGCCGGGGCGGGCGCCGGCTCTTCCTTCTTGCCACAAGCAGCCAGGGCCAGGGCAGCGATCACGGAAGCCAACAGAAGCGACTTTTTCATTCCTTATTCCTCAGAAAGTTTTCGACCAATCACCGGTAATCAGCCGGAACCCGACGGTCTGAGTTCCAACCGAGCGCGAGACGCACACCCCCATCCGCGAGTGACGTGAGTGGACATGTGAGCATTTCCACGCCAGCCCAAAATTATATCTGCGGGTAAACCAGAATTCATAGGCCCAAAGTGTGTGCCGGGAAGGCGTCGACGCTAAGCTGCAACATTTCGTTCAGCGTTTCGTGGGCCGCGACGAGATCGACGCCGTGGTTCTCGACCACGCCGCGATAGTGCAGCGGGTCGAGCAAGCGCACCAGGTGCTGCCCGGGCGCCAGCCACATGCGCGGCACCTGCTGCGGCGGCAGTTGCTCGATGGCACGGCACTCGATGATGTGCGCCCATTCGCGGCGCCATTGCACCCACCGCGCGTGCCGGCGCACGATCTCGTCGAAGCTGCCTGCCAACACGACCAGTCGGCGATGCCCGTAGGCCCAGCGGGTCAAGGCCTCGACGACGGCTCGTTCTCCGAGCGGCCAGTCGGCGTAGTCGGTGTCGCACAGCCACAGTTCACGCGAGCCCTGCTCGGCAGCGAGTTCGAAGGCGGCGCGCACCGCGGTCTGGAATTCGTTGCGTGATTCGAAACGCCGGTAGACCTGTGATGTCGGTGGTGCATCCATCTTCACTCCTTCTCAATCGCCGGTGGGCCCAGCCAGCCGTCGTCGGCCCACTGTTCAAGCAAGGCCCGTGCGCCTTCGCCGAGGCGCTGCACCTGCGCCGCGTCAAGTTCGCGCGCGTCGGCCAACCGGCGCATCAGTGTGGCATCGCGGCCGGCAGCACGGTACGACTCGCCGTTGATGTAGATGTGCTTCGCGTCGTACATCATGCGGGTGCGCCGATCGAGCCTCACGCCGCCCGAGACGTCGCCGCCGTCGCCCGCAGCGAACCACACCTCCTGCTTCGGCTCCGTCAGGTATTCACCGAGGGCGCAATCCAGCGAAGCTTCGTCGCGCAACAGTGCGGCGACCGCTGCGCCCGCATACGCCCGCAAGTCCGGGGGCAGCAACCCCGGTGTCGTCGTCGCCGCCTGTTTCGGATCACGGTAGAGCGCTTCGTCGTCCTCCTGGGCTTCGAGCATGCGCACCAGCACCTCGCGCGCCAGTTCGTGGCGGCGCGGCGAGCGAAAACCGATCGAGTAGGTCATGCATTCGCCTTCGGCCACGCCATCGTGCGCCCAGCCGGGCGGCAGGTACAGCATGTCGCCGGGCTCGAGCACCCATTCCTCTTCGGGCTCGAAGTTGCGCAGGATCTTCAACGGCACGCCAGGCACCCATTGCGGGTCGTCGAGGCGGCCGACGCGCCAACGCCTGCGCCCATGCACCTGCAGCAGGAAGACATCGTAGGAATCGACGTGCGGCCCGACGCCACCGCCGTCGGTCGCATACGAGATCATCAGGTCGTCCAGGCGCGCATCCGGCACAAAGCGGAACTGCTGCATCAGCCGGTGCACCGGCTCGACGTGCAGGTCGACGCCTTGCACCAGCACCGTCCAACCGGGTTGCGACAGCGGCGGCAGCACGCGACGCGGCAAGGGCCCCCGCTTGAGCGTCCACGCTTGATGACCCTCGTGCACGATGAGCCGGGACTCGACGTCGTCGCGCGAGGCCAGCTCGAACAGGCCGGCGCGCGGCACCAGCGGCGCAATGCCCGGCATCGCCTGGCGGATCAGCAGCGGCTTCTTGTGCCAGTGCCGCCGCATGAACTGCTCGGGCGTGAGCCCCCCGAGCAGGGAGAGTTTTTGGTCCGTTCGCATGCGGGCATTGTGCGATGATTGCCTGATGTTGATTTCGACTCCCTGTGTCGTCAGCCTCACCTGGCGACTCGAAGACACCCTGGGCCACCTGATCGACGAACTCACCGAACCGGTCGAGTTCTTCTTCGGCGGCGACGACCTGCTCGGCAAGGTCGAAGAGGCCATCGAAGGCCAGCAGACCGGCTTCGAAACCAGGCTGCAGCTCGAGCCCGAACAGGCTTTCGGCGACTACAACCCTGACCTCGTGTTCTTCGAGGAACGCGGCATCTTTCCCGAGCACGTCGAGCCGGGCATGCAGTTCGACGGCCTGCCCGAAGGCTCCACGACGCAGGGCATGCCCAACGACCTGATCTACACGATCACCGAGGTCTACGACAGCCACGTGGTGCTCGACGGCAACCACCCGCTGGCCGGCATCGCGCTGCGCCTCAGCCTGAAGGTGCGCGACGTGCGTGAAGCGAGCGGCGAAGAGATCGAGAACCGCTCGGTGGGCCAACCCGTCCTCACGGTGCTGAACACCGTGCCGCCCAGTTCGGGAGTTCATTGACCCCTCTACGCGCTGAGCACGCCCCTCGAGGGGCCTGTGCCAGCCGACCGGCGGAGCCGGATCCGCGGCACCACTCGATCTGTCCGCATCGTCTGGCCGGCAGGTGCGCAGCAGGAGCTATCGCTTGCCGGTGGAGCCGAAGCCGCCTTCGCCTCGGTCGGACGCGTCGAAGTCGCTGACCACGCGAAAGGCGGCCTGCACGACCGGCACGATCACGAGCTGCGCCATGCGCTCCATCGGCTGGATCGTGAACGTGGACTGGCCGCGGTTCCAGCAGCTCACCATCAGCTGCCCCTGGTAGTCCGAGTCGATCAGGCCGACCAGGTTGCCGAGCACGATGCCGTGCTTGTGGCCGAGGCCCGAGCGCGGCAGGATCAGCGCGGCCAGGCCGGGGTCGCCGATGTGAATCGCAAGGCCGGTCGGGATCAGCTGCGTCTGCCCGGGCTCCAGCAGGAGGGGTGCGTCGAGGCAGGCGCGCAGGTCCAGGCCGGCGCTGCCGGGGGTGGCATACGCGGGCAATTGCTCGCCCATGCGGGGGTCGAGCACCTTCAGGTCGATCGTCTTCGTGGTCATGCAGATCCGGCGGCGATGCGGGCGGCGATCTCGCGCACCAACTGGCGCGCGAGGCTGAGTTTGTCGGCGGTGGACCCGCCTTCTGGCAGCTCGCGCTGGCCCTGTTCGTCGACCAGCAGCAGTGCGTTGTCGTCGCGGCCGAAGGTGGCTGGCCCGAGGTTGCCGACGATCAATGGGACGCGCTTGCGCTGCAGCTTGGCGCGTGCATGTGCAAGCAGGTTCTCGCTTTCGGCGGCGAAGCCCACGCAATAGGGCCGCTCGGGCAGTGCTGCGACAGCGGCGAGGATGTCCGGGTTCTCGGTCAACTCGAAGCTCGGCGCAAGCTTCTTGCCATCCTTCTTGATCTTGTGCTCCGACAGCGTCGCCGGGCGCCAGTCGGCGACCGCGGCCGTGGCGACGAACACATCGTGCCGAACCGCTCGCGGCAGCACCGCGTCATGCATCTGCTGTGCACTGCGCACATCGATGCGCGCCACACCGCGCGGTGTCGGCAAGTCCACCGGCCCGGCCACCAGCGTGACCTCGGCCCCTGCCTCGCGCGCCGCGCGCGCAATGGCAAAGCCCATTTTGCCGCTCGACAGGTTGGTGATGCCGCGCACCGGGTCGATCGCTTCGAAGGTGGGGCCGGCCGTCACGAGCACGCGCTTGCCGAGCAGCGCCTTGGGCTGGAAGAACGCCACCAGGTCCAGCCACAGTTCGGCCGGCTCCAGCATGCGGCCGTCACCGGTCTCGCCGCAGGCCTGGTCGCCGCTGCCGGGGCCGAGGATCACGGCGCCGTCGGCGACCACCTGCGCGACGTTGCGCTGCGTGGCCGGATGCGCCCACATCTCGCGGTTCATCGCCGGTGCGATCAGCAGCGGGCAGCGCCCGGCACCCGCCGCCCACGGGCGTGCCAGGCAAGTCAGGCTGAGCAGGTCGTCGGCCCTTCCCTGCGCCAGTTTCGCGATGCAATCGGCGCTCGCCGGCGCGATGATGATCGCGTCGGCACCGCGCGTGAGGTTGATGTGCGCCATGTTGTTCGGCTCACGCGCGTCCCACTGGCTGGTGACCACCGGCTGCCCGGACAAGGCCTGCATCGTCACGGCGGTGATGAACTGCTCCGCCGCTTCCGTCATCACGACTTGCACGCTCGCGCCGGCCTTCGTCAGCAGGCGCACGAACTCGGCGCTCTTGTAGCAGGCAATACCGCCCGACAAACCGAGGACGATGCGCCGGCCCTGCAGTTCGAGAAGTGCGCTCATCACACCTCGCGCGCCGTGATGGTGTAGCGGAAGCGGTCCGGTTCGAGCGGGTCGTAGCGGCCCTTCGCGTTCTCGGCCTGCGGGTACATCAGGAAGCCGAGCACCGGCCCGTCCGAGCCGGGCAGTGCCACGTCGTGCGCCATGTTGTAGCCGAGCCAGTTGCCCTCCCACCCGCCGAACAGCGCCTCCATCACCGGTGCGACGACGGGATGGCGGGTGTCCTTGATCCATGTACCGGTCTCGAGTCGCATCACCTTGCCGACGTCGGCCGGGTCCATCGCGACCCAGCCGTGCTGCTTCAGGTAGACCTCGGCGCGACAGTGCTGTGCGCCCTGCAACTTGGCCGGGTTGCCGCTCAGCTCGCGGTATCCGAAGGCCGACGGAGCGAGTCGCAGGCCATAGACGTCGCGCGCCGGCACGCCGACCGAACGGCACAAGCCGACGAACAGCGCATTGATGTCGCCGCACTTGCCGCCGAAGTTGCCGGTCTCCAGCATCGACTTGACGTCACCGACGCCACAGCCGCGCACCAGGGGCTCGCGATAGGTCGTGTTGACGACCCATTCGTAGATGCGCTGCACCTTGTCGACGTCAGAGATCGCACCGCGCGCGACCTCGATCGCTGTTTCGCGCACGATGCCGTCGATCGGTATCAACTCGGTCGCGGTGGTCCACGCGCGCAGGCTTGCTGCATCGTCGGCACCGGGCACGGCCCGGTTCCAGTCGGTCGCCCGGTCCTGCGTCTGCACGGTGCTGACCAGCTCGATCATCGGCGACGCGGTGCCGGCGACAAACTGCGCATGCAGCATCTTCGCGCCGTATTTCT
Organism: Caldimonas mangrovi; assembly: GCF_023721835.1. Taxonomy (GTDB): domain Bacteria; phylum Pseudomonadota; class Gammaproteobacteria; order Burkholderiales; family Burkholderiaceae_C; genus Caldimonas; species Caldimonas mangrovi. The sequence continues at coordinate 411,230 of NZ_JAMKFE010000001.1, read as the reverse complement.
GGTCGCTGACGATGCGGGCCACGCCGGCGTTGCCCGTCCATCGACTGGCCAGCGAGCGCTGGTAGCCGGTGTCGAGCGAAGGCACGGGCAACCAGACCTGCGACGCACCTTGCGCGTCGAGCAGTTCGATGCGCGTCGTGACTTCGAAACGGCGCCAGCGCCCCGGCGTCGGCGTGAAGCGACGCTCGGCCTGCGCACTTGCAAGGGGAAGGCCGGCACCGGCCAGCAAGGCGCCAGCGGCCTGGATGAATCGGCGACGCGGAGGGAAAGTCATGGCGCAGCTCTCTCTTTTCTGAAGCGGAGGAAACGGGCCGGATTATCGGCGCTGCCCGGGCGCGGGCCCGGCCACCAGCGGGGCGAGCAGCGTGCTCGCCTGCTCGCCGGTCCAGTCGAGCTCGCCGATCACTGCCCAGCGCGGGCTTCCATCGCGGTCGATCAGCACGGTCGATGGGAACACGCGCGGCGTCCAGGCTTTTGCGGCCGCGCCATCGCGGTCGAGCAGCACCGGCATCGAGCCGGGCACTTCGCCGAGCACGGTGTCGAGGAAACGGCGGACCTTGTCGGCGCCCTCCTGGTAGTTGACGGCCAACACGATGACCCCGTCGTTGGCACGCGTCTCGGCCAGTCGCAGCAGGCTCGGCATTTCAGCGACACACGGCTCACACCAGCTGGCCCAGAAGTTGAGCACCACCACCTGGCCACGCAGTGGCTCGAGCGTGTGTTCCAGCCCTTGCAGGTCCGGCAACCGCAATGACGGTACCGCCCAGTCCGCAGGCCAGGGGCGTACCAGAGCGCGGGCATGGGCAACCGGCAAGGCGCCGACGCCGGCGGCCAGCAGAAGAGTGCGTCGCGTGAGGCGTAGGGACATTGGAATCCGCGGACAACGTGGCGGCGATTATCGGCCTCGCGCGAGCCTCCTGCCCGCGTGTGGATACCGGGAGGCTGCCACTTCCGTGATTCCGACTGCCCGACTGTCTGAGTGGGACTTCTTTAATTTTCAGTAATTACTGAAAATTCAAACGATACTTGAGGCTACGCAAACCGCTGGAGCTTCAAGTGAGCACGCTGTCGCCGCTGGTCCGTAGCTTCGTCTCGCATTTCGGCGAGATGGGCAGTCGCTGGGGCATCAACCGCACGGTCGGCCAGATCTACGCGCTGATTTTCGTTTCGCCGCAGCCGCTGAATGCCGACGAGATGGCCGAGCAGCTGGAGTTTTCTCGCTCGAACGTCAGCATGGGCCTGAAGGAGCTGCAGGCCTGGCGGCTCGTGAAGCTGCGCCATCTGCCCGGCGACCGGCGCGAGTATTTCGAGGCCCCCACCGATGCCTGGGAGATCTTCCGCACCCTGGCCGAGGAACGCCGTCGCCGCGAGATCGAACCGACGCTGTCGATGCTGCGCAACGCGCTGCTCGAAACGCCGGCCACCGAGGAGGACCGCATCGCGCAGGAACGCATGAAGAGCATGCACGATCTGATCGAGCTGATGATGAACTGGTTCGACGACGTGCAGCGGCTCGACGCGCAGACGCTGTCGCAGCTGATGCGCATGGGCGCCAAGGTCCAGAAGCTGCTGGAGTTCACCGGCAAGGTGAAGGTGCTGCCCGGAGGAAAGGCCTGACATGGACGCCCTGCTGCTCGCCCGCCTGCAGTTCGCAGCCAACATCACCTTCCACATCCTGTTCCCGACGATCAGCATCGCGCTGGGCTGGGCGCTGCTGTTCTTCCGCTGGCGCTGGCTCAGGACTGCGCACGCCGGTTGGCTCACCGCCTACCGGTTCTGGACCAAGGTGTTCGCGCTGACCTTCGCGCTCGGGGTCGTCTCGGGCATCACGATGAGCTTCCAGTTCGGCACCAACTGGCCCGGCTTCATGGAGCGCGTCGGCAATGTCGCCGGCCCCCTGCTGGGCTATGAGGTGCTGACGGCCTTCTTCCTGGAAGCCACCTTCCTCGGCGTGATGCTGTTCGGCCATGGCAAGGTGTCCGAGCGGGTGCACCTGATCGCGACCTTCCTGGTGGCTTTCGGCACCACGATGTCGGCGTTCTGGATCCTGAGCCTCAACTCGTGGATGCAGACGCCCGCCGGCTACGAGATCATCGACGGCGAGTTCCATGTGCGGTCGTGGCTCGAGGTGGTGTTCAACCCGTCGTTCCCGTACCGGCTGGCACACATGCTGCTCGCCTCGGGGCTCACGGTCGCCTTCCTGCTGGCCGGCGTCAGCGCCTGGCAGGTGCTGCGCGGCACCGCGAACCGTGCCACGTCGATGACGCTGCGGGTCGGGTTGACCCTCGGGGCCGTGTTGATCCCGGTGCAGATCTTCGTCGGCGACCTGCACGGCCTGAACACGCTGGAGCACCAGCCGCAGAAGATCGCCGCCATGGAAGGCATCTGGGAGACCGAGCGCGGCGCGCCCCTGCTGCTGTTCGCGCTGCCGGACGCGGCGCAGCGGGTCAACCGCTACGCCATCGGCATTCCGCGCGGCGCGAGCTGGGTTCTCACGCACCGGGCCGACGGCGAGCTGAAGGGCCTGAACGACTTCACCGGCGCGCATCCGCCGGTCGCCCCGCTGTTCTTCGGCTTTCGCATCATGGTCGGCACCGGCGTGCTGATGCTCGTGGTGAGCTGGGTGGGCTTGTGGCTCTACAAGCGACGGGCGTGGGCCGCCGAGCGACTGCCGCGCCCCTTGCTGTGGACGCTCGCCGCGATGAGCTTCTCGGGCTGGCTGGCCACCGTCGCGGGCTGGTACGTCACCGAGATCGGCCGCCAGCCCTACATCGTGCACGGCCTGCTGCGCACGGCAGAGGTCGTCTCCAACGTACCGCCGCCGATGGTCGCGTTCACGCTGGCGGCCTACGTGACGGTCTACCTCGGGCTGATCGTCGCTTATGTGACGGTGCTGCGCTACATGGCTGAGAAACCAGAGGAAGTGCTGCAGCACGAAGCGTCCGAGCGCCGCCATACGCCGCCGGGTGCGATGACCGGCGTCCAGCCTTCCGATCGGAGCCCCGCGTGAACATCGATACCCTGCTGCCCGTGATCTTCATGGCCCTGATGGGCCTGGCGATGCTCGCCTACGTCATCCTCGACGGCTACGACCTCGGCGTCGGCTTGCTGATGCCGCGCGCCGACGAACACGAGAAGGACACCCTGGTCGCCTCCATCGGGCCGTTCTGGGACGCCAACGAAACCTGGCTGGTGCTCGGGGTCGGCATCTTGCTGATCGCCTTTCCGAAGGCGCACGGCATGGTGCTGACCGCGCTGTACCTGCCGACCGCCGCGATGCTGATCGGCCTGATCCTGCGCGGTGTCGCGTTCGACTTCCGCGTCAAGGCACACGCACGGCACAAGCCGCTGTGGAATCGCGCCTTCTTCGCCGGCTCCGGTGTGGCCGCGCTGGCGCAGGGCTGGATGCTCGGCCGCTATGTGACGGGGTTTGCCGAGGGACCGCTGTTCACCGCTTTCGCGGCGGCCATCGCACTGGCGCTGCCGGCCGCTTACGTGCTGCTCGGCGCCACCTGGCTCATCATGAAGACCGACGGTGCGCTGCAAGCCAAGGCCGTCCGGTGGGCCAAGCTGGCATGGCCGCCGGTGGTGATCGGCATCGCGCTGATCTCGCTCGCCACGCCGATCGTCAGCACCACCGTGCGCGAGCGCTGGTTCAGCATGCCGGCCTTCATCGCGCTGCTGCCGATCCCGCTGACGACCGCCCTGACGCTGGCCGCCGTGCGCGCCCTGCTCAATTCGTCGCGCATTCGCGGCAAGCTGTGCTGGGTGCCCTTCGTGCTGGTCGTCGTGGTGTTCGTGCTCGGCTTCTTCGGTCTGGCGTACAGCCTCTATCCCTATGTCGTGATGGACCGCATGACGATCTGGCAGGCCGCCAGCGCGCCGGCTTCACTGGTCGTGATCCTGATCGGCACGGCCATCTCGGTGCCGGCCATCATCGGCTACACGGTGTTTGCCTACCGCGTGTTCTGGGGCAAGACTGCCGAATTGCGCTACGCGTAGTCGACGGCGTCATTTCGACGGCACGCCTTCAGCGCCTGCGGTTCGGCCTCGCGCTGCCGTCGTAGAACTCGGGCGGCTTCTTGCGCACCCAGTCGACGAACGCGGCGATCTCCGGGTGGGCGCGCAATGCCTCCCAAGTGGCGTAGTCGCGCGCCAGTTCCTTCTCGGAGAAGGTCGCGTGGATCTTGCGGTGACAGATGCGGTGCACCAGGGTCTTGTCGCGCCCACCCTCGCTGCGCGGTACCAAGTGATGCTCGTCGGCGCTCGCGCCCGGCACGATGCGCCGCCCGCACAATGGGCACGGTGCGATCGCGGGCTCAGGGGATCCGAAGGGTTGCGAGCCCCGCAGCGAACGGCGCGCCACCATCGGCCGATCACCTCGTCGGCATGCCGTCGGGTGCGTAGGTGGCTTCGCGCGCGGCGGGTGCGAGGTGAAAGGCCTGCACGCCGAGTTGATCGTTGAGTGTCGTCACCGCGTTGATGCCGAAGTCCTGGCTACCCCCGGCACGCCGGTAGCGCAGCTGCAGCTGGCGCCGCCAGGTCCCGCCGCGATCGATATTGCGCTCCAGCAGCTTGTCGACCCGGCCGGTCTTGCTTTCCAGTCGGCCGAGTGCCAGCAGGAAGGCCTGGTGCAGCGCCGGTCCGGCCGCGCCCTCGGCCCACACGATGCAACGCTGGCCCGTCAAGGCCACCAGATACACCGGCAAGGCGGCTCCGGGCATCGCGAGGACCGTCCCGGCCTGCCCCTCCAGCAAGGTCTGCGACTCGGGTGCGAGCGCATCGCGTGGTTCATAGCCTTCGGACAAGGCCCAGTCGACGATGGCCGTCATGTCGCCCTCATGCGCGACACAGCCTTCGACGAACGCGCGCGCGACTGCCTCGGGGTCTGGCGGCGCCACCCATCCGATGGCAGGTGCACCGTCCAGCGGCATGGCCCGCACGTCGGGCTGCGTCACGGCCTGGGGTTGCGCGGCCGCCGGCACGGCGACAGCGGTGGCCCAGGCGAGCAGGCAGGACGCCGCCTTTCGGTGCCAGCCGGGAGCAGCCACAACAGAAAGCATGGTGGGCTCCGTCACACCCGCTCGGCCACCCAGCCCTGCACCGACGCGAGGGCCACACCCAGCTTGGACGGGTCGGTGCCCCCGGCCATCGCCATGTCGGGCTTGCCGCCGCCCTTGCCGCCGACTTGCTGGGCGACAAAGTTGACCAGTTCGCCGGCCTTGACCCGGGCGGTGCTGTCGCTGGTGACACCAGCCGCCAGCTGCACCTTGCCGCCGTCAACCGCGGCCAGCACGATGGCTGCGCTCTTGAGCTTGTCCTTGAGCTTGTCCAGGGTCTCGCGCAGCGCCTTAGCGTCAGCGCCCTCCAGCGTGGCGGCCAACACCTTCAGACCCTTCACGTCGACCGCCTTGGCGAGCAGTTCGTCGCCTTGGGCCGAGGCCAGCCTGCCTTTCAGCGCGGCGAGCTCCTTCTCGAGAACGCGCACCTGGTCGAGCACCTGGGCCAGCCGCCCGGTCAACTCGGCCGGCGCGGCCTTCAACGTGACCGCGGCCTGGTTGACGGTCGACTCGAGCGACTGCAGGTAGGCCAGCGCGTTGTCGCCGGTCACCGCCTCGATGCGGCGCACGCCGGCGGCGACGCCGCCTTCGGAGACGATCTTGAACAGCCCGATGTCGCCGGTGCGCTGCACGTGTGTGCCGCCGCACAGTTCACGGCTGCTGCCGATGTCGAGCACGCGCACGTTGTCGCCGTACTTCTCGCCGAACAGCATCATCGCGCCCAGCTTCTGCGCCTCGTCGATCGGCATCACGCGCGCGTTCGTCGGGTGGTTCGCCAGGATCTCGGCGTTGACGAGGGCCTCGACCTTGCGGATCTGCTCATCGGTCACCGGCGCGTTGTGCGCGAAGTCGAAGCGGGTGCGCTCGGCATTCACCAGCGAACCCTTCTGCTGCACGTGTGCACCCAGCACTTCGCGCAAGGCCTTGTGCATCAGGTGCGTCGCACTGTGGTTGCGCACGGTCCTGGCGCGCTGATCTGCGTCGACCCGGGCAGTGATCGTGTCGCCCACCTTGATCTCGCCTTCGACCATACGGCCGTGGTGGCCGTAGACCTCGGCCTGGACCTTCAGCGTGTCTTCGACGATGAACCGGGTGGTGTTGTTTCGCAGCTCGCCGGTGTCGCCCACCTGGCCGCCCGACTCGGCATAGAACGGCGTGTGATCGAGCACGACCACGGCGTCGTCGCCGGCACGCGCAGCCTCGACGGGCGTGCCGTCGACATAGACCGCCGTGACCTTGGCGGTTTCGTGCAGCAGCGCCTCGTAGCCGTGGAAGGTGGTGGCCGCGCCGGTGTACTCGAGGCCCTGCGCCATCTTGAATTTGCCGGCGGCCTGAGCTTCCTTGCGTTGCCGCTCCATCGCCGCATCGAAGCCAGGCTGGTCCACCGTGACGCCGCGCTCGCGGCACACGTCGGCTGTCAGGTCGATCGGGAACCCATAGGTGTCGTGCAGCTTGAAGGCGGTCTCGCCGTCGATCTGGCGGGTGCCCGTGGCGAGCGCACGCTCCAGGATCTCCATTCCGTTGGCGATGGTGCGAAAGAAGCCTTCTTCTTCCTGCTTGAGCACTTCCGCGGCGCGTTGTGCACCCTGGCGCAGTTCGGGGTAGGCCTCGCCCATCTGCTCGACCAGCGCCGGCACCAGCGTGTGGAAAAAAGGTTTGCGCGCGCCGAGCTTGTAGCCGTGGCGGATGGCACGGCGTGCAATGCGGCGCAGCACGTAGCCGCGGCCGGCGTTGCTGGGGATCACGCCGTCGATCACCGTGAAGGTGCAAGCCCGCAGGTGGTCGGCGATCACCTTCAGGCTGGGGCTGTCCTTGTCGCAGTCACCGCCTCCGGCTGCGTCCACGGCCTTCTTCGACGCAGCGAGCAGGGCCACGAACAGGTCGATCTCGTAGTTGGAGTGCACGCCCTGCAGCACCGCGGTGATGCGCTCCAGGCCCATGCCGGTGTCCACGCTCGGCTTCGGCAGCTTGTGCATCACGCCCGCTTCGTCGCGGTTGAACTGCATGAACACGTTGTTCCAGATTTCGATGTAGCGGTCGCCGTCTTCATCCGGGCTGCCCGGGGGGCCACCCGCCACGTCGGGGCCGTGGTCGTAGAAGATCTCGGTGCACGGGCCGCAGGGCCCGGTGTCGCCCATCATCCAGAAGTTGTCGGACGCGTAGCGAGCACCCTTGTTGTCGCCGATGCGCACGATGCGCTCGGCCGGCACGCCCACCTGCTTGTTCCAGATCTCGTAGGCCTCGTCGTCCTCGGCGTAGACGGTAACCCACAGCTTGTCCTTCGGCAGCTTGAACGCTTCCGTCAGCAGCTCCCAGGCATAGGCAATGGCGTCCTTCTTGAAGTAGTCGCCAAAGCTGAAGTTGCCCAACATCTCGAAGAAGGTGTGGTGACGCGCGGTGTAGCCGACGTTCTCCAGGTCGTTGTGCTTGCCGCCGGCCCGGATGCATTTCTGCGCGGTGGTCGCGCGGGTGTAGGGGCGCTTGTCGAAACCGAGGAAGACGTCCTTGAACTGGTTCATGCCGGCGTTGGTGAACAGCAGCGTCGGATCGTCGCCAGGCACCACCGCGCTGGAGGCGACGATCTGGTGGCCCTTGGATTCGAAGAACTTCAGGAACGTCTGACGGATCTCGGCGGCTTTCATCCGGGTCTCTTTCTGGCTCGCTGCCGTGCCGAATGCGGCTGAAGGCGGCGTAAATGCTTGATTTGACGAAGTTTTCGATTATAGGTGGGGCAGGCACGGAAGACCCATGGCGCAAGGCGGTGGCACGGGCGCGACAGGTGGCTTTCAGCAGCGCCATTTATGATGGTTTTCACGCTTTTCCCGGCCTTCCCCGCCGTACCGGAGCCCCGAACATGGACATGAAGACCTCTCCCCTGGCCGCCCTGAAGGACCCGAGCCTGCTGAAGACCGACGCGCTGATCAACGGCGTGTGGGTCAAGGGCCACGCCCGCTTCGACGTGCACGACCCCGCCACGGGCCTCAAGCTCGCCGACGTCGCCAACCTGGGTGCCGACGAGACCGCGCAAGCCGTCGCCACGGCCGATACCGCCTGGAAGACCTGGCGCACCACCACCGCGAAGGCGCGCGCGGCCATCCTGCTGAAGTGGTTCAGGCTGCTGCAGGACCACGCTGACGACCTCGCCCGCATCATGACCGCCGAGCAGGGCAAGCCGTTCGCCGAAGCCAAGGGCGAGGTCGGTTATGCCGCCAGCTTCATCGAGTGGTTCGCCGAAGAGGCCAAGCGCGTCTATGGCGAAACCATTCCGACCACCGACAACAACAAGCGCTACCTGGTCATCAAGCAGTCGATCGGCGTGTGCGCAGCGATCACGCCGTGGAATTTCCCGATCGCGATGATCACGCGCAAGGTGGCGCCGGCCCTGGCCGCCGGCTGCCCGGTGGTGATCAAGCCGGCGGAGCAGACGCCGCTGTCGGCGCTGGCGACGGCGGAACTTGCGGTGCGCGCCGGCATCCCGGCCGGCGTGCTGAACATCGTCACGGCCGACAGCGACCGATCCATCGACGTCGGCAAGGTGCTGTGCGGCAGCGACACGGTGCGGCACCTGTCCTTCACCGGCTCGACCGAAGTCGGGCGCATCCTGATGCAGCAATGCGCACCAACCATCAAGAAGCTCTCGCTCGAGCTCGGCGGCAATGCCCCCTTCATCGTCTTCGACGATGCCGACCTCGACAGCGCCGTCGAAGGCGCCATGCAGAGCAAGTACCGCAATGCCGGCCAGACTTGCGTGTGCGCCAACCGCCTCTATGCGCAGGAGGACATCTATGACGCCTTCGTCGAGCGCCTCGCCGAAAAAGCCAAGGCCTTGAAGGTCGGCAACGGCTTCGAGGACGGCGTCAACCAGGGCCCGCTGATCGACGACAACGCGATCGCGAAGGTGGAGCAGCACGTGGCCGACGCCGTCGGCAAGGGTGCCCGGGTGTTGACGGGCGGCAAGCGCATCGAAGGTCGCTTCTTCGAGCCCACCGTGCTGGCCGACGTGACCTCGGAGATGCAGTGCTCGCGCGAGGAAACCTTCGGCCCGGTCGCGCCGGTGATCCGCTTCCGCACCGAAGACGAGGTCATCGCGCTGGCCAACGACACCGAGTTCGGCCTGGCGAGCTATTTCTACAGTCGCGACATCGGCCGCATCTTCCGTGTCGGCGAGGCGCTGGAATACGGCATGGTGGGCATCAACACCGGCCTGATCGCCGTGGCAGAAGTGCCGTTCGGCGGCGTCAAGCAGTCGGGCCTGGGCCGCGAAGGCTCGCACCACGGCATGGACGACTACGTCGAGGTCAAGTACCTCTGCCTGGGCGACATCCAGAAATAGCCCTTTCCCGGCGGCTCCCCGGGAACGGCGCCCGCTACAGCATTTCTTCGGCCGCGAACGGCGTCAGCAGGAACAGCAGCAGGCGCAGCCCGCGGCTGGCCTCCGGTTCGCTGTCATGCGCCTCGCGGTCCTCGGGCGCTTCCTTGAGCCAGCGCACCTCGTCGTCGCCGGTGAGCGCGATGCGATAGCTGCTGTGCAGGGTCACGTCCTCGTACAGCTTGACCAGCTGCCCGGCCAGCGGCCGGCTGCGCACCACCATGCCGATCTCGGTGTTCAGCTTTTCGGAACGGGGGTCCATGTTCATCGAGCCCACCAGCACCGTGTGGCGGTCGATGATCAAGGCCTTGGCGTGCAGGCTGGCGCGCGACGAACCGAACGAGCCGATCCGGCTACGGCCGCCTGCCAGTCGTGGCTGCAGTTCGTGCAACTCCACGCCGGCTGCGACCAGGCGTTTGCGGTAACGCGCATAGCCGATGTGCACGACAGGCGCGTCGGTGGCCGCCAGGGAGTTGGTCAGCACCCGCACGCGCACCCCACGCGAGCGCAATTCGCGCACCAGCGCCATGCCGCGCTCCCCGGGCACGTAATAGGGCGAGATCACGATCAGCTCGCTGCGTGCCGAGCGCATCAGCGAGTACACGTCCTGCGCAATGTTTTCTTCCCGCCCGGGATCCCCCTCGCTGACGATCTTGGCGGGCTTGTCGCTGAGGATGACCGCGGGCGCCCACACGAGGTCGAGCCGCCCGCGCTCCAGCTCGCGTGCCAACCGGGCGTCATGGGGCAGCGCCGACTCGCTCGTCGGCGCGGCCAGGCTCGGCGCGGCGTCGTCGGAGGCCGACGGCCGCGCCGTGGCGAGCGTGCGCACCGGGTAGGCCAGCCGATGGTTCCAGAACTCGTCGAACGAGGCCGACAGCTGCCGCACCACCGGGCCGGCGGCGACCACGTCCAGGTCGAGGAAATTGCTCGTGGGGCTGCGCACGAAATAGGGGTCGCCCAGGTTGCGGCCGCCGGTGATCGCCAGCGCGTTGTCAGCCACGAACATCTTGCTGTGCATGCGCTGATTGATGCGCGGAATGTCTGTCAGCGACAACGCCAGCCGCGTGATCATCGAGAAGCGCCCGCTCGGGAAGGGATTGAACAGCCGCACCTCGATGTTCGGATGATCGTCCAGCGCGAGCAGCTTGTCGTCCTCGCCCGCCGTGTGAATGTCGTCGAGCAGGAAACGCACGCGCACGCCCCGGTCGGCGGCAGCCCTGACGCGCTGGAGAATCTCCCGTGTCGATTCGTCGTTGTGTATGAGGTAGTACTGCAGGTCGAGCGTGTGCCGTGCGTGGTCGGCCAGTGTCATCAGCGAGCCCAGCGCATCTTCTCCTGACACCAGCAGGCGAAAACCGGACAACCGGGGGTGCGGCGCGGATCCCGCGGCCAACCGTCCTAGCGGGGTGTCGTGCGGTTGCGGATAAGCCCGGCTGGGCGGCGCATGGGCCGGCGCCGGCAAGCTGGCACAACCCGTCAGCAGGCATGCACCGGCCAGCATCCACCGTACAAGTGCCGCAGACCACAAGACTTCCAACGACATGCCTCGCTTGTATCTCAGGGAGCAATTTCCGTGCGGCCAGAACGTTTCCAGGCGCTACCGACGCGGCGCCATGGGGCGGCCGGCGTGCTGTGCACTTCTCACGCATGGGATGCAGGCGCAACGGGTGACGCTGCACCTGCTGGCTCTGCTCGCGTTCGTCACGACCGCGCATGAAGGTGAACGCGGTATCGCGAGCCCTGAGACGGGCGCCAGCCTGCTCCTTCTCGCCAGCGCCGCGCGGCTGCTCGAGTGGGTCGGAGGTCCTGCACGGCCCTTGCCGGCAGGCAGAACAGGACAGGCGAACGCCCGGCGTGCGCCGGGCGTCGCTGGTGCTGTCTGAACGTCAGTTGCGGTCGGCGCGCGGCGCGCGGGTATCGGCGTCCGCCGCTCCCTGCGCATTCAAGTCCTGTTCCGCTTGCCGGTTCTGGCCCGCGTTGGTGTCGACGTCCACCGCGCCGTCGGCCCGCCGGCCGGCGTCCACGTCCACGCCCGGCACGCCGCGTTGCATCTCGGATTGGCTGGTGCTTTCGTCGGTGTTGGCGGACTGTGCCTGGGCCGCGCCGGAAAGCGCCATCAGGGAGGCAACGGCTGCGGCAACGCTCATGCGAATCTTGCTCATATCGATCTCCTGCAGTTCGTGAGTGGTGTCAGCGGCCGACCGCCTTGAATGAGGTGTCGGAACGACCGCAAGAAGATTGCGGCAACGTGCGTTCCCGACGAGGCCGGCCTGCGTCGGCCGGACACGACTTGGTATGTCGGACACGTCTGACGGCGTGGGAAATCGACCGGATGGCCCATCCTGCGCGCTGCAAAGCAAAGGGCCGCACGAGGCGGCCCTTTTTGTCTTGAGCGGGTGAAGGGAACAGTTTCTGGCATCCAACCGTTGAAACAACATCAGGTGGTCCCAGGCCATCATCCAAGGCCCCACGGCGGCTGGAACGAGAAGGTACTTCAGTGAATCATTCCCTGGCGCACCGCATACAACACGAGTTCCGCGGTACTCGCGACCCCCAGTTTCTCGAAGATGTTGGTGCGATGCGTGCTCACGGTCTTCACGCTGATCAGCATCTCCTCGCCGATCTCGGTGAGCGACATGCCCTTGAGCATCATCAACATGATCTGGTGCTCGCGCACGGTGAGGCGCTGATGTGCGGGGCGCTCGTCCTTGCCTTGCAGTTGATCACGCACCAGCGGAGCGGCGCGGGCGCTCAGATACTGGCCGCCTGCGGCCACCTTGCGAATAGCGAGCGCCAGCTCGGCGGCCTCGGCGTCCTTGGCGACATAGCCGGCCGCGCCACCTTGCACCGCCACCAGCGCGTACTGTTCCTCGGGGTACATCGACAGCATCAGAACCGGCAGGCCAGGCTGCGCATGGCGGATCGACGCCAGCACGTCCAGGCCGTTGCGCCCCTCCATGTTGATGTCCAGCAGCACCACGTCGAAACGACGATGGCGGATCTGGTCGAGCGCCTCGACGCCGTTGCTGGCCTCGCTCGTCACGCGGATGTCGGACTCGTCCAGCAGCAGCCGCTGCACGCCGGATCGAAAGATGGTGTGGTCATCGACCAGTAGAACGTCAATCATGGTCCCGGTCTTCCTCTGTGCACGACATCGCGGGCCTTTGTCGCCACACGTCAGAGCAACGGCACGGTCAGCTTGAGCTCCGTGCCCCGGCCAGGCACCGATTCGATGCCCAACTCGCCACCGATCTCCCGCGCACGCTCGCGCATGGACAGCAGCCCCAACGCATTGCGACCGGGCGCTGCCGGGTCGAAGCCGCAGCCATCGTCGCGCAGCGCGAGCCGGAGCAGGTCGCCGTCCACTCGCATCGACACTCTCACGTGCCGCGCCTGAGCGTGCCGTGCCACGTTCGTGAGCCCCTCCTGGAACACGCGGAAGACGGCCGTCATGCGCTTGGGCGGCAGGCGCACGGTAGGGTTGTCGGCTTCGAGTTCGTGCAACACGCCTGAACGGTGCGTGAACTGGTGCAATTCGTGCGCCAGCGCTAGCGGAAGGTCGAGGTGGTCGAGCACCGCCGGGCGCAGCGTTTCGGAGATCTGCTTGACGGTTTCGATGGTCTGTTGCGTCAAGCTCAGCAGATCCTGCGTGAGCGCCTGCAGTTCGGTGCTGTCGGCGCGGCGCTGCAAGCGAGCGACGTCCATCTTGATCGACGTGAGCATGCCGCCTAGGACGTCATGCACCTCCCTCGCAATCGCCAGGCGTTGTTCTTCGAGCTTGGCTTCCGTGTACGCCGTGAGCGCTTGCAGTTGCTCGCGCGAGCGCCGCAGCTCATCTTCGTTACGCAGCCGCTCGGTCACCTCGATCCCGACCCCCATCACCGCCGGTCGCCCTCGGTACGTTATGCGCGAGCCATGAACTTCGACCAGCACCATGTGGCCATCGCGATGCAACCCGCGAGTGATGAAGCGCATGCTCGGCGGGTCCCCGGCGAGGCGCTGGGCCACGCGTGAACGAACTGTCTCCAGAAAGTCCGGAGGCACGATGCTCGCGAGCGGCATGCCGATCAACTCGGCAGGGGTATAGCCGCCGATGGCTGCCCAGTGAGCGTTGGCATACACGAAACAGTCATCCTGGATCACGTATATGCCCACCACCGACTGCTCGACGATGGCATCGAACGGGATGTCGGGCAGCTGCGTGATTTCACTCATGGGACGGTACTGCTCCAAGGGGTGCCCCATGATAGGCAACCGTTTCCCTCGCGGGAGTGACTCTAGGGGTTCAAGAGCAGGCGGCTTTCCCCGACGCCGATTCGGAAATTTCCGATGGGTGGCGAAGCCCGCGGCCGGTACTGTTGCACTTAGTCACAAATAGATCGTGACGTCTTGCACACCAGGCCTGAAAGGAAGCCGCATGCAGTACTGGCTCAAACTTGTTTGCCTCCTGTTGTTCTGCAATGTCAGCTACGCTGGAGAACCGATCGTCATCGGGCAATCCGGGCCGCTGTCGGGCCCGCTCGGGGTGGCCGGCCGATCGGTCAAGGCAGGCATGGACGCCTATCTGGCTCGCGTGCAAAGCGAGGGCGGCGTGGCCGGCCGCAAGGTCGTGCTGCGCATGCTCGACGACGGGTATTCGGTCGAGCGGCATGTGGCCAACGTCAGGCAGTTGCTCGAAGAGGACAAGGTCGCCGCACTGGTGCTGTCGGCCGGCACCTCGCACATCGACGCGGCCTACCCGATCGTGCAGAAGTCCGGCAAGCCGCTGATCGGCACGATGAGCGGCGCCATGGTGCTGCGCGATGCACAGCGCTCGCTGATCTACCACCTGCGCGCCAGCTATGCGGATGAGGTGCGTCGCCTGGTCGCCCAGGTGCAGGCCGTCGCGCAATCGCGCGTGTTCGCCGTCTGGCAGGACGACGGCCTGGGCCGGGACGCCTTCGACGCGCTCGAAGCCGCACTGAAGGACGCCCGAATCACGCTTGTGGGGCAACAGGCCGTGTCGCTGAAGTCCATGGATGCTGCAGCCGTGGCTGCGGCAGTGCGCGCCGCCAAGCCGGACGCGCTGTTCATGCTGTGTGTCACGCCATGCGCAGCCAAGGTGCTGTCGGGCGTCGGGTCGGATGGCAGCTACCGGTTCACGCCGTATGCGTTGTCCATCGTCAACGGCGAGATGCTCTCCAGCACAGTGGGCCAGGCGGCACGGGGCACGGTCATCTCGCAGGTCATGCCCAACCCTCACCTTCCCAGTACCACGCTCGTGCAGCGCTACCAGCAGGACATGCGACGCTTCAGCGAGGAAGAGAAGTTCAGCTACTTCTCGCTCGAAGGCTACGTTGCCGCGATGGTGGCGGTGGAGGCCGCCCGCGTCGCCTACACGAGCACTCCGCGCCGCACGATGGAAGAAGCAATGCAGCAACTGGTGCGACGCGAGATCCACGGCATGCCGATCTCCCGGGCCGGCACACCGGGTGTGCTTCCGCATTCGGTGACCCTGTCGATGATCGGCTGGAACGGCAAGCTTGTTCATTAGCGCACGGTGGCTGGCCCGGGCTTACCCGGGCCGGCGCTCGGAAATTTCCGATGGCCCCGTCGCGACGCAATCCCTATCGTCCATCCCCAGCGAGCACCCCTGCTCCAAGGAATCCCTGCGCATGTTCATCAAGCTCAAACCGGTGGCCACCGCCGGCTTCGCGCTGCTGACCGTCATGTCTGCCTGCGGCGGCAACAACGACGAGCACCTGCCTTCTCCGCTGGAGCGCCAGACTCGCCTCGGCAAGCTCGCCGGCCTCGACGAGGCGAGCAGCGGCGGCACCTACGCCTGGCTCGGCGTGCCCTACGCCAAGCCGCCGGTGGGCGACTTGCGTTGGAAGGCCCCGATGACTCCCGATGCCTGGAGCGGCGTGCGCGAGGCCAAGGCCTTCGGCAATGCCTGCATCCAGAACGGCCGCATCTATGGCCCCGGCACCAACAACACCTACGACGCTACCATCGGCACCTCGCTGAACACGCCGGTGGGCAGCGAAGACTGCCTCACGCTCAACATCTGGCGCCCTGCCAGCAGCGAGCCGGACCTGCCGGTGCTGTTCTTCATCTACGGCGGCAGCAACATCTCCGGCTACACGGCCGACCCGGTTTATCACGGGGCGAAGCTCGCGAAGGCGGCCAACGCCGTCGTCGTGACGGTCAACTACCGCCTGGGACCGTTCGGCTTCTTCAACCTGGCGCAGCTCAAGACCACGGCCAGCGGCGGCACGAGCACCGACCCCGACGGCGACTCCGGCAACTTCGCGCTCCTCGACCTGATCCAGGCGCTGAAGTTCGTGCAGGACAACATCGCCGCATTCGGCGGCAACGCCAGCAACGTCACCGTGATGGGCCAGTCGGCCGGCGCCATCAATACCTGGGCCTTGCTCGCTTCGCCCAAGGCGGTGGGACTGTTCCACAAGGCCGTGCCCTTGAGCGGCGGCATCTCTCTAGCAGGCAACCTGCCGCCCGGCACGGTCCCGATGCTGAATCCCGCCGCCACATACGCCACCCAGGCCAACGCGCTGCTGGCCCAACTGATGGTGGCCGACGGCACAGCGGCCGACTTGTCGGCGGCAACCGACCACATCGCCGCACTCGCCCCGCAGCAGGTGGCCGATTACCTGCGAGGCAAAAGCGCCGCCACCATCCTCACCACGCTGTCGACCAAGGGCCTCACCGGCTCGGGCCCCATCCCCGAAGGCACCGTGCTGCCCACGGACCCGACCGCCGCCATCGCAGCGGGCAACTACAACAAGGTCCCGGTGCTGGCGGGCAACACGGCCGACGAAGGCAAGCTGTTCGGGTCCTTCCTGGCGTTGTCGCCGGTGCTGGGCGGCAAACCCGGTTTCATCATGAACGACGCGACGCGCTTCGCGGTGATGGCCGATGCGGCGCAGGCAGCGGCGACGACGATCGACCAGGTGATCGATCCCTCCTACCTGCCGGTGGATGCGGCCGGCACCGGCTGGAACGCGCGCACCGCGACGCTCAATGCCGTCTTCATGGTGCCCAGCCGCGACAACGTGCTCGACACGTTGAAGTCGCAGCAGGCCGACGTTTGGTACTACCACTTCAAATGGGCGCAGCAGCCGGCGCCGTGGAACGACATCTACGGCGCCGCGCACGCCTTCGACCTGCCTTTCCTGTTCGGCAACTTCGGACCATCGCTGTTTGCCAACGTGGTCAACAGCGCCGCCAACGATCCCGGCAGGCGGGCGCTTTCAGCGTCGATGATGCGCACGCTCGGCGCTTTCATGCGCACCGGCGACCCCAACAACGCCTCGCTGGGCGTCACCTGGGCTCCGTGGCCGGCGCGACTCCACTTCGATGCGAGCCTCACGCGCCAGCAGATCAGCGTGCAGTGATCCCGCGCCCCTTTCAAACCTTCAGGAGAAACCCATGACCGCACTGCGCGGCCAGATGATGCAGATGCCGCTGTTGATCTCGTCGTTGATCCAGCACGCGGCCCGCCATGCGGCGGACACCGAGATCGTCTCGAAATGCGCCGAGGGTGGCCTTCACCGCTACGACTGGGCCGGCGCCGAGCTGCGCTCGCGGCAGATGGCACAGGCCTTCGCACGGCTGGGCTGCATGCCCGGCGACCGCATCGGCACCCTGGCATGGAACGGCTACCGGCACCTCGAGATCTACTACGCCAGCTCGGGCTCGGGCCTGGTGTGCCACACCATCAACCCCCGTCTGCATCCCGAGCAGATCGCCTGGGTCGCCAACGACGCGGGCGACCGTGTGCTGTGCTTCGACCTCACCTTTTTGCCGCTGGTGGAGAAGATCGCCCCACAGCTGACCAGCGTTGAGCACTTCGTGCTGATGACCGACCGTGCGCACATGCCGGCCGCGACGACGCTGCCCCACCTGTTGTGCTACGAGGAACTGGTCGGGCAGGAGAACGGCCGGTACCGCTGGCCCCAGTTCGACGAGAACACGGCCTCGAGCATTTGCTACACCTCGGGCACTACCGGCCACCCGAAGGGAGCCGTTTACAGCCACCGCTCGGCGATGCTGCACGCCTATGCCGCCGCGCTGCCGGACGCGATGGGCTGCTCGGCCCGCGAAGTGATGCTGCCGGTGGTGCCGATGTTCCACGTCAACGCCTGGGGCATGCCCTACTCGGCCGCGCTCGTGGGCGCCAAGCTGGTGCTGCCCGGGCCCGATCTGGACGGCAAGTCGCTCTATGAGCTGTTCGAGTCAGAGCAGGTCACGTTCAGCGCCGGTGTGCCCACTGTGTGGCTGGGGCTGCTGAACTACATCAGCGCCAACGGGCTGCGCTTCTCCAGTTTCAAACGCACGGTGATCGGCGGCTCGGCGTGCCCGCCGGCCATGTTGCACACGCTGCGCCAGGACTTCGGCATCGAAGTGATCCATGCCTGGGGCATGACCGAGTTGTCGCCGATGGGCACGCTGTCTCGCTTGAAGGCCAAACATGCGGTGCAGAGCGCCGCCCAGCAACAGCGCGTGCTCGAGAAGCAGGGCCGCGCGGTGTTCGGGCTCGACATGGCCATCGTCGACGATCAAGGCCGATCGCTGCCGTGGGACGGCCAGACCGCCGGCGATCTGGTGGTGCGCGGGCCCTGGGTGATCGAGCGCTACCTGGGTCTGCCCGCCTCGCCGCTGGTGAGCGTGGACGGTGAGGGCGAGTGGTTCCCCACCGGTGACGTGGCCACCATCGACCCTGACGGTTTCATGCAGATCACCGATCGCAGCAAGGACGTCATCAAGTCCGGTGGCGAGTGGATCAGCTCGATCGACCTCGAGAACATCGCGATGTCGCATGCCGGCGTACAGGAAGCGGCTGCCATTGCCTGCCCTCACCCCAAGTGGGATGAGCGCCCGTTGCTGGTGGCGGTGCCCAAGCCTGGCGCCGCGCTGTCGCGTGAATCGCTGCTCGAGCACTACCGTGGAAAGATCGCTTCCTGGCAGATCCCCGACGACGTCGTATTCGTCGAGGCGCTGCCCCACACCGCCACCGGCAAGGTCCACAAGCTGCGCCTGCGCGAGCAGCTCAAGGACCACGTGCTGCCGACCGCCTGACTTCCCTGCCCTTCAACCCGTTCGCGACAAGCGAACTGCTTGCGTTCGCACGTTTTTCCAGCTCACAGGAGACCACCATGACGCCCAAACTCTGCCGCACTCTCGCCTCGGCCGCCGCACTGGCGGCCTGCGCGCTGCCGGCTGCCGCCCAGCAGGGCCAGACCGTGAAGATCGCGTGGATCGACCCGCAATCGGGCCTGATGGCGCCGATAGGCCAGAACATGCTCAAGAGCTTCCAGTTCACCGTCGAGCACTTCAACAAGCGCAACCCGGCCGGCGTGAAGTTCGAGCTCGCGCCGTTCGACAGCAAGCTGTCCCCGTCCGAAAGCCTGAACGCGCTGAAGTCGGCCATCCACGACGGCGCACGCTACATCGTGCAGGGCAACGGCTCATCAGTGGCTGGTGCGCTGGTCGACGCGATCAACAAGCACAACGAACGCAATCCCGGCAAGGAGGTGGTGTACGTCAACTATGCCGCGGTCGACCCCGAACTCACGAACAGCAAGTGCTCGTACTGGCACTTCCGTGTCGACGCCGACACCTCGATGAAGATGGAGGCCCTCACCACCTTCATGAAAGACCAGAAAGACATCAAGCGGGTCTACCTCATCAACCAGAACTACGCGCATGGTCATCAGGTTTCCAAGCTCGCAAAGGACACCCTCTCGCGCAAGCGCCCTGACATCGAGATCGTCGGCGACGACCTGCATCCGCTGGCCCAGGTGCGTGACTTCGCACCCTACATCTCCAAGATCAAGGCCTCGGGCGCCGATACCGTGATCACCGGCAACTGGGGCTCCGACCTCACGCTGTTGGTCAAGGCCGCCCACGATGCCGGCCTCGCGACCAAGTTCTACACGTACTACGCCAACGCCACCGGCACGCCGACGACCCTGGGCGCCGAGTCGACCGGACGTGTGTTCACGGTGGCCTACAGCCACCCGAACATGGGCGGGGAAACGGGCAAGCTGGCCGAAGAGTTCAAGGCCCGCTTCAACGAGGACTGGTACGTCAACTCGACCTACGCCACCCTGGCAATGCTGTCATCCGCCATGGCGCAGGCCAAGTCCATCGACCCGGTGAAGGTGGCCGCCGCGATGCACGGCCTGAAGTTCAAGAGCTTCAACGGTGACGTCGAGATGCGCAAGACCGACCATCAGTTGCAGCAGAGCCTGTACATCGCGGCATGGCAGAAGGTCGACGACAAGAACAAGTACAGCGTTGAGAACACCGGCTACACCTTTGCACCCGTGAAGAAGTTCGACGCTTGGGTGGCCAGCACGCCCACGACCTGTCAGATGAAGCTGCCTGTCTCGCCGAGCTGAGGCAGCCTGCCCTGACGACGAAAGCCCGACCGCCATGGACCAGCTACTCATCAATCTCCTGAACGGTATCAGCTCCGGGTTGCTGCTGTTCCTGCTCAGCTCGGGCCTGACGCTGGTGTTCAGCATGATGGGCGTGCTGAACTTCGCCCACGCCAGCTTCTACATGATGGGCGCCTATTTCGGCTACGCCCTGGCCGGCGCGCTCGGCTTCTGGGCCGCGCTGCTGCTGGCCCCGCTGCTGGTGGGCGGCATCGGCGCATGGTTCGAGAGCGCGGCACTGCGGCATGTGCATCGCTACGGCCACGTGCCGGAGCTGCTCGTCACCTTCGGCGCCTCCTATGTGATCCTGGAGCTGGTGCAGCTGGTATGGGGGCGCAGCGCCGTGCCCTTCGCACCGCCCGAGCTGCTGCAGGGCGCGGCCTTCACCATCGTGCAGCCTCCCGATGCCGGCCTCTCGCTCATGGCCGGCAAGGCGCCGGCTTCGGCCTGCGCCGCCGCCGGTGTCTCCTGCTCCGCGTTCCCCGCCACGCGCGCCTTCATGATGCTCGTCGCGCTGCTGATGCTGGCGTCGTTGTGGCTGCTGCTGACGCGCACGCGCATCGGACTGGTCATACAGGCCGCGCTCACACATCCCGAGATGGCCGAGTCGCTGGGGCACAACGTGCCACGTGTGTTCATGGCCGTGTTCGGCGGCGGCTGTGCGCTGGCGGCCTTGGCCGGTGTCATCGGCGGCGTCACCTTCGTCACCGAACCGCCCATGGCGGCGATCGTCGGCTCGATCGTCTTCGTGGCAGTTGTGGTCGGCGGCATGGGCTCGCTGGCAGGCGCCTTTGCCGGCTCGATGCTGATCGGCTTGCTGCAGACGCTGCCGCTCACGGTGGACGCCTCGCTCGCCAGTGTGGCCAACAGCCTGGGCGCCGAAGTCGGCCCGCAGACAACGGGCTGGCCGCTGCTGCGCATCACGCTCGCGCAGGCTGCGCCGATCCTGCCTTACCTATTGCTGGTGCTGGTCCTGATCTTCCGGCCCAAGGGCCTGCTGGGCACCCGCAGCGACTGAACCAAGGCCTCACACCCCGCCATGCACTCCACCCCTTCCCTCGCGCTGCCGCGCCCGCCGCAGCGCCTCGATGCCGGCCTGGCTCCCTGGATCGGCTTCGCAGCCGTGCTGCTTGCGGCGCCGCTGCTGTGGCACAGCGACTTTGCGCAGAGCCTGTTGTCGCAGATCGGCATTGCCGTCGTCGCCTGCCTGGCCTACAACATCCTGCTGGGGCAGGGCGGCATGCTGAGTTTCGGCCATGCCGTCTACAGCGGACTCGGCGCCTACCTTTCGATCCACACGCTCAATCTCGTGTCGGCCGGCGGGTTGGCGCTGCCGGTGAGTCTGATACCGCTGGTGGGCGGCGCGGCCGGCCTCGGAGTCGCAGCGCTGTTCGGCTACGTGACCACCAAAAAAGCAGGCACCACCTTCGCGATGATCACCCTGGGCATCGGGGAACTGGTGTGGTCGATGTCGCTGATGCTGCCCGAATTCTTCGGCGGCGAAGCGGGTGTGGCGGGCAATCGCGTGGCCGGCCTCACCACCTTGGGCATCAGCTTCGGCCCACAGATCCAGGTCTACTACCTCATTGCCGCCTACTGCTTCGTCTGTACCGCGGCCATGTTCGCGTTCACCCGCACGCCGCTCGGCCGCTTGCTCAACGCTGTACGGGACAACCCGGAGCGCGTGCAGTTCATCGGCTACTCGACCCGGCACGTGCGCTACATCGCATTCATGATCTCAGGCTTCTTCGCCGGCATCGCGGGCGGACTGAGCACGCTGAACTTCGAGATCGTGACCGCCGAAATGGTGAGCGCGGCGCGATCGGGCACCTACCTGCTGTTCGTATTCGTGGGCGGCACCGCGCACTTTTTCGGCCCCATCATCGGCGCGGTGCTGATGGTGCTGTCGCTGGTGCTGCTTTCCGAACTCACGCCCGCCTGGTCGCTCTACCTCGGCGTGGCTTTCGTGCTGATGGTGATGCATGCGCCGGGCGGCATCGCAGGCTTGGCAGCAGCGCTCGCGCGCGTGCTGCGCTATCGCAGGCTGGCACAGATGCGCCTCGCCTACCTCGGCATGGTTGCATCGCTGCTGCTCACGCTGGCCGGTACATCGGCGCTCGTCGAGATGACCTATCACCTACGCCAGCACGGTGCCGAATCGCCGCCGCTGCACCACCTCGGACTGACACTGGATGCGCAGGGCATGCCGGCCTGGTTGGGTGCCGGCCTGGCAGCCGTACTGGGACTGTGGTGCTTGTCGCATGCGCGGCGACGCTTCCGCAGGGAATGGAACGAAGTGCAGTTGCAGATCGAAAGCGAGCTGGTGAACGAGGAGGAGCGATGAGCACTGAGACCTACGCCGTCGAGTTGCGCGACGTCCGCAAGCGCTTCGGCAAGACGGAGATCATCCGTGGCGCCAACCTGCAGGTGAGGCCAAGCGAACGGGTGGCCATCATCGGACCTAACGGCGCGGGCAAGTCCACGCTGTTCAACCTCATCAGCGGACGCTTCGCCGCCAGCAGCGGCGAGATCCGGCTCAACGGCGAACGCGTCGACGGGATGCCGCCGTACGAAATCAACCGCCGAGGCCTCAGCCGCAGCTTTCAGGTCAGCAACCTGTTCACCCGCTTGTCGGTGTTCGAGAACATCCGCTGCGCGGTGCTGTGGAGCATGAAGGCGCACTATGCCTTCTGGCGCTTCCTGTCCGATATGCACGATGTGAACGATCGCACCGAACAGGTCATGGAGATGATCAAGCTCGACAGGAAGCGCAACGCGCTGGCGATGAACCTCACCTACGCCGAGCAGCGTGCGTTGGAAATCGGCATGACCATCGCCGGCGGCGCGAGTGTCGTGCTGCTCGACGAACCCACCGCGGGCATGAGCCAGAGCGAGACCCAGCGCTTCGTGCAGCTGATCCGCGAGGCGACCGAGGGCAAGACCTTGCTGACGGTAGAACACGATATGGGTGTGGTGTTCGGGCTGGCCGACAAGATCGCGGTGCTGGTGTACGGCGAAGTGATCGCCTTCGACACGCCCGACAAGGTGCGCGCCAACGCCCGCGTGCAGGAAGCCTACCTGGGCTCGGTGCTGGCCGAACAGCAGGCCGCAGCGGCCGGAGCACATGGATGAGCAGCGGTCTGCGTCTGGAGAACCTGCACGCCTTCTACGGCAAGGGCCACGTGCTGCACGGCGTCACGCTCGACGTCAAGCCCGGCGAGATCGTGAGCCTTCTCGGCCGCAACGGCTCGGGCCGATCCACGGCCGTGAAGGCCATCATGGGCCTGGTGGACGGGCAGGGTTCGATCAAGTGGAATGGCGAGGAGATCCAGGGCCGCAAGGCCTACGAGATCGCGCACCTCGGCATCGGCTACGTGCCGGAGAACCGAGACATCTTTCCTGCGCTCACCGTGCACCAGAACCTGCAGCTCGGCGAGAAGCGCCGCGGCAACGGGAAGAGCGAGCCGCGCTGGAGCTTCGACGACATGTACCGGATGTTCCCGAGGCTCAAGGAACGACAGCACACCGAAGCCGGCGTGCTGTCGGGCGGCGAGCAGCAGATGCTCACGCTGTGCCGCACGCTGATGGGTGACCCCGATCTCATCATGATCGACGAGCCTACCGAGGGGCTGGCGCCCAAGATCGTCGAACTGGTGGCCGAGTACCTGAAGGAACTCAAGCACCGCGGGGTGTCCGTGCTGCTGGTGGAGCAGAAGCTTGCGATTGCGCTGGAGATCTCCGAGCGCTGCTACGTCATGGGCCACGGCCGCATCGTGTTCGAGGGCGCTCCCGCCGACCTGATGGCGAACGCCCCCATCCGCAAGGAGTGGCTGGAGGTCTAGGCTCCGCCGCGTTCGCCGCAACCGCCGTGCCGTGACAGACCCGGCCGACGATGCTGGTGCACAGGCAGGAGCATCAGGACCGATGTCATCGAAACCCCGCAGGCCGGCTCCACACCGCGCCTCGGCGTTTGCTCACTTTCGTCCCCATGGGAGGTGCGCGACTTGGCCGACAAGAACGACGGTGGCGACAAGACCGAGAAGCCGACACCCAA
This sequence comes from Caldimonas mangrovi, assembly GCF_023721835.1. Lineage (GTDB taxonomy): Bacteria > Pseudomonadota > Gammaproteobacteria > Burkholderiales > Burkholderiaceae_C > Caldimonas > Caldimonas mangrovi. The sequence continues at coordinate 387,305 of NZ_JAMKFE010000001.1, read as the reverse complement.
ACGCCTGCAGGAGGCGCGCAAGAAGGGCCAGGTCGCGAAAAGCCGCGAGGTGACCAGCACCTTCCAGCTCGTGGTTGTCCTGGCGTTCGGTGCGGCGGTGAGCGCCGGGCTCGGTGCTCGCCTGGGCGCGCTGACCGAGCAGGTGCTGGCGCTGGTGCCAACCGGCGCGGCCGACGGCCGCTTCATCACTTCACTGCGCTCGATCGGATGGTTGTCGCTGGAGATGCTGCTGTGGCTGACTGCCATCGCCGCGCTTCCAGTCGCGGCGGCCGGCTGGCTGGCGGAGTACCTGCAGGCCGGGCCGGTGCTGAGTTTCGAGAAGATCAAGCCCAAGCTGGAGCATCTCAACCCGGCAGAAGGCATCAAACGCATGTTCACGATGGACAACCTCGTCGAGGTCGTCAAGGCGGTGTTCAAGACCGCACTTCTCGGCCTGATCGGCTGGCTGGTGCTGCGTGCCGCACTGGCCGACATCGTCTCGCTCGCTCGCCGGGCGGATCTCGCCTCGGTCGCTGCATTGGGGCCGGCGCTGTGGGACGTCACGTTGCGCACGCTGGGCTGGACGGTGGGCGTGTTCGCGCTGGTCTCGATGCTCGATGCAGCCTACCAGCACCACTCCTTCATCAAGAAGCTGCGCATGAGCCGGCGTGACATCCAGCAGGAGGTCAAGGACAACGAGGGCGATCCACACATCAAGGCACAGCGGCGCCAGGCGCACGAGGAATGGTCGCAGCGCAACGCGGTGGAAGCGGTACGCGCCGCCAACGTGTTGGTGGTCAACCCCACGCACGTCGCGATCGCGCTCGACTACGACCGTGAGACCTGCCCGGTGCCGAGTGTGGCGGCCAAGGGCGAGGACCATGTGGCGCGCGCCATGCGCGAGGCCGCCGAGGACGCGGGCGTGCCCATCGTTCGCAACGTGGATCTCGCACGCGACCTGCTTGCACGCACGAACGTTGGCGACGCCGTACCGCCCGACCTGTTCGAAATCGTCGCAGAAGTGATCCTGTGGGCACGCGAGGCGCGGCAGGAGATGGAGCATCAGCGCGGCGGTGCGGACTTGCAGGGGCGGGCGCGCGTGCCGGTCCCCGGTGAGGACCAGACCCGCTACGACGGAAACGCAGCTGGAGCACCGCGATGATCGAAGGCTCCTTCGTCGCATCGGCGGCTGCCACCACCGTGGCCCTGGCGTTGGTGCTGGCGCTCGCCTGGGGCAGCCTTTGGCTGCTGCGGCGCGTGCAAGCGCCGGCACGCGGCAACCCAGGACTGCGCTTCGTGCGCGCTCTGCCGGTGGGTTCGCGCGAGCGGGTCGTCGTGCTGCACTACGAGGGGGAGGAATGGGTGCTGGGCGTGACAGCCGGATCGATCTCGCTGCTCTCGCGCAAGCCGCTGCCCTGCGCTCGCGGCAGTGCTGGGGCCGACCCTAGCTAGCGCACGCCGCAACTACACGCCATGCGCCGCAACGCCTTTAATTCGTTTCGTCAGGCGACGCCACGATGCACCGCGGGGATCGCCGGCAACAGCAAGGCGGTTGCGGCCGGAAGCCCGTTCCGTGCATGCGGCCTCCTCCCACTTCAGTCCAGGAAGGAGAAGCGAAATGTCCTCTGCTCTGAACAACGTGTTCGGCAACAACATCCTCGGCCTCGCGCTCAACGTGGCCTCCACGTTCTTCCCGCCGGCTGCCCTGCTCGGTTCGCTCAGCAACATGCTGGTCGATGCGGTCGGCGGCGCCATCAAGCAGGCGGTCGACATGCTGATGCAGCAATCCTGCATGCCGAAGTTCATCCGCGATTGCGTCTCGGATCTCGTCGACCAGATACTGCCCGGCCAGAAGCAGCCGTCGTCGCCGGAGGTGGACGACTACACCGAGGGCAAGTACGGCGATTTCATGAAGCAATTCTCCAACGACCTCGCCACCGACCTCGTGGAGAAGACCAAGGAGTCCCGCGAGGAGTTGGAAGCGGCTGGGGCGGGCACGGCCGGCGGCAAGTCCGGCAGCAAGAGCTGGCTGCTCGCGCTGGCCCAGGCCTTCGGCAAGATGGCCGATGCCAAGGCCAAGGAGCTGACCGAGATGGGAAAGAACATCAACAACGAGAACCCGTCCGAGATGATCGAGTACCAGGCACTGACGAAGGAGTTCGACATCATGATGCAAACCTTCACCAACGCCATCAAGACGATCGGCGACGCCAACGCCGCTGCCGTGCGCAAGTGATCCCGCCCGCGCTGCCGCCGGGAGGTGGTAGCGCAACGCATCTCGAGGGGAAAGCGCCATCCGGCGTTTTCCCTTTTTCTTCTCATGCCCCGTTCAAGGAGTCGCACATGCAACGCCGCCGCCCCGTGTCGTTGATTCCCACCGACCTTCCTCGCCTGTCCCTCGGTCCGACCCGCCGCCACCTGCTGCTCGGCATGGGCGCCAGCGCGCTGATGGCGGCTTGTGGAGGGGGCGGGGGCGACGATGTTGGCGGCAACGGCGGCGGCAGCTCGAACCCCAGCGGCACCATCGTCGTGCGCGACGACAACGAGTTCACCCTCGTCGATCTCGCAAGCGGCGATGCACGGGCCATTGCAGTGCGCGACGACGGCGGCGACGGCACCAGCGCCTCGCGCAACAGGCTCTTCACCGAGCTATGGGATGCGAGCGGCAACGGCCACTGGCGAGTGAGCCTGCTCGACCTGGACGGTGACACCGCGCGCACGCACGTGATTTCGCGCGAGGACTACGCCTCCATCCTGCTGGATCAGGCCGCCTTGAGCGCAGACGGCTCGCGCTTTGCCTGCGGTGTCAGCGAAACGGTCACGCCGGACAGCAGCGAATTCGTCAACAAGGTGCTCGTGTTTTCCTCTTCCACCGGTGAGCTGCTGCGGGCCGTGCGCGGCGTGCGCGACCCCGCGTTCACGGCGCAGGGCGAATTGCTCGCCTGCGGCGACGAAGGCGGCGTACACCTGGTCAATACCGCCCTCGACACCGTCGAGGAGCTGCCGATCCCTGAGACCGACCTGCTCGCCGGCGCCACAGCCAGCCCCGATGGCCGCTACATCGCCTACCAGTTCGAGGAGCGCATCTGGGTGCACGACCGCCAGGCCGGCATGCAATGGAAGCTGACCGAGAGCACGCTGCGCAAGGTGCGCCCCGTGTGGTCGCCCGACGGCAAGCACGTCGCCTGCCTGGGCCTGGGCTCCGTCGGCGAGGTCGGTGTCGTGACCGGCTCGCTGGTGGTCTTCATCGTGCCCGTGGCCGCCGGAGAGACGGTGCCGATCAACGCCGGGCACCTGCTGCGCACGCGCGGCGACAAGCTGGTATCGGGGAGCGGCAGCATCGGCTGGTCGGCGTGAAGGCTGCCGAAACCCTCTCTCACCAGCGGCGTGATGCAGGCGCTGGATTCCGACGACCGCCCGGGCCGCGGCATTGCGCCCCCCGACGCACCGGGTCCTCATCGCCCTCTCACCGGCCCGCGCGTGACCCCGTTGTTGTCAGCCGAAGCGCGCCGGCGCCGCGGGCGGCCAGGCGCCCGGACCGTTGAAGGCGTCCAGATAGCGCTCGATCACTTGCGTGGCCGGCTCGCCCGCGCGCCACGACCGGGCGAGCGCTGCAAGCGCCGTGCGGCCGCTGCGCGACCAGGCTCCACCGATCAGCGGGTCTTCCGCATCGGCCTGCAGCTTGGCGCAGTAAAGTGAACGGGCCGTGTCATCGGTCGACACGAGTTCGATCAGCGGACCCGCGGCACGTTCGAAAGCGGCTGCCGACAGCAATTGCGGACCGGCGGGCCGCTCGTACCACGCACAGAGGAATTCGATCGGCCCCAGGCCCGCAGTGCGCGGCGCTTGCTCTAGCCCGCCGCTGCTCCCCCAGGCGGCCAGCCGGCCGCTGGGCAGCCGCCCGGTGGCCACCGCATGCGCGAGCGCACCGGCCACGAGGCGGCGTGCCTGGGCGTCGCCGCAGGCTCCCACCAGGCACATCACCTTGAGAAAGGCCGGATAGAGCTCGTCACCCAGACGCACGCACACGCGCTCCACAAGCTGCACGCGCGGTTCGACGCCGTCCAGCGAGGCGCAGCCATCGACCAGGCTCTGGGCGGCGGCGCGCCAATCGGGTTCGCGGCGCAGCCTCACTCTTCGCAGAGATGACCGATGACGGCGTGCGCCAGCGCGTTCACGTCAACCATCGTGCCGCGGGATGACACGGTCAGCAGGCCGGCTTTATGAGCGAGGTCATGCGCCAGCACGTCGGCGTCGAACAGCCCGGCATCGCCCCGCAAGCCCAAGCTTGCGGCAGGGGGGCGCGACGCGCCGGCATCGGCCCAGGATGCGGCGCCCGGCAAGCGCGGGCGGAAGGACGGGTCGTTGACGTTCATGACGGGAACCTCGATGCAGAGACGATAGTGGCCGGCTGCGGCCTCGACAAGCGCCGGCAGCCCCAGCTAGGGTGGACCCCAGGTCGCCCATCGGTCAGGCTCGCATTCGCCTAGGGCGCACTCCCGCCCACCCCACCCACACCTGTCTACGACCAGATCACCTGTGCGCCCGGCTCGAGGTGCTCCTCCATCCAGCGGTCACGCCGCTCACTGGCCCGGCCGAGATCGGAAATGTCGTCGAAGCCGAACTGCAGGCTGAAACGGGATCTGGAATGCTCATGGGACGGTCCTCCGATGCGCCAGCGTTCTTCCGACACGTTAGGCGGCCCGTCCGGACACGCCCAGCTATGGCGTGCCCGAGCTGGGGCAGACCCCAGCCGCTCGTTCGGACTCAGCCGAACAAGCGATGCAGCGTGCGCAGCACGACGTCGCCGCGGCCGAAAAGATCGTCCAGCAGCAACTGCACCAGCGTGCCCATCGTCACGAGCACGACCGCCGTGGCGGCCCACGCCTTCAAGGACAGCGACAGCGCGAACACGTTGAGCTGCTGTGCGTAGCGGTTGATCAGGCCCAGCACGCCGTCGATCACGAACAGCACCACCAGTGCCGGCGCGGCGATCAGCAGCGTGAGCATCATCAGCCGCGCGAACTCGCGTTCAAAGACCGTGACGCCGGCCGGCTCCATCGACGGCAGCAGCGAGACCACGGGCCACAGCGCATAGCTTTCGACCAGCGTCCCCGCCAGCAGCATCAGCCCACCCGAGAACACGAACACGAAGCTCGCCAGCCGGCCGAGGAAGGCGCCGGTGAGCGAGGTCTGGTGACCCGACAGCGGGTCGATCACCTGCGCCATCGTCGCCCCGACCTTCATGTCGATCACCTGCCCCGCCGCCTCGAACGCCCACAACAGGCTGCCGAACAGCAGACCGACCGCCGCGCCGACGAAGGCCTCCTTCGCGAACAGCATCATCCAGTCCACCGCCTGTAGCGTCGAGGCGTCCAGCGGCGGCGGCAGCACCAGCGCCACCACCGCAAGCGCCAGGAAGATCGCGTTGCGGACGAGCGCGGGCACCAGCTCGTTCGAGAAAATCGGCAGCAGCAGAAAGGCCACCGCGATGCGCGTGGCCGAGAGACCCAGCAACAGCGCCGAGGACGACAGCGGGTCGAAGATGCCGAGCGACTGCATGCGCCTCCCCTACTTGCGCACCATGCCAGCGAAGCCGGAGAACACGCGGTCCGAGAAGTGGTAGAGACTGCCGCCGAGCAGCGAGGCCGTCACGAAGATCGTCAGCACGATCGCAAAGAACTTCATCACGTACTGCATGGTCTGCTCCTGCAACTGCGTGGCCGCCTGCACGAAGGCGATCAGCAGCCCGACGACGGCCGCCACGACGATGGGCGGGGCCGACAGCAGCAGTACGAGCCACAGCGCCTGCTGCGTCAGCTGGAGGGCATCGCTGTCAAGCATCCGGTCTCCTACTGGTAGGTCAGCACGAGGCCGTGCGTCAGCTTGACCCACCCGTCCACCAGCACGAAAAGCAGCAGCTTGAACGGCAGCGAGACGGTGGTCGGCGACAGCATCATCATCCCCATCGCCATCAGGATGTTGGACACCACGAGGTCGATCACCAGGAAGGGCAGGAAGATCAGGAATCCGATCTGGAAGGCCGTCGCCAGCTCGCTGACGGTGAAAGCCGGGACGACCACAATGAAATCGCGCTCGGTCAGCTTTGCTGCCTCTTGCGCGGGCAGACTCTTCTGCGCCGTCTTCAGGAAGAACGCCGTCTCGCGTGCATGACTGTGGCGGATCAGGAACTCCCGAAGCGGCTCCTTGGCCTGGTTCACCGCCTGCAGCAGCGACTCCGTGCTGCGACCGAGCTGCTCGATGCCGGCCGCGCGCGCCGCCATCTGCTGGCCGACCGGGAACATCACGTAGACGGTCAGTACGAGAGCCAGGCCGTTGAGCACGACGTTGGGCGGCACCTGCTGCAGACCCAGCGCGTTGCGCAGCAGACTCAGCACCACCACCAGCTTGGTGAAGGAGGTGACCATCACGGCGACGAAAGGCGCGAGCGCGAGCAGCACCACGGTGACCAGCGCCGAAGCGGGTGAAAACTGCGTCAGGTCCATGCGCGGGCCCAGCTGTCGTTGTCGAGCTGATCGAGGTGCAAGGCGCAGGTGTCGAACCAGGGCAACAGCACCCCGCCGCCGATCCGAACCGCCTCGCCTCCACGGCGCGCCTGCAGCGCGACGGGCGGGGCTCGCAGCGGCAGCTCGAAGGGGTCGTTGCGCCAACCAGCGAGGCAATCGGCCGGCACGGGCAGCGGCGCCAGCGCAACGCATTCGAGCTGCAGCGCGGCAAGGCGTTCGTCGACCGCGGGGCCGAGCAGACGCGCGCGGCGTGCATCCCACTGCGCCTCCACGAGAGCATGCGCAGCGGGCTCCTGCAGCGCATGCAGCCGTCCGCGCCATCCACCGGATGGCCATAGCGGCAGAACGACCGCGGCGCCGGGCTCCAGCGCCGCGCGGTCGTCCGCGTCGGGCTCGAGGCTGCCAAGCGTCCATGCGCAGTCGATCGCCTGCCACTGCAGCACCGCAGGCGGTGCGGGCCATTCGCGCAGGCGCGCGAGCGGCAGCGCGAGGTGCATCGTTCCTGCCCCGGCTTCCTTCCAGCAGGCCCAGGCTGCCGCCGCCGGCACGGCCGACCGGCGCCGCGGCTGCCCGCTCTCGTCCAGCAAAGGCCGGGGGGTCAGCCCGCGGCCCAGCCAGTCTTCCAGCCCCTGCAGTCTCGGCTCTGCGGCCTCCAGCGCGGCCGCAGCCTGCAGCGTGGCCGCCCGCCCGTCCGCGCCCGCATCCGGCAGCACCAGGCGAAGCTCGCCCCAGGGCGTGGACGCAAGAAAGCTCCAGCCGTCGACAAAGGCCCCCTGCATTGCCATCGCTCGTTCACTCCCTCATGACACGCGCCGGCTCACGACCATGCGCATTAACTGCGTGATCGAACGCGCCTGCAGCTTCGCCATCACGCGCGAGCGATGCAGTTCCACCGTCTTGATGCTGATGCCCAGCAGGTCGGCGATCGTCTTGTTGAGCTTGCCCTCGACCACCCATTGCAGCACCTCGCGCTCACGCGGCGTGAGCTTGTCGTGGCGGCGCACGTATTCGCGCGCCGCTTCGTCGTCCGCTGCCGGCATCCAGTGGTGTTCAGGCGCAGCTGCGGGTTCCGGCGCCTCCTCGTCGCCTACCGTGACGGCCGTCACGCGCGGCGGGCTGCGGAAGGCGCGTTCCAGTGCTTCTTCCAGCGCCGCATTCGCGAAGGGCTTTTCCAAAAAGGTCACCGCGCCGCGCTGCATCGCCTCCACCGCGAGCGGCACATCGCCGTGGCCCGTCATGTAGATCACCGGCAGAGCCACGCAGCGTTGCAGCAGTGCATCGTGCAACTCCAGGCCCGACATGCCGGGCATGCGCACGTCCAGCAGCAGGCAGGCCGGGTCGCTGGCGTTCCAGCGGCTCAGGTGCTCCAGCGCCTCATGCGGACTGTCGAAGCCCTGGACCTCGAAGCCCGCGCCGCTGAGCCACCAGCGGGCCGACTCGCGGAACTCGCGGTGATCGTCGACGATGAAGACGGTGCGCTGGCTCATGCAGCTTCTCCTTCGCGGGTGACGGCGATGCGCACGCGCGCCGGAGCGGGCGGCAACGCGATATGGAATGTGCAGCCGGCCTGCGGATTGCGGGTGAACCACAGCCGGCCCTGATGCAGCTCGATGAAGGAGCGGCAGATGTTGAGCCCGATGCCCATGCCGCTGGGCTTGCTCGATGAAAAAGGCACGAACAGCCGCTGTTCGGCCTCACCGTCGATGCCGCCGCCGCTGTCGCCGATGGCCGCGCTCACTTGCTCCGCGTCGGCATTCGCCTGGACATGCAGGCGGCGGTCGGGGCAGCCGCGCATCGCATCGAGTGCGTTGCGCAGCAGATTGACGAACACCTGCTCCAGCATCACGGCGTCGGCCAGCACCCACATCGGTTCGGGCGGCACGTCGAGCGTCGCGCAGACGCCGTCGCGCTGGATCTCCCAATCCAGCAGCGAGAGCGAGCCAGTCAGCAGCGCACCGAGGTCGACGCGGTCCTTGCGCGGCTTGCGCGAATGTGTGTATTCGCGGATGCGCGCGATCACCCGTGACGCGAACAGCGCCTGCTCGCCAGCCCTCTCGAGCGCCTTGGCGAGCGCGTCGTCGGTGTCGCCGCTCGGCAGCCGCATGCGCACGCCGCGCAGCAGGTTGACGATGGTTCCGATCGGCTGGTTCAGCTCATGAGCGAGCGTCGAGGCCATCTCGCCGATGGAGATCGCGCGCGAGGTGAACAGCAGCTTTTCGCGGTCTTCCAGGTGGCGCTGCAGCAGGCGCTCGCGCTCGGCCAGATCGTGCCAGCGGGTCCACCAGCCGCGCTCCCGGCGGACGTACTGCAGTTCGTAGCGTTCCACAGCGCCGGCACCGGCGATCGACAAGCTCCCCTGTGCCTCGACGGCAGACCACAGATCGGCCAGCGCTGGAAAGCACGCCTCCCACGCTGCGCGCGGCGCCTGCACCAGCTCGGGCCAGCGCATGCGCGCCTGCGTCGAGGCCCAGGCGACCGGCTGGTGGGCGTGCTCGGGCAACACCAGCACGGCGTCACCGAACAGTTCGGGCGGGAAGATCTCTGGCTGATTCATCGAGGCGGCAGGCTCAATGCGTGATGGCGTCGCGCAGGGCCAGCCCCTGCGGGCCGAGCGTGATGCGCGCCGGGTCGAGCCCGACCAGCTGCCCGAGGTAGCTGCGCGCGGCCCGGCGCACGTTCGAGACCGCGGCGCCGCCGGCCGGACGCGCCTGCGTCCACGAGTCGGCCATCAGCACGCCCAGTACGGCGGACTGCTCGACGTAGCACTGTTTCTCGGTCAGCTCCGCGCCATGCCAGCGCTCGCTCAGGCACAGGATGCGGCCCATCTGCCGCTCCACCGCACGCAGCGCGGCGGCTTCGACTTCGACGCCCTGGTGCGCACGGCAGCTGGCAGCGACGAAAAAGGCCAGCGCGGCGGCCACGTCGTCCTGCCCGCGGCGCAGATCCTGCGGACGCACGCTCTGCCGGTACTGCGAGAGACAGCGCAGGTAGAGCTGCTCGGCCTGCTGCTGCGCCTTTCGGCCGCCTGGGTGCATACGGGCCAGGCGGGCGGGCGCGATCGGAGGGGCGGCCGCGTCGACCCACAGCTGCGGCGCCTCGCTCTCGCTCGCGGCGAAGCGTTGCAGGGTTTGTTGCAACAGCCGGCCAATATCGGCGGCGAGGATCTGGGTGGCTTGCTGTCGTTGAACATGGGGGGGCACGTGTGGTCCTTTCTTGCTCTCGTTCAGCTGCGGGTGGCTCGGGCGTTGCAGAGCGCGTATTGCGCAGCCACTGCCGCGCGCACTCGCTCGCGGCGCGGCCGCCCGCGCCAAGTGCGCCAGCGCGTCATCGGCAGCCGGAACCAGCGCGCGGCGAGGCCCTCGTAGGGCGCGTGGCCCTCGTCGTCGAACCCGAGCGCATGCAGGCAGTACGGCACCGAGCGCTGCGCAGGGTGGCAGACCGCCCACAGCTCCGGCAGCGCCAGACGGTGCAGTGCGTGGTCCAGCAGCAGTTCGCCGCCGTCGAGCACGAGACCGCTGCCCCAGGTCTCTGGTAGCAGCCGGCAGCCGAGCTCCACCGCGCCGTCGCGGCCGGGCATGCGCATCAGGCTGAACCAGCCGGCGAAGCGGTACAGCGTGCGGTCATCGGCCGTTCGGTCGACGCGCTCGGCGCACCAGATGCCAAGCCCGGGCTCCTGGCGCCGCATCTCGTGCAGGCGCTCGATGAACTGCGCGGCGACGACGTGGCGGTCCAAAGGCCAGTCGTCGAGCAGCGCATCGCGCACACGCGGGTCGCGATGCATCGCCACCAGCGCATGTCGGTCGGCCGGCTCGAATTCGCGCAGCCGCAGGCGACGACTGTCGAGTTGCAGCGGCGCTTCGGCGACGAGGGTCATGAACGTTCCCCCTCCGCTTGCGCGTCCGGCTCGATGTGCAGCGCCTTGATGCGCTGGCCCCGCAGCAGCAAGCGTTCTCGCAGGCGCTCGGCGTTCAGCGACGCGAGCACCGGGACGTTGCTGAGCGTGATGGCCCAGCCCTGCGCCCCGGGCACTGCCGTCAACTGCAACGCCGGCGCACCGGCGTCCTGCAACGCCAGTTGCCATACAGGATCGCGTTCGCTCGCCGGAGCCCACAGCTGCCGCACGCACCCGGCCACGTCGTGGGCCGTGAGCCCGGCCGACGCGGGCGCCGGCTCGGCCACGGGCAGCCACGGGGAAGCGGCGGCCAGCAGGACGGCGGGCATCTCCAGCTCGCGCGCCGGCTCCTCCGGCATCGGCTGCCGCCGCCCTGCCGACGCGCGAGACCCTGCATGCTCCGGGACTGCGGCGACGTGGACCGGCGCCCCGGCAGGAGACGCCGCCGCCATGGCCGCCTGCCGCTGCGCGAAGGCCACGGCTGCGGCGAACCCCTCGGCGCCCAGCAACGAGGGTGCTTCCTCCAGCAAGGTTGCAGACGCTTGCGGCAGTGCGGGCGCGGTGCCAGTGAGTGCCGTCATGCCGGCACTCCTCGCCGGGTTTCGCCACCGGATGGCCGGCGCTCCTCGAATTCGAGGTCCGCGGCGGCCTGCTCTGCACGCAACCGGCGCTTGCGCGCCTGTTGCAGCAGTTCGCGCGCCACGCCCTCGCGTGCCTGCTCGCGCTGCCATTGGCGCCGGGCCTGCGCACAGCGCTCATCGACCTCGGCCAGATGATCCTGGTCGTCGATCAGGCCGTGCTCGTCGCGCTCCAGCAGGTCATCGAGTTTCTCCCGCCACGCGCCGATGCACGGGGCCCAGCGGCCGATCCGGAGGGCGCAATCGTCCACGGTGGCCACGGCGAGCTCATCGATCTGCCGGCGGTGCGACGCGATACGCCGTTCGCGCTCGGCAACCGCTTGCAGCGCCGCCGTGCGCTCGGCCTGCCGCTCGCGCAGGACGCGCTCCGCCGCTTGCACGCGCAGACCGCGCAGCCGCAGCAGTTGCGCGAAAGCTGCGGTGTTCGCGCTCATGCCGCGAGCTCCTGCAATGTGGCCACCGTTGCGTCGAAAGCATCCGCCTCATCGGGTCGCTGGCGCAAGAAGGCCTGCAGCCGAGGCAGCTTCACCATCGCTTCGTCGGCCAGCGAGTCGCTGCCGCGCTCGTACTCACCCACGCGCAACAGGAACTCGATTTCTGCATGCCGGGCAAGCAGCGCCCGCACGTGGCGCGCAGCATCCTGATGGGAAGGCGCCGTGACGCGGGGAAACACACGGCTCGCGCTCGCCAGCACGTCGATCGCCGGGTAGTGCCCGGCCTGGCCAAGCTGCCGGGACAGCACCACATGGCCATCGAGGATCGAGCGCACTTCCTCGGCGACAGGATCGCTGCCGTCCTCGTCCTCGACCAGCACGGTATAGAAGGCGGTGATCGAGCCTTGCGCATCATTGCCTGCCCGCTCGAACAGGCGCGGCAGCTCTGCGAAGACCGAGGGCGGATAGCCGCGCCGCACCGGCGGCTCACCGACCGCCAGACCGATCTCACGCAGGGCACGGGCGTAGCGGGTGACGGAGTCCATCAGCAGCAGCACGCGCTGCCCGCGCGCGCGCAAGCCCTCGGCGATCGCGGTGGCCGCATGAGCGGCGCGCACACGCTCCATCGCGGGCCGCTCGGACGTCGACACCACCACCACCGAGCGCGCCAACCCCTCGGCGCCGAGGTTGTCGTCCAGGAACTCGCGCACCTCGCGCCCGCGCTCTCCGATCAGCGCGACCACGTTCACGTCTGCGCGCGCGTGCCGGGCCAGCATGCCCAGTAGCGTCGACTTGCCGCCGCCGGCCATTGCAAACACGCCGACCCGCTGACCCTCGCCCACGGTCAGCAGCGCATCGATCGCACGCACGCCGGTGGACAGCGACTGGCCGATCGGGCGGCGCTGCAGGGGATTGGGCGCCTCACCGTACAGCGGCTGCGCAGGCAGCCCCGCCGGAAGGGCCGTTCCGTCAAGCGGCCGGCCGAAGGCATCGATCACCCGGCCCAGCAAGGCGGCCCCGCAGGACATCTGCGCATCGCTGCCGAGCAGCTCGACCTCCGATTCCAGCGTGATGCCCTGCAACGGCGCAAAGGGCACCAGCAGCAGGTGGCCATCGGCCACCCCCACCACTTCGGCCCGCAGGTCGGCGCCGCTGTCCGGGTCGAGCACGCGGCACTGCTGGCCGATGCGCGCGGCAAGGCCGGTCACGCGCAAAGTGGTCCCTACCGCCTGCACGACGCGGCCACGCTGGACCACCGAGCGGGTGTGCTGCAGCAGGCGCGTCAGGCGGCGGTCCAGCGCGCGATCTTCAAGCCGGTTCGTCATGCGGGTCTCCAGCCAGGTTGAGAGCGTTCTCGATCAGCGTGAGCTGCACCTCGAGTCCCGCGTTGCGCGAGCCGAGCGCGGTGACCAGGCGACAGTCGAACGGCCCGCAGTCCTCGTCGGCCATCACCTCGAGCAGAGGACGCGCGCCCGGCGCCTGGAACGACCAACGCTGCAAGCGCTCGCCCACGCTCTCGGCCAGCGAGGGATGAAGGTGCAGCACGCACGGCTCGTCAGGCTGCAGACTGCGAGCCGCGGTCTCGGCCAGCGCGGCCACGGTGTCGGCCGGCCCCACAGTGGCGGCAATCTTGCGCACGATCTGCACCGCCAGCCGCACGGCCAGACGGCGCGCTGCCTCCTGCTCGTCGCGCAACCGGCCGGCCAGCGCCACCAGATGTTCTGCGAGCGATTCCCGCGCAGCAGCGGCGGCCGCCTGGTTCGCCCGCGTCTCGGCTTGCCTGGCAGCCTCGCGGGCAGCCTCCTCGACCTCCAAGGCCTGAGCGTGCTGCGCCCGCCTCAGCGAGGCGACCAGGGCCTGTGCGTCGTCGAGCAGCGGCACCTCGTGGGCCGGCACCACCTGGCGGCGCGACACCACGCGCAGGTCGCGCCCACCGGTCCATAGCAGGTAGTTCACCGCGTTTCCTCCTGGGGCAGCATCAGGTGCAGCGCCTGCTGCATCAAGGCGCCGGCGACGGCGGGCGCAACCGTGAAGCCGCCGCCATGTGGCAGCAGCCAAAGCAGCAGCGCCTCGCGCAGCACCGGCGACGCACTGCCGGCCGCCATCACACAGGCGCCGCTGCGCCGCACCGCCTGCACCGGCTCTTCCTCGCGCGGCAGATCGGGCGCGGCCGGCATGCCGGGCAACGCCTGCAAGACCGCATCGAAATCGCCCTCGCCGAGGAGGCGGCGCACCGAATCGACGCGGCGGGCATCGATCCAGCGCTTCAGCGAAGGCCCGCAGAACAGCGCGCCGGCCAGGTGCTGCAGCCGGGCCCGCCGGGGCTCAGGCCAGCAGCACCAGCCGGGCAAGTCCTCGAGCACCGCCCAGGGCAGGCCGGGCTGCGCCGGACGTGCGTCCCACCACCTCGCCGCCTCATGCAACTGACAGCGAGCCTGTCTCGCCCGCGCGATCTCAAGCACGTTTGCCTCCTTGTCGAGCTGGAGCGGCCGCCGTGCGGCGGCGCCATCCGACCATTGCCGCCACGCCGAGCGCAGCCGCAGCTCCACCGCCGCCTGCGGCGACGATCAGGGGCGTGTCGGCCCCGGCCCGCGCCGAGCCGGCTGCGGGTTGTCCGCCCGGCCACGGTTCGGCAGGAAACAGCGCCACTGTGACGTTGTCGTACGGCAGACCTTCGACGCTGTTGACCACCAACGACTTGATCTGCCCCATGTTCTGCGACAGGTCGCGTCCCGGACGATGTTTGATGAACACGGAGGCCACCGCCGGCCTGGCCTGCTGCGCGAGCGGGTCCTTCTCCGGGACCGACAGGTGCACCCGCGCCATCACGACACCGTCGATGCTGCCAATGGTGTTTGCCATCTCCTGCGACAGCGCATGCATCAGACGGGCACGTTCTTCCAGCGGCGAGGAGACGAAACCCTCCTTCTTGAACACCTGCCCGATGGTGTCGAAGCTGTCGCGCGGGTAGCCGTGCGCATGCAGCAGCTCGACAGCGCGGGCGAAGTCGCCGCGCGCAGTGGTGACTGCGAAGGTCTCGCTCTCGCGCGACTCCTTGTCGGCGTCGAGCCCGGCATTGCGCAGCAGGGCCACCATCTCGTTGGCCTGGCGCTCACCGACGCGGCCGTAGAGCTCCTGCGCGCCGCAGCCGGCAAGCAGGGCCGCGGCCGCGAGCGGCCGCCAGGCAGCAGAGCGTGCGCGTGCCATCGCGGTCAGGCCTGCTGGCGGAACAACTGCTGCAGCCCGTCCGAGGTTCGGTTCGCGATGTTGGACGTGAGCTGGCAGTGGAACATGAACTCGTGACAGCGCACGGTGAGCATGATCATCTCGCCGGGCGTCAGCTCATTGCCGGAAGCCATCGCCGCCTTGGCGTGCGCGGCAAGCTGGCTGGCCTCGACGTTGATGTGCTCCAGCGGCCGGACCACGCTGCGCACGGCCTCGGAAGGCACCGCCTGCGCGCGCTGCTGCGCGCGTTCCAGCGACTGCGAGAACGCCGTCACGTCGGTCAGCGATGCGCCGTAGCCTGCAGGCTGCCACAGCGGCGGCTGAGCCGCGCCCTGCGCTACAGGGGCGACAGCCGCCAGGGCTGCGAGTTCGAAAGACATGCCTTGCTCCTTGGTTCGAAACGACCGGGCTTACTGCTTGCGCGCCATCGTCTCCAGCGCGCTGCCGACGCTGGACAGCGAGGTGTGCGAGCTGTTCGCGAGAAAGCTCATCTTGAGCGACTCGGCACTCAGCTCCGTGAGCGCGGCCGGCTTGTCGTTGCCGGTGCCGATCTCCTGCGCCAGGGTTTCAATGCGGCCGGCCTGCTGGTCCAGTGTCCGGCCCCAGGCCTCGGCCATCGCCTCGAACCAGCTTCCCTCTGCGGAGCCGCTGCCGCCGGTGCCGTTGCGGCCGAGCATCGGCGCCGCGGCCAGGAGGGACAGGGAGTTGATGTCGTTGCTCATCACGATCTCCTTCGGTGTGTGTGAATGAAAGTCATGCACGGCTCAGAACTGCAAGGCGGTGCGCATGCCGTCGCGCTCCAGCCAGACGCGCTGCTCCTCGATCGCGGCGATGCGGTGGCCGGTGGGCAGCAGCGCACCGATGAAATAGCGTGCGCCGTCGGCGGTGACGACATACGCGGTGTCCCCTGGCACGATCGAAGCGACGCGTTTTCCGGGGTCGTCGACCGTCGGCGCGGCGCTCGTCGAAGGTGGCAGCGGCGGCGCCTCGTTGCGAACCGCGAGCGCGACCAGGCCGGGCACGTCGCGCCGCACCAGCGCCTCGACGCGCTGCAGCTTGGCGGCATCGGCCTCCCGCGCGTCGACACGCACCGAACCGTCAGCCTGCAGCGAGGCGCGTGCATCGACGCTGTTGACGCGGAACACGTCCTGCACCGCGTCCACCAGCACCTCGTCAACCCAGACATCGAATTGCACCTCGGCACCACTGGTTGCCACCGCGCGCTGCAGCCGCATGCGTTGCGGCAGCGTCTCGACGTGCCCGCGCACCAGCACGACGCCGCCGGCCAGCGGCTCGGCCCGCAGGCGATGGAACTCGCGCGACTGCTGCAGGGCCTGCTGCACGCGCTGCAGCGCGTGGGCACCGGACTCTGAGCGTGCGGGCACCGACAGCGACGCGAACCCGAGCACGAGGAAGGTGCCGAGCACGAGGGCCGCAGCACTCGCTGCCATCCACCAGCCCGGTGCGTGCGCCGGCCCGCTTGCGGCAGCCGGGCCGCAGGCGTCGCCGGGGGCGGTGGGCGGCACCGGAGGCTCGGCACACAGCGGGGCCTCCGGCCAGGTCTGCAGCGCCTCGGGGCCGAAGGCCAGACATGTGGAGCCGATCCGCAGCGACGCATGCAAAGGCCACCGCGCACTCTCGCCTTCACCGACTCGCCGCCCGCCCACCTGCACCTCGCCCTGGGCCACCTCCAGCCAGGCGTCGGCGGCTCCCTGCGCCGAGACGCCGAGCGTGCAGTACAGCCGCAGCCCGGGCAGCGCCTCGGCATCGCGCACCAGCACGTCGCAGTCGGGCGCCTCGTCGAGCGAGGCCGCGATGCACAGCCGGCGCCCGGGAACGAGCGGGCATCGGGCGCCCACCTGTTCGCCTCGCAAAACACGCAACTCGATAGCGTCGTCAAGGTTGTCGGCAAGCAGGGTCATGGCTGCACGGTCTCCACGGAAGCGCGTTCAGCAGGGGTGGAAGGAGGTGCGACGATCAAAGGTGGCGTCGCCGCGTCGAGCGATGAGAACGACGGGACCTGTGGCGGCGGCCGCGAGCGGGCCAGACGCGGCGAGATCAGGAACATGCGCTCCACGCGCGCCCAGCTTTCGCTGCGGCGCTTGAACAGGTTGCCGACCAGCGGCAGATCACCGAGCAGCGGCACCTTGTCGACCTGATTGCCGCTGGAGTCACGCACCATGCCGCCGATCAACAGGCTCTCGCCCTCCCGGATCAGCGCCTGGGTGTTGATGCCCGAGCGTTCGACCACGGGGATCTGATCGACCGCGTCGTTCGTCAGCGCGCCGTCCTCCACCGTCACGAGCAGCTTGATGCGCACCTGCTCGCCGTCCTTGAAGACGTGCGGCGTGACACGCAGCGTCGTGCCGGCCGAGATGTTGAACAGGTCCACCTCCTCGCGACCAGCCACGCGCACGTAGAAGGTCGAGTTGTTCTCGAAGATCGCCTCCACGTTCGACAGCGTCACCACCTGCGGACTCGACACCACGCGCGCCGCGCCCTCGGTCTGCAGCGCCGAGATGCGGGCGACGAACTGGTCGCCGCTGCCCAGCACCGCGGTGACGAAACCGCCGCGCCCTTGCGGCGTGATGTCGGCATCGGGCCGCAGGCGCAGATCGGTCGCGTCGCCGCGGCCGAACAGGATGGAGTTGCCGGCGTTGCTCCAGCGCCAGTCGACGCCGAGCTCGCGCATGCGGTCGGTGTCGATGTCGATGATGGTGGCCTCGATCTCCAGCGACTGGGGCTCGACATCCAGCGCGTCGATCAGTTGCTGGTAGGCTGGCATGCGCTCGGGTGCGTCGCGCACGATGATCGCGTTGAGCCTGGGGTCGACCTGCACACGCACCTGCTGTGCGTCGCCGAAGGGCAGCATGCTCGGCGCGGCAGACTGCACCGCGAGAGCGTGCTGAGCGGCTGCCGCCCCACCCGCGTAGGCGGCGACCAGCGGGTCCACGCCCGCGAGTGCCCGCCCTTCGTCCTGCAGGCCGAGACGCCCTGGGCTCTGCGTGCGGTTCAGTCCCTGGCCGCGCAAGCCCGGCAGCGTCGGCTGCTGCGGGCCGGCCTGCGCGAGATAGGCCGGCTGCGTACCGCTGGTGGTGACCAGCGAGCGCAAGATGCTCGCCACCCCCGGCACCACCACCTGCCGCCCGCCGAACTGCAGCGTCACGTCCTGCGCCCACGCGTAGCGCAGGTAGAACACCTTGAAGCTCAGAGGCGCCGGTGCCGCCGCGCTGCCGCGGCTGGCACGCGCCAGCTCCTCGAGTTGTTCGACGAAGCGGCGCGTGCCGGTCACCAGCACCGAGCCGTCGCGCGCGGCGCGCACGGTGTTGCGCGCGTCGGGCAACCCCATGTCGTGGGCCAGCCGCACCACCTGCCGGCCCGCCTGCCCCGACAGAGGCAACGTGCGCGTGTGCACGTCCGACGCCGCATAGACGTGCACCACCGTACCGTCGTAGTAGGTCAACAGGCCGAAGGCGCGGCCGATGTCGCGCAGCACCCGCTCAGCCGAACCGTCGAAGCTGCCGTTGACCTGCCCGCGCACGCTCGGGCTCACATTCACCGGCAGATCCATCTGGCCGAACAGGTCCTGCAGGAAGGCCTGGATCGGCTGCTCGCGCGCGGTGAGGGTCACGCGCCGGTCCGGGAAGGGGATCGGCATCGCCTGCGCGGCACCGGCCAGCAGTACGAGCAGAGTCGTCATGAGACAGCGCAGAGACGCTGCCGTCATGCCGCCTCCAGCAGGGTGGCTGACGGAGGCGGAAGCTCCAGCCGGTCGAGCACGTCGAGTTTCACGTGAGGCATCAGTTCGTGATAGGACAGCACCGGCATGTCGAAGCACTCCGGTTCGATGAGCTTGCGCAGGTGGCGGCGTACGTCGACCGTCGTGACGATGGCATCGGGCTTGCGTGCCTGCACCGCCTGTTCGATGCGGCGCACGATGCGCTGCGCGACCGCTGGATTGAGCGCGAGCTGGTGCACGCCGCCGGTGACGCGCACCGCCTGGCGCAACTGGTCCTCCAGCCCGGGCTGCAGCAGCAGCGCGCGCATGGTTCCCTGCGGTGCACGGCGGTGGCTGATCGAGCGCTTGAGCGCCATGCGTGCGAACTCGGTCAGCGTGAAGACGTCCTTCTCGCGTTGCCCCGCTTCGGCCAGCGCTTCGAGGATGTCGCGCAGGTTGCGGATCGGCACCTCCTCTTCCACCAGCCGGCGCAGGATCTCGGCCAGACGCTGCATTGGTATCGCGCGCAGCGTCTCCTTCACCACGTCGGGGTAGTCGCCACCGGCACGGGTGAGCAGCGCGCTCGTTTCCTGAATGCCGAGGAACAGCGCCGCATGTCGCCTCAGCGCCTGCTCGACCGCGACGGGAATCGCGGCCAGCGCCGCATCGCCTTCGATCCGGCCGCTGGTGATCGGCACCTCGAAGGCCAACAGCCGCCATGCCTGCGCCTGACGGTCACCCACCAGGTGCAGCGTGATGCGCGGCAGGGGCAGGCCCAGATGCAGGTGAAACTGCTCCAGCACACCCTCGAGCGCATGCACCAGCACGCGGGCGGACGCGGCGTCGAGTGCGCCCTCGGGCAACTCCAGCAACAGCGGTACCGAAGGCTGCATCTGCGGCACCGAGGTTGCCAGTACCTGCGGCGCATGCTCGCGGCGCTTGGTCACGGCCTCCAGCGCGGGTCGAGAGACGCGATCGAAGCGATGCCTGAGTGCCGGCGTCAGCAAGGCACCGGCACTACCCACCACCGCGCCCAGCGCCAGGAACACCAGCGCGGGGAAGCCCGGTACCAGTGCCATCAGCACGCAGATGCCGCCGGCCACCAGCAGCACGCGCGGCTTGGCCGTGAGCTGGCGACGGATCGCATCGCCCAGGTGCTTGTCGTGCTCGTCGTCGGCACTGCGCGTGACGATCAGGCCGGCCGACATGGCTGCCAGCAGCGCAGGGATCTGTGTCACCAGCCCGTCACCGATGGTGAGGAGCGAGTACTTCACCATCGCGTCGCTCATCGCCATGCCCTGTTGCATCACTCCCACTGCCAGCCCGCCGAGCAGGTTGATGAGGATGATCACGATGCCCGCGATCGCATCGCCCTTGACGAACTTCATCGCACCGTCGAGGCTGCCGTGCAGCTTGCTTTCCTGTTCCAGCTCGCGCCGCTTGCGGCGCGCTTCGTCCTTGTCGATCAGGCCGGAGCGCAGATCGGAGTCGATCGACAACTGCTTGCCCGGCATCGCGTCGAGCGAGAAGCGTGCCGCGACCTCGGCCGCGCGCTCGGCGCCCTTGGCGATGACGATGAATTGCACCACCGTGATGATCAGGAACACCACCAGTCCGACCACCAGGTTGCCGCCGGCAACCACCTTGCCGAAGGTGTCGATGATGTGGCCGGCGTGGCCTTCCAGCAGGATCATGCGCGTGGTCGCGATCGACAGCGACAGGCGGAACAGCGTCGTGATCAGCAGCAGGCTCGGGAACACCGAGAACTCGAGCGGCGCGGCGATGTAGATCGCCACCAGCAGCAGCGTCACGCCGACCAGGATGTTGACCGCCACCAGCGCATCGATCGCCAGCGCCGGCATCGGCAGCACCATCAGCGCGACGATCGCGATCACGCCGGCCACCAGCATCAGGTCGCTGTAGCGTGCAAAGGCGCTCTCGGGAGCGGGACGTGCGGCCGAGCGAAAGTAGGCAGACAGGCTCATGCGTCGGACGGCGGCTGCCGATTCAACGATGCGTCGACGAGACGGCCAGCTCGGATTGCTGGCGTTTCCAGCGCAGGTAGCGATCGAGCACCTCGGTAACGTAGCGCTGCGTCTCCGGGTAGGGCGGCACACGCCGGCCGTATTTGTCGACCGCGCCTTCGCCCGCGTTGTAGGCGGCCAGCACAAGCTTCAGGTCCTTGCCGTAGCGGCGTTGCAGCCACTTGAGGTAGGCGGCACTGGCGCCGAGATTGATGCGCACGTCATGCAGTTCGCGGTGGGGTTCACGGACGCCGAAGCGGCGCGCGGTGGCCGGCATCACCTGCATCAGCCCGCGTGCCCCGGCCGGCGAGACGGCGCGCTCGTCGTGGCGCGACTCGACTTCGGCGATGGCATGCAGCAGCAGCGGATCGATGTCATGCGCACGCGCCGTCGCGTCCACGTCGGGAACAAGTTGCAGCGCACGGCGCATGCTGAGCGGCACTGAGGCCGGCGGCGAGGCTCGCTCGACCACGGCCAGTACCGGCTGCACCAGCGCCCGGTCCCGAGCGTCTCTCACGGTACGCGGTCTTGTGTCCGGCAGCCCGTACAGCGACAACTGCTGCGCCGGCTCGGCGGGGTGTTCTTCCCGGGCGCCCGCCGCCGATGGGCACCATTGGGCCGCGAGGAAGAATTTCTCGCGGCTGCCATCGATGCAGGCCGCCGCAGGCAGGGCGGCGAAGGCCAGCAGCGCCGCTCCTGCGATCTGCAGGCGCGGCAGGCCAGCCCGGCCCGGGCGCCGTACAGCTTCGTCCATCGAACCGCGGAACCGCCTCATGCGTCGTCTCCGTTTTCGATCTGTGGACCGCGCCATGGCTTGCAGCCGTGCCGCCGAGGCGGCCGGTTGCAAAGCACAGCGCGGCGCGACCGGCAAGCTGCCGGCAGTCCTGCTCGGCGAGCCTGCCAAGCCGAAGCTCACCGCATGCCGCCACGGAACGGGTCGACGTTGGCCGGCAGTGCGTCGAAGTCGATCGCCTTCCGGATGAACTCCTTCTGCTCGGCCGACAGCAGCGAGTAGCGAGGCCAGAAGAACAGATGGTCGTCGGAGGACATGTAGGAACGGTTGTCCAGCACCATGCGCTTGTCGCCCCAGGTGAAGTTGGTCCAGTCGTTCCAGTAGGTCTGCCCGTCGAACAGCCTGCTCGGGCGGCCGTAGCGTGCAAAGCTGGCCACGTGCCGGATGAACCTGTCCGACAGCGCCCTGCTTGCGCTCTCGTTGGCGCTGGTCCACGCGAACCTCATGACGTGCGGCTGGTCGGTCACGAAGTTCCCGAACAGGAACGCAACGTCGATCCCGTGAAAGGCGCCCAGGGCCTGCTTCCAGGGTGCGGGTGTGTCGTCCCAGTCGAAGTTGTAGCGGAACAGCATGTTCGGCCCGCTCGTCAGGCGCATCAGCCGCAGCGTGTTGTCGGTGATGAGACCGTAAGCATAGCTGAGCACCTGGTGCGTCTGCGTGTAGATCGGCTGGAACTCGGGCTTGATGAGCTGATCGTAGGTCACGGTGCCCGGTGGCGCATAGTTGGCCAGGTGCCAGTACTCCTGCGGCGTCGGCCGCCCCATGCCGGCCAGGTAGAGGGCATAAGCGCCTTCGTCGCGAGTCGAACCGATCATCAACGGCACGCGGTTGTAGTGGCCGGCCACCAGCCCGGCCAGTCCGCTGCGCCGGATCACCGTGCCGTCCGTGAAGTGCCCCGGCACGACGGGCGCTGGCGAGAACTTCATGATCTGCGCTGCACTCGCACTGCGCAGCAGCTCGGCGATCTGGGTATTGCTCATCAGTACGCGCAGCGCGGCGGCGTGCAGCAGATCCGATGCACGGCCTGTGTCCACGAGCAAACGATCGATCAGGTAGTTGGCCGCGACATGCCCAATCACGGGCGGGTAGCCGTTCGGAATGCCCGACGTGCACAGGGCACGATGGAACTTTCCTGCGGCCAGTGGCGACTGCAGCAGCCCCCAGGTGTTGATGCAGCCGGCCGACTGCCCCGCCACCGTGACCCGGTCCCTGTCGCCGCCGAAGGCCCCCGCATTGGCCTGAACCCAGTCCAGGGCACGCACGAGGTCGAGCGTCGTGAAGTTGCCGGAGTCGTCCAACGCATTGCCGGTTTTCACGGCCGGGTGGTTGAGCCAGCCCAACATGCCCATGCGGTACTGCACCGTCACCACCACCATGTTGGCCTTGCGAGCCAGGTAGGCGCCGTTGTAGGTCGGCTCTCGCGCCGTGCCCTTCAAATTGCTGCCACCGTGCAGCCACACGAACACCGGCAGGTCGTCGGCGGTCGAATTGGGCCGCCAGACGTTGAGATATAGGCAGTCCTCGCTGCCGACCGGGTGGCCGAAGGTGGCCGGGTCGGGTTCGCCGAAGAAGCTGCCGACTTGTGCACACATCGGCGCCATCGTGGTCGCCGGACGCGAGCCGCCCCAGGGGGCAGGCGGTTGCGGCGCACGCCAGCGCAGTTCACCCACTGGAGGTTGGGCGAATGGGATGCCGAGAAAGGCGTGCGTATCGCTCGCATCGACCTTGCCGTGGATCTGCCCGGCGTCGAGCGTGCGGGTCAGGCTGCGGTCATAGGCAGCATGCGCCACCCCGATGCTCAGCCAGCCTGTGAGGAGCAGCAGTGCTGCGTAAACCAAGGCACGCGAGCGGGCCGCGCGCGAAGGTGACTCATCCATGTTCGTCTCCTAGTGTTGCAGGCGTGGACTCGTTGCCCCGCCGTAGACCATTCTGACCAGCAAGGACCGGCGCTGCAGCGTGTTCATGTACCGATGCCCACTCGGAATCTTCCGATTGACGCGATCGTGCGTCGGGTGTCAACCGAGGGACATCGGCACGCACTCGCCGCATGTACTGGTCTGGTCAATCGGATAGGAGGCTCCGCGTCTCGCCGAGACACCCTACGTTCAGGGTTAACGCTCAGCGTGCAACTCCGGAAACCGCACCGGAATAGTCCGATGGGCTCGAGCGAGCCGTCCCCATAACGTGTCCCCGGGTCAATGACCGTTGTCGCATCAGCCGCATGAACAGCGAGAGAGGCGGCCTTGACCTGCTGGAGCAGGAGAAGCGGGTGTTCGCCTCTTCCGTTCATCCACTCATAGGGGACATATCCAATGGAACGCACGCATGGACTTTTCATGTTGAGATCAATGCGAGGGGCAGCCGCTTCACTGGGGAAGCTGCTGGCATTGACTGCAATCACCGCGGCAGCCTCGATCGCTCACGTGCCCGACGCACAGGCTGCGCGCTGCAACCGCGACAGTATCGGCAACTGGAAATGTTCTTTCCAGGAACGCAAGCACACCTTCAACTCCAACTCGCTGTTCGGCTGCGTCGGTATGCCGATCTCACGGCACGTGCGCTACGAAGTGCCCGAAGGCACGCCACCCGCAGGAGGGTGGCCGGTGGTCTTCTACTACAACGGTTTCGTCGCGGTCGGCAGTCCGCAGCAGAACCCCTTTGACTCCCGATGGTGGGAGCCTTTCGGCGCCGTCTACGGTTCGCGAGTCCTCCATGAGCTGCTCGACGATCCGAGGGGTACCGGAAAGAAGTACGCGGTCATTGCCGCGGAAGCACCGACCGTGGGGTTCGTCACGCAGTTCTGGGACACCAACGTTCCTTTTCCCTACGAGTACTCGAGCGACGCTTGCTTTCTGCCAGACCTGTTCGAGGAAGCCAAGATGGGCGCCTACGGGCCGGTCGACATGACGAAGCGCTATGCGTTCGGCATCTCGAGCGGGGGATACAACACCAGCCGCATGGCAGTGACGTTCAACAAGAACTCGGAGTGGTCCGCGCTGGCCATCGTGGCCGGTTCTTACGCCACCTGTTCAGGCCCGCTGTGCTTCATCCCGGACAAGCTGCCAAGCAACCACCCGCCCACGAAGTTCTATCACGGCGTTTTCGACTTCGTCGTTCCTGTGACGACGATGAACCGATACCATGAAAAGCTGAAATCGCAAGGCGTTCCTACGGATCGGGAGCTGCACTATGGCGGGCACGAGTTCGGACCACCGACCGTCGGTCGCAGCGGCATCAAAGCCTGGTTCGACCGGTTCTGATCAACGGCGCAGATGCTTACGACGAAGGGGTCACCGTGGCGGCGTCAGTTCCCTTGGCGTCGCCATGTCTTTCGTTCGTCGAGTTTGCGCAGAGGATGTCTCGTTGTGCGACGAAATCCTCTACGCTTTCGGGACAACGCGCCGCGCAATGAGGTGAAGCCATGACGGATTTTCGATGGGGCTGCATCGTCGTCGCCAGTCTGCTTTTCGCGCTGATGGGAGCGGCCGGTTGGTGGTGGAAGGAACCACCTTCGTCTGCCAGAGATCAACCGAAGGCTGCGGCAGATCTGGCGCCGCCCACTCCTGCCGATGCCTATACAGGGGCCGGCGCCATGCATCCGAACCCGACCGTCGCCTTCACGGGGCTGTCCGCAGACGTGCCGAACTCGATGCCCGGGCTCCACCCGGCCCAGTTGTTCGAGATTGGTTTCGGTGGCGGGCTCATCATCAACGCCGACACCCGGCGAGCCATCGAGACACTGCTTATGAACATGTCTGCGGGCCCTTCCGCGGACGAACTCGAACGGCTACGCGCGGCTCTGCGTGAGGGCTTGCCGTTCGATGACGCGGAAGAGGTGATGAAGCTGCTGGGGAACTACCGCGAATACTCGGCGGACATGAGCCGGCAGCTACACCAAATGGAAGCCCCGCAGACGTCGCAGGAGGTGAATGAATATTTCGAGCGCGTGGAGAGTATCCAGCGCCAGCATCTGGGTGAAACGACTGCCGCAGCCTTCTTCGAGCAAGAGATGCTGTTGGCACGTCTGAGCATGCAGACGGTGTTGATCAACCATGACCCCCACCTCGACGACACCCAGAAGCAGGCGCAGATTGCGGCACTGCGAGCGCGGCTACCGGCCCACCAGCAGAACCTGCTGCCGCCAGCCGCCATCGAAGAGACCGTCTCGGCAGGGTCGGTGTCACCAGCGAACAGGAAACCCGCACGCGGCCCGAATGGATGATTTTCGCGCAGGCCGCTCGCAAGCGTGGAGCACTGCGCAGCAAAGACCCAGGTACACACTCAGGTCTCTACCAAGCTTCGCAGAAGTCCACCGACTTCTGTGGGATGCACGGGTGAAGGGAACACGTTCGACCTTCCAACCCGTTGATTGACAATAACCTTATTCCGCTCGCACTTCGGAATTGGCCAGACTGTGTACCAGCTCTTCACGACCGACGACGGCTGGTCGTCCCTGGCCATCTTTCAACGGCTACTGATGAGCGTCTGAGGCGACGGGCCCGCGACGCCAGGAAACTGCGAGGGCGTTGATGTCCATGTACTCAGTGCAAGCCCTTCCGCCATTCTTGGTTCAATCAAGAACATGAACTCGATAGAGTCCTTCGCTCTGCCGGCTATGTGGCGCGAGGCACAGACACTGAAGGTGCGGCATGCGACCCTGGAGATACCAGCGGCGCACACTGCATCGCAAGGAGTAGTCATGAGTCACCATCCTCAGGTTCGAGACGAACCTTCATCCCGCGCCATTCCCGTGCAGGCCCAACGAGTACGCTCGCCGACGGACGATACCGACGCACTGGTCGTACTGCGTGGATACCAAGACGCGTTGCTGCGTCTCTTCGTCGATCTCGATGACATCGGATCGGCTGTCGATCAAGGGGCCCTGCTGCCAGACCGCAAGGCGCGGCTAGTAGGCGAATTGTTGCGCGAGCTGAACCTGCTGATCCAGATCGAAGATGAGGTGTTCTACCCTGCCGTACGCGAAGCCGTCAGAAACGACGCGTTGATGAACGTTCTTGATGTGGAACACCAAGTGGCGATGCAGATCGTCATGGAGATCGACGACATGGAGCCCGATGACGAGTTGTACAACGCGCACCTTGACGTTCTGGACACGAATGTCCGCCGCCACATCGAGCAAGAGCAGTCGGTCTTGTTCGACATGATCCGGCGGAGCAAGCTGGGCGCAGAGCAACTCGGCAGAAAGATGGTCGCGATGCGCGCTGCATTGCTGTTCAACGACGATGCCATCCCGCATGCGAACCGTTTGCCTGCGAGGTAGGGGCTTGCTCGGCGCGCGCCAAGGCTCGTCGGCGGACAGCCAGGGGTCGGCGTGGGCCCACGCGGCTTCTACATCCGCATCCCATTCTGCAACAACACTCCCTGCAACTGCCCAGCTGGGGATTCCCATGGAAAGTCGACCCTGAGTCCTGGTTAGTGCCGCCTCAATTGAGGTCGAATGCTCAGTGCCTGGCCGGGCGTCCGGATCACCTGCCGAGCCATCAACATTGATGCAACTGGAGGACCGCTATGACTATTTCCATGCAAATCAAGCCTGCACTGATCGGTGCCGCTACCGGAGCCGTTGCCACGGTCATCGCCGGGTTCACGTGGGCAGGATGGGCCACGCGCACAGATGCGGAGACCGCAGCTAACATGCGTGCCGACCATGCGGTGACCGCTGCCTTAGCGCCCGTCTGCGTCGAGAAATTTAGACGAGATGGCGATGCACGTACCCACCTCACTGCACTGAAGGAAACCCGTACATGGTCGCAGGGAGAATTCGTGGAGAGAGGCGGCTGGGCCCGGGTGCCCGGTACGCATACGCCAGAACAGATATCTGCTGTCGCAGGTGCGTGTGCCGCGCTGCTCGTCAACAGCGGCTAAAAGGGCGGACAGATCGAGTCGGGCGCGTTGACTGCCATCGGCCGTGCCCGGCGAGCCGAATATGAGCGATGACAGTTCTCGGGCGGCGTACGACCGCGATCTTGCTCGGCTACCGAAAGCGCTTGTTGATCGATTCGCTCCGTCGCTCTCGAGGTTCCTGCGCATCGAGGCAGCCGCCGGCGCCATCCTTCTGCTCTCTACGACGGCGGCGCTCGCGCTGTCCAACTCGCCGTGGAGTGCCGAGTTTCTCGGCGCGTGGGACGTTCACGTCGGATTCCGGGTGGGCCCGCTCGACTATGGGCGCTCGCTGAAGGATTGGATCAACGACGGCTTGATGACGTTGTTCTTCTTCCTCGTCGCGCTAGAGCTCAAACGAGAGCTGGTGCTGGGCGAGTTGAGCGAGCCGCGGGTTGCCGCGTTATCGGTCGTGGCAGCAATCGGAGGCATGGTGGTGCCGGCTGCGCTGTATCTGGCACTTCAATGGGGACTGCCTGGTCAGCACGGCTGGGGCACCGTGATGGCCACCGACACGGCATTTGTCGTGGCCTGTCTGGCACTGTTGAAGGATCGCATTCCGAAAAGCTTGCGCGTGTTCATGCTGTCGCTGGCCATCGTCGACGACATCGGCGCTATCCTCGTCGTCGCAATTGGATATAGCCATGGACTGAACTGGGCCATGCTCGGTGCAGGTGCACTGTGCATAGCTGCTGTGCGCGCCATGGCCATGGCCGGCTTCAGGGCCCTCCCGCTCTACTTCGTCGCCGGCGGGTTTGCATGGGTCGCAATCGACGCTTGCGGAATTCATGCGACAACCACCGGCGTCATTCTCGGACTGATGACACCGGCCCGCCGCTGGGTCAGCGACAAGCGACTGTACGCCATCCTGCAAAGGGTGGTCGCCCATCCCACCCAAGACCTGCGCAGCGGCAGTACTCGGGATCGAAAGAGCCTGCAAATTGCAGAAGTGGCTGCGAGAGAGACGCTGGCACCCGTCGAGCGGCTCGAAATGGGGCTGCACCCCTGGGTGGCCTTTGCGGTCATGCCGCTGTTCGCGTTCGCCAACGCCGGACTGTCGCTATCTTGGGACGACTTCGCCCATCCGGTGACGGCCGCCGTGTTCGCGGGGTTCGCCGTGGGCAAACCACTGGGCGTCTTTGCGTTCAGCTGGCTGGCCGTGCGGGCGGGATTTGCCGTGCGGGCGCCGGACCTCAGCTGGAGGCAGATCGCAGGAGGAAGCATCTTGGCGGGCATCGGTTTTACGATGGCGCTCTTCATTGCGGACCTCGCCTTTGCTGCGCCGCTCATCGGCAGCGCGAAGCTGGGCATTTTCCTGGCTTCCGCCTTCTCCGCGGTGGCCGGGCTTGTTCTGTTGAGCCGAGTACCTCCCCAGGTTCCGGCCCCCTCTTCTCGCTGACGCCATGTGGACCCGGCATGAGATATCCATCGGAAACGATGCGCTGATGAGAATATGCCTGGCCTCAAACCTCAGAGCCCGAGGTAGAGAGACGCCCGTGGCCCCGACGCCACCGCGGAGATGCTGCGATTCTTCTTCGAGCAGACCCGGCGTCAGAGCACATGGATCCGCCCCCGGCGCGACAGTGAGCGCTCGACCTCATCGGTGTGGCGTCACACAGACGCCGTGGCCTGGTCAGGGGAGCATGGTCCGTGCAAACACCAAACCCGCCGCCACGCCGGTCGCCCGCGGAGTAAGCTGATCACCGAGCAGCAAATCGCATCTGTCAAGTACCGCTTGTCCAAGGCCGAAGGCGACAGAACCGCGTGGCAAGCCGCGGGGCGCCAGGAAAAGTACCTCGAAGCGTATTTCCTGGCCGAATCGCTCGAGTGCGAACTCGACAGGCTCGTAAAGCAGGCCCTCGCGGAAACGCCCCCCTCCCCCCCGCGCCCGGGCTGAAGTGGCCGCGCCGAGGGCATCAGGTGCTGCCGCGTGCCCTGTCCAGCCGGGCGTACGCAAGGGCATCTCGCAGGTGATCGTAGTGAAAGCCCTGGAAGACGTACCTGCCCGCCTCGTATGACACGCCCAGCGCCTCCATCTCGGGCCGATCGGAAGTTGCCGGGAACTCCGGCTCGCCGGTGGTTGCGCCTTCAGGCGTCACATCCTCATCCAAGCCGTGCAAGGCACGGTCACGCTGCAACCGCGCATACGCAAGCGCGTCTTCCAGGTGGTCGTATCGATACGCTTGAAAGCAGAAGTGGCGACCGTTGTAGCGGATCTTCAGTTCCGCCATGAGGTCCTCGCTGTCCTGCGCCGGCACGCCCCTCGGCGCTTCCTTGAAAGCCCGGTGGTCCGGCTCGGCGGGGGATGAGGGCATGTCCTCGCCTTCCTTGTAGAGAGGGCTAGCAGAAGCAGCCTCCGGCCCGGCGCGCGCTGCAAATGTGTTCATGTGCACCTCCTCCGGTTGCTGTCAACGGCGGGGGTTGCGACGGTGACGTGGGCCGCCAGGGGCAACCGCACCGAGAACTCGCTGCCGAGGTCCCGGCCGTCGCTGTGCACGGTCACGGCCCCACCGTGGCGCTCGGTGATCGCCTTGGCCAGGGCGAGCCCCAGCCCCAGGCCGCGAGGCATCGCCTGCTCGCTCCCTGTGCCCTGGAAATACGGCTCGAACAGATGACGGAGCACATCAGCCTCGATGCCCCGGCCGTTGTCCTTCACGCGCACGCAACAACTGCCGGCCGCCACCTCGACGTCGATTTCGATACAGCCCCCTTCCGGGTGTAACGCGCCGCGTTGGACAGAAGGTTGGCGAACACTTGCGCCAACCGCGTCCTGTCGGCGTACACAAGGAGCTTGGCATCGGGCAGCCTGCCCCGGAGCCGGTGACGCATGGCGTGGCGCAGGGGAGCTGTGGTCTCCAGCGCATGGGTCACCACCTCACGCAGCGAGACGTGCTCGCAGTACAGTGCCATCCCGTCGCGCGCCGTGCGCCTGGCATCGAGGAGATCCTCCACCAGCCGCACCAACGTGCCGAGTTGCCGCCCGACGATGGCGCGCTCCCGCGCACACTGGGTACCGATGCGGCGATCGATCAGCACCAGAGCCGCACTGATGGCCGATAGCGGGCCGCGGAACTCATGCGCCACCAGGGCCAGGACGTCGGCTTTCTCGGTATCCGCTCCCGCGACCGCGCCACCGTCGAGGGCGGCCAGATGCCGCAGGCGCTCGCGCCGCACGTCGCCCGAGGCCTTGAACATGCCGGCTTGGGCAAGTTCGGTGGCCGTCCTTGTACCCGCATCGTCCTGTGCGGCATTGGCGTTGACTGAGTGCGTCATTGAGAGGACCCTTTGCTTTGCATCGGACCACGTTGGACCTCCCGTGGCAGGCTGTCTGTGCGGTCGCCGACATAGCGCGGGCCCGGTCCCGGCTCGCAACCCCCGATACTCCCGCTCTGGAGCTCCACCCCCTATCCTCAGATGACCCTCGCTGCATTGCCCGGCACTCGCGTTGTCGGACTGGGCGCCTCCGCGGGCGGACTGGATCCGCTGACGCGCTTTTTCACGCACGCGCCCATCGATCTTGGTGTGGCGTTCGTCGTGGTCCAGCACATGGACCCGAAGCAGAAATCCATGCTCGGCGAGCTGCTCCAGAAGGTGACGGCTATGCCCGTGCGCGAAGCGTCAGACGCGCAATCCATCGAACCCAATGTCGTCTACGTCATTCCGCCGGCCGCAGAACTGTCCATCTCCGGCA
This sequence comes from Caldimonas mangrovi, assembly GCF_023721835.1. Lineage (GTDB taxonomy): Bacteria > Pseudomonadota > Gammaproteobacteria > Burkholderiales > Burkholderiaceae_C > Caldimonas > Caldimonas mangrovi. Next base: position 356,483 of record NZ_JAMKFE010000001.1, on the reverse strand, counting down.
ACCATCTCCGTGTTTCGACGCGCCCGTCAGGAGCACACCGCCAATTGCCCATCGACGCGCTGTTCGATTCGCTGGCCCGCGAGCGCGGGCACCAGGCCGTGGGCATCGTGCTGTCTGGCATGGGATCCGATGGCACCTTGGGATTGCGGGCGATCAAGAAGCACGGTGGACTGGCGCTGGTGCAACAGCCGGAGTCTTCCCAGTACGACTCGATGCCCAGCAGCGCGCTGGCGGCCGGGCACGCGGATTTCGTGGCGCCGCCCGAACAGTTGCCAGCGATCCTCGCCCGCGCCCTGGCGGACAAGGCAGGCCTGCGCGGAACGCACACCCTGGACGACCACCCGCAAGACGCGATGGCACTGAGGAGCATCCTGGCGCTCCTGCGTGCGCGCACGCGGCACGACTTCTCACTGTACAAGTCAAGCACGCTGATCCGCCGCATCGAGCGGCGCATGGCAGTGCATGGTCTGGCCGGCATCGATGCCTACGCGGGCTTCTTGCGGCAGAACCCGGCCGAGGTAGACCTGCTCTTCAGCGAGGTTCTGATCGGTGTGACACGCTTCTTCCGCGACCCGCCGGTTTGGCAGGAACTCGAAGACTCCGCGTTGCCGGAACTGCTGGCGCGCCGCACATCCGCGCAGGAGCCATTGCGCGCCTGGGTGGTGGGATGCTCCACCGGCGAGGAAGCCTACTCGCTCGCGATGGTCTTCAAGCAGGTTACCGAAGGAACGGCGGGCGCTGCAGGCCGCACACTGCAAATCTTCGCCAGCGACCTCAGCGCCGACGCCATTGCAGCAGCCCGCAAGGGCCACTATCCGGCATCGATCACGGCCGACGTGGGGCCCGAGCGCCTGGCGCGTTTTTTCACTGCGCAGGCAGGTGGCTACACCGTCGACAAACGCATCCGCGAGATGGTGCTGTTCGCCCGGCACGACGTCAGCCGGGATCCGCCGTTCACCAAGCTCGACATCCTCTGCTGCCGCAACCTGATGATCTACTTCAACGCCACGCTGCAGCAGCATTTGGTGCCGCTGTTCCACTACGGCCTGCGCCCGGGCGGCCTGCTGGTGCTCGGCAGTTCGGAAACCGTGGGTCGATCGCACGCGCTGTTCACGCCGACGCACCCGAAGTCGCGCCTGTACTGGCGCCAGGACAATCGCGCCAATGCCTCGCAGCTTCACTTCCACAGCCGTCGACCTTTGTCGGCTCCGGCCGAAGAAACCACCACGGTGTCACACCCCATGTCCTCCTCGGTCAATCTCCAGACGCATGCAGACCAAGTGCTGCTGAAGGCGTTCACACCTGCCGCGGTGCTGGTGACGGCCGGCGGCGACATCGTCTACATCCACGGCCATACCGGGAAATACCTGGAGCCGGCGGCAGGCAAGGCCAACTGGAACATCCACGTGATGACGCGGCCCAGCATACGGGCGCAACTGGGCGTGGCGCTGCAGAACGCGCTGCAAAGTCGCATGCCTGTCGAACTCCGCAGCCTTCGTCTGGGCGAAGAGCCGGATGGAGCCGTTGTCGACATCGCGGTTCAACCCCTGCTCGAACCCAAGCCGCTCGAAGGCATGGTGATGGTCGTCTTCCGCGACGTGCCCACGCCGGCGAACGGCAAGAAGAGCCGGCGCAAATCCACCAGTTCGGCCGATCCGGTCACAGCGGCCGAACTGGCGCGCGCGCACGATGAAATCCGCGCGCTTCGCCAGGAGATGCTCACCTCCCGCGAGGAGTTGCAGGCGGCCAACGAAGAGCTCCAGTCGACCAACGAGGAATTGCAGTCCGCCAATGAAGAGCTGACCACGTCGAAGGAAGAAGCGCAATCGATGAACGAGGAGCTGCAAACGATCAACTCGGAGCTGCAATCCAAGCTCGATGACCTCGCGCTCGCGCAAAGCGACATGCAGAACCTGTTGAACAGCACCAACATCGCCACGCTGTTCCTCGACAACCACCTCAACGTGCGTCGCTTCACCAACGAAGTCACGCGCGTGATCCACCTGCGCGAGACGGACGTCGGCCGGCCGCTGAGCGATCTGGCCACCACCCTGCTCTATCCGGACTTGATCGCTGATGCGCAGAAAACCTTGCAGACGCTGGCGTTTTCGCAGAAGGACGCTGCCACCACCGACGGACGCTGGTATTCGGTGCGCATCATGCCGTACCGCACGTTGGCCAATGTGATCCAGGGAACGGTCATCACCCTCGTCGACATCACGACCGCCAAGGAACTCGAAGCGCGGCTGCGCAAGGAGTAAAGTGAAATTTGCAGGCGGCCACAAGTCACCGCCTCAAGGGAGTGCCCATGAAAACCGGGATGAACAATCCGGCCAGCGAAGAAGAGCTTCGCAAGCGTGCCGTCTCGCGATTGACGGGAGACACCGAAGACAACGTCAAACGCAGCGCCGCGGCGCTGCGTGTTCTCTATGAATTGGCAGCGTCGCCGCAGACAGCAGTGGATGCGCTGGCCGTGCTGCACGAACTGCAGGTGCATCAGGTGGAACTCGAACTGCAGGCCGAAGAACTGCGCAGGTTGCATTCGGAGGCAGAGGCGGCATTGCAACGGCACACTGATCTCTACGATGCGGCACCCGTCGGCCTGTTCACCGTGGACAAAGATGGAATCGTGCAGGAAACAAACGTTACAGGAGCGACACTTTTTCAAAGCGACCCGGATGCGCTGCAAGGCCAGTCGCTGTATCGGCTGCTTACGCCGCAGGGCACCGGTGTATTGAAGAGCATGTTGTCGGAGGCGGCCCGGGGCGACCGCAGCGGCAGCTGCACCTTGGACCTGCCGTCGGTGGGGGGCACACCGGGACGTCAAGCGCATGCTGCGATCAGTCGCGATGCGGCGGGCACCGGTTTCCTGCTGGCGTTCATGCCCATTGGGCACTGAAACGCAGGAAGCGACCAGTCGCTTGCACTCACTGACAGCGCTACTCGCCGTGACGAGCACGGGTGCGGCGGGCAGTTTCCGCGCAATCGATAGCGTCCTCGAAACGAAGGAAGCGCTGGTGGTCGTGGAGGTACGACCCATGGCAAAAGTCGAGGTTCATGTCCTGCATCAGTTCCATCTGACCGGGAGTCGGTGGCTGAGCGGAGCTCGCGGCTGCTTCACGACGCCCGGGCCACCGCACGGTGGCTGCGCTGTTCAGCCGACACGATGGATCGGCTCTCCGCGGGCGCAGGGGCCGGATGCCGCGGCCCGACCGCCCCACCTTCGGAGGTGAACCTGTCCCCGGCTTCCCCGGGTGGCGATGCAAAGGGCCGCCGCCCATTTTCCATGTCGTTCATCGCGTTGCTCCTCTTCAGCGGTTGATCCCGCGGGATGAGGCAGCTTGGCCGAGCAGAGCCCGGGCGTCGGTGCGCTCGGACACATCGGCAGCGTGAAGAGGCGTCCATGACCACCAAGCGCTGTGCACCGACTCCTGAAGAGCTGCTCCGATGGACGCCCTGCGCATTTGGTGCGACGCCGCACATACGGCGAAGGCCTCTCAGGGCAACATGCCCTCATGCAAAAGCCGTCAGATGCCATCTTCACGTTCAGCTGGTTCGTCCTGACAGGATCTCGCAAACCGGGCCCCGCGCATCCCCTGGAAGAGTGCGGACGGACGCGGCTGGTGCCGGGTACTGATGCCCGATGGATGCCAACTGCGCCCGCCCGGCGCGGCGGCGGCCACACCGATTTTGTGGATACCCAGCCAGATTGGAGAAATCATGACTAGCGATCCGAGAACACCACAATCCCCGGGAACGACACCGGGGACGGTCCCGCCGATGGCGGTCGACGACGATCCTCGGCCAGATACCACTCCGTCCGTGCAGGCGAGGCAGCTTGTTTCGCCCGCGGAGTCGCGGATGGAGCAGTTGGAACACGCTGTTGCCGATGGCGCCCGGAATGCAGCGCAGAACGTGGACAGCTACGTGCGCGTGTACCCGTGGGGAGCGATCCTTGCTTCCGCAGCGGTCGGCCTTGTGCTTGGGCTTCTTGCCGGAAGAGGCTAGGCGTTGAGCGGAGCGCGAGGCAGCGACACGGTTCTGCACTGCACGCAGGCGCGTATGCCCTCGCCGCGCGCAAGGAGACGGGGCCGTGGGGCGCAATGTGCGCTACCGTACAAGTCTCTGCCCCCCGCTGCCGCACATGCCACTCGAAGGTCTGACCTCGCGCGGTCCTCGATACTGCCCCAACCGTCTGCTTCGGGTGGTACCCAACGATGTGTGGCAACGCATAGCGCCTCACCTTGAGTGGGTGTTCCTTCCGCTCGGTACCGCCTTGTACGAATCCGGCGCCGTGTCCAAGCAGGTCCACTTCCCGACAACCGCCATCGTTTCGCTGTTGCACGTCCTGGAGAATGGCGCATCGACCGAAATCGCGCTGGTCGGGTTCGATGGCGTCGTGGGCGTGTCCCTCTTTATGGGCGGTGGCAGTACGCCCAGCCGCGCGGTGGTCCAGAGCGAAGGGCATGCGTTGAAGCTTCCGGCGCCGGTGCTGCAACAGGAATTCGAACGTGGAGGGCCTGCGATGCATCTTTTCCTGCGCTATACCCAGGCGCTGATCACTCAGATGGCACAGACGGCGGTATGCAACCGCCATCATTCCTTGCAGCAGCAACTGTGTCGCTGGCTACTGCTGACCCTGGACCGCTTGCCGGGCCCCGAGTTGGTGATGACGCAGGAGTTGATCGCCAACTTGCTAGGGGTCCGGCGCGAGGGAGTGACTGCAGCCGCAGGCCACCTTCAGCACGCCGGAATCATTAGCTACCGGCGCGGCCACATCACGGTGCTCGACAGGCCTGCACTCGAGGCGCAGGCTTGCGAGTGCTATGCCGTCGTCAAGCGGGAGACGGATCGCTTGCTGCCGGATCGAACCGCGACCTGAGCGGTGCCACAGTGACGCCAACGCGCGAGGGTCTGGCGGCACGGGGCACCGCCGTGCCGATCTGGTGAGCCAGGTTCAACGGCCCGAGCGGCTTGTGCAGGAATCCGTTCATCCCCGCCAGCATGCACGCAGCGCGTGTCTCCTCATCATTCTGCGTCGTTGCGCCGATGATATGCAGCGCGTCGCTTGTCTGGTGCGCTTCCATCCGCCTCAATCGTTGTGTGGCTTCGATTCCGCTCATGTCAGGCATCTGCACATCCATGAGAATGGCAACGGGCCGGAAGCGTTGACAGTATTCAATCGCATCCAGTCCACTGACCGCGGTGTCTGATGCATAGCTCAGTACCCGAAGCATCTCACTGGCAAGGACGAGGTTCGCCGGATCGTGATCCGCGACCAGCACGCGCGGACGATGCTCCGCATCGCGTGGAGCGGGAGCGACTTCGTCGCCGCGGTCGATTTCCCATTGGCGTGCCTGCTCACGTATGTCCCCGAGGTCAGCAGGACTGAACGGAATCTTGCGTATCTCCAGCCTGCCGATTTGGGCCAAGCGGCGATGGTCGGACTCGCTCGGCATGCCGAGAACGACGCGTGTTGTGGAGGGGAGTTCCGCCGCCCACGCTCGCAACTCCTGCACGCTCGCACTGGGACCCTCGCGAGCAAACAGAAAGGCAGGCGCAGGCGGGGCGCGGTCTATGCCTCGAAGTTGAGCGCGAGCCGCCTCCACATTGCCGAAGATGCGCACGAGCCAGCCGTCGCGCTGCAGCCGGCTGGCCAGGGCTTCGTTCTCGTCTGCCGGCGATCCGATGAGCCAGGCTTGAGGAATGGCGAGCACCGCCATCTCGTCGAACACCTTGTCCTCAGCCAATCTCAACGTCATCGAGAGCTGGAGCATTGCACCGATGCCAGGGGACCGCAACTTGCTGTAGCGCGGCTCGAACCACGCGGGCAGCGGCGCGAACGAGGCAGGGAGTTCCATGTCTTGAGCAGCGGCCTCTGTCGCATGGCTTCGAGCATTGCGGCGCATGGCGTGAAAGGTCGCATCCGTGTCCGCATCAGGAAAGGCGACTTGAATCCGCACCCGGCACAAGCTGTCCGACAACACGACCGCGTGTACGGTAAATAAAAGCATTCGGCCCCCTCGTTCACCGCCTTCAACGCCTCAGCTAGCAGATGCGCCCGCACACTGTTCAGCACGTTCAGCGTCGGCATCTGCAAAGCAGACCGGGCCTCGATAGTCGAAATAGAGCTGCGCTCCGTGCTGTTGGGCCTTCGTCACCGTCCTCTGCGCGTGCGCGGTGAGCAAGTCGGCCAGATTCAGGGGGGAATGCGAGGTTCGAGACGACGCCGACATGCGGCTGCTCCACGGCTTGTGGCAAACAGGGCAAGCACTATGCCGGTCTTCGTGCGAGGTGTCGGTACGCCCACGCACACAATCAGGCAGATCGCAACGGCTTTCCGTGTCAGCATCTTTAAGAAGCGACGACGTCCCGGATGTCACCGGCCGGCATCCCCAGCAAAAAAGCCTCATATGAATAAACGAGCCATGATCGAATCCGTGTTGCTGACGTCCACTCGCGTCAGCACGTTTCGGGGGCAAACTTCCTCAGCAGCGCCAGCGGCTTCTTTTTCGAACGGGATTCGAGGCTCGATCTGGTAACCAGCCGGCATGTGTTGTGCGAAGCCAAGAGCGGCCATGAGCCGGACCGCGTGGAGATAGAACTTCAACTGGCTACCGCTTTTTTCCATCCTGCCGTACCGCGACGACACTGCCGTCTGGCGGGAGGGAACCGACACGGGTGGCGACATTGATGTCGCCGTCATCGAGTTGGAGCGCCGTCATGCCGGTGCGGTGCGCCTTCGTTGCCTTGACACCGGCGAATCTGCAAGCGGCCCACTCAGATGTCGAGATCGGCAGTCCGCTGCTGGTGATCGGCTTCCCGCTCGGTTTTCACGACACGCTCCATCACCTGCCTGTCGCTCGTCTTGCCTGCGTTGCCTCGTCTTTCGGCGTGCGCTTTCAGGGGCAAGGGTACTTTCTGACTGATGCGCGCACGCACCGTGGGACCAGCGGCGCCCCCGCCCCGATGAGAGATCCGACCCCAAGCTCCAGCTCGGCGGCACTGCCGTGCAAGCTGCTTGGGACCCACTCCTCACGGATCGACATGGGAAGCCGGGACGTTGTTCTGGATGAAACACTCGGCCTCAAATGCGCGTGGTATGCGGACATCCTGCTGACTCTGACCGACCACTAGGACATCAGGACGATCGAGCGGGAGCCCCGATTGCTCGCAAACGCCTGAGCGAGCTGCCTTCGACCGTGACTGGAACACGATGTGGAAGCGGCACCCTCTTCGCGCCACACCGATTCCCGCAAGCGCGTCATTCTGTGCGCAATCCTTGGGATCCAGACCATGACGGAATTCTCGGAACTCTTTACGCAGAGCGCGCGAGAAGTCTTGCCGCTGGCACGCTCGAAGAAGCTGATCTCGTATTTGGATTACCGCGGCCCCTATCTGGAGTTGCCATCCAGCAATCCGGGCTTGCGGGCAGCCATACACCGAGTTCTGATCGCGATGACCGATTGCATCGATGCGGGTTTCGTGATGTTTAGCGCCGAGGTCGAAACGCCCCAAGCCGGCCGAAGTGAAGTTATTGTGCATGCGGCGGGTACCGGCACCAAGGCGTCAGACGAGACCGTTGCTCATGTCCTGGAGCGCCTGGAGCTGCGACCCGTGCAGTCAGCTCCACTTGGGACAAACGCAGTGGAGGCCTTTGGTGTTTGCCCGGTGACCCACGGAGACGTGACGTTCCTCGATTCCGGGCCGGAGGGCCTGGTCCTCTCCCTGCGGACATGGATATCCGCGGTAGAGGTTTCTGGTGCAGAACCGCTGCCAGATGCGGCCGGCGTGACAGCGTGGCTGGTGAGTCCGGTGCCCGGCGCGTTGGACTCAGTGCACCGGCGCCTGCGCCGCCTCGGTTGGCGTATCAGGTCGTTTCGGTCACTGGAGCAAGTTTCGGAGCAAGTCGACTTGGCGGGCAACGCCGAGGGACCACGCCTTCCCATGCTGCTCATCGTCGCAGAGTTCACGGGGACGGAGCTGGCAGAAATGGAGAGGATGGCAACCTCGGTACCGGCCATGTGGACCGTGCTGGCCGTACTTGCCGGGTCACCTACCGTGCAGGCGCGCGGCTCCACTTCGGTCGACGTCCGCCTCCTGCCATTGAGCCCTCTCGAACTCGAGCGGCTCACCGCTCATGTGGACTGGCGTACCTCCACAGTCGAATCCCGTGAAACCTCGCCCAGCCCCTTGTACGCGGAAGATGCGGGGCTTGTTCTCGTTGTCGACGACAGCGCCGTCAATCAGCTGATCGCGCGCGGGCAGTTGGAATTGCTGGGATACGAGGTGGCGATCGCGAGCAACGGGGTCGAGGCCATCGAGCTCTGCCGCGCGCACCCGCCTGACATGGTGCTGATGGACATAGACATGCCGGTGATGGACGGGATGGAGGCCACCGAGCGCCTGCGTGCCTGCCAACAAGCAGGCAGCCTTCCACCGTTTCCCATCCTCGCGGCGACAGCCAACGATGACGCCAGCCGTCGGAAAGCATGCCTCTCAGCCGGGATGGACGGCTACCTGGCAAAACCGATGTGTCTTCATGTCTTGGCCGACGAGATTCATCGGGTTTTGCCCACTCGGCCCATTGCGCTTGGGTAACAAGGGCCCCGGCCCGGCCGAGCAAGGCGAAATTGCGCAAGGCAATTCCACATGTATTCAGCGTCGTGCTCCCGCCGAGAGCGGCACGAGAAGAGCATTGGCATACACCAAAAGGCGATGAGACGGCCTATATGGGGCCTCGTAGACGTCCGCGGCCTCTATGGATGAGCGGGTGAAGGGAATCGAACCCTCGTATGAAGCTTGGGAAGCTGCCGTTCTACCATTGAACTACACCCGCACTGAGCAGCGATTATAGGGGCGTCACTCGGTCCGTCGAGCGCTGGTGCTCTTCGAAGCTGGAACGATCATCGCCCGCCGAGTCGGCAGCGGCAGTCAGCATCACGCAATGCCGCCATCCGCCGACGGCGGCAAAATGCGCGTCCATGTCACAGAAAGCTCCCCTCTCCCCACCCGAAACGCCGCCACCGGCCGACGTCGAGCATCCGCGTTCGATCCGCAGCTACGTGATGCGTGCAGGGCGCACCACCGAAGGCCAGGCGCGAGCGTTGGTGACGCTGGGGCCTCAGTTCGTGCTGCCTTACCGCCAGCAGGTGCTGGATTGCGCGGCCGTCTTCGGCCGGCGTGCACCAGCGATCCTGGAGATCGGTTTCGGCATGGGGGACGCCACCGCGCACATCGCGGCGCTGCGGCCCGAGCACGACTTCATCGGCTGCGAAGTGCACGAGCCGGGCGTTGGCTCGCTGCTCAAGCGCATCGGCGAGCAGGGGCTGACGAACCTGCGCATCATCCAGCACGACGCCGTCGAAGTCCTGGACCACATGATCGCGCCTGCATCGCTCGCCGGGGTCCACATCTTCTTCCCCGACCCGTGGCACAAGAAGCGGCACCACAAGCGCCGGCTGATCCAGCCGCCGCTCGTCACGAAGCTGGTATCGCGTCTGGCGCCGGGCGGCTACCTGCACTGCGCGACGGACTGGGAGCCCTATGCGCAGCAGATCCTGGAGGTGCTGTCTGCCGAGCCGGCGCTGCAGAACACGGCCGAAAGCTATGCCGAGAAGCCGGCATACCGGCCGCTGACGAAATTCGAGAACCGGGGCCTGAAGCTCGGGCACGGCGTGTGGGACCTGGTCTTCACGCGCCGTTGAGGCGGAGGCATCAGCCGTGCCCGTGCCACTCGATCCAGCCGGTGTAGGCGGTCAGCAGGATGATGCCGCCGAACACCAGCCGGTACCACGCGAACAGCGTGAAGTCGTGGCTGGACACATAGCGGATCAGCCAGCGTATGCAGACCAGGGCGCTGATGAAGGACAGCGCCGTGCCGACGGCGAACATCGGCATGTCGGCCCAGCTGAGGCCGTCACGCTGCTTCCATAGCGAGTAGACGCCCGCCCCCATCAGCGTCGGAATGCCGAGAAAGAAGCTGAACTCGGTGGCCGCCTTGCGCGAGAAACCGAGCACGATGGCGCCCATGATGGTGGCACCGGAACGGCTGGTGCCGGGGATCAGCGCAAGGCACTGCAGCAGGCCGACCTTCAGCGCGTCGAGTGCGGTCATGTCGTCGATGGTTTCGACCCTGGCCAACCGCGCGCCCTGCAGATCGCGCTCGCCGTACAGCCGCTTGTGGCGCCGCTCGATCCACAGGATCAGCAAGCCGCCCACCACCAGCGCGATCGCCACCGGCACCGGGTAGAACAGGTGCTCCTTGATCCAGCCGCCCAGCAGCAGACCAAACACGACCGCCGGCAGGAAAGCAATGATCACGTTGGCCGCAAAGCGCTGCGCGACCCGATCGCGACCGAGGCCGGACACCGTCGAGCGCAGGCGCTCTCGGTATTGCCAGACGACGGCGAACATGGCGCCGGTCTGGATCGCGATGTCGAAAGCCTTGACGTTGTCGCCGGTGAAATCGAGCAGCGAGGAAGCGAGGATCAGGTGGCCGGTGGAAGAGATGGGCAGGAACTCGGTGAGCCCCTCGACGATGCCCATCACGGCCGCCTTCAACAGCAATACGATGTCCAAACCGAACCCTCTCTTGGAAGACGCCGCGGATGATACCCAGCGCTCGATACAAAGCTGTTTGGCTTCGCAACCGAGGCCGTTCGAGGCCGTCGCCGTCAGCGCCGGGGCACCAAGGTGATCGCCAGCCCGGCCGGCGTCACGCGGATGTCGCCTGGTTGGTAGCCGCCTGCGTCCAGCCGGCGCACGTCTTCGGGCCCCAGTGCGTAGACGACCAGGCCTTCAAGCAATTCCTCGGCCAACAGGCTGGCCAAGCTGCCGGCCCGCAGGCGCAGCAGGTCGCCGTACGGCCCCAGATCGAGCCGGTCGACGCGCAGGCTGTTCATGCGCACCGTGTGGTCGGCCGGCTCATAGCGCAGCCCATAGCTGAAGCCGACCGTTCCGCTCAAGACACGCCCGGCGATACCCGGCCCGATGTCGAGATCGACCTCGGTGGCGAGCCGGTTTTCTTTGGGCATCGCACGCAGGCGTGGCGAGACCGCGACAAGCTCGAACGGTTCGGGCCCACCCAGCCGCAGCGGGAACTGGCGTGCAATGGCGTCGAGCAGTTGCGCCTGCGACACCTCGACGGTGCGAAGGCCGCCCAGCGACGCACAGCCGGCGCATGCCGCCACGCCGCCGAGCACGACTGCGCGGCGGCGGAGCATCCCCCCGACGCCCGGTGCACGAGGAACCCGCGCCTCATTCATATCGCAGCGCCTGGATCGGCAACAGCGAAGCCGCGCGCTGCGCCGGATAGAAGCCGAAGAAGATGCCGACGGCCGCCGAGAAGCCGGCCGCGAGCACGATGGATTGCGCGGTCAACACCACCTGCCAGCCGGCAAAGGCGGCCACGGCCCAGGTCGACAGCGCCCCGAGACCGATGCCGATGGCGCCGCCAACCAGGCTCAGCGTCACCGCCTCGATCAGGAACTGCGTCAGGATGTCGCGCCCTCGCGCACCGACCGCCATGCGCAGGCCGATCTCGCGGGTGCGCTCGGTCACGCTGACCAGCATGATGTTCATGATGCCGATGCCGCCGACGATCAGGCTGATACCGGCCACGGCGGCGAGCAGCAGCGTCATGACCTGGGTCGACTCCTCCTGCGCCGCCAGCACTTCCGAGAGATTGCGCACGCTGAAGTCGTCTTCCTGCTGCGGCTGCAGGCGGTGGCGCTGGCGCAGCAGCTCGCGCACCCCTACTTCCGCGGCTGCCATGCTGCCGGCATCGCGCGCCTTGACGGAAATCGTGCCGATGCTGCGCAGCCGGCTCGTCGGCCGGCCCTGGATGCGCTTGTGGAGCGTGGCGAGCGGCACGATGACGACGTCGTCCTGGTCGGCGCCGAACGCGTTCTGCCCTTTGTGGTCGAGCACGCCGATCACTGTCAACGGCACCCGGTTGACGCGTATCACCTGGTCCATCGGGTCGGCATCGCCGAACAGCTCGCGCACCACCGTCTGGCCGATCACGGCGACCTTGCCGGCCCCGCTGAGTTCCGCGGGCTCGAAGTAGCGCCCCGCCACGAGCATCCAATCGCGCACGGCGAAGTAGTCGTTGTTCGAGCCGATCACGGTGGTCGGCCAATTGGCATTGAGCGCGATGGCCTGCGTGGTGGTGCGCGACAGCGGGGACGCTGCAACCACCTCGGGCAATTCGCGCACGATGGCCAGCGCGTCGTCCTCGGTCAGTGTGTTGGTCGCGCCGCTGATCCGGGCTCCCGACGCGGTACGCGCCCCCGGCGAAACGCTGATGAGATTGGAGCCCAGTGCCTGGATCTGCTGCGACACGCGCTGCTGCGCGCCGGTGCCGATCGCGATCATCGTGATGACCGCCGCAACGCCGATGATGATGCCCAGCATCGTCAGCATGCTGCGCATCGGGTGAGCGAGCAGTGCGCGCCAGGCGGCGCGCACTGCGGCAAGCAGGGTCACGCGGAAGCCTCCTGTGGATGCATGCGCCCCGGCTGGCGGCTGTCGTCGATCACCTCCCCGTCGCGAAACACCATGCGGCGCAACGCCCATTCGGCGATGTCGTGTTCGTGTGTCACCAGCACGACCGTCATGCCCTGGCGATGCAACTCGCCCAGCAAGCGCATCACCTCTTCGGAGGTGGCCGTGTCGAGCGCGCCGGTCGGTTCGTCGGCCAGCACCAGCTCGGGCCGGTTCACGAGCGCCCGCGCGATCGCGACCCGCTGCTGCTGCCCACCCGACAGCTCCGAAGGCGTGTGCGCCCAGCGGCCGGCCAGCCCGACGCGCCCGAGACTGTCCATCGCGCGTTCGCGGCGCTCGCGGCTGCCGACGCCGGCGTAGACCAGCGGCAACTCGACGTTCTCGAGGGCCGAAGTCCGCGGCAACAGGTTGAACTGCTGGAAGACGAAGCCGATGCGACGGTTGCGCACAGCGGCCAACTGGTCGGGCGTCATCGTCTCGACGTTCTCGCCGGCAAGCCGGTAGCTGCCGGTGCCGGGTTGGTCGAGACAGCCGAGGATGTTCATCAGCGTCGACTTGCCCGAGCCGGAAGCGCCCATGATGGCAACGAATTCGCCGGCGCCGATGTCGAACGACACGCCGCGCAACGCATGGACGACCGTGGCCTCGTCCTGGCCCATGCGGTAGGTCTTGGTCAGCTCGCGTGCTTCGATCAGGGCCATTGCGCTACAGCCGCATCCGCGGGCCCCCGGCGGACCGCCCGCCACCCTGCTCGCCTGCCGAAACGCCGGTCACGACCAGGTCGCCCTCCTTCACGTCGCCCGCCAGCACTTCGGTCATCTGCCCGTCGCTGATGCCGAGCCGCACGGCCACGGGATGCGGCTCGAGCTGCCCGGCCGGCAGCAGGTAGAGCTTGCCGCGCGTGCCCACTTCCTGGCGCGCCCGGCCGTCGCCGCCGGTATCGCGCGGCGTCGCCCGGGCGGCCTCGCGCCGCGGCCCGGAGGGCTGCGCGTCTTCACCGGCGGGTCCCGGCAGTCGCACGCGCAGCGCGGCGTTGGGCACCTTCAGGATGTTGTCGCGCACGTCAGTGACGATGCGCACATTGGCCGTCATGCCCGGCAGCAACTCGCCGCGCTGCTGACGGAAACTGACCACTACCGTGTAGGTGATGACGTTCTGAGTGTTGGTCGCCGACTTGCGCACCTGCCGCACCTGGCCGTCGTAGCCACGCCCTGGAAAGGCGTCCACCGTGAACGAGGCCTGCTGTCCCGGCTGCACGCGGCCGATGTCGGCCTCGTCGACCGGCACCTCGACCTGCATGTCGTCGAGATTGCGCGCAATGACGAACAGCTCCGGTGACTGCAGGCTGGCAGCCACCGTCTGCCCCAGCTCGATACTGCGCTTGACGACGATGCCGTCGACCGGTGAGCGAATCTGCGTGCGCTCCAGGTCGACCCTGGCCTGCGCCAGTTGCGCCTGGCGCTGCCTTACCGTGGCCTCGGCATTGCGCGTCTGCGCCTGGGCCACCTGGAACTGCGCCTGCGCCACGTTCAGCGCCTCGCGCAGCGTGTTCACCGTGGCCTGCGTACGCTCCAGTTCCGCCGGTGACAGAAACGCCTGCGCCACCAGATCGCGGTTGCGGGCCAGGTCGCGTTCGGCCTGCCGCAGCTCGACCTGCGCACGCGCGACACTGGCATTCGCCGAAAGCGCGCTCGCCTGCGCCGTCAGCACGGCCGCCCGAGCCGCCTCGACGTCGGCGCTGGCCTGCTGCACGCGGTACTCGAAGCTCTTGGGGTCGAGCCGCGCGATCAGCTGGCCGCGCTTCACTTCCGAGTTGAAGTCGGCCAGCACTTCCATGATCTGCCCGGAGACCTGGCTGCCGACCTGAACCTGCGACACCGCCATCACGGTGCCCGCTGCGGAAACGGTAGCCTGCAACGCCCCCCGTTCGACCGCTGCGGTCCGGTAGCTGGTCCGAGACCCGTCACGCTGCGCGGACCACCAGACACCGGCGGATGCGGCCAGAACCGCTGCCGCAACGATCCACCACCACAACTTGTGCTTCATGCTGCCGATTCTAGGAAGCGTCTTTGACGCCCGGCACCGGGCGCAGCAAGACTTCACCGATCTTTACCGCACGAGCCGGCAACAGACACCCCGGGTCGTACACACTCCTCGGCGGTGCACCCGCCGGGTTTTGCCCCTGTCCTTGACCGGCTGCCACCGCGCCGCTACATTACTGACCGGTCAGTCATTTATTTAAGATGCCCTCACAGCCCACCACTTCTACCCTCCCGGGCGAGCCCGAGCCGTCCCGGCGCCGGCGCAAGGAGGCGCGTCCGCAGGAACTCCTGGACGCTGCGCTCGACCTGTTCGTCGAGAAGGGATTTGCCGCGACCAAGATCGACGACGTCGCAGCACGCGCTGGCGTGTCCAAGGGCACGGTCTATCTGTATTTCCCCAGCAAGGAAGAGCTGCTGAAGGCCGTGATCCGGCACAACCTGTCGCTGACGATCGCACAGGGCGACGGCATCGTCGCACAGTTCGATGGCCCGACCGCCGACCTGATCCGGCTGGTCGCCAACACTTGGTGGGAGCGCGTCGGCGAGACGCAGGCTTCCGGCATCTTCAAGCTCATCATCACCGAGGTCCGCAACTTCCCCGACCTCGCCAGGTTCTACGCCGAAGAAGTGATCGAGCCCGGCGAGCGCCTGATCGTGCGCCTGCTGCAACGCGGCGTCGACCGGGGCGAGTTCCGGCCCACCAATCTGTATGACACGGCGCACTCGCTGATCTTCCCGATGCTGATGTTGTGTCTGCACAAGCACTCGATCGGCGCCTGCTCGGCCGCCGAAGCCATCGCCAAGAATCCGAGCGGCTTTATCGCCAACCACATCGACCTGATGCTGCATGGCCTGTCCGTGCCGCGCGCCGGCTGACGCCGGGACTGACCCCACGAACAAGCACATGAGGGATGCGATGAAGCGCTCGTTGAAATGGGCGGTTCCACTGCTGTTGGTGATGCTGCTGGTGCTGGCCGTCGGCCGCGGCCTGACGGCACGCAAGGCGGAGCAGCAACGCGCCGCCGAGCCCCGCACCGCGCCGGTGCTCGAGCTGGCGCCCACCGACGTGCTGGAGGTGCGGGAGCAGCAACTGGTGCGCACGCTGGCGGTCTCCGGCGGCTTGAAGGCCGTCAACACCGCGGTCGTGAAGGCCAAGGTCGCCGCCGAGGTCCGCGACCTGGCGGTACGCGAAGGTGACGCGGTGAAGGCCGGTCAGGTCATCGGCCACCTCGACCCGACCGAATACGCGGCGCGGCTGCGGCAGGCCCGCGAGCAGGCGGCATCGGCCGAGGCTCAGCTCGAGATTGCCGAGCGCACGCTGGAGAACAATCGCGCACTGGTGAACCAGGGGTTCATCTCGAAGAACGCGCTCGACACGTCGGTGTCGAACGCCGCCGCCGCACGCGCGACGCTGCTGGCGGCGCAGGCCAACGCCGATCTCGCACGCAAGGCCATGGACGACACGGTGCTGCGTGCGCCGATCAGCGGCCACGTCTCGCAGCGGCTGGTACAGCCGGGCGAACGCGTCGGCATCGACGCCAAGCTGCTCGAAGTGGTGGACCTGACACGCATCGAGCTGGAAGCCGCGGTGGCGCCCGAGGACGTCGGCGCCGTGCGCGTCGGGCAGCAGGCGCAGCTGAAGATCGACGGCTTGCCCGAGCCGGTCCCGGCCAGCGTGGCACGCATCAACCCGAGCGCCCAGGCCGGTACCCGGGCCGTGATGGTGTACTTCGCGGTGGAACCGCACCCCGCGCTGAGGCACGGGTTGTTCGCCACCGGCCGGCTGGAACTGGAGCGCCAGGCCGTGCTGGCCGTGCCTGAATCGGCCGTGCGCCTGGACCAGCCGCTGCCCTATGTGCTGGTGGTCGGCGACGGCAAGGCGATGCAGCGCGGTGTCACCCTCGGTACGCGCGGCTACGCCCAGGTCGGCGGCCCGGGCCTCGTGGCTGTCCGCGCCGGCCTGCGCGCCGGCGAACAGGTGCTCGCCGGCAGTGTCGGCCTGGTGCGCGACGGCACGCCGGTGCGGCTGACCGCGATCGCGGCGCCGGCCGGCCCCTGACGACGGCCACAGCACCCCACCATGTGGTTCACCCGCGTCTCGATCCGCAACCCCGTGCTGGCCACGATGGTGATGCTCGCCTTCGTCGTGCTCGGCGTGTTCTCGTACCAGCGGCTGAAGGTCGACCAGTTCCCGGACGTCGAGTTTCCCGTCGTGGTGGTGCAGGTCGACTACCCAGGCGCCTCGCCGGAGATCGTCGAGACCGAGGTCAGCAAGAAGGTCGAAGAAGCGGTCAACTCGATCGCCGGCATCAACCAGCTCTATTCGCGCTCTTATGACGGTAGCTCCGTCGTCATCATCCAGTTCAACCTCGACACCGACGGCCGCAAGGCCGCCGAAGACGTGCGCGAGAAGGTGGCGGCGATCCGTCCGTCGCTGCGCGACGAGGTCGAGGAGCCGCGGGTGCTGCGCTTCGACCCGGCCTCACGCCCGATCTACACACTCGCACTCACCTCTCCAGACGGCTCGCGCAGTCCGGTCGACCTGACCACCTATGCCGACCAGGTCGTCAAGAAACGGCTCGAGAACGTGCGCGGCGTGGGTTCGGTCACGCTGGTCGGCAGCGTCAAGCGCGAGATCAACATCTACCTGCGGCCTGATGCGATGGAAGCCCTGGGCGTCGGCGTCGACCAGGTCGTCAACGCGGTACGCACCGAGAACCAGGACCTGCCCGCCGGCGCATTGCGCTCCAGCGAAAGCGAACGCGTGGTGCAGATCGCCGGTCGCGTCGGCCGCCCCGAAGACTTCAAGCAACTCGTCGTCGCGCGCAAGGGGACGGCCGGCAGCACGGTACCGGTCAAGCTGTGGCAGGTCGCCGACGTGGTCGACGGCCCGCAAGAGATCGAGAGCCTGGCGCTGTACAACGGCCGGCGCACGCTCGCGCTCGACGTGCTGAAGGCCCAGGGCGAGAACACCATCGACGTCGTCGACGGGCTCAACCGCGTGGTCGAGGAACTCAAGCCGCAGCTGCCGCCCGGCGTCGCCGTCGACGTCGTGCGCGACAACTCGCGGCCGATCCGGGTGGCGGTCAAGAACGTGCGGCAGACGCTGATCGAAGGGGCGGTGCTGACGGTGCTGATCGTCTTCCTGTTCCTCAACTCCTGGCGCTCGACCGTCATCACCGGGCTCACGCTGCCGATCGCACTGGTCGGCACCTTCCTGTTCATGTACTGGTTCGGCTTCTCGATCAACATGATCACGCTGATGGCGCTGAGCCTGTGCGTTGGCCTGCTGATCGACGACGCCATCGTCGTGCGCGAGAACATCGTCCGGCACGTGCAGATGGGCAAGGACGCCCACCAGGCGGCGCTGGACGGCACGCACGAGATCGGGCTGGCAGTGCTGGCCACCACGCTGTCCATCGTCGCGGTGTTCCTGCCGATCGGCTTCATGGGCGGCATCATCGGCCGCTTCTTCCACCAGTTCGGCATCACCATCGTCGCGGCGGTGCTGATCTCGATGTTCGTCAGCTTCACGCTGGATCCGATGCTGTCCAGCGTGTGGCACGACCCGGCCGTGCACCCGAACGGCCAGCCCGGTCGAAAGTCGCTGTACGACCGCACGCTGGGCCGCGTCACCGGTGCGGTGGATCGCCTCTCGCACCGCCTGGGCGACATCTACCAGGACATCCTCGCCTGGTCGCTGACACACAAGGCCGCCACGCTGGGCATCGCGGCCGCCACGCTGGTTGCCAGCTTTGCGCTGGTGCCGGTGCTGGGCACCGAGTTCGTGCCCAAGGCCGACTTCTCCGAGACCACCGTCAGCTTCCATACCCCGACCGGCTCGTCGATCGAAGTGACGGAAGCCAAGGCGCGCCAGGTCGACGCGATCCTGCGCGAGTTCCCCGAGGTGCGCTACACCGTCATGACCGTCAACACCGGTGCAGCGCAAGGCAAGAACTACGCGAACGCCTACGTGCGGCTGGTCGACCGCGAGCAGCGTCAGCGCAACGTCGACCAGATGTCGGTGGTGCTGCGCGAGCGCCTGGCACGCGTGCCGGGCATCACCGTCACGCACGTCGGCCTGCTCGATGCCGTCGGCGGCAACAAGCCGATCTCGCTGTCGATCCAGGGCACCGACCTGCTGGAACTGCAGCGGCTGACGCTGCAGCTGACGACGCAGCTGCAGCAGGTCCCCGGCCTGGTGGACCTGGACACCACGATGAAGCCGAACAAGCCGACCGTCGATGTGAAGGTGCGGCGCGAGGCGGCGTCCGACCTGGGCCTGAGCGTCGGCAGCATCACCAGCACCTTGCGTGCGCTGGTGGCCGGCCAGACCACCGGCAACTGGCGCGCGGCCGACGACCAGAGCTACGACGTGAAGGTACGTTTGCAGCCCGAGGCGCGACAGGTGCTGCCCGACATCGAGCGCCTGGGCCTGGCGCTGACGGCCGCCGACGGCAGCACGCGCATCGTGCGGCTGTCGCAGGTGGCCGAGGTGGTGCCGTCGTTCGGCCCCAACCAGATCAATCGGCGCGACCTCAGCCGTGAGGTCGAGATCACCGCCAACGTCTCGGGCCGCTCGCTCGGCGAAGTGTCGGCCGACATCCGCCGTGTGCTCGACGCCGAACCCCTGCCGCCCGGCTACCGCGCGCGCTTCGGCGGCTCGACCAAGGACATGCAGGAGTCGTTCGGGTTCGCCCTCTCGGCGCTGGCGCTGGCGGTGATCTTCATCTACATGATCCTGGCATCGCAGTTCAAGAGCTTTCTGCAGCCGATCGCGCTGATGTCGTCGCTGCCGCTGACCTTGATCGGCGTGGTGCTGATCCTGCTGCTGTTCGGCTCGTCCCTGAACCTGTTTTCGATCATCGGCGTGATCATGCTGATGGGCCTGGTGACAAAAAACGCGATCCTGCTGGTCGACTTCGCCAACCGCGCCCGCGACGGCCACGGCGCCGAAGGCCTGGACGGCGAGAAGCTCGACCGTGAAGCGGCGCTGCTGATGGCCGCCCGCGTGCGGCTGCGCCCCATCCTGATGACGACGCTGGCCATGGTGTTCGGCATGGTGCCGCTGGCCTTTGCGCTGTCGGAAGGTTCGGAGCAGCGCGCTCCCATGGGACAGGCGGTGATCGGCGGTGTGATCACCTCGTCGCTGCTGACGCTGGTGGTGGTGCCCGTCGTCTACTGTTACCTGGACGACCTGGGCGCCTGGTTCAAGCGCAAGATCACCGGCCGCGCCCGTTCGGCCGTTCCCGTCCTGCCGGGAGAGGCGAAATAAAATGCGCGTTTCCTCCCCCGCCCCCAACCACGCCAGGACGGCTGCCATGAACATCGAACAAGCTCGCTTCAACATGATCGAACAACAGATCCGCACCTGGGACGTGTTGGATCAGTCCGTACTGTCGCTGCTGGCCGTCGTCAAGCGTGAAGACTTCGTGCCCGCCGCCTATCGGGCCAGGGCCTTCATGGACCTGTCGGTGCCGCTGATCGACGGCGGCTCCAGGGGCCGCTGCATGCTGGAGCCCAAGGTCGAGGCACGGCTGCTGCAGGAACTGGCCGTGCACAAGCACGAGAAGGTGCTGGAGATCGGCGCGGGCTCGGGCTACATGGCCGCGTTGCTCGCGCACAAGGCGCAACGCGTGCTGACGCTCGAGATCGACCCCGATCTCGCGAAGCTCGCCTCGGAAAACCTGAAGCGCGCGGCTGTCGTCAACGCCGACGTGCGCCATGCCGACGGCTCCAACGGCGCGCAGGCCGAAGGCCCGTTCGACGTGATCATCGCTTCCGGCTCGGTCGCCAGCGTGCCGCAGGTGCTGCTGGACCAGTTGAAGGTCGGCGGCCGGCTCGCGGCCATCGTCGGCATGGAGCCGATCATGCGAGCCGTCGTCGTCACACGCATCGACGAGCGCGCTTTCCGCACCGTCGAGATATTCGACACCGTCGCTCCCCGACTGCAGGGCTTTGACGAGCCTGCGAAATTCAAGTTCTGATGACCCACCCCCGAAGCGCCTTCGGCGCTCCCCCTCAAGGGGGCGCCACCAGCGGCCCGGCAGAGCCGGATCCGCGGCGTCCGCTTGGCCAGCTTCGGTATGCGCGGGTCGTCGAGCGCTACGCGCACTAGGTCATCGACATGCTCAGAGAGTTGTCCGTACAAGACGTCGCGCGACTGATCGACGCCGCCCACGCCGGTGCAGCGCCCCTGTTGCTCGACGTACGCGAACCGTGGGAGTTCTCGCTGGCGGCCATCCGCTCGGCCGGGGCCGAGACACTGCACATCCCGATGCGCGAGATTCCGGCCCGCCTGGCCGAGATTGACGCGCAACGCCTCGTCATCTGCGTTTGCCACCATGGCATGCGCAGCCTGCAGGTCGCGCACTTCCTCGTTCAGCAAGGCTACGAAGACGTGATCAACCTGCAGGGCGGCATCGACGCCTGGTCCGAACAGATCGACCCCGGCGTGCCGCGTTATTAAAGCAGTCTCATGCCCGAAGCGGAACCCAACAACAAGGAAGCACCATGTCCGAGCGCGCCCTGAAGTCCTCCTCACGTCCCGCCCGCCTGCGGCCGACCCGCCTGATGCTCTCGATCGCGATCGGCCTCGGCTCGCTGCTCGGTGCAGCCGGCCTTGCGCAGGCACAGACGCTGGTGGACGTGTACAACGCGGCGCGCAGCTACGACGCCACCTACCTCGCAGCACGTGCACAGGCGGAATCTGCCGAATACGCGACCGAGCAGGCCTATGCGCTGCGGCGGCCGAGCGTCGGGCTGTCGGCAACTGTAGAGCGCAACGAAAGCAAGTCACCGGTGGGCGAACGCGACACCACGACCCGTCAGGCGGGCATCTCCGCCTTGCAGCCGCTGTTCAACCGTGCCAACGGTGTGAGCATCGAGCAGGCCGAGCGTTCGCTGGCGATCGCCCAGGCCGAACTGCGCAACGCCGAGCAGGACCTCATCGTGCGCGTCGCCGAGGCCTACTTCGACGTACTCGCCGCCCGAGACACGCTGGCCTCGGCGCAGTCGAACAAGACAGCGATCTCCGAGCAGCTGGCATCGGCCAAGCGCAACTTCGAGGTCGGCACGGCAACGATCACCGACACACGCGAAGCGCAGGCGCGCTTCGATCTCGCTACGGCGCAGGAGATCGCCGCGCAGAACAACCTGCAGACATCACAGGCGGCCCTCAACCAGTTGGTGGGCCGCACCGACGTCGACCCGCACCCGCTGGCGGCCCCCGTCACGCTGCCCGCGCTGATGCCTGCGAACGAACAGGAATGGGTGATGCGCAGCGAGCAATCGCCGTCGGTGCAGCAGGCGCAACTTGCGCTCGAGATCGCGGAGCTCGAGACCGAGAAAGCACGTGCCGGCCACCTGCCGACGGTGGACCTGGTGGGCGGCGTCGGCCGCAGCCGCAACAGTTACAGCCCGGAATCACCCACGCAACCAACCGGCACCTACCGCAGCGCCAACATCGGGATCGAACTGAAGATGCCGCTGTTCGCGGGCTTCTCGGTGCAAAACCGGGTGCGAGAAACCTTGCTGCTCGAACAGAAGTCTCGCAACGACCTCGAAGCCGCCCGGCGCGCCGTGGCGCTGGCGACGCGCCAGGCCTTCTCCGGCGTGCAATCCGGCCTGGCCCAGGTCAAGGCGCTTGAAGCCGCCGAGTCGTCGAGCAAGCTGGCGCTCGAAGCGACGCAGCTCGGCTACAAGGTCGGTGTGCGGGTCAACCTCGACGTGCTGAACGCCCAGACGCAGCTGTTCGACACGCAGACCGAGTTGGCGCAGGCGCGCTACAACGTGCTGGTCGGCAACCTGCGCCTGCGCCAGGTGGCCGGGCAACTGGCGCCCGACGATCTTGCGCCGATCAATTCGCTGTTGACGCCGTAAGCTCGGCCAGCGCCGCGATGCGTTGTGCCATCGCGCGCGCCGCACCGCGATGCGCTGTCGCAAAGGCCAGGCAGCGCTGCGACATCGCCTCGCGTTCAGGTGAAGCGGCCAGGCCGCAAGCCAGCGGCACGGCCGCCGCCAGGTCGTCGGCGCGCACCGCTGCTTCGGCCCCCAGCGACAGCTCGGCCGCCTCGGCAAAGTTGAACGTGTGTGGCCCCATCACCACCGGGCAACCGCAAGCCGCCGCCTCGATCAGGTTCTGCCCGCCCAACGGCGCGAAGCTGCCCCCGAGCAGCGCCACATCGGCGGCCGCGTAGTACGCCGGCATCTCGCCGATCGAGTCCCCCAGCCAGACGTCTACCTCTTCAGCAGGCGGGTTCTTCGATTCGCTGCGCCGAACGGCCCGCAGGCCGGCGTTGCGCACCATCGCCGCGACCTCGTCGAAGCGCTGCGGATGACGCGGCACCAGCAGCAGCAGCGGGCGAGGAGAGGCCCGTGCGCGCCAGGCGGCCAGCAGCGGCTCTTCCTCGCCTTCGCGGGTGCTCGCAGCCAACACCACCGGCCGCGGCGACACCGCCCTGCGCCAGCTGCGCCCGAGCGCGAGCAACTGGGGTGCAGGCGTCATGTCGAACTTCAAGTTGCCGCACACCTCGACGTTGATCGCACCGGCTTCGCGCAACCGGGTTGCATCGTCCGGCGTCTGCGCCAGCACCATCGCGAGCGTATCGATGGCCGGGCGCATCACCGCTTCGAGGCGCTTCGCCTGTCGCAGGCTTTTTTCGCTCAGGCGGGCATTGGCCAGCACCATGGGCACGCTCGCCGCGTGGGCGGCATGCAGCAGATTGGGCCACACCTCCGTTTCCATCAGCACGCCGGCGCGCGGGCGGAACTGCGCGAAGAAGCGTCTGACGACCGAAGGGGTGTCGTACGGCAGCCAGGCCTGCGCATCGCCCGGGCGCAGCAGGGCGCGCCCGGCCTCGCGCCCGGTGGCGGTGCCATGCGTCAGCAGCAGTTGCATGCCGGGCAGTTGCTCGCGCAGTGCTTCGACCAGGCTGGCAGCCGCCCGGGTCTCGCCCAGGGATACCGCATGGATCCATACCCACCCTTCCGAGCGCTGGTGGCGATAGACGCCCAGGCGCTCGAGGACGGCATGCCGGTACAGCGGCTCATCGCGGCCGCGCCACCACAGCTTGAAAAGATAGGCCGGTTTCAGCACCGACAGCAGCAGCGAATAGGCATGACGCGCCACGCCCCGGCGCATCGCGCTCAAGGCAGGCCCCCCTCGCTCAGGCGAGGGCCGGGAGGGGGAACGGGCGCCCCGACAAGGGGCACCGATGTGACAGGACGTTGGCGCACCGGGCGATTGTCTACGAAAGCCGGGCGCCCGCAGCGCCGGGTTTCAGTGCGCGCTCGCGCCCACTTGAGCGTCGGGTTTCACCGCCCGCAGCGCGGCCATGAATTCCAGCTCGATGCGTTCCAGCGCCTGCGGCGTGTGCCCCTCGAAGCGCAACACCAGCACCGGCGTCGTGTTGGACGCGCGCACCAGTCCGAAGCCGTCTTCGTACTCGGCGCGAATGCCGTCGATGGTGATGATTTCCTTGGCGCCTTCAAAACGTGCACCGCCGGCGATGCGCTGGCGCAGTTGCTCGATCACCTGGTGATGCTCGCCTTCGGCGCACGGCACGTTGAGTTCGGGCGTGCTGAAGCTGGTCGGCAGCCCGTCGAGCACCGCGCTCGGGTCGGCGTGGCGCGACAGGATCTCGAGCAGACGTGCTGCCGTATAGGTGGCGTCGTCGAAGCCGTACCAGCGCTCCTTGAAGAAGATGTGGCCGCTCATCTCGCCGGCGATCGGTGCATCGATCTCCTTCAGCTTGGCCTTCACCAGCGAATGCCCGGTCTTCCACATCACCGGCACGCCACCGGCGTCACGAATCGCCGGCGCCAGACGCTGCGTGCACTTGACGTCATAGATCACCGACGCACCAGGATTGCGCGCCAGGATGTCCTGTGCGAACAGCATCAGTTGACGGTCAGGGTAGATCACGTTGCCGTCGCGGGTGACCACGCCGAGGCGATCACCGTCGCCGTCGAAGGCCAGGCCGAGCTCGGCGCCGGTTTCCTTCACTGTGCGGATCAGGTCGGCCAGGTTCTCGGGCTTGGACGGATCAGGGTGATGGTTCGGAAAGTCGCCGTCGACCTCCGAGTAGAGGTCGGTCACGTCGCTGCCAAGCGCACGCAGGATGCCGGGAGCCGAGGCGCCAGGGATGCCGTTGCCGGAGTCGATCACGATCTTCATCGGCCGCGCCAGCTTCGCGTCGCCGGTGATACGGTCGCTGTATTCCTTCAGCACGTCGAGCTGCATCAGCCCGCCGGCGCCGCTGGTGTAGTCCTCTTCCTCGATGCGGCGGCGCAGGCCCTGGATCTCATCGCCGTAGATCGCGCGGCCGGCCAGCACCATCTTGAAGCCGTTGTAGTCCTTGGGATTGTGGCTGCCAGTCACCTGGATGCCGGACCGGCAGCGCGTCGAGGCCACGTAATAAGTCATCGGTGTCGTCACCGGGCCCAGCTCGATCACGTCGCACCCGGTGCTGCGCAGCCCCATGATCAACGCAGCCGACAGCGACGGCCCGGACAGCCGGCCGTCACGGCCGACCGCGACGGTCGTCTCGCCGAGCGCACGCGCCTCGGTGCCAAATGCACGGCCGAGGTGCTCGGCCACGGCGACATCCAGCGTCTGCCCGACGATGCCACGCACGTCGTAGGCCTTGAAGATCGATGCTGCAACTTTCATGAATAGCACTCCCTTTGTTGAACTGCCTGTGTGCACAAGATTGTAGGGACGCCCTCCGGGCCGCTTGTGTCCGGCCGTTTACGTGACGGCACGGGCAGCGAGTGTCCACGCAAGCCGTGGGCCACATGTCCGAAAACGGCCAGTACCGGGACCGCCACTGCCGATAATGGTCCCCATGTTCGACGCCGACGCCGCTTACCTCGCGCTCAAAGCCCACGACGCCCGTTTCGACGGCGTGCTGTTCGTCGGCGTCACCTCGACCGGCGTGTACTGCCGCCCGATTTGCCGGGTGCGCACGCCGCGACGTGAGAACTGCCGGTTCTTCGCGAGTGCCGCACAGGCCGAGGCCGCGGCGTTCCGGCCGTGCCTGAAGTGCCGCCCGGAGATTGCACCGGGCGGTGGCATCGCCTGGTCGGTGATGGACGCGTCGCGCACGCTCGCGCACCAGGCCGCCGCCTGGCTCGATCGACATGCCGACGTCCGCGGCGACACGAGCATTCAGGCGCTGGCCCGCACGCTCGGCATCACCGATCGGCACCTGCGCCGGATCTTCGCGACCGAACACGGCGTGACACCGCTGCAATACCTGCAGACCCGCCGCCTGCTGCTCGCGAAGCAACTGCTGACCGATACCACCCTGCCCATCACGCAGGTCGCACTCGCCAGCGGTTTCGGCAGCCTGCGGCGCTTCAATGCCGCTTTCATCGAGCGCTACCGCCTCAACCCGACCGCGCTGCGCCGGCGCGCCGGCCCTCGCACACCGTCAGCCGAGGCGCTGACGCTGCAGCTGGCCTATCGAGAGCCCTATGACCGGCACGCGATGCTGCGCTTTCTGGCGCAACGTGCGATCCCCGGCGTGGAGCACGTGGAGGTGGAAGGCAGTGCACCCGGCATCCGGCGCAGTCTGCGCGTCGGACCGCCCGGGCGCGAGGCGAGCGGCTGGCTGCAGGTGCGTTTTGTCGAGGGCAAGCCTCTGGTGCAGGTGCAACTGGCCCCGCAATTCGCCGATTCGAGCGCAGCGCTGATCCGCGCAGTGCGCCGCTGGCTCGATCTCGACGCGATGCCTGATGTCATCGAGCAGGCGTTGCACGAGCTACCGGGTGCCGGCACGCGGCTGCCAGGCTCGCTCGACGCGTTTGAGCTCGCCGTCCGCGCCGTGCTCGGCCAGCAGGTCACGGTGGCAGCGGCCCGCACACTGGCCACTCGGCTGGTCGACGCGTACGGCGAACCGATCGCCACGCCATGGCCCGGGCTGGTGTCGCGGTCGTTCCCGTCGCCGGCACGGCTGGCGGCCTTGGCACCGTCCAACCTCGGTACGCTCGGCATCCTGCGCCAGCGTTGTGCAGCCATTCTCGCGCTCGCACAGCAGTGGGATGTGTTGCAAGCCCGCTTCAACAGCGCAAGCCCCGCGAGCGCTACCATCGCGCTGCTCGAATCGCTGCCCGGTATCGGTCCCTGGACAGCCCACTACATTGCCATGCGGGCGCTGGCCTGGCCCGATGCGTTTCCGCCACGCGACGTCGCCGTGCTGAAGGCCATGGATTGCAATCCACGTGACGCCGAGCAGCGTTCGCAGGCCTGGCGCCCGTGGCGCTCCTATGCCGTGCTGCGGTTGTGGGGCTCACTGGGCGCGGCCCCTACTACACCGGCCCCCATCACGCCATGACGCCCCGTCCGTACATCGCCCAACGCCATATCGACTCGCCGCTCGGCAACATCCTGCTGGCCCGCACCGCCCAAGGCTTGGCCGGTCTGTGGTTCGAGGGCCAGAAGGACCATCCCGGCACGCTCGACGCCCCAGTGGCCGACGACGACCCGCTGCTGCAGCAGACCGCGCACGAGCTGGACGAGTACTGGCGCGGGCAGCGCCGGGAGTTCGCGGTCCCGCTCGACTTGCTCGGCACGGGTTTTCAGCGCAATGTATGGCTGGCTCTGCTGGAAGTGCCGCTGGGCGCTACGCTCACGTACCGGCGCATCGCCGAGCAGGTCCGTTCCATCACCGCGACGCGCGCCGTCGGTGCCGCCGTGGGGCGCAACCCGGTGTCCATCATCGTGCCGTGCCACCGCATCATCGGCAGCGGCGGCAGCCTGACGGGCTATGCCGGCGGCCTGGAACGCAAGGCCGCGCTGCTGCGTCTCGAAGGCGTGCTCGCCATTTGAATGAATTCATGAAAACCCGAGACCTCTCCGACCTTCTGCTGCTGGCCGCCATCTGGGGCGCCTCTTTCCTGTTCATGCGCCTGGGCGCGGGCGAGTTCGGTCCGGTCGCGCTGTCGGCCGTGCGTGTGACGGGGGCCGCCCTGTTCCTGCTGCCCGTGCTGGGCCTGCACGGGCAATTGCACGTCTTGCGCGGCCATGCGGGGCACCTGGCGATAGCCGGCCTGCTCACCAGCGGGCTGCCCTTCCTGTGCTTCAGCTATGCCGCGCTGTCGATCACGGCGGGTCTGTCGTCCATCTTCAATGCAACGACCCCGCTGTTCGGCGCGCTGATCGCCTGGTGGTGGCTGAAAGATCAGCCGACCCGATGGCGTGCTGCCGGTCTTGCGATCGGCTTTGCCGGCGTGCTGTGGCTGGCGTGGGACAAGGCCAGCTTCAAGCCCGGCGCCGCGTCGACCGGTTGGGCCGTCGTCGCCTGCCTGGCGGCGACCTTGTGCTACGGGCTGTCGGCCAGCTACATCAAACGCTTCCTCTCCGGCGTGCCGTCGCTTGCGGTGGCCACTGGCACGCAGCTCTCGGCTGCGCTGTTCCTGGCCGTGCCGGCCGTGTTGTGGTGGCCCGCCGAGATGCCATCGCCAAAGGCGTGGGGCGCGACGATCGCGCTGGCCCTGCTGTGTACAGGCGTCGCCTACATCCTGTTCTTCCGTCTGATATCGCGCGTCGGGCCGGCCAATGCCATCGCGGTGACCTTCCTGATTCCCGCTTTTGCCGTGCTGTGGGGCTGGCTGTTCCTCGACGAAGGCGTCACGCTCGCCATGATCATCGGCAGCGTGGTGATCCTGCTCGGCACCGCCCTTGCCACGGGTCTGCTGCCGCGGCCGCGCAAAACAGTTGTGCCGGCAACGCCGGTATCGCCAACGAGCCGTTGAGCGAGAATCGCGCGATTTTCAGCACTCGGCGCGCCAGCATTGCCATGAGCCAGGACCCAACCCCCCTTCCCTTCGAACCCTGCACGCCCATCGCCGACGTCTTCGGGCCGGGCCTGGAAGTACGCCGCAAGGTGCTCGGCGACGCCCACGTCGAGCGTTCGTTGAACAACGCCGGGGACTTCCAGGCCGAGCTGCAGGAACTCGTGACCGCGTTTGCCTGGGGCACCGTGTGGACCCGTGAAGGCCTGCCGCTGAAAACCCGCAGCATGCTGACCGTTGCGATGCTGGTGGCGCTCGGCAAGCACAAGGAACTCGAAGGCCATCTGCGCGGCGCACTGAACAACGGCGTGACCGTGAACGAGCTGAAGGAGATCCTGCTGCACAGCGCGGTCTACTGCGGTTTCCCCGCCGCGATCGAAGGCTTCCGCACCGCCGCCGCGGTGATCGAGCAGTACCGGGCCGAGCCGAAGTGACCTCTGCCCGCAAGCACAAGCTGCGCATCCCGACGCCGAAGCCGCGCAACCCACTGGTGCCTGCGGCAGCCCAGCGTAAGGCAGGGGCGCATCGCAAGAGCCGTTCGGCCGAGCGGCAAGAGAGCAAACGCGAACTCGAGAAGCGCCTGAAGGGCGACTGATCAGGCCCTTCCATCGAGGGGCCACTGATCGACCCATTGGTGGTGGGTCGCGCCGACATGACTGAGGATCAGCGCGTAGCGCGTCGCCGTCCAGCGCATCGGTTCAATGCCGTGCTCAGGGATGCGTCGCGTGTCATAGAGCAGCGTCATGTGAGGAGTGTGTGACGCTCGCGGACGAAGCCCGGCCCGCCGCAATGCCACAGTCAAGGAGTGCCTCAAGTAGGCGATGCCTTGATCGCTGGCCGCATCGCTGCGCAGAACGAAGGCCTTGCTGCCGGCGAAGCTCATGGCACGGTCGAAGGTGACAGACAGCGGAGCGCAGGCCACGCTGCGCGCTGCCGCGCAGGCAGCATCGACGATGAACCGCGGCACGAGAGTGCTGAACGAGGCGACGGCGTGCAACGTGAGGTGCAGGCGCTCGGGCAACAACAAGGAGCCGTTCAAACCATGACCGATGCGCATATCCGAGGCGGCCGCCGCGATACGGTGTGCATCCGCTGCGTCGGGAAAGATCGCAAAAAACAGCAGGTAGCCTTTGCGATGCCCGCGGACTTCGTCCGCGCCGTCGAGATCGAACAGATCCGACGGCGTATCGAAACCCGGCAGGCTGCCCTGCGGGGGAAGGTCTGAACGCAAGGTGTCCATTGCGCCATGATGAGGCCACTCGTCCCGGGCAGTCGTCAGAAACGGAAAAGCCGTTGCAACCTGGTGGATGCAACGGCTTTCGAACTTGGCGGAGTGGACGGGACTCGAACCCGCGACCCCCGGCGTGACAGGCCGGTATTCTAACCAACTGAACTACCACTCCGCGTGGCAGCAAGTTTCCGCTTCGAACTCTGGTTCTTGGCGCAAGCCTTGCCAAACTTGGCGTCCCCTAGGGGATTCGAACCCCTGTTACAACCGTGAAAGGGTCGTGTCCTAGGCCTCTAGACGAAGGGGACTTAAATCTTCGTACTTCCTGAACCGCGCGCCACCGGATCTTGTGAATCGTGGTGGAGGTAAGCGGGATCGAACCGCTGACCTCTTGCATGCCATGCAAGCGCTCTCCCAGCTGAGCTATACCCCCGTGAACTTGTCTGTTCGTGCGCCAAGCTCGTGAGCTTTTTGCCGGGTTTCGCGCCGTTCAAGCGAGACCGAGAGTATATAACGCTTTTTATCGACGATGCAAGCGGCCGACCACCGTCTCGCGGTCGAACAGCTCAAGCACCGCATCGACCGACGGCGTCTGGGCGCGCCCGCACACCAGCACACGCACGGGAATCGCGAGTTGCGGCATCTTGAGGCCGTGTTCCGCGATGGTTTCCTTGATGCACTGGCTGATGGCCGCCTTGGTCCAGTCACAGGTTTCGAGCCTGGCCGCCAGCGAGGCGAGCGCCGGCCGGACCGCATCGGTCACGTGGCCGGCCAAGTCCTGCTCGCCGGGGTGCACCGGCGCGAAGTACATCGACAACCAGTCGGCCAACTCGACCGTCGTGCTGCAACGGTCCTTGAACAAGGTGCACATCGCGGGCAGCCGGCCTGCCCGCCCGCCGGCATCGAGCCCGCGCTGCTTGAGCTGATCGGCGACCAGCCGGGCCAGGCGTTCGTCGTCCGCCTGCTTCAGATACTGGGCATTGACCCACGACAGCTTCGCCGGGTCCCACTGTGCGGGGCTCTTCGACAGATGCGAGCCGTCGAACCACGCCACCAGTTGCTCGCGGGTGAACAACTCGTCGTCCCCGTGGCTCCAGCCGAGGCGGGCCAGATAGTTCAACATCGCCTCGGGCAGGTAGCCGCCCTCTTCGTAAGCCGTCACGCTGACCGCGCCGCGGCGCTTCGACAGCTTCAGTCCGTCGTCGCCCAGGATCACCGGTACATGGCCGAACTGCGGCAGCGGTGCGCCGAGCGCATGGAAGATGTTGATCTGCCACGGCGTGTTGTTGACGTGCTCGTCACCCCGAAACACGTGGGTGATGCCCATGTCCCAGTCGTCGACGACCACCGCGAAGTTGTAGGTCGGCACGCCGTCAGGCCGCAGAATGATCAGGTCGTCGATCTCGCGATTGTTGATGGTGATCGGCCCCTTCACGAGATCGTCCCAGGTCACGTCGCCGTCGAGCGGATTGCGAAAGCGCACGACCGGTTTCACGCCCTCGGGAGGCGGCGGCAGCAGCTTGCCGGACTCGGGGCGCCAGCGGCCGTCGTAGCGTGTCTTCTCGCCGCGCGCCTTCTGCTCTTCGCGCATCGCGTCGAGTTCCTCCGGCGTGCAATAGCAGCGGTAGGCCTTGCCCTGCTCGATCAGGCGATCGACCACCTCCTGGTAGCGCGCCAGCCGTTGCATCTGGTAGATCGGCCCTTCGTCGAAATCGAGACCCAGCCATTTCATCGAGGCCAGGATCTGGTCGACGGAATCCTGGGTCGAGCGCGCGACGTCGGTGTCCTCGATGCGCAGCACGAGTTCACCGCCATGGTGGCGAGCGTAGGCCCATGAATACAGCGCGGTGCGCGCGGTGCCGAGATGCAGGAAGCCGGTCGGCGACGGAGCGATGCGGGTGCGTACTTTGCGAATCGTCATGCGAGGGGGTCCAGGCCGCGTGCGAGGTCGGCCTTCAGGTCTTCCAGGTCTTCCAGTCCGACCGCCACGCGAAGCATGCCCTGCGTGATGCCGGCGGCCAGGCGCTGCTCCTCGGTCAGGCGGCCGTGCGAGGTGCTGGCCGGATGGGTGATGGTGGTCTTCGTGTCGCCGAGATTGGCCGTGATCGAGCAGATGCGCGTGGCGTCCACCACCGCAAAGGCATTCCTGCGCGCAAGCGCAGCGCCAGCGGCTTGCTGGCTACGCACGACGAAGGACACGACCGCACCACCTGCGCTCTGCTGGCGCAGCGCCAGTTCATGCTGCGGATGCGAGGCGAGCCAGGGATGGTAGACACGCTCGACCGCCGGATGCGCTTCGAGCCATTGCGCCAATTGCAGCGCGCGGGCACTTTGCGCCTGCATGCGGATCGACAGCGTCTCCAGCCCCTTCAGCACCACCCACGCGTTGAACGGCGACAGCGACATGCCCGCACTGCGCATCACGGGCACGAACTTGTCGTTCACCAGCGCTTCGCTCGCGCACAACGCGCCGGCGATCACGCGACCCTGGCCGTCGAGGTACTTGGTGCCCGAATGGATGATCAGGTCGGCGCCCAGCTTGGCCGGCTGTTGCAGCGCCGGCGAACAGAAACAGTTGTCCACCGCCAGCAGTGCACTCGCGTTGTGGGCGATGTCGGCCAGAGCCCGGATGTCGCAGATCTCGGTCAACGGGTTGCTGGGCGTCTCGGCGAACAGCAGCTTGGTGTTGGGCTTCATGGCCTTGCGCCATTCACTGACGTCGGTCTGCGACACGAAGCTGGTCTCGACGCCGAACTTGCCGAACTCGCCGGCCAGCAGCTTGATCGTCGAGCCGAACACGCTTTGCGAGCAGACGACATGGTCACCGGCCTTGAGCAGGCCCATCACGAGCAGCAGGATCGCCGCCATGCCGCTGGAGGTTGCAATGCAGGCCTCGGTGCCCTCCATCGCGGCGAGGCGGCGCTCCATCATCATCACCGTCGGATTGGTGAAGCGGGTGTAGACGAAGGCCTCTTCCTCGTTGGCGAAACGCGCCGCCGCTGTTGCGGCATCGGGGTGAACGAAACTGCTCGTCAGGAACAGCGCCTCGGAGTTCTCGCCCCAGGGCGAATTCGGCAGGCCTTCACGCACGGCCAGCGTGTCGAGCCGCACATCGGGCGGCAGGTCGACGCGCGGAATTTTCTTGTCGTTCATGGGGCAGTTCCGTCAATGTTCGCCGGCGCTTTGCAGCGACAGGCGCGAACGCTGCGCGTCTTCCTCGTCGCCCTGCGACGCGCGTTGCGTTGCCATCGCAGCAAAGTCCTCGGCCGACACGTCTCCGGTGATGTAGCAACCGTCGAAGCACGACGCTTCGAAGCCCTCGATCCTGGGGTTCAGCATTCCGACCGCCCGCTTCATCGCGGCGACGTCCTGATAGATCAAGGCATCGGCGCCGATGAACTGCCGGATCTCCTCGATGCTGCGGTCGTGCGCGATCAGCTCGCTCTTGGTCGGCATGTCGATGCCGTAGACATTCGGAAAGCGCACCGGCGGCGCGGCCGAGGCCATGTAGACCTTGCGGGCCCCGGCTTCGCGTGCCATCTGCACGATCTCTTTCGACGTGGTGCCGCGCACGATGGAATCGTCGACCAGCAGCACATTGCGACCCTTGAACTCCTGCGCGATGGCATTCAGCTTCTGCCGCACCGACTTCTTGCGCACCGACTGCCCCGGCATGATGAAGGTGCGGCCGACATAGCGGTTCTTCACGAAGCCTTCGCGGTACGGCTTGCCGATCTTCTGTGCCAGCTGCATCGCCGACGGGCGGCTCGATTCCGGAATGGGAATCACGACGTCGATCTCGCTCGGCGGCATCGTCGAGATCACGCGCTGCGCCAGCGTCTCGCCCATGTTGAGGCGAGCCTGGTAGACCGACATGCCGTCGATCACCGAATCCGGCCGTGCGAGATAGACAAACTCGAACACGCACGGGTGCAGCGACGGCTGCTCGGCGCATTGCTGGGCGTGCACATTGCCGTCGAGGTCGATGAACAGCGCCTCGCCCGGCGCCACGTCCCGCACCACCCGGTGGCCGGTGCCTTCCAGAGCGACCGATTCGCTGGCCACCAGGACTTGTTTGCCGTCCGGCGTCTCGGCCTCGCCATAGCACAGCGGGCGGATACCGTAGGGGTCGCGAAACACCAGCAGGCCATGGCCTGCTATCAGGCAGACCACCGCATACGAGCCCTTGATGCGGCGATGCACCGCACGCACCGCCTTGAAGACTTCTTCCGGCGTCAGCGGCAGATCGCGAGCGGCAAGCTCCAGTTCGTGCGCCACGACATTGAGCAGCACTTCGGAGTCGCTATCGGTGTTCAGGTGCCGACGGTCGATCGCGAACAGTTCCTGGCGCAACGCATGGGCGTTGGTCAGGTTGCCGTTGTGCACCAGCACCAGGCCGAACGGCGCGTTGACGTAGAAGGGCTGCGCCTCTTCCTCGTTGTAGGCGTTGCCCGCCGTCGGGTAGCGCACCTGGCCCAAGCCCATGGTCCCCGGCAGCGCGCGCATGTTGCGGGTGCGGAAGACGTCGCGCACCATGCCGCGCGCCTTGTGCATGAAGAACTTCCTGCCCGTGGCCGTGACGATGCCGGCCGCATCCTGTCCGCGGTGCTGCAGCAGCAGCAGCGCGTCATAAATCAGCTGATTGACCGGCGCCTTCGAGATGACGCCTACGATGCCGCACATAACTTCACCTTCCGTCTTGCGCTATCCGCTAGGGTAGCCGCTGCGCCAGCTCTGCCGGCATGAGGGGTTTCAAGCCCGAGAGCACGTCCTGCAGCATGGCTGCGCCACGCGATTCCTGCCAGGCGGCGCTGCGCGCCAGCGGTGTCCAGGTCACCAAGGTGGCGACGACCAGTGCAATCAACAAGCCCCGCACCAACCCGAAACCCGCGCCGAACACCCGGTCAGCGGCACTCAGCACGCTCGCCCGCACCAGCTTCTTGACGAGCCAGGCGCCCAGCCCCCAGATGAACAACGCGCCGATGAAGACAATCGCGAAGGTGGCGACGTGGTTGATCATCGAGCCGCTCGTGCCGATCGGGATCTGGTGCGCGATGTGCGGCGTCATCCACTGTGCGGCCACGTAGGCCACCACCCAGCCGGCCACCGACAGCACCTCGAACACCAGGCCGCGCACCAGGCCGACGATCATCGAGATCAGCAGCAGCGCCAGCAGCGCGATGTCGACCCAGGCGAACGCCATCGTTCAAAGCGTCAGCACGGCCGACGGCAGGCCCGCGGCCTTCAGCTTCGCAGCAGCACGATCGGCCTCTTCGCGGCTCGCGAAGGGACCGACACGCACGCGCACGCGTTTGCCCGATCCGGTGTCGATCACCTGCGTGTAGGTCTTCAGGCCGAGCTTTTCGACCTTCAGCCGCATGTCGCGCGCACTGCCGGTTTCGCTGTAGGCGCCCACCTGGACGATAAAGCGGCTGTCGGAAGCGGCCGCAGCAGGCTTGGCCGTATCGCGCCCTTCGAGCAGGGCCCGTGCACGCGCAGCATCGGTGGCGCTCGGCTTGGGCGGTTCCGGACGGGACGGTTCGGGCTTGGGCGGCGTGGCTGCGGCAGGTTTGGGCTCGGCGCGGGCCGTTTCCTGCCGAGGCGCCGGCATCGGAGCCGTGGGATCGGCGGCGACCTCCCGCCCGGCCTCGGCCGCCGATTCATCGATCACGTCACCGCTGCGTTCGGCAGGTGCTGGCGCTTGTGTCGGCTCGGGTGCGGGCTTCGGCGCCGGGACCGCGAGGGGCGGCGCACCGTCGCGCTGCGGGATCTCGATCGGCAGGTCGACGGGGATGGGACGGGGCTGGGTCTCGAACAGCAGCGGGAACCCGATCACGCCGATCAGGACCAGCACGGCAGCGCCGATCAGACGGTGGCGCGCGCGCGCGCGCGCCTGCTCGACCGATTCGGGCGCCGCAGCGGGTGCGGGCGGGTTTGCCGCAGAACGCTTGAAGAAGGAGAGCAAACCCATGCGTCGAAGAAGTTGAACCGCGGCGGTGGACAGACAAGGAGGCCCGGCGGCCCGGAAGGGAGCAGTCAGCCGACGTGTTTTGCCGTGAGCCGGGGCACTCCCTGCTCCAGCACGCCCCCCACCGTGTAGAACGAACCGAAGACGAGGATTCTATCAGTGGGGTCTGCAGCTTCGAGGGCCGCATGCAAGGCCTGCATCGGGCTCGCGTGACATGTTGCGGTGGTCTGGCCGGCGGAGACACCCAGCGTCCCGGCGCTCTCTCTCCACAGGCCGGCCAGCGCCGACGCACTGGATGCGCGGGACGTCGGCAGGTCGGTGAAGTACCAGGCGTTCACCAGCGGCGCCATGCGCCTCAGGATGGCCGCAGCGTCCTTGTCTGCCATCGCGCCGAACACCGCATGGGTGCGCGGGTAGAAGCCCATCTGGTCGAGGTTCTGCGCCAGCGTGGCCACCGCGTGCGGGTTGTGGGCGACGTCGAGCACCAGCGTCGGCTGCCCCGGCACGATCTGGAACCGTCCCGGCAACTCCACCAGTGCGAGCCCGTTGCGCACCGCCTGCGCGGTGACCGGCAGCCGCTGGTGCAGCGTCTCCAGCGCAGCAAGCACGCCGGAGGCGTTCAGCAACTGGTTCGCGCCGCGCAGTGCCGGGTACGCCAGCCCGTTGTAGCGCTTGCTGCGCCCGGCCCACGACCACTGCTGCCAACCGCCGGTGCCGCCTTGCTGCCCGGCGTAGTTGAAATCGTGCCCGAATCGCCGAAGATCGGCGCCGATGGCTTGTGCATGCTCGATCACGCTGGCCGGCGGCATCGGGTCGCTGACCACCGCTGGCCTGCCCGGCCGCATGATGCCCGCCTTCTCGCGGCCGATCGATACGCGGTCGGGCCCGAGAAAATCCATGTGATCGAGGTCGATGCTGGTGATCACCGCGCAATCGGCATCGATGACGTTCACCGCATCGAGCCGGCCGCCCAGGCCCACTTCCAGCACCGCGGCATCAAGCTCGCTCACGGAAAGCAGCCGAAGGATGGCCAGCGTCGTGAACTCGAAATAGGTCAGCGACTCGCCGCCGCGCGCCTGCTCGACCGCTTCGAAGTGCGGCAGCAGCGCGTCGGCCTGCACCACCTCGCCGTTGACGCGGCAGCGCTCCTCGAAATGCACCAGGTGCGGCGACGTGTAGACGCCCACGCGATAGCCAGCTTGCAGCAGGATGGCCTCGAGCATCGCGCAGGTCGAGCCCTTGCCGTTGGTGCCGGCCACGGTGAAGACGGGGCATTCGAAGCGCAGCCCGAGCCGCTCAGCGACCGCCTGCACCCTGGCGAGGGTGAGGTCGATGGTGGCAGGGTGCAACCGCTCGCAGTGAGCGAGCCATTCGGACAGAGAAGTTGGCACGGAGGTAGGCATTGCAAAGAAATGGAGTGCAAGCGGCCGCTGAAACAGGGCTGAAGACGACAGGGCCGGGTAGCGACGGTCGAGCGCCGGCCCAGCGATGGTAACTACATGTCCAGCCCCCCTTGTACCGAAGCCGGGGCGCCCTACACCCTGCTCGTGCTCGGGTCTCCCTGTCGGGAACGCCCCAGTCACATCTCTGCAAGGTCCCCTGTTGTCCTCCCGGAAGGAAACGTCGCCATGAGCGCGTCTTCTCGTCCCACCCACTCTGGCAAGACTGGCACCACTCGCCACTCCTACTCAGGGCTGGGAAGCCTGAAGCACATCCTCATCTCATTCCTTTCCGCAGTCCTGCTCCCTGTCCTCATGATCTGCCTGGCCTTCGCCATCGTCGACCATGTGGACAGTGCCTCTCACCTCCTGGTGAAGGCTGGCGCCTACTTCGCCCTCCTGGGTGGAGTGGCAAAAGCCAGCGCTGGTGAGGTGGGTGCATGCTTCGGCAAGCACCGCCAGAAGGCACGCAACATCCTTCGGGGTGTGGGTGCCGCAGGTCTGGTGCTCAGCATGCTGCTGGTGGGCTTGGGGGCTCTTGCAGGGATTTGAGCTGGTCCTCCAGCTCAAGCCCCTGCCGGACAGGATTTCCTCATCCTGTCCGGCCTCCTCATTCCGACCGGCAGGCTCGCCTGCCGGTTTTCATATTGCCAAATCAAACGGCACAGAGGCCGCGAAGCGTCGTCAAGCCACCGCGTCGGCCGGCTGCCGTTGCAACATCGCCAGCGCGCGCGCCACCGTTTGCCGCAACTCGCGACGGTCGATGATCATGTCCAGCGCCCCCTTGTGCAGCAGGAACTCCGACCGCTGGAAGCCTTCCGGCAGCTTCTCGCGCACGGTGTTCTCGATCACTCGCGGCCCGGCAAAACCGATCAGCGCCTTCGGCTCGGCCATCACGACATCGCCCATGAAGGCGAAGCTCGCCGACACCCCGCCCATGGTCGGGTCGGTCAACACGCTGATGTAAGGCAACTTCGCCTTCGCCAGTTGGGTCAGTGCGGCGTTCGTCTTGGCCATCTGCATCAGGCTCAGCAGGCCTTCCTGCATGCGGGCGCCGCCGGTGGCCGTGAAGCAGATGAAGGGTGTCTTCTGCTCCACCGCGGTCTCGACGCCCCGCACGAAGCGCTCGCCGACCACCGAGCCCATCGAGCCGCCCATGAAGTCGAACTCGAAGCACGCCGCCACGACCGGGATGCTGTGCACGGCGCCGCCCATCACGACGAGCGCATCGGTCTCGCCGGTGGTCTCCATCGCGTCCTTCAGGCGATCGGGGTACTTCTTGCTGTCCTTGAACTTCAGCGGGTCGACCGGAACGACCTCCTGGCCGATCTCGTAGCGCCCCTCGGCGTCGAGGAACTTATCGAGCCGTGCACGCGCGCTGATGCGGTGGTGGTGCGAGCACTTGGGGCAGACGTAGACGTTCTGCTCGAGGTCGGTCTTGTAAAGCACCGATTCGCACGACGGGCACTTGATCCACAGGCCTTCCGGCACCGAGCGGCGCTCGGCCGGGTCGGTCTGCTGGATCTTGTTGGGCAGCAGTTTTTCGAGCCAACTCATGCGTGAACTCCTTCCGAGAGAGTGTCGAGGGCAGCGCGGATCTCCGCGATGAAGCGCCCTCCTGCGTCTGCCACGCGTTCGCGCGGCTGTTCTTCGAGCAATTGCACCAGGCGGGAGCCGATCACGACGGCGTCGGCCACCGCGCCCACTGCCTTGGCGGTCGCGGCGTCGCGGATGCCGAAACCCACGCCGACCGGCACCTTCACGTGAGACTTGATGCGCGGCACCATCTCGGCGACCGCCCGGGTATCGAGGTGGCCCGCGCCGGTGACGCCCTTCAGCGAAACGTAATAGACATAGCCGCTGGCGACGCGGCCGACGTCTTTCATGCGTTGCTCGGTCGAGGTGGGTGCGAGCAGGAAGATCGGGTCCATGCCGTGCGAGGCCAGCGTCGCGGCGAAGTCCTCGCATTCTTCCGGCGGATAGTCGACCACCAGCACGCCGTCCACGCCGGCCGCCTGGGCAGCGGCGACAAAAGCGCTGGCGCCGTGACGCTGGTCATAGCGCTCGATGGGGTTCGCGTAGCCCATCAGTACGATGGGCGTGACGTTGTCCTTCGCACGGAATTCCCGCACGTAGGCCAGCACTTGCGCCATGCCGATACCCTTCGCGAGGGCCCGCTCGGCCGCCTTCTGGATGACCGGACCGTCAGCCATCGGGTCGGAGAACGGCACGCCGAGTTCGATCACATCGGCGCCATTGCGCGCCAGCGCAAGCATCAACTCGACTGTCGCCTCGGGGTAGGGGTCGCCTGCCGTCACATAGGGAATCAGCGCCTTGCGCCGCGCCTGCTGCAGGCGGGCGAACGTCTGCTGGATGCGGCTCATTGCGTCGCTCCCGGCAGTTGCACGTCCGGCAGGCTGGTGCCTGTCAGCGTCGAGACGGTGCCGATGTCCTTGTCGCCGCGGCCGGACAGGCACACGAGAATGGACTGGTCAGGGCGCATGGTCTTGGCGAGCTTCATCGCATGAGCCACGGCATGGCTGGACTCCAACGCCGGAATGATGCCTTCGGTGCGGCACAGGTAGTGGAAGGCCTGCAGTGCCTCGTCGTCGGTGATGCCGACATACTCGGCACGGCCGATGTCTTTCAAGTGCGCATGCTCGGGGCCCACCCCGGGATAGTCGAGGCCGGCCGAGACCGAATGCGTCTCGATGATCTGGCCGTTGTCGTCCTGCAGCAGATAGGTCCGGTTGCCGTGCAACACCCCGGGCGAGCCGGCACTCAACGAGGCCGCATGCCTGCCGGTCTCGAGCCCCTGTCCTGCAGCCTCGACGCCGATCAGTCGCGTTTCTTCATAAGGGATATACGGATAGAAGATGCCCATGGCATTGCTGCCCCCGCCGACGCACGCCACCACCGCATCGGGCTGGCGGCCGGTCATCTCAGGCATCTGCTTCACGCATTCATCACCGATCACGCTCTGGAAGTCGCGCACCATCATCGGATAGGGGTGCGGACCGGCGACGGTGCCGATGATGTAGAAGGTGTTCTCGACGTGGGTGACCCAGTCGCGCAACGCCTCGTTGAGCGCGTCCTTCAAGGTCTTCGAGCCGCTTTCGACCGGCACCACCTTGGCACCGAGCAAATGCATGCGGTAGACGTTCGGCGACTGGCGCTTGACGTCCTCGCTGCCCATGTAGACGACACATTCAAGGCCGTAGCGCGCGCAGATCGTCGCCGTCGCGACGCCGTGCTGGCCGGCACCCGTCTCGGCGATGACGCGTGGCTTGCCCATGCGCTTGGCCAGCAAGGCCTGGCCGATCGTGTTGTTGATCTTGTGCGCGCCAGTGTGGTTCAAGTCTTCGCGCTTCAGGAAGATCTGCGCGCCGCCCATCTCGCGGCTGGTGCGCGCGGCGTGGTAGACCGGACTGGGCCGGCCGACGTAGTGCGCCAGCTCGTTGCGGAATTCGGCGACGAACGCCGGATCGGTGCGGTACTTCTCGTAGGCGGCATTCAGTTCGTCCAGCGCGTGGACGAGGGTTTCGGCGACGAAGGAGCCGCCGTACGGCCCGAAATGACCCCGGGCGTCGGGTTGTTGATACTGAATCATGGCTTCAGGTCAGGAAGTGGCGCTGTTCAAGCTTCGGCGTCGCGACGCGAGCATCGGCTTCGCGGACGGCTACACAGAACCGGCGGATCGCATCGGCATCCTTGATGCCCTTCGCGCTTTCGACGCCGGAACTCACATCAACGGCCCAGGGCCGTACCTGAAGAATCCCATCGGTCACGTTTGCAGGCGTTAACCCACCAGACAAAACGACTGGACGGGGAACGCTTGGTGGAATGAGTGACCAATCGAAGACCTTTCCGCCGCCACCATAGCCTTCGACGAAGGCGTCCAGCAAAAGCGCGGACGCGGTGGCGTATCGAGCCGCAAAGTGTAGCAAATCGAAGCCGGGTGACATCCGGGCCGCGCGCAGGTAGGGCCGGCCGTACCGCTCGCAGGCATCGGGCACCTCGTCGCCGTGGAACTGCAACAGCAGGTTCGGTATCCGCTCGCAGGCCGCTGCAACATCGGCAGGCTCGGCATTGACGAACAGCCCCACCGGTGTCACGAAGGGCGGCAGCTGACGCGCCAGCACCGCCGCGCGCTGCGGGGTCAGGCCACGCGGGCTGGCCGCATAGAACACGAAGCCGACCGCATCGGCGCCGGCTTCGACGGCAGCGTCGACATCGGCCTCGCGGGTCAGACCGCAGATCTTGATGCGTGTGCGTTGTGGGTGCTGCATGCGTAGAGGCTCGTCATGGCAACCAGTCCGCCGCAAGATTGCTCTGCGGCAGTCCGTAGGCCGGGTCGTAACGCGGCCCGAGGAAGTACAGCCCGTCGGGCGAAAACGTCGGCGCCGCACGGCGGCGGTCGCGTCCTGCGAGCACCTCGCCCACCCACTGGGGCGGCTGGCTGCCAGCGCCCACCGCAACCAGGCAGCCCATCAGGTTGCGCACCATGTGGTGCAGGAAGGCGCTCGCCTCGAACTCGAACCGCCAGTATGCCCCGTGCCGTTCGATCGTGATCTCGCGCAGCGTCTTGACCGGTGATTTCGCCTGGCATTCCGAAGAACGGAAGGCCGAAAAGTCATGTTCGCCGATCAGCAACGACGCGGCCGCGCGCATCGCCGCGCCATCCAGC
Source organism: Caldimonas mangrovi (assembly GCF_023721835.1). Lineage (GTDB taxonomy): Bacteria > Pseudomonadota > Gammaproteobacteria > Burkholderiales > Burkholderiaceae_C > Caldimonas > Caldimonas mangrovi. The sequence continues at coordinate 314,815 of NZ_JAMKFE010000001.1, read as the reverse complement.
GGCCGAAACACCCAACCCGCCAGGCCGGTTTCCAGAGCCGGCCGCACCGCCGACTCACGCAGGATGTAGGCATAGCGGCGCCCGAGCGCGCTGTTGCGGGCGTGAAAGCCATCGGACACCCGGTGGCACCACTGCACGGCGACATCGGCAGGGAGGTAGGTGTTCGGACCGCGCACCCAGGAAAAGGGTTCGCGCTCCAGTGCCGTGTCGAAGTGAACCACCTGGTTCATCCCGTGCACCCCGGCATCGGTGCGACCGGCGCAGATCGTACGAACGCCCTGGCCGGCAAAACGGCTCAGGGCGTTTTCGAGACGATCCTGGACGGTGACACCGCCCGGCTGGCTCTGCCAGCCGTTGTAGGCGGTTCCGCGATAGGTGACGCCGAGCGCGATCCTCAATGCGGTGCGGCTCCCGGCTGCTGCACTACGGTCAGACCAACTCGGCGAGCATGGTCTCGGCCTTGGCCTTCAATGCGCCACTCGACTTCGTCACCACTTCCTGCAGCAGTTCGCGTGCACCTTCGCGGTCGCCAATCTGACGAAATTCTTCTGCCAGCTCGAGCTTGCGGGCCAGCGGATCGCCCGCCTCGCCGCCACCCAGATCCAGGTCAGCGAGTTCGTCGAGGCCACCTGGCTGGCTGCGCGGCGAACCGAAGTTGAGTGCAGCTTCCTTGACGCCATCGAGGTCCAGCGAAATGCCGCCGAGATCGAATTCCATCGCCTTCGACGACGGCCCCGCAGCCGGGGCGGGCGCAGGCGCTGCCACGTCTGGCAGGTCGAAAGCCATGTCAAGGTCTTGAACACCCGCAGACGCCGGAGCCGGTGCGGGCGTCGAAAAATCGAGCGCGTCGAGTGCCGGCAGCTCGGCCGCCGGCGGGGCATTGAACGGCTTGGTGACGTCCGGGTCCATCGGCGGCGCAGCCGGCGTATTGCCCAGCGGCAGGTCGAGGTCCAGATCGATCCCAGCGTCTGCCGGGTCCTCGAACTTCGAGGGCGTCGGCATGATGGACTGCGGCATCGTACTGGCCCCCAGCGGTTCGGCGCGACCTTCGGCGAACTTCGCCTCGGCCGGTGCCCCGCCGGGCTTGTACAGCGTGTTCTCGGGGTCGATCTGCTGACCCAGTTCCTGCGCCCGGGCCCAGTCTTCGCCCTCGCCACCCGTCAGCCCGTAAAGCTGCGTTGCCAGCAGTTCGAAACCCTTGGTGTCGCGGCGTTTGGCGTAGACCTCCAGCAGCTTGGTGCGAATGGCCAGGCGGTCCGGGTTGGCGCGCATGGCCTCTTTCAGAATCTCCTCGGCCTGCAGGTCCCGACCATAGGCCAGATAGACGTCGGCCTCGGCGACCGGATCGACGTCGCCGATGGCATCGAGCTGGCTCAACGAGTAGCTCAGCGACGAAGGCGCTCCGGACGCGTCCTTCGTGTCGATGCGCTGACCGCCGCTCGCGCCGAAGAACGAGTCGGGCTGGAGACGGCTTTCGAGGAACGACGTTTCGCCGCTGTCCTTCTTGGACTTCGCGCGCAGGCGGTAGAAGCCGAAGCCGAGCAGCAGCGCGACCAGGCCGCCCGCCGCCGGCAGCACCAGCGGGTTCTCGAGCAATTCGTCAAGCATGCCAGGTTCTTCGCGGGCGGCGACTGGGGGCCGCGGCTGCGGCTCGACCGCGGCGGGCGCCGAGGCGGGCACACTGGCAGCGTCGGCGATTTCGGGCGCAGAGGCCTCGGCAACGCTGGCGGCCGGCGCCTCCATCGCAGGAGCGGAAGCCGGCGCCTCGGCCACCGTGGTCGAAGGCGCAGAAGCGGGCGCCGGCACCACAGGTGCTGCAACCGGAACCTGCACGCTGGGCGCGGCAGGCGCAGCCGGCGCCGGGGCGGGAGCCGCGGCCGGTGCACTGGCGGCCGGGGCCATCTTCTTCAGATCGTCGAGGTTGCGCGACAGCTCGGCAACGCGGGTCTCGGCTTCGCGGCGCTCACGCTCCTTCGCGATACGCTCCTCCGGCGTCGGCCCCTTGGCAGCAGCGGCAACACCGCCCTTGCTGAGGGTCAGACGGTCGGGTGACGGCGCAGCGGCCGCCTTGCGGTCTTCGATGGCGGCCTCGACCTTGCCGGAGGCCTCACGGCTCGGTTCACTGGTGCCGGCGTCGGGAACCGCACCCGCCAGACGCTGGCGGTAGGCCGCGAAATCAGCGCTTTGGGCCTGGATCACCTGGCGGGCTTCCGCCTGCGAGACCGACTGGGCCTGTTCAGCCCCCGGTACGTTCAACACGGTCCCGCTCTTCAGGCGGTTCATGTTGTCGCCAATGAACGCCTGGGGGTTGGCCCGGTACAGCGAGACCAGCATCTGGTCGAGCGATACGCCCGAGCGCTGCACGCGCGACGCGATGCCGTAAAGCGTATCGCCGCGGCGCACGGTGTACTCGTCGATCTCGTCGGCGCCCGACGGCGATGCTTCCGAGCGAGCCGTCTGGCGGCGCTCGGCAGGAGCGGGAGCAGCGGCTGCGGCGGGGGCGGGCGCCGGAGCGCGGGCTGCGGGTGCAGCGGCCGGAGCCTGTGCCGGCGCCGCGGCACGCGGCGCGGGTGCCTGTGAAGACATGGCGGGAGGCGCCGCCGGAGCAGCAGCCTGGCGTGTCGTCGGCGGGTCGAGCAACAGCGTGTACTCGCGCACCAGCCGGCCCGAGGCCCAGGACAGCTCAAGGATCACGTCAACGAAAGGCTCCTGCACGACGCGGTCGCTGCGTATGCGCAGGTAAGGGCGGCCATCGGTGCGCCGCTCCAGCGTGATCTGTGCGCCCGGCAAAGCCTGGTTGTACTCGACGCCGGCGGCCCGGTAGGCGTCCGGTGCGGCGATGCGGGCGCGGAAGTTCGCTTCCTCCTCCGGCGTCAGGCTGGTGACGTCGATCTCGGCGCGCAGGTTCTCACCCAGCGCGGATTGCACTGTCAGTCGCCCGAGGCCGAGCGCAGCCGCATTGCCGGCAGCCAGGAACATGGCCGCGGCAGCGACTCCCGACAGAGCGAAACGCCCTACGGATCGTTTGTTTCGTTTCAAGGCGTCTCCCAATGGATCAAGCGGCCGACCCAGCACGGCCTTCATTCTGAGGAGCATAGTTCACTAAAACCCCGCAGGGAATTGCAGAAATCACAATAACATCAAGCAGATACGCTGACAAGCTCATGCAATTACTGACATTCTTTAGCGAATGGGGGCGTTGTAACGGGGCGTTTACTGTCGCCTGTCCACAACGCCCCTGTGCCCGGGGCACGCTTTTTCAGGCGTCCAGCAGAATGCGCAACATGCGTCGCAACGGCTCGGCCGCCCCCCACAGGAGCTGGTCGCCGATGGTGAACGCACCCAGGTACTCCGGCCCCATCGCCATCTTGCGCAGGCGCCCCACGGGAATGGTCAGAGTGCCCGTGACGGCCACCGGCGTCAGGTCACGCACCGTCGCCTCGCGCGTGTTCGGCACCACCTTCACCCAGGCATTGTCGTTGGCGATCATCGCTTCGATGTCGGCCAGCGGCACATCCTTCTTCAGCTTGAAAGTCAACGCCTGGCTGTGGCACCGCATCGCGCCGACACGCACGCAGAAGCCATCGACAGGAATGGCGGGTGCCGCGAAGCCGGGGCCGATGCCGAGGATCTTGTTGGTCTCGGCGCCGCCCTTCCACTCTTCGCGGCTGACGCCGTCGCCGAGATCCTTGTCGATCCACGGGATCAGCGAGCCGCCCAGCGGCACGCCGAAGTTCGCGGTCTCATCGGTCGACAGCGCGCGCTGCTTCGAGATGATCTTGCGGTCGATCTCGAGAATCGCGCTCTTCGGGTCGCCAAGCAGTGCCCTGACCTCGGCGTTCAGCGTGCCGAACTGCGTCAGCAGCTCGCGCATGTGCTGCGCGCCGCCGCCCGACGCCGCCTGGTAGGTCATCGTGCTCATCCACTCGACCAGTCCCGCCTTGTAGAGCGCACCGACGCCCATCAGCATGCAGCTGACGGTGCAATTGCCGCCGATCCAGTTGCGGCCGCCCTGCACGAGCGCATTCTTGATGACGGGCAGGTTGACCGGGTCAAGGACGATGACGGCGTCGTCCTTCATGCGCAGCGTCGAGGCTGCGTCGATCCAGTGCCCCCTCCAGCCCGCCGCGCGCAGCTTCGGGAAGACCTCGGTGGTGTAGTCGCCGCCTTGCGCCGTGATGACGACGTCGCAGCGCTTCAGCGCCTCGAGGTCAAAGGCGTCCTTCAGCGTGGTTTCGTTCTTCGCCATCGACGGGGCTGCGCCGCCCGCATTGCTGGTGCTGAAGAACACCGGCTCGATCAGCGCGAAGTCGTTCTCCTGCTGCATGCGGTCCATCAGCACCGAGCCGACCATACCGCGCCAGCCCACCAGTCCTACCAAAGTCGTCGCCATTTCTCTTGATCCTGTTCAGTCTTGCTCTTGGAGCCGGCCCGGTGCCGTCGCGGCGGCACCGGGCCGGCCTGAAGTCGAGGGCCGTCGGCCCATGCTCGCCGGTGTCAGCCCTGCGCTTTCAGGCGGGCGACAACCGCGTCGCCCATCTCCTTCGTGCCGACCTTCGTCGTGCCTTCGCTGTAAATATCGGCGGTGCGCAGGTTTTGCGCCAGTACGCTTTTCACTGCCGCCTCGATGCGCGCCGCCGCGGCTTCCTGGTTCAGGCTGAAGCGCAGCATCATCGCCGCACTGAGGATGGTCGCCAACGGGTTGGCAACGCCCTTGCCGGCGATGTCGGGCGCGGAGCCGTGGCTGGGCTCGTACAAACCTTGCCCGCGCGCGTTCAACGACGCCGACGGCAGCATGCCGATCGAGCCGGTCAGCATGGCGGCCTCGTCACTGAGGATGTCGCCGAACATGTTGCCGGTGAACAGCACGTCGAATTTCTTCGGCGCCTTCACCAACTGCATCGCCGCGTTGTCGACGTACATGTGTTCCAGCTCCACGTCGGGGTACTGCGCATGCACCTCGGTCACCACGTCCTTCCAGAACTGAAAGGTCTCCAGCACGTTGGCCTTGTCCACGCTGGTGACCTTCTTGCCTCGCTTGCGAGCGGCCTGGAAGGCGACGTGTGCGATACGTTCGATTTCCGGGCGGCTGTAGCGCATGGTGTCGAAGGCTTCCGGCTGACCGGCAAAAGGACCATCCGGCGATGTGCGGCGCCCGCGTGGCTGGCCGAAGTAGATGTCGCCGGTCAGCTCGCGGATGATCAGGATGTCGAGCCCGGCGACCAGCTCAGGCTTCAGGCTCGACGCATGCGTGAGCTCTTCGTAGCAGATCGCCGGGCGAAAGTTGGCAAACAGCTCCAAGTGCTTGCGCAGGCCCAGGATGGCTTGCTCAGGCCGCAGCGCACGCTCGAGCTTGTCGTACTTCCAGTCGCCGACGGCACCGAACAGCACCGCATCCGCCTCCTGGGCGAGCTTGAGCGTCGCATCCGGCAGCGGATGGCCGTGCGCTTCATAGGCGGCACCGCCGACCAACGCTTCTTCCGTTTCGAACGGCAGGTCCAGTGCACGCAGCACCTTCACGGCCTCGGCCACGATCTCGGTCCCGATGCCGTCACCCGGCAACACTGCAATCTTCATCATTTCTTTCCTCGCAGGCCCGGCGGGCCAGGCATCACGTGAGCCAGCGGCCGCCGTGGATCCGGATCCGGCTCCGCGGTCCGCCAGTGGCGCCCCTTGAGGGGCGGTCGAAGGCTGTAAGGGGGGTCAGACGATCCTGTGGTTCAGCCATGGCTTCGTCGCGAGCCGTTCTGCCTCGAAGGCCTTGATCTTCTCGGCGTGACGCAGCGTCAGACCGATGTCGTCGAAGCCGTTGAGCAGGCAGTACTTACGAAAGGGCTGCACATCGAACGCCAACTCGGTGCCGTCCGGCTTCACCAGGACCTGACGCTCCAGATCCACCGTCAATTCGTAGCCCACGAAGGCGTGCACCTCGTCGAACAGCCTGGCGACCTCGTGCTCGGCCAGCACGATGGGCAGCAACCCGTTCTTGAAGCAATTGTTGAAGAAGATGTCAGCGAAGCTCGGCGCGATCAAGGCGCGAAAGCCGTACTGTTCAATGGCCCACGGCGCATGCTCGCGGCTGGAGCCGCAGCCGAAGTTCTTGCGCGCGAGCAGGACGGACGCACCCCGGTAGCGCGGCTGGTTGAGCACGAAATCCGGGTTCGGCTTGCGCGCAGCCGGGTCCTGGCCCGGCTGGCCGGCATCCAGGTAGCGCCATTCGTCGAACAGATTCGGCCCAAACCCGGTGCGCTGGATGGACTTCAGGAACTGCTTCGGAATGATGGCGTCGGTGTCGACATTCTCGCGGTCCATCGGGGCCACCAGCCCCTTGTGCACTCGAAATGCTTGCATGGTGTGTCTCTTGTCGTGAGGGCCGGTCTTCCGGCCGGGGCCCACTCGGCTATTTGCGGCGGGCGGCGGCGTCCTCGATCTTCTCGCCGGCCTTCTGGACGTCCTTGCCGAAGCCCTGGAAGGTATTGCAGCCGGCCAGCATGGCAAGGGCGGCGATCAGCAGTGCAATGCGTTGTTTCATGCGCCTCTCTCCTCACGTCCCTCCGGCAATGCGCCGCACGTCCACGAAATGCCCTTCCATCGCAGCGGCTGCCGCCATCGCAGGGCTGACGAGGTGAGTGCGACCACCGGCGCCCTGGCGGCCCTCGAAGTTGCGGTTCGAGGTGGAGGCGCAGCGCTCGCCCGGCTCCAGCCGATCGGCGTTCATCGCCAGGCACATCGAGCAGCCCGGTTCGCGCCACTCGAAACCGGCCGCCTTGAACACCTGGTCCAGCCCTTCGCGCTCGGCCTGTTCCTTCACGAGACCCGAACCCGGCACGACCATCGCAAGCTTCACGTTGGAAGCGACGCGGCCGCCGACACGCCGCACCACGGCCGCCGCCTCGCGCAGGTCCTCGATGCGGGAGTTGGTGCACGAACCGATGAATACCTTGTCGATGCGGATGTCGCTCATCGCCCTGTTCGGTTCCAGCGCCATGTATTGCAGCGCGCGCTCGATCGCGGCACGCTTGACAGCGTCCTTCTCCTTCTCGGGGTCGGGTACTCGGTCGTCGACAGCGAGCACCATCTCCGGCGACGTACCCCAGGTCACCTGCGGCTTGATCTGCGCCGCGTCGAGTTCAATGACAGCATCCCATTCGGCATCGGCGTCGGAATGCAGTGTGCGCCAGTAGGCCACGGCCTGGTCCCACTCGACGCCGGCCGGCGAGTACGGCCGGCCCTTGACGTATTGAATGGTGGTGTCGTCGACGGCCACCAACCCAGCGCGGGCACCTGCCTCGATCGCCATGTTGCACACCGTCATGCGCCCTTCCATGCTGAGCGACCGGATCGCGCTGCCGGCAAACTCGATCGTGTAGCCGGTGCCGCCCGCCGTGCCGATGCGGCCGATGATCGCCAGGACGATGTCCTTGGCGCCGCAGCCGCGCGGCACTTGCCCCTCGACCTTGATCAGCATGTTCCTGGCCTTCCGGGCCAGCAACGTCTGCGTGGCCAGCACGTGCTCGACCTCGCTGGTGCCGATGCCGTGCGCGAGCGCCCCGAAGGCGCCGTGCGTGGAGGTGTGCGAGTCACCGCAGACCACGGTCATGCCGGGCAGCGTGGCGCCCTGCTCCGGGCCAATCACGTGCACGATGCCCTGGCGCTTGTCGCTCATCTTGAACTGGGTGATGCCGAAGCGGTCGCAGTTCTTGTCGAGCGTATCGACCTGCAGGCGCGAGATCGGGTCAGCGATGCCCTGCCTGCGGTCGGTCGTCGGCACGTTGTGATCGCTCACTGCGAGGTTGGCCGACAGGCGCCACACCTTGCGGCCCGCGATGTCGAGGCCCTCGAAGGCCTGCGGGCTGGTCACCTCGTGGACGAGATGGCGGTCGATGTAGAGGACGGCGGTGCCGTCTTCCTCGGTGTGGACGACGTGCTCGTCCCAGATCTTGTCGTACAGCGTGCGGCCCATGGGTGACTCGCGAGTGGCAGTTGCGTGGAGTTGCGCGGAGCGCGAACCGTCGATTTTAGTTGCACAGCAGCAAAAACCCCGGCTCCAGGGCCGGGGTTTGCTGTGGCGACAGGTCGAGGAGACCGGCCAGGACTCCTCAGCCTCGTTGGCCGATCGGTTTCACGTCGCGCTTGCCGGAGCCGACATAGAGCTGGCGCGGACGGCCGATCTTGTACTCGGGGTCGCCGATCATCTCGTTGAGCTGGGCAATCCAGCCGACAGTCCGTGCCAACGCGAAGATCGCGGTGAACAGCGATACCGGGATCCCGATCGCACGCTGGACGATGCCGGAGTAGAAGTCGACGTTCGGGTAGAGCTTGCGCGAGACGAAGTATTCGTCTTCCAGTGCGATCTTCTCGAGTTCCATCGCCAGCTTGAACAGCGGGTCGCCGCCCAGGCCCAGCTCGGTCAGCACTTCGTGACAGGTTTCACGCATCAGCTTGGCACGCGGGTCGTAGTTCTTGTAGACCCGATGGCCGAATCCCATCAGGCGCACGCCGGAGTTCTTGTCCTTGACCTTGCCGATGAACTCACCGATCTTGGCCACGCCGCCCATCTTCTGGATGTCTTCCAGCATGTTCAGGCAGGCCTCGTTGGCACCACCGTGCGCCGGGCCCCACAGGCAGGCCACGCCCGCGGCAATGGCCGCGAACGGGTTGGTGCCGGACGAGCCGCACAGGCGCACCGTCGAGGTCGAGGCGTTCTGCTCGTGGTCGGCATGCAGGATGAAGATGCGGTCGAGCGCGCGCACCACCACGTCGTTCGGCTCGTACTCCTCGCACGGTGTCGCGAACATCATGCGGGTGAAGTTCGCGGCGTAGTTCAACGAGTTCTTCGGATAGATGTACGGCTGGCCGATCGAGTACTTGTAGGCCATCGCCACCAGCGTCGGCAGCTTCGCGATCAGGCGAATCGCCGAGATCTCACGGTGTTCCGGGTTGTTGATGTCGGTGCTGTCGTGATAGAAGGCCGACAGTCCGCCCACCAGGCCGGTCAGCACGGCCATCGGATGTGCATCGCGGCGGAAGCCGCGCAGGAAGAACTGCATCTGCTCGTTGACCATCGTGTGGTTGGTCACCCGGGAGACGAAATCCTTCTTCTGGGCTTCGTTCGGCAGGTCTCCGTACAGCAGCAGGTAGCAGGTCTCGAGGAAATCGCAGTTCACCGCCAGCTGCTCGATCGGGTAGCCGCGATACAGCAGCTCGCCCTTGTCGCCGTCGATATACGTGATGCTCGAATTGCACGACGCGGTCGACAGGAAGCCCGGGTCGTACGTGAACTTGCCGGTCTGCGCATACAGCTTGCGGATGTCGATCACATCCGGGCCGATGGTGCCCTTGTAGATGGGCAGCTCCATGTTGGGGCTGCCATCGGAGAACGAAAGGGTGGCTTTCACGTCTGACGGTGTCATGGCATTTCCTTGGGGGTTTTCGAGAGTCGTTAGGCCGGTTGGCGCATCGACCGGAGGACCTCGCGGACCTCGGGCCGATCTAGTTCGCCGTCCGGTTCCTTGCGGGCCAGCAGCAGATCCAGCAGATCGTTGTCGGACAAGTCCATCAGGGCCTGCAGCCCTTGCGCCTGCCGCACCGTCAGGGTGCTCTCGTGGCGAGCGAAGAACCGCTCGACGAACAGGTCGTTCTCGAGCAGGCCACGGCGGCAACGCCAGCGCAGCTTGCTCAGGGCCCGTTCGTCGAGAAGCGCAGTGTCCATGATAGGCCTTGCTTGCAGCTGAACAGCCTGAAGCGGCTTACACCGCGCGCCTGACCATCAGTTCCTTGATCTTGCCGATCGCCTTTGTCGGGTTCAGCCCCTTCGGGCAGACGTCGACGCAGTTCATGATCGTGTGGCAACGGAACAGGCGGTACGGGTCTTCCAGGTTGTCCAGGCGCTCGCCGGTCGCTTCGTCGCGGCTGTCGGCGATGAAGCGGTAGGCCTGCAACAGGCCGGCGGGCCCGACGAACTTGTCAGGGTTCCACCAGAAGCTGGGGCAGCTCGTGGAGCAGCTCGCGCACAGGATGCATTCGTACAGACCGTCGAGCTCTTCGCGCTCCTCGGGCGTCTGCAGGCGCTCCTTCTCGGGCGGCGGGGTGTCGTTGACGAGGTAGGGCTTGATGGAATGGTACTGCTTGAAGAACTGCGTCATGTCCACGATGAGGTCGCGGATCACCGGCAGGCCGGGCAGTGGGCGCAGCACGATGGTGCCGGGCAGCGTGCGCATGTTGGTCAGGCACGCCAGGCCATTCTTGCCGTTAATGTTCATTGCGTCCGAGCCGCACACGCCTTCACGGCAGGAGCGACGGAACGACAGGGTCGGATCGACCGCCTTGAGCTTGACCAGCGCGTCCAGCAGCATGCGCTCGTTGCCCTCGAGTTCGATCTCGAGGGTCTGCATGTAGGGCTTGGCGTCCTTGTCCGGGTCGTAGCGGTAGATCTGGAAGGTACGTTTCTGGCTCATCGTGGGTTCCTGCGGGTGTGACGCCATCAGAAGGTGCGGACCTTGGGCGGAATGGATTCCACCGTCAGCGGTTTCATGTTGACCGGCTTGTAGTCCAGCCGGTTGCCTTCGCTGTACCACAGCGAGTGCTTGATCCAGTTGGCGTCGTCGCGGCTCGGGTAGTCGTTGTGCGCGTGGGCACCGCGGCTTTCCTTGCGAGCGGCGGCCGAGGTCATCGTCGCCTTCGCGGCTTCGATCAGGTTCTCGACCTCCAGCGCCTCGACTCGGGCGGTGTTGAACACCTTGGACTTGTCCTTCAGGCCAATGCTCTTCACGCGCTGATCGACCTCGAGGATCTTCGTCACGCCCTCATCCATCATGGCCTGGGTGCGGAACACGCCGGCATGCGCCTGCATGGTGTTGCGGATGTCGTTGGCGACGTCCTGCGCGTATTCGCCGCCCGAAGCCGAGTCGAGACGCGCCAGGCGCTCCAGCGTGCGGTCGGCGGCCCCCTTCGGCAGCGGCTTGTGCGACTTGTTCTTCAGGTTGTAGTCGACGATGTGATTGCCGGCCGCGCGGCCGAACACCACCAGGTCGAGCAGCGAGTTGGTGCCCAGGCGGTTGGCACCGTGCACGCTCACGCAGGAGCACTCGCCCACTGCGTACAGGCCGTTCACGATCTGGTTCGGCACGCCGTTGTTCGGTACCACCACCTGGCCGTAGACGTTGGTCGGAATGCCGCCCATCTGGTAGTGGATGGTCGGCACGACCGGGATCGGCTCCTTCGTGATGTCGACGTTCGCGAAGTTGTGGCCGATCTCATAGACCGACGGCAACCGCTTCATGATGGTCTCGGCGCCGAGGTGGGTCATGTCGAGCAGCACGTAGTCCTTGTTCGGACCGCAGCCGCGCCCTTCCTTGATCTCCTGGTCCATCGAGCGCGAAACAAAGTCGCGCGGCGCCAGGTCCTTCAGCGTCGGCGCATAGCGCTCCATGAAACGCTCGCCATTGGCGTTGCGCAGGATCGCCCCCTCGCCGCGGCAGCCTTCGGTGAGCAGCACGCCCGCGCCGGCCACGCCCGTCGGGTGGAACTGCCAGAACTCCATGTCTTCGAGCGGGATGCCGGCACGTGCCGCCATGCCCAGGCCGTCGCCGGTGTTGATGAATGCGTTGGTCGATGCCGCGAAAATGCGACCGGCCCCACCGGTGGCCATCAGCACCGTCTTGGCCTCGAGGATGTAGACCTCGCCGGTTTCCATCTCGAGCGCCGTCACGCCGACCACGTCGCCCTCGGCATCGCGGATCAGGTCGAGCGCCATCCATTCGACGAAGAAGTTCGTGCGGGCGCGCACGTTCTGCTGGTACAGCGTGTGCAGCAACGCGTGGCCGGTACGGTCGGCAGCGGCGCAAGCACGCTGCACCGGCTTTTCGCCATAGTTCGCAGTGTGGCCACCGAAGGGGCGCTGGTAGATCGTGCCGTCGGGATTGCGGTCGAACGGCATGCCGAAGTGCTCGAGTTCGTAGACGACCTTGGGCGCCTCACGGCACATGAACTCGATGGCGTCCTGGTCGCCGAGCCAGTCGGAACCTTTGACGGTGTCGAAGAAGTGGTAGTGCCAGTTGTCCTCGCTCATGTTGCCGAGCGAGGCGCCGATGCCGCCTTGTGCGGCGACCGTGTGCGAGCGGGTCGGGAAGACCTTGGACAGCACCGCGACGTTGAGCCCGGCCAGCGCCAGCTGCAGCGAGGCGCGCATGCCGGAACCGCCGGCGCCGACGATCACGACGTCGAACTTGCGGGTGGGGAGAGACGTTCCGATTTGCATTTCTTTCAAAGCCTCCACAGGACCTGGATCGCCCAACCGGCGCAACCGACCAACCAGACGATGGTGAACACCTGCAGCGCGAGCTTCGCTCCTACGGGCTTGACGTAGTCCATCCAGATGTCGCGCATGCCGACCCAAGCGTGGTACAGCAGCGAAAGGATCACGACGAAGGTGAGCACCTTCATCCATTGCTGGGCGAAGATGCCCGCCCATTTGTCGTAGCCGACGATCTCACCCAGCCTGTTGCCGGCTTCGTCGCGGCGGTACCAGGGCCACAGCGCCTGAACCAGCACCGCCAAGGTGAACAGCGCCATCAGGACGCCGGTAACGCGCTGGGCCAGCCAGTCGCGCATGCCATAGTGGGCGCCGACCACCAGGCGCTTGGAACCGTAGTTTTTGTTCATCGGGGGGATCTCTCTCGGGCTCAGGACCAGAACAGCTTGACGCCGAGCGCCACCGTCAACAGCACGCTCGCGGCCAGGGTGAACACCGCGGAGTTCTTGCCCTGCTCCTTGCTGACGGCATGGAACATGTCCATCCAGATGTGGCGCAGGCCGGCAATGAAGTGGTGCAGATAGGCCCAGATGAGCGCCAGCACCACGAGCTTGATGAACCAGCCGGGCAGGCCCAGCAGGCCGGCGGTGAAGGCGCTGGTGAATTCGCCGTAGGAAATTTCGGACGTGAGGCTCTTATCGAACAGCCAGATGATGAACGGCAGCAGCACGAACATCAGCAGGCCGCTGGCACGGTGCAGGATCGACACGACCCCGGCCAGGGGCAACCGGTACTGGAGCGCATCGACCAAGCGCATCGTCCCGGGTCTTTGTTTTGCAATTTCGGGCATACCCAACCTTTTCGCTATGAAGAGACGGCTGTAACGACGGTGAAACCAGTCGATTTTATTGCAACGCACCAACGGTGCGTCGCTTCACGTCATCAAACACCGCACCGTCAGCTCACTTCATTGCGATAGAAGTGCGCGGCCGTGTTGTACAGACCGCGGCGAAACTCCACCGGCTTGTCGCCGTAGGTATGCGACAGACGCTCCACACTGAGCAGCGGGGAGCCCTCGGAGACATTGAGCAGCGACGCGGAAGTGGCGTCGGCTGCCACGGCGCGCAGCTTCTCCTCGGCGCGAATCATCCGGACGCCAAATTCGGTTTCGAACAGCGCGTACATGGGCCCCCGGTAGTCGCTCAACCGCTCGGCGGTGAGCCCCTTGAACAGCCCACCATGCAGCCAGATGTCGTCGAACACGACGGGCTGCTCCTTGAACGACAACACGCGCCGGATCTGCAATGCGGCATCACCGGACCTGAGTTCGAGCGCGCGGGCCACGTCGGCCGGAGCGCGCAGGCGGCGACAGTCGATGAAGCGGCGCTCGACGGGGCCAACCTCTCCGTCGTCGGGCATCAACCGCAGGAATCGATACTGCACCTTCTCTTCGGTGTGGGTCGCCACGAAGGTGCCCTTGCCCTGGCGACGCACCAGCAGGTTCTCGGCAGCCAATTCGTCGATCGCCTTGCGCACGGTGCCCTGGCTCACCTTGAAACGGGCAGCCAGATCGACCTCGCTCGGTATCGCCTCGCCGGGCTTCCATTCGCCCGACTGCAGGCTGCGGGTGATCAATGCCTTGATCTGCTGGTACAGCGGGCTGAATGCGGGCCCGGACGCTTCGATGGCGGCCGCAGAAAGGTCCGACAGAGATGAGGGAGGCTGAGTCGCCATGGGCGCGATTGCAACACAATGCCACCCTGAAGTCCAGGAACAGATGAATGATGTCTTATATAAGACATAAGACTGTTGACATCATGGAAACCGAGGCATAGACTCCCCTACACTTCGCGCTGGAGCAGGCCGACCCGTGTCTTGGCGCACGAACGGGTTGCCTCGACGTTCCATCCACAAAACGATACTCTGGAGTCTCCTCAAATGAGCAAGCAACCCGTACGCGTGGCCGTCACCGGCGCGGCTGGCCAGATCGGCTATGCCTTGTTGTTCCGCATCGCCTCCGGCGAAATGCTGGGCAAGGACCAGCCCGTCATCCTGCAACTGCTGGAAATCCCCGACGAAAAGGCCCAGAAGGCGCTCAAGGGCGTGATGATGGAACTCGAGGACTGCGCCTTCCCGCTGCTGGCCGGCATGGAAGCGCACAGCGACCCGATGACTGCCTTCAAGGACACCGACTACGCACTGCTCGTCGGCGCCCGCCCGCGCGGCCCCGGCATGGAGCGCAAGGACCTGCTGTCCGCCAACGCGCAGATCTTCACCGCGCAGGGCAAGGCCTTGAATGCAGTCGCATCGCGCAACGTGCGCGTGCTGGTGGTCGGCAACCCGGCCAACACCAACGCCTATATCGCGATGAAGTCGGCCCCCGATCTTCCGCGCAAGAACTTCACCGCGATGCTGCGCCTGGACCACAACCGTGCGCTGAGCCAGATCGCGGCCAAGACCGGCAAGCCGGTCTCCCGCATCGAGAAGCTGGCCGTGTGGGGCAACCACTCGCCGACGATGTACGCCGACTACCGTTTCGCGACCATCGACGGGCAGCCCGTCAAGCAGATGATCAACGACGAGGAGTGGAACAAGAACACGTTCCTGCCCACGGTCGGCAAGCGCGGTGCAGCCATCATCGAGGCACGCGGCCTGTCGTCGGCCGCGTCGGCCGCCAATGCGGCGATCGACCACATGCGCGACTGGGCCCTGGGCACACACGGCAAATGGGTCACGATGGGCATCCCGTCGAACGGCGAGTACGGTATCCCGAAGGACGTGATGTTCGGCTACCCCGTCACCACCGAGGGTGGCGAGTACAAGATCGTCGAGGGCCTGGACATCGACGCCTTCTCGCAAGAGCGCATCAACCTGACGCTGAAGGAGCTGCAGGAAGAGCAGGACGGCGTGAAGCACCTGCTGTAAGACCGCGGCCCCGGGGTCAACCCCAAGAGGAAGGCCGGCAGCGCACAGCTCGTCGGCCTTTTTTTCGGACCTGAATTTACG
Organism: Caldimonas mangrovi; assembly: GCF_023721835.1. GTDB lineage: Bacteria > Pseudomonadota > Gammaproteobacteria > Burkholderiales > Burkholderiaceae_C > Caldimonas > Caldimonas mangrovi. The sequence continues at coordinate 299,556 of NZ_JAMKFE010000001.1, read as the reverse complement.
TATACGTCAATTGACCTTTCCTCACCAACCCGCCGCCCCGCATCCGAAGCAGGCCCTGTTCGAGGCGGGCGAGGCGCTGCCGACGCTGCCCGCGTGCGATCACTACTCGGGCGTGGAGACGCGCATGCGCAAGAGCCTGGCGTTGCAGGCGGAACTGGGTGAGCGCTTCGGCAGCGCAGTGTTCGACGCGACGCTGGACGCAGAAGACGGCGCTCCGGTGGGCGGCGAGCGCGAGCATGCGCTGTTGATCGCCGAACTGGTGAACGGTGCTGGCAATCGCTGGAACCGTGTCGGCGCGCGCGTGCATCCGATCGACCATGCCGTGTTCGACGAAGAGGTCCACACCCTGCTTTCGCACTGCGGCGACCGGCTGGCCTACCTGATGGTGCCGAAGCCCAGGCATGCGCAAGACGTCGCCGAGGCCTGCCGGCGCATCGATGCGATCACGGCCGGCATCGGCCTGCCACGCCGGGTGCCCGTCCATGTACTGATCGAAACGCACGGCGCGCTGCGCGACGTCTGGCATATCGCCGCTCACCCGCGCGTCGAGTCGCTGTCTTTCGGCCTGATGGACTTCGTCTCGGCACACCGCGGCGCCATTCCTGCGCACGGCATGAGCGCCGAGGGACAGTTCCGCCACCCGCTGGTGCTGCGCGCCAAGACCGAGATTTCCGCCGCCGCCCATGCGGCCGGCAAGACCCCTTCGCACGGCGTCGTCACCGAGTTCAACGACCTCGACGCGCTGCGCGCGGCAGCGCGCAAGGCCGCGCGCGAACTCGGCTATACCCGCATGTGGAGCATCCACCCGAATCAGATCCTGCCCATCGTCGAAGCTTTTGCGCCCGACGAACAGGACGTCGAGGACGGCGCTGCCATCCTGCTGGCCGCGCAAGCCGTCGGCTGGGGGCCCGTGCGCCACAAGACACGAGGCAGCGACACGCTGCACGACCGCGCGAGCTACCGCTACTACTGGCATGTGCTGGAACGCGCGCATCGCACCGGACGCGCGCTGCCGCCTGCAGCCCTTGCCGCCTTCTTCACGGAGACATCCTGATCATGAGCACCCTCACCCCCGGCGCACGCTTTCGCGAGGCGCTGCAACAGGAATCACCGCTGCAGGTCATCGGCGCGATCAACGCCAACCACGCGCTGCTCGCACAGCGGGCGGGCTATCGCGCGATCTACCTGTCGGGCGGCGGGGTCGCCGCCGGCTCGCTCGGCATGCCCGACCTCGGCATCAACACTCTCGACGACGTGCTGACCGACGTACGGCGCATCACCGACGTGTGCGAGCTGCCGCTGATGGTGGACATCGACACCGGCTTCGGCCCCAGCGCGTTCAACATCGCACGCACGGTCAAGAGCCTGATCAAGTTCGGCGCTGCCGCCTGCCACATAGAGGACCAGGTCGGCGCCAAGCGCTGCGGCCACCGACCGGGCAAGGAGATCGTCTCTGCCCAGGAAATGGCCGACCGCGTGAAGGCCGCCGCCGACGCGAAGACCGACCCGCGCTTCTTCCTGATCGCCCGCACCGACGCGATCGCTGTCGAGGGCGTCGATGCCGCGATCGAGCGCGCGCTGAAGTGCGTCGAAGCCGGCGCTGACGGCATCTTCGCCGAAGCCGCCTATGACCTGCCGACGTATCGCAGGTTCGTCGACGCAGTGAAGGTTCCGGTGCTTGCCAACATCACCGAGTTCGGCAAGACACCGCTGTTCACCGTGGACGAGCTGCGCTCGGCGGATGTCGCGATGGTGCTCTACCCGCTGTCGGCCTTCCGCGCAATGAACAAGGCCGCCGAAGCCGTGTACCAGGCGATTCGCCGCGACGGGCACCAGAAGAACGTGGTCGACCTGATGCAGACGCGCGATGAACTCTACGACCGCATCGGCTACCACACCTACGAGCAACACCTGGACGCCCTCTTTGCGGCCAAGAAGTAAGGAGACCCCATGAGCCAGCCCCCCACCGCAGCGCCCGGCTTCAAGCCGAAGAAATCCGTCGCCCTGTCGGGCACTGCCGCCGGCAACACCGCACTGTGCACCGTCGGTCGCACAGGCAACGACCTGCACTATCGCGGCTACGACATCCTCGATTTCGCCGGATCATGCGAGTTCGAGGAAATCGCCCACCTGCTGGTGCACGGCAAGCTGCCCAACGTCTCGGAGCTGGTGGCCTACAAGAGCAAGCTGAAGGCGCTGCGCGGCATCCCTGCTGCGGTGAAAGCCGTGCTGGAACAACTGCCCGCCGGTGCACACCCGATGGACGTGATGCGCACCGCCGTTTCCACGCTCGGCTGCGTGTCGCCCGAGAAGGACGATCACAACCATCCCGGTGCACGCGACATTGCCGACAAGCTCATGGCGAGCCTGGGCTCGATGCTGCTGTACTGGTATCACTACAGCCACAACGGTCGGCGCATCGAGGTGGAAACCGACGACGACTCCATCGGCGGGCATTTCCTGCATCTGCTGCACGGCAGCCGGCCGAGCGAGCTGTGGGTGCAGGCCATGCACACCTCGCTGATCCTGTACGCCGAGCACGAGTTCAACGCTTCCACCTTCACTGGCCGCGTGATCGCTGGCACGGGCTCCGACATGTACTCGGCCGTCGCGGGCGCCATCGGGGCGCTGCGCGGACCCAAGCACGGCGGCGCCAACGAAGTCGCGTTCGAGATCCAGAAGCGCTACGACTCGCCCGACGAGGCCGAGGCCGACATCCGCCGCCGTGTCGAGAACAAGGAAGTCATCATCGGCTTCGGCCACCCGGTCTACACGCTCAGCGACCCGCGCAACAAGGTCATCAAGGACGTCGCACGCCGGCTGTCGGTCGACGCGAACAACATGAAGATGTTCAGCATCGCCGAACGGCTCGAGTCGATCATGTGGGACGTGAAGAAGATGTTCCCCAACCTGGACTGGTTCAGCGCCGTGAGCTACCACATGATGGGTGTGCCGACGGCGATGTTCACGCCGCTGTTCGTGATCTCGCGCACCTCCGGATGGAGTGCGCACATCGTCGAGCAACGCATCGACGGCAAGATCATTCGCCCGAGCGCCAACTACGTGGGGCCGGAAGATCTGAAGTTCGTGCCGCTCGAGGAACGCAAGTAAGGAACGATGATGAACACCGCCTATCGCAAGCGATTGCCCGGCACCGCGCTCGACTGGTTCGATGCGCGCGCGGCCGTTGACGCAATCCAGCCGGGCGCCTGGGACACGCTGCCCTACACCTCGCGCGTGCATGCCGAGAACCTGGTGCGCCGCTGCGACCCCGCCATCCTGACCGACAGCCTGAAGCAGCTCATCGAACGCAAGCGCGAACGGGACTTTCCATGGTTCCCGGCGCGCGTGGTGTGCCACGACATCCTCGGCCAGACCGCGCTGGTCGATTTGGCCGGGCTGCGCGACGCGATCGCCGAGCAAGGCGGCGACCCGGCGAAAGTGAACCCGGTCGTGCCGGTGCAGTTGATCGTCGATCACTCGCTGGCCGTCGAGTGCGGCGGCTACGATCCCGACGCCTTCGCCAAGAACCGTGCGATCGAAGACCGACGCAACGAAGACCGCTTCCACTTCATCGACTGGACCAAGCTCGCGTTCGAGAACGTCGACGTGATCCCGCCGGGCAACGGCATCATGCATCAGATCAACCTGGAGCGGATGTCACCGGTGATCCATGCGCAAGACGGCGTCGCCTTCCCCGACACGCTGGTGGGCACCGACAGCCACACACCGCACGTCGATGCCCTGGGCGTCATCGCGATCGGTGTCGGCGGCCTGGAAGCCGAGAACGTGATGCTGGGCCGTGCCTCGTGGATGCGCCTGCCGGACATCGTCGGCGTCGAGCTTTCAGGCAAACCACAGCCCGGCATCACCGCGACCGACATCGTGCTGGCCTTGACCGAGTTTTTACGCAAGGCCAAGGTCGTCGGCGCCTATCTCGAGTTTCATGGCGAAGGCGCCTCGGCGCTGACGCTGGGCGACCGCGCGACCATCTCCAACATGGCGCCCGAGTACGGCGCCACCGCGGCGATGTTCTTCATCGATGCGCAGACCATCGATTACCTGAAGCTCACCGGCCGCGACGACGAACAGGTGAAGCTGGTCGAGACTTACGCGCGGCAGGCCGGCCTGTGGGCGGACAGCCTCGAGACGGCGCAGTACGAGCGCACGCTGCAGTTCGATCTGTCGAGCGTGGTGCGCAACATGGCCGGCCCGTCGAACCCTCACGCCCGCGTGGCGACGACCGATCTCGCCGCCAAGGGCATCGCCGGCAGTTGGCAGGACGTGCCGGGACAGATGCCCGACGGTGCCGTCATCATCGCCGCGATCACCAGTTGCACCAACACCAGCAACCCGCGCAACGTCATCGCGGCCGGCCTGCTCGCCCGCAATGCCAATCGGCTGGGCCTCGCGCGCAAGCCGTGGGTAAAGACGTCGCTGGCGCCCGGCTCCAAGGCAGTGTCGCTGTACCTGGAGCGCTCAGGCCTGAAGGGTGAGCTCGAGGAGCTCGGATTCGGCGTCGTCGCGTTCGCCTGCACCACCTGCAACGGAATGTCCGGTGCGCTGGACCCGAAGATCCAGCAGGAAATCATCGACCGCGACCTGTACTCCGTGGCGGTGTTGTCGGGCAACCGCAACTTCGACGGACGCATCCATCCCTACGCGAAACAGGCGTTTCTGGCCTCGCCGCCCTTGGTCGTCGCCTACGCGATCGCCGGCACGATCCGGTTCGACATCGAGCGCGATGCGTTCGGTACGGACGCCACCGGCAAGCCGATCACACTGAAAGACCTGTGGCCCTCGGACGAGGAGATCGACACCATCGTCAGATCGAGCGTCAAGCCGGAGATGTTCCGTCAGGTGTACATCCCGATGTTCGAGCAACGCGAACAGGCCAGCTCGAACGTCAGCCCGCTCTATGACTGGCGCCCGCAGAGCACCTACATCCGCCGCCCGCCGTACTGGGAGGGCGCGCTGGCAGGCGAACGCACGCTCAAGGGCATGCGCCCTCTGGCGGTGCTGGGCGACAACATCACGACCGACCACCTGTCGCCGTCGAACGCCATCCTGCCGGACAGTGCTGCCGGCGAATATCTGGCGAAGATGGGCCTGCCCGAGGAGGACTTCAACTCCTATGCGACGCACCGGGGCGATCATCTGACCGCCCAACGCGCCACCTTCGCGAACCCGACGCTGAAGAACGAGATGGCCGTCGTCGACGGCAAGATCAAGCCCGGGTCGCTCGCCCGCATCGAGCCGGAGGGCAGGATCACGCGCATGTGGGAGGCCATCGAGACCTACATGCAGCGCAAGCAACCGCTGATCATCGTTGCCGGCGCCGACTACGGCCAGGGATCGTCGCGGGACTGGGCCGCCAAGGGCGTGCGGCTGGCCGGCGTGGAGGTCATCGTGGCCGAAGGCTTCGAGCGCATCCACCGCACCAACCTGATCGGCATGGGGGTGCTGCCGCTCGAGTTCAAGCCGGGCGTGAACCGCAAGACCTTGAACATCGACGGCACCGAAACCTACGACGTGACCGGCGAGCGCGAGCCGCGCGCCGACCTGACGCTGGTGATTCATCGCCGCAACGGAGAGCGCGTCGAGGTGCCGGTGACGTGCCGGCTCGACACCGCGGAGGAGTTGTCGATCTACGAAGCCGGCGGCGTGCTGCAACGCTTCGCGAAAGACTTCCTCGAGTCGACGACGCACTGACCCGCACGGCGGAGACAAAAGGCAAGCCAATGGCCCATGCACGACAGATCAAGATCCCCGCGAGCTACATGCGCGGCGGCACCAGCAAGGGCGTGTTCTTCCGCCTGGAAGACCTGCCCGAGCGCTGCCGCGTGCCCGGTGAGGCACGCGACCGGCTGTTGCTGCGCGTGATCGGCAGCCCCGACCCCTATGCCAAGCAGATCGACGGCATGGGCGGGGCGACGTCGAGCACCAGCAAGACGGTCATCGTTGCGCCGAGCACCCGGCCCGACCACGACGTGGACTACCTGTTCGGTCAGGTGTCGATCGACCAGCCTTTCGTCGACTGGAGCGGCAACTGCGGCAACCTCTCGTCGGCGGTCGCGCCGTTCGCCATCGGCGCCGGCATGATTGACCCGGCGCGCATTCCCCGCAACGGCGTCTGCGCCGTGCGGATCTGGCAGGCCAACATTGGCAAGACCATCGTCGCGCACGTGCCGATCACCGAAGGCGTGGTCCAGGAAACAGGCGACTTCGAGCTCGACGGCGTGACGTTTCCTGCGGCGGAAGTGCAGCTGGAGTTCATCGACCCGGCCGATGAGGGCGAAGGCGACGCCGGGGGCGCGATGTTTCCGACCGGCAAGCTGGTCGACGAGCTCGACGTGCCGGGCATCGGCACCTTCAAGGCAACGATGATCAACGCCGGCATCCCGACCGTGTTCGTCAACGCCAGAGACATCGGCTACACCGGGACCGAACTGCAGGAGGCCATCAACGGGGACGCGAAGGCGTTGATGATGTTCGAGACGATCCGGGCCCACGCTGCCGTGCGCATGGGCTTGATTCGGCACATCGACGAAGCCGCCAAGCGCCAACACACGCCCAAGATTGCCTTCGTCGCCCCGCCGGCCGGCTACACCGCATCCAGCGGCAAGCATGTGGCCCCCGGCGACATCGACCTGCTGGTGCGCGCACTGTCGATGGGCAAGCTGCACCACGCGATGATGGGGACCGCGGCGGTGGCCATCGCAACGGCGGCTGCCATTCCAGGCACTCTGGTGAATCTCGCGGCCGGCGGTGGCGTTCAACAGCAGGTGCGTTTCGGTCATCCGTCGGGCACGCTGCGTGTCGGCGCCGAGGCGCGCCAGCAGAACGGAGAGTGGGTGGTCACCAAGGCCGTCATGAGCCGCAGCGCCCGGGTGCTGATGCAAGGCTGGGTGCATGTGCCGGCCGATGCATTCTGATTCGCAAGTCGCCAAATTTGTCTCGTTCCAGTCTCGCTGGGCGTGGTGTTACAAAACGCACCGTCTCACAATCCGAAGTCTTCCCACCTGTGAGAGAGAGGAGACAACCGTGGACAAGACTTCGATGCGGGCGGCGACCGTGGTATTCGCCGGCCTACTGATGTGCGCGGGCGTCGCCCATGCTCAGAGCGCCGGCGGCAAGAAGAAGGCACCGGCTGCTGCGTCGGCGACGGTGGTCGCCGCAGCCTCGCCCGAGCAACTGAGCGCTGCCAGCATGGTGCACACCGGCGTCAGCCAGTGCGAGTTCAACCAGTCCGTGAACATCACGCCGAGCAGCCAGCATCCCGGCTATGTCGACCTGAGCCACGGGCAACGCACCTGGCTGATGAAGCCGGTGCTGTCGTCGACCGGCGCGATGCGACTGGAGGACGTGCGGGGAGAAACGCTCTACCTGCAGATTGCCAACAAGTCGATGCTGCTCAACGTGCGCCAGGGCCAACGCATGGTCGACGATTGCGTGCACGAGCGCCAGCGGGCGGCGTCCGCAGCGGTGAAAGCGGCGCAAGCCAACTGAATTCATCCGCCGAGTTTCAGAAGAAGGGGCTGCCGAGAGGCAGCCCCTTCTCATTGTGAAGTCCTCGGAAAATATCTTCCAAAGTCTTATATAAGACATAAAATACAAGGGTAGCCGGCCGCCATGGGTGCCGGCCGATCTCTGCGAAAGCCCACCATGCTGCAAACCTATCGCGACCACGTCGCCGAACGCGCCGCGCTCGGCATCCCGCCACTGGCCTTGTCGGCCCAACAGACTGCCGAGTTGATCGAACTGCTGAAGAACCCGCCGGCCGGCGAGGAGCAGTTCCTGGTCGAGTTGCTGACCCATCGCGTGCCACCGGGCGTGGACGATGCAGCGAAGGTCAAAGCGTCCTTCCTGTCGGCCGTGGCGCACGGCGACCTGAAGGTCGCGCTGATCTCGCGCGCCAAAGCCACCGAGCTGCTCGGCACGATGGTGGGCGGCTACAACGTCAAGCCGCTGATCGACCTGCTCGACGACACCGAGGTGGCACCGGTCGCCGCCGAAGGCCTGAAGAAGACGCTGTTGATGTTCGACTTCTTCCACGACGTGGCCGAGAAGGCCAAAGCCGGCAACCCGCATGCGAAGGCGGTCGTCCAGTCGTGGGCCGACGCCGAATGGTTCACCTCGCGCCCCGAAGTGGCACGCAAGATCACCGTCACCGTGTTCAAGGTGCCGGGCGAGACCAACACCGACGACCTCTCCCCCGCCCCGGACGCCTGGAGCCGCCCCGACATCCCGCTGCACTACCTCGCGATGCTGAAGAACGCCCGCCCCGGCGCGGCCTTCCAGCCCGAAGAAGACGGCAAGCGCGGCCCGATCCAGTTCATCGAAGACCTGAAGAAGCAAGGCCACCTGGTGGCCTATGTGGGCGACGTCGTCGGCACCGGCTCGTCACGCAAGTCGGCGACCAACAGCGTGATCTGGGCCACGGGCGAGGACATCCCCTTCGTGCCCAACAAGCGCTTCGGCGGCGTGACGCTGGGCGGCAAGATCGCCCCGATCTTCTTCAACACCCAGGAAGACTCCGGAGCGCTGCCGATCGAGGTCGACGTCGCCACGCTCGAGATGGGCGACGTGGTCGACATCTACCCTTATGACGGCAAGATCGAGAAGAACGGCGGCGTCGTCGCCGAGTTCCAGCTCAAGTCCGACGTGCTGCTCGACGAGGTGCGCGCGGGCGGGCGTATCAACCTGATCATCGGTCGCTCGCTGACCGCGAAGGCGCGCGAGTTCCTGGGCCTGCCGGCGGCCGACGTGTTCCGCCTGCCGCAGTCGCCGGCCCGTTCCACCAAGGGCTACACGCTGGCGCAGAAGATGGTCGGCCGAGCCTGCGGGCTGCCGGAAGGCCAGGGCGTGCGCCCCGGCACCTACTGCGAACCACGCATGACCACCGTCGGTTCGCAGGACACCACCGGCCCGATGACGCGCGACGAGCTGAAGGACCTGGCCTGCCTCGGCTTCAGCGCCGACCTCGTGATGCAGAGCTTCTGCCACACCGCGGCCTATCCCAAGCCGGTGGACGTGAAGATGCACCGCGAGCTGCCAAGCTTCATCAGCAACCGCGGCGGCGTCGCGTTGCGCCCGGGCGACGGCGTGATCCACAGCTGGCTGAACCGCATGCTGCTGCCCGACACCGTGGGCACCGGCGGTGACAGCCACACCCGCTTCCCGATCGGCATCAGCTTTCCTGCCGGCTCGGGCCTGGTCGCATTCGCCGCCGCCACCGGCGTGATGCCGCTGGACATGCCCGAAAGCGTGCTGGTGCGCTTCAAGGGGCAGATGCAGCCCGGCATCACGCTGCGCGACCTGGTGCACGCCATTCCGCTGTACGCGATCAAGCAGGGCCTGTTGACGGTCGCCAAGCAGGGCAAGAAGAACCTGTTCTCCGGCCGCATCCTCGAAATCGAAGGCCTGCCCAACCTCAAGGTCGAACAGGCGTTCGAGCTGTCCGATGCTTCGGCAGAGCGCTCCGCCGCGGGTTGCACGGTGCATCTGAACAAGGAGCCGATCATCGAATACCTCAACAGCAACATCACGCTGCTGAAGTGGATGATCGCCAACGGCTACCAGGACAAGCGCAGCCTCGAGCGCCGCATCCGTGCCATGGAGCAATGGCTGGCCAAGCCCGAACTGCTGCAGCCGGACGCCGACGCCGAGTACGCCGCCGTGATCGAGATCGACCTGGCCGAGATCACCGAGCCCATCGTCTGCTGTCCGAACGACCCGGACGACGCGAAGACGCTGTCCGACGTGCAAGGTGCCAAGATCGACGAGGTGTTCATCGGCTCGTGCATGACCAACATCGGCCACTTCCGTGCAGCGTCGAAGCTGCTGGAAGGCAAACGCGACATCCCGGTCAAGCTGTGGGTGGCGCCGCCGACCAAAATGGACGCCTCCGAGCTGACCAAGGAAGGCCACTACGGCGTGTTCGGCACGGCGGGTGCGCGCACCGAGATGCCGGGCTGCAGCCTGTGCATGGGCAACCAGGCGCAGGTGCGCGAAGGCGCCACTGTCATGTCGACCTCGACCCGCAACTTCCCGAACCGCCTGGGCAAGAACACCAACGTCTACCTGGGCTCGGCGGAGCTGGCGGCGATCTGCTCCAAGCTCGGCCGCATCCCGACCGTGGAGGAGTACCACGCGGACATGGGCGTCATCAACCAGGACGGCGCCAAGGTCTACCGCTACATGAATTTCGACCAGATCGAGGAATTCAGCGAAGTGGCGAAGGCAGTGACGGTCTGACACCGCCCGCCGCCGCGCGAAGGCCCGCTCGTGCGGGCCTTTTTGCTTTTGTGCGCGCCGGTGCAACCATCCTCGGCGGCGCGGGTCTATGCAGAACTGCACGCCCACCCTCGCACCATGGACCGCTCCCCTCGTCTGCCACGGCGCACCCTGCTCGCCGGTACGGCCGCCTTCGTCGCCTTCCCTGCGCTCCTGGCGCCCGTGCGAGCGCAAACGCGCCTGCAGCCGACCCCGGGCCAGACCGAGGGACCGTTCTACCCGGTGGAGCTGCCCGCCGACACCGACTTCGACCTGCTGGCGCAGGGTGACCGGCGCTACCGGGAAGGACAGCCGACGTGGCTGGACGGCCGTGTCGTCGACACCCTCGGCCGGCCGGTGTCCGGCGCGGTGGTCGAGATCTGGCAGTGCGATCACCAGGGACGCTATCACCACCCTGGCGACGGGGGTCGGGCCGATCCGGCATTCCAGGGTTACGGCCGGGCGGCGGTCGGCGCCGACGGGACGTACCGCTTCCGGACCATACGCCCGGTGCCTTACACGGGCCGCACGCCGCACATCCACGTCAAGGTGCGCCTGAGTTCGCGCGAGTTGCTGACCACCCAGCTCTATGTCGAAGGCGAGCCGGGCAACCGGCGCGACGGGCTGTGGCGCGGCCTCGATGCCACGGCCCGGGCAGCGGTGACCGTGCCCTTCCGCGCCGTCGCCGGCGGCCTGCAGGCCAGCTTCCCGATCGTCGTCGAGGCCTGACGACTCCACGACGCCCCGCTTGGCGCTACGATCTCGGCCTTCGCGGGCCTCCGATCCTGGCGCCGCCTACCAAGAGGACTTCCAGTGAACCGTCGCACTTTCACCCTGACCGCCTTTGCTCTCGCCTCACTCGGGCTCGCCGCCTGCGACGACAAGCCCGCCGCTTCCGCGACGCCGGCCGCTCCTGCGGTCAAGAAGTCGCCCCAGGAAGCTTACGAGCTCGCGCGGCAGGCCTCCGGCTTCAGCGTCGGCCCGGTCATGGCCGCCAATACCGTCTACGTGTTTTTCGATCCGGCCTGCCCGCATTGCGCACAGCTGTGGGCCAATGCCAAGCCGCTGCAAACTCAGCTGAAGATGGTGTGGATCCCGCTCGGCTGGCTGCGCCCGTCGTCCGGCCCGCAAAGCGCGACCATCCTGTCTGCGGCCGATCCCTCTGCGGCAATGGAAGAGAACGAGCGTCTCGTGCTCGAGCGCAAGGGCGGCATCACGGCAAGCCAGAACCTGCCCGACGAGGTGAAGGCCAAGATCAAGGCCAACACCGACTTGTTCAACAGTCTCGGCGCCGAGAGCGTGCCGTTGATCGTGTTCAAGAACGCCAAGACCGGCCAGTACGGCATGCAACCGGGCGCGGTCGACGCCGCGGCGCTCAGCGCGATGGTGGGGATCTGACAGTCCCGAGCCGTTTGTCGAAGTCGAACGCGTTCTCGATGGCGGCGCCCGCCGCCGTGTTGTCGAAGATGCACCACGCGTCGGCCTGCGGCGACCACCGCTGCACCTCGTCGGCCCAGGCCTGCAGTTGCGCCGGCTCGTAGGCCGACCAGTACATGCGGGGCGTCCCGTGCCAGCGCCAGTACACGACAGCCCCTGCGCCGTTGTCGGCCGGGCCGAGCCAGCCGCCGGGCCGGGCCGCCGGGGGCACGGGCGCCGGATCGGCCGCCACCCGTCCGACCCGCTGACGCTTCAGCAGCTCGTCGGCCTGCGGCTCGAACCAGGTCGCATGCCGGGGCTCGCACACCACCGGCCCGGCATGCAGTTCGCGCAGCAGATCGAAGAACCCGGCCGCTGCGCGACTGTCGAAACGCAGCGACGGCGGCAGTTGTACCAGTAGCGGCCCCAAGGCATCGCCGAGCCCGGCAACCTCTGCAAGAAAAGCGTCGAGTGGCGCGCGTATGCCGCGCAGCCGCTGTTCGTGGGTGATCGACCGCGGCAGCTTCACTGCGAAGCGAAAGCCTGCCGGGACCGAGGCGGCCCACCGAGCGTAGGTCTCCTGCCGGTGGGGACGGTAGAACGAGCTGTTGATCTCCACAGCAGGGAAGAGGCGGGCATAACGGGCCAGGTGGGTCCCCGGCCCGGGAAAGCGCCCGGCCACGCTCCGTGGCACGCTCCAGCCCGCCGTACCGGTCACGATCATGGACCGCAGGATAGCGAGAGCCGCGGGGCCTTCTGCCACACGGCGTAACGGCCATGCGCAGACCCGGGGGGCGCCTTGTCGCACCGGCTCAAACTGCGACAATCGTCACGACCTTTCTCCCCACACACGCCCCACAAAGCACACGGAGTTCACCCATGGCCGATGCCGCTCTGAAGAAAGCCCCGAACAAAGCCACCGCCGCCGCTCCCGCCCGCCCGCACGCCTACGCCAAGACCCTGAAGACCTTCACGACGGCCTCGGGCAAGGAAGGCAGATTCTTCTCGCTGCCCGAACTCGCGAAGCAGTACCCCAACATCGCCAGGCTGCCGGTGTCCATCCGCATCGTGCTCGAGAGCGTGCTGCGCAACTGCGATGGCCAGAAGGTCACGCCCGAACACGTTGCCCAGCTGGCCAACTGGCAACCCGTCGCCGAGCGGGTCGACGAGATTCCCTTCGTCGTGGCGCGCGTCGTGCTGCAGGACTTCACCGGGGTGCCGTTGCTGGCCGACCTGGCCGCGATGCGCTCCGTGGCCGCCAAGACCGGCAAGAATCCCAAGACCATCGAACCCCTCGTGCCGGTGGACCTGGTCGTCGACCACTCGGTGATGGTCGACCACTACGGCAGCAAGAAGGCGCTCGACCTGAACATGAAGCTCGAGTTCCAACGCAACCAGGAGCGCTACGAGTTCATGAAGTGGGGCATGCAGGCCTTCGACACCTTCGGCGTCGTGCCTCCCGGCTTCGGCATCGTGCACCAGGTCAACCTCGAGTACCTGGCACGAGGCGTGCACAAGGGCGCGGACAAGATCCACTACCCCGACACGCTGGTCGGCACCGACAGCCACACCACGATGATCAACGGCATCGGCGTGGTCGGCTGGGGCGTGGGCGGCATCGAGGCCGAGGCCGGCATGCTGGGCCAGCCGGTGTACTTCCTGACCCCGGACGTGGTCGGTTTCGAGCTGAGCGGCGCGTTGCGCGAAGGCGTCACCGCCACCGACCTGGTGCTCACGGTGACCGAGATCCTGCGACGCGAGAAGGTGGTCGGCAAGTTCGTCGAATTCTTCGGCGACGGCACGCGCACCTTGGCGCTGCCCGACCGCGCCACGATCGCCAACATGGCCCCCGAATACGGCGCGACGATGGGCTTTTTTCCGGTCGACGAGAAAACCATCGAGTACTTCCGCGGCACGGGTCGCACCAAGCAGGAAATCGAGGCCTTCGAGGCCTACTTCAAGGCGCAGCAGTTGTTCGGCGTGCCGGGCCCCGGCGAATTGAACTACACCAAGGTCGTCAAGCTCGACCTCGGCACGGTCGCCCCCAGCCTGGCGGGGCCGAAGCGCCCGCAGGACCGCATCGAGATCGGCCATCTGAAGGAGAGCTTCACCGAGCTGTTCAGCAAGCCGACGGCCGAGAACGGCTTCAATCAGCCTGCCGACAAGCTGGACCAGGTCTTCCCGGCGGCGAACGGCATCGACATTCGCAACGGGGACGTGCTGATCGCCGCGATCACGTCGTGTACCAACACCTCCAACCCGGGCGTCCTGCTGGCGGCCGGCATCCTGGCCAAGAAGGCCGTCGAGGCCGGGCTGAAGGTCAAACCGCACATCAAGACCTCGCTGGCGCCCGGGTCGCGCATCGTGACCGAGTACCTCGAGAAGGCGGGCCTGCTGCCCTATCTCGAGAAACTGGGCTTCAACGTGGCGGCCTATGGCTGCACCACGTGCATCGGCAACGCCGGCGACCTGGCGTCCGAGTTCAACGAAGTCATCTACAGGAACGACCTGGTCTGCGCCGCCGTGCTGTCGGGCAACCGCAACTTCGAGGCGCGCATCCACCCCAACATCAAGGCGAACTTCCTGGCTTCGCCTCCGCTGGTGGTCGCCTACGCGATCGCCGGCACGGTCACGAAGGACCTGATGACCGAGCCGGTCGGCAAGGGCAAGGGCGGGCGCGACATCTACCTCGGCGACATCTGGCCGTCGAGCGACGAGATCTACCAGTTCATGAAGTACGCGATGAACCCGAAGGCCTTCAAGGAAAACTACGAGAAGGTCGCCAGCAAGCCCGGCAAGCTGTGGGAGCAGATCAAGGGCGTCAAGGGTCAGGTCTACGACTGGCCGGCGTCGACCTACATTGCCGAGCCGCCGTTCTTCCAGGATTTCACGATGACCCCGCAGCAGGTCGAGGCCGGCGTCAAGAGCGCGCGTGCCATGGCGCTGTTCGGCGATTCCATCACCACCGATCACATCTCTCCTGCGGGCTCCATCAAGGAGGACTCACCTGCCGGCCGGTGGCTCAAGGAGAACGGCGTCGTCAAGGCCGACTTCAACAGCTACGGCTCACGCCGTGGCAACCATGAGGTGATGATGCGAGGCACCTTCGCCAACGTGCGCATCAAGAACCTGATGATCCCGCCGCGCGAGGACGGCTCGCGCGAGGAAGGCGGCCTCACGCTGTTCCAGCCGGGCGGCGAGAAGATGTTCATCTACGACGCCGCGATGAAGTACATCGCGCAGGGCACGCCCACCGTGATCTTCGGCGGCGAGGAATACGGCACCGGCTCGTCGCGCGATTGGGCCGCCAAGGGCACGCAGCTGCTCGGTATCAAGGCCGTGGTCGCGCGCAGTTTCGAACGCATCCACCGCTCCAACCTCGTCGGCATGGGCGTGCTGCCGTTGCAGTTCCTCGGCAACGACTCGTGGGAGACGCTCGGCATCAAGGGCGACGAGGAGTTCGACATTCTGGTCGGCTCCGACATCAAGCCCCAGCAGGACGCCACGCTGGTGATCCGGCGCACCGACGGCACCGAGCAGCAGGTCACGCTGAAGCTGCGCATCGACACGCCGATCGAGGTCGACTACTACAAGCACGGCGGCATCCTGCCGTTCGTGCTGCGTCAGCTATTGGCTTGATGGATCACCCCCTACGGCCTTCGGCCGCCCCCTCAAGGGGGCACCACTGGCGGACCGGCAGAGCCGGATCCGCGGTGGTCGCTGTGCCGGCGTAAGCCGTGCGCGAGGCGCCGGGGCTTGTAGGGTGGGCTCCAGGCTCCAGCCCACCGGTCGTCTTCCGATCAAGGCGATGCCAGTCACGCCTGCGCAACCCGCGCATAAGCCTGCTCGTCAAACCCCACCAGCACCTCGCCGTCGGCCTCCATCACCGGCCGCTTGATCACGCTCGGCTGGCCCAGCATCAAGGCACGCGCGCTGGCGGCATCCTGCACCGCCGCCTGGGCGGAGGGGTCCAGCTTGCGCCAGGTCGTGCCGTGTCGATTGACGAGCTTCTCCCAGCCGCGCGCTTCGATCCAGGCGTCGAGCCGTGTCTCGGGCACGCCCTGTTTCTTGAAGTCGTGGAAGGTGTAGGCCACGCCGCGCTCGTCGAGCCAGCGCCGGGCCTTCTTGACGGTGTCGCAGTTCGGAATGCCGTAGACGGTGATCATCGGACCGGTGTTTCAGGAATCGCTGCGGTCGTCGTTGGCGTCGCAGATCGGGTCGACGTTATAGCCGGTTTCGGTGACCTGGTTCGTCGTCCGGTCCAGGCTGACCTGGAACCACTGGCAGAACGGCGATTCGTAGCGGTACGACCAGACCAGCTCATTGCGCCGGGGGATCACCATGCGGTCCGATGGCCGGCCGATCCGCTGCAGCACCTCGTCGCGGCTCGCCCCCCGAGGGATGGCATTGAACACGGGCTCGGTCAGCACCTGTTGCCAGCCGGTGACACGGCCTTGCGTGTCCACGTCGACCATGTAGGTGTGCTTGCCGTACGGGCCGCGCGCAAACTCGAGCCTGCGCGATCCGTCCGGTCGCTGGTATTCGCCCGTTGGCGGGCCCATGCGCGCTATCACCTCGGTCGCCGGCGTACCCGGCTTCAGGTCGCCAGGTGAGTAGCCCGCGCAAGCGCCCAGCAAGGCGCAGCTCAACACGGCGCCTGCGTGTTTCGGCAAGAAGCGGGAGGAGAACATGGCTTTCATTGCTGCCCCTTTGTGTCTCATGCAAGTCGCCGTCAAAGTGCAAGTGTGAACTCGTCCTTTTGGAGCCGCACGTCCGGTCTGGCAAGACCCGACAACGAAAAAGCCGGCTCCTGGGGAAACAGGAAGCCGGCTTTCGAAGTTTTGGTGGGCCCTGAGTGACTCGAACACTCGACCTACGGATTAAGAGTCCGCTGCTCTACCAACTGAGCTAAGAGCCCTCGCATGGATCCCAAGCGATATTTTGAATCGCGCTTGGTGGGTTGTGCAGGATTCGAACCTGCGACCAACGGATTAAAAGTCCGCTGCTCTACCAACTGAGCTAACAACCCGCGAAGCCTTAGAGTATAACCAATCGCTGCAGGCTGCTCAAGCACCTGCCACGCGGCGCATCACTTCACCTGCCGCGACGAGCCCGAAGGTTGCCGTCACGCTGACGACCGAACCATAGCCGTGGCAGTTGAGGCTGCCGTCCAGATCACAGCTTTCCGCGGGCCGCACGATGTTCTCGCGCGAGAAGACGCATGTCAGGCCGATCGCCCCGACACGTGCGGCGCCGTGCTCCTTGCGCAAGCGCTGGCGCAGCGCTGCGAGCAGCGGGTCGTGCGTGGTCTGCGACAGGTCGGCCACCTCCACGTCCTGTGCGCGCTGCTTGCCGCCCGCGGCACCGACCGTGACCGCAAAGACGCCCTCGCGCAGCGCCCAGCTCGCGATCGCCGCCTTTGCGCGCACCTGGTCACAGCAGTCGATGACGGCGTCGACAGGCGCCGGCAGCAGCGCAGGCCAGTTGTGCGCGTCGACGAACTCCTCGACGGCATGCACGGTGCATCGCGGGTGGATCGCACCGATGCGCTCGCGCAGTGCCTCGACCTTGGCCTGGCCCAGGGTGTGCTCCAGCGCGTGGATCTGCCGGTTGATGTTGGAGACGGCGACATGGTCGAGATCGATCAGCGTCAATTCGGCGACGCCGCTGCGCGCCAGCGCCTCGGCAGCCCAAGAGCCGACGCCACCGACGCCGACCACGGCGACGCGAGCCGCGCGTATCCACTCGTAGCCGGCGGTCCCGTACAGCCTGCGCAGGCCACCGAAGCGCCGCTCGTCGTCAGCAGCGATCGTTGCGGTTTGCGGCTCGCTCATGGCTTCAGACCATGCGCTCGAGCCGCCATACCTGGTACTTCAGTGCCGCAACGGCCCCGGCGATGATGCTGGCGAGCGCGATGAAGCTCGACAATCCCAGCGTCGAAATGCCCGACAGCCCTTGCCCGACCGTGCAGCCAAGCGCGGTGACGCCACCCACGCCCATCAGTGCACCGCCGATCAGGTGGTTGGCGGTGTCCTCGGCGTCGCGAAAGCCTTCCCAGCGGAAGCTGCGCGTAGCGAGTGCATAAAGTGCCGAGCCGACGACGACGCCGACGACCGAGACGATCCCCAACGTCAGCACACGGCTGGTGTCGCTGAAGAAGATCAGCCAGTCGATCGTGTAGCTGACCGGGGCGACGAAGCTGAGCGACTCCATGCGCTGCGAGTTCGTTGCGACGAAGGCCTCCTGCAGGGTATTCGGGTCTTCGGCAACATAGCCGAGCACGCCCGAGACCCACCAGACGCCCACGATCACCGCGCCGATGCCCAGCCCGGCCAGCACGGTGTTGCCGGAGCGCCCTTCGGGCTTTGCCAGCGCCCAGGCGATGCCAGCCCCGCCGAGCCCCAAGCCGAGCACCCAGGCGAGGGTCGTCTTCGACCAGCCGGTCGCCGCGCTCATCAACGACGGCAGATCCTGCCCGGTGCCCAGCGTGATCGATGCTGCGTCGACGGTGTTGACGCGCGCTACGGCCGTGATGCCACGCAGAGTGGCATAGGCCGCCAGCCCTAACGTGATGAAGACGACCAGCGACTTCAAGTTGCCGCCACCGATGCGGATCAGCGTCTTGCTCCCGCAGCCCGAGCCGAGCACCATGCCGGCGCCGAACAGGAAGCCGCCAACCAGCGCCGACAGCCAGATCAGGCGGGGCCCGCCGTACAGCGTCTCGGACGCGTCGACCCATCCCAGGCCGACCATCGCGTTGAAACCGACGATGGCGACGCCCATCGCCATGACCCACATGCGCATGCGTGTCCAGTCGCCCATGTTGACGATGTCGGACACCGCGCCCATCGTGCAGAAGTGCGTGCGCTGCGCAATCGCCCCAAAAGCGACCGACAAAGCAAAAGCAGCCCAGAGGACCTGGGCTGCGACGGAGGAGAGATCGACGTCCGGCATGGCGTCGAATTGTAAGAGGCGGACCAAAGCCGCGCCGGCGTGGGGTCGCGCCTGCTTCAGCGCAACGATGCGAGCCGCTCCTTGGCCTCGGCCGCGGCCTCGCTCTGCGGATGCGTCTTGATCAGCTCCTCCAGCGTCTTGCGGGCGCCGGGACGATCCTTCAGTTCGATCTGGCACATCGCGATGGACAGCAGCGCCTCGGGCGCGCGCGGATGCGCGGGCGCCAGCGCTACCAGATTGCGGAACGACGCCATCGCGTCCTTGTAGTCGCGTTTGCCGTACTGGGCGTTGCCGAGCCAGTACAGGATGGCCTCGTTGTAGCCGCTGCCGGGATAGCGTCGCTGGAACGACGAGAAGGCCGCCGCGGCTTCAGAGAACTCGCCCTTGCGGAACAGGTCCAGCGCCGCCTCGTAGTCGCGCTTTTCGTCAGGACGGGCCAGAAACTCCTTGCCGTCGACGACCGTCTTCTGCGGCTCGATCTGGCGGATGCGCTCGTCGATGCCTTGCGAAAGATCGGTCTGCCGGCGCTGCATCTCGGAGAGCTGTCGAGCCACCTCCTCGTCCTGGCCCCGCATGCGCGCGAGTTCACCGCGCATCTGCTCGAGCTGGTTGTTCAGGTCGAGCAGGCTGCGGCGCAGCACGTCGAGCTGCTCGGCCATGCGCGCCTGCTCGGCACGATGCTGTTCATGGGCCTGGTCGACCTTCTGGCGCAGGTCGAGAATTGCCTTGCGTGCCTCGTCGTCGCCGAACAGCGCATGAGCCGGCGCGGTGACGGCGAACGTCAATGCCAGCAGTGCCAGGCGAACGGCGGCACGCAGCCGGCTGCCATGTAGGAGGTACTTCATCGGATTCCGCTCAGCGCAGGTTCAGTTCGGCACGGCGGTTTTTGGCCCAGGCTTCCTCGCTGGCGCCCTGCATCGCGGGGCGCTCCTCGCCGTAGCTCACCGCTTCCATCTGGTTTTCCTTCACTCCAAGCAGTTCGAGCGACTTGCGCACCGCCTCGGCGCGCTTCTGACCCAGCGCAAGGTTGTACTCGCGGCCACCGCGGTCGTCGGCGTGACCCTCGATCGTCAAGCGGCGTTGAGCATTGCCGGCCAGCGACCGCGCGTACGACGCGATCGTCGGTGCATATTCGTCCTTCACGACATAGCTGTCGAAGTCGAAGTAGACGACCCGGGCCAACTGGCCGGCCGCACCGTTCGGGTTCTGCTGGGCAGAGAGATCCACCGGCGACACCTGCGACTGGGAGGTGCGGCCGCCCTGGGCGCCGACCTGACCGACCGGTGTGCCGGTACGGCTCTCGACCGGCGTCTCATCGAGTTTCACGCTGGACCCGCAGCCCGCCAGTACCGCGAGCATGCATGCGGCCACCAGCATGGAGGAGGCAGTGCGAAATTTCATGACGATTTCTCCTGTGAAGAACGAGGCGCGTGCCCCATGGCCGCGCCGGGTGGACAAGGCCCGCTCGTCAGATCGGACGGGCCGGAACAACGAGTCAGACCCGTTCAGCGCGAAAAAGGTCCCCAGACCGGTTCCAGGACATCGCCGCGGTTGGACAGCAAGGTGGCTTTGATCTTGCCATCGAGCGTGGTGGTCATCAACACGTTGCGGCCCTGTGAGCGGGTGGCGTAGAGGATCAACCGGCCGTTGGGAGCGAAGCTCGGGCTTTCGTCGTCGTTGGTCTCGGAGATCGACGTGATGGTGCCGGACGACAGCTCCATCAGCTGCAAGCGGAATTGGCCGCCGGCGTTGCGCGTCACGTAGGCCATCCAGCGGCCATCCGGACTGATCGCGGGGCTGATGTTGTAGCTGCCGCTGAAGGTCACGCGCTGCGGCGCGCCGCCAGCTGCGGGCATGCGATAGATCTGCGGCGACCCTCCACGGTCGCTGACGAAGTAGATGGAGCTGCCGTCGGCCGTGAAGACCGGCTCGGTGTCGATACCGGAGCTGGTCGTCAGGCGGCGCAGGTTCTCGGCACTGGCGCTCATCGTGTAGATCTGAGACAGGCCGTCACGCGTCAGCACCACCGCCAACTGCCGGCCGTCAGGCGACCACGCCGGCGCACTGTTCGAACCCTTGTACGCGGCGAGCGGCCGGCGTTGCCCGGTGGCGATGTCCTGCGAATAGACGACGGCCTTCTTGGTCTCGAACGAGACGTAGGCCAGCTCGTTGCCATTCGGAGACCAGGCGGGCGAGATGATGGGCTCGGCGCTGGCGAGCGCCACTTGCGCCCCTTCGCCGTCGGAATCGGAGACCCACAGCGTGTGGCGCTTGGCAGCCTGCGTGACGTAGGCGATGCGCGTCGCGAACACGCCTTTCTCGCCGGTCAGCTTCTCGTAGATGTAGTCGGCGATGCGGTGAGCCACGAGACGCAGGTCGGCTTCGACCACTGCGTAAGCCTGGCCTCCCAGGTCTTGTCCCCGCACGGTATCCCACAGCTTGAAGCGTACGTCCACGCGGCCGTCGGCCAGCTTGCTGAGGCTGCCGGCCACCAGTGCGTCGGCACCGCGACTGCGCCAATCCTGGGGCACCGGCCGCGCGGCTTCGTCGAGCGCGGCGTCGCGCACGTCGATGCCGCGGAACTGGCCACTGCGCTCCAGGTCGGCGCGAACGATGGTCGACACCTGCTGGGTCCACCCCGCCTCGCCGCGGAAAGGCGCGATCGCGATCGGAAACTGCGTGGCGCCGACACCGGAGATGTCGACACGGAACTGCGCCAGCGCGGGACCTGCCGCCAGGGCAGCGGGCATGGACAGAAAGCTACGACGGGACCAGTTGTTCATTGACCTTCTTGCATCCTTCCTAGGCAGGGGCCGCAAACCGCGACGACCATCGTATTGTCGCGGCATGGGCAAAAGAAGCCATCATCCCGCGCCCTCGATCGCTCGCCGTTGTGCGGCACGCGCATAACCGGTAACCGTAGTAACGAAATCCGGCAAAGACCAGATCCCCGAGGTAGTCCCCGATTTGCCGCGAGAGTTCCCCGCACCTCGGCTCGAGCCCGTCGTTGGGCGTCACAGCAACACGATGTCGTACTGTTCGGGCGACATCGTCGGTTCGGTCTGCAGCGAGATCGGCTTGCCGATGAAGTCGGAACAGGCCGCCAAGTGCGGGCTTTCCTCGTCGAGCAGCATCTCGACCACGGCAGCCGAGGCGACCACCCGGAATTCCTTCGGGTTGAACTGCCGCGCCTCGCGCACGATCTCGCGCAGGATGTCATAGCACACGGTGCGCGGGGTCTTCACGTTGCCCTTGCCGGCACAGGTGGGACACGGCTCGCACAGCATATGGGCCAGCGACTCGCGCGTGCGCTTGCGCGTCATCTCGACCAGCCCCAGCTGCGTGAAACCACTGACGGTCATCTTGACCCGGTCGCGCGAGAGCTGCTTGCGCAGCTCAGCGAGCACCGCGTCCTGGTGGTCCTCGCGCACCATGTCGATGAAGTCGATGATGATGATGCCGCCCAGGTTGCGCAGGCGCAGCTGCCGCGCGATGGCCTGGGCCGCTTCGAGATTGGTCTTGAAGATCGTGTCGTCGAAGTTGCGCGCACCGACATAGCCCCCGGTATTGACGTCGATCGTCGTCAGCGCCTCGGTCTGGTCGATGATGAGGTAGCCGCCCGACTTCAGATCGACGCGGCGCGCGAGCGCCTTCTCGATTTCCTGGTCGATGTTGAACAGGTCGAAGATCGGACGCTCGCCACGGTACAGCTGCAGCCTCTGGACCGAACTCGGCGTGTACTCGGCACCGAACGCGAGCAGCGCCTCGTGCTGGCTCAGCGAATCGATGCGCACCGACTGGGTGTCGTCGGTCACGAGGTCGCGCAGCACGCGCTGGGCCAGGTTCAGGTCCTGGTGCAGCAGCGTGCCGGGCGGTGTCTTGAAACTGAGTTGGCGAATGGCCGCCCAGGTCTTGCGCAGGTAGGCGATATCGGCGCCGAGCTCGTCGTCGGTGGCGTCCTCGGCGTTGGTGCGCAGGATGAAGCCGCCGCCGTCGTTGCCCACCAGTGCGGCCATGCGTGCACGCAACTGGTCGCGCAGTTCAGGCGAGCCGATCTTCTGCGAGATGCCGATGTGGTCGTCCTGCGGCAGGAAGACCAGCAGGCGGCCGGCGATGCTGATCTGCGTCGACAACCGGGCGCCCTTGGTGCCGATGGGATCCTTGATCACCTGGACCGTGAGGCTCTGGCCCTCGAAGACGAGCTTCTCGATCGGCGTCTGCGCCGTGTTGCCGTTTTCGGCAAAGGCGCTGCGCTGCCACACGTCGGCCACGTGCAGGAAAGCCGCGCGCTCGAGCCCGATGTCGATGAAGGCCGACTGCATGCCGGGCAGCACGCGCGCCACCTTGCCGGCATAGATGTTGCCCACCAGCCCCCGCTCGAGCGAACGCTCGACATGGAGTTCCTGGATCGCGCCGTTCTCGACGATCGCCACGCGCGTCTCCTGCGGCGACCAGTTGATGAGGATGTCTTGCATGCGCGCGGTGGGTTTTAGTAGCGGACGCGAAAGCGTTGCAGAAGCTGCGCGGTCTCGTAGAGAGGCAAACCCATGATACCGGAGTAACTTCCGGTGATGCGCTCGATCCAGGCGGCCGCCTGGCTCTGGATGGCGTAGGCGCCGGCCTTGCCCATCGGCTCGCCGCTTTGCACGTAGCGCTCGATTTGCCCCTTGGACAAGGGTGCGAAGCTCACGCGCGAGACGTTGACGACGCACTCGGTGCGGCGCGCCGCGCCGACGGCGACTGCGGTGATCACCCGATGTTCGCGGCCCGACAGCCGTTGCAGCATCGCTGCGGCCTCGGCAGCGCCCGCGGGCTTGCCGAGGATGCGCGCGCCGACCGCCACCGTGGTATCCGAGCACAGGATCGGCGCTGCCACCCCGCCTTTGCGTGCCAGCCGGGCACGTGCGGCGCTCAACTTTGCGAGCGTGACCCGCTCGACGTAGCGCAGCGGTGCTTCGCGCGGCCGCACGGCTTCAAGCGCCTCGGCGTCCTCGTGCGCGTCGGGCAGCAGCAGTTCGTAGCGCACCCCGATCTGCTCCAGCAACTGACGGCGGCGCGGGCTTTGCGAGGCAAGGTAGACGAAATCGTGGTGCGGGCGGCTCATGCGGTGGGTCGACGGCGGTAGGAGGCGGTAGGAATCACTCGCGGTGATACGGGTGGCCCACCATCACCGACCAGGCCCGATAGAGCTGCTCGGCCAGCATCACGCGTACGAAGGCGTGCGGCAGGGTGAGATCGGACAGGCGCAGGCGCTCGTCGGCAGCATCGCGCAGTGCGGGGTCGAGGCCGTCCGGCCCGCCGATCAGCAGCGCGACGTCCCGGCCGTCATTCATCCAGGCGGTCAGCCGCCCGGACAGTTGCGCGGTGGTGACGCGCTCGCCGCGCTCGTCGAGCACCACGACGCGTGCGCCCTTCGGGATCGCCGCCTCGATGCGGCCGCGCTCCGCGGCCATCAAGGCCGGCGGCGGCTTGCCCGAGGTGCGCGGTTCGGTCTTGACGGCCTTCAACTCCAGCCGCAGTTCGGGCGGGAAGCGCTTTGCATAGTCGTCGTAGGCCGTCTCGGCCCACGCCGGCACGCGCTGGCCGACCGCCACGACGACGAGCTTCATGCCTTGCGGGCGGTGCTCTTCTTGGCCGGCGCCTTCTTGGCGGGAGCCTTCTTGGCCGCGGCGGTGCTCTTGGCAGCGGTCTTCTTGGCGGGCCGCTTCGCTGCGAGCTTTCTGGGTGCGCTCGCCTGCTTTGCGGTTGACGCCTTCTTGGTTGGAGCCGTTTTCGCGGGCGCGGTCTTCTTCGCGGCGGTTTTCTTGGCTGCCTTCCTCGCCGGCGGCGGTGCGTCGTCGCTTTCGTCGTCTTCGTCGGCAATGCTCGACGCCTTCGGCAGGGACTTGACTTCGCCCAGCTTCAGCTTGACCGGCTTCTCGCCCCAGATCTCTTCGAGGTGGTAGTACTGCCGTATCGTCGGCTGCATGATGTGCGCGACGGCAGCACCGCAGTCGACGATGATCCACTCCCCGTTTTCCTCGCCCTCGGTGCGCATCACCGGGAAGCCCTTGCCCCGCACGCTGTCGCGCACGCTCGCTGCGAGGGCCTTGGTCTGGCGGTTGGAAGTGCCGGAGGCCACGATCACGCGCTCGAACAACGGTGAGAGGTGCTCGGTGTTGAACACCTGGATGTTCTGGGCCTTGACGTCTTCCAGGCCATCGACGATGGCGCGTTGCAGTTTGCGAATATCCATTGAGGTGGGCGTCTCCGTTGGGGGGTGTTGCGCCTGGTAGAGGCGATGCTGCGCAATATAGCGTGCGACCGGCAGTGGGACCAGCGTGTCGATGGGCTGGCCGGCGGCGGCGCGGGCGCGGATGGCCGTGGCCGACACCGACATGCGTGGCAGCGGCAGTTTCACGATCTCGTGCGGTACGGCGGCAAGCAGCGGGCCCGGCGCCGGTTCGGCACCGGCGCGCCCCGCCACCGCCAGCGTGACGCGCTGCAGCAATTCGCGCCATTCATGCCAGGTGTCGAGTCGTCCGTACTGGTCCTGCCCGATCACCAGCAGCCACTCGGCCGGCCGCGCCCGTGCCGCCTGCATCGCGCGCACCGTGTCCACCGTGTAGCTGGGCCCGGCGCGCTCGAGTTCGCAGGTGTCGACGACAAAACGCGGCTCGCCGCCCGTCGCGAGGTGCACCATCGCGAGGCGGTGCCGTGCGGCGGTCATCGCGCGGGCCTTCTGCCACTGCAGGCCGGCCGGCACCCAGCGCAATTCGTCGAGCTGCAGCGTATCGAGCGCCAGACGCGCGAGCGCCAGGTGAGCGTTGTGGACGGGGTCGAAGCTCCCGCCGAAGATGCCGATGCGCCTCACCGCGTCACGCCCAGTCGCGCGCGACGAGGAAGTCGGTGTAGAGCCCGGCCTCGGGCGAGCCCGGCTCGGGGTGCCAGTCGTAGCGCCATTTCACCAGCGGCGGCATCGACATCAGGATCGATTCGGTGCGCCCCCCCGACTGCAGGCCGAACAGCGTGCCGCGGTCCCACACCAGGTTGAACTCGACGTAACGGCCTCGTCGGTAGGCCTGGAAATCGCGCTCGCGCTCGCCGTAGGCGGTCGCCCGGCGACGCTGCACAATCGGCAGGTAGGCTTCGAGGAAGGCGTCGCCGACCGAGCGCATCATGGCGAAGCCGTTGTCGAAACCGCCCTCGGCGAAATCGTCGTAGAAGATGCCGCCGATGCCGCGCGGCTCGTTGCGGTGCTTCAGGAAGAAATAGTCGTCGCACCAGTGCTTGAAGCGCGGGTACTTGTCGTCGCCAAAGGGCGAGAGCGCGTGCCGGCACACCGAGTGAAAGTGGCGCGCGTCTTCCTCGAAGCCGTAGTAGGGCGTGAGGTCCATGCCGCCGCCGAACCACGTGACCATCGGCGCACCGGCAGGCTGGGCCGCCAGCATGCGCACGTTCATGTGTACGGTGGGCACGTAGGGATTGCGGGGGTGGAACACCAGCGACACCCCCAGCGCCTCGAACGGCGCCCCGGCCAGCTCCGGGCGGTGCTGCGTGGCCGACGGCGGCAGCTGCGTGCCCTTCACGTGCGAGAAGTTGCAGCCGCCGCGCTCCAGCAGCCCGCCCTCTTCCACCAGCCGCGAGACACCATCGCCTTCCAGCCGGCCGCCGGACGGACGCTCCCACGCGTCGCGCACGAAGGGCGTACCGTCCTCGGCCTGCATCGTCGCGATGATGCGGTCCTGCAGGTTCAGCAGGTAGGTGCGGACGTCTTCGGTCTTCAACGCTTGATGGCCCGGTGGCCGATGTCGGTGCGGAATTGCATGCCGTCGAACTGGATGCCCTGGATCGCCTGGTAAGCGCGCTGCTGCGCAGCCTTCACCGAGTCGCCGAGCGCCGTGACGCACAGCACACGACCACCGGAGGTGACGGTGCGCCCGTCTTGCGGCGCCGTGCCGGCGTGGAACACGACCGCATCGGGCTGGGGGGTCGGCAGGCCGCTGATGACATCACCCTTGCGCGGTTGCAGCGGGTAGCCGGGCGCTGCCAGCACGACCCCGAGTGCAGCACGGCGGTCCCATTGCAGCTCGATCTTGTCGAGCGAGCCGTCGGTGGCCGCGAGCATCACTTCGAGCAAATCGCTCTTCAGCCGCATCATGATCGGCTGCGTCTCGGGGTCGCCCATGCGGCAGTTGAATTCGAGCGTCTTCGGCTGGCCGCCGGCATCGATCATCAGGCCGGCGTAGAGGAACCCGGTGTACGGGATGCCGTCCTTCGCCATGCCGGCGATGGTCGGCAGGATGATTTCCTGCATGGCCCTCGCGTGGACATTGGGCGTGACGACCGGTGCCGGCGAATAGGCGCCCATGCCGCCGGTGTTCGGGCCGTGATCGCCGTCGAGCAGGCGCTTGTGGTCCTGGCTGGTGGCCAGCGCGAGCACGTTCTTGCCATCGCACAGCACGATGAAGCTGGCTTCTTCGCCTTGCAGGAACTCCTCGATGACGACACGCGCGCCGCCGGCGTTGTGCTGCACACCGAGCTTGTTGTCGAGCAGCATCCAGTCGACCGCCTCGTGCGCCTCGGCGAGTGTCATGGCCACCACGACCCCCTTGCCGGCCGCCAGGCCGTCGGCCTTGACGACGATGGGCGCACCGATCTTGTCGACGTAGGCATGCGCTGCTTGCGCGTCGCTGAAGGTCTCGTAGGCCGCCGTCGGAATATTGTGACGGCGCATGAAGTCCTTGGAATAGGCCTTCGAGCTTTCGAGTTGGGCAGCAGCTTTGGTCGGGCCGAAGATACGCAGGCCGCGGGCACGGAAAACATCGACCACGCCGGCCGCCAGCGGCGCTTCGGGGCCGACCACCGTCACACCGACCCCTTCGTCACGGGCAAAGTCGGCCAGCGCATCGGGTTGGGTGATGTCGACGTTCTGCAGGTGCGGGTCAAGTGCGGTGCCGCCGTTGCCGGGCGCGACGAAAACCTTGTGCACGCGTGGCGACTGCGCCAGCTTCCAGGCCAGAGCGTGTTCGCGGCCACCGCCGCCGATGACGAGAACTTTCATGCAGACCTCTGCTGGGCGGCACCAGGGGCCAGCGTACGAACGTGAGCGTAGGGGTTCATGCTTCCAACTCGGCGTTGTGAAAGACCTCCTGGACGTCGTCCAGGTCTTCGAGCACGTCGAGCAGCTTCTGCATCCTTTGCGCGTCTTCGCCCGTCAGGGGAATGGTGTTCTCGGCGCGCATCGTCACCTCGGCGATCTCGGGCGCGAGACCGGCGCCTTCGAGCGCGTTCTTCACGGTCTCGAAGTCGCCCGGCGCGCACAACACCTCGACGGAGCCGTCGTCACCGGTGACGACGTCCTCGGCGCCGGCTTCGAGCGCCACTTCCATCACCTTGTCTTCATGGGTGCCCGGCGCGAACACGAACTGGCCGCAGTGCTTGAACTGGAAGGCCACCGAGCCTTCGGTGCCGAGGTTGCCGCCGTACTTGCTGAACGCGTGGCGCACTTCGGCCACCGTGCGCACCCGGTTGTCGGTCATGCAGTCGACGATCACGGCCGCGCCGCCGATGCCGTAGCCTTCGTAGCGGATCTCCTCGTAGCTGACGCCCTCGAGGTTGCCGGTGGCCTTGTCGACGTTGCGCTTGATGGTGTCGGCCGGCATGTTGGCGGCCTTGGCCTTGTCGATGGCCAGGCGCAGCCGCGGGTTGGTGGTGATGTCACCGCCGCCCTGACGCGCGGCGACCATGATCTCGCGGATCACGCGGGTCCAGACGCGGCCGCGCTTTTCGTCCTGACGGCCTTTGCGATGCTGGATGTTGGCCCATTTGGAATGTCCGGCCATGAAGGGGCTCCTGAAGCGCGTGGCGTGATGGCAAAACGAGCCGCGCGCAAAGTGTGGCTGTTGGATAGACTGCGGATTTTATCCGGGGGCTTCCCCCTCAACCTTTTGATGGTGCCCGCCATGGCCGACCCGCTCCTGATCGCCCAGCACGCCGAGACCGCATGCCACCTGCTGCCGGGGCTGGCCAACCGGCACGGGCTGATCACCGGCGCCACCGGCACCGGCAAGACCATCACGCTGCAGACGCTGGCCGAAAATTTTTCGCGCATCGGCGTGCCGGTGTTCATGGCCGACGTCAAGGGCGACCTGACCGGCATCTCGCAAGCCGGCGTGCTGCCACCCAAGGTAGCGCACATCATCGCTGAGCGCGGGCTGCCTGCCCCGCAGCCACTGGCCTGCCCGACCACGCTGTGGGACGTCTTCGGCGAGCAGGGCCATCCGGTGCGGGCCACCGTCTCCGACATGGGGCCGCTGCTGCTCGGCCGTATGCTCGATCTGAACGACACCCAGCAGGGCGTGCTGTCGCTGGTGTTCAAGATCGCCGACGACCACGGCCTGCTGCTGCTGGACCTGAAAGACCTGCGGGCCATGCTGCAGCACGTGGGCGACAACGCCGGCCAGTTCACGACCGAGTACGGCAATGTCAGTGCCGCGAGCGTCGGTGCCATCCAGCGCGGCCTGCTGCAGATCGAGGAGCAAGGCGGCGACCGGTTCTTCGGCGAGCCGATGCTGAACATCGGGGACTTGCTGCAGACGGAGCGTGGCCACGGGGTTGTCAACGTCCTGGCGGCCGACAAGCTGCTCAACGCGCCGCGGTTGTACGCCACGTTCCTGCTGTGGATGCTGTCGGAACTGTTCGAGACGCTGCCCGAGGTGGGCGACCTGGACAAGCCCAAGCTGGTGTTCTTCTTCGACGAGGCGCACCTGCTGTTCAAGGACGCACCCAAGGCGCTGGTCGAGCGCATCGAGCTGGTGGTACGGTTGGTGCGCTCCAAGGGCGTCGGCGTGTACTTCGTGACGCAGAACCCGCTCGACGTGCCCGACACGGTGCTGGCCCAGCTCGGCAACCGCGTGCAGCACGCACTGCGCGCGTTCACGCCGCGCGACCAGAAGGCGGTGAAGTCGGCGGCGTCGACGATGCGCGCAAATCCAGGCCTCGACATCGAGACCGCGATCACCGAATTGGCCGTCGGCGAGGCGCTGGTGAGCTTCCTCGACGACAAGGGCCGCCCGTCGGTGACCGAGCGC
Source organism: Caldimonas mangrovi (assembly GCF_023721835.1). Taxonomy (GTDB): domain Bacteria; phylum Pseudomonadota; class Gammaproteobacteria; order Burkholderiales; family Burkholderiaceae_C; genus Caldimonas; species Caldimonas mangrovi. The sequence goes on along the minus strand of NZ_JAMKFE010000001.1, from coordinate 269,839 downwards.
GTCTACGTGCTGCCGCCCGGCAGCCAGATCGGTCCGATCACGCCGCAGCAACGGCAGGCGCTGAGGCAGGACTCGCTGGTGGCCGGCGTGTACGAGAAGGCGGTCGACCGCGAATCGGCCTACGAGAAGCTCAAGGCGCGGGCGGTCGAGGCGAACGCGGCGGCCGATCAGGTGTCGCGCGACGCGGCACGTGGACCTGCGGGCAGCGGCGGCGCCTGGAACGACGTGCTGTTCGGCTCCACCGGGCCACGCGGCGGACGGCGCGAGGGTGTCGTCGATACGCTCGCGAAGTCGGTCGCGCGCACCATCGGCAGCACGGTCGGGCGGGAGATCATCCGCGGCGTGCTCGGCAGCATTCTCGGCGGCAGCCGCAGGCGGTAGCGCGGCACGCCCCGCAGGCGCCGCTTCGGATCACCCGCAACAAGGCGGCTCATTTCAGGGGATGCGATGCGAGTCATCAAGTGGGTGCTGGTGGTGTTGGCCGTCCTCGCACTGGCGGTGTTCCTGGCCGCTCGACTCGGCTTCCTCGAGGGCCCGCCTCCCGCCGACCTCGGCGTGCGGGACGGCCGCCTCAAGCCGCCATCGGACACGCCCAACAGCGCCAGCAGCCAGGCGCACCGGTACCCCGGCCACCCGATGCGCGTGTATGCACAGGTCGAGCCTTTGCGCTACACCGGCGACCCCGTCCTCGCGCAGGAGCGGCTGCGCCAGACCGTCGCGACGATGGGCGGGGCACGCATCGTCACCTCGCGTCCGGGCTACCTGCATGCCACCTTCACGACGCGCTGGCTGAGGTTCGTCGACGACGTGGAGTTCGCATTCGATCCGGCGGCAGGAGTGGTCCATGTCCGCTCGGCCTCGCGGCTCGGCCGGCGCGATTTCGGTGTCAATCGCGAACGGGTCGAAGCGATCCGCGAGCGATTCGGCGGCTGATCGGCCCACGCTCGCGCCTGCACGGCGACATCTCGCGCTGCGCCGACCACACTTCGTCGCACGCGGCTCGCGCAGGCACCCGCCTGCCGCGACAGTGGCGCCATCGACACACACTGCGACGAAGCCACCATGACACTCGACACCCTGCACCCCGCCATCGTCGTGCACCTGTTTCTCGCCATGGCCGCGCTGCTGCTCGGCCCGGTGGCGCTGACGGTGCCCAAGGGCAGCCGCTGGCACCGTGCGGCCGGCTACGGCTGGGTCACACTGATGTTCGGCACGGCACTGTCGAGCCTGTTCATCCGCAACTTCGAGCGCACCAATGTCGGCGGCTACACGCCGATCCACATGCTCGTGCTGCTGGTCGCCCTCGGCATCGGCTATGCGCTGTGGAACGTCGCCCGCGGCAACATCAAGCGCCACAGGCGACTGATGTGGATGGTCTATCTCGGCGCCTGCGTCGTCGCGGGAGGTTTCACGTTGATGCCGCACCGCACCCTGGGCCAGCTGGTGTGGCACCACACGCTGGGTATCGTCTGACGCGGGGTCAGCAGCCCTACACTCGTCGCCTGCCCTTCCCGCCGACCTGTCGTCCCCCATGCTGCTACAAGACCTGCGCCGCGAACTGCCCGGCTTCGCCCGGCGTGCTCCCATCGTGCTGGCGATCAACACGCTCATCGGGGTGATGATGTGGCTGCGCATGCGCCCGGCGCAGCTCGACGTGCAACTGGTCTACTCCCATGCCATCGGCACCATCAGCTGGCTGCTCATCGACGTCGGCCGGTTTTTCGTCGGCCCGAGCACCACGCCGCATCGCTTCCCGCACGGCTGGAAGAAGCTGCCCTTCCTCGCGTCCGGCGTGCTGATCGGCTACGTGGCAGGCACGTCGGTGGGCGACGCATACTCGGGTCGGTCCACCTGGGAGCTGGTGACGCGGGCACCCGTGGCTTTCCTGTCGTTGACGCTCGGCAGCCTGATCGTCGGCAGCATCATTGTCTACATCTTCTATTCGCGCGGTGAACTCGCGCACCATCGCGCCGAAGCCGAAGCGGCGCGCCGGCAGGCGGCCGAGAACCAGCTCAAGTTGCTCGAGTCCCAGCTCGAACCGCACATGCTGTTCAACACGCTGGCGAACCTGCGTGCGCTGATCGGCGTCGATCCGCCGCGCGCGCAGGCGATGCTCGACCGCATGATCGCCTTCCTGCGCGCCACGTTGAACGCCTCGCGCACCGACATGCACCCGCTGCAGCTCGAGTTCGCGCGCCTGGCCGACTACCTGGAGCTGATGCGCATCCGCATGGGAGACCGGCTCGCCATGCAGCTCGACCTGCCGGAGGCACTGACACAGTTCCCGGTGCCGCCGCTGCTGCTACAGCCGCTGGTGGAGAACGCCATCAAGCATGGGCTGGAACCCAGCGTCGAAGGCGGCCGTATCGAGGTGAGCGCACGCCGCCGTGGCGACGAGCTGGTGCTCACGGTCCGCGACACCGGCGTCGGCGCACCGTCAGCCGGTGCCTCGCAGCAAGGGGCCGGGTTCGGACTCGATCAGGTTCGCAAGCGCATCGCGACGGTTTATGGCGCGCAAGCCTCGCTCTCGATGGCCCCGGCAACGGATGGTCGAGGCGGCATGCATGCTGTCGTGACACTGCCGGTCGCCCCTTTTTCCAGCGGCGCAGCGGCGCAGTTCCGCGCGTGATGCGAGCACGACATCCCATGCCACCCGTGACGCTCCACCGCCTGCACGGCGCTTTCATTCAACCCTGAGCCTTGCCCTTCGAGATGCACGCCACTGCCCTGATCGCCGAAGACGAACCCCTGCTCGCCCAGGCCTTGCTGAACGAGTTGCAGCGGCTGTGGCCGCAGTTGCAGGTGCTGGCGACCACCGGCAACGGCGAGGCCGCAGTCGACCAGGCGCTGAGCCTGAGGCCCGATGTCTGCTTCTTCGACATCCGCATGCCGGGAAAGAACGGCGTCGAGGCTGCCCAGGCGCTGGCCGAGGATTGGCCCGACGAAGCGCCGGGCATCGCCCCCTTCCCGCTGATCGTGTTCGTGACAGCCTACGAGCAGTACGCCGTGCAGGCGTTCGAGGCCGCCGCTGTCGATTACGTGCTCAAACCGGTCGAACCCGGGCGGCTGGCGCAGACCTGCACGCGGCTGCAGTCGCTGCTGGTCCGGCGCAGCAGCGCCGGTGGCTCGGTCGAAGCCGCCGTCGAGCAATTGCGCTCGCTGCTTCAGGCGCCCGGCGTCGCGCGGCCGGCTGCCGCTCCGCTGCAGGTGATCCAGGCCAGCGTGGGCCAGGCCATCCACATGGTGCCCCTGGCGGACGTCGTCTACTTCGAAGCGGCCGACAAGTACGTGCGTGTGCTGACGGCGCAGCGCGAGTATTTGATCCGCACCTCCTTGCGCGAACTATTGCCCCAACTTGATGCACAGCAGTTCTGGCAGGTGCACCGCAGCGTGGTGGTGCGTGCTGGCGCCATCGAGACCGCCGTGCGCGACGAGGCCGGCAAGTTGCACCTGACGCTGCGGGAACGGCCGGAGCGACTGGGCGTCAGCCGCATGTACGCCCATTTGTTCAAGGCGATGTAGACGCTGCCCAGCCGCACCGAATTTGTAACAATCACAGGCGCAACTCGCTCGATCAGACTCCGGGAGACCGCAAGATTCGCAGCTCCTTGAGCAGAATTCCTCATATTGTCCTGCGTACCAGGTGTGATTCCTGCAAACAGTTCATCCCTGCAGTTGTTACATTCCTTCCACGCATCGCTCTCGAGGAGTCCCACGATGTTCCGTCGCCTGCTGGGCCTGGGCAGCTTGTCCGCCCTGGTCGTCCTGACCGCCTGCAATCGCATCCCCGACACGATCAAGATCGGCGTCGCACAACCGACGTCCGGCCCGCTGGAATCGCTCGGCAAGGACATGGTCAACGGCGTCAAGCTCGCCGTCGACGACATCAACAAGCAAGGGTTGAAGATCGACGGCCAGGCGGTCCGGCTCGAGGTCATCGCGGTCGACGACAAGGCCGACGCGGAGGTTGGCAAGACGGTCGCCAGGCAACTGGTCGACGCCAATGTGGTGGCGGTGATCGGTCATTTGAACTCGGGCGTCAGCATCGCCGCTGCGCCCATCTATGCCGAGAAGTCCATCCCGCAGCTGGCCATCTCCACCAAGCCCGAGTACACGCAGATGGGCCTGCCCACCACCTTGCGACTGGTGGCCAACGACGCACTGCAAGCCAAGGCCATGGGGTCGTACGCGGCCCGTGCGCTGAACGGCAATGCGTTCGCCGTGATCGATGACAGCACGCCTTATGGCAAGGGCCTGGCCGACAGCGCTGCCGAGCAGATCCAGCTTGCGAAGAAGAAGGTGGCCGTGCGTCAGTCGCTCGACGACAAGACCACCGACTTCACCAAGCTGGTGCCCGAACTGCAGAAAGCCGACGTGGACGTGATCGTCACGACGCTCGCAGACTTCCAGGTACTGGCACTGATCGAGCAGCTCGACAAGGCCGGCCTGACCAAGATCCAGATCCTCGGCGGGGACACGATCAAGACCGACAAGCTGATCAAGAACCCGCTGCCGATCAAGGTCTACGCGACCTCGCCGATCATCGAGCCTCGGGAGTTCCTGCAGGGCAAGGCCTTCCTGGAGAAGTACCGCACCGCTTTCAACACGGAGCCTGTCTACGGCTCGCACTATGCCTACGATGCCGTCTGGGTGCTCAAGGCAGCCATGGAGCGGGCCCGCACTGTCGACCCGGAGAAGCTCACGGCCGAGTTGAAGCACATCGACGCACTGGCACCGATCACCAATGCGGTGCGCTTCAACGACCGGGGCGAGCAGTACTACGGCGTCATCAGCATCTACACCGCCCGCCCTGGCGTTTGGGATGCATTGACCCGCTCGGACAACTGGTAGCAGCCAGCCGCCGTCGACATCCAAGGCGCCGTTTGCCCGGCGCCTTTTTTCATCGGCAGTCCCGCCGTTCACGCCGCCAGCGCGGCGTCTTGTCGCTCCCCGCGGTGTTTCGTCGCACACCGGCGGCACATGCCGGCGCGACGCGCGAACATGCAGGCATCGATCACTTCAAGATGCAGAGCCCGCGATGACCTACCCCACCGACACCGCCCTGGTCCATGCCGCCCGCCGCCGCGTCTGGCGCAAGATCGGCTTTCTGATCCACCTGCTGATATTCCTGCTGGTCAACGCCGGCCTCTGGCTGATCAACGAGTTGCACGGCGGCTACCGCTGGTCGGTCTGGCCCCTTGCCGGCTGGGGGCTGGGCCTCGGCATCCATGGCCTGGTCACCTTTCTGAGCCTGGCAGGTGACGGCTGGGTGCAGCGCATGGTCAACGAAGAAGCGCAGAGGCTGCGGCGGCAGCAGGCCTGAGGGGCTGCCGCGCGGGAGGAAAGTGAACGCCCCGCCGGCGGCTTGCCGTGCGAGGCGCTCCCATCCCGGACGACGTGCTCAGCGATCCCAGTGGTCGTGACGCACATGCCGCCCATGCGAGCCGTGACGGCCATCACCGCGGTGGTGATGCCTGTCCCAGTGCCTGTGATGGTGACCATGCCCGTGGCCCCGCACCACGACCACCGGAGCGGGCCGTACGTAGACCGGGCGCGGCGCATAGACCACCGGCGGCGGCCCATAGACGACGTGCGGCGCGGGATACACCACCACCGGTGCCGGATGCACCACCACCGGGCGTGCGTTCGAGACGTGCGTCGAGACGCCGGACCCATGCACGCCGATCGACCAGTACACGTCGCCTGCATGGGCCGGTGCTGCGGCCAGGCCGGCCAGCGTCAGCGCTGCAGTTGCGAAGAGGGCTCGTCGGTTCATAGAAGTTCTCCTTTGCAGGCCCTTGAACGGGGGCCTTGCGCAATTAACGCACCGCGTCGGCGGGCGGTGGTCACGGTTTACCGAGCTTTACCCTGCTTTACCGTGTAAACAGCCTTTTCCAGACCTGCGACAGAGAGCGCTCACTGACGGCCCCCCCCCCGCCGGCCCGTCGCCCGCTGGCCGGACCGATGCACGGCACGGCGGCGCACCCATGTCGCTTTCCTGTCAGCGCTGGGCCGAGCGGTACTCGGCCAACTTGGCACCGAGCGAACGGGTCTCTTCGCAGTCGGCGCCACAGATCTGTCGCAGGCGGGCAAGATGTTCCTCGGCCTTCGCTACGTTGCCGACCTTCAGATGGGCGATGCCCACGTATTCGTGGGCGCCACGGTGGTCGGGTTGCAGTTCGAGTGCGCGGCCGTAGTGGTGGAAGGAGTCATCCATGCGGTCCATCCAGCGGTACGAATAGCCGAGCAGGTTGTGCGCGTCGGCATTGCGTGCATCGCGCGACACCACGCGCTCGAAATGCCCGGCCGCCTTGGCCCACTGCTTGTCGGCCAGCGCCTTGCGGCCGGCCGCCATGTCGCGGTCTTCGGCAGATTTGCTCGTCACGGGGACGTCCCAGGTGTCGGCCGCGAACACCGGCGCTGCGCCCAGCGCGAGGCTGGCGCCGAATGCCAACGCGGCGAACGCGAGGACGAAGCGGGAAGCACGGTCCAGCGGGGTGGAGTGGGACGTCATGGCGGTCTCCGGTGAGTCGTACCCACGCCGGGTACCCAGGCATATACGGGGCCGCGTTGCGACTGGATCTCGCCACCCCGAAAAACCGTCCGCTTGCGGCCGTGTGCCCGCCACGGAAGCAGGGCCGTCGCCAGACCCTGAGGTCCAAGGCCGGGAGACGTCTTTTCTTCGCTGAAAGGGCCGTGCATGCGCTGGCGCGCCGGCACCGCGGATGCCGGCAACATACCAGAAGGCTCGCGCGAACAGCCGCCCGCCCGTCGCGCGGCTCAAGTGCGAGGGCTGGCCGTCTTGCGGCGGCCGACGCGCCATGCCAGCAGGGTCAAGCCCGCGCCCATCAACCCCCATGTACCGGGCTCGGGGACAGGCTGCAGGACGGCGGTGCCGCTGATTTCGTCGTAGCCGAGCAGGGTGGGGCCGGAATCCAGCCGGGTCGTCGCATACGTGCGGGTGAAGCGGCCGATCGACCGGGGCGCGCCCAGTTCCCCGGTGAAGTAGTGCCGCAGGGTCTCGGACGTAAGCACCGGGACGCCATCCTTTGCGGAAACGAAGTCGATGCCGAGGGACAAGGAGTTGCGGGTCCGGTAAGCGAAGTCATTGCCTGTCGACTCCTGCACACGCGTGTGTTCCATCCGGAACAGGAACGACGTCACGACCTGCGAGCCGCTCCAGTCCTGCGTCGCCCTGACCCAGGTCTCGTAGACGCCGTCCCCCGGCGGAAAGCGGTAGTCCCATGCGGACTCAGAGTCGATCGACACGACCGAGCCCGGGCTCCCGATCGAGTAGCTGGCCTGACTACCGGCAGAGTAGTCCAGGGTGACCATGTCGTCGAACGTTGCGGTCACCTCGGAGGGCCATGGCTCGACCCAGACGTCGATGTACATGCCGTGGTGGAGCCGGGTGTGTTGCGTCCGGCTCAACTCGAAATCCACTGCGAGCACCGCCGCTGCCGCCGGGACGCTCGCTACGGCGAGCGACGCCCCCAGCAGGGCCGACCACGGCAATGAACGCAGCCGGCGGTACACCGGTCGCACCAAAAATGACCAAAGTTTGTCCATTTTCAGGCTCCCTTGAGCGGCGGAATGCCCGGCGGCCCCTGTGGCAACCGTATCCGCAGTGAACAACACTAGGAGCCCAATGGGGTGCCCATGGTGATCAACCGTAACGCACCGGGGTCGGCCCGTAGAATGACCGCTCCATTTCCCACCTCCTTTTCAGAGCGTCCACAGCCCCTATGTCGGCCCCCTCCAGCAAAGAAGAGAACAAGCCTTCCTCCAGCAACTTCTTGCGCGCTGCCGTCGAGCGCGACCTGGCGCAGGGACGCTACAGCGGCCGCCATTGGGGTGGCACGCCCGGCGACGGCCGCCACCACGCACAAGGCCCGGTCGACCCGGCGCGCGTGCGCCTGCGGTTCCCGCCCGAGCCCAACGGCTACCTGCACGTGGGCCATGCCAAGAGCATCTGCCTGAATTTCGGCCTCGCGCAAGAGTATGGCGGCGTGTGCCATCTGCGTTTCGACGACACCAATCCCGAAAAGGAAGAGCAGGAGTACGTCGACGCGATCGTCGACGCGGTGCAGTGGCTGGGCTGGAGCTGGGACGCGAACGCCACGAGCCACCTCTACTACGCCAGCAACTATTTCGACTTCATGTACCGCGCCGCCGAGTACCTGATCGAACACGGCCACGCCTACGTGGACGAGCAGTCGGCCGACGAGATGCGTGCCAACCGCGGCGACTTCACGACGCCCGGCACCGACAGCCCCTATCGCAACCGCGCGGCGCAGGAAAGCCTGGCCCGCCTGCGCGAGATGCGCGACGGCCGGCACCCCGACGGTGCGATGGTGGTGCGTGCCAAGATCGACATGGCCTCGCCCAACATCAACATGCGAGACCCGGCGATCTACCGCATCAAGCACGCGACGCACCACAACACCGGCGACACCTGGTGCATCTACCCGATGTACACCTTCGCGCACCCGATCGAGGACGCGCTGGAAAACATCACGCACTCGATCTGCACGCTCGAATTCGAAGACCAACGCCCCTTCTACGACTGGGTGCTCGAGCGCATCGTGCCCATCCTGCGCGAGCCCGAGTTCCACCGGGCGAAAGCGCTGATCGAGGACATCGAACAGCAAGGCATCGAGGCCGGCAAGGAGTTCGCGCTGCACTGCCACAACCACGCGCACAAGCTCGACCACAGCGAGCCCGAGGAGCGCATGCGCGCACTGTTCAGGAAATGGGAACATGATCGAGGTGCGGTGATCACCGACCTGGCTGCGTTCTTCCAGTTGCTGAAGAGCGAGACGCACCACTTCACCCCGCTGCTGTCGCATGCGCTGGAGCCGCACCGCATCGAGCCCTTCAACCTGCCGCACCAGTACGAGTTCGCCCGGCTCAACCTCACCTACGTGGTGACCAGCAAGCGCAAGCTGAAAGCACTGGTGGACGAAAGCATCGTCGACGGCTGGGACGACCCTCGCATGCCGACGATCGTCGGCATGCGCCGGCGCGGCTACACGCCCGAGGCGCTGCGCCTGTTTGCCGATCGCATCGGCGTCAGCAAGGCCAGCGGCTGGATCGACTACAGCCTGCTCGAAGCGGCAGTGCGCGACGACCTGGAAAGCAAGGCCCCGCGCGCGATGGCGGTGCTGGAGCCGGTCAAGCTGAAGCTGACCAACTGGGCCGAGGTGTTCGGCAGCGCCGAACATCTGGAAGCGTGTGCAGCGCCTGCCCATCCCAAGCTGCCCGAGCTGGGCCAGCGCCGCTTCAGCCTCGGCCACGAGCTGTGGATCGAGCGTGACGACTTCGCCGAGGAGCCGCCCAAGGGCTACCACCGGCTCTACCCGGGCAACACGGTGCGGTTGAAGTACGGCTACGTGGTCCGGTGCACCGGGTGCGAGAAGGATGCCGACGGGAACGTCACCGCCGTGCTCGCCGAGGTGGTGCCGGACACCAAGAGCGGGACGCCGGGGGCGGACGCGGTCAAGGTGAAGGGAGTGATCACCTGGGTCGGCGTCGCCGACGGCGTCGAAGCCGAAGTGCGCTTGTACGACCGGCTGTTCACCGACGAGCATCCCGATGCCGGAGGCAAGGACTACAAGCAGTTGTTGAATCCGCAGAGCAAGCGGCTGACACGCGCCTACGTCGAGCCTTCGCTTCCGCTGTCCTCGCTGCAGGCATGGTTCCAGTTCGAGCGGCACGGTTACTTCGTGACCGATGCCGACGGCAACGGCACCGGGTCCCCATCCTTGCCGGTCTTCAACAGGATCACCGGCCTGAAGGACTCCTGGGGCAAGTAAGCCGGCTGCAAGGCCGGTGCACCGCCTCTCCATGACACACGACTCTTCCTGAAGGAGAACCTGCCGATGAAATGCCCCAGCTGCCCTGACACGACGCTCGCCATGACCGATCGCCAAGGCGTCGAGATCGACTACTGTCCCCAGTGCCGCGGCGTGTGGCTGGACCGAGGCGAGCTCGACAAGCTGATCGAACGCGCTGCTACGGTGCAACCCGCAGCACCAGCGGCGCAATCGCCTCAACGACGGCCCGATTTCGTGGATTCGGACCACGGCCATCACAAGAAGCGCCACAAGTCCTGGCTCAGTGACATCTTCGACTGAGTGCACCCATTGCTCTACGCCCTGCTGCTCGTGCTTCACGTGCTCGCCGCCGCCGCTTGGGTGGGCGGCATGGCCTGCATGCACTTCGCAGTGAGGCCGGCAGCGGTGTCGGCCCTGCAGCCGCCGCAGCGAGTACCGTTCATGATGGTCGTGCTGAGCCGCTTCTTCACGGGGGTGGCGGCATCGATCGGCGTGCTCCTGGTGAGCGGTGTGTCGATGATTGCCTACCGCGGTGGCTTTGCGGCAGTCCACTGGAGCATCCACGCAATGCTCGCCATGGGGCTGCTGATGATCGCGGTATTCGGGCACGTCCGGTTCGCGACCTACCCGCGTGCACAGCGGGCCGCCACCGCCGCGGACTGGAAGGCGGCGGCCATGCAGCTCGACTCGATCCGCCGGCTGGTGGCCTTCAACCTGGTGCTGGGCACGTTGACCTTCGCGATCGCGCTGGCCGGCCGCACGCTGTGAAAAGCCCCCTTGCGCAGCGCCCGCGGCCGGCGGCCCGGCAATCTCAGGCCTGCGCGTCGTCGAGGACAGCGAGCGCGTAGCGTGCCTTGCCTGCGCGCTTCGCCTCGTACATCGCCGCGTCGGCGCGCCGCAACAGCGTGGCCGCCGGCACGGCGCCGGCTTGCGGCCGCCACGTCACCACGCCGACGCTCGCACCGATCGCCACCGGGTGCGACTCGATGTGGTCGATCGAGCGCAACTCGGCAATGATGGCGTCTGCGACGCGCTTCGCGCCGGCTTCGTCGGTCGATTCGAGGATCAGCACGAACTCATCGCCGCCCAGGCGGGCCACGGTGTCCGCGTCGCGTACCTGGCCACGCAGACGGCGTGCGACGTCCACAAGCAGCAGGTCGCCGGTGGCGTGTCCATGGCGGTCATTGACGGCCTTGAAGCCATCGAGGTCGACAAACAGCACCGCGAGTGCAGTCGCGTGCCGCTCGGCAAGGTGCAGCGCGTGCTCCAGCCGGTCCTCGACCACGCGACGGTTCGCCAGCCCGGTCAGGGGGTCGCGCGCGGCTTCATCCTGCAGCTCCGCGGCATGGTGCATCAGTCGTCGGGTTTCTTCGAGTTGGCGTTCCAGGCCGGCATTGGCGGCGCCGAGCGCCCGGTAGCTGCGCCACCACCCGGCCACCGCGTACACCGAGACGGCGCACAGCAATGTCGCCAGCACGAAAAGATGCGCACGATAACGCCGCGCCTGGGCCAGCCGATCCCGCAGCATCCCGTCGACCTCGGCTTCGATCGCGTCGACTGCGGCCATCACCGGCGCGTTCAGCGCCGTGCGCGATGCAAGCCGTAAACGCTCGCGGTGTTGCAGCACCGCGAAGGCGTGGACATCGAGCAGTTCGAAGCGGTCCGCCAAGTCGCGCAACGCTCCCCGCCGCGTCCGCACTTGCCGCAGGTCGACCAAGGCCTCGTCGAGCCGGAACTGTGCCGAGTTCTCGGGGTGGCTGACGGAGCGCAGCATCGCGCGCGCGACGACGTTCACGGCGTCGAGCGCCGCCTGGGCGTCGTCGTTCTGTCCGGCACGCCGCCGGCGCTGCCGCAGCTCGGTGGCGATCTGGTCGACGAGCGTCGGCAGGAAGCGCTGCGAATTGGCCAGGATCGCACGCTCGGATTTCATCCGTTCGGCCGCTTGGGCCTTGATCTCGACCGCAGCATGCAATTGCGCGAGCGCCGACGTCCCCGCCGGCACACCGAGCGCGAGAGCGTCTGCCGCCGCGGCAAACTGCGCCGCGGTCATCGCGTCCGCCGCATGGCTCAGCGGGTCGTAGTTGCCTGCCAGGCCGGCTTGAACACCCAGGATCTGGACGGTCCATTCGCTGTCGGCCCGCCGCAGAGCGTCGAGCTTCACCTGCAACTGCACATGGCGGGCGAGAAACGACTCGGGGGAGGATCGCTGTTGCACCATCGCAAGCGCGACGATGAGCACGGCAACCAAGGTCATGCCGACAAGGCCGCGCCGCAGCCCCGACCAGCGCAGCCCTGGCGTCACCGGCTCACCTCGCCGTCGAGCGTCTGCAGGAAGCGCACGATCAGTGCCTTGTCAGCGGCCGGGGCGTCGCGCCCGACCTGGTAGCGGAGCATCACACTGACGGCCTGTTCCAGCGTCTGCGCCGAGGCGTCGTGAAAGTACGGCGCAGTGCGCGCGACATTGCGCAGGCTCGGCACCTTGAAGACGTGCAGGTCCTCGTCGTTTTTTGTGACGTTGTAGCGGCCACGATCAGCGTCGGTCAGCGGCTGGCCGGCCGCAGCGCGTGCCTTGAAGTAGTCGCCCATCACGCCGAAGCGTTGGAACATGTTGCCGCCGACGTTGACGCCCTGGTGGCAGCCGACGCAGCCGTAGTCCTTGAAGCGCTGGTAGCCGCGCAGTTCGTCGGCGCTGATCGCCCCCGCTTCGCCGCGCAGATAGCGGTCGAAACGCGACGGCGTGACCAGGGTGCGCTGATAGGTCGCCAGCGCGTCCACCACGGTCCTTGCGCTCAAGCCATCGGCATAGGCGTCGCCGAAGGCGCGCACCAATCTCTTGTCTTCGCTCAACCGCTCCAGCAGCGGTGGCCAGTCGGTCGCGAAGACGCGCGGGCTCTTGACCACGTGCCCGACGAGTTCCTCGAGCGTCGCCGCGCCGCCGGCCCATTGCTGGCGGAAATTGAAGCGCGCGTTCAGCACGCTGGGGGTATTGACCACATGGCGCACGCCGCCCGCGCCGATCGAAAAGGCCCGCGTGTCCGCCCCTCCGTGGCGAGGCAGGTGGCAGGATGCGCAGGCCACCGAGCGGTCGCTCGACAGGCGCTTGTCGAGAAACAGACGGCGCCCCAGCTCGACCCGGCGTGGATCGAGCCGTTCCACGGCCGGCAACGGGGAAATCGGCTCGTCGGCTGCACGCACGCCGGCAACCACGACGACGGCGGCCACGAAGGCGGCGAGGCGAAAGGCACGGACACGCCGGCGACTGGCAGATACGGACATCGGAGTTTCCTGCGCGGTGGACCGTGCACGCTTTGGCCCCCGTCGTCTCTCGTTATCGGCACGCTCACGCAGGACTTGACCGCTTCCGGCGAGAACCACCGCACGCGGTGACAGCGTACGACCGCAGCGCCTGCCGGCACGCGAGGCGCACGCACGACGCACAATGCCGGGGTCATGCCCACACCCGACCAGCTCCTGTTCCTGCCCGGTGCCTCGGGCAACACCGCGTTCTGGCGTCCGGTTGCCGAGTTGCTGCCGCAAGGTGCCGAGCGGCGACACGTGGGCTGGCCGGGTTTCGGTTCGACGCCTGCAGATGCCGGCGTCCGCGGCCTGGATGACCTGGTGGATCGGGTGGAGGCGGAGATCTCGGGGCCCGCCGCTCTGATCGCGCAGTCAATGGGCGGCATCGTGGCGGTACGGGCCGCGCTGCGCCGTCCGCATCGGGTGACGCATCTCGTGCTGGCAGCGACCTCCGGTGGCGTCGGCGGCGCGGCTGGAGCGGCGAGGATTGGCGCCCCGCCTTCGCGCTGGCCAACCCGGCGCTGCCGCGATGGTTCCTCGACGACCGCACCGACATCACGAGCGACCTGACGCGCTTGTGCATGCCGGCACTGCTGCTGTGGGGCGATGCCGACCCGATCAGCCCGGTGGCCGTCGGCCGGCATCTTGCGTCACTGCTGCCGCACGCCCAGTTCCACGTGGTGGCCGGGGGCGACCACGACCTCGCCCATGCGAGGGCTGCCGAGGTCGTTCCGTTGATCGCCTGACACCTCGCCCGTCCGTGAACCGCCTCAGCCCGCGAACGGGTTGGCCGTGGCGAACCACAGGCCGATGCCGGTGGCAATGATGAAGGCGCCGTCGGTCAGCCCGGCCGCCAGGAAGAACTTGCCCTGCAGCCGCTCCATCAGCTCGGGCTGCCGCGCGCAGGACTCCAGCAGTTTCATGCCGGACATCGCGACGCCTATGCAAGAGCCGAAGGCGGCCAGGCCGATCAGCAGGGCCACCGCGAGGGGAAGAAGGTCTGAGCCTGTCATTGCGCTACTCCATCAGTTTCGAAGCTTACGGTGCCTGCTGCTTCTGTGCCGTATCGACACCGTGGCTTCATGATGGGGCGAGCAGGTCATCGTGTCGATGACCTGTGAGGTCATAGCGGGACGGGTGGAAAGTGAGTTCAGCTTTTGCGGCGCCAGAGCGGCTTCACCGCGCTGACGACCGCCAACACCAGTCCGCCCGCGAGGATTCCCGCGACACCATCGAGCAGCATCGGGGCAATTGCCTTCAGTGCGGTGCCAACCACGGGCACGTTCCCCGCGACATGCGCGACGGCCTCGACCAGATGATGCGCGGCCGGAACTCCATGCACCAGGATGCCGCCGCCGACGAGGAACATGGCCGCGGTCCCGGCGATCGACAGGCCTTTCATGAGGTAAGGCGCGGCGACGACGATGCCGCGGCCCAGCGCCTGCAGGAAGCGCGCTCCGGCGCGGCGACTCAGATACAAGCCGGCATCGTCGAGCTTGACGATGCCGGCGACCAGGCCGTAGACGCCCACGGTCATCAACACCGCCACGCCAACGACCACCGAGACCTGTGTCGCGAACGCTGCAGCCGCCACGGTACCGAGCGTGATGGCGATGATCTCGGCCGAAAGGATGAAGTCCGTACGCACGGCGCCCTTGATCTTCTCCTGCTCCAGGGCAACGAGATCGACGCTCGGGTCCACCAGCGCCCGCGTCAGTTCTGCATGGTGGGCCTCATCCTCGTCTTTGCTATGCATGAACTTGTGCGCGAGCTTCTCGAAGCCCTCGAAACACAGGAAGGCACCGCCGACCATCAGCAACGGCGTGATCGCCCACGGGGCGAAAAAACTGATCAGCAGCGCCGCCGGCACCAGGATGGCCTTGTTCATCACCGAGCCCTTGGCCACCGCCCACACGACCGGCAGCTCCCGCTCGGCCCTGACGCCCGCCACTTGCTGCGCATTGAGGGCAAGGTCGTCGCCCAGGACACCCGCCGTTTTCTTGGCCGCCACCTTGGTCAGCAGGGCGACGTCGTCGAGCATGGTCGCGATGTCGTCAATCAGGGCAAGCAAGCTGGTTCCGGCCATGGCACGCGTTTCTCTCTGGAAGGGTTTGTGGGGCGACGCTGCTCGGAACCCGACCCGGCGGGCCCCAGCGCGAGAAATTGTGGCAGATGTCCTGTACGGGCCAGCCAAGGTCTCAAGCCACTGCAAATCCGACCGAAAACGTCGCAGACAGGCCCCACACTGAGGTCTCGCCATCCACTGCCCAGCACGGGCCGACCGGGGCGCCAACACGAAACAGGCCATGCACACTGATCCGAACGGCACCAACGCCACGCGGGACATCGAAACGGCGCGCGGCGACCGCCGGCCCTGGGACGAATACCGCGACCGCCTGACCCATCTGATCGAGATGGCGGGCGTCACGTATTGGGAGCAGGACGAGCACTGTCGCTTCACGATGGTCAACTCGCCGAGCCATCATGCGCTCGGCTTCGACCTCGGCGAACTGCGCGGCAAGACGCGCTGGGAGTTCGGCGCCACCGCGGTCAGCGACAACGGCAGCTGGGAACCACACCAGGCCACGCTCGCATCTCGGCAGCCGTTCAAGGACTTCGTCTACATGCGGGTGCGTTCGAGCGGCGAGGTTCGCTACGTCCGCACCAGCGGACAACCGGTCTTCGACGAGGACGGCCGCTTCAGCGGCTACCGCGGAACAGCCGCGGACATTACCGATCAAGTGCGCACCGAGCAGGCGCTGCGGCAGAGCAGCACGCTGCTCGAGAGCATGTTCGAAACGATGGAGGAAGGCGTCAGCGTGTTCGATGCCGAACTCCGGCTGGTCGCAGTGAACCGGCGCTTTCGCGAACTGCTCGGTTTCCCCGATGCCCTGCACGAGCCCGGCACTCCCTTCGAGGCTTTCGTGAGGCACAACGCCGAACGCGGCGACTACGGCCCGGGCGATATCGAGACGCAGATCCGCGAGCGGGTCGAGCAGGCGCGGTTGTTCGAGCCGCATCATTTCAATCGGGAACGGCCCGACGGCTCGGTGCTGGAGATCCGCGGCCGGCCGCTGCCGAACCGCGGCGGCTTCGTGACGGCATACACCGACATCACCGAGCGCGCCCGCGCCGAGCGGGCACTGCGAGAGAGCAAGCTGGTGCTCGAGAACACGTTCAACTACATGGACCAGGGCATCAGCATTGCCGACCGGCAACTGCGGCTGCTGGGCATGAACCGCCGCTTCAGCGAGCTGCTCGATTTCCCGGCCGAGCTGTGCGTGCCGGGGACGCCGTTCGAGGCTTTCATTCGCTACAACGCGCAGCGCGGTGACTACGGGTCGGGCGACGTGGAGGAACAGGTGCGCACCCGTACCGAACAGGCCAGGCTCTTCGAGCCCCACGTGTTCGAACGCGAACGGCCGGACGGCACGATCATCGAGGTGCGCGGCGCGCCGGTGCCGAACGGCGGCTTCGTGACCGTCTACACCGACATGACGGAGCGCGTGCGCGCCGAACGCGCACTGCGCGAAAGCGAGGCACGCTTTCGCAGCCTGACCGAGCTGTCGTCGGACTGGTTCTGGGAGCAAGACAGCGAACTGCGCTTCACGCGGCTGGAAGGTCGCCACATGAGCGGCGACGACAGCGCGCTGCAAGCCGAGCTGGGCCGGACCTGGTGGGACCTCGGATTCGACGTCGAAGGCGGCTGGGACGCGCTGCGCGAGATCCTCGCACGGCGCGAGACTTTCCGCGAGGCGGTGATGCGCCGCACGCTGGACAGCGGCGACGTGCGCCACGTGCGGGTCAGCGGCGAGCCGATCGTCGACAGCGCCGGTCGGTTCGTCGGCTATCGAGGCATCGGTCGCGACATCACGCAGCAGAAGCAGGCCGAGGAACGCATCCAGTACCTGGCGACGCACGACAGCCTGACTGCTCTGCCCAACCGTGCATGGTTCAGCGAGCTGCTGAACCTGGCGCTGCACACGGCCCGGCGCTACGACCGCAAACTCGCAGTGCTGTTCATCGATCTAGACCGCTTCAAGATCATCAACGACACGCTGGGCCACGAAGCCGGTGACACCCTGCTGCGCGAGGTGGCGAAGCGGCTGGCGCATTGCCTGCGCGCCAGTGACGTCGTGGCACGCCTGGGCGGCGATGAGTTCGTCGTGATGGTGCAGGAAGTCGACGAGCCTGAGCAGGCAGCCGCGGTGGCACGCAAGATACTCGCCGAGGTGATCGAGCCGATCGTCGTCATGGGCCAGCCGTGCCGGGTGACGGCCAGCGTCGGCATCTGCCTGTATCCGACAGACGGTCCGGACGAGCAGACCCTGATGAAAAACGCCGACATCGCGATGTACCAGGCGAAGGAAGAGGGCAAGAACAACTACCAGTTCTACTCGAAGGAGATCAAGACACTGTCGCTGGAACGGCTGGCGTTGGAAAGCAGCCTGCGCACCGCGCTGCAGCGCGGCGAGTTTTCTTTGCACTACCAGGCCAAGCTCGACCTGCACAAGGAGACCATCACCGGCGTCGAGGCGCTGCTGCGCTGGAACAGTGCGGAACTCGGACCGGTCTCGCCGACCCAGTTCATCCCGATTGCCGAGCAGACCGGCCTGATCGTGCCCATCGGCAAGTGGGTGCTGCGCACTGCCTGTGCGCAAAGCGTGGAATGGCAGCGCCAGGGACTGCCGCCGGTGTGCGTGGCGGTCAATATCTCGGCGCGGCAGTTCTCGCACGAGGACCTGCTCGAGGACGTCGCGGGCGCCCTGCGCGACACCGGCATGGACCCGTCGTTGCTCGAACTCGAGCTGACCGAAGGCATGGTCATGCACAACACCGAACGCGCCGTGCGGCTGCTGAGCGACATCAAGAAGATGGGGGTACGCATTGCGATCGACGATTTCGGCACCGGCTATTCGTCGCTGGCGCAGATCAAGCGTTTCCCGATCGACGCGTTGAAGGTGGACCGCTCCTTCATTCGCGATCTGGCGACCGATTCCGCCGACCGGGCGATCACCGAGGCGATCATCGCGATGGGCAAGACACTGAGCCTGACCGTGGTCGCCGAAGGCGTCGAGACGCAGGAGCAGCAGACCTTCCTGCGCGACAGGGCCTGCGACGAGATGCAGGGCTACTACTTCAGCAAGCCCGTGTCGGCCGAGGACTTCGCCGCCTTCTTCCGGCGGCATCTGCCACCGCAGGCGTAGGGGTACCGCACCAAGGGCTCAGCGCGCCTCAGTGCGTGTCGCGCCTGACGACCGCCGGCACGGAATACTCGCGCCCGACCACGGCGCGAGCATAGAAATAGTTGTCGCGCGCCCGGTCGCTCAGCGAGTCCAGGTGCACATGACCTTCCGCATCACAGGGGAAGGCCAGTGCGCGTCCCTGGTGGAACAGCGATTGGAAGCGCAGCTCGAAGCAGCACGGTTCTCTCAGGGCCATCAAACCACTTTCCATGACGGTGACTCCTTCGGCACGACTCGGTCTCTACGATGTCTCTACTCTAGGCAAGCAAATGCCGCGCTTCATTGGGTGCATGCCGGTGGGGGGTGTCAGGCCGGAACTGCGCCCGATGTAGAAAAAATGCTGACATGGATACAAAGTAGAGGGCCCGGGCTGCCGTCGTGCCCCGAAGGGCTGCGAGAATGCGCGGTCGCCGTCCGAACCCGCCGCCGAGACTTCATGCAAGACAAAAGCTTTTCGCCGGAACGCCAGAGCGCGTTTGACGCCCGCTTCGAAGCCCAGAAGATTGCCTTCGGACCCATCGTGTTTCAGTGTGTGCGCTATGCCTGGAAGCGCGGCATGCTGCAGGCACTCGCCGAGGCCGGCGACACCGGGCTCAGCGTCGATGAACTGGCGGCGACTGGTCGCTGGACGCCCTATGTGCTGAAGGTCGTGCTCGAAACCTGCCTGTCGGCCGGCGTGGTGCAGTTGCGCGCTGGACGCTACCAGCTTGACAAGACCGGGTACTGCGTTCTGAGCGACACGATCACCCAAATCAACCTCGATTTCGTCCATGACGTCTGCTATGTCGGCATGCACGACCTCGACCGCTCGCTCGACGCCGGGAAGCCGTTGGGGTTGCAAGCCCTGGGACCATGGCCCACGCTCTACGAGGGGTTGTCGTCGCTACCGGAGCCTGCAAAGACCAGCTGGTTCGCGTTCGACCACTTCTACTCCGACACCTCATTTCCGGCGATATTGCGCGACGTCTTCTCCTCGGGTGCGAGACAGCTGATGGATATCGGCGCCAACACCGGCAAGTTCAGCCGTGCGGCGCTGGCCCATGACGCGCAGGTCCAGCTGCATCTCGTCGACCTACCGCAGCAGTTGGCAGTGGCCGACATCACCCTGCGGGAGGCCGGAGTGCGCGAACGCGCACACTTGCACCCCGTTGACATGCTCGATCCGGCGGCCCCCTTCCCCGCCGGGATGGACGTCGTCTGGATGAGTCAGTTCCTGAGTTGCTTCAGCGAGCCGGTGATCGCGTCGATCCTGCAGCGAGCCGCCAAGGCCCTCGCGCACGACGGACAGGTGCTCATCATGGACACGTTCTGGGACCGCCAGCGTTACGACATCGCCGCGTACTGCTTGATCAACACCTCGCCGTACTTCACGGCAATGGCCAGCGGCAACAGCAAAGTCTACGAAAGCACCGACTACATCCGTCTGTGCGAAGAGGCAGGGCTGAGGCTCGTGAGCGCACGCGACGACATTGGTTACTGCCACTCCCTGCTGCGCTTTGCCAAGGCCTGAAGCACCGCCACCCTCGGCGCTCGTCCTGCCGTCGGGTTGGTGTTTCGTGGCGTCTCCCGACGTCACCTTGCTGCAATCGGCGCGCGCGGCCGGCATCCGCCTGCCGAGTTCCTGCCGCAACGGCACGTGCCGCGCCTGCATCTGCCAGCTGTTGCAAGGAGAGATCCGCTATCGCATGGAATGGCCCGGGCTGAGTCGCGAGGAGAAGCTCGAAGGCTGGGTGCTGCCCTGTGTGGCCTATCCGGTGGCCGACATCGTACTGGCCGCACCGGCGGCCGAGCGCAACGAAGGCTGACGCCGCCCAGCGCGCATCGGCCAAGGCCGTGCAGCGCAACCAGCTACCGGTGAAGACCGATCGCAATGCTGCATCACGGCGGCGCGCGGCCCGCCACGGCCGCCGGCGCCGTGCCGATCAGCTCGTTGAGCACCGCCAGCAGCTGCTCGACCTGCACTGGTTTCACCAGGTGCGCGTCAAAGCCCTCGGAGCGTGCCCTCCGGCGGTCGGCGTCGGTGCCGTAGCCTGTCAGCGCCACCAGCTTCAACGCCGCCAGCCGAGCGTCACCCTTCAGGCGGCGCGCCAGCTGGTAGCCGTCCATGCCCGGCAGGCCAATGTCGAGCAGCGCCACTCGCGGCACGAAAGTTTCGAGCACGGCCAGCGCCGACGCACCGTCGAAAGCCGCGCGCGTCTGGTAGCCGAGGGCGTCCAGCAGCAAGGCGAGGGATTCGGCGGCATCGGCGTTGTCATCCACCACCAGCACCGAGGCCCCGCCGGCCGGCTGCGCGGTGACCGTCGGTGCAATGACGCTCGGTGCCTGCTGCGGCGCAGCGGGCAGCCGCACGACGAAGCAGCTGCCCCGCCCCGGCCCGTCACTGTGCGCGTCGACACTGCCGCCGTGCATCTGCACCAGCGTGCGCACGATCGCCAGCCCGAGCCCCAGGCCACCGACATGACGCGACAGCGGCTGCTCGCCCTGCACGAAGAGATCGAACACGCGCGGCAGAAGCTCCGGCGCAATGCCGCTGCCCTCGTCCTCGACACGGGTGACCACCTCGGCCCCCTCCATCTGGAGCATCAGGCGGATGGCGCGATCTGCAGGCGTGAACTTCGCGGCGTTGATCAGCAGGTTGCACAACACCTGCGCGAGCCGTACCGGGTCGCCCCAGACCGCAGCGGCGCCTTCGGGCAGGTGCAGCTCGAGCGGCTTGGACCGGGTTTGCAGCACCGGCTGCGTCAATTCGATCGCCCGCGCGACGACGTCCTTCATGTCGACATGCTCGCGCTCGATCTGCACCTTGCCTTGCGTGATGCGAGAGACATCGAGCAGGTCGTCCACCAGGCGCGACAGGTGGGAGACCTGCCGCTCGATGATGCGGCGTTCGACGCCGCCGGCCTCACCCGGGTCGCGCAACTTCATCAGGTGCAGTGCCGTGACGATGGGCGCCAGCGGATTGCGCAGCTCGTGCCCGAGCATCGCGAGGAACTCGTCCTTCGCCCGGTGCGCCCGCTGCGCCTCGCGCAGCGCCGCCTCGGCCTCGGCATACAAGCGGGCGTTGTCGAGCGCCAGCGCGGCTCTGTGAGCGAGCTCGGACACCAGGGCGCAGTCGTCTTGGCTGAAGTCGCGCCCCGACTCGGCCTGCAGTGCCGCAATCGCGCCCAGCGTGCGCCCGCGCGCGATCAGGGGCGCCACGAAGTAGGCGCGCAGCCCGATGGCCCGGGCAAACGCCTGCAGATCCGGATCGGTTGCGCCCTGCAGTTCGCCGGGCGAGGCGCAACAGCCGACGTGCGAGCGGCCTGTCTGCACGACCCAGGCCATTGACGCCATCTGCGTCGGCGCTGCGCGCAGGACCTCGGCCAGTTCGGCGCCACGGCGCGCTTTCTCGGGGTCGCTGTGGTGGGTCAACGCGCGCCGCAGCTCGCCGTTCTCGTCGAGCAGGTCGACGCGGCACCAGTCGGCCACGCCCGGGACGATGATCGCTGCAATCGCCTCCAGTGCGGTGCTTTGCTCCAGCGCGTGCGACAGGCGCGTGCCTGCGGCCGCCAGCAGTTCGAGTCGACGGCGGGCCTGTTCGGCGGCGTCGCGGGCATGGCGCTCGGCGGCCAGCAGTTCGTCGCGCTGGGCTTGTGCCTGCGCACGTTGCCGGGCCGAGGCTTCGAGCACATGCCCGAGTTCCTGGAGTTCGCGTATGTCGCTTGTCGACGGTATCGTCTGCGCTTCGCCGCGTCCGAGCGCCTGCGCGGCCCTGCGCAGTGCGACGATCGGACGGTTGATGCTGCGCGCCACCAGCATCACCGCCAGCCCGCCGAGAACGAGCGACAGCAGCAGGCCGCCGCCGTAGGCTGCAAGCGAGCGATCGCCAGCGGCCTCGACGGCAGAGGCCGGGATGCCGATCGCCACCACCCAGCCGGTATCGGCCAGCCGGGTGAAGCCGGTGTAGACCGCCTCGCCTTCGAGCGTGCGCGTGACTCCCGCGCCTTCGGCTCCCGCCGAGGCCATCAACTGCAGCAGCGACGGCGATGCCGGCTTGCCGACGTAGCGCTCCTGCCCGCGTGAGCGTGCGACGCAGACGCCGCGCGCATCGAGCACGGTGACCACCCAGTCGTCGGGAATGCGCTGCCGCTGGATGACCTTGAGGATGGCTTGTGGTCGCACCACACCGGTCAGCACGTAGCGCAGCTCGCCATCGCGTGCCACCGGCACACGCACCGCCACGCCAAAGCTGCCCCGGGGACCGGCGGCCATCGGCCCGACCACCCAGTTGCCGGTGCGCAGCACCTCGTTGAAGCTGGCCGGCTCCGTGAGCGGAGGCAGCGGCGCACCGGGCGCAAAGCCGGTGTTGGCCAGCGCTTGCCCGGAGCGATTCGCCAGGATCACCGACAGCCATTCCGGCTGGGTTTGTTGAACACGTCGCGCGAGTTCGAGAAAGCCGGCCGTATCGGCGACGTCCAGCGGCTGCGAAGTCGCCAGCGAGGCGAGCACCGAGGCCGAGCGGCGCAGCTCGGCGTCGACCGCCGTCGCCATCGCCCGGGTCAGGCTCAATCCGGCGCGGCCCGCCTGCTCGCGCTGCTGCTGGGCGAGCGCCAGCAAGCCGAGCCCGGACATCAGCGCGAGCGGGAGGATGCCGGCCGCAGCCAGCACAAGCAGCCGCCGGCGAAGCGAAACATTGCGCATGCACCACCTTCGTCGTCCCGGCCCGCCAGATGCGACAAGACATCGCGTCCGGGCCGGGACCGGCCATTGTGGCCGAGGGGGGCGGCACGTGGCAGACACGCAGGAGCGGCCGCGGAAAATGATGTAATGTTATAACATTGCCGACTCTACGCACCACCCGCAATGGAGGACTTCTTGACGACCCGTTTCTGCCCAGGCGTACAGCCAGCGTCGCGCTTTTTCCCGCTTCCCCTGAAGTTGCCGCAGCTTGTCGGTGCGGCGCTGTCGCTCGCGGCGCCGCTCTCGTTGGCGCAGCCCGCTGCCACGAACCCATCACCTGTCTCACCGATACAGCTGGGCCTGGTGCTCGACGGGGCCTACAGCTCACGCGAATTGGCGCTCGGCAGCCGCGACAAGGGCTTCGCGCTGGGCCACACCGAATTGACGGCCGGCGCCAGCATCGACGACGTGTTCACAGGGCGCGCCACGCTCGCGGTGCACACGCATGACAGCGAGACCGAACTGGAACTCGAGGAAGCCTTTGTCGAGACGACGCGGCTGCCGGCCGGCCTGCAGGTGCGCGGCGGACGGTTCCTGTCCCAGGTGGGGTACCTGAATGAACTGCACAGCCACGGCGATGATTTCGTCGAGCGGCCGCTGCTGTACCGCGCCTTCCTCGGCAGCCACTGGTTCGACACCGGCCTGCGCGTGAACTGGACCGCGCCCACCGAGCTGTACTGGCGCACCGGGTTCGAGATTCTTGCCGGCAAGCAGTTGGTGTCCGAGCCCGAGCGCGACCTGCGCGTCGGCGCATGGACACTGTCGACCAAGGTCGGCGGCGACCTGGGCAGCAGTCACAGCTGGCAGGTCGGCCTGGCCTACCTGCGCAATCGGTTGGAGCCTCACCATGAGGAGGAAGAGGACGAAGACGAGCACGCTCACGAGCACGCGCACGGCGCCCGCTACACCGGCGGCAAGATGGTGATCGCCGACGGCGTGTGGAAATGGGCGCCCGACGGCAACAACCGCGAGCGGCAATTGCGGCTTTCGGCCGAGTACGCACGCGTCACCGATATCAACGAGCATGCCGGTGCGGGCGATGTGCACCGGGCCTGGTACGTGTCTGCCGTCTACCGCTTCCTGCCTCAGTGGGAAGCCGGCGTGCGCTTCGACGACCTGAAGGTGCGCGAGCCTCACGACGACCATTTCCATGCCGGCCACCTGCAGGAAACCGCCCTGTCTCTGGCATGGAAACGCTCGCATTTCTCGACGCTGCGCGTGCAATGGACGCGGCAGCGCGACCGTGGCGATTTCGACGACGCCGCGAACTCGCTGCAGCTGCAGTACGTGATGAGCCTGGGAGCCCACGGTGCGCACTCGTTCTAGGATCTGGATGGCGGCCACACTGATGTGGCTCGTACCGCTGTCGAGCGCGCAGGCGCTCGATGTCTTCACCTGCGAGCCCGAATGGGCAGCGCTGGTCAAGGCGCTGGCACCCGATGCACGCGTCACGTCTGCAACCCACGCGCGTCAAGACCCGCATCACATCGAGGCCAGGCCCGCGCTGATCAGTGCGTTGCGCCGCGCCCAGCTGGCCGTGTGCACCGGCGCGTCGCTCGAAGCGGGCTGGCTGCCGGTGCTTCAGCAACGCGCCGGCAACGCCAGCGTGCAGGAGGGGCGTGCCGGGATGTTCTATGCCGCGAGCGTGGTGCATCTGGCGCATGCTCACGAGCACGTCGACCGCAGCATGGGCGACGTGCATGCCGAGGGCAACCCGCACCTCCACCTCGATCCCCGGCGTCTGAAACAGGTGGCCTCGGCGCTGGCCGACCGGCTGGCTCGCGTCGATCCGGCGAACGCCGCCATCTATCGTGACCGCCACCGCGCCTGGGCCACCGACTGGGATCGTCGCATCGAGGCCTGGGAAGACAAGGCCGGCCCCTTGGCTGGCACAGCGGTCGTCGCGCAGCACACCGCCTTCTCCTACCTGTGGGAATGGCTCGGCATCGAACAGGTCGCCGATCTCGAACCCAAACCCGGTCTGCCGCCGACACCGTCGCATCTGCGCCAGGTCTTGCAGCGTGTGCGCGACACGCCACCGGCGGCCGTCGTGCAGGCGCTGTACCAGGACCCCCAGGCGGGGCAATGGCTGGTCGGCCAGATCGGCACGCCCTTGCTGGTGTTGCCGGCCACCGTCACGCCCGACGGGCCGGCACGGACACTGGAGGGCCTGTACGACACGCTGATCGACGAGCTGCTGCGCGCCGCTGCCAAGCCGAAGCCATGAACAACGACCTGTCCATCCTGGTGCTGCCGCTCGTCGCGGGCGTGCTGACGCTGCTGACGCACGTGCCGCTCGGCGAGCAGGTGCTCAAGCGAGGCATCGTTTTCATCGACCTGGCCATTGCGCAGGTGGCCGCGCTCGGCGTGCTGGTGGCGTCTTCGCTGGCCGACGACGGCATCACCGGGTGGCTGGCCGGCACGGGTGCCGCGCTGGGCGGAGCAGCACTCGTCGCCTGGCTGGGCGAGCGCTGGCCGGCACGGCGCGAGGCCTTGATCGGCCTCGTCTATGTGGCCGGCGCGGTGATTGCGCTGCTGTGGGTCAGCGCCGACCCGCGCGGCGGGCAGAAGCTGTCGGCGATGCTGTCCGGCGACGTGCTGTGGGCCGACTGGACGCGGCTCGCCCCCCTGGCGGTGGCGACGTTGCCCTTCCTGGTGCTGCACTTCGTGCGTCCGCGGCTCTGGGCTCAGGGGTGGCTGTTCTACCCGTGCTTCGCGGTGCTCGTCAGCCTGTCGGTGCCGCTGCTCGGCCTGTACCTCGTGTTCGCGACGCTCATCGTGCCGGCGCTCGCCTTCGGTGGCGGCACCCGTTCGTCGGGTCTGGCAGCGGTCGGCCTCGGCAGCCTGGCCTACGGTGCCGGGCTGCTCGCCTCGCTGGGGTGGGATCTGCCCAGCGGACCGTGCATCGTGCTCGCCCTGATGCTGGCGGGCTGCGTGGTCGCCGCGGCACGGATGCGCGGCGCGCAGCCGCCGCGCGAACTTTCCGCAGGTCGCCATTAAACTCGCTTGCGTGACTGCCGCTTCTGCCCCGAACACCGCTTCCCAGCGTTCTTCCGATGCGCTGGCGCGCGAGCTTGCCGCCGCCGACGCCCATTGCCGGGCCCGCGGGGCACAGCTCACGGCTTTGCGCCGCGAAGTGCTGGAACTGCTGCTGCTGCGCGAAGGCTCGGCGAAGGCTTACGACCTGCAGGACGACATGCGTGCGCGCCATGGCCGCGTGGCGCCTACCACCGTCTACCGGGCACTCGAATTTCTGATCGAGCAGGAACTCGTCCATCGCGTCGATGCCATCAATGCGTTCGTCGTCTGCAATGGAGAGCATGTCCACCACCACGCGATGATGCTGGTGTGCGCGCAGTGCGGCCAGGTCACCGAGTGGCACGACGAGGAAGCCTTCGCGGCGCTCGGCAAGCGGCTGCGCAAGAGCGTCGCCGGCTTCCACGTCGGCTCGGTCGAGATCAAGGGCCTGTGCACCAACTGCACCGAGGCTCAGGCCGGCTGAGCGCCACCGGCCAGCAGCGCCGCGTACCGCGCCATGTCGACGTTCCCGCCCGACAGCACGATGCCGACACGCTGTCCACGCACATCGATCTTGTTCGCCAGCACCGCGGCCACCGCGAGGCAGCCCGTCGGTTCGACCACCGCCTTCATCCGCCCGGCGACGAAGCGCATCGCCTCGACGATCTCGCCATCGGTGACTGTCAAGATGCCCTGCACCAGTTGCCGCAGCACCTGAAACGGGTGTTCGCCCAGATAGCGGCTTTGCGCCGCATCGGCAACGGTGCGAGGCGTCTCGATGCGCACGATGGCGCCGGCCGCGAGGCTGCGCTGTCCGTCGTTGCCGGCTTCCGGCTCGACGCCCACGATGCGGCAGGCCGGGCTCATCGCCCGCGCCGTCACGGCACAGCCCGACAACAGGCCGCCGCCACCGACCGGCGTCAGCAGGAGGTCGAGCTCGCCCACATCCTCGATCAATTCCTTCGCCGCCGTCCCCTGCCCTGCCATCACGTGCAGGTGGTCGAACGGCGGGATCAGCGTCAACCCGTCCTCGCGCGCCAACTGGGACGCCACCGCCTGGCCGTCTTCCGCATAGCGGTCGTAGCTGCGCACTTCGGCACCGTAGCCGCGTGTCGCGTCGCGCTTGGCCTGCGGCGCGTCCGCCGGCATCGCCACCACGGCTCGCACGCCGAGCAGGCGCGCCGCGAGCGCGATAGCCTGCGCGTGGTTGCCCGACGAGAAGGTCACGACACCTGCGTTGCGCTGCTGCGGCGTGAACTGCGCGATCGCGTTGTAGGCGCCGCGAATCTTGAACGCGCCCATGCGCTGAAGGTGCTCGCACTTGAAGAACAGGCGCGCACCGGTCAGTGCGTCCGCAGTCGCGGAGGTCCACACCGGCGTGCGGTGCACCACCCCATGCAGCCGTTCATGGGCACGTGCCACGTCATCGAAGGAAATCGGGAGTTCGTTCATCGGAGGCTTCCGCGTTGTACCGGACAGATCACAGCCTAAGGCCAGACGCTGCATGGCGACAGGCACAGGCGCGCCCGGATCGCACCGGAACAGCAGCGCCCGCACCCATGTCCGCTACGATGCCGGGCGCCACAGTCGGATTGCCTCCACGATGCCCAGCCAGCCGCTCTACCTCCAACTCGCCGGCCACTACCGACAGGCCATGGAGGCCGGCACGCTGCGCCCCGGCGACCGCATGCCGGCGCTGCGTGTGCTGAGCGAACGCCATGGCGTCAGCCTGTCGACCGCGCTGCAGACCTGCCGGCACCTCGAATCGCTGGGCTGGCTTGAAGCGCGGCCGCGTTCCGGATATTTCGTGCAGTCCTCGGTGCGGCCCCGCCTTGAACCGGTCCCGGAGCCGCGAGCGGTCCTGCCTAACCCGGCGCAGTATGTCGGCATCCATGAGCGGGTGTCGTCTGTCGTCGTGCGGGGACGGCTGGCGCCGGTGCGCTTCAACCTGGGCGGCGCGGCAGCCTCGGCACCGCTCTATCCGTGTGAAGCGTTGCGCGCCGCCAGCGTGCGGGCGCTGCGCCGGGAGCCTGCGCTGTGGGGCCAGTCGGTGCCTCATACCGGCCATCCGGCCTTCTGCGCCGCGGTGGCGAAGCACCTGCTGTCGTCCGGCATTGTCACGGCGCCACGCGAGGTGATCGTGACCCATGGCGGCACCGAGGCGCTGGCGCTCGCGCTGCGAGCGGTGGGGCGGCCGGGCGACGTGGTCGCGATCGAGTCACCGGCCTACTACGGCTTGTTGCAGTTGCTGGAAAGCCTGGGCCTGCGCGCGCTGGAAATCCCCACCAGCGGCCACACCGGCCTGTCGCTCGAGGCCCTGGACCTCGCCGCCGCGTCCTATGAGGGCATACGCGCCGTCGTGTTCGTGCCGCACCTGCAGAATCCGCTCGGCGCCACCATGCCCGCCGAGCGCCGCCGGCAGTTGGTGCAGTGGTGCGAAGCGCACGACATCGTCTTGATCGAAGACGACACCTTCGGCCCGCTGTACGACGCCGACACACCGTTGCCCGCCGCGAAGTCCTTCGACACGACAGGCAACGTGATCCATTGCGCCTCGCTGCACAAGGTGCTGGCACCCGGCATGCGGCTCGGCTGGGTGCTGCCGGGCCGGTGGCGATCGCGCATCGAGATGCTCAAGTTCACCCAGTCGCGCGGCAACGAGGTGCTGTCCCAGCTGGCGGCGGCCGATTTCATCGGCAGCGGCAGCTTCGAGCGACATTTGCAGCGGCTGCGCGCTCGCCTGCGTCGGCATCGCGACTGGATGGCCGCGGCCATCGCGGCCGGTTTTCCGCAGGGAACCCGCCTCAGCCAGCCCCGCGGCGGCGTGCACCTGTGGCTGGAGCTGCCGCCCGGTACGCCGTCCGAATCGGTATTCGACGCGGCACTGCACGAAGGCATACGCGTTGCGCCCGGCCTGATGTTCTCGAACTCGAGGCGTTTCGACCACTGTCTGCGCATCAACTGCGGCCTGCCGCCCACGCCCGAACTGGGGCAGGCGCTGAGACGCCTGGGCCGCATCGTCGCCGAGGCCCGCTGACCCGCCGCCGCTCAGTGCATCGGCATGTGCCGCTGTACCGGGAAGTCGGCGGCATAGCGATCGATCCACTCGAAGGCGGCTTCCTCGGACGTCAGTTCGCGCCCCTCGCAGCGCAGCACTTCGCGCCGGTAGTCCTCGATATAGCAGATCTGCTCGACCATGCGGGCCAGGAACACGTCCTGCGGATCGAGGAAGGCGACGCCCAGTTCATAGGCTTCGGCGCTGCCATTGGCCGCATGCGGGCGGCACCAGACGACGCGGGCACGCGCCTCGAACGGCGGCTGCACGCAGCCGATGCGCAGACCGAGTTCGGCGCCCGGTGCCTGCGGCTCGTCGGCCACGAAAGCCAACCCGCCGAGACTGATGTCATGTGTGTGCACGGCCCGTTGCGGCTCATGGCGGTCGGTCTTGACCTCGATGGGCACGCTCACGGGATGCCGGATGAACTGTCTCATGGCTCGCGTCCTGTGGGGTCGAACAAAAAAGGTCCGCCGCGCCGCACCCGCGGCGACCCCCTCAGTTATAGGCTGCCCAGCCGAGCGCGCCACCCGGGTTTGCCCCGCGGGAATGGCACGTGCTGCTCGCACCTCGTGCCTACCGGAGATCGCCGTGTCGCTTTTCCATCCCCTGCCCTGGGCCCTCGGAGTGCTCGTGCTGGCGCTGTGCGCCTGTGAAAACGCGAAGCTGCCGGTCGATGCCGGCATCGGCCCGCAACCGACGCTGCCGCCGCCCGCCAAGAGCCTCATCCCGACCGTCGACATCGCCCCGGCCAGGGGCTGGCCCGAGGGGACCGCCCCTGTCAGCGCGCCCGGCACGCAGGTGCAGGCCTTCGCGCAAGGCCTGGACCACCCGCGCTGGCTGCTTGTGCTGCCCAACGCAGACGTGCTGGTCGCCGAAACCAATGCGCCGCCCAAGCCCGAGAACAAGGGCCTGCGCGCCTGGGTCATGAAACAGGTGATGAAGCGCGCCGGCGCTGGCGTACCGAGTGCCAACCGCATCACGCTGCTGCGCGACACCGACGGCGACGGCACCGCCGATCATCGTTCGGTCTTCCTCGAGGGGCTCAACTCGCCGTTCGGGATGGCGCTGGTCGGGCAGGACCTCTACGTCGCCAATGCCGACGCCGTGTTGCGCTTTCCCTACGCGCCGGGACAAACCCGCATCACGGCACCAGGCACCCTGCTCGCGCCGCTGCCCGGCGGGCCGCTCAACCACCATTGGACGAAAAGCCTGATCGCCAGCCCCGACGGCGGCAAGCTGTACGCCGGTGTCGGCTCCAACAGCAACGTGGCCGAGAACGGACTCGAGCAGGAAGAGGGCCGCGCCGCGATCTGGGAAATCGACCGCGCCACCGGCAACGCACGGGTGTACGCCTCGGGGCTGCGCAACCCCGTCGGCCTCGCCTGGGAGCCGCGTACCGCAACACTGTGGACTTCGGTCAACGAGCGCGACGAGATCGGCAGCGACCTCGTGCCCGACTACATGACCTCGGTGCGTGACGGCGGCTTCTACGGCTGGCCCTACAGCTATTACGGCGGCCATGTCGATGAGCGCGTGCAACCGCAGCGGCCCGACCTGGTGCAGCGAGCCATCGTGCCTGACTACGCGCTCGGTGCGCACACCGCGTCGCTCGGCCTGGCATGGTCCGGCGGCGCCAGGCTGCCGGCTCCGTTCACCGAAGGCATGTTCGTGGGCCAGCACGGCTCATGGAACCGGCGTCCACCGAGCGGGTACAAGGTGATCTTCGTGCCGTTTCGCGACGGCAAGCCTGCCGGCCGGCCCGTCGACGTGCTGACCGGCTTCCTCGACGCGGAAGGCAACGCGCTCGGCAGACCCGTGGGGCTGGCGGTCGATGGCCGCGGTGCGTTGCTGGTCGCCGACGACGTCGGCAACGTCATCTGGCGCGTCAGTCCGGCCCCCGGGACGAAGGCGTCTCGATGAAAGTCTGAAGGTAGAGCGAGTCGACCAGCGACATGGCGACCACCATCATGGGCGTCGCGAGCAGCACGCCGGGCAGCCCGAACAGCACACCGAAGATCACCACCGACAGCAGCGCCAGCACCGGCGGCAGCGCCACGGCCCAGCGCTGCACCAGCGGCATCAGCACGTTGCCCTCGACTTGCTGGATCGCGATGACGGCGATCGCCACCTGCAGCGCCGTCTGCGGTCCCTCGATGAACGCCAGCAGCACCGACAGCGCGCCCGCGACGATGGGGCCGAAAAACGGCACGAAGTCGAGCACCGCCGCGATCACGCCGAGCGCCAGGGCGAGCGGCATGCCGATGGCCCACAACGCCAGCGTGGTCAGCATGCCGACCGCCAGCATCGACACGCCCTGCCCGACCAGCCAGCGGTGCAGGCTCTCGCCGGCGCTGCCGAGCGCACCATCGACCAGGCCCCGGCGTTCGGGCGGCAGCAGGCGGACCACGCCACGCCGGTAGGTGGTGGGGTCGGCCGCAAGGTAGATGCCGAGCACGATCACCAGGCCGAAGGTCGCCAGCGACCCGAGTGTGACGCTGGCGAGGCTGGCGACCCGGCTCCATGGCACCCCGTCGGCCTTGAGCCCGTTCCAGGCGTCGCGCAGCGCCGCACCGAGTGCGTTGCTGTCGAGCCAGCCCCCCACCGCATCGACCGCCCGTGGCAGCTCTTCGCGCAGGCGCTCGAACTGCTCCGAAAGTGCCGGGCCGATCAGCCAGATGCCCAGGCCCAGGACGGCCACCAGCGCGGCCAGCACCGCCGCCAAAGCCACCCGGCGCGACAGCCCGAAGTACCGCCGCAGCGGCCGGCCGAAGGCGGTGAGCGTGACAGCCACCACCGAGCCGGCGAACACCAGCACGATCACTTCGCGCAGATTCCATGCGAGCAGCACGCCTGCCACGACAACGAGCGTGAGCAGCAGGCGCTGGGAAAAGGGCGGCGAGGCAGACACACCATCATGCAGCAATCGGCCTGCCCGTGACGCGGCTGGGCACACTTGGGCGATCATGTCGCCTCCTGACCAAGGCAGATCCCGATGAAAAAAACCGACCTCGAAAAGAACAAGGCCCTGAAAATCGCCGGCCAGATGAAGCAGGCGGGGGTTCCGAGCCGCTTCGGCGCGGCGTCGACGGCGGTGCCCGATCGGCGTGAGCGGCGACGCCGGGAGCAGGCCATGGGGCTGGTGCCTTTTGCCGTCAAGCTGCCTGGCGATCTCGTCGCGCAACTGCGCAAGCAGGCCGAAGCCCAAGGCACGAAGCTGGACGACCTGGTGGCCGACCTGCTCGGCCGGTCGCTCGAGCGGGACAGCTGAAAAGGCCGGCATGGCAAGCGTCCTCTCGGTCAGCGCCTGTGCACGACACCGATTCAGCAAGGTCGTCCTCCCGCGCATCGAGTTGCTGACCGGTCTTGGCGTCGAGGGCGACGCCCACCTCGGCGTGACGGTGCGGCACCGTTCCCGCGTCGCAAAGGACCCGACCCAGCCCAACCTGCGCCAGGTGCATCTGTTGCATGCCGAACTTTTCGACGAGTTGCACGCGATGGGCCATGCCGTCGGCCCGGGAGAGTTGGGCGAGAACGTTTGCACGCGGGGCCTGGACCTGCTGGCGCTGCCGAGCGGCACCCGGCTGCAGCTCGGCAGCTCGGCTCTCGTCGAGATCACCGGCCTGCGCAATCCGTGCGTGCAGATCGACCGCTTCCGTGCCGGGCTCCTGGGGGCCGTGCTGGGCCGCGATGAGCACGGCCGCCTGGTGCGCAAGGCGGGCGTGATGGGTGTCGTGCTGAAGAGCGGTACGGTCGTGCCCGGAGACGCCATCGGCGTCGAGTTGCCCGCTGCGCCTCACCGGGCGCTGGCGCCCGTCTGAGCGATCGCCGGACCGCGAGCGCTGGCCGCTCAGAACCCTTGATCCATTTCACAGGCCGGCACATGGCCCTCGCCGTGGCGACGCACCACGCGGGCCGGCACCCCGGCGACCGTGCAGTGTGGCGGCACCGCCTCCAGCACCACGCTACCGGCAGCCACCTTGCTCATCGCACCGATCTCGATGTTCCCGAGTACCTTCGCGCCAGCCCCGATCATCACGCCGCGGCGCACCTTCGGATGCCGGTCGCCATGCTCCTTGCCGGTGCCTCCTAGCGTGACGCCCTGCAGGATCGAGACCTCGTCGTCGACCACCGCGGTCTCGCCGATCACGATGCCGCTGGCATGATCGAGCATCACCGCACTGCCGATGCGCGCGGCCGGGTGGATGTCAATGGACAGCCTCGCGGCGACCGCGCCTGACAGCGCATGCGCCAGGTCGCGGCGCTCATGCAGCCACAGCCGGTGAGCCACGCGGTGCGCCTGCAGCGCGTGGAAACCCTTCAGGTTCAGCAGCACGTGCAGCGCGCCGGGGCACGCCGGGTCGCGGCTCGTCACCGCAGCCAGATCGTGCGCAGCCATCTCGACCAGGCCCGCATCGTCGGCCAGCACGTCGAGCATCAGGGCGTGCAGGCCGGCTTCCGGCAGATCGTCATCGGCGAGCCGGCGCGACAGCACCAGCGCGAGCATCCGGTTGGCAGAGCCGGCATCGAGCAGGCGTTGCAGGCGGCGGCGCAGCAACGGCTCGGTCGCCATGAGTTCATGGGCCTCCTCGTGCACCCGCTGCCAGACGCCGGGCATCCCGTCGTCCGACCGGGCCGGCTGCACCACCGCATGGGCCGGCAGTGCCAGCGAAAGTGAAGTCATCGACCGCTCCGTATGCTGTAGAGAAACAAAAAGGCCGCAGGGCATGTGCGCTGCGGCCTTGGGGAACGCCGGCGGGGCGTTCGCTAGGAGACGAGCCCCCGCGGCGCGCATCGACAGCAACGACAACAGCCCGCCGCGCCGGCAGCGGCGGTGGCCCAAACGGAAGCGCGGAGGCGTTCTGACATGGCGGCAGTGTAAGAAGGTGCGACCACGGCCGTCAAACGGCCTGTGCCGATGGCCCTTCGGGCAGTGCACACTATCGGCGATCCCTCTGCAACGAAACGCCTTCCCTGCCATGCCGCTTCACTTCCTGCGCCGCCTCGCGCGCTGCTGCTCGTGCTGACGGCCGCCTTGCCGGTGCTCGACGACCTGGGCCGATGGAGACCCGTGCCGTGAGCCTGCGCGCAGTGGCCCTGCCTGCGTCCGCTCGCGGCCGGCTTTGGCTGTCGGCGATGCCCGGTCGCTTCGAGCCGTGGACGCATTTCCTTGCTCAGGCCGCGCAAGCCCGCCTCGGCCTGGTCGTCTGCCTGACCCCGCGCGACGAACTCGCTTCGCTGTCACCGGACTATGAACTCGCACTGATGCAGGGCTCTCTTCCTTTCGAATGGATGCACCTGCCGATGCGCAATTTCGGGCTGCCGGACGACCCGGTCGGCTTTCGCACCGGCATCGAACGACTGGCTGTCCAGCTGCAGGCCGGTCACTCGGCGATGCTGCATTGCGCCGCCGGCATGGGCCGCACCGGCTCGGCTGCCGCGTGTGTGCTGAAGCGGCTCGGCCTGACGGCCGAGCAGGCGCTGCAGCGGGTGCGCGACGCCGGATCGAATCCTCAGAACGCCAGCCAGTCCGGCTTTGTGAACTGGTTCTGACGGCACCTCGGCGTCGCCGCTAGACTGGCCCGCATGCGCCTGCCCGTCGAACTGCCCAAAGCCTACCGACTGCTCAACCATGGCCCCACGGTGCTCGTCACGAGCGCACACGCCGGACGCCGCAACGTGATGGCAGCGGCCTGGTCGATGCCACTGGACTTCGACCCGCCGAAGGTGATCGTCATCATCGACAAGTCGACCTGGACGCGCGAGCTGGTCGAAGCCTCGGGGCATTTCGCGCTCAACGTCCCATGCCGCGCACTGGCAGACGCGACACTCGCCGTCGGCAGCGCATCCGGCCGCGAGCTGATGCAAGGCGCTGGCGACGACAAGTTCGCGCGCTACGGCTTGCAGACCTTCTCGGCCGGCCGCATCGATGCGCCGCTGCTCGAGGGCTGCGTCGGCTGGCTCGAATGCCGCGTGATCCCGGAGCCCCACAACGAACACAGCTACGACTTGTTCATCGGCGAGGTGGTCGCGGCGCAAGCCGACGAGCGTGTGTTCTCGCAGGGGCGCTGGCACTACGACGACACCACCGATCCTTCGCTGCGCACGCTGCACTACGTGGCCGGCGGCGCGTTCTTCGCGATCGGCGAGGCCTTCGAGGCCAAACGCCTGTGAACAACGGGAAACCGACATGCACATCGGCGTCCTGACCGGCGGCGGCGACTGTCCCGGCCTCAACGCCGTGATCCGCGCGGTCACGAAGGCGCTCGTCAACGAATGCGGCGCGCAAGTCACCGGCATCGAGCGCGGCTTCCTCGGCCTGGTCGAGCGCCGCGTGAGACCGCTGGGGCTGCGCGAGGTCAGCGGCATTCTGCACCTGGGCGGCACCATCCTCGGCACGCACAACCGGGCCGACCCGTTTCGCTATGTCGGCGCCGGCGGAGTGGACCGCTCGGCGCAGGTGATGGACTACGTGCGTGAACTCGGCCTCGACGCGGTGGTCGTCATCGGTGGCGACGGCAGCATGAGCATCGCGCACCGCTTCGGTCAGCTCGGGCTGCCGATCGTCGGCGTCCCGAAAACCATCGACAACGACCTGATGCACACCGAGCGCAGCTTCGGCTTCGACAGTGCGGTCGCCGTCGTCACCGATGCCATCGAGCGGCTCGAGACCACCGCGCAAAGCCATGGGCGCGTCATGATCGTCGAGACGATGGGCCGTTACTCGGGCTGGATCGCGCTGGAAGCCGGCATGGCCGGCGCCGCCGACGTGATCCTGCTGCCGGAGCGCCCTTACGACCTCGATGCCGTCGTGCAGCGCTGCCGCGAGCGCGAGGCGGTGCAGGGCTACACGATCGTCTGCGTGGCCGAAGGCACGCACGCCCGCGGTGCAGGCATGACCGTGCAGGCGCGGCTGGCAGACAGCCCGGACCCGTTGCGGCTGGGCGGCGTCGGCCACCTGCTGCGCGAGCAGTTGCAACAGCGACTCGGCAGCGAGGTTCGCTCGACCCAGCTCGGCCACCTGCAGCGCGGCGGTTCACCGACGGCCTTCGACCGCGTGCTCGCAACGCGCTTCGGCTACCACGCAGCCCAGCTGGTGGCCCAGGGTCGCTTCGGCCACATGGTCGCGCTCGAGGGCAGCTGCTGCACCGAGGTGCCGCTGGGCGACGTGGCGGGGCGCAACCGCACCGTGCCGCCGGATCATCCGCTGCTGCAGGCCGCCCGGGGGCTGGGCATCTGCCTCGGCTAGCGACAGACCCTGTAGGCCCAGGCCGACATCCGAATCTGGCCCCGGCCGACGGCGCCAGCGGCACCCGACACCTACGCTGATGTTCGAGCCACGAGTGTTTCTGGCTTCGATACCGAGTTGTACAGGAGAGATGCCATGAAAAGCATGCAGATCCTCGCCAAGACGACTTCCGCTCTTGCCCTGGGGCTGGCGCTGGCAGGTTGCTCGAGCATGAGCGAGCGCGACCGCAATACCGCGATCGGCGCCGGCGTCGGCGGTGTGGCCGGCTCGGTGCTGACGGGTGGCAGCACGGCGGGCACCATCGGCGGTGCAGCGGTGGGCGGCGTGATCGGCAACCAGACCGGTCGCAAGGACCGCTGAGCCGCACGCAGGGCCTGCTGCCCTGGCCTGCTCCGCCCGGACCCCTTGTCGAGGGGGTCCGGGCGGAGCCTTTGCTCAAGGGTGACCGCTATGATGACCCGGTCTCTTCCCTGCCGAGAGCGGACGAAAGGATTCCCCTGTGGCTGCAGTCACCCCTGCACCGGATCATGCTGCCCCCCTCGACTGGGCGCCTTTGCCCAGGATGATCGCGGTCGCACGTTCGACCGGCGCGCCGCTCCATCTCAGCCCGGCTCTCGTCCGCTACGCCGGCCTGGACCAGCTCGATGACTGGCTGGACCGCTGGGAGCCCGCCTCACGCGCGACATTGCAGCGCGCGCTCGCGCAGCCGGTCGACTTCTCGCTGCCACTGAGCTTGCAGGTCGACGACCGGCTTTGCCGTCTTCACGGCGCGGGCCACTGGGTGCCGCACCTGGGGTTGCACGTGTGCCTGTTCGACGACGGCTCTGCGGGCCGGCAGGCGGAGCTCGCCACACGCGCACAGTCCGACCTGCTGCGGCTGACGGCCGACAATGTCCCGGCGTTGATCGCGTACTACGAAGCCGAGCATTTCCGCTGCGTGTTTGCCAACAAGCAGTACGCACACAGCTTCGGCTGGGACGAACGCTCCATCATCGGCCACACCTTCTCCGAAGTCATCGGCGAAGAGGCAACGTGCCACATCCAGCCTTACGTCGACCACATGCTGCGACATCGGCAGCCGGTGTCGTACGAACGGCGGCGTGCCATGCCCGACGGCAGCCCGCAGTGGATCGAGGTCAGCCTGCTGCCTCACCTCGACGCCGGCGGCCGACCGATGGCCGCGTTCGTACTGATCGTCGACATCACCAAGCACCGGCTCGCCGAGCAGGCGGTGCGCGAATCCGAGGAGCGGCTCGCCAAGTTCATGCAGGCCAGCGCCGAAGGCGTGGTGTTCCACCAGGACGGCATCATCACCGACGTCAACCCGCCCGTGTGCCGTCTCACCGGCTACGCCTTCGAGGAGCTGCTCGGGCGCCACACGCTCGAGTTCGTTCCGGTGGAGTACCACGCCCGCGTGATCGCTGTGTGGGATTCCGGCGAAGACGCCACCTACGAAAGCGAGATCGTCACCCGTGACGGCGAGCGCGTGCCGGTCGAGTTCATCGGCCGCACGATGGAGCGCAACGGTGAGCGGCTGCGCATGTCCATCGTGCGCGATATCCGCGACCGCCACGCAGCACAGGCGCGCATCCACCACCTCGCGCACCATGACGCATTGACCGGGCTGCCGAACCGCATGTCGTTCATGGAGCACCTCGACCGTCGCATGGCGCTCGCCCGGACGACCAACGAGCAGATGGCACTGCTGTTCATCGACCTCGACGACTTCAAGCGCGTCAACGATTCGCTCGGTCATCTGGCCGGCGACAAGTTGCTGCAGACGATCGCCGTGCGCGTGACCGACACGCTGCGCGCCACCGACCGTGTCGCGCGCTTCGGAGGCGATGAGTTCATGGTGCTGCTGCCCCACGCGCGGCACCGGCACGATGTCGAGGACGTCGCGCGCAAGCTGCTTGCGGCGATCGAGGTTCCTGTCGATGCCGACGGGCGGCTGATCTCGGTGACACCGTCGATCGGCGTCGCTATGTTTCCCGGCGACGCGCAATCGCCGGCGGAACTGATCAAGCATGCCGACAGCGCGATGTACCTGGCCAAGTCACGCGGCCGTGCGAACTACCAGTTCTTCGACCCGGCCATGGTGCAGACGGCCTACGACGCGCTGGTGATGGAAAGCCAGCTCGTGCAGGCGCTTGAGCGCGACGAATTCGTGCTGCACTTTCAGCCCCAGGTGCGCACACGCGACCAGGCCCTGGTCGGCGCGGAAGCGCTGATCCGCTGGAATCATCCTCAGCAGGGCCTGCTCTACCCGGACCGCTTCATTCCGGTGGCCGAGCAGCAGCGGCTGATGCTGCCGCTCGGCCAATGGGTGCTGCGCGAAGCGGTGCGCTGTGCGCGGGGCTGGCGGGCGGCGGGGCTGACAGGTGCGCCGATCGGGGTGAACCTGTCG
Source organism: Caldimonas mangrovi (assembly GCF_023721835.1). Lineage (GTDB taxonomy): Bacteria > Pseudomonadota > Gammaproteobacteria > Burkholderiales > Burkholderiaceae_C > Caldimonas > Caldimonas mangrovi. The sequence goes on along the minus strand of NZ_JAMKFE010000001.1, from coordinate 231,012 downwards.
ACCGTGCAGTTCCAGTCGGCCGGCTTCGTCGAGGCGGTCGAGCGCGTGCTGCAGGAAGAGGGCGTGCCCGGCGAAGCACTGGAACTCGAATTGAGTGAACGCATGCTGATGGACGACCTGCCCGATGTCATGCACAAGCTCACCCGCCTGAAGGCGCTGGGCATTCGCATCGCAGTCGACGACTTCGGCACCGGATACTTCTCGCTGCGCCACCTCAAGGAACTGCCCATCGACAAGGTCAAGATCGACCGCTCCTTCGTACAGGATCTGCCTCACGCCCAGGATGCGGCGGCCATCGTCCGTGCCATCATTCAGATGGCGCACAGCCTGGGCCAGAGCGTGATCGCCGAAGGGGTCGAAACAACTCGGCAGCTCGATTTCCTGGCGACCCAGGGCTGCGAGGAACTGCAAGGCGATCTGATCAGCGCCCCGCTGCCGGCCGTCGAGTTCGAAAACTGGATGCGTCGTTCCTGAACGCTGCCCTTGCATTTGCCCTTACCGCCCCCATGTCCATCGGGCCGCCCGATGTGCATTCTCCCTACCATCAGCGATACCGCTGGAACGCCACCCGGCCTCACCCACAGGAGTACCGAAGATGAAAACTTTGTTCGCCGGCTTGCTCGCCGTCGTCATGGGGCTTGGCCTCGCGCTGGGCACGCCCGAGGTGGACGCCAAACGTCTGGGCGGCGGAGGCATGAGTCGGCAACTGCCGCCGCGGCAGGCGCCGAGCACGCCGCCGAAGCAGTCCACCCCTGACAACAACCAGGCCAGCCCGTCCGCCGCCCCCGGTGCAGCCGCTGCCGGCGCGCAGGCTGCGGGCCGACGCTCATGGATGGGGCCGATCGCCGGCTTGGCGGCCGGCCTCGGCCTCGCTGCACTGATGAGCCATCTCGGCCTGGGCGCCGAGTTCGCGAACTTCCTGATGCTCGCGCTGCTGGTGCTGGGCGGGATCTTCGTCGTGCGCTGGCTGATGCGCAGCTTTTCCGGGGCGCAGCGCCAGCCCGCCGGCCCGCGCATGCAGTACGCCGCAGCAGGCCAGCAGCCCAGCGGCGCGTTCGGCGCATCCGAGCGGCAGATGCCGCCTCTGGCCGGCGGCGGCGCCCCGGCTGCCGTCACCGCACCCACCCTGCAGGTGCCGACCGGCTTCGACGTCGCGGCTTTCGAGCGCATCGCCAAGATGATCTTCATCCGTCTGCAAGCCGCCAACGACGCCGGCGACCTCGATGACCTGCGCCGCTTCACGACGCCGGAAATGTTCGCCACCGCCCGACTTGATCTGCAGGACCGCCAGGAAGCGGCACAGCAGACCGACGTCGTGCAGTTGGATGCACAGATCGTCGATTTCGCGCAGGAGGACGGCCGCGACATCGTCAGCGTGCGCTACCACGGCCTGATCCGCGAGGAACAAGGCGGCGTCGCCGAGCCGTTTGACGAGGTCTGGCACCTCGTGAAGCCGAATGACGGCAGTCGGGAGTGGGCCATTGCTGGAATACAGCAATACGCGTGAGGCCTCACACCTGAAAGAGAAAACGCCGGGACACGCTCCCGGCGTTTTTCTTTGCGGTCGCCCGCCGATTCCGCTCGATGCTCACGGACGACCTGCCGGCGTGTCGCCACGCGACAGCGGGATCTCCAGGCGACTTTCCCGCTCGAAGCGCCGCGTCGAGGCGGCATGGTCCCAGCGCTCGACGATGCAGGCGCCGGACCGCACCGTCGGTGCGTAGCGCACGAGGTTGACGGAATTCGGAATGCCGCCGCGCACGCGGTGCGACACGGCTGTGCCGGCCTGCAGACACCATAGCGGTCGCGCGAGACCTGCGACGCTGTCCGCCAGCGGCCGCACATAGGGCAGATGGATGTGCCCGCCGAGCATCAGGTCGGCCCCGGCTTCGGCCCAGGCAAGCACCGCTTCGCGGTGACCGTGCAGCAGATTCTCCTCGTCCTCCAGACGCGTCACGTGCACCGGCTGATGGGTCACCACCACACGCAACTGCTCGCTGCGGGCCGCGCGCAGGCGCTGCGCCACCCGCGCCACCTGCTGTTCGCTGAGCTCGCCGTCCTTGTGCCGCCGCGCACGCGTGGTGTTCACGCATATCACCAGCAGGTCGTGCGTCTCGTGGCTGGGTTCCAGCTCGGTGCCGAACGCGCGCTGGTAGTTGCCGTAGGGCCGCAGCAGCCTAGCCGGCAGGTTGAACAGCGGGATGTCGTGGTTGCCGGGAATGACCAGCGTGGCCGGGGCTGCCAGCCGGTCCAGGAAGTGCCGCGCAGCAGCGAACTGGGCACGTCGGGCCCGTTGGGTGATGTCGCCGGACAGCACCACGACGTTCGGCCGCTGCTCGTGAGTGAAGCGCACCAGCGCCTCCATCACGTCGGCGCGCTCGGTGCCGAAGTGCGTGTCGGACAGGTGCAGCAGTGTCGTCATGCAGCCGGTGGCACGATCAGCCACAGCGGCTTGGGCTCGACGCCGAACACCAGCGGCGTCGACATCCATTGGGTTTCGCCGTCGACCGACACCTTCATCTTCACCGGGCGAGCGCGACGTAGCACCGGCTCGACCTCCAGATGCCTGAACGCAAAGCTGGCAACCTGGTCGGCGCTGCCCAGCCGGCCCACGGCGCCACGCAGCAGCAGGCCCAGCATGGCCCAGCGGCCACCAGTCTTGACGCTCAGTGCGACCAGTTGCCCCTGCGCCACCACCGGCGCGTCATCGATTCCGATCTGTGCCAGTTGCAATGCGTTGTTGCCGACGAACAACGTCGACGTCTTGAGCAATCTCGGTTCGCCTTCGTGTTCGACGCGCAGCAGCACCTGCCAATGCTCGCGCAGCAGCGTCAGCAAGCCCGAGCACAGCGCGACCCAGCGCGTACGGCCGTAACGTCGCTTGTAGGCTTCGCGTTCTTCGAGCAGTCGCGGGTAGAGGCCCAGGCTCGCATTGACGAGGAAAAGCCGCTCGTTCAGCCGGCCGACCTGCACCGGCCGCGGCGTGCCGGTCACCAGCGTGCGCGCAGCGCCTTCGACGTCGGTCGGAATGCCGTGCGTGCGGCTGAAATAGTTGAACGTACCGTGCGGCAGCACGCCGAAGGGCAGCTCGGTATCGAGCACTGCGTGCGCCACCGTATTGATCGTCCCGTCGCCGCCCGCAGCGACCACCGTACCACCCTCCCGGGCAGCCAGAGCGACCGCGTTCGCCGCCACCGTCCTCAATTGCTTGGGCCGTGTGACCTGCATCACCTCGTGCCGCACGCCGGCTTCACCGAACACCCCCGCCAGCGTCGCCAGCGTGCGGTGCCGGTCGCCCGAGCCCGAGTGCGTGTTCATCACGACGATCAACGGCCCGCGGCTCGGTGCGGCGTGCTGCTCGGCGGGGCCACTTGCCGGGCCAGCGCTGCCACCCGCTGCCGGTGACGTGGGAGTGAAAAGCAAGGGACGGACCATCAGGCCCGATGAAGCAAAGGGTGTTCCTGCGTCAGTCGCGCATCAGCCGGCGCTCCGGGCCCTGTACCTCGCGCACGACGACGTCGACCACGTCCGCATCGCCTGGCGCAGCCCGGGCCCGCATCGTTCCGGCGGTGCGCCAGCGCACGCTTGCCGGCCTGCGACCCCGCAACAGGCTCCACGCCGTGATGCCCAGCATAGCGAGCAGCCCGGCCGCGAAAAGGCTCACGGCGAACAGGGCACCGGCCAGCACGGCCAGCACGCTCAGAACGGACAGGGAGAAGCGGCGGAAGAAGGTCGGCATCGTTTGCATCTCTCTATGAGCGTTCCAGAGGTCATCGGGTTCCACGGGAACAGGAGACATCGATTATGAAGCCGGGTGCGCGGCTTGCTCGATGAAGGTCGATGGAAACAACAAGGAGCCAGACAATGGCAGTTGCAGACCGGATTGCCGATCACGGCGTCGTCAGCTTGCCGGCTGAGGCGGGTACCGTCGACTCGCCCGTGTTCGACGTCAACGAAGCCTGGCTGCGTTCGGCGCAGCCGGTGTTGCAGAAGGCCGCGATGTGGCGCTGGTTCGCCACCCGCTACGAAGACCCGAACCTTGCCACGCCGCATGACAAGGACGGCGGCTTCCTGTACACCAACGGAGGCCCCTACCACGCCGACCGGTTGTTGCACGACCGTTTCGACCGGCTGGTGCCGGCTCAGGTGGTGAGCGAACTGGTCGAGACGGTGCGCGGTGAGGTCGGCAACGACTGGGCGCCCAAGCCGATGGACAAGGCGGGCGGCTGAAGCGCCCGCCGTTGAAGGGTTCCCGGCCCGTCCCGGGCGCCTTGAGCCGTCGCCAAGGGACGGCGAGGCACGCGCCTCGGCAGTCAGAGCGGATGGCTGGCACCGTCCATCGCGACACGCAGTGCCGGTGCGTGCGGCACCGGCTCCTCGCCTCCCTGCGGCAGCAGCACCTGCAGCGACAGGCCGGAGACCGTCTCGTCGCGCAGCAGCGCATCGGTCAGCGCCTGCAGCGACTCCCGATGCTGGTGCAGCGCCTCGCGACACAACGCCTGCGCACGGTCGAGCAGCACCCTGGCTTCGGCCAGCACTTTTTCCTGAATGTGCGGCCCGACCAGCTTTTCGGGCACGCCCTGCAGGCTCAGCAGACCGAACTCGGTGCTGAAGCCCATCGAGCTGACCATCTCGATCGCAAGCTCGGAGGCCCGCTTGAGGTCGTCCGATGCACCGGAGGTGGTGTTGCCGAAGGTCATCAGTTCGGCTTCCCGACCCGCCAGCATCATGCCCAGCCGCGCATGCAGCTCCTGCTCGCCGTACAGCGGCACTTCGTTCGGCCGCGTTACGAAGGTCACCCCCAGTGCGTGACCGCGCGGCTCGATGGTCACGCGTTCGACGGTGCCCGCCTTCAGCACGTGCGCGACGACGGCATGGCCGCTCTCGTGGATCGCGATGCGATGGCGTGCTTCGGGCGTGAACATCGCCTTGACGCTGGAGACCTCGCCGCCCAGTTGGTGGGTTTCGAGCGCGCGGTGCAGGTGCTCCTGCAGGACATGGTCGCTGCCGATCTCGGCCGCCAGCACGGTGGCGCGGTTGACGACATTGGTGATGTCGGCGTGCGACAGGCCGGTGCTGGAGCGCGCGAGCGTCTCGACCTCGATGCCGGGCGCCGCCTTCACGCGTGCCAGACAGAGCTTGAACAGCTCGCGCCGGTCGTTGACATTGGGCAGCGCGACACGGGCGACCAGGTCGAAACGCCCCGGCCGCTTCAACGCCTCGTCGACGTTGCCGACGTGGTTGGTCGCCCCGATCACCACAACGTTCTCGGCCGCCGCGAAGCCGTCCATCTCGACCAGCAGCTTGTTGATGATGCGGTTTTCTTCCGACTGCCCGCCGCCGGCCACCTTGGCGCCGGTCGAGCGCTTGCCGATACCGTCGAACTCGTCGATGAAGACGATGCACGGCGCATGCTTGCGTGCGGTCGCAAACAGCTCGCGCACCTTGGTGATGCCGGCGCCGTAGAACATGCTGGAGAAATAGGAACCGTCGACGGCGATGAAGTTGGCGCCGCACTCGCCGGCCAACGCGCGCGCCAGCAGCGTCTTGCCGGTGCCGGGAGGCCCTTCGAGCAGCACGCCGCGCGGCGGCTTGGCGCCGAGCGCGAGGTACTTGTCGGGGCTGCGCATGAAGGCGGTCACCTGCTGCAACGCAGCCTTCGCCTCGGACGAGCCGATCACGTCGTCGAAGCAGGTGTCCGGTTTCTCGGCAAGCTGTGCCTTGCCGCCCCCACCCTGCGTCTGGCGCACCAGGTAGACCGCGATCAGGCCCATCACCGCCACGGTCAGCAGCCCGGCGAGGCGCTGCATCACATTGCCGGCGCTGTCGACGATCTTCGCGGCGGTACCGCGCTCGTCGACCCGGATCGGCGTCAACGCGAAGCCATGTTCGCGGCTCAAGGCCTCCAGACGCGATCCCAGGCCGTCCTGCTGCGACAGCAGTTCGGTGCTGTAACGCTCGCCGGCCGCTGTCGTCACCAGGACGCGGCGCCCGTCGACGCCGACAGCCTTCACGCCGCCTTGCTGCAGCGCCCGCTCGAACTCCGACACATCGCGCGGGTGGTCCAGCCAGGCTCGTGCGTCACGCTCGAACCGCTGCGCCAGCTCGGTCTTCTGCGCCGATGCCGGAGCCTGCGTGTGGTAGTCCATGGCCACGGCGGCGGCCAGCACAAGAATGCCGGCAGAGGTGCCGGCGAGGTATTGCGCCCAACGGGGCCAGGTCTTGAAGGACTTCATGGGGGTCTCGGAGGAGAAGGACCATATGAGACCTCATTCGGTTCCCCGCAAGAGCAGCAACAGCAGCAAAAAGGTCGGGTACTTCCGCCGCGGCGGCAATTCCTCACGCCGCACGGCACTGTAGAAATTACATCGAGTGATAGCCGTGGGCCCTGACCTTGCCACGAAACACCCAATACGACCAGAACACGTACATCAGGATCACCGGCAGGAGGAACATCGTACCGATCATCATGAACGCCTGAGACTTGGGGGCGGCCGCGGCGTCCCACAGCGTGATCGACGGCGGCGCGACGTAGGGCCACAGGCTGATGACCAGCCCGGTGAAGGCCAGGAAGAACAGCCCCATGGAGCAAACGAAGGGCAGCACCTCGGCACCGCGCCTCAAGGCCCGCAGCAGCAGCCAAGCGAGCACCACCGTGAGCGCCGGCACCGGCGAGAGATACGCCAGGTTGGGCCAGCTGAACCAACGCTCGGCGATGCGAGGCTCGGCCAACGGCGTCCACAAGCTGATCAGCGCGATGAAGGCCAGCACACCCCACAGACAGCGGCGCGCCATCTTGCGCGCCCAGGCCTGCAGCTCGCCTTCGGTCTTCATCACCAGCCAGGTCGCGCCCTGCAGGGCGTAGCCGAAGATCAGCCCCACACCCGCGAGCAGCGGAAAGGCGGAGACCCAGTCCCAGCTGGTACCCGAGAACTGCCGCCCCTGCACCGGAAAGCCGGTGACGAAATTGCCGAGCACGACCCCCTGCGCATAGGTCGCGAGCAGCGACCCCCAGAAGAAGCCGCGGTCCCAGATGCCGCGGCGTGCGCCCTCCACCTCGCGGAACTCGAAGGCCACGCCGCGAAACAGCAGGCCCAGCAGCATCACGAGGACGGGAAAGTACAGCGCCGGCATCACCACTGCGAATGCGAGCGGGAACACCGCCAGCAGGCCGCCCACGCCGAGGACCAGCCAGGTCTCGTTGAAGTCCCAGATCGGGGCCACCGAGGCGACCATCAGGTCACGGTCGGTCGCGTCGCGCCGCAGCGCGAACAGCATGCCGACGCCAAGGTCGAAGCCGTCGAGCAGCACGTACATGAACACCGCAAGCGCGAGGATCGCGGCCCACAGCGGCACCAGATCAAGTTGCATCGTCGGCCTCCTGCCGTGGCGCCGGTGTGGCTGAATGGGTGACGGCCGACAGGGGGCGCGCCGGCCGCGCCTCGGGCTCGCGGCTCTCGTCTTGCTCGGCGGTCTTTGGCCCGGCACGTACCATGCGGCGCAGCAGCACGAAGCCGCCGCCGAAGATCAGAAAATACGCCACGACGTAGGTGGCCAGTGACAACGACACGTCCGTGACGGTCAGCGTCGGCGTCACCGAGTCGGCCGTACGCAGCAGGCCATAGACGGTCCACGGCTGGCGGCCGACCTCGGTGACGGTCCAGCCTGCGAGCACCGCAACGAAACCGATCGGCATCGCCCGGTGTGCGAGCAGCAGGTAGCCGGGCGCGTCATACAGCCGGCCACGGAAATGCAGGACCCAGCCGAGCACGACGATCAAGAGCATCAGCAAGCCCATGCCCACCATCACCCGGAACGCGAAGTACACGATCGCGACCGGCGGCCGGTCCTCGCGCGGCCACTCCTTCAGGCCCTTCACCTCGCCGTCCCACTCGTGCGTGAGGTACAAGCTGCCGAGCGCGGGAATTGCGATCTCGAAGCGGTTGACCTCGGCCTGTTCGTCCGGAACGGCGAACAGCGAGGCCGGCACGCGCCGCCCCGTCTCCCACAGACCTTCCATGGCCGCCACCTTGGCCGGCTGGTGCTCCAGCGTGTTCAGTCCATGCAGGTCGCCGATCAGGATCTGCAACGGCACCGTCACGCTGAGGAAGCCGAGCGACATCTTCAGCATCACACGACTCTCGGCCAGGTGACGGCGCCGGCGCAGGTAGCCCGCCGCGACGGCGAGAATCACGAAGGCCGTGGTCACCAGGAAGGCCACCACCGTGTGCGACAGCCGGTACGGGAACGAGGGCGTAAACATGACCGAGAGCATGTCAATCGGGATGAAGCGGCCGTCGACGATTTCATGGCCGCGCGGCGTCTGCATCCAGCTGTTGACGGCCAGGATCCAGAACGACGACAGCAGCGTGCCGAGTGCCACCATGACTGCCGCGAACACGTGTGCCCATTGCGGCACCAGCTTGCGCCCGAACAGCAAGATGCCGAGGAAGGCCGCCTCGAGGAAGAAGGCCGTCAGCACCTCGTAGGCCATCAGCGCGCCGACCACGTCCATCACCTGCGCCGAGAAGCGGCTCCAGTTGGTGCCGAACTGGAAGGGCATGACGATGCCCGACACCACGCCCATGCCGAACGAGACCGCGAAGATCTTGATCCAGAAGGCCGAAAGCCGCTGATAGACAGGGTCCTTCCTGATCCACCACAGCACCTCGAGCGTCGCGATATAGCACGACAGCCCGACCGTGAAGGCAGGCAGCAGGATGTGCCACGCCACCACCCAGGCGAACTGGATGCGCGACAGCAGCAGGGCGTCGATGGCCACGGCGGTCTCCGTCGGTTGACCGCAGCCACCAGCAAGCGCTGGTCCCGCGCGATCTCGGCGCGGCATGAGGCTTGCCGCCTCAGCGCCGAAGGGGCAGCTTCGCGCAGTCGACGCGGGAACTCGTACCGCCGGCGCCGCTCGTATCGGTGACGGGCCGCGCGTCAGGCAGGCACGCCCGCTGCCTGCACGACCGCCTGACGCATCAGGAGAACGCCATGATTGCAGCCGAAATCTACGAGCGCGCCGGCCACGAACGGGTCGCCGTGGACATCGATGAGGAAAGCGAGTTGGAGTATTGGGTGACCGAACTCGGCGTCACTGCCGACGACGTACGACGCGCGGTCGAAGCGGTGGGGCACCAGGCGCTCGCGGTGCGCGAATACCTGGCGAGTCACACGACACCGTGATTCACGTGCGCGCGGCGGGGCCCTGGAAACCGCCTTGCCGGAACGTCAGCACCAGCGTGTCGCGGCAGCCGCCCTCGGCGACCGGCTGGATGGGCGTGGTCTCGTGGACCACACGCTCGTCATCCAGCAGCAACAGCGTCCAGGGCTGGCTCATCGTGAAGCGCAGGCCGTTCGGGCCGCGCGCTTCGAACACGCGCGTCTCGCCGCCCTTCACGCCGTGGCGGCCGACGAGCATCACCGCGACGAAATCCACTCCGTCGCGGTGCGCACCCTCGGGCGTCGGCCGGCCGATGCCGTCGGTGGTGTCGATGCGGAACTGGTGCGCCTCGACGTACCAGCGGTCCACCTGGGGCTTCAGCACCGTGCAGCTGGCGGCCAGGCGCTGCAGCAGTGCCGACCAGACCGGCTGCTCGATCACTGCCGGCTCGATCGGTTCGAACCAGCGCTCCAGACCGCCATGCAGGGCGTTGTATTCCACCGGCTGCCAGTGGGCACGATGCGGCACTTCCGTCAGTTCCGGGCCGCAGGCAATGAAGCACGAGTGCCGGCGCCGACGGTAGCGGCCACCGTCGCGCAGGTAGGTGTCGGGCGGCAAGCGGCTCCACGACGCGTGCAGCGGTTCCAGCGTCGCCAAGTCGGTCGACAACCACTCGCACAAGGCCGCCGCACCGAGCACCGCATAACCTTCATTGCGCAGATCCGACTCGAGGAGCGACAGCTCGGTGTAGGGCGGCGGCAGGGTCATGGCGCTCTCGCGTTGCAAAAACGATGTCCCGCACTGTAACAACTCCCGGTCAGCGCTGCGCGCAGCGCACAATCTGCACCCGCCATGCCGAACATTCCGTCTTTCGATCGCCCTGCCGGCCGCGCCGGTGAATTGGTACAGTTGCTCGGGCTGCAGCCTCATCCCGAAGGCGGCTACTTCCGCGAGGTGTTCCGCTCGACGGCGACGGTGGCGCCCGACGACGCCCGCCCGGTGCGGCGCGCCCTGACGACCATCGATTTCCTGCTTGCCGCCGGCCAGTTCAGCGCCTGGCACCGTGTGGATTCCGACGAGGTGTGGCATCTGCTCGAAGGCTCTCGCCTGAGGCTGTGGCTGATGCCGCCGTCGCTGGACCGCGTCACCGCGGTCGATCTCGATACGGCCAGCGTGGTGACCGTCCCACGCCACGTCGTGGAGCGCGGCTGGTGGCAGGCAGCCGAGCCTTGCGGCGAGTTCTGCTACACCGCGGCGACCGTGGGGCCCGGCTTCGAGTTCGCCGACTTCGCCTTCATGCGTGAGCAGGCCGACGCCCGAGACGCGCTGCAGCGCCTGCAGCCCGATCTCACGCGCCTGCTATGACGCGCACCCGCGCGCCATGCACTTGCACCACCTGGCCGGGGCGCAACTTGCACGTCTTGCGCAACTCTTCCTGGCCGTTGACCTGGACCTTGCCGGCGGCCACCATGGCCTTGGCCTCGCCGCCGCTGTCGGCGAGGCCGGTGGCCTTCAGCAGGCGGTCGAGCGTGATGTACTCGCCGCGCAATTCGAAATCGATGAGAAGCATGGCTGCGATTGTGCCGCCACACGCGTGCTCACTGAACGATCTTGCCGCCGTCGCCGATCATCGCGAAGTCGACGTAGCGTGATGCGGTGCGTTCGCGCTGCGTGAAGTCGAGCCGGTAGCCGCCGACGTCGAGTTCGGCGGTCGACTCCAGCGCCGCGGTCACGGCCTCGGGCGTGAAGCGCTGTGCCTTGTCCAAGGCCTTCACGAGCGCCTTCGCGGCGATGAAACCCTCGATCGATCGTGCCGAGAGGTTGGCGTCCTGCGAAGCGCCGCGCAGCCGCAGGTACTCGCGCACGACCTCACGGTCGGTCTTCGTCGCCAGCGGCAGCACCACCGAGAACGCGTATCCGCGCGCCCGTTCGGGGCCCAGTTTCTTCAGCAGCGCCTCGGTGTCGATGATCGACATGCCGTACATCGTTGCCGGGCCACCCGCCTCGCCGTACTGGCGCACGAATTCGATGCCCGCCGCCGTCGTGGCGCCCAGAAAGATCACCTGCGGACCCGCCTTCAGCATGCCGGTCACCGCCCCGCCGACGTCGGTGGTGTTGCGCGGGTAGGCCGCACGCCCGACCAGCGTGATGCCGTGCTGCCGCGCGGCCTTCTCGGCGCCGGTCAGCACGTCCTGTCCCAGGCCGTCGTCCTGGTAGACCACGCCGACGCGCTTCAGGCCCAGCTGCGACAGCTGGCTGAACAGCCTTGCGATCTCGTCGTGGTAGCTCGCCTTCACGACGTGCAGACCGCGCGCCGAGGCCACGCTGGCCGCGCCCGATACTGCGCCGACCATGGACACGCGGCTCTTGTCGAGCACGCCGTCGCGCGCCAGCACCTCGAGGTTGGTGGTGCCGACCGTACCGATCATCGCCACCGGAGCCTCCTGGGCGATCAGTTCCTTGACCAGCCGCACCGTCTCGTCCGCCTTCTGCGCGTCATCGCGTGTGACAAGGCGGATGCGCTGGCCCTTGACACCGCCGCGCGCATTGACCGCATCGAAATACAGCTTCGCTCCGGCATGGATGGCGCGCCCGGTCACGGCCTGGGGTCCGCTGAACGGCGCCACCTGCCCGACGATCACGTCGGCGTGCGCATTCATCGCGGCGGCCGCGGTCACTCCGAGCAACAATTGGCGCAGGCGGCGAGCCGCGCCGAGTAGGCGAAATCGCATGTTTTTTCCGGGTTGAGTGGGTTGCGAGGGGGGCGATTCTAGGAAGCCGTTTTTCGGGCCCCGTGGCGAACCGCTTAAAGTCGGCTGAATGCGCGCACCCTGGTGCAAACGAGTATTGACAAGCGTGACATCGTTCACGGGCCCCCTCGGCCCCGAGGGGGTGCGACACGCAGTACGATCGGCCCATGATTTGCTCCGGCATGAAAGCCGCCCGGCCCTGCCGCAGCCATGGAGACCGTACGCATGACCCCACCCCCCGAGCCGACCCGCCCCTTGCGCATCGGCATCTCGGCACGACTGATGTACCAAGTCCCGCCGGAGCTGGGTTTTCGCAACAAGACGTTGCAATACCTCGAGCAATCGCTCGCCCACTGGATCATGGAGCATGGGGCGGTCGCCTTCATGATCCCGGCGGTCGCCGAGGACAGTCGGCGCGCGGCGCGCCATCTCTCGGTGTTCGACTACGTCAACGAACTCGACGGCTTGGTGCTCCAGGGCGGCGCCGACGTTGCGCCGCAGAGCTACGGCGAGGAGCCGCTCGATGCGCGATGGAGCGGCGACCCGGTGCGCGACCGCTACGAACTTGCATTGCTGCGAGCCTTCCTGCAGCAGCAAAAGCCGGTGATCGGCGTGTGCCGCGGCTGCCAACTGCTCAATGTGGCCTTCGGCGGCACGCTCTACCAAGACGTGCAGACGCAGTGTTCGGCCGCGCACGCGCACGTGGACCCGGAGCTGTACGACCAGTTCGAGCACGAGGTGACTTTCCTGCAGAACACGCAGCTCGCCAAGCTCTACCCGACCGGCTCGCGCATCCGCGTCACCAGCATCCATCACCAGGCCGTGCACAAGCTCGGGCGCCAGATCGAGGTGGAGGCGATCTCCACGGTCGACGGCATCGTCGAGGCGATCCGCTGGACCGGCGATGGCTACGCGCGCGGTGTCCAGTGGCATCCGGAGTTCCACCACGACCGCAGCGCGCTGGCCGACAGCTCGCCGATCATGCTCGACTTCCTCAACGAGGCGCGTGAAGCGGCACTGGACCGCCTGAGCGACGAAGACTGCGCCGACCGCCGCGTGCCGCGCGGCCCGGTGCAGCTGCCAGTTGCACCAGCGCCGGCCGACGTGAAGAAAGACGCGAAGAAGGACACCAAGGCCGCCGCGAAGGCCTGAGCGGGCACGGGAACGCCGTTTGCTTTCTCGCACGGGCGTTGGTGTCGACGCCGTGGTTGGCGCTAGACTCGGGCGCCCCACCACTGCGAGCGCCGCCATACGCCATGGAGATCGAGTCGCCCGGGTCCTCGACGGAAGCTGCGTTGCACGATGCGCTGGCCGAGATCGATCGCCTGCACGAAGAGATCCGCGAGCGCGACGAACTGCTGGCGGTCGCTTCGCACGAACTGCGCAATCCCTTGCACGTACTGACACTGCAGATCGCCGCGGCCCGCCTTGCGGCGCAGGCAAGACAGCAGACCGAGATTGCTGCGCGTCTCGACAAGGCCGAGAACCTGTTGTCCCGCTACGCAGAGCGTCTGGGCGTGCTGCTCGACCTGAGCCGCCTGAATGCCAAGGCCTATCCGCTCGCGGTGCGCGAAGTGGACCTGGGCCTCACGCTGCGGCAGTTGATCGACGCACTGCGTTCCGAGGCGGACTATCACCGCGTCGACCTGGAGTTCGAAGGCCCGCCGCAGTGCCTGGTGCAGACGGACCCGCTCGCACTCGAACAGGTGATCGGCAACCTGCTCGTCAACGCGTTCAAGCACTCGGGCTGCCGCCATGCGACCCTGACGCTCGAGCCCGCCGAGCGGGACTGGGTCATGCTGCACGTCGCCGATGACGGTCGAGGCATCGCCGAGCCCGAGCAGCGGCGCATCTTTGACAAGTTCACCGTCGGGCGCACGGGAACGAACGGCAGCGGCTCGGGCTTGGGGTTGTGGATCGTACGCAAGCTCGCCGAAGCGCTGGGCGCTAACATTTCGCTCGACAGCCGCCCGGCGGCCGGCTGCCGGTTCACGCTTCGGCTGCCACGCCGCCATGCGGGCCATGCCATGGATCATTCCTCGAACCCAGCACCCTCCTCATGAGCGCCACCTCGTCCAATGTCCTCGCGCTCGAGCGCGTGCCGAGCCGGATCCCCGGCCTCGACGTGCTGCTCGGCGGCGGCTTCTTCCGCTCGGGCGTCTACATCGTTCAGGGCCACCCCGGCAGCGGCAAGACGATACTTGCGAACCAGTTGTGCTATCGGCATGCCGCCGACGGCGGCCGCGCCGTCTACGTGACACTGCTGGCCGAATCGCATTCGCGCATGCTGCAGCACATCCGCGGCCTCAGCTTCTTCGACGAGTCGGTAATTCCCAACGGGCTGTCGTACATCAGCGCCTTCCACGACCTGGAAACCGAAGGGCTGAAGGGCCTGATGAGCGTGCTGCGACGCGAAATGCGCGCGCGCAACGTCAGCGTGCTGGTGCTCGACGGCCTGGTGGCCGCCGCCGAAGCGGCCGAGACCGACGGCGCGCTGAAGAAATTCATCCACGAGGTGCAGACCAGCGCGGTCTTCCACGGCTGCACGGTGTTCCTGCTGACCAGTGGCAGCATGCAACGCGTCAACGCCGAACACACCATGGTGGACGGGCTGATCGAGCTGGAAGACCGCCTCTACGACGCCCGCGCCGAGCGAACCATCCAGGTGCGCAAGTTCCGCGGCGCCGGCCCCCTGCGTGGCAAGCACGCGTTTCGCATCACCGATGACGGGCTCGAGGTGTTTCCCCGCATCGAAGCGCTGTATGGCCAGCCGGCCGAGCCCGCGCCGCTGGACGGCACGACCAGCACCGGGGTGCCGTCGCTCGACGCGCTGCTGAGCGCCGGGGGCCTGCCGCGTGCGAGCGCCACGGTGGTCATCGGCTCCACCGGTACCGGCAAGACCTCGCTGGCACTGCATTACCTTTCGCGCAGCAGCACCGACGCGCCGGGCCTGATGTTCGGCTTCTTCGAGTCGCCGGCTCGTCTGAGAATGAAGGCCACCGCGCTGGGGCTGGATTTGCGCACGCCGGAAGCCGAGGGAGCGCTGCGCTTCACGTGGCTGCCGCAAGGCGAGTACGTCCTTGACGAACTGGCCCACCGGCTGCTGGCCACCGTACGGGAACAAGGCACGCGCCGGCTCGTGATCGACGGGTTGTCCGGCTTCTTCGAGGCCTCGACCCATCCCGAACGCACCGGCCGCTTCTTCTCGTGCCTGGTCAACGAACTGCGCCGGTTGGGCGCCTGCGTACTGATGACATTGGAAACCCGCGACGTCGTCTCCAGCGTTGTCAGCACGCCTTATGGCGTATCCGCCTTTGTCGACAATCTGCTGTACCTGCGCTTCGTCGAGCACTGTGGCCAGGTCAAGCGCCTGCTGACGGTCACGAAAATGCGCGACAGCGATTTCGACCCCGGACTGCACGAGATGGTGATCACGGCCGCAGGTCTGTCGGTCGCGGGCCGCTACACGGCCGATGGCGATGTCATTCCCTCGGCGAGCCCGGTCGATGCGAACGCATCGCCCTCGCGGCCCGGTCTGCCCACCTGAGCTTCAACAGGGTTCACACTTGAAGACCGTCCTTGTCGTCGATGACGAGCTGGCCAACGCGGAGGTACTCAGCCTGATCCTTCAGGACGAAGGCTACCGGGTCTACTGCGCTTCCAATGGACGCCAGGGGCTGGACAAGGTGATCGAACTGAAGCCCGACCTGGTGATCCTCGATTTCATGATGCCGGTGATGAACGGCGCCGAGATGGGCCGCGCGTTGCGTGCCACCGCTGCCACGCGCGACCTGCGCATCCTGATGAACAGCAGCCTGCAGGAGGAAGCAGTGCGCGAGCATTTCACCGGCTACGACGCCTTCCTGCGCAAGCCCTACAACATCGAGAAGGCACTGGAACTCATCGACCGGTTGCTCGCGCCCGAGCCCGGCCAGCCGTCGCCTAGGTGACGGCCGGCAGCAAGCGAGTATGGTGTGATTCGGTCACATGCAGCAGCAGCCGGAAGGACACCGATGAGCACCCTCGCCTCCCTCGCCAACCACCAGGTCCGCCTCGCGTCCCGCCCCACCGGGCAACCGACGCGCGAGAACTGGGAGTTCACCACCGAGCCCGTGGCCGAGCCCGCCGACGGCGGCGTGGTCGTCAAGACGCTGTACCTCTCGCTCGACCCCGCAATGCGCGGTTGGATGAACGAAGGCAAGTCCTACATTCCGCCGGTGGGCATCGGCGAGGTGATGCGTGCCGGCGGCGTCGGTCGCGTGCTCGCGTCGAAGAACGACCAGTTCGCGGTCGGCAGCCATGTCATGGGCAGCCTCGGCGTGCAGGAGGTCGCGAGCTTTTCCGCCGACCAGATCAAGCGCGCCGGATTGGCGCGCATCGACTTGCGCGCGGGCAGCGAGACCCAATGGCTCAACGTGCTCGGCATGCCGGGCATGACCGGTTACTTCGGCCTGCTGGACGTCGGGCAACCCCGGCCCGGTGAGACCGTGGTCGTATCGGGCGCCGCGGGGGCGGTCGGCCAGACGGTCGGGCAGCTGGCAAAGATCAAGGGGTGCCGGGTGGTCGGCATCGCGGGCGGCAGGGCCAAGTGCGACTGGGTTGTCAGCGAACTCGGCTTCGACGCCTGCATCGACTACAAGGCAGGTGCCGTAAAGGACGGGCTGAAGGAGCACTGCCCGCAGGGCGTCGACATCTACTTCGACAACGTCGGCGGCGAGATCCTCGACACGGTGCTCACCCGCATCAATCGCAAGGCGCGCATCATCATCTGCGGCGCGATCTCGCAATACAACAACACCACCCCGGTGCAGGGCCCCAAGAACTACCTGTCGCTGTTGGTGAACCGGGCGCGCATGGAAGGCATCGTGGTGTTCGACTACGCCGACCGCTACCCCCTCGCGGTCGCTGAACTTGCAGGCTACCTGAAGGACGGCCGCATGAAGTCCAAGGAAGACGTCGTCGACGGCGGCGTGCAGGCGTTTCCAGAGACCTTGCTGAAGCTGTTCACCGGCGAGAACTTCGGCAAGCTGGTCCTGAAAGTGGCTCAGGACTGAGCGGCAAGCACCGTAAAAAAGCCGCCCCGTCAGGGGCGGCGAATCTTCTCCAGAGTGCTCTCGCTTACTGCGCCGGACGCGCGTTGGCATTGCTCTCGACGCGCAGTCCGTTGTCGACGCTCGTCACACCACGCACCGACGAGGCCAGTTGCGTCGCGCGCTCACGCGCCGCGTCGTTGGGTGCCGTGCCCGACAGCGTCACCCGGCCGTTCTCGGTGTCGACGTCGATGCCCAGCGCGCTCAAGTCGTTGTCGCGCGCCAGCTCGGCATTGACCGACGCGGTGATCGCGGCATCGCTGATCGCATCACCGGTGTTCTCGACGCCGCGCTCCACCGCGTTGCCGGCGCGTTCGGCGCCACGCTCCATCGCGTTGCCGGCATCGCGCGCCGCTTCGCCGGCACGGTCGCCCATTGCCTCGCTGCGCTGTTCGGCCTGGGCAACGACCGAATCATCGTCACGTGCGGCAGTGGTGTCTTCGCCGGCACGGTTGCAGGCGGTCAACGCCACGGCGGCGGCAAGGGTCCCCATCAAGGTCAGTGCTTTCATCATTGCTCTCCTTCCGTTGAGTCGAAGTCACCGCGCCGGGCTGAAGCCAACAGCGGCGGGTTGGCACAAAAGGCCGGCCCATGGGTTCCTCCCTGGCTCGACCACCGGCCGGTCACCGGACGGGCTCCCGCCCGCCGCGGCTGTCGGCCTCCTGCTGCGGGCGCCCCACGGCTGCCGCTTTCGTCGCGGCCTGCCGCCGGATGGATCACCCGACAACCGCCGCGCCAAACAGGTCTACAGGTTCAGGCGCTCTCAGACGAGCACGCGGGGATGTCCCTGGTGGCCCGGCGTACGCTCGAAGCGAACTGCCTCGCGCGACGCCGCACCTTCACGGCAAACCGCCTCAGGTGAGCCACCGCTGCGACTCAGTACCCAGACGGGCTGGGTGCGACCCAACAGCGGCGAGAACTCCTCGCGCACACCGACGCATCGCACCAGCCGGATGCTCTGCGTGGCGACAGCCCCTGGGTGGTTCTTCACCTCCAAGGCGACCACCCCGGCCGTCGCGGTCCCGACGAGCACGGTGCCGATCACGGCGAGAAATCCAGCGGCCATGACGAGTCCTTCTGTTTCGGACGACTGAACCAGTCGATGGACTCAATGTAGGGGGAGGCCCGCGGCGCTGCTGTCAGCAGCAGCTGGTCGCCGATGTCGGAGCCCGCTGACAGCACGGCGGCGTTTGTTGCTAGCCGGCGACAAGGGTTTGCCGACCCCACCACTGCTCGCCGGGTGCAAGCACGATGGGCCGGCCGATCGCTGCGGCTTCGACGCACAGCATGCGCCGGAATCCCAGCGGCGGCAGGTCGGCCAGCCGGGCCGTCTTGTCCTGCCAGGGGTTCCAGACGACGACATCGGGGAACTGCTGAGATTCGATCGTCAACGTGCGATGCGGCTCTTGCAGCTGCAACGGACGGGTCGCGTCGAAGTAGATGCGGTCGACTTCGTCGTCGATCGACAGCGCGTAAAGATCCTGCACACTCTCGCTGCCCCGCACGTTGTCGTGATAACGCAGCCCGCGCAGCCCTTCGAGACGCGTCTCCTCGACCTCGCGCACGCGCAGATAGGTATGCAATGCCGCGGTGAAGCTGAAGGCCGGGGCGTCCGCCTCGCCCCGGTGTTCGACCTCCAGTTCGACGTCGAGGCGCGTGCCGCCGACCGCCACGGTCAGCTCGGCTCCGAAGGCGTGCGGCCATTGCTCCCGGGTGCGCTCGTCGTCGCACAGCCGCAGCACCGCGATGGCATCGTCGCGGCCAGTGTCGGTGCGCTGCAGTTCCCAGCGGCGGGTGCGGGCGAACCCGTGCCGTGGCAGCGGGCCGCGCTGCTCGAACTGCGGGAAGATCACCGGCACGCCGCCGCGCACCGCCTGGCCGTCGGCAAAACCGGACGCCTCGGACAAGTACAGGCGTTCCTCGCCGCCGGCCGGGACCCAGGACACCACCTGGGCACCGTGCAACAGCACGATGGCTTGAGCACCGTCAGGCGCACGCAGGTGCACGGCCGGCTGGCCATGCACGTCGATCAATCGAGGTTGATGGGTGGACATGGCCGACAGCTTACGCGACGCTGCTGCCGCCGCTGCAGTGGCGCTCACGCATCAGCACCAGTTCCTCGGCCACCGTGGGGTGCACGGCCACGGTGTTGTCGAACAGCGCCTTGGTGGCCCCCGCCTTCAGCGCGACCGCAAAACCCTGGATCACTTCGGCAGCCTCGGGTGCAACGAGATGCACGCCAAGCACCACGTCGGTCGCATCGTCGACCACCAGCTTCATGAAGGCGCGCTCGTCGCTGCCGGTGAGCGTATGGCGCAACGGCCGGAATTCGGAGCGGTAGATGCGCAGCTTGCCGTGTCGCTCGCGCGCCTGCGCTTCGGTCAGGCCGACACTGGCCGCGGGCGGGTCACAGAAGACCGCGGTCGGCACATCGTCGTAGCGCATCTCGCGGGGGGCCTCGTTGCCGCAGCCGTAAAGGCGGTCGACCAACGCACCGGCCTGCAGCAGCGCGACCGGCGTCAGCGCGCGGTGGTCGACGACATCGCCGATGGCGAACACGGACGGCACGCTGGTGCGAAAGTGCGCGTCGACCTCGATCGCGCCCTGGTCGGTCATCTGCACCCCGGCCGCCTCGAGACCCAGGCCCTCCGTGCGGGGCGCGCGACCGGTGGCCAGCAGCACGGCATCCGCCTGCAAGGGATCGCCGTCGCCGACGTGGATCTCCAGCCCTGCGGCGTGCCGCGACACCCGCTGCACCGAAGCCCCGAACCGCAGAGCAATGCCTTTCTTGCCCAGTTCGCTCGCGACAAAGCGCGCCATCTCGTCGTCGAAGCCGGGCAACAGCCGGTCGCCGCGCTGCAGCAGCGTGACCTGCGCTCCAAGGCCGTGAAAGATCGAAGCGAACTCGCAGCCGATGTAGCCGCCGCCGACGATGGCAAGACGCCGCGGAAATGGCTCGACGTCGAACAGCTGATCGGACGACAGTGCCAGTTCCGCCCCTTCGAAGGGCGGCCGCCGCGGCGCCCCGCCGGTGGCGACGAGGATGCGCTCGGCGTACACGTCGTGCGTGCCGATGCGCACGGTATGTGCGTCGACCAGTTGCGCCCACCCCCGGCGCACCTGCACGCCGGCGTCCTGCAGCAGGCGCTCGTAGACACCATTGAGACGCTCGATCTCCACGGCACGCTGACGGCGCAACCGGCCCCAGTCGAACATCGGTTGGTCCACCTGCCAGCCGTAACCGCGCGCCTCTTCGAAGGCTTGCGCGTAATGCGACGCATAGCTGTAGAGCTTCTTCGGGATGCAGCCGACGTTGACGCAGGTCCCGCCCAGCCGCTGGCCTTCGACCAGCACCACCCGGGCGCCGCGCTGCGCTGCCAGCCGTGCAGCGCGCACCCCGCCGCTGCCGCCCCCGATGACGACGAGATCGAATGCTGCGCTGGTCGGCATGTCCATATCCCTGCTGTGGCAATGCCTGCAGTGTGCCCGTGCTAGCGTCTGCCTGCTGCGGCCACGTCCTCGAGCAGGAAATCGACAAAAGCCCGCACCCGTGCAGAAAGATGCCGGTGCTG
Source organism: Caldimonas mangrovi (assembly GCF_023721835.1). Lineage (GTDB taxonomy): Bacteria > Pseudomonadota > Gammaproteobacteria > Burkholderiales > Burkholderiaceae_C > Caldimonas > Caldimonas mangrovi. The sequence continues at coordinate 210,434 of NZ_JAMKFE010000001.1, read as the reverse complement.
TGGATAAAGCGCATAGAAGGGCCAGCTGCGCCCGCCGTGGCCTTGCAGCACCTCGAGCAGCGCGCCCCGCGCCAGGTCGGTGGCCGCAACGAAGTGATAGCCCTGCGCGAGCCCGCCGCCCGAACGGGCGAGGTTCAGGCAGCCGACCACATCCTCGAGGCAGCACAGCCGGCTGGCAACGCGGCGCTCGACGTCCTGCCCGCCATCGCGGAAGTACCACGGCAACGCCCGGCCGGTGCTCGGCAGCACGAACTGGATGCACAGGTGCCGGTCCAGGTCGTCGAGCGTGCCCGGCGTGCCGTGGCGCCGCAGGTAGTCGGGCGATGCGAACACCCCCAGCGTGGCATGCTCCAGCAGCCGTGCGACCAGGCGTGTGTCCTGCGGCTCGCCGCGCCGAATGGCCACGTCATAGCCCTCCTCGATGAAATCGACGTTGCGGTTGGCGATCTGCACGTCGACCGACACCTCGGGATGGCGCTGCAGGAACAGCGGCAGCCGCGGCAGCAGCCGGTGGTGACCGTAGGTGGACGGCACGCTGACGCGCAGCGTGCCGCGCACTTCGCCGCGCTGCCCCGACAGCGCACGCTGGGCCTCCTCGATCTGCGCCAGGGCCTGCCGACATTGCTCGTAGTAGAGCCTGCCGTCGTCGGTCAGCCTGACGCGGCGGGTGGTGCGGGCAAACAACCGCACGCCGAGGCGGGCTTCGAGGCGCTGGACCGACCGGCTGACCGCCGGCGGCGTCAGGCCAAGCGCCTCGGCGGCCGGCGTGAAACCGCCGAGCTCGGCCGCCTTGCAGAAGATTTCGATGCTACCGAGCTGGATCGGGTCGAAGCTACGGGTCATTGATAACAACGTGTAATTGATGAAGTGCCGTGGCAGGACTTTATGGCATGCCGTGGGTCTCCTACAGTCCATGGGTCGCCCGCACGGGATTTGCCCCCGCGGACATTCGATCTCACAGCAAGGAGCCCTTCATGACCCGACGCATCCTGATCATCGTCACGTCCAACGACCGCATGGGCGAGACGGCCCGACCCACCGGCCTGTGGGCCGAGGAACTGGCCGCACCGTATTTCGCATTCGTCGACGCCGGCCACGAGGTCGAGATCGCGTCCCCCAAAGGCGGCGCCGCGCCGATCGATCCGGGCAGCCTCAAGCCACGCGGCGAGAACGACGCCGTCGTCGAGCGCTTCCTGGCCGACGAAACCGTGCAACGCAAGGTGAAAGCAACGCGGCGCGTGAGCGAACTCGACGCCAGCGGCTTCGACGCGGTGTTCTTCCCTGGCGGCCACGGCACCATGTGGGACCTGCCGGGCGACGTCGGCGTGACGCGCGCTGTCGAAAGCGCCTATGCGGCCGGCAAGGTGGTCGCGGCGGTCTGCCACGGGCCGGCCGGCCTGGTGAGCGCCCGGCGGCCCGACGGGCAGCCGCTCGTGGCCGGCAAGCGCGTCAATGCGTTCACCGACGACGAGGAACGCGCCGCCGGGCAGATGGACAGCGTGCCCTTCACGCTCGAGAGCCGCCTGCGCGAGCTGGGGGCGCACTTCGAGAAAGCTGCGAACTGGCAACCGTTCGCGGTGCGCGACGGTCAGTTGATCACCGGACAGAACCCGCAGTCGTCGGCCGAAGTGGCGCGCCTGGTGCTGCACGCGCTGCAGTGATCAAGTCGAGTACAGCGCCTCCCAATCCTGCGTGAAAGCGCGTCTTCGCGCGCCGGGGGTCGTTGCAAATCCTCGCGATACCACCCGGTCTCGCCATGGTTTGCGCCTGGCCCCGGCAAACGCGCCATCGCTTTCATTCCCGCAAGGGACTTGAGGGACGCTGGACCCGCTCGCGCCACCACTGCACGGCCCACGCCATCATCGGCTCCATCGCCACCAGCAGCATGCGGCCCTGCGCGCTGAGCGCGTAACCCTGCCCGCTCAGGTGGTCGACGAGTTGAGCCTCGCGCAGTTCCTTCAGCCGCTGATTCAGCACGGTCGGCGAGACTTCGCTGCAGGCCTCCTGCAGCGCACGAAAGGTCAGCGGCTCGCCGCGCAGCTCCCACAGGATGCGCAGCACCCAACGCCGGTGGAACAGGTCGATGGCGGCGTTGATCGCCTGCTTGGCGAATGGCGCCTGAGCGCGGGGAAGTTTGCTCATGATTCGGTTGACCTCCGGTTGCTACGCATTTTGTAGCGATCGCTGCTATGCTGCAAACGCTACTGATTTAGTAGCTTTACGACAGGAACCCCTCATGACCACCCCTCGCATCGACCCCTTGTCCGCCCCGCTGCCTGCCGGCATCGCCGACCGGCTGCGCCGCCTGTTGCCCCAAGGCATGCCTGCGCCGCAGATCTTCCTGACCGTCGCACGCAACGAAGGCCTGTTCGAGCACCTGGTCGACAGCGGTCTGCTCGGCCCCACCGGGCTGCTCGACCGCGGTGCGCTGGCACCGGCACTGCGCGAACTGGTGATCCTGCGCACTTGCACCGCCAGCCGCAACGCCTATGAGTTCAGCCTGCACGAGCAAACGATCTCGCAGCGCACGGGACTGACTCCACAACAGATCGACGACCTGCGCCAAACCGCGCTGAACGAGACGTTGTGGTCGCCGGCAGAACGCGCCGTCGCCGCGCTCGTCGACGGGCTGGTGCAGCGGCTGGATGTCAGTGACGAGGCGTTCGAGCAGGCGCGGCGCCACTTCGACGACGCGACCCTGATCGAAATCACGCAGCTGGTCGGCCTCTACACCGGCGTCGCGATGCTGGTGGCGCTGGCCCGGCCGCGCTTCGACCGCTATCGGGCGGCTGCGGGTTAAGCTTCGGCTGCCCCAACCGCCCGCCACACGTCATGAGCGTCCTTCGCGTCGGCCTGATCGGCTACGGCTATGCCAGCAAAACTTTCCACGCCCCGCTGATCGCCGGCGTGCCGGGACTGCAACTCGTTGCCGTCTCGAGCAGCGACGCCGCCAAGGTGCACGCCGACTGGCCCGCGTTGCCGGTCGAACCCGATGCCCAGGCGCTGGTCGCGCGCCATGACATCGATCTGGTGGTCGTGCCGACACCGAACGACACGCACCATGCGCTGGCGAAGGCCGCGTTGCTGGCCGGCAAGCATGTGGTTGTCGACAAGCCTTTCACCGTGACGCTGGTGGAGGCGCAGGAGCTGGAGGCGCTGGCGCGCACAAAAGGTTGCGTGCTGTCGGTGTTTCACAACCGTCGCTGGGACGCGGACTTCCTGACCCTGCAAGGCCTGCTCGGCTCGGGACTGCTGGGGCGTGTCGTGCATTTCGAATCGCACTTCGATCGCTACCGGCCGCAGGTGCGCGCCCGCTGGCGCGAGCGGGCCGCCGGCGGCGGCGGGCTGTGGTACGACCTGGGGCCGCACCTGCTGGACCAGGCGCTGCAGCTGTTCGGGCTGCCCGAGGCGATCTGGCTCGACCTCGCACTGCAACGCGACGGCGCGCTGGCGGACGACTACTTCCACGCACAGCTGCGCTATGGCGGACTGCACGAAGGGCTGCGCGTGATCCTGCACGCGAGCGCGCTGGTGCCGGCGGTCGGACCGCGCTTCACCGTGCACGGCACGCGTGGAAGTTTTGTCAAGCATGGGCTCGACCCGCAGGAGGATCGCCTCAAGGCCGGCGCGCGCCCGCAACTGGACGTCCTGGGCGACTGGGGCCACGACCCCCTTGACGGATTGCTGACCCTCCCGGAGTCGACCGTCGAGGCGGCGCAGCAACGCCCCACGCTGCCAGGCAACTACCTTGCCTACTACGCCGCGGTGCGAGACGCGATCCTGCACGGCACGCCCAACCCGGTGCCGGCCGCGCAAGCCATGCAGGTGATGGCCCTGATCGAAGCCGGGCTGCACAGCCATGCCGCACGCCACGAACTGCCGGTGCCCAGATTGGCGCATTGACGTTGCGCGCACGGGACGACGCTTCTATGCTAGGCCCAGCGCGCGCCGCCGTGGCGTCGCCACCGACCGGAGGAACCAGACATGGGCTTCATCGAAAAATTCGGCCCGCTGATGGGCCGGGTGCTGCTGGCACTGATGTTCGTGCCGTCGGGATTCAGCAAGATCAGCAACTTCGACGGCACCGTCGGCTACATCGCCTCGAAGGGGCTGCCGTTGCCGCCGGTGCTGGCTGGAGGCACCATCGCGGTGGAGGTCGTGGCCGGGCTGGCGCTGTTGCTGGGCCTGAAAGCGCGCTGGGCAGCGCTGGTGCTCGCGGTGTTCGCGTTGCTGGCTGCCATGTTCTTCCACAACTTCTGGGCCCTGCCACCGGCCGAGCAGATGGCACAGAGCATCGCTTTCTACAAGAATCTGGCGATCACTGGCGGGTTGCTGTTCGTGGCCGCCTTCGGCCCGGGTCCGATCTCGGTGGACCGTCACGATCTCGGCTGAGCCGCACGCCAATCCCAGACGCGGGCCGTCGACGCGCCGGCCCGCCGCCCCTCGCATGACGACCGATACGGCCTCTCCCATCCCGTCCGACGCCGAGCAGTTCGGCAAGCCGCTCCAAGGCTGGCGGCTCAGGCTCTACACCATCATCTTCGAAGCCGACACCCGCGCCGGCAAGCTGTTCGACGTGGTCCTCATCGCCGCCATCCTGCTGAGCGTCGCGGTGGTCATGCTGGACAGCGTCGAGGCTTTGCACCAGCGCCACGGCCGCTGGTTCGACGTGCTCGAATGGTGTTTCACGCTGCTGTTCACGATCGAGTACATAGCCCGGCTCGTCTGCGTGCGCCGCCCATGGCGCTACGCGCGCAGCTTCTTCGGCGTGATTGATCTGCTCGCGATCCTGCCGGCCTATCTGGCAGCACTCGTGCCCGAGCTGCACCTGCTGATGGACGTGCGTATCCTGCGGCTGCTGCGCATCTTCCGCGTGTTCAAGCTGACGGAATACGCGATCGAGTACCGCCTGCTGTCGCGGGCGCTCGCCAACAGCCGGCGCAAGATCCTAATCTTCCTGAGCTTCGTGCTGATGGTGGTGCTGGTGCTCGGCACGCTGATGTACGTGGTCGAGGGGCCAGAGCACGGCTACGCCAACATTCCGACCTCGGTCTACTGGGCCATCACGACGCTCACCACCGTCGGCTTCGGCGACATCACGCCACAGACGAACGCCGGTCGCTTCATCGCCTCGCTGATGATGCTGCTCGGCTGGGGCACGCTGGCGGTGCCGACCGGCATCGTGACTGCCGAGATGACGTCGATGCGGCGGCGCCCGGTGACGACGCGCACCTGCCACGCCTGCCTCACCGAGGACCAGGCCGCCGACGCCAACTACTGCCGGCACTGCGGCGCCAAGTTGTCGCCCTACCAGTACGACCGCGAGGAGGAACAGCCGGTACGCAGGTGACAGCGCCTGACAGCGGCGCCCGGCACAATCGGCCGGTCCACGACCGCTCGCTTGTCCCGCATGAACCCCACAACGCCTTTTTCCGAACTGATCGCACGGCGCACTGCACCCGATCAGGCCGTTGTCCGCTTCGATATTTCTGACGACTGGCTGCAAGGCCGCACCACCTTCGGGGGACTGATCGCCGCGTGCGCCGTGCAGGCGATGCGCGACGTGGCAGGCAGTGCCTGGGACGGCCATGTGGCGCTGCTGGCGCTGCAGACCAGCTTCGTCGGCCCGGTCGGCCTGGGCACGATGGATGTCTCGGTACAGGTGCTCCGTGAGGGCCGCAATCTGCGTCAGCTGCAGGCGACGGCAACGCAGCAGGGGCAGACCGCCGCGGTGCTGCTCGCGGTGTTCGGCGTGCAACGCACCACGGCGCTACCGCCCCTGGAGCCTGCCCAGCCCGAGGTCGAGCGCCGTGCTGCCGATCTGCCGGCCCTTCCCTTCCTGCCCGGCGTGACACCCAACTTCACGCAGCATCTCGACTTCCGCTGGGCCGAAGGGCAGCCGCCCTTCACCGGCGGCGACTTCTGGCACTCGCGCATCCACGTCCGGTTGAAGGACCCGCAACCGGCCGCCCACGAACTGCTGGCCGTGATGCTGGCCGACGCGGCACCGACGCCGGCCCTGACGCGGCTCGCACAGCGCGGCCCGGCGAGCTCGGTCACCTGGGCGCTGGAACTCGCGGTGCCGGACGCGACCGACGACGACTGCAGCGGCTTCTGGCGCATCGACAAGGACACCCGGGCCGCCGCCGGCGGCTACGTCAACGAAACCACCCGGCTATGGACGCCCGGGGGGCGGCTCGCGGCGCACGGCTACCAGGTGGTGGCCGTCTACGGCTGACCCGCACCGTAGCGACGCAGCACCGTGTACCCGCCGGGTGGTTCCAAACGCGACTCGACCAGCGCGTAGCCATCGACCTGCCAGCGCACCTGCACGCCGGCAGGCGGCATCGCGGCGCGTGCGTCGCGCGCCAGCGTGACATGCGGCTCGTAGGCACGCGTGTCGAGTTCGCAGCCGAACGCCTGCAGCGCGGCACCGAGGCGGCGCTGCAGGTCGAGCAAAGCCGCAGGCGCCGTGCTTGGCCTCAGCCACGCCACGCCGCCCGGCCACAGGCCCGCGGCGTCGAGCGTCAGCTCGAAGGGCGCCAGCGGCACGTCTGCCTGCCGCATCAATGCCGCCACCTGCAAGGCCGGCACCTGTGCCAGGAAGTGCAGTGTCAGGTGCAGGCGGCCGGGCGGCACCCGCCGCGCGCTGCGCGGCCATTGCCAGGCGTCCTGGATCGCCACCAGTTCGCGCCGCACGGCCTCGTCGGGCCACAGCGCGAAGAACAACCGGGCAGGCGACGCGGGCGGCGGCGAAACACCGGACATCACACGCCCGGCGAGGACGGCGGTGCCGGCCACCCGAGCCACTGGCCGACCGGCAGGCCACCGGGAAAGACGTCCTCGAGCACTGCCGACGCGATGATCAGCACGATGACGATCACCACCCAGCGGCCGATCACGCCCTGTGCGGCCTGCATGCCGGGCGCCGTGGCCACCCGGGTCCAGGACTGGGGGTCCGCCAGGCGCGCCCGCAGTTTCAGCAGGCCGGCGATGATCAGCAACGGCACCACCACCGCGACCAGCTCGCCGGGGTGCAGGTAGTAGCCGTCCCACGCACCCATTGCCCCCTCGACGACAAATGCGAGCGCGACCAAAACCGGAATCAGCAGCACGCGGCGAGCCACGCGGGCGGCAAAGGCACGCACCGCCGGCGGCGTCGACGACAAGGCCCGGGTGGCGGCATGTTCGACCTCGCCGGGAGAACGCGACGGCGGCTTTGCACGCGACGCGGGTCGGGCCGGCGCCGGCGCGGCGACCGCCGCGGTCGTGCCACCGGCCAGCGCCGCACGTGCCGTCTGCTCGGCCTTTGCCTGCGCTGCGCGGATGGCCTGCTCCTGCTCGCGCTGTATCCGTTCGATTTCCTTGATGTAGTCCATCTCGCCCTCCGCGGTGGACCCCATTGTGGGGCCGGGTCAGGGCGTGCACACGGGTCTGTCCCTTCCGAGACAGACCTTCGAGCCGAAGGCTCTTACCTTAGCGTCTCCAGCGGGCGTGCATGCACACGCCCGCATGCTCAGGAGACAAGACTCATGCAGTTGTTCCGCCTCGACGGCAAGGTGGCCATCGTCACCGGCTCCAGCCGCGGCATCGGCCGTTCCATTGCCGAGAACCTGGCCCGTTGCGGTGCCCGGGTGGTGATCTCCAGCCGCAAGGCCGACGCCTGCGAAGCAGCAGCCGCCGCCATCCGCGCCGAAGGCGGCGAGGCGATCGCCATCCCCGCCAACATCTCCAGCAAGGAGCAGGTCGAGGCGCTGGTCGCCGAGACCCGCGGACACTGGGGGCCCATCGACATCCTCGTCTGCAACGCCGCCACCAACCCCTACTACGGCCCCAGCAGCGGGCTGACGGACGAGGTGTTCGACAAGATCATGCGCAACAACGTGCTCAGCAACCTGTGGCTGTGCAATCTGGTGCGCCCCGACATGGCCGACCGCCGTGACGGCGCGATCGTGATCATCTCGTCGATCGGTGGTCTGCATGGATCGACCACCATCGGCGCCTACAACGTCTCGAAGGCCGCCGATATGCAGCTGGCGCGCAACCTGGCCGTCGAATGGGGCCCGGACAACATCCGCGTCAACTGCATTGCGCCCGGCGTCGTGCGCACCGACTTCGCCCGCGCGATACACGAAGACCCGCGGGTGCGCGCGCTGGTGGAACGTGAACTGCCACTGCGCCGCATCGGCGAGCCGGAAGACATCGCCGGCATCGCCGTGATGCTGGCCGGCGCCGCGGGGCGCTATATGACCGGGCAAACGATCGTGGCCGACGGTGGATACATGATTCGATAAACCTCGAAACATTTTCTGCGGGTGCCGTCCGTTTCAAATCGAATATCGAAACAGGTTGCGACAAACGCTTCTCGTCCCGACCACGCTGAACATCATCGAGCTGCAGCGTGGAATTCACAGGGCCCTGATTCCGATATCCGTAGAAATCCCAGGCCTCCAGTTCCTTTGTGCAGAACTGACCAACCAAAGATGGATTGACGCTCCTCGGAGCGCGTGACAAAGTCGCCGGACCGGACCCTTTTGCTTCGATGCCATTCGATTTTCTTCGTGCCGCCGTCGGCTGCGCGCGGGGTGTTGCTGCGCCTGTGTGCGAATAAATCAAGGAGATGTTTTTGGAGCTGTTTTTCCAGCAGGTATTGAACGGCCTCACGCTGGGGGGTATTTACAGTCTGGTCGCGCTCGGCCTGACCTTGGTCTACGGCATCCTGCACGTGCCGAATTTCGCCCATGGCGCGTTCTACATGGCGGGCGCCTATGCAGCCTTCTATCTGATCAGCGCGCAAGGCTTCAACTACTGGGCCGCAATGGCCGGCGCGGCGGTGGTGGTCGCCCTGATCGCCGTGCTGGCCGAGCGGTTGGTGTTCCACCCACTGCGCCACGCACCGGGCCTGCACCACATGATCGCGGCCATCGGCCTGCTGCTGTTCCTGGAGGCGGGCGCGCAGGCCCTGTGGGGCGCCGACTTCCACCGCATGGACACGCCGTACGGCAACGTGGTGGAGTTCGCCGGCCTCATCGCGCCCATGCAGCGCCTGCTGATCATCGCAGCGGCCTTCGGGTTGATGGTGGCGTTGCACCTGTTCCTGAAAAAGACGGTCACCGGCGCCACCATCATTGCCATGGCGCAGGACCGCGCAGGCGCGGCGCTGGTCGGCATCGACGCGAACAAGGTCGCCATGCTGACCTTCGCGATCTCGGGTGCGCTGGCCGCCGTGGCCGCGGCACTGTATGCGCCGATCAATCTGATCTACCCGGCGATGGGCCACCTGGTGATCACGAAAGCCTTCGTGATCATCATCCTCGGGGGCATGGGCAGCGTGCCGGGCGCCATCGTCGGCGGGCTGATCATCGGCTTCGCCGAGAGCTTCGGCGCCTTCTACCTCTCGCCCGACTACAAGGACATCATCGCCTTCGCGATGCTGGTGGTGATCCTGTCATTCCGTCCGCAGGGACTGTTCACCAAGGGAGTGCGCTGAGCATGAAGCTCTTCGAAGGCAAGCTCGGCTGGAGCCTGTTGCTGCTGCTGGCCCTGCTGTTTCCGTTCGTGGCGGGCAACGACTACCACCTCACGGTGATGTCGACCGCCTACATCTTCGCGCTCGCGACCGTGGGGTTGAACCTGATCACCGGCTACACCGGCCAGTTCAACCTGGCACATGCCGGCTTCATGGCGGTGGGGGCCTATACGGTAGGCATCCTGACGGTCGACCACAGCGTGCCGTTCTGGGTCGCATTCGCGCTCTCGGGCGTCGTCGCGGCCGTGCTGGGATTCTTCATCGGGATCGTCTCGCTGCGGCTCAAGGGCCACTACTTCTCGATCTTCACGCTGTGCGTCGGCTACATCATGTACCTCGTCATCGAGAAATGGGAAAACCTGACGCACGGCACGGTCGGCATCATCGGCATCCCCGCGCCGTCGCCCATCGGCCCGCTGGAGTTCGAGTCGCCGCGCTCGCTGTACTACCTGGTGCTGTTTTTCCTGGTGGTCGGCATGTGGGCCATGCACCGCATCGTGCACTCGCTGCTGGGCCGCACTTTCGAGGCCATCCGCAACAGCGAGGAGCTGGCCGAGTCGCTGGGCATCAACCTGATGCGCAACAAGGTGCTGGCCTTCATGTTGTCGGTGTTCTATGCCGGCATGGCGGGGGGTCTGTACGCCGGCTTCGTGCGCTTCCTGGGCCCCGGGGTCGCCGCGGTGGAGCACACCTTCGACATGACGATGTACATGCTGGTCGGCGGCATCGGCACGCTGCTCGGGCCGCTGCTCGGCTCGCTGATCATGCCGTGGCTCACGCAATACCTGCAGTTCCTGCAGGAGTACCGCTTCGTGGTGTTCGGACCGATCCTGATCCTGCTGGTGATCTTCGTGCCGCACGGCATCGTCGGCACCTGGCTGCAATGGCGCGCCCGCCACGCCGCACGCCGAACCCCGGCCGCCACCCCGCCTCCGCCCAAGCCGGTCGCCGCCCAGGAGGGCAGCCATGCTTGAGATCGAAAAACTCACCAAGCGCTTCGGCGGCCTGACGGCCGTGCGCGACGTGTCGGTCACCATCGAGACCGGCAAAATCAACGCGATCATCGGCCCGAACGGGGCCGGCAAGACCACCTTCTTCAACCTGATCAGCGGCGTGCACCTGCCCAGCGACGGCCGCATCACCTTCAAAGGCCAGGACGTCACGCGAGCCGGTGCCGACCGCATGGCGCAGCTCGGCATCTCGCGCACCTTCCAGACGACCGCCCTGTTCGATCGCGCGACGGTGCTCGACAACCTGATCGTCGGGCACCGGCTGCGCACGCGTTCCGGCCTGTGGGACGTGCTCGCCCGCACCAAGCGGTTGCGCGAAGAGGAACGCGCCTGCCGCGAGAAGGCCGAGCAGGCCCTCGACTTTGTCGGCCTGAGCCATGTGGCGAACCGCGTCGCGGCCGACATCTCCCAGGAGGAGCGCAAGCGCGTCGCCTTCGCATTGGCGCTCACCACCGGCCCGAGCGTGGTGCTGCTCGACGAGCCGGCCGGCGGCGTCAACCCCGAAGAGACGGTCGGCCTCGCGGCGCTGATCCGCAAGATGGTCGGCAACGGCCTGACCGTCTGCCTGATCGAACACAAGATGGACATGATCATGAACCTGGCCGACAAGATCATGGTGCTCAACTACGGCGAGAAGATCGCCGAAGGCACGCCGGCCGAGATCCGCGCCAACCCGCACGTGATCGAGGCCTACCTGGGGAGCGAGCATGCTGCGGCTTGAGGACGTCTCGCTCAACTACGGCAGCTTCCGGGCGCTCAACAGCGTCAGCCTGCACGCCAACGAAGGCGAGCTGGTGGTGCTGCTCGGGGCCAACGGCGCCGGCAAGAGCTCGATCTTTCTCACCGTGAGCGGGCTGAACAAGGCTGCCGGCGGCCGCATCCGCTTCGGCGACAAAGAGCTCACCGGGCAGAAGCCGTCGCGCATCGTCGAGCAGGGCGTGGTGCACTGTCCGGAGGGCCGCAAGCTGTTCCCCGGCATGTCGGTGTTGAAGAACCTGCTGCTCGGAGCCTACGTGCACCGGCGCGACAAGAAGGGCATCGCGCGCACGCTGGAAGAAGTGTTCTCGCTCTTCCCCATCCTGCACGAGAAGAAGGACGACGCCGCCGGCTCGCTCAGCGGCGGGCAGCAGCAGATGGTCGCGATCGGCCGTGCGCTGATGGGCCGGCCCAAGGCGCTGCTGCTCGACGAGCCATCGCTGGGCCTGGCGCCGCTGGTCGTCAAGCAGGTGTTCGAGGTGATCCAGAAGATCAACCGGGCCGGCACCACCGTGCTGCTGGCCGAACAGAACGCGTATGCGGCGCTGCAGATCGCAAGCCGCGCCTACGTGATCGAGAGCGGCCGCATCGTGATGGAAGGCAGCCGCAACGAGCTACTCAACAACGACGCCGTGCGACGCGCCTACATCGGCGCGTGAACACCGCGCACATGTCGCCCCTTACCGCTTTCCATACGAAGGAGACTGTCACCATGGCATCCAAGTTCTCGCTCCGGCCGCTGGCCGCCGCCCTCGCCTTCGGCCTTGCGGCCACCGGCGCGCTCGCGCAGGACGTCGTCAAGATCGGCTATTCCGGTCCTTTGAGCGGCGGCGCCGCGCTGTACGGCAAGAACGTGCTGACCGGCATGCAGATGGCCGTGGACGAGATCAACGCGGCCGGCTTCGAGGTCGGCGGCAAGAAGTACAAGCTCGAGATCGTCGCGCTGGACGACAAGTACAACCCGAGCGAATCCGCCATCAACGCGCAACGCCTGGTGCAGGAGCACAAGACGCCGGCGATTCTGGTGCCGCACTCGGGCGGCAGCTTCGCGCTGCAGGCCTTCAACGAGCGCTCCAACTTCATGCTGCTGTCGTACACCAGCGTGCCGCAGATCACCGCGCGCGGCAACAAGATGACGATCCGCATCCCGCCCGAGTTCACCGGCTACGTGCAACCCTTCATCAACCACGCGATGGCCAAGTACGGCAAGTCGCTGGCCATCGCGAACGCCGACCACGATTACGCGAAGGCCTGGACGGCCGCCTTCAAGCCGGCATGGGAAGCTGCCGGCGGCAAGGTCGTGGCCGAAAACCCGATGTCCTACAACAAGTCGACCGACTTCTACAGCGGTGTCAGCCGCGTGATGGCCAGCAAGCCCGAGGTGATGTTCATCGGCGGTGCCTCCGAGCCGACCGGCCTGGTCGTCAAGCAGGCGCGTGAACTCGGCTTCAAGGGCGGATTCGTCATCATCGACCAGGCCAAGATGGACGAGATCGCGAAGGTGACCGGTGGCTACGCGCCGCTGGAGGGCTCGATCGGGGTGCTGCCGCTGGTGGAGGACACGCGCCCCGACCCCAAGGCCTTCGTCGAGCGTTTCCGCAAGGCCAACCCGGGCCGCGACCCCAGCTCCGAGGTGTCGCTGAACTACACCGCCGTGCACGCCGCGGCGCAGGCGATGAAGCTGGCAGGCAACGTGACCGACGCCACCGCGATCCGCGCCAAGATGAACGAGGCGTTCAAGACGCTGCCTGGCAAGTACAACCCCAACGACCTCGAGGGCGTCGACGAGAAAGGCGGCTCGCTTGCCAACACCTATGTCGGCGTGGTCGAGAACGGCAAGGTGCGGCAGGTCACACTGCGCGAGCTGGCGCAGAAATAAGAGCGCCTCGTCCCCGGCACCAGGAAGCCGCGCAGCGCGCGGCTTTTTCTTTCGCAGCAACGACTTGTCGCCGGCACAACCTCCGCGAGCGGAGATATCAGTCGACAGATAGTGTCAGAAAGCGCCAGAAAATAGAGAAATCGTCTTCCGACCTTCGACAGAATTCACGGCAGGCGCGCCGCGACCGCATTGCCGCGTGGCAGCGACCGAACCCCGGGCCGCACCACCCGCCCGCGCGCCCTTAGCGGCATGCAGCTTCTAACAAGGATGGAGAACGATATGTCAGACAGGAAATGGCGGGCCCGCGTGGTCCCTGCCGTGCTTGCAGCGGCCGCTGCCGCGGTGCTTGCCGGGGGCGCACAGGCCCAGGACGTGGTACGGATCGGACTGAGCAGCCCACTGTCGGGTCCCCAGGCGGCCTATGGCCAGGACAATCTCGACGGTGCCCGCTTGGCCATCGAGGAGTTGAACGCCCGGCCCGTCACACTGAACGGCAAGACGGTGAAGTTCGAGCTGGTGTACGAGGACGACACCGCTGATCCGCGGCAAGGCGTGCTCGTGGCCCAGAAGCTTGCCGACAGCGGCGTGAAGTTCATCGTGGGGCCCTACAACTCCGGCGTGACGATGCCGGCCTCCCGCGTGTACCACGAAGCAGGCATGGTGGTCGCGACGGTGGCGTCCAACCCCAAGGTCACGACGCAAGGGCATTCGCGCCTGTTCCGCGTGGGCGCCAGCGACACCCAGCTGGGCACGATGATGGCGCGTTATGCAGCGCAGCAGATGAAGGCGAAGCGGGTCGCGATCATCGACGACCGCACCGCCTACGGGCAGGGCGTGGCGAACGAGTTCGCGAAAGAAGCCAAGGCCCACGGCCTTGCCGTCGTGGCGCAGGAATACACCTCGGACAAGGCCACCGACTTCACCGCGGCACTGACGTCCATCAAGGCCAAGACGCCGGACGCCCTGTTCTTCGGCGGCTATTCCGCACAAGCGGGTCCGATGCTGCGGCAGATGCGCTCGCTGGGCATCAAGGCGCCGTTCCTCGGCGGCGACGGCATCTGCTCGCTCGAAACCGCCAAGCTGTCCGCCGGTGCGGCGCAGAACGTCTTCTGCACGCAAGGTGGCGCACTGCTGAGCAAGGACGCCCGCGGACAGACCTTCGTCGAGAAGTACCGCAAGGCCTACAAGCGCGAACCGCTGACCTATGCCGTGGCGTTCTACGACGCGACGCACCTGATCGCCGACGCGGTCCGTCAGGCAGGCTCGGCCGACCCCGCCAAAGTGGCACCGGTGATCGCCAAGGGCAGCTACCAGGGAGTCGCGGCCACCTATGCGTTCGACGACAAGCACGACCTGAAGTCGTCGCCGGTGACGGTCTACAACTTCGAGCAGGGCCGGCTGGTGCCGGTCGTCTCGATGCAATAGCGCTTGCCAGAACGACGGCCGCGCGTCGTGCGCGGCCGTTTCATCTGGGCCGTGCCACGGCGGCAAATCGCTGCATGGCCTGCTCGGCGCTCATGCGATCGTTGTTCCAGTATGCGGCGACCGCCTCGCGCAACGCGGCTTCCACCGCATCCGGTTGCACCATCTTGTGCGCCACCGACGGCACCAGCGCGTTGACCATGTTCGACGCGACGAAGTACGCGCTGGACTCCTGCGCACACAGGTCGAAGCGACCCATGTCGACGCCGGTGCCCACCGGGATCGACCCCTTGTTGAGGTTGAACGCCTCCTGGAACTCGCGGCTCATGATCGTCGCGGCCAGCGCATGCTGCGCCTGCGTCGCCTGCGCATCCTTGAGCCGGAACATGGCAAAGCTGTCGACGTTGAAGATGAAGGCGCGCGACGTGCCGGGTGCCGATACGCACAGGAAATCCTTGTTCGGTGCCTTGCCAGCCGCCAGGAATTCTCCCTTGGCCCAGTCGCCCATGAACTGCATGCCGGCCTCGCCGCGGATCACCATCGCAGTGGCGACGTTCCAGTCGCGCCCCGGTGCGCCGGCATCGGTGTAGCCCTTGATGCGCCGAAAGGTCGCCAGCACCTGCGCCATGGTGTCGCTGTGCAGCGCCTGCGGGTCGAGCCGCACGAAGGCGCGGCGATAGAAGTCGGCGCCGCCGACGCCGAGCGCCACCACCTCGAAGGTGGTGAACTCCTGCCACGGTTGCCCGCCATGCGCGAGCGGCACGATGCCCGCCTTGCGCATCTTCTCGGCCACCTCGAAAAACTCGTCCCAGTTGGTCGGCGCGCGGACCTCGGCCTTGCGCAACGCCTGCCGGTTGATCCACAGCCAGTTCACCCGGTGCACATTGACCGGGACCGCCGCATAGCGGCCGTTGACCTTCATCACCTCGGCCACGACGCGCGGCAGCTGGGCGTCCCACTGTTGCCGCCGGGCCACCTCGTCCAGATTGGCGAGCACGTTCAGGCGGCCCCACTCCTGGATCGCCGGACCCTTGATCTGCGCCGCGGCCGGCGGGTTGCCGGCCAGCACGCGCGAGCGCAGCACGCTGATGGCACTGTCGCCGCCACCGCCGACCACCGCGAAATCCCGCCATGTGTGGCCATCGGCCGCGAGCAGACGCTTCAACTCGGCGACCGAGCGGGCCTCGCCGCCGCTGGTCCACCAGTGCAGCACCTCCACCTGTCCGGCCGGCGCGGCGACAGAGGCCAGCAACGCGAAAGACAACACCGAACCCTGCACCCAGCGGGCACATGCGCTTGATCTCATGGGTCTCCTACCGCTCTCGCCCTGCCGTATGGCGGGTTAATGAATTATTACGAACAATGAACTAAACATGAACTGGGACCATCCCTGAGAGGCACCCGCAGGACGCCCTGCGAAGGTCGACAGGTATCGCTTGTAACCAAGCTCGGCGAGCATAGAGCCTGCTCAGGTGCGCCCGGCATGCCCGTAGTGCACCCGCATCAGAAGTCAGGGGCCGGCCGCGTCATGTCGTCGCGGTGCGTGCTCCCCCGGCGCCCCAGGGCCGTGGCACTGTTGAGGAGCTTCCATGCAGGCGCTCGACGCAGAGATCGGCAATGCAACAGCCCTGGTCATCGACGGCGATACCGCCTGGCGCAGCATCGTCTCCGCCATGCTGCGCAACCTGGGCATCGGCCAGGTGCAAACCTGCCCCGTGGCCGAAGAAGCGCAGGAGCTGCTGCGAGTCGCGCCGCGCGATATCGTGGTCTGCACCGAAGTACCAGCGTCCGCCGGGCGTTCGAGCAACCTCGCGACACTCAGGGCCGCCGGCCTGCTGCCGGCGTCCACAATGGTGGTGCTGATCTGCCCGGATCCGGTGCGCGTGCGGCATGTCGAGGCGCTGGAACTGGCCGACGCCTGCCTGCAGCTTCCGTGCACCGAGCATGCGCTGGGCGAGCGCCTCGCCCAGGCGCGCCAGCGGCAGCATGCGCTGGCTGACGTGATCGCCGCGTTGCAGCAGGGCCGCCACGCCGAGGTCGACCGCTTGTGCCGGGGCCGTCATGCCACACGCGCGCCTTACTGGGTTCAGGCATTGCGGCTGGCCGCACAGTTGCACCTCGACCGGGGCGATCCGTTCGCTGCGCGCGAGATGTACGAGGCCGTGCTGGCGTCGCGCGCACTGCCATGGGCCCGGCTCGGGCTGGCACGTGCGCTCACGCTGTTGGGCGAGCCGCACGCAGCCAGGGCGCTGCTGCAACGTCTGCTCGACGACCACCCGCTGTATGCCGATGCACTGGCCGCATGGAGCGAACTGGCGCGCCACGTGCGTCCGGTGCGCCGTGCGAATCGGCTCGTGCCGGTGCGTGCCGAGCCCCGCGCGCTCTGAGGGGCAGCGTCACCAGCCGAGCACGCTGCGCCCGGCCGGCGTGGCCAACAGCACGAACCCCGCGACATTGAGCGCGACCGTGGCAGCGAACGCCGCCTGGAACGATGTCTTGCGCGTCTTGTGGCGCAGCAGTCGCTGCGCCATGATGGCGCCGGGCCAACCACACGCCAAGCCGACCCACAGCAGGGTCGCTTCCGGAACGCGCCAGCGCCCCCTCATCGCAGCGTGCTTGTCGGCAGCGTAAAGCCAAAGGGCCGTCGCACTGGCCACGATGTAGATCCCCACCGTCCAGCCGGGAACCTGCCACTGGAACACGGCCACGGCATAGAGCAGGGCGAACGCCGCCACGGCGCCAAGGTCGGCATGCCCTGCTTGAGCACGACGGCGCATGCCGCCCTTGCGTGGGCGAGCGGCTTGATGGGGTCGGCGGGGCATCGAGCGCATGAGCAGCGATCTTCGCATGCCGCATGCGTGCATGCGGCCCCGCCGCCTGCGAGCACCGCGGGCCGATGCATGCGCAGGTCGCCCCGGCTGGCATGGTGAAGCCCGCATGTGTCAGCAGCGTGGCATCCGACAGCTACCTCTAAAGGAGCACTCGAACCCCGTCTCATGCCTTGTGAGCGGGCGATGCCGCCTATACCCAGGCGGCTTTCGAGACGCGACTCACCCTTGAGGAGCGTCGAGAAGCAGGGTGCCGGCCACACGTCCGGCCCATCGCACGGTCCCCATCGACAACGACCAACAACAAGACCCTCTGAAAGGGGTGATGGTCCATGCGTGACGAGACCTGGTTCGCCAGCGCGCTCTTCGCGTTCATCGCCACGGTGGCACGCGCCGTGGCACCCATCCTGCTCGCCATCAGTGCGTCGATCTTCGCAGGCACGGGGCTTTGGCCCGCGGTGCTCGCGAAGACGGCGCAGGTGCTGCCGCAGTTCGCTGTGGTGGCGCTGGTGTTCGTCTCCGTGCTGGCGTGGAAGCGCCGCGCGGCCAAGCGCCAGCGCAACAGCGGCTGGCGCAGCGTCGGCTGGCGTGTGCGCAAAGGCAGCGAACTTCTGTACGTTGCCCGCGCGAGCATGACCGCGGCAGCTTTCGTGCTGCTGGCCGTGTCGATCGAAGGCTTGCTCAACGACAAGCTGTCCGTCGGCTATGCGTCGATGGCGACGGCGCTGGTGGGCGCTGTGACTTCGGCGATCAAGACCACGCTCGAGATCGGCAAGCGGCTGCGCAGCAAGCCTCGCCGCCGGGTGGGCAAGCAGCTCCTGCTGCTGCTCCCGGTCGCCGGCTGCGGCGTCGGCGTGCTGGTCGCCTTCGAGATGGATCCGTCCGGCCTGCTGAATCCGTGGATCGGCTGGCTGGCGGTGGTGGTGGCGCTGAGGGCATGCGTGCCGTTCCTGCAGGAACGGATCACCGCGGCCGAGAAGCGCGACCTGCCGGCGGACCGGTCGGTTGACCACGCGATCACGACCAAGGCCACGCTGTGGCTGGGCGTGACCGTGACGTCGCTGTACGCGCTGGTGCTGTCGACGGGACCGATCACCGGTGCGCGGATCGAGGTCCACTTCGAACCGCTGCCGCTGGTAGCGCTGGTCCTCGGTTCGCTGGTCTACGCCGGCTACTCGTGGGCGTGGCAGCACGCCAACGGCAT
Source organism: Caldimonas mangrovi (assembly GCF_023721835.1). GTDB lineage: Bacteria > Pseudomonadota > Gammaproteobacteria > Burkholderiales > Burkholderiaceae_C > Caldimonas > Caldimonas mangrovi. The sequence goes on along the minus strand of NZ_JAMKFE010000001.1, from coordinate 191,806 downwards.
GCAGAGCGGCAACCAGGCCGTGAACGGCATCGTTGCGGTGCTGGCCACGCCGATCGGCTTCGTGCTCGCCGGCTCGTTCGTCGAACGGCCGCAGTGGCACGAGGCGCTGGCGCAGGCCGGTGGCAGTGTCGTCATCTGTGCATCCCTCGCGGCCATGCTGTGGCTGAAGAAGGACGCCAAGAAGGCGGCGTAGGCACCCTCGTCGGTGGGCAGGGCGGCGGACTCCCGCTGCCCTGCCCTCCTTCTCCTGTTCCAGCGAATCCGTGCGCGCCGGCCCGGGTGGCCTCACAATACGCACCGCACTCATATCCCGCATCCCGGATGAATCCCGAACCGAGCCCCAGCGCCCCGAGCGACCCGCCCCCCGGCATGACCGTCGCTGAATGCGCCTCGCTGCTGAAGGAGCGCTTTCCGGCGCTGTTCGGCGGCAAGCCCAAACCCTTGAAGCTGCGCATCCAGACCGATATCCAGGAGCGCAGCCCCGATACGTTTTCGAAGCAGACGCTGTCGGCCTTCCTGCGCCGCTACACGATGAGCGATGCCTATCTGCGTGCGGTCAGCACCGGAACCCATCGCTACGACCTCGACGGCCAGCCGGCCGGCGAACTGAGCGAAGAGCACCGCCAGATCGCGCTGCAGGCGCTGGCGCAGCGACGCGAGCGGCACGACGAACGTCGCGCGCAGGAGCAGGCCGAGCGTGCGCAGGCGCATGCACAGCGCAACTTCCGCGCCGGGCTGCTGCGCGACTTCGAAGGCACCACACTGACGCGCGAGAACTTCTGCGTGCTCAAGGGCGTGGACCCGCAGCAGCTCGACGAGCAACTCGACACCGCGCGCCGTGAGCGCGAAGAGCGCCAGCAGTTCCTCGCCGAACTGCTGTCGAGCTTCCGTGCCAGCGGCCTCAGCGTCGCGGCGTTCGCCGAGCAACGCAAGATGCATCCGGTGCAGCTCGACCGGCTGCTGCGCGAGGCCAGCCCCCCGCCGCCCAGGCGCGACCGCGGCCCGCGTCCGTCCGATCGCCCGCGCGGCAAGAGCCGCCCGTAGCAGCCGCACGGCTTGCATACAAGCCGTGTGAACCGGATTCCGCACCGATACACCACGACGGCAGGCTGCAAGCCCGCCCGGCCGGCGCCTGCCACAAAGCCGTGCGCGGCGCAGCATGCACGCCCATTGCGTGTGCACGACAGCCATGTTTCGCACGTGCGTGGTGCACCCATCTTGTATGCAAGATGGCATGGCCCTTGCGTACCGGCTCGTCCGGGAACGCACCATGACCACCTCCGCCACCATCGCCAACCGCATCGTCGAAGCCATCCTGGCGCAGCGGCTCGCGCCCGGAACGCGACTGGGCGAGCAGCAACTGGCGATGCTGTTCGACTGCAGCCGCACGCTGGTCCGCGAAGCGCTGACACGGCTCGCCGCGCGCGGCATCGTCACGGTGAGCGCACGCCGCGGCTGGTACGTCATCGAGCCATCGCTCGACGAAGCACGCGAAGCCTTCGAGGCGAGACGGGTGCTGGAACTCGGCATGATCCGGCACCTGCCGCGCATCGCCCCCGCGGCACTGAAGCAGCTGAAGAGCCACGTGAACCGCGAAAAAGCCGCGCTGAAGGGTCACGACGTCGGCTCGCGCAGTTTCCTGCTCGGTGATTTCCACGTCTGCCTGGCTGAATGCATCGGCAACGGCCTGCTGGCAGAGACGCTGCGCGACTTCACTGCACGCACCACGCTGATCGCGATGCTCTACCAGTCGTCGCATCAGGCCGAGCAGTCCTGCGAGGAGCACGTGCGTATCGTCGAAGCGCTCGAACGCGGCGACGCGGCGCTGGCCGAGCAGCTGATGGCCGCACACCTGGACAACGTGCAAGCCGGCCTGCGCGCCGACACCTCGCAAGACCCTCTGGCCCGGCTGCGCGATGCACTGCAGCCGGTCGCCAAGGGCACCGGCGATGCCACCACCGCCCCTGCTGCCCGTGGTGGCGGCAAGACTCGCCCCCGCACGGACGACCCGTCCGATTCAACCTATCTTGGAGAGGTGCTATGAAGTTCGTTCGATCCCTCGCACTGGGTGCCGTCGCGCTCGCTGCGGCCGCCGGCGCCATTGCCCAGACCGCGCTCGACGACGTGATGAAGTCGCGCCAGATCCGCATCGCGGTGCCGACCGACTTTCCGCCCTACGGCTTCGTCGGCACCGACCTGCAACCCCAGGGCCTGGACGTCGACATGGCGCGCCACGTCGCGACCAGGCTCGGCGTGAAGGTGGAACTGGTGCCGGTGTCCAGCACCAACCGCATCCCCTACCTGCAGACGCGCAAGGCCGACCTCGTGATCTCGACACTGGGCAAGAACGCCGAGCGCGAGAAGGTGATCGACTTCACGGCCGCCTACTCGCCCTTCTTCCAGGCGGTGTTCGGCCCCAAGACGCTCTCCATCAAGGGCGTCGCGGACCTGACCGGCAAGTCGGTCTCGGTCACGCGCGGCGCGATCGAGGACATGGAACTGACCAAGATCGCCCCCGCCGGCACCGACATCAAGCGCTTCGAGGACAACAACGCGACGGTCTCGGCTTTCGTCTCCGGCCAGGTACAGCTGATCGCGACCGGCGCCTCGGTCGCCGGCAACATGATTTCGAAGAACCCGCAACTCGGGGCCGAGTACAAGTTCGTGCTGAAGGACTCGCCCAACTTCATTGGCGTCGCCAAGGGCGAAGACAAGTTGCGCAACAAGGTCAACGAGATCATCGCGCAGGCCAAGACGGACGGCGAGCTGGACAAGCTGGCACGCAAATGGCTGGGTCGCCCGGCCGGTGAACTGCCCCAGTAAGCCGGATCAGGGCCGCAGATGGTCGAACTCGATTTCGGTGTCGTGCTCGCCGAGTGGCCGCTGCTGGCCCAAGGCGTCGCGGTCACGGCGGCGCTGACCGCAGTATCGGCCGCGCTCGGCGCCCTGCTCGGCGTCGCATGCGCGTGGGCGCGGTCCGACGGCGCAATGCCGCTGCGCCTGGCCGTCGGCGCTTACGTCGAGCTGGTCCGCAACACACCGTTCATCGTGCAGCTCTTCTTCATCTTTTTCGGGCTGCCGGCGCTGGGAGTCAGACTCTCGCCCGAGGTCGCCTCGGTGCTGGCCATGGTGATCAACCTCGGGGCCTATGCCACCGAGATCGTACGCGCCGGCGTGCAGGCCACGCCGCGCGGACAGATTGAAGCGGCAATGAGCCTCGCGCTCGACCGCTGGCAGGTCTACACGCGTGTCGTGCTGCCGCCCGCACTCAAGAAGGTGTGGCCTGCGCTGGTCAGCCAGATCGTCATCGTGATGCTCGGCTCCGCGGTGTGCGGCCAGATCGCGACCGAAGAGCTGTCGTACGCGGCCAACCTGATCCAGAGCCGAAGCTTCCGCGGCTTCGAGTCCTTCATCGTCGCGACCGGCCTTTATCTGGTGCTCGCGATCGCGCTACGGCGTGCGCTCAACTGGGCCGGCCCCCGCTTCATCTTTCACCGGTAATCGCGATGGTCGAGTTCACGCTGTGGGACATCCTGCGCAACTTGCTGCTGGCCGCACGCTGGACGGTGGCGCTGTCGCTGATCGCCTTCCTGGGCGGCGGGCTGCTCGGGCTGGCGTTGCTGGTTGCGCGACTGGCGAAGCTGCGCGGAGCCGAGCCGCTGGTGGCGGGCTACGTCCAACTGTTCCAGGGCACGCCGCTGCTGATGCAGCTGTTTCTCGCGTACTTCGGCATCGCACTGTTCGGCGTCGACGTGTCGGCGTGGACGGCCGCCGGCGTCGCATTGACGCTGTACACGAGCGCCTTCCTGACCGAGATCTGGCGCGGCTGCGTGCTGGCGGTGCCCAAGGGCCAGTGGGAGGCGGCGCAAAGCCTGGCCTTGAGCTTCGGCGAGCAATTGCGGCACGTGATCCTGCCGCAGGCGCTGCGCGTCGCCATACCGCCGACGGTGGGCTTCCTGGTGCAGGTGGTCAAGGGCACGGCGCTCGCGTCGGTGATCGGCTTCGTCGAGCTGACCAAGGCCGGCACCATGATCACCAACGCCACCTTCCGTCCGTTCGCCGTCTACAGCTGCGTGGCGCTGATGTATTTCGCGCTGTGCTACCCGGTGTCGGCCTGGAGCCGCACGCTCGAAAGGAGATTGCATGTCAGGCGTTGACGGAGTCGCTGGCGCCTCGGCGCGGCCGCTGGTCGAGATCGCTTCGCTGCGCAAGCGCTTCGGCACCCACGAGGTGCTCAAGGGCATTGATCTCGCGGTCGAGCCCGGCGAGGTGATCGCCATCATCGGCAAGAGCGGGTCGGGCAAGAGCACGCTGCTGCGCTGCGTCAACGGACTGGAAAGCTTCGACGAAGGTGCACTCACGGTCGATGGCCAGCCGCTGCTGCACGGCGACGCGCGCGCGATGCGCGGCCTGCGACAGCGTGTCGGCATGATCTTCCAGAGCTTCAACCTGTTCCCGCACCTCACGGTCGGCCGCAACGTGATGCTGGCGCCGTCGCTGGTCAAGCAGCGCGATGCCCACGCCGCGCAGGACCAGGCGCGCCGGCTGCTCGCCCGCGTCGGCCTGGGCGAAAAGTTCGACGCCTACCCCGACCAGCTCTCCGGCGGCCAGCAGCAGCGCGTCGCGATCGCGCGCGCGCTGGCGATGGAGCCCGCCGTGCTGCTGTGCGACGAGATCACATCGGCACTCGACCCCGAGCTGGTGGGAGACGTGCTGCGCGTGGTGGAGTCACTGGCCGACGAAGGCATGACGCTGCTGATGGTGACGCACGAGATGAACTTCGCGCGCAAGGTGGCCGACCGCGTGCTGTTCATGCACGCCGGCCGCATTCACGAGGCCGGCGCGCCCGATGAGCTGTTCGGCCACCCGCGCACGCCGGAACTGCGTCAGTTTCTCGGCGCTCTCGACACGTAGAAGTTCACCGCGGGCGCTCTCCATGCGGCCATGCACGGCCTGCCGTGCGAGTGATGCCGAGGCGTGAGGCTCTGCCGGTCCAGCAGCGCCGCCTCTTGAAAGGCTGACCTCCGGCCTGGCGCGGCCGGCAGGGCGCGCCTGTGGGCCGCAGGGGCGGTTCACGTCACACAGGCGCGGGCAGCAGCTTCAGGCCGAGCCAGGCCGCGCCGATCACGGCATTGACCGGCACCGTGATGGCCGACGGCACGAAAAAAAGCGCCGCCAGCAAGGCGGCGCCACCCAGTTGCTCGACGGCGGCGCCCAGCACGAAGGCTGCCACGCCGGCGATGCCCCAGCGCCGCATGTAGGTCGGCAGCCAGCGGGCCTGCGCCTGGTTATGGCGCCATGCCGCCGCGCGCTCGAACAGCGAGCCGCGCCCGACGTCGCGGAACAGCCACGCGAAGAACCAGTAGCGGTACAGCAGTGTGCGAAACCGCAACGGGTGACGAAGGTCTCGGCTACCGGCGACAAGCTCGCTCATGGAACACCTCCTGGCATGTCGGTCACCCGTCGAAGTGCAAACGGCGCGCCTGCGGCTTTGCTGCAGCGCACCGCGCGACGAAGTCGCAGCCGCCGCCTTCTGCAGCGGGTGAACCCGCTCACAAGCGTACGCCGAACACTGCCCCGCAGGGGCGGCATCCCGCAAGGGCCACGGCGCCGGCGGGGAGTGGGTCGCGGCGCCCCTGCAGCCAGCAGGTGTGTCGGGACGCCGCTACAGTCGAGGCATTGCTCCTACCGCTACATCGCTCATGGAAGAGTCCGTCGACGTGATACACAACCCGGGTGCACACCGCTTCGAGGCCCGTGTGGACGGGCACCTCGGCCTGGCCGAATACAGGCTGTCCGACAGTGTGATGCAGATGACACACACCGAGGTGCCGGCGGCGCTGCAAGGGCGGGGCATCGCCGGGATGCTGGTGAAGCAGGCGCTGGCCCATGCAAAGGCGCATGGCCTGAAGATCGATCCACAGTGTCCTTATGTGCGCAGCTACATGGAACGCCGACCTGAAACGCATGAGCTGTTGGCACGGTGACAACAGGAGCGCCACCTCGAGGGTGGCGCTTTTTATGGGCTTGCCGGGCGGTGCCTGGCCGGGATGACAGCCTGGCCCATCTTCGAGCAGGCCGGTGACAGGCCCGTGAAACTTTCGATGGCGACGTGACGATGCTGCCTTCTGCCGATGGTGTTCTCGACTTCTGGTTCGGTCCTCGCGACGGTACCGCGCCCTTGCAGGCCCGAGACGTCTGGTTCCGCAAGGACCCGGCCTTCGACGACGAGATCCGGGAGCGCTTCGGTGCGGCAACCGAAGCCGCGCTTGCCGGCGGACTGCGCGAATGGGAGGCCCGCCCGGAGGGGGCGCTCGCGCGCATCCTGCTGCTCGACCAATTCACCCGCAACGCCTTTCGGGACACCCCGCGCGCCTTCGCAGGCGACGCCCAGGCACTCGCGACGGCCCGCGCGGTGGTGGCCGCCAGCCTCGATCGACAGCTCGTGCCGATGCAGCGATGGTTCGTCTACATGCCGTTCGAGCACGCCGAAGACCCGGCGGCGCAGGACGAGAGCGTGCGCCTGTTCACCGAGTTGTCGCACGCCGCGAGCGGGTTCGAGAGCGCGCTGGACTATGCACTGCGCCACCGCGACGTGATCCGCCGCTTCGGCCGCTTCCCGCATCGCAACGCCATCCTCGGGCGCGACAGCACCGCCTCTGAACGCGATTACTTGCGCCAGCCGGGCGCGGGCTTCTGAGCCGGCGACCCGGCGCGCGTTCTCAGGTCGGGGACACGCGCTCGTTCTCGCGGTCCTGCAACTGCCGCCACATCACCTTGCCGGAGCCGGACTTCGGCAACGCATCGGCGAACTCGACGACCCGCGGGTACTTGTAGGCCGCCATGTGCTGCCGGGCCCACTCGATGATCTGCTCCTCGGTAACGCGGCCGCGGGCCGCCTCTTTCAGCACGACGATGGCCTTGACCGACTCGCCGCGGTAGGCGTCGCGCGTCGAGATGATGCACGCTTCCTGCACGTCCGGGTGCTTGTAGAGCAGTGCCTCGACCTCGGCCGGCCACACCTTGAAGCCGCTGGCGTTGATCATCCGCTTGAGCCGGTCGGTGATGAAGAAATAGCCTTCCTCGTCCATGCGGCCCAAATCGCCGGAACGAAAAAAGCTTTTGCCGTCGATCTCGACGAAAGCCGCTTTTGTCGCCTCCGGGTTGCGCCAGTAGCCCTTGAAGACTTGCGGGCCGTGGATCAGGATCTCGCCGATCTCACCGGGCGGCAGTTCGTGCAGCGTCACGGGATCGACGATGCGCGAGTCGACGCCGAAGATCGGGATGCCGAGGCACTGCAGCTTCGGGCGCTCGGGCGGATTGGCGTGCGACGGCGCCGCGGTCTCGGTCAGCCCGTAGCCCTCGGCAAACAACAGCCCGTACTGCTGGTGCAGCCGTTCGGCGACAGCCTGCGGCATCGCGGCGCCGCCTCCGCTCAGATAGGCCAGGCTGGACAGGTCGAACTTGTCCATGTTCGGACTGCCGAGCAGGTCGATGATCATCGTCGGGATGCAGGTCCAGTGCGTGACCTTGTAGCGCGAGATCAGGCGGCCTGCGAGCTCGCGGTCCCAGCGCGGCATCAGCACCATCGTCGCGCCGCCCCAGATCGGCGAATGCAGGCAGTACTGCATGCCGGTGATATGGAACATCGGCACCACGCCCAGCGTCACGGAGTCGGCGCAGGCATGGCCCCACAAGCCGCCACCGATGGTGTTGTGCATCACCGTGCGGTGCGTGTGCAGGCAGCCCTTGGGCAGGCCGGTGGTGCCCGACGTGTACGGCAGCACGGCCAGGTCGTCAGGCTGCGCCGTGTGCGGTCCGGGAGGGTGGCCGCATGCAATAGCGTCCAGCCAGCGTACCGCGCCGGCCGGCAGCGGTGGATCGGCGCGCAGCCACTCCGCCATGGCCGGCGGCGGCGCATCGGCCGGGTCTTCCCCGTTCGGCTGCATCGCCTCGGCATACCGCGTGACCAGCAGATGCCTCAGGCGCTGCGGCTCGGGCAGTTCGGCATTCGCTGCAGCGGCGTGGGCAGCCAGATCCGCACTGCAGATTGCGACCTTGGCCTCGGGGTCGCTGATGTAGTGCTTGAACTCCTCGGCACGGTTCATCGGATTGACCGGCACCACGACCGCGTCGGCGCGCAGGATCCCGTAGAACGCGATCATGTACTGCGGGCAGTTCTGCATGTATAGCAGTACCCGGTCGCCACGCTGCACGCCGGCCTCCCGCTGCAGCCAGCCGGCCAGCGCCTCGGCTTCGCGGCGCACCTGCGAGAAGCTGAAGCGGCGGCCGAAGAAGATGATGGCGTCCTTGGCGGGATAGCGCGTCGACGTCACCTCGAGGTTGAACCACAGCGAGGTCTCGGGCAGCGTCAGCGTGCGGGGCAGTCGCTTGGGCCAGAACTTGTGGTGGGGGCGATCGGCGGGGGCGGGCAAGACGGTCTCCTGATGCACTGACTGGGTTGCGGCCACCATACGGTCACCGCGGCCCGCAGTACATCGGACAAAACGCGAGCATCCTGTCGCGTCCGCGACATCGCGGCACACCGCCACGTAAGCAAGCGTGATCAGTCGGCCTGCTGCGCCGCACCCTGTTGCCGGCACCAGCGCAGCAGCGTCATCTCGAGCTGTTCGAGTGTGAAGGGCTTGCCGAGGAAGTCGTCCATGCCGGCGGCGCGTCCACGGTCGCGGATCTCGGGTTCCGGGTTGCCGGTGACCGCCACCACCGGCGTGCGCCCGCGCACGTTGAGTTGCTCCAGTTCGCGCAGCCGCTCGGTGGCCGTCAGGCCGTCCATGCCCGGCATCTGCACATCCATCAGCACCATGTCGAAGCTCTGCTCGCCGTAGCGCTGCAGCGCCTCGTGTCCGTCGCCGGCCACCACGACCTGCAGCCCGAGCCGCTCCAGCATGGCCTGCGTCATCACCTGGTTCACCGGGTTGTCTTCCACCAGCAGCACCCGCCCTGCCATCAACACGGCAGCCGAGGGCCGCGACACAGGGGTGGCGGTCTGTGCCGCACCTTGCGCTTGCCGTACATGTGCTGCCCACTGCAAGCCCTCGTGCAAGGCACGCGGGCGCACGGGTTTGCTGAGCACGAACACGCCATCGAGCGCGATCTGAGACGAGTCGCGGGTCAGCGCGCGCATCAGCAGCACCGGCAGTCCGGCCTCGCGCACGATCTGCTCGAGTCGCTCGCCGGCACGCGCCCCGAGCAGTCGTTCGTCGATCAGCACGGCCGCCACCTGGCGCTCGTGAGCGGCCCGCAGGTCGGCTCGTGACGGAGCGACCGCCCGGATTTCATAGCTGACGCCGGTGCCGCGCAGGATGGCGTCGAAATGCAGTACCAGCCGGTGGTGACCGGCCACGACAAAAACGTGCTGCTCGGGCAAGGGTGGCGGTGCCGGCTCGGCCAGCTCGGTGGTGCGTTCGCAGTTGATCTCGACGGTGAAACACGAGCCCTGCCCCGGTGCCCCGGTCGCCTCCACCTTGCCCCCCATCAACTCGGCCAGCTCGCGGCACAGCGCAAGCCCGATGCCGGCCCCGCCGGCACGCCGGGCACGCGAGCTGTCGCCCTGCGAGAACACGCCGAACAGCTGCGGCAGTTGCGCGACATCGACACCGATGCCGGTGTCGTGCACCTCGATGCGCAGCCTCACGCGGTTCGCGACCGGGTCACCGGCGACCATGCCGACATGCACGTGCACCCCGCCCTGGTGCGTGAACTTCACGGCGTTGGACACCAGGTGCGACAGGACCTGGCGCAGGCGGGTCGGGTCGCCGAGCACCGTTTCAGGCACCTCGGGGTCCTGGCTGCACGTCAGCTCCAGCCCCTTCTCGTGCGCCGCGCCGGCGTACAACTCGAGCGCGTCGAATACCGCGGTGCGCAGCGCCAGGGGCACGCGTTCGAGTTGCACCCCACCGGCGTCCAGGCGCGAATAGTCGAGCACGTCGTTGACCAGCGCCATCAGGCTGTCGAGGCTTTGCCGCTGCATCGACACGATCTGCTGCTGCCGCATGTCCAGCGGCGTCGCGCGCAACAGTTCGGTCGCGCCGAGGATGCCGTTGATGGGCGTGCGCAGCTCGTGGCTCATGTTGGACAGGAAATGCGCCTTGACCTGCGATGCTCGCCACGCCTCGTCGCGCGAACACTGCAGCTCCAGCATCGCGTAGCGCAGCTCGCGCTGTAGGTCGTCGCGCAGCTTCAGCGAGAAGCCGACGAAGCCGCCGTACAGCATCAGGGCACCGCCCATCGACAGCATCTGGTGCAGGCGCGGCGCACTGCTGAGCGCCGCCGCCGGCAATGCGTCGGCCCTTTGCAAGGCATAGGTCAGGGCCAGGATGCCCAGCACCACCGCCCCCAGCCAGGCACCTGCGCGTACCGGCCCCGCCAGCATCACCAGCCACGGCAGCACCAGCAGCCACCACAGCGTGGGAGCGTACAGCCCGCCCTGCAGCCACATCTTGGCGGTGAGGACTGCCGTCAGGCCGGCGGCCAGCAGCGTGAGACCGCGTTCGGCCCGCCCGCCGGTCCGCACATAGACGGCCAGCACGAGCGTCAGCGCGACCAGCGCGACATCCGCCCAGGCCACGACACGCGGCCCTTTCGCGAGGAAAAAGGCGGCAAAACCCAAGCCGCCGGCCAGCGACACGGCCGCGGCCAACCAGAACATGCCGCGCTGCATGTCGCGCTCGAGCATGTCGGCCACCTGCAGGTCGAGAGGGAAAGGATGGCGCGGCGAGTGTTCTTGGGTCATGGTGCGAGGCGCAGCACAGGCAGAACACGCAAAAACGCGCGTTCCGAAACTGCGACGGCGCATCGGAAGCCAGTGCGTGCAGCCGGCAGCTTAGCGCAGCCGAGCGCCGTGCCGACGATGCGCGTGCGCAGCCGCGGGGATTGGCGTAATCTGTGCATGCCCCGCTGCAACCGGGGCTGTCTCAAAGGTTGGACAAGAGGTCTCGCGACCTCCTTCGGGGCCTGGGTGCCGGTGGCGCAAGCTGCCGGGGCACGGGCCCCATTTCTATGCCGTCGGCCCAAGGCTGTGAGCAAGGCGAAAACGTCGGGTTGTCTGCCGCAACGCATCCGCCCTCCGTCGTGCGAACAGGCCCTGGTCCACTGCAGTGGACTAGTCGCGTTCCCAGGCGATGTCGCCGCCGAGCACCAGCGTGCGGTCCTGGCACCGGAACGCCACCGAGACGGTGACGCACAGCCTTGCGCCGTGCACGGTCAGGTACGGCCGTGTCACCTGCACCTGCCCGAAAGATTCGAGCGCGCGGCGAAAGTACGGCCGCTTGGCCCAGCGTGCATGGCTCGCATCGGCCAGCGGTGCAAAGCGCGCCGAGACGTCACTGTGATAGCGCGGCGACGTGTGGTTGTGCCCCACCTGCAGGCCCTGCTCGTCGAGCAGGTAGCACAGCTCCGACCATTCCAGCGACAGGAACCCGGCGCAGGCCTCGTCCATCGAGCGGCCCGCCTTGAGCAGCGTCGCGGCGTAGCCGATCGCATGCATGTAGGGCGCGATGCGTTCCTGGTAGCGGCGCTCGCCGGCTTCGTGCTGTTCGTCGAAACGCTGCCAGACTGCGTCGATGGTCGACGGGTAGTGGTCGATGCCGTGCAACTCGGGGGCCGGTCGACCGAACAGATAGCCCTGGACGAAGTCGACGTCGGATTCGAGCGCGAGATAGGCCTCGTCGAGCGTTTCGATGCCTTCGGTCAGCACCAGTGCTCCGCACTCGTGCAACAAGGACACCATCTGCGCCACCACACGCGCGATGCTCGGCTCGGAGGCAGCGCGCTGCACCACGCTGCGGTCGAGCTTGACGATCTCGGGGCGGATGCGCCAGACGCGGTCGAAATTGGAATGCCCTGCGCCGAAGTCGTCAAGTGCGAGCAGGCAGCCCATCTCGCGCGCCATGGCGACCGCAGACTCGAAGCTCTCGTCTTCGCTGATCACGTCTTCGGTGACTTCCAGCACCAGTTGGCTGGGCGATGTCTGCAGCCGCTCCATCAATTGCTGCATGAACGCGCGCGTGCCGCGACCGGGCCCCTGCGCGAACACGGCCGGGTGGATGTTGAGAAACAACCAGTGATCCAGCCGCCGTTGCTGACGGAAGAAGTTGCTGGCGTGCAGCCAGCGGCACAGGCGATCGACCTGCACCAGTTCGTCGAAATTCTGGTGGCTGCTGAGCACCTCGACAGGCGGCACCGCCTGCCCCCCGGCATTGGTGGCGCGCAACAGGGCTTCATGCCCCACGGCACGGCGGTGCGAAAGACTGAAGATCGGCTGGAAGTGGCTCGTCAGACGGTAGCCGCCCCGGGTCGCCACCCACCGCTCGCCTTCTGGCGTCAGCTCGGGCAAGATGAAGTCGGCTTCGATCTGGTGCATGAGGGGCGGGGCTCGCGGAAGACAACGCCGCACAGCAGGGCCGACGCGCAACCAGCTTAACCGTCGTTACAACGGGCTTGCGCGCCCTCGATCACCGAAGTGCGACACATTTCATGGCTATGCCGCTCGCACTGTGCGGCGGAAGCCGCCGCGAAGCAAGCGGCAGCCCCGCCCAGGCGACGCGATCGCCCCACACCCTGATAGAACTGTCAGGGGGCTGATCGCCGCCTTGCCGCCGTTGTCACTCGTCGTCGCCGCCGAGCACGCCCCCGAGCAGGCCGCCGGCGCCGAAGCCGCCGAGCACCGAGCCCTCACCGCGCCCGCCGCCACCGGTCTGGGGTGCCGCCGCGAACACCCGCGAGGCCAGCCGCGAGAACGGCAGCGACTGCAGCCACACGGTGCCGGGGCCGGTCATCTTCGCGAAGAACAGCCCTTCGCCGCCGAACAGCGCCGTCTTGATCTTGCCGACATACTGGATCTCGAAGTTGACGGAAGGCGTGTAGGCCACCACACAACCGGTATCCACGAACAGCGTCTGCCCCGCCTGGAGTTCGCGTCGGACCACCGTCCCGCCGGCATGCACGAAAGCCAGCCCGTTGCCCTCGAGCTTCTGCATGATGAAGCCTTCACCGCCGAAGAAGCCGGTCGACAACTTCTTCTGCAGGGCGATGCCGAGCGACACGCCGCGCGCGGCGCACAGGAAGGCGTCCTTCTGGCAGATCAGCGTGCCGCCGAGCTGCTTCAGGTCCATCGGCAAGACCTTGCCCGGGTAGGGGGCGGCAAACGCCACGCGCTGCTTGCTCGAACCGTTGTTGGTGTAGACCGTCGTGAACAGCGATTCGCCGGTGATCAGACGCTTGCCGGCGCCCAGCAGCTTGCCGAAAATGCCTCCTTGCTGAGCGGAGCCGTCGCCGAACACCGTGTCCATGCCGATGCCGGCATCCATGAACATCATGCTGCCTGCTTCGCCGACGGCCGCCTCACCGGGATCGAGCTCGATCTCGACGAACTGCATTTCGCTGCCGCGAATGTCGTAGTCCACCACGTCCATGGCCATAGCTTTGCTTCCTTTCGACCTGAGAAATTGACGGCCGCGATGGTAGCCGAACGGAGCTACAGCATCGCCTGCACGAACGCCACGTCGAGCCAGCGATCGAACTTGTAGCCGCCTTCGCGCACGACACCTGCCACCTTGAAGCCCATCGCCTCGTGCAGGCGGACCGACGCGGCGTTGGCCGCGTCGACCACCCCCACCATCGTGTGGAAGCCGCGTTTTCGGGCATGCGCCATCACCGGCGGCATCAGCAGCTTGCCGACGCCGCGGCCACGCCAGTCGGCGTGCAGGTAGACCGAATGCTCGCAAGCGAAGCGCCAGCCTTCACGCGGCCGGAACAGCCCGTAGCTCGAATAGCCGATCACACGGCCCTGTTTCGAGACACCGACGAAAAACCCGTGCCCGTCGCGCTGCTTGAGCGCCCACTGCTCCACCTGTTCCTCGAGCCGGCGTTCGGCGTACTGGTAGGTGGCGGTGCTGGTGCGCACCTCGTGGTTGTAGATGTCGAGCACCGCCGGCATGTCGGTTTCGCGCGCCGGACGGACCGTCACGCCGGCGTGCAGGTCGAGCCGCATCGTCGTGCTGCTGTCCGGACAGGCCCCCTGGAATTCGGCCGACGCCCGCATCGCCTGCGGCACGGCTTCGAGCGCACTGGGGCGGAAGCCGAGCAGCGCATAGAAACCCGCCGCATCGACGGTGCGCAGCCACATCGTCCGACCGTCCTGCGCGATGGCCTGCGCCAACAGATGCCGGGTCAGCGCTTCGCCCAGGCCCTGCCCGCGATAGGCCGGCTTCACGCCGACCGAGCGCAGCAACAAGTCATCACCGTAAGGCTCGAGCCCGGCACAACCGAGGATACCGCCGGCTTCGGCGACGATGAAATGCTGCAGGTGTTCGCGCGCGCCCTGCCCCGGGAGCGCACAGTCTTTCAACAAGGCCTCGATGGCCGGCCAGTCCGCAGGCCGCGCGGAGCGCACTTGATGCTGCACAGAAGACTCCTTGATGGATGTTCGAAGACGTCATCCTCACACAAGCGCCACCCGCCCGTGCATACGCCAAACGGCGGACAGGCCCCGTCAGGCGGGTTCGGCCAGCAGCAGTTCGACGGGTACGGGCGCGTCGGCGCAGCGCTGTGCGATATGCGCCAGCGCTTCCTCGACCTGGTCGATCAGCACCAGGCACAAGTCGCCCGGCATCAGCCGCTCCAGCGCCGTGTCGATCGCCAGGAACTCGCCGTGGATCTCGTCGATGCGGCTGGTGCGCCGGGCCCCTTCGAGGCCCGCTCTCAGCAGCGCCAGCACCTCGCCGTCGGCGCGGCCTCGCTGGCACTGGTCCTGATACAGGATCACGTCGTCGAAGGCCTGACCGAGGATCGCGGTCTGCCGGCGCAGGTCCTCGTCGCGCCGGTCGCCAGCCCCGCTGATCACGACCGAACGCCGCCGCGCCGGCATCGCCTCCACCGCCTGCACCAACGCCTGGATCGCATCCGGGTTATGGCCATAGTCGGCAATGACGGTCGCGCCTCGATGGTCGAACACGTTGAAACGCCCCGGCACATTGTCGGCGTCGTTCGAGAAGCCGGCGAGCGCCGTGCAGATCACCGACCACTCGACGCCGAGCGCCCAGGCTGCCGCGGTGGCCGCCATCGCGTTGTCGACCTGGAAGCCGATGGTGCCGCCCCTCGTAAGGCCCACCTGCGACAGCGAGACACGATGCTGCACGTTGCCCGACTCGGCGACGATGGCCCCCCGGTCCACGTACACCACGCGTCCGCCCTTCGCGCGGTGCGCGGCCATTACCGGCAGATGGCGATCGGCCGCGAAGAAGGTCACTGAACCCGGGCATTCACGAGCCATCGCCGCGACGATCGGGTCGGCTGCGTTCAGCACCGCTGTGCCTGTCGCGGCCACGTTCTGCACGATCACGCGCTTGAGCACCCCCAGGTCTTCGGCCGTGGTGATGTAGTTGAGCCCGAGATGATCGCCTGCGCCGATGTTGGTCACCACTGCCACCTGGCAGCGGTCGAAGGCCAGACCCTCGCGCAGGATGCCGCCGCGCGCGGTCTCGAACACGGCGGCATCGACGTCGGGATGCATCAGCACGTTGCGCGCGCTGCGGGGGCCGCTGCAATCACCGGTGTCGATGCGCCGCCCGGCGACATAGACGCCGTCGGTGTTGGTCATGCCCACGCGCAGGCCCCGCACTGCGAGGATGTGGGAGATCAGCCGCACGGTGGTTGTCTTGCCGTTGGTGCCAGTGACCGCCACCACGGGGATGCGACCGTCCTCGCCGGACGCGAACATGTCGTCGACGATCGCCTCGCCGACCGCGCGCCCCCTGCCATAGGACGGCGACAGGTGCATGCGCAAGCCGGGTGCCGCGTTGACCTCGACGATGCCGCCGCCCTGCTCTTCGAGCGGGCGCAGCACCGTTTCACAGACGATGTCGACGCCGCAGATGTCCAGCCCGATCGTGCGGGCAGCCTCGACGGCGCGCTCCGCGACCTCGGGGTGCACGTCGTCGGTGACGTCGGTGGCCGTGCCGCCGGTGCTGAGGTTCGCGTTGTTGCGCAGCACCACACGCTGACCTTGCGGCGGCACCGAGTCGGCGCCGTAGCCCTGTACCGCGAGCCGTGCCAGGGCGATCTCGTCGAAGCGCATCTTCGTCAAGGCGGTTCCATGGCCATCGCCGCGCCGCGGGTCGGCATTGACCCGGTCGACCAGTTCGCGGATGGTGTGCTGGCCGTCACCGACGACATGCGGCGGGTCGCGTCGCGCTGCGGCGACCAGCCGGTCGCCGACCACCAGCAGGCGGAAGTCGTGCCCCGGAATGTAGCGCTCGACCATCACGTCGGAACTGATCTCGTACGCCGCGGCATAGGCGATCGCCAGGTGATCTCGCGTCTCGATGTTCACCGTCACGCCCTTGCCCTGGTTGCCGTCACGTGGCTTCACGACCACCGGCAGGCCGATCTCGCAAGCTGCAGCCCAGGCGTCATCGAGGTCGCTCACCGGGCGGCCCAGCGGTACCGGCACGCCGGCGGCATGCAGCAGCTTCTTGGTCAATTCCTTGTCCTGCGCAATCGACTCGGCGATGGCGCTGGTGCGGTCCATCTCGGCCGCCTGGATGCGGCGCTGGCGGCTGCCCCAGCCGAACTGCACCAGGCTGCCCTGGGTGAGGCGCCGATACGGGATCCCGCGCGCGACCGCGGCCTGCACGATGGCGCCGGTGCTCGGGCCGAGGCGCTCGTCCTCGTCCAGTTCGCTCAGGCGCGCCGAGGCCGCCGCCAGGTCGAACGGCAGGTCGTCCAGCGCTGCCTGGCACAACAGCTCGGCCATCTCGAACGCCAGGCGGCCGACCGCCTCTTCGGTGTACTCGATCACCACCTGGTAGGTCCCGCACTCGACGGTTTCGGTGGTGCGGCTGAAGCTGACCGGGCAGCCTGCCTGCGCCTGCAGAGCCAGCGTCGCGCGCTCCAGTGCGTGAGCCATCGACGTCGGCCCGGCCTGTCCCGCGGTATGCAGCGCGCCGATTTGCGGCAGGCGGGAACGCAGGCGCAACTCGAAACCGGGCAGCCGGTCGAGCGAGCGCTCGGTCTCGCTGCAATGGACCACCGCTTCGATCGCGGTGCGGCGGCTCCACAGATTGGGGCCGCGCAGCGCGCGCACGCGAGAGACTTTCATGGATCGTTCTTTCGATGGGGAAGATGTCACAGCGTCTGGGCCTGACGGCCGTATGCGCCGGGGTCGCCCGCGAGCGCCTGCCGGGGCTCGAAGGTCTGCAGTCCGATGCGGACCAACTCGGGCGGCAGGCCGAGCGCGCAGCCGGCAGCCGCGGCCGCCAGCACGCTTTCGGGCTCGATGGTCGTCTGCGCACTGCGCAGCAGGGGTACCTCGGCCGACGCGGCCAGCGGCTGCTCGCCCGACCCGGTCGCCAGCACCAGCAGGCCATCACGCATGAACACGGCACGGCCGCCTTGCTGGCGGTGCTCGACGATGGCCGGCAACTGCGGGTCGATGCCGTAGAACAGCACCTCGCCGTCGCACAGCGACGCCATCTCGACCACCAGGGGATCGGCCGCGTTCAGCACGGCAGCGCCATCGGGCAGCACGACGTCGACCTGCGTGCGCAACACGTTGTAGACCTGCCGCGGTTCGTCGATGTAGAACTCGCGCAGGCCCTCCACCCCGCCCACACCGGTCACCACGCCGACCTGGCAGCGGTCGTACGCCAGGCCGTGACGCAGGATCTGTTCGGCGCCGTTTTCGATCACCGCGGCCTCGACGGTCCGGTTCATCAGCAGCAGGCGGCCGGCATGCCAGGTCGCGCAGGCAGCGCCATCGACACGCCGCTTGCCGAGGAACAGCCCGTCGGTGCACGCCAACCCGACGCGCCGCCCCTGCAACTGCTGGATCCACGCCACCAGCCGTGCAATGAGGCTGGTGCCGGCACTGCCCGTCACGCCCACCAGCGGGATGCGTCCCGTCTCGTGTTCGCCGAACAGATGGTCGGCGATGGCCCGGCCGACCGGGCGACCGCGGCCGTTGGCCGGCTTCAGATGCATCAGCAGGCCCGGGCCGGCATTGACCTCCACCACCGCCCCTTGCTGCTCGGCCAGCGGCCGGGAGATGTCCTCGGCCACCACGTCGACGCCGGCGATGTCAAGCCCGACCACGCGCGCTGCCAGCGACACGGCGGCGGCCACGTCCGGGTGCACCTCGTCGGTTTCGTCGAACGCCACGTTGCCGTTGCGCTGGATCAGCACGCGCCGGCCTTCGGCCGGCACCGACTGGGGAGCCAGCTGCTGGCGGGCGAGTTCGAGACCGACGGCCGGGTCTTCCGACAGCAGGATCTTGTTGAGCGGGAAGTCTTCGGTCAAACCGCGGCGCGGGTCGGTGTTGAGCTGGCTGTCGATCAACTCCGCCACCGTCGAGCGGCCATCGCCGACGACCGACGCGGTCTCGCCTCGCGCAGCTGCGACGACGCGCCCGCCGACCACCAGCAGGCGGTGCTCGTTGCCGCGCACGAAGCGCTCGACGATCACTTCGCTGCCTTCCTGGTCGGCCAGGTGGTAGGCGGCCTCGACGTCGTCGCGGCTCGAGAGTTCGATGGACACGCCGCGCCCGTGGTTGGCATCCGAGGGCTTCACCACCACCGGCAGACCGATGTCCTGCGCCGCCTCCCAGGCGTCTTCGGCGCTGGTGACCACGCGCCCTTCCGGCACCGGTACGCCGCACGACTGCAGCAGGCTCTTGGTCAGGTCCTTGTCGCTGGAGACGCTCTCGGCGATCGCGCTGGTGCGGTCGGTCTCGGCCGTCCAGATGCGGCGCTGGCGTGCGCCGTGGCCGAGTTGCACGAGGTTGCCGTCGGTCAGCCGGATGGCGGGTATGCCGCGCTCGCCAGCCGCGTCGACGATGCACGCGGTGCTGGGCCCGAGGCACAGCGCGTCGACCATCGCACGCAACCTTGCCACGGTGGCCGGCACGTCGTACGGGCGATCTTCCATGGCCGCCAGCACGAGCTCGCGCGCCGCTTCGAGGCAGGCGCGGCCGACCTGCTCGTTGCGTGACCTGAACGCCACCTTGTAGATGCCGCGCACCGGGGTCTGCCGCGCCTTGCCGAAGCCGGCCTGCGAGCCGGCCAGGTTCTGCAGCTCGATCGCGACATGTTCGAGAATGTGCGCCGGCCAGGTGCCTTCGCGCAGCCGTTGCAGGAAGCCACCGCGCTCACCGATGCCGCAGCGGTGCTCGATCAGAGACGGCAGCCAGGCTTCCAGCCGCTGGGCAAACCCGGGCATCGTGTTGGACGGGCAGTCCTCCAGCTCGCCGATGTCGACCCAGGCCTCGATGACGGGGCGGTAGGTCCAGAGGCTCGGGCCGTCGAGATAGGCGACGCGTAACAGACGAATGTCTTTCATGTAGAGCCGTGTGCGTGTGATTTCGCGGGCCGCATTCCAGCGACCCGCAGCGGGAAATTCATCGAAATTGGGGGAAGAGACGCGAAAAACTCACGTTCGACCGCCGCCGAACGTCTTGCCGGCACCGGCGGTGTCAACCGCAATGCTGCCTCGCGCGTCAGAGTCAGGTTGCGGCCTCTCCGCGCCGCCGCGCACCACATCTCTAGAGAATGACAATCCAGCCTCCGGCTTCTGATCTCGGCGCCACTCGCGCCCCCGACGCCGCCCTCCGCGGCGTGCCGCCCGGCTCGCTTGCGCTGGCCGGGCCCTGGCGTTCCCGACTGGAAAGCGCCCTGGCCGAAGGGGAGAACGTTCGGGCATGGCTGGAGGTTGACCTCGACGAACAACTTCGTTTCACCTCTGGTGTCGTGGTGCTCACCGATCGCCGGATGCTGTCGCTGATCGGCGACGCTTCCTGGCGTGCATGGCCACTGCGGCTCGGCCTGAAACTGGCCCACCACGACCATGCCGGCATCGGCACGCTGGAACTCGCCGACGAGGACGCCCTGCTGGCCTGTTGGCGCTACAAGCTGCAGCGCCATGCGGCCGCACAGCGACTGATCGACCGGTTCGACGAGGTGCTCGAGGCCCTGCGACTCGGCCAGCCGGTCCTGCCGCCCGCGCCACGGCCGTGCGAGCGCTGCCAAGCGCCCGTAGAGCCCGACCAGGAAGACTGCACAGTCTGCGACGGCGAGCCCGAAGCGCCAGTGTCCACCTGGACGCTGCTGCGCCTGTGGCGTTTCGCGAAGCCGTATCGCGGCCGGCTGCTCGCCGGCTTCGGGCTGACGCTCGGCTCCACCGCCGCCACGCTGGTGCCGCCCTATCTGACGATGCCGCTGATGGACGACGTGCTGATTCCCTATCAGAACGGCACGCCGATCGACCCTGCGCAGGTGCTGCTGTACCTGGGGGGCCTGCTGGCAGCGGCCCTCGTCGCCTGGAGCCTGGGCTGGGCGCGCACTTACATCCTGGCGCTGGTGAGCGAGCGCATCGGCGCCGACCTGCGCACCACGACCTACGAGCACTTGCTGAAACTCTCGCTCGAATACTTCGGCGGCAAGCGCACCGGCGATTTGATGGCACGCATCGGCAGCGAAACCGACCGCATCTGCGTATTCCTGTCGCTGCACCTGCTCGACTTCGCGACCGATGTGCTGATGATCGTGATGACCGCGGCCATCCTGTTTTCGATCAACCCATGGCTCGCGCTGGTCACGCTGCTGCCGCTGCCTTTCATCGCCTGGCTGATCCACGTCGTGCGCGACCGGCTGCGCACCGGGTTCGAGAAGATCGACCGGGTGTGGTCGGAAGTCACCAACGTGCTGGCCGACACCATCCCGGGCATTCGCGTCGTCAAGGCCTTTGCCCAGGAAAAGCGCGAAGCGAACCGGTTCCACGAGGCGAACCGCCACAACCTGGCCGTCAACGACAAGCTCAACAAGGTGTGGTCGCTGTTCTCGCCCACCGTCTCGCTGCTGACCGAGATCGGCCTGCTGGTGGTGTGGGCGTTCGGCATCTGGCAGGTCTCGCGTGGCGACATCACGGTCGGTGTGCTGACCGCGTTCCTCGCCTACATCAGCCGCTTCTACACCCGGCTCGATTCGATGAGCCGTATCGTGTCGGTCACCCAGAAGGCGGCCGCCGGCGCCAAGCGCATCTTCGACATCCTCGACCATGTCTCCAGCGTGCCGGAGCCCACCCAGCCGATACACCTGGGCAAGGTACAGGGTCGCATCGAGATCCGCGACGTCGGCTTCCGCTACGGCAACCGCTCGGTGATTCGCGGGCTGGACCTCAACATCGCGCCAGGCGAGATGATCGGCCTGGTCGGTCACAGCGGCTCGGGCAAGAGCACGCTGGTCAACCTGATCTGCCGCTTCTACGACGTCAGCGAAGGCTCCATCCGCATCGACGGCGTCGACATCCGCTCGCTGCCGGTGGCCGAATACCGTCGCCACATCGGCCTGGTGCTGCAGGAGCCCTTCCTGTTCTTCGGCACCATCGCCGAGAACATCGCTTACGGCAAGCCGGACGCGACACGCGCAGAGATCGCCGCGGCAGCACGTGCCGCGCATGCGCACGAATTCATCCTGCGCCTGCCGCATGGCTACGACTCGCTGGTGGGCGAACGCGGACAAGGCCTGTCCGGTGGCGAGCGTCAGCGCATCTCGATCGCGCGCGCGTTGTTGATCGACCCATGCATCCTGATCCTCGACGAGGCCACCTCGTCGGTCGACACCGAGACCGAGAAGGAAATTCAGAGAGCGCTCGACAACCTCGTGCGCGGCCGCACGACGATCGCGATCGCGCACCGCCTGAGCACATTGCGCCAGGCCGACCGCCTGGTCGTCATGGACCGCGGCCAGATCGTCGAGGTCGGCCCGCACGACGCGCTGATGGCACGCGAAGGCGCGTACTGGCGACTCTACGAAGCGCAGGCGCGCAACGCCGAAGCGAGCGAGGACTGGAGCGACAACACGGAGCGCAACGCCGCATGAGCCTGCCGACCCTTCCCTTCATCGTCGAACGCAATGCCTACGGCAAGCTTGTCCTCGTCACTGGCGATGGTGAGCGCCATAACGGCGTCACGCCGGTCCGCGCGTTCCCGATCGCTGCACCGGACGAAGGCGTTGCCCTGGTGGGTACCGACGGCCACGAGCTGGCATGGATCGACCGGCTTGAGGACCTGCCCGCGCAGCAGCAGGCGCTGCTGCGTGAAGCACTGCAGACGCGCGAATTCGTCCCGCAGATCGTCAGGCTGCGCAGCGTGTCGAGCTTCTCGACGCCGAGCACCTGGGACGTCGACACCGACCGGGGCCCGACCCAGCTGGTGCTGAAAGGCGAAGAAGACATCCGCCGGCTGCCACACGGCAAGCTGCTCATCGCCGACGCCCAGGGCGTGCACTTCCTGGTGCCCGACCTGCACGCGCTCGACCGCACCAGCCGCCGACTGCTCGATCGCTTTCTCGCCTAGGCCGCGCTCCTTCGTCCTGCAAGCCAGGCACCGGCCTGCCTTTTTGTTGTGCCGGGGAGTCGAGGCACCTTGTGCACCGAGCAAGACGCGAAGATTGAACTCGCCAACTCGCCGCTGGACGCACCTACCAGGAAAGCAGGGTTTCGCCGCCTGGAACGAACCGCTCGATCAGCATCGCCGCGAACAACGCCGCGAGGTAGGCAATCGAGTAGCGGAAGGTCGGCATCGCGGCGGACGTGTCGCGGCACAAGGCGATGGCAAACACGACGAAGCGCAGTCCGAGCAACAGCGCTGCGGCGAAATACAACGCACCGCTCATGCCGATCCACGCAGGCAGCAGCGTCACGCCCCACAGCAGCAGCGTATAGCCAAGCACCCGCCTCGCGGTGAACGCAACGCCATGCGTGACCGGCAGCATCGGGATGCCGACGCGTGCGTACTCTTCCCGCCGGTGGATGGCCAGGGCCCAGAAATGGGGCGGGGTCCAGACGAAGATGATCAGGAACAGCAGCAGCGCTCCCGGCTCCACCTGCCCGGTCACGGCGATCCAGCCCAGCAGCGGCGGCATGGCGCCCGCGGCGCCCCCGATCACGATGTTCTGCGGCGTCGCACGCTTCAGGTAAAGGCTGTAGACCCCCGCATACCCCACCAGCGACGCAAAGCTCAGCCAACTGCACAACGGGTTGGTGAAAACCAGCAACAGACTCATGCCGAGCACGCAAGTTGCGGTTGCGAACAGCGCGACATCGCGCCCGCTCAACGCACCGCGCGGCAATGGCCGGGCCCGGGTTCTCGCCATCACGGCGTCGACGTGCCGATCGATCAGATGGTTGAGTGCCGCCGCAGCCCCGGCCACGAGCCCGATGCCGGCCACGCCGAACACGACGACCGTCCAGGGCACCGGTGCGGGGCGCGCAAGCAGCATGCCGGCCAGCACGGTGAAGCACATCAACGCAACGACACGGGGCTTGGTCAGCTCGGCGTAGTCGCGCCATGCGGCGCGCTCGGCGGGCATGGCGGCGGGTCGGCCGAGCGCGCCGTTGGCAGGGGGGACGTCGGGCAGCTTCACCGGAAGAACGCGAGCCGCGTCAGGAAGGTGTGCTCGGCCTCGAGCGCCATCAATGCCACCAGCACCAGCAGCGCCAACGGTGGTACCACGATGGCATAGACCAGCGCCAGCCGCTCCCACGCCATGTGCATGAAAACCGCCACGATAAGGCCCGCCTTCAGTGCCATGAAGACGAAGATCAGGCTCCAGCGCAGGTAGCCCTGGAAGTGGAAGTAGTCCACCAGGTAGGACAGCAGGCTGAGCAGGAACAGCAGTCCCCAGATCTTCAGGTACAGGCCGATCGGGTGCTGCTGGCCGGTGGCGGATGACATGATCGGATCCTCCGTGACTGGCGTGCTGCTCACCAGAGGTAGAACAGCGCGAAGATGAACACCCACACCAGGTCGACGAAGTGCCAGTAGAGCCCCGCGATCTCGACGATCTGGTAGTTGCCCGTGTGCTCGTAGCGCCCGCGCAGCACCCGCAGCGCCACGACGAGCAGGTACACCACGCCGGCAGAGACATGCAAGCCGTGGAACCCGGTGATCATGAAGAAGGTCGAGCCGAACTGCGCTGCGCCCATCGGGTTGCCCCACGGACGCACGCCCTCGGAGATCAGCTTGCTCCATTCGAAGGCCTGCATGCCGACGAAGCACGCGCCGAACGCCGCCGTGGCCAGCATCAGCAGTGCAGCCGGCTTGCGGTTGCGGCGGTACGCCTGGTTCACGGCCATCGCCATCGTGCCACTGCTGCTGATCAGCACGAAGGTCATGATCGCGATCAGCACCATCGGCACCGACGCGCCGCCGATGTTCAGTGCGAAGACCTCGCTCGCATTCGGCCACGTCTCGGTGGTCGACATCCGCACC
Source organism: Caldimonas mangrovi (assembly GCF_023721835.1). Taxonomy (GTDB): domain Bacteria; phylum Pseudomonadota; class Gammaproteobacteria; order Burkholderiales; family Burkholderiaceae_C; genus Caldimonas; species Caldimonas mangrovi. The sequence continues at coordinate 167,523 of NZ_JAMKFE010000001.1, read as the reverse complement.
GTCATGTAGCCAGTCAGGAAACTGCCGAACACGAAGGTGTCGCTGAGCAGGAAGATCCACATCATGGCCTTGCCCCACGAAACCTTGAAGGCCTCGCGGTCGGACGACCAATCGGCGATCAGGCCTCGCAAGCCGCCATGGCTTGCGGGGGCGTCCGGCGCGGCGACGACCGAACCGGCGAGCGGGACATCGTGTACGGCTGCCATGCTTGCCTCTCCTCGCCCTATGCCCCCGCAGGGATCCCGCAGATGAAGCGCACGACGCTCGGCGTCAGGCCGCTGAGCGTCGAAAACACCAGCAGCCAGGCTGCCAGCAGGAAGTGCCAGTAGCGCGCGCACAACGAGATGCGCATCGCGTCTCCGCCGGGATCGCGCCGGACCTGCAGGCGTCGCACCGTGTAGCCCCACGCCGCCAGCCCGCCCAGCACATGCAGCGCGTGCACTGCGGTCAGCAGGTAGAAGAAGCTGGCGGCCGGGTTGCCGGTGGCCGCCACCATGCGCGCCTGCAGTTCCTGCCAGCCCCACAGCTGCACGGCGACGAAGGCCAGCGCGCAGCCGCCGCCGACGAGCAAGCCTCGCGCCCCCGTCTGCGCCCGGCGCGCGGTGACAGCCGCGCGCTGCATCGACAGGCTGCCACCGGCCAGGCAGGCGGTGCCCAGCCACAGCTGCCACGGCATGCCGATGGCCGACCAGTCGCTACCCTCCATGCGCATCACGTAGGCCGCAACGAACAGCGTGAACAGCGACGTCGCCATGCCGATGAAGACCCACAGCCCGATGTCCGCCGGCGCCGGCAGGCGGCGCTCGGCAGGGGCTGCGATCACGCTCGCGTGGCTCATGCGGGGGCCTCCTTCACGCCATACGGCGACGACTCCTCGCCGCCCTCTTCGGGCGGCGCGTTCTGCGCAATGAAGTCCTCCTTGGCTCCGGGCACGCTGTAGGCGTAGGCCCAGCGGTGGGCCACCGGCAGCTGTTCGCCCCAGTTGCCGTGTACAGGCGGCGTCTGCGGCGTCTGCCATTCGAGCGAGGCCGCTCGCCAGGGGTTGGCGTCGGCACGCCGGCCGTAGCGAGCGCTCCATGCGAGGTTGAACACGAACACCAGCTGCAGCACGCCGACGAAGATGGCGACCACGGTGATGAAGGCGTTCAGCGCATGCGCCGACGCCGGAATGAACTCGTACTGCTCGAAGCTGTGATAGCGCCGCGGCATGCCGAGCACCCCCAGGTAGTGCATCGGGAAGAAAATGGCATAGGTGCCGAGGAAGGTGACCCAGAAGTGCAACCGCCCGAGCCGGTCGTCGAGCATGCGGCCGGTGACCTTCGGGTACCAGTGGTAGATGCCGCCGAACACCACCAGGATGGGCGCGACGCCCATCACCATGTGGAAGTGCGCAACGACGAAGTAGGTGCCCGACAGCGGAATGTCGACGCTGACGTTGCCCAGGAACAAGCCTGTCAGGCCGCCGATCAGGAAGGTGCTGATGAAGGCCAGCGCGAACAGCATCGGCACCGACAGGTGGATGTCGCCGCGCCACAGCGTCAGCAGCCAGTTGTAGACCTTGATCGCGGTCGGGATCGCGATCACCAGCGTGCTCGCGGCGAAGAAGAAGCCGAAGTACGGGTTCATGCCGCTGACGAACATGTGGTGCGCCCACACGACGAAACTCAGGCCGCCGATGACGACGATGGCCCACACCATCATGCGATAACCGAAGATGGCCTTGCGCGCGTGCACGCTGATGAGGTCGGAGACGATGCCGAAGGCAGGCAGCGCGACGATGTAGACCTCGGGATGGCCGAAGAACCAGAACAGGTGCTGGAACAGCAGCGGGCTGCCTCCCCGGTATTCGGTCGCCTGCCCCATCGACACCAGTTCGGGCATGAAGAAGCTGGTGCCCAGTGTCTCGTCGAGCAGCATCATCACGCCGCTGACGAACAGCGCCGGGAAGGCCAGCAGCGCCAGGATGGTCGCGACGAAGATGCCCCACACCGTCAGCGGCATGCGCAGCAGCGTCATGCCCGGGGCACGGGCTTGCAGCACCGTGGTGACGTAATTCAGGCCGCCCATCGTCGCCGCGACGATAAAGATCACCAGCGACACCAGCATCAACACGATGCCGCCATCGTGCCCCGGCGTGCCGGGCAGGATGGCCTGCGGCGGATACAGCGTCCAGCCTGCACCTGTAGGCCCGCCCGAAACAAAAAAGCTCGCGAGCAGCACGACCACCGACAACAGGTAGACCCAGAAGCTGAGCATGTTGAGAAACGGGAACACCATGTCGCGCGCGCCCACCATCAACGGGATCAGGTAGTTGCCAAAACCGCCGAGGAACAGCGCCGTCAGCAGGTAGATCACCATGATCATCCCGTGCATCGTCATGTACTGGTAGTAGCGCTCGGCATCGATGAAGTCGAACCTGCCGGGAAAGCCGAGCTGCAGCCGCATCAGGTTCGACAGCAGCAGCCCGATCAGCCCGACTGCGATCGCGACTATCGTGTACTGCACCGCGATCACCTTGTGATCCTGGCTCCAGACATACCGGGTCCAGAAGCTCTGCGGCCCGTGGTGAGCATCGGCGTAAGCCATGAGCGCGTCCCTTTCCCTCGGCGTCAGCGCGTGGCGGACGGCTGCGCCGTACCGCCGTGCGACTTGATGTAGGCGACCAGTGCGGAAAGCTCCGCATCGGTGAGCGGGATCTTCGGCATCACCGGCGCAAAGCCCTTCACGCCGCGAGCCTGCGGCTCGAGGATGAAGCTGCGCACGTAGGCCTCATCCACCAGCGCAGTGGTGCCGTCCCTCAGCGTCTCGGTCTTGCCGAACAACCCCTTCCAGGTCGGGCCCACGCCAGCCCCGCCGTCAACGGTGTGACAGGCAATGCAGCCTTTTGCCTGCGCCAGCTGTTGGCCCTGCGCCACCAGGGGGTCCACCTGCCCAGTGGCCGCCGGGGCCGGCCGGGCCGGTTGCGTGGTCATCGCGAAGGTCGGCTGCTCCTGCAGCCAGGCCTGGAACTCGGCCTCCTCAACCACCTGCACGACGCCTCGCATGTTGGCGTGGCCGACGCCGCACAGCTGCGCGCACAACACCTCAAAGCGGCCGGTGCGCGTCGGCGTGAACCAGAAGGTGGTGACCATGCCCGGCACCATGTTCATGCGCGCGCGGAACTGCGGCACGTAGAAGTCGTGCAGCACGTCGTGCGAGCGCAGCAGCACCTTGACCGGACGTCCGACCGGCAGCCTCACCTCGCCGGCCGCGATCAGGATGTTCTGCTGTCCGTCTGGATGCCCGGGGTCCAGACCGAACGGGTTGCCGGCGTCGACGAAGCGCGCGTCGGAGGGTCCCAGGCGGCCTGCGGCTCCGGCAAAGCGGTAGTGCCATTGCCATTGCCGGCCCAGCACCTCCAGCACCAGCGCGTCCTCCGGCGGCTTCACGTAGCTGGCGTAGACGACCAGCCCCGGGGCGAGCAGCCCGACGATGCCCACCGTCGTCACACCGATCAGCCAGCGTTCCAGCCGCCGGTTCTCGGGCTCGTAGGCCGCGCGATGACCGTGACGGTGGCGGTAACGCAGCAGCGTGTAGGCCAGGAAGAGGTTGATGACGACGAAGAACACGCCGGTGATCACGAGCGTGATCGTGAGCGTGTCGTCCATCGCCTGCCAGTTCGAGGCCAGGGGCGTCGTCCACCACGGGCTCACGAAATGGAACAGCACGGATCCGACGACGATCGCGACGAGGACTGCGGCGATGAGCATGCCTTGCCTCCTCCCGGCGCCTCACGGGCCTTCCAGCCCGCCAGGTGGTACCGGCGACAGATCCGTTTGCCCCGTCGCGTGCGCGCGCGGAGCCCCGTGTGTGACGTCAGAGAGCCGTGTCGTCCCTCTCCAGCTTCCAGTACAGGAAGGCGGCGCTCATGCCGAAGATCAGATGCGCGATCAAGGTCGCGGCACCACGGATCTCGGCGAACCAGGGGAACCAGGCTGCCAGCACGAAGAAGTTCACCAGGTACAGCAGCACGCCGAACGCACCGCCAATGGTCAGCGCCATGCCGGCACTCGAGTCGAGGCGGAACGGCGCCATCACCGCTGCGAGCACCAGCCCGAACGCGATACCAAGCACATAGTGCGTGACCAAAGCCAACGCCACGACACCCAGATCGAAGCCTGGGGAACCGAGGCTGCCGGGCCCGGCCACGATCGCCGCGATCATGTGCGAGATTTCCCAGGGGCTGCCCCCCGTGCCCCAGGCCGACCAGAACAGTTCGAGCACCATCAGGATCGCGCCGGCCGCAAAACCCGCGACCGCCGCAGCGCGCCAGTCCGGCGTGCGCCGGACCCAATGATGCGAGTGGGAATGTGCGTGCAGTTCCATGGCCTACTCCCCAAGTCGGGCGGCCTGGCCGCCACGTTGATGACCGCCGGGCGTCGCTTCAGGGGAACGCCGGGATGTTGGGCTCCTCGCCCTCGAAACGAGCCTCGGGATGCGAGGCCTTGAGCAGCGCCTCGATCTCCTTCGCGCGAGCCTGGGGAACGTCGACCATCATCAGGATCTGTCCCTGCTCGATGGCGCCCTCGAAACGCCTCAGCCGCCCGCTGGGGGTGGAGATGCCGATCATGCTGGACGCCCAGGCGCCGAAGCCGCCGCCCAGCACCGCCAGCACGGCCGCGATACCCCACTGCGGGGTCTCGCCGACGATGGGAAACCAGACCGCCGCCGCCACCCCGGCAGCGGCGCCGGTGATACCGCCGATCAGCAGCCCCACCTGGGCGGCGCGGACGACGTCGGAGGTTTGCAGGACGTTGGCGACATGGAGTCCGGACAGATCCATGCCCTCGCGACCGACGAAGTGAATCTGCCGTTCGGTCACACGTGCGAGCAGCAGGTCGTTGGTGACCTGCCTGGCGCTCGCCAGATCCGGCACGAGCCAGTAGATGCGTCTGCTCACGGCACCCTCCTTTCATCACGCGGTGTGAAACCGGGGCCAGTCACGCTGGACTTATACGCCTGCGTCCGGCGTCCGGCAAGATGGAAATACATAGGGTGCCCCCGAAGGGCGCAACCAAAAGAAAAAGCCCTGGAGCGGGAGCCCCAGGGCTTACGGTGTGATGGTGGAGCCGGCGGGAATTGAACCCGCGTCCGCAAGCCATCCTCAGGCAGATCTACATGCTTAGCTCACTGATTTGAGTCTCACGCCGCGGTCGCGCAGGAGCACGCTACCAACGACGCCAGTCACTTGATCTCGTGATGCACCGAGTGACCCGGCGCACCACCAGCCGATATGTATGACCTCTCAGCCCTTGCGGGCCCGGCCTATCGGCCAACCGTTGAGAGGCTCACCGGTGTTAAGCGGCGAGGGCGAAACGTTCGTCGTTCGCAGTTACTTTGATCCAGTGGATTTACGAGCGTACTGGTGCTCGGCATGCACCGCTCTGATTCCGCACCCACGTCGAAACCAGGTCGGCCCCAGAGAACGGGATTGTAGTTCGGCGAGCCTGACCGCTTTTCAAGAGGGGTTTGCCGCCCCAGGATCAAGCCGAAGCAGGTCGAGCAGCTGCGGCAGCGTATCGATCACCGCGTCGGCGCCCCAGGAGGCCAGGTCGGGTGTCTCGCCGAGATAACCATAGGCCGCAGCCACCACCGGCATGCCGGCCGCGCGGGCCGCCTGCACATCACGCAAGTCGTCGCCGACATAGACCGCTTGCTGCGGTTCCAGGTTCAACTGCCGGCACGCCTCGAACAGCGGCTCGGGATGTGGTTTGGCATGCGGCGTGGTGTCGCCGGCAATCACTACCGCGGCACGCGACGCCACGCCGAGCGCATCGAGCACCGGGCGCGTGAACCGCATCGCCTTGTTGGTCACGACCCCCCACGGCACGCCGGCCGCCGCGAGTGCGTCGAGCAGTTCCGGTGCGCCGTCGAACAGGCGTGACTCGGCGTCCAGCGCCGCCTCGTACTCGGAGAGAAACTCCTCACGCAGGCGTTCGTACTGCGGGTCGGCCGCCGATACGCCGAGCCCGACGGCCAGCATGCCGCGCGCACCCGCCGATGCGACGGGGCGCAACTGTTCCACCGGCAGCACGGGCAACCCCCGGCGCAGCCGCATGCAATTGACGGCGCCGGCGAGATCCGGCGCGGTGTCGGCCAAGGTGCCGTCGAGGTCGAACAGCACGGCGCGCACCACCCATGGAGCAGCAGTCTTCAGGATCGCACTCATGGTTTGCGGCAGGCCAGCAGATAGTTCACGCTCGTGTCGCCGGACAGCCAGTAGCGCTGTGTCAGCGGGTTGTATTCCATGCCGCGGGTCTCGACCAGGTCAAGCTGCGCCTCGCGACACCAGCGCGCCAGCTCGCTGGGGCGGATGAACTTGGCGTACTCATGCGTGCCTTTGGGCAGCAGTTGCAGCAGGTACTCGGCGCCGACAATCGCGAACAGGAAGGACTTCGGGTTGCGGTTCAGCGTCGAGAAGAAGATCCAGCCACCCGGCTTCGCGAGGGTGGCTGCCGCACGCACGACCGACGACGGATCGGGCACGTGCTCGAGCATCTCCATGCAGGTCACGACATCGAAGCCCGCGGGCTGTTCGGTGCTCAGCGCCTCGACAGCAACCTCGCGGTATTCGACGCCAGGCGTCTGGGCCTCCATGGCATGCAGCTGCGCCACCTTCAGCGCCTTGCCCGCCAGGTCGATGCCGAGCACCTGGGCACCCTTGCGCGCCATCGAGTCGGCCAGGATGCCGCCGCCGCAACCGATGTCGACCACGCGCTTGCCCTGCAAGCGTGCGTGACGGTCGATCCACTCCAGCCGCAGCGGGTTGATCTGATGCAGCGGCTTGAACTCGCTCTCGGGATCCCACCACCGGTGGGCCAGCTGGCTGAATTTCGCCAACTCCTGCGGATCGGCGTTGAGGGTTTCTGTCATGGGCTTGCATTGTGCACGCAACCCCCTCTCGCGGCAGCCCGTCACACGCGCGAGGACCGCTCGCCGATCTGCCGAGAGACCTGTCGAGCCCCCCTCCTTGTCGAGCGCTTCAGTTCATTCGACTAAATAGCAGCGCTCGCGCACGGCTTGTGCCGGCCCAGCGAACACCGCGGATCCGGTTTTGCCGGTCCGCTGGTGTTGCCCCTCGAGGAGGCGGCCAAAGGCCGTAGGAAGTGGTCAAAAAAAACCCCGCCGAGGCGGGGTTCTTCTTGAGTCGGGAGAGGCTTCAGCGGCGGGTGCGGGTGCCCACCACTTCGATCTCGACGCGACGGTTCTTCGCGCGACCTTCGCGGGTCGAGTTATCGGCAACAGGCTGCTTCTCGCCCTTGCCTTCGGTGTAGACGCGGTTCTTCTCGATGCCCTTGCTGACCAGATAGGCCTTGACGGCTTCCGAGCGGCGCACCGACAGCTTCTGGTTGTAGGCATCGGCGCCGACGGCGTCGGTGTGGCCCACGGCGATCACGACTTCAAGGTTGATGCCGTCCATCTTGCTGGCGAGATCGTCGAGCTTCGCGCGGCCTTCGGGCTTGAGCACGGCCTTGTCGAAGTCGAAGAACGCGTCGGCGGCGAAGGTCACCTTCTCGCTGGTCGGAGCAGCAGGAGCGGGTGCCGGAGCAGGCACGGGAGCCGGGGTCGGCGCAGCAGCCGGGGCCGGAGCAGGCGCCGGGGCAGCCGGGGCCGGAGCAGCCGCGGGCTTCAGCGCGCCGTCGCAGCGCTGGTCAGCCGAAGCCGGCGTCCAGGTGGCATCGCGCCAGCACAGCTCGTTGGTGCCGTTCTTCCACACGTTGCCATCGACGTTGCGCCAGTTGTCGACGGACTGAGCCATCGCGCCAGAAGCCAACGCGGCCGAGGCAAACAGCATCGCCACCTTGTTGAGTTTGTTCATGTTTCTCCTCTCAAGAAAAGCCGCAGAACGACTGCGTAAGACGTCCAAAAAAAAAGGACGGAACAAGGAAACACGCGGTTACGCGCGCGTTCCGCTACCGACCGAACGATTCTGCCATAGCGCGTCACATGGACAAGTTTTTGTCTATAGGGGGGCGCACCGGCTCGACGCATGTTGCGCTGCTGCGACAACCACCGCCCTTTAGAATCTCGTTTTCTCGGCGCGCTGCGCCGACTCCCGCGCGCTCAGCGCGCCCGTCACTTGCCTGCGCCGCCGTTTCCAGGGACCGCATGACTCAGTTCGCCAAAGAAACCCTTCCCATCAGCCTAGAAGAAGAGATGCGGCGTTCGTATCTCGATTACGCGATGAGCGTGATCGTGGGCCGCGCCCTTCCCGATGCCCGCGACGGGCTGAAGCCGGTGCACCGGCGCGTGCTGTTCGCGATGCATGAGCTGAACAACGACTGGAACCGGCCCTACAAGAAGTCGGCCCGTATCGTCGGTGACGTGATCGGTAAATACCACCCGCACGGCGACTCGGCGGTCTACGACACGATCGTTCGCATGGCGCAGGACTTCTCGCTGCGACACATGCTGGTCGATGGCCAGGGCAACTTCGGTTCGGTCGACGGCGACAACGCCGCAGCGATGCGCTACACCGAGATCCGTCTGGCGAAGATCGCACACGAGATGCTCGCCGACATCGACAAGGAAACCGTCGATTTCGGCCCCAACTACGACGGCTCCGAAAAAGAGCCGCTGGTGCTGCCGACGCGGCTGCCGAACCTGCTGGTCAACGGCTCGGCCGGCATCGCGGTGGGCATGGCCACCAACATTCCGCCGCACAACCTCAACGAGGTGGTCGATGCGTGCCTGCACCTGCTGAAGAACGGCCAAGCCTCGATCGAGGAGCTGATGGAGATCATCCCGGCGCCCGACTTCCCGACCGCCGGCATCATCTATGGCCTGTCGGGCGTGCGCGACGGCTACCGCACCGGACGCGGCCGCGTCGTGATGCGCGCGAAATGTCACTTCGAGGACATCGATCGCGGCCAGCGCCAGGCCATCATCGTCGACGAGATTCCCTACCAGGTGAACAAGAAGAACCTGCTGGAGCGGATCGCCGAGCTCGTCAACGAGAAGAAGATCGAGGGCATCAGCCACATCCAGGACGAGTCCGACAAGTCGGGCATGCGGGTGGTGATCGAGCTTAAGCGCGGCGAAGTGCCCGAGGTGGTGCTCAACAATCTGTACAAGCAGACGCAGCTGCAGGACACCTTCGGCATCAACATGGTCGCGCTGATCGACGGCCAGCCCAAGCTGTGCAACCTGAAGGACCTGCTGGAGATCTTTCTCGAGCACCGGCGCGAGGTCGTCACCCGCCGCACGGTGTACGAGCTGCGCCGTGCGCGCGAGCGCGGCCACGTGCTGGAAGGCCTGGCTGTGGCGCTGGCCAATATCGATGAGTTCATTCAGATCATCAAGAATTCGCCGACCCCGCCGGTAGCGAAGCAGGAGCTGATGAACAAGTCGTGGGATTCGTCGCTGGTGCGAGAAATGCTCGCGCGCGCCGAGGGCGACACGCCGGGCGGCCGGGCGGCTTACCGACCTGAAGGACTGCCGGCGAACTACGGCCTGCAATCCGACGGGCTGTACCGCCTGTCGGACGATCAGGCCAGCGAGATCCTGCAGATGCGCCTGCAGCGCCTGACCGGTCTGGAGCAGGACAAGATCATCGGCGAGTACAAGGACGTGATGGCGCAGATCGCCGACCTGCTCGACATCCTGGCCAAGCCCGAGCGCGTGACCTTCATCATCAGCGAAGAGCTGACCGCAGTGAAGCAGGAGTTCGGCCAGACCAAGGTCGGCGCACGCCGCAGCGTGATCGAGCACAACGCACAGGAACTCGACACCGAAGACCTGATCGCACCGACCGACATGGTCGTCACGCTGAGCCACACCGGCTACATCAAGAGCCAGCCGCTGACCGAATATCGCGCACAGCGCCGCGGCGGGCGCGGCAAGCAGGCGACCGCGACGAAGGAAGACGACTGGATCGACGAACTCTTCATCGCCAACACGCACGACTACATCCTGTGCTTCAGCAACCGCGGCCGCGTGTACTGGCTGAAGGTCTGGGAAGTGCCGCAGGGCTCGCGCAACTCGCGCGGCAAGCCGATCGTCAACATGTTCCCGCTGCAGCAAGGCGAGAAAATCAACGTCGTGCTGCCGCTGACCGGCGAATTCCGCAGCTTCCCCGAGGACCACTACGTGTTCATGTGCACCGCGCAGGGCACGGTGAAGAAGACCGCACTGGACGAGTTCAGCAACCCTCGCAAGGCCGGCATCATCGCAGTCGACCTCGACGCGGGTGACTACCTGATCGGTGCCGCGCTGACCGACGGCAAGCACGACGTGATGCTGTTCTCTGACGGCGGCAAGGCGGTGCGTTTCGACGAGAACGACGTGCGTCCGATGGGTCGCAACGCTCGCGGCGTGAAGGGCATGACGCTCGAGGACGGCCAGAGCGTGATCGCCATGCTGGTGGCCGAGGACGAAACGCAAAGCGTGCTGACCGCCACCGAGAACGGCTACGGCAAGCGCACCAGCATCATTGAGTACACCCGCCACGGCCGTGGGACCAAGGGCATGATCGCGATCCAGCAGTCGGAGCGCAACGGCAAGGTGGTTGCGGCCACGCTGGTGCGTCCCGAGGACGAGATCATGCTGATCACCGACAAGGGCGTGCTGGTGCGCACCCGGGTCTCGGAGATCCGCGAACTCGGCCGCGCGACGCAGGGCGTGACCTTGATTTCGCTGGACGGCGGCTCCAAGCTGAGCGGCCTGCAGCGCATCGTCGAGAACGACGCCGCCGCGGTCGAGGCCGACGAGGGTGGCGAAGCCGCCAGCGACACGCCGGCCGAAGAGTGAGCGCGCGGCTCGCCGCGCCATCCCAACCCGGGGGCTGCGTCCATCGGCACAGCCCTTTTCGGCGGCTTCGGCTGCCGCAATGACCGAAAGCCCTCATGCCTAGCCTCCGTCTCCTCGCTGCACCACTGCTGGCCCTGGCCGCGCTGTCCGTCTCGCTGTCCGCCACGGCCCAGTCGAAGAAGGAGCTGGTGCAGAAGCTGCTGCAACTGCAGCAGCCGGGCATCGAATCGATCGCGCGCACCGTGGCGCAGCGCCCCGCCATCGCGCTGATGCAGGACGCCGCCCAGGTGCTGCAGACGCAGGTGCCGGCCGACAAGCGCCAGGAAGTCGCGAAAACCATCGAAGGCGACCTGAAGAAGTACGCTGACGACGTTGTGCCGACCGTGCAGAAACGCGCGGTGGCGCTTGCACCGGTCAAGCTCGGGCCGGTGCTGGAAGAGAAGTTCACCGAGGACGAGTTGAAGCAGGTGATCGCCTGGCTGGAATCGCCGGTCAGCAAGAAGTACCAGCAGGTGGTGCCCGAACTCGAAAGCACGCTGGCGCAGGCCTTGGTGGACGACACCCGCTCCTCGGTCGAGCCGAAGCTGAAGCAGTTGCAGCAGACCATCCGCAAGCGTCTGGGCCTGCCGCCGCTTCCTGCCGCCCCGGCAGGCTCCGCCCCCGTTTCGCTGCCCAAGAAGTAACCGCCCGATGACCCGTCCCTACAACTTCTCCGCCGGCCCGGCGGCCCTGCCGCAGGAGGTGCTGGAACAAGCCGCCGCCGAGATGCTCGACTGGCACGGCAGCGGCATGAGCGTGATGGAGATGAGCCACCGCGGCCGCGAATTCATGTCGATCCGCGACCAGGCGGAAACCGACCTGCGCGAGCTGCTGGCGGTGCCGTCGCATTTTCACGTGCTGTTCATGCAAGGCGGTGGGCTCGCCGAGAACGCCATCGTGCCGCTGAATCTCTCGCGCGGCGGGAATGTCGACTTCGTCGTCACCGGCAGCTGGTCCGCCAAGTCGTTCAAGGAGGCGCGCCGCTATTGCAACGCACACCTGGCGGCCAGCAACGAGGCAGACGGTCACACCGGCATGCCGGACCGCTGGCAATTGAACGGCAACGCGGCCTATGTGCACGTGTGTACCAACGAGACCATCCACGGGGTCGAGTTCCAGGAACTGCCGGACCTCAAAGCGCTCGGCAGCGACGCACCGCTGGTGATTGATTGCTCCTCGCACATCGCTTCGCGACCGATCGATTGGTCGCGCGTCGGGCTCGCCTTCGCCGGCGCGCAGAAGAACATCGGCCCTGCAGGCTTGACGCTGGTGTTCGTGCGCGAGGACCTGGTCGGTCATGCGCTGGGCGTCTGCCCGTCGGCCTTCGACTACAAAACCGTCGCCGAGAACCATTCGATGTACAACACGCCGCCGACTTACGCCATCTACATGGCGGGACTGGTGTTCCAATGGCTCAAGCGCCAGGGTGGCGTGGCGGGCATGGAAGCGCGCAGCATCGAGAAGGCCGGCCTGCTGTACGACTACATCGACACGTCCGGCTACTACGTCAACAAGGTCGACAAGCGCTGCCGCTCACGCATGAACGTGCCGTTCTTCCTGCCCGACGACGCATTGAACGACAGTTTCCTCGCCGGCGCGCGCGACCGCGGCCTGCTGCAACTGAAGGGGCACAAGAGCGTCGGCGGCATGCGTGCCAGCATCTACAACGCGATGCCGCTCGCCGGGGTGCAGGCACTGGTGGGCTACATGCGAGAATTTGCAGCTCGCCATGGCTGACGAACACCCCACCCACCCCGATCTGCAGACGCTGCGCGCTCGGATCGACTCGGTCGACCGTGACCTGCTGTCGCTGCTGAACCACCGAGCGGCACTCGCGCAGGCCGTCGGCGAGCTGAAGAAGAAGGAAGGCTCGGTGGTGTTCCGCCCCGAGCGTGAAGCGCAGGTGATCGACGGCCTGAAATCGGTCAACCTGGGCCCGCTGAAAAACGAGAACGTCGCGCCGATCTGGCGCGAGATCATGTCAGCCTGCCGCGCGCTCGAGACGCCGACTCGCGTCGCCTACCTGGGCCCGGCCGGCACCTTCAGCGAGCTCGCCGCACTGGGCTTCTTCGGTTCTTCGATCGTCAAGGTGCCGTGCGCGAGCATCGACGAGGTGTTCCGCACGACCAGCGCGGGCGCCGCGGACTTCGGCGTGGTGCCGGTCGAGAACTCGACCGAGGGCGTCGTCGCCCGCTCGCTCGACCTGTTCCTGACGACACCGCTGTTCATCATCGGCGAGACCAGCCTGTTCGTGCGCCACAACCTGCTGCGCCGCGAGAACACGCTGGACGACATCGAGGCGGTCTGCGCACACCCGCAGGCGCTGGCGCAGTGTCACATGTGGCTGAGCAACCACCTGCCCAACGTCGAGCGCCGGCCGGTATCGAGCAATGCCGAAGGCGCGCGGCTGGCGAGCGAGAACCCGAAGCTCGCCGGTATCGCCAGTGAGCGCGCGGCCAGCGAATACGGCCTGCACGTGATTGCCCCGGCCATCCAGGACGACCCGCACAACCGCACGCGCTTCGCCATCGTCACGCACCCCGAGCGCCATCCGCAACCTCAGGCTTCGGGGCACGACTGCACCAGCCTGGTGGTGTCGGTCGTCAACCGCCCGGGCGCCGTGCACGACATGCTGGTGCCGCTGAAGCAGCACGGCGTCTCGATGAGCCGCTTCGAGTCGCGCCCGGCGCGCTCGGGTCAGTGGGAGTACTACTTCTACATCGATCTGCAGGGCCACCCCGACGAGCCGAAGGTCGCCGCCGCACTGAAGGAGCTGCGCGGAGTCTGTGCCTATTTCAAGCTGCTCGGGACCTACCCGATCGACGTCCACTGAGCCGCGGAGCCTTGCAGATGTTCAATCAACTGGGCGTGATCGGCTGCGGCCTGATGGGGGGCTCGTTTGCACTGGCCCTCAAGCGCGCCGGGTTGGTCAAGCGGGTCATCGGCTACAGCAAGTCGCCTTCCACCACCGACAAGGCCAAGCGGCTCGGCGTGATCGACATCGCGGCCGAGTCGGCGCTGCTGGCCGTCTCGGGGTCCGACATCGTGCTGCTGGCGGTGCCGGTGGCCGCCTCGGAAGCCACTTTCAAGGCGATCCGTCATCTGGTCGAACCGGGCCTGCTGCTGATGGACGTCGGCTCGACCAAGCGCGACGTGGTCGACGCCGGGCGCCGGGTGCTGAAGGAACGCGTCGAATCCTTCGTGCCGGCCCACCCGATCGCCGGCAAGGAAGTGGCCGGCGTCGACAACGCCGACCCGCTGCTGTACTCCGGCCGCCAGGTCATCCTGACCCCGCTGCCGCAGACCGATGCCAAGCTGGTGCAGAAGGCCACCGACGTGTGGTCGGCCATCGGCTGCCAGGTGCTGAAGATGACGCCGGAGAACCATGACGCGGCCTTCGCCGCCGTCAGCCACCTGCCGCATCTGCTGGCCTTCGCGTATTTCAGCTCGGTGCACAAGCAGCCGGCGGGCCGCGACTTCCTGTCGCTCGCGGGCCCGGGCTTTCGCGACTTCACCCGCATCGCCGCCAGCGACCCCGCGATCTGGCGCGACATCCTGCTCGCCAACAAGGAAGAGGTGCTGAAGCAGTCCTTGCGCTTCCGGCACACGCTCGACGCGCTCGAGCACGTCATGAAAAGCGGCAACGCCGAGGCGCTGGAAGACTTGATCCGCAGCGCCGCCGACGCCCGCGCCACCTGGCAAATGTCCACCCCGAAACCCGGCTCAGGCCGCTAGGGCCGACCGACCCGCATGTACGCCACCGAGTTTCTCGATCTCCCGCCGCTGCGCTCGGCCGCCGGCACCGTTCGCCTGCCCGGCTCGAAGAGCATTTCCAACCGGGTGCTGTTGCTGGCCGGCCTGAGCGAGGGCAGCACGCTGATCCACGACCTGCTCGACTCCGACGACACGCGGGTGATGATCGCTGCGCTGCAGCAACTGGGCTGCATCGTGGAGCCGGAAGGCGCGGCGCTGCGTGTGACAGGCCTGGGCGGCCGTTTGAGCACCCTGCAGGCCAAGCTCTTCCTCGGCAATGCCGGCACGGCGATGCGCCCGCTTGCGGCGGCGCTCGCACTGCTGAGCGGGCTGCAGGGCGGCAGTTTCGAGCTGGGCGGTGTGCCGCGCATGCATGAGCGCCCCATCGGCGACCTGGTGACTGCGCTGCGCAGCATCGGTTGCCGCATCGACTACCTGGGCGCAGAAGGCTACCCGCCGCTGCGGCTGGCCGGCGGCGAGCCGCGAGCCAGTGCGCCGATCCGGGTACGCGGCGACGTGTCGAGCCAGTTCCTGACGGCGTTGCTGCTGGCGCTGCCGCTGCTGTCGTACCAGGGCGACGTCGTCGTCGAAGTGGAAGGCGAATTGATCTCGAAGCCGTATATCGAGATCACGCTGAACCTGCTGAGCCGCTTCGGGATCGCGGTCCTGAGCGACGGCTGGAGCCGCTTCACGATCCGCGCGAACAGCCGCTACCGTTCGCCCGGCAATATCCACGTCGAGGGCGACGCCTCGTCGGCGTCCTACTTCATCGCGCTCGGGGCCCTGGCGGCCGATGCGTCGGCGCCGCTGCGCATCGAAGGCGTCGGTGCCGAGTCGATCCAGGGCGACATCCGCTTCGTCGAGGCCGCCCAGGCGATGGGCGCGCGCGTGCAGCAAGGCCCCAACTGGCTCGAGGTCAGCCGCGGCACCTGGCCGCTGCGCCCGTTGGATCTCGACTGCAACCATATCCCGGACGCGGCCATGACGCTGGCCGTGATGGCCTTGTACGCCAGCGGCCCGACCCGGCTGCGCAACGTTGCCAGCTGGCGGGTGAAGGAAACCGATCGCATCGCGGCGATGGCGGCCGAGCTGCGCAAGCTGGGCGCGACCGTCACCGAAGGCCCTGATTTCATCGAGGTGCAGCCGCTCACGCGATGGCGCGCGGCCGCCATCCATACCTACGACGACCACCGGGTCGCGATGTGCTTTTCGCTGGCGGCCTTCAACGGGCTGGCCGGCGCGCAACCCGCGGTGCCGGTGCGCATCCTCGACCCGAAATGCGTCGCGAAAACCTTCCCGGACTACTTCGAAACGCTGTTCGGGGCCGTTCGCGCCGAGTCGGCCGACGTGCCGGTCATCACCATCGACGGCCCCACCGCTTCGGGCAAAGGCACGCTGGCGAGCGAAGTGGCGCGAGGGCTGGGCTACCACCTGCTCGACTCCGGCGCGTTGTACCGCGCCACGGCCCTGGCCGCACTGCAGGCGGGTGTCCCGGCCGATGACGAGGCCGCGCTGTCGGCCCTGGCCGCGAAGCTGCCGCTGCGATTCGATGGCGAGGCCATCTGGCTGGGCGACGACAACGTCAGCCGCCAGCTGCGCCGCGAGGAAGTGGGCGCACTCGCTTCGCGGATTTCCGCCCTCCCCGGCGTGCGCGCCGCGTTGCGCGACCTGCAGCTCGCCTTCCGTCGCCTGCCGGGTCTGGTGGCCGATGGCCGTGACATGGGTACGGTCATCTTCCCCGACGCGGCCTTGAAGGTCTTTCTGACGGCCAGTGCCGCCACGCGCGCGGATCGCCGGCATAAGCAATTGATTTCTAAAGGCTTTTCGTCTAATATTGACGACCTTTTGCAGGACCTTGAAGCGCGCGACGCCCGGGACCGTTCCCGCAGTGCGGCGCCATTGAAACCTGCCGAAGACGCGGTGTCGCTCGACAACTCGGCGCTCAGCATCGATGAATCGGTGCAACGGGTGCTGGAGTGGTGGCAGCAGCGCAGGCCGTTTTGATTCCCTGGCTACCTGGTAGCCACCGAGCCCAAGCAGCCAGCCGCCTTCGCGCAAGTGGGGGCGTTTTCCAGGTCCGGCCTTTCCCCTCCTGTGCCGCAAGGCACGTCGAAAGGCCGGTTCGACAACCTAACCCGCAGCTTTCGCTGCAGCCAACAGCCAGCCCTCGGCTGGTTCCCAGGAACTGTCAATGTCTCAAACCACCCAATCCGCCGCAGCCCAAGGGTCGGACACTTTTGCCGCCCTGTTCGAAGAGTCGCTGAAGCGCTCCGAAATGCGCTCCGGCGAGGTGATCACCGCCGAAGTCGTCCGCGTGGACTACAACTTCGTCGTCGTGAACGCCGGCCTCAAGTCCGAGGCGTACATCCCCATCGACGAATTCCGCAACGACCAGGGCGAACTCGAAGTCCAGGTCGGCGACTTCGTCTCGGTGGCGATCGACTCGCTGGAAAACGGCTACGGCGACACCATCCTGTCGCGCGACAAGGCCAAGCGTCTGGCATCGTGGCTGTCGCTGGAACGCGCGCTCGAGTCCGGCGACTTCGTCACCGGCACCGTCTCGGGCAAGGTCAAGGGCGGCCTCACCGTGCTGGTCAACGGCATCCGCGCCTTCCTGCCCGGCTCGCTGATCGACACCCGTCCGATCAAGGACATGAGCCCGTACGAAGGCAAGACCCTCGAATTCAAGGTTATCAAGCTTGACCGCAAGCGCAACAACGTCGTGCTGAGCCGCCGTGCGGTGGTGGAAGCGTCGATGGGCGAAGAGCGCGCGAAGCTGCTCGAGACGCTGACCGAAGGCGCCGTGGTGCACGGCGTGGTCAAGAACATCACCGAATACGGTGCGTTCGTCGACCTGGGCGGTATCGACGGCCTGCTGCACATCACCGACATGGCGTGGCGTCGCGTGCGCCACCCGAGCGAAGTGGTGCAGGTCGGCCAGGAGCTGACCGCCAAGGTCCTGAAGTTCGACGCCGAGAAGAACCGCGTCTCGCTGGGCCTGAAGCAGATGGGCGACGACCCGTGGGTCGGCGTGTCGCGCCGCTACCCGCAGGGCACGCGCCTGTTCGGCAAGGTCACGAACATCGCCGACTACGGTGCGTTCGTCGAGATCGAGCCGGGCATCGAAGGCCTGGTGCACGTCTCCGAGATGGACTGGACCAACAAGAACGTGGCCCCGTCCAAGATCGTCACGCTGGGCGACGAAGTCGAAGTCATGGTCCTCGAGATCGACGAAGACAAGCGCCGCATCAGCCTGGGCATGAAGCAGTGCAAGCCGAACCCGTGGGACGAGTTCGCGCAGAACTTCAAGCGCGGCGACCGCGTCAAGGGCCCCGTCAAGTCGATCACCGACTTCGGCGTGTTCGTCGGCCTGGCAGCGGGCATCGACGGCCTGGTGCACCTGTCGGACCTGTCCTGGAACGAGCCGGGCGAAGCCGCCGTGCGCAACTACAAGAAGGGCCAGGAAGTCGAAGCCATCGTGCTGGCCATCGACGTGGAGCGTGAGCGCATCTCCCTGGGCATCAAGCAGCTCGACGCCGACCCGTTCAGCAACTTCACCGCCGTCAACGACCGTGGCACCACGGTGACCGGCACGGTGAAGACCGTCGACGCCCGTGGCGCCGAGATCCTGCTGGCCGACGACGTGGTGGGCTACCTGCGTGCTTCCGAGATCTCTCGCGAGCGCGTCGAGGACGCCCGCAACGTGCTGAAGGAAGGCGATGAAGTCACCGCACTGATCATCAACATCGACCGCAAGACCCGCGGCCTGCAGTTGTCGATCAAGGCGAAGGACAACGCCGAACAGCAAGAAGCGCTGCAGCGCCTGTCGGCCGAGAACCGCGAGAACGCCGGCACCACCAGCCTCGGCGCGCTGCTCAAGGCCAAGCTGAACGACCAGCAGAACAACGGCTGATCGCTCAGTCCGCGTTCCGAGCTGATCGACGCTCCGCATCGACGTCCAGGATTCAATGACCCGTTCCGATCTCGTGAACCAGCTGGCCGAGCGCTTCGGCCAGTTGACGCACCGCGACACCGAGTTCGCGGTCAAGACCATCCTGGACGCGATGTCCGACGCCCTCGCGCGCGGGCACCGCATTGAGATCCGGGGCTTCGGCAGCTTCTCGATCAACCGTCGTCCGCCACGGGTGGGGCGTAACCCCCGGTCCGGCGAGCAGGTGATCATCCCTGAGAAGCTGGTGCCGCACTTCAAGCCCGGCAAGGCGCTGCGCGAGGCCGTTGATGCCCGCACGGCGCCTGAGCCCGACGCGGCCGACAAGGCCGCGGCACCCGCCGACAAAGCCGCTGCCTGAAGCAGCGGCTTTTTTCTTTCCTGCGCCGCTGTCGAGGCCCTGCTGCGAAGCCGGCAAAGGCGCGCGGACGCGAGGCTAGAATCGCCGCGATGCAAGGTCTGATCTGGCTCTTCCGGGCCGCCATCTTCTTCCTTCTGTTTGCGTTCGCGCTGAACAACCAGCACGAGGCAACGCTGCACTGGTTTTTCGGCTACCAGACACTGGCGCCCATGGTGTTCATCGTGCTGGCCGCCTTTGCGCTCGGCTGCGCCTTCGGCGTGCTGGCGATGGTGCCCAGCTGGTGGCGGCATCGGCGCGCCGCACGCAGGCAGGCCACGGTGCCCGCTCCCACCCCGGCTGCACCGGCTCCACCGGCCAGTTCGAGCGACGAACTGCCGCCCCTGATGCATCCGCCGCGCGATGGACTTTGATTTCCAGTGGTTGCTGCTGGGCCTGCCGGTGGCCTTCGCGCTGGGCTGGCTCGGCTCGCGCATCGATCTGCGGCAATGGCGCTCGGCGCAGCGCGAATCGCCGAAGGCGTATTTCAAGGGATTGAATCTGCTGCTCAACGAACAGCAGGACAAAGCCATCGACGCCTTCATCGAGGCGGTCCAGCACGATCCGGACACCTCGGATCTGCATTTCGCGCTCGGCAACCTGTTCCGGCGCCGTGGCGAATACGAACGCGCGGTGCGTGTCCACGAACATCTGCTCAGCCGCGGCGACCTGCCGCGTGCCGAGCGCGAGCGCGCCCAGTTCGCGCTGGCCCAGGACTTCCTGAAAGCCGGGCTGTTCGATCGTGCCGAGGCGGCCTATCAGGCGCTCGAGGGCACCAGCTTCCGCACCGATGCGTGGCTCGCGCTGTTGACGCTGTACGAGCGCTCCCGGGACTGGGGCAAGGCGATCGACGTCGCCCGCAAGCTGGAAGCGGCCGGCGCCGGCTCGTTCGCGAACCGCATTGCACACTGCTGGTGCGAGATCGCACTGGACGCGGATGCGCGCGGCGACACGGCAGCCGCCGACGAGGCGCTGCACAAGGCCCGCGAGGCGATGCCGCAGGCGGCGCGCCCGCTGGTGATCGCAGGGCAGCGCATGGCGCGACAGGAACGCCACGAGGCGGCGCTCGAGCTGTGGAACGAGCTGATGACAGCCAACCCCGCCGCCTTCGCGCTGGTGGCGCTCGAATACGCGTCCAGCGCGGCCGCTGCATCGCGTCAGGGGGCCGCCGTCGAGAAGCTGCGGGCGCTGTATGAGCGCGCCCCGTCGGTCGACCTGCTGGCTGCGTTGCGACGACTGGAAGCCGAGCCGGCAGTGCGCCGCGAATGGGTCGCGCAGCACCTCGCCAAACAGCCGTCGATCTCGGCAGCGCTCGACCTCCTCGACGAGACCACTGCGCAGGGTCAGAGCCTGACGACGCAGGAAACGCAGCGCCTGCAGCAAGTGCTGGCGCAATCGGCGAAGCCGCTGCAACGCTATCGCTGCGCTGCCTGTGGCTTCGAGGCCTCGCACTACTTCTGGCAGTGCCCCGGCTGCCACAGTTGGGACAGCTACCCGCCACGGCGCGTCGAGGACTACTGAGCGCCTCACCCCGAGCCCCTGACACATCTCCTCGCACACTGGGTCCGACCCTCCCCTCGCATGAGGGAAGCCCTGCGGCGCCGATGTTCCTAGACTGGACCGGCAGCCGCCGGTGCCCTCGACGGGCGGGGGCAGCGTCTGCACGAATCACTCAGGGAGGAAGCATGCTCGGAAAACTGGTGTTCACGATTCTCGCGCTGTTCAGCACGGGAGTCTTCGCGGCCATCGAGGTCAACACGGCCACCCAGGCGCAACTCGAAGCCGTGCGCGGCGTCGGCCCGAAGCTGTCGGCCCGCATCCTGGCGGAGCGGGGCAAGGAACGCTTTGCCGACTGGGAAGACTTGATCGACCGCGTGCGGGGCGTCGGTCCGGCCGCTGCCGAACGGCTGTCGCAGGCCGGGCTCACGGTGAACGGCCGGGCCTACTCCGAGGCGGTCGTGACACCCGGGGTGCCCCGGGACACTCGGCCACCGGCGCCGGCCGCGCGGCTCAGGCAGTAGCCGGCCTTCAGGCAGCAGCGACGCTCAACGCAGCACCTGCCGTCTCCTCGGTCCCCCAGCCGAAGAAGCGGCAGACTTCGTCGCGCCGCGCCATCGTGTCGTCGCGGCCGAGTGCCATCAGCTCACGCGTGTAGTCGGGCTCGAACAGCAAGTAGCTCGCCAAGGCGGCACCCCGGGCGTCGTTCGGATCGCTGGTGACCCCGAGCGCTCGCAGCATCGCCCGCACCGGCACGGGCAGCGCACCGACATGCTTGCCGGCAATGTCATCGAGACGCTGGCTCGGCGCGATGACAAGCAGATCGATGGGCCGCAGCTTGGTCTTCTCGCGCACTTCCGGGCTCATCAGCGACAAGGTGTTGTTGATCCGCTGCAACCGCTCGACATCGACGGCCATCGCGTCGAGAAAGATATTCGACAGCGCGTGCCCGGCGATCTGCGCGAGCGTGGGGTACTCCTGGGACACCAGCCGGCGCCCGGGTGGCTCCTGCATGCGGCCGGCGCCGACGATCAGGATGCGCTCGGCGCCGAGGTGCACCGCCGGCGAGATCGGCGCAGCCTGCCGCATCGAGCCGTCGCCGAAATACTCCACTTCGCCGCTCAGCTTCAGCGGCACCGCCGGGAACACGAACGGGATCGCTGCCGACGCGAGCAGATGTTCTCGTGCAATGCGCGCTCGCACGGCCTGCCGCTGCGAGCGCGTCCACGGCAGGATATTTTCCCGGCTTTGATAGAAGGTGACGTGATGCCCCGACGAGTAGCTCGAAGCGGTGACGGCGAGCGCTCTCAGATGCCCCTGCCGCATCATGTAGTCGATGCGCCGCGTGTCGAGCAGGTGCGACAGCAACTCCGCCAGCGGTTGGTTGTCGAGCAGCGACTTCGGGCGTGCACGCCGCCACCTGGCGATCACCCAGCCGATCGACAGCATCGACAGCCAGCGGGCGCCGGTCCGCATCACGCCGAGCGAGTCGGCGCGGTAGATGTCTTCCGCATGCAGGTTGGTCCACACGCCCGCAAGCATGCGCACCGCGCCCACGAAGTCGTCGGCCCCGCACGCCAGCGCGGCACCGTTGATGGCGCCCGCCGAGGTGCCTGCCACGATCGGGAATGGATTGCCGCCTGGGCCGCCCGCCTGCTCGTAGATGTCGGCGATCGCCTGCAGCACGCCGACCTGGTAGGCCGCGCGTGCCCCGCCTCCCATCAACACCAACCCTGTCTGGATACCCTGCCTCATGCGCTGAGTGTAGTCACCCATTGCAGGGCCAAACACTGCGGATGAGCCCGGACTGCCGCCTTGTTCTCGCATTTGGCGACAACGCCCGGATGCGCGCTTATGATCGACGTCCGAACCAACCGACCCGTCCGAGATGACTCCCGATTTCCGCTCGCGTGCCTTCCTGATCGACCACATCCGTCGCACGCTCGCGTTCTACGACCCGGTCTGCGTCGATGACCGTCGCGGCGGCTTCTTCCACTTCTTTCTGGACGACGGCACCGTCTATAACCAAGACACCCGGCACCTGGTCAGCAGTTGTCGGTTCGTTTTCAATCACGCGATGGCCGCCCGCTTCTTCGGCGATGAAGCCTGTCGAGAGCGCGCACGGCATGGGCTGCGCTTCCTGCACAACGTGCACCGCCGCTTCGACGGCGGCTACACCTGGTTGTTGCGGCTCGACGCCCAGGGCCGGCCCGAGGTGCTCGACAGCACGCTGCATTGTTACGGCCACGCTTTCGTGCTGCTGGCGCACGCTGTCGCGCTGCAGGCCGGCATTGCCGAGGCGCGAGCAGGCCTGGAGGCCTGTTTCTCATGGATGGAGCAGCACTTCTGGCTGCCGGGCGACCTGCTCTATGCCGACGAAATCCTGCCCGACGGCAGCTTGTCGGCCTATCGCGGGCAGAACGCCAACATGCACAGCTGCGAAGCATTGATCGCCGCCTTCGAGGCGACCGGCGACGACCGCTACCTGGACCGCGCGCGCACGCTCGCCTCCCGGCTGACCCAGCAACTCGCACCGGGCACCGGCGGGCTGGTCTGGGAGCACTACGACACCCATTGGCGGCCCGACTGGAACTACAACCGGCAGGACCCGAAGCACCTGTTTCGGCCATGGGGCTTCCAGCCGGGGCACCAGACCGAATGGGCCAAGCTGCTGCTGATTCTGCGGCGACACCGCGACGAGGCCTGGATGCTGCCGACGGCGCGTCATCTGTTCGAAACGGCCATGGCGCGTGCCTGGGACGCTGAGCACGGAGGACTGTGCTATGGCTTCGATCCGGAAGGCCGGGTCTGCGACGACGACAAGTACTTCTGGGTGCAGGCAGAGAGCTTCGCGGCCGCTGCGCTGTTGGCCGACGCCAGCGGCGACGCGGCGTACTGGGGCTGGTACGAACGCCTCTGGGCCTATTCCTGGCAGCACATGATCGACCACCAGCACGGTGCGTGGTACCGCATCCTCGACCGCCGCAACCGCAAGTACAGCAATGAGAAGAGCCCGGCCGGCAAGACCGACTATCACACGATGGGCGCCTGCTACGAGGCGCTCAACGTGATCCGCTGACGGCCTCAGTCGTGCTTGTGCCCGCGACCGCGGCCTTTGTGCTCGTGGCGGCCACCGCGGTGTCCGTCATCGTCCTTCACGAAGTAGACCGGCGTGCCGCAGGCGTCGTACTTGTGGCAGTGCTTGCGCCAGTTCTTCGCATGGCCGGGGGGCACGCGCATGTACACGGGCCGGGGCGCCACATGCACCGGTTGCACGATGATCACCGGTTGCGGGTAGATCAGGGCCGGCGGCGGGGCATGGCCGATGTCGATGCGCCCGTACACGCCGGGCTGGCTGACGGACACCGAGACGCCGACGTCGGTCGCATGAGCCGAAGCTGCAGCGATCGTCAGCGCGATCAGAGAGAAAAGGGCTTTCGGGTGCATACGGAGATCCAGGGCGCCACAACGGCGAGGCTCGTATCGTAGCCGTCGCGGCGGATCAAACAAGGGAAATACGCCCATAGTCTGTCGCATGGCGGCGTGAAAACCCAACTCCGTCACGCCCGAAATTGTGACTACTCGTACACCACCTGCGCCTGCCCGCTGTGGGCGTCACGCTTCCAGCGCAGCAGCGCTTCATCGGTGGGGTAGAAGCGGGCAGCCTCCCCCAGGTCCAGTTCGCCGTAGGCTGCTGCACGGTGCAGTTGCAGGCGCACCACCAGGCCCTGCAGCAGAGCACCGTGTTCGGTGGTGATGCGCTTGGGCGGGAACTGCTGGACCAGCTCGCTCACCGGCGGCGCCGAACCGTTGACCGCGACCCGCAGGTATTTGCCGAAGCGGCACCGCGCGCTGGCCAGGTCCCAGACCTGCTGCACGTTCAATCGCAGCCCGCCGGAAAAGCGGTCCGGCTGCACCTTGCCCTGCACGATCAGCAGTTCGTCGTCCTTGAACAGTTCACGGTGCGCATCGAGCAGTTCTTCATTCGCCACGGCTTCGATCACGTCGCTCTTGTCGTCGAGCCGGAAGATCGCAACGCGGCCGCGCTGGCCGTTGACGACACGCAGGTCGCTGACGATGCCGGCCAGCAGTTGCGGCTCGCGGCTGTCGATCAGGTCGGCGATCTTGCGCTTGGCGAACTGGCGCACCTCGGCCTGCGACTCGTCGAACAGGTGGCCCGAGAGATAGAAGCCGATCGCCAGCTTCTCGAAACCGAGCCGCTCCTTGATGCTCCATTCCGGCGTCACGACGAGCTCGGGTTCTTGCGTCGACGAGCCATGCGCCTCCCCGTCGTCCGACCCGAAGTCGAACAGCCCGCCCTGATCGACGTTGGCGGCCTGCGTGTCGGCGTAGTCGAAGGCCAGCGAAATGCTGGCGATCAGCGTCGCACGGTTCGGCTCCAGCGCATCGAATGCGCCGGCCTTGATCAAGGCCTCGACAGTGCGCTTGTTGATGCGGCTGCGGTCGACACGCGCGCAGAAGTCGAACAGACTCTTGAACGGCCCGCTCTCCTCGCGTGCCTGCACGATGGCCTCGATCGCGCTCTGCCCCGTGCCCTTGATGGCGCCCAGCCCATAGCGCACCACCTTGTCGGCCACCGGCTCGAACCGGTAGGTGCCGGTGTTGACGTTCGGGGGCTCGAAGCGGATGCCGAGCTGCACCGCATCGTCGTAGAAGATCTTGAGCTTGTCGGTGTCGTCGAGCGCGACGCTCATGTTGGCCGCGGTGAATTCGGCCAGGTAGTGCACCTTCAGCCAGGCCGTGTGATAGGCCAGCAACGCGTAGGCCGCGGCGTGCGACTTGTTGAAGCCGTAGCCGGCGAACTTTTCCATCAAGTCGAAGATCTCGTTGGCGAGGTTCGCATCGATGCCGTTCTTGGCCGCGCCTTCGGCGAACAGCACGCGATGCTTGGCCATCTCTTCGGCCTTCTTCTTGCCCATCGCGCGGCGCAGCAGGTCGGCGCCGCCGAGCGAGTAGCCGCCCAGGCGCTGCGCCACCTGCATCACCTGCTCCTGGTAGACCATGATGCCGTAGGTCTCCTCCAGCACCTCCTTCATCAGCGGGTGCGGGTACTCGACCTCTTCGCGCCCGTGCTTGCGTGCGCAGAAGCTGGGAATCAGGTCCATCGGGCCAGGGCGGTACAAGGCCACCAGCGCGATGATGTCCTCGAAGACGCTGGGCTTGGCATCGCGCAGCATGCCCTGCATGCCGCGGCTTTCCAGCTGGAATACGGCGACCGTCTTGCCTTCGGAGAGCAGCTGGTACGACGCCCGGTCGTCGAGCGGGATCTTCGCGAAGTCGAAATCCTTTTGTTGCGGATGCCGCTGGACGATGAAATCCTTGGCCATCTCCAGGATGGTCAGGGTGGCCAGGCCCAGGAAGTCGAACTTCACGAGACCGATCGCCTCGACGTCGTCCTTGTCGTACTGCGACACCGCCGAATCGCTGCCGGGTTGCATGTACAACGGGCAGAAGTCGGTGATCTTGCCCGGCGCGATCAGCACGCCGCCGGCGTGCATGCCGATGTTGCGCACCATGCCTTCCACGCGTTCGGCCAGCGCCAGCAGCTCGGCGACTTCTTCCTCGTTCTTCTCGCGCTCTTCGATCTCGGGCGCTTCCTTGCGCGCATAGATCACGCCGCTGTCGGGTTTGTCACCGGGGCGCTTGAGGGTCACGGTCTTGCCCGGCGGTGCGGGGATCAGCTTCGCGATGCCGTCGACATGGCCGTAGCCCATGCCCAGCACGCGGCCGACGTCGCGCAGCGCGGCCTTCGCCGCCATGGTGCCGAAGGTCGCGATCTGCGAGACGGCCTCGCGGCCGTACTTCTCCTTGACATAGTCGATCACGCGGTCGCGGTTGGCCTGGCAGAAGTCGATGTCGAAGTCAGGCATCGACACGCGTTCGGGATTCAGGAAGCGCTCGAACAGCAGGTTGTAGCGCAGCGGGTCGAGGTCGGTGATCTTCAGCGCGTAGGCCACCAGCGAGCCGGCACCCGAGCCGCGGCCCGGCCCCACCGGGCAGCCGTTGTCCTTGGCCCAGTTGATGAAGTCGGCCACGATCAGGAAGTAGCCCGGGAAGCCCATCTTCAGAATGGTGCCGATCTCGAAATCGAGCCGTTCGACGTAGCGTGCCCGTTGCCGGTCGCGCTCGGCCGCGTCGGGATACAGGTGCGCCAGCCGCTCCTCCAGCCCCTCGTGCGATGCGAAGCGGAAATACTCTTCCATCGGCATGCCGTTGGGCGTCGGGAAGTCAGGCAGCTGCGGTTTGCCGAGCACCAGCGTCAAGCTGCAGCGCCGGGCCACCTCGACGGTGTTGGCCACCGCGGAAGGAATGTCGGTGAACAGCGCTTCCATGTCAGCCTGCGACTTGAAGTACTGCTCGCGCGTGAAGCGCTTGATGCGCCGCGGGTTGGTCAGCGTCTCGCCCTCGGCGATGCACACACGCGCTTCGTGCGCCTCGAAGTCGTCCGGCGTCTGGAACTGCACCGGGTGTGTGGCCACCACCGGCAATTGCAGCTTCGCGGCCAGCGGCACGACGGCGCGCACGTGCGCCTCGTTGCTCGGCAGGCCGGCGCGCTGCACCTCGAGATAGAAGCGCCCCGCGAAGATGCCGGCGAGCCGTTGCGCCACCGCTTCGGCGCGCTTGCCGTCACGGTTCATCAACGCCTGGCCGACGATACCCTGCTCGGCGCCCGACAGCGCAATCAGCCCTTCGTTCAGCGCTTCCAGCCACTCCCACTTCAGCCAGGCCTGTGCGCGGTTGACGTTCTGGGTCCAGCCGCGCGCAAGCAGTTCGCAGAGGTTGAGGTAGCCCTCCTGGTTCTGGATCAGCAGCAGCAGGCGGCTCGGCTGGCGGTCGCCGGACGGGTCCTCGGGCTCCAGCCAGACGTCGGCGCCGACCAGCGGCTTGACGCCGGAGCCGCGCGCTTCCTTGTAGAACTTGATGGCACCGAACAGGTTGCTCAGGTCGGTGATCGCGAGCGCGACCTGGCCGTCTTCGGCCGCCGCGGCGACCAGCTCATCGATGCGCAAGGTGCCATCGACGACGGAAAACTCGGTGTGGGTGCGCAGGTGTACGAAGGGCATGGCCGGAATTGTAGGCAGGGGCGCCGGCCTAAAATCCCGCGGTGCACACGGTTCTCAACATTTCCGCCTACAAGTTCGTCTCGCTGACCGATTGCGCAGCGCTGCGCGAGAGCATTCACTCACAAGCCGCCGGGGGTGCCTTGAAGGGCACCGTCCTGCTCGCCGAGGAAGGCATCAACCTGTTTCTTGCCGGCGCCGCCGACGCGGTGCAAAGCTTCGTGGCATGGCTGCGCGCCGACACGCGTTTTGCGGACCTGGCCCCCAAGGAGAGCTGGTCCGACGAGGTGCCTTTTCGCAAGCTGCTCGTGAAGGTCAAGCGCGAGATCATCCGCATGAACCACCCCGCCATACGCCCGCAGATGGGGCGAGCGCCGGCGGTGGACGCAGCCACGCTGGCCCGCTGGCTGGATCAAGGACACGACGACGACGGCCGCCCGGTCGTCACGCTCGACACGCGCAACGCCTTCGAGGTCGACTATGGCAGTTTCGAGGGCGCGATCGACTGGCGGCTCTCGAAGTTCAGCGAGTTTCCCGACGCCGTGCTGCGGCATCGACAGGAACTGAAGGACAAGACAGTGGTCAGCTTCTGCACCGGCGGCATCCGCTGCGAGAAGGCGGCGATCTTCATGCGGGAAGCGGGGCTCGAGCATGTCTATCAGCTCGAAGGCGGCATCCTCAAGTACTTCGAGGAAACCGGCGGGCCGCACTACCGTGGCACCTGCTTCGTGTTCGATGAACGCGAGGCTCTCGATGCGGGCCTGCAAGCGAGCGAAGGCAGCCCGGCACTGCCCCGATAGCTTCCTTGCACGCGCGATGTACAGCCAAAACCGGGGGACGCCTCGAATCCGTCCTTGTCGGCCCGCCCGCATCGCCCCTTGCAAGGAGCGGCCCCGGGATTCAAGATTTCAGGATGGCCAGCACCTCGGAGTGGAACTCGCGCTGGTAGAGCACGTAGACCACGCCGGCAGTGCCCACTGCGAACCACAGCGGCGAGAAGAACCACGCGATCACCGCGAAGGCCATGTAGTAGCCTCGCAATCCGTCGTTGAAGGTTTCTGCCGCCATGCCGACGATGCGCCCTGCGCGGTCGGCGAACTCGTCGCGTGACGCTTCCCCGCGGTCGAACACGCGATAGTCCGGTGCCGACGCCACCATCAATGCGCCGAAGGTGTATTGCCGCAGCGACCAGGTGAAGCGGAAGAAGGCATAGACGAAGACGCCGAGCAGCAGCAGCAGTTTCAGGTCGAACACCAACGCCGAGGTGCGCGCGGCGAACGGAATCTCCCGGACCAGCTCGGTCGCCTTGTCGGTGGTGCCCAGCAACGCGAGCAGGCCGCCGATGATCAGGATGGTGGTGGACGCGAAGAACGACGGGCTGGTCGACAGGTTCTGGATCACGATGCCGTCGACGACCCGCACGTCGCGACCGGTCGTCTGCAGCATCCACAGACGCCGGTACTGATTGGTCACCGCCAGCAGCGACATCGACGACGCCGAGCGTTTGCGTGCGAACAGCGCGTAGCCCACCCAGGCGACGAAAAACCAGGCGAGCGCCAGCCAGTCGGTCCACGGCAGCAGGCTCAGGATGCGGAGTTCGTTGGCGTCCATGGCCGGCACTGTAGCAAGGGACGGCCGGTTCGCTGCTCCGGGTGGCCGTTCAAGGCTCGAGATCGAAGACGATCACCTCCGCCTGCCGCCCGCCGTCGATCTTCAGCGACGACTCGCCCTGCAACTTGGCGCCGTCACCGGCCGACAGCGTCAGGCCGTTGACCGACACTTCGCCGCGCGCGACGTGCACATAAGCCTTGCGCTGCGGGTCGAGCGCCAGCTCGGCCGTTTCGCTACCGTCGAACAAGCCGACGTACATCGCCGCGTCGGCATGCAGCATCACCGAGCCGTCACGGCCGTCGGGCGACGCCACCAGGCGCAAGCGGCCGCGTTTCTCCTCGGCGGAGAAGTCCTTTTGCTCGTAGCCCGGCGCCACGCCTTGCACGTTCGGCAGGATCCAGATCTGCAGGAAGTGCGTGCTCTGCTGCGGCGCAGGGTTGTATTCACTGTGCAGGATGCCGCGACCGGCGCTCATGCGCTGCACCTCGCCTGGCCGGATCGCAGCGCCGTTGCCGATCGAATCCTTGTGGGCGAGTTCGCCTTCCAGCACGTACGAGATGATCTCCATGTCGCGGTGTCCATGCGTGCCGAAGCCGGTGCCCGGGGCGATGCGGTCTTCATTGACGACACGCAGGTTGCCCCAACCCATGTGGGCCGGGTCGTGGTAGTCGGCGAACGAGAAGCTGTGATAGCTGTCGAGCCAGCCGTGGTCGGCGTGGCCGCGTTCGAGCGATCGGCGTGGGGTGATCATGGGTGGTGTCCTTCCGTGGTGTCCTGCCTCCAATCTAGGGTCCGGAGCGGCGCCCGACGACCCTCGGGCCTTGATGGCATCATTCAAAGCCTTTGAACATGTCCGAGCGCCGCAACGTCCTCACCCCCGAAGCTCTCGCGATGATGGATGCCATCGCGCGTACGGGCAGCTTCGCTGCCGCGGCTCGCGAGCTCGGCAAGGTGCCGTCGGCGCTGACGTACAGCGTGCGCCAGCTCGAGGACGCCCTCGACGTGCTGCTGTTCGACCGGCGCTCGCGCCAGGCCCGGCTCACCGCTGCCGGCGAGGAGCTGCTGCACGAGGGTCGCCGGCTGCTGCAGGAGATGGACGCCGTTGCCAACCGCGTCAAGCGGGTGGCCTCGGGCTGGGAGACGCAGATCAGCATCGCGGTCGACAGCATCTTGTCGAGCCTGACGGTCTTCGAGCTGTGCGAAGCCTTCTACGCGCTGAACCCGCCGCACGGACCGGGCACCCGGCTGCGGCTGCGCTCCGAAGTGCTGGCCGGTACCTGGGAAACCTTGGTCAGCGGCGTTGCCGACCTCGCACTCGGCGTCTCGGGCGAGCACACGCCGCCGGCCGGCATCAAGATGGAGCTGCTCGGTGAACTGCACATGGTCTATGTCGTCGCCCCGCACCACCCGCTGGCTTCCGCACCGGAGCCGCTGACCGATGCGGCCCTCGTGCATCACCGCGCCGTGGCGGTGGCCGACTCGGCACAGCGCCTGACGCCGATCACCGTCAACCTGCTGCCCGGCCAGGACGTGCTGACGGTGCCGAGCGTGGGCTCCAAGCTCGAAGCCGTGCTTCGGGGGCTCGGCGGCGGTTTCCTGCCCGAAAGCCTGGTGCGCGAGCACGTGCAGGTGGGCCGGTTGGTGCGCAAGGAGGTGCTGCGCATGAACCAGGCCGGACGGCTGTACTACGCCTGGCGCGCCAGTCCCGACGGCAGCGCCGGACGCTCGCGCGCGCGGCTGGGCCTGGCGCTGCAATGGTGGCTGGAACAACTGGAGCGGCCCGCCACCCGCGCTGCACTGCTGCAGCGCCACAGCGGTTGGCAACCCGGCCTGCTCGGCTGACCGGGTCATGCCGGGCTACATCGGCCGCTTCGCGCCTTCGCCCACCGGGCCGCTGCATGCCGGTTCGCTGGTGGCGGCCCTTGCGAGCTGGCTCGATGCGCGCGCCCATGGTGGCCGCTGGCTGGTGCGCATCGAGGACGTCGACAGCCCGCGCTGCGTGCCAGGCGCAGACCAGATGATCCTGCAGCAACTGTCGGCTTGCGGCCTGCATCCGCACGAGCCACCGACCTGGCAATCGCACCGCTCGGCGCTGTACGAGCAGGCCTTGCAGCGGCTGGTCGCCGAGGGTCATGCCTATCCTTGCGCCTGCTCTCGCAAGGACATCGCCGACGCGCTGGCGGCCGCGCACCGCGCGAAGCCGCGCCACGGCGAACTGGTCTACCCCGGCACCTGCCGCAGCGGCCTGCACGGCAAGGCCGCGCGCGCGATGCGGGTGCTGACGGCGCAGCGCGTGGCCGACGGCACGTGGCAACCGGTAAGCGTCTCCTGGACCGACCGGCGCTTCGGCGCCCAGGCGCAGAACCTGGCGGAAGCGGTCGGTGACTTCGTCCTCAAGCGCGCCGACGGGCCATGGGCCTACCAGTTGGCGGTGGTGGTCGACGACGGCGCCCAGGGTGTCACCGACATCGTGCGCGGCGAAGACCTGGCCGACAACACGGCGCGCCAGATCCACTTGCAGCGTCTGCTCGGCCTGCCGACACCGCGTTACCTGCACACGCCGCTGGTGCTCGGGCCCAACGGCGAAAAGCTGTCGAAACAGAACGGCGCACCGGCGCTCGATGTGAGCCGCCCGGTCCACGCGGTCCGTGAAGCCGCTCGTGCGCTCGGGCTCACCGTCGATGCGCCCACGCTGGGCGAGGCGCTGGCGCAGGCCGCCAGCCTGTGGCCTGATCGCTACCCTGACGCCTGATCCGGCCGGCATCGTCAGGCGATACCCCGCGCTTGCCCGCGTTTGCCCGGCGCTGCGGCTGCCTACAATCCG
The DNA here is from genome assembly GCF_023721835.1 of Caldimonas mangrovi. GTDB lineage: Bacteria > Pseudomonadota > Gammaproteobacteria > Burkholderiales > Burkholderiaceae_C > Caldimonas > Caldimonas mangrovi. The sequence continues at coordinate 135,583 of NZ_JAMKFE010000001.1, read as the reverse complement.
CCGCACACCGCGTAGAACAACCTCACAGAGGGAGGGCCTCGATGTCTTGGATCGGATTGATCGTCGGCCTGGCGCTTGCCTGGGTCCTGGCTGACTGGTTTGGCGCCGGTGGCGGGCTGGTCGCCCTCGGCGGCCTGATGGGCGTGCTGATCGCACGGCTGTTCCACCGGGTCGGCATCCTCGAAGCGGAGCTGGCACAACTGAAGCGTGCACCTGAGCAGGTGGGGGCACCCGCGGCCGCTCCAGACGCACCCGCTGCCGCGCTCCCGGCATCGCCCGGGGCGCCGGTCGCCGTCGAGCCGCCGCAGGCGCCGGCCGAGCCCGGGTTCGAAGACTGGAATGAACCGGCTGCAACCCCGCTGCCTGCGCCGGTCGCTGCACCGCCGCCGCGAACCGTCACGCCGGCGCTCGAACCGGACGAGTACTCCCCCGCGGTCACCACCTCGCTCGGCCGCAGCGCACTCGCCTGGTTCCGCGGCGGCAACACCATCGTGCGCATCGGCGTGCTGATCCTGTTCCTCGGCGTCGCCTTCCTGCTGCGCTATGCCGCCGAGCATGCCTTGCTGCCCATCGAGCTGCGGCTGGCGGGCGTCGCGCTCGGGGGGGGCGTTCTCGCGGTGATCGGGTGGCGCCTGCGCGACAAGCGGCGCGGCTACGGCCTCACGCTGCAGGGCGCCGGTGTCGGCGTCCTCTACCTGACGATCTTCGCTGCCTTCCGGCTCTACGGGCTGGTGCCCGCCGGGCTGGCCTTTGCACTGCTGGCCGCGCTGTCGGCCGCAGCGGCCGTGCTGGCCGTGGTGCAGAACGCGCTGCCGCTGGCGGTGCTGGGCTTCTCGGGCGATTTTCTCGCGCCGGTGTTCGCGTCCACCGGCCAGGGCAGCCACGTCGCGCTGTTCAGCTACTACCTGGTGCTGAACCTCGCGATCGCCTGGATCGCATCGCGGCAGACCTGGAAGCTGCTGAACCTGGTCGGCTTCTTCTTCACCTTCACGATCGCGAGCTTGTGGGGCGCACGCTCGTGGCAGCCCGAGTACTTCGCGACCACCGAGCCCTTCCTGATCGCGCACTTCGTGCTGTACCTGTTCATCTCGGTGCAGTACAGCCGCCAACTGGTCGGTGAACGAACCCCCCAGGGCTTGCCCTACGTCGACGGCGGGCTGCTGTTCGGACTGCCCATCGTGGCGTTCGGCCTGCAGGCGGCGCTGGTGAAGGAGATGCCCTATGCGCTCGCGCTTTCCAGCGCGGTGCTGTCGGGCGTCTACCTGGTGCTCGGGCGCTGGCTGTGGCGGCACAGCGGGCAGCAGCTGCGCCTGCTGATCGAGGGCTTGCTGGCGCTGGGCGTGATCTTTCTCGTGCTGGTCACGCCGCTCGCGCTCGACGCGCGCTGGACCGGTGCCGCATGGGCCGTGCAAGGAGCAGGCATCGTCTGGATCGGCCTGCGCCAGGGCCGGCTGTGGGCTACCGGCATGGGCCTGCTGCTGCAATGCGTCGCGGCCGCGATGTTCTGGGACCATCCTGCGCGGCTTGCCGAGCAAGCGCTGATCGTCAACGCGGCCTTGCTGTCGGCATTGCTGCTCGGCGGCTCCGCACTGGTCTCGGCCAAGTTGCTGCAAGCGCATCCTGCCCTGCCGGCAGGCGCGGTGCAGCCACTGTGGAACCGGCTGCCGTCGCAGGCGTGGGCTGCGGCACACTGGTTCATGCTGGGCCTCGGCTTGTTGCAGGTGCTGGGCGGCGTCGGCGAGGAACTGGACGCGGTTGCCTGGCCCTCGCTCGATACCTCCTGGCGCACGGCGATGCTGTTCGCGGTGGCGGGCCTGATGCTGGAGGCCTTGCACCGCCGTGTCATGTGGCCCGAACTGCGTTTGCCGGCGCGTGTGCTGTGGCTGCTTGCGGCCGCCGCATCGATCACCGGCATGCTCGGCACGCTGTTCAACCCATCGCAGCCATGGGAACGCTACTTCGACGGCTACGGCTGGCTGGAACTGGTCGCCGTGCTGGCCGTCGGCGTGTGGTTGCTGCGACGCCTGCAGGCCGCCGGCTGGCTGCACCACGCCACCGGTTTCGAGCACGCGGCGCTCGCCTGGTATGCGATGGCGCACGGTGCGGTGCTGCTGTATGCCGTGGCCGGCACCGCGATCGGGCGGCACGAAGCATGGACCGCACTGGCGCCGGTGTTGTTGCCGACGGCGGTCGCGTGGTGGCTGCTGGCGGCGGCGGCGCGCGGAGCGTGGCCGGCGGCACCCCACCCGGGCGCTTACCGGCATGCCGTGCTGCTGCCCTGGGCGCTGCTGCTGTTGACGTGGAGCGCATTCGTCAACGGTTACAGCGACGCCGGGATGGCACCCCTGCCCTACTTGCCGCTGATCAACCCCATCGATCTGGGCCACGCATTGGGCCTGCTGTTCGGCATCCGGCTGTGGCGGGTGCTGGGCGGCAGCTCCGCGCGCTGGGGCCGGCCGCTGGCGGTGCTGACACTCGCTGCAGCCTTCTGGTGGCTCAATTCGGCATTGGTGCGCATCCTGCACCATTGGGCCGGCACACCGATGTGGGACGCGGGCGCACTCGACAGCGACCTCGTGCAGATGAGCCTGACGATCCTGTGGACGGTCACCGCCCTGCTGACGATGCTGTGGGCCACCCGCCGAGCGGGGCGGGCCAGTGCTCGCACCGTCTGGCTCGCCGGTGCGGTGCTGCTCGGCGCCGTAGTGCTGAAGCTCTTTTTCGTCGACCTGTCCCACCTGGGCACGCTGCAGCGCATCGTGTCCTTCCTCGGTGTCGGCCTGCTGATGCTGGTGATCGGCTATGTCTCGCCGCTTCCGCCGGCGGCGCCCACATCGGAGTCGCGTGCATGAAACGTCTTGCGTCCTTGGCCGGTGGGGCCGTGCTGGTCTTGTGCGTCACCGCCGTTGCAGCGCCCGCTGTGCCGGAGTTCGCGGCGCAGGCCTCCGTCCAGCTTCATTCCGATGACGGCTTGCACCGGCTGGTGCTACCGCTCGCCGTGTTGCAACGCTCGCAGCGCCAGGACCTGGCCGACGTGCGTGTGCTCAGCGCCAACGGCGCGCCGGTGCCGATGGCCTGGGCCGAACCACCGCCCACGCAGACCTCGACGCGCCTGGTGGCCGTCCCCCGCTTTGCCTGGCCCGCGGTGGCAGCGACGGCCGGTCGCCACGCGCCGGTGAAAGTGCGGGTCGATGCGCAGGGCGCCGTGGTGCAGGTCGAAACTGCATCCTCCGTCGCGCCGGCCCCGCCCACCGTTGCCGCGCAATGGCTGCTGGACCTGAACCGGGTTCGCCGCGAGCTCGGCGCCGGCGAACGCCTGCTCGCCTTGCGTGTCGACTGGCAGACGCCCGCCGAGGGCTCGACCGTCCACGCCGTGCTGGAAGCGAGCGACGATCTGCAGCAATGGCGGCCTGCCGGGGATGCCTTGCTGCTCGACGCCCCCGGCGTCGGCGGTGCTGCCGGCGAGCGACTGTCGGTGCGCCGCATCCTCATGCCGTCGGACACGTCCGTCCCCAAGTACCTGCGACTGCGTCTGGACCCGGCCGTGCCGCTGCAGCGGGTGGATGCCGAGTTGCAAGGCCGAAGCGACAGCGCCGCCCTGGACAGCGCCCAGGTCCGCTTCGAACCGGTCCCAGCCGAGGGGGGGGCGGTGCGTGAATGGGTGCTCGACCTGCAAGGCAGCGTCGCGCTGCGTCGACTGCAGCTCGAACTGCCGCAGCGCAACACGGTAGCGAGCTTCCAGCTCGACCGGCGCGCCGAGACACGCGACTCCTGGCAGCCGGTCGCCAGCTTCACCAGTTATTGGTTGTTGCGCGATGGCCGCGAGTTGCGTGCGCCGGGTGTCGATCTGTCGGTCCCGCCCTCTCGATATTGGCGACTGCGCCTTTCGGCGCGCAGTCCCGACGTCGGAGCGCAGGCGCTACCGTCCACGGTGCATTGGCAAGCGCCACAGCTGGTATTCGCCGCGCGTGGCGAGCCGCCCTTCTCTCTGCAGGTCGGCAAGGCGCATGCGGGGCCTCAGGACGTGAGCCTGGCGCAGTTGATTCCCGGCTACCGGACAGGCGAGGAATTCACGCTCCCCGCAGCGACGCTCGGCGAGGTCCAGGCCGTCACGCCCCCCTCGCTGTCGCTCACCGAGCGCCTTTCCCGCAGCACGCCGGCCGAACGCCGGCGCTGGGCCCTGTGGGCGGTACTGGCCGTCGCGGTCGGCTTGCTTGCCTGGCTGGCACGGCGGTTGATGCGCGAGATGAACGCGCCCCCGCCGCCGTGAGCATCAGGCCTGCAGGAAGTGCTGACGGTAATAGGCCAGTTCGTCGATCGACTCGTGGATGTCCGCCAGCGCGGTGTGCTTCTGCGCCTTCTTGAAGCCGTTGAGCAGGTCGGGCTTCCAGCGCCGCGCCAACTCCTTCAGTGTGCTGACGTCGAGGTTGCGGTAGTGGAAGAAACCTTCGAGCCGCGGCATGTAGTTGGCAAGGAACCGGCGGTCCTGGCAGATCGAGTTGCCGCACATCGGCGACGCGCTCTTCGAGACGAAACGCTTCAGGAACTCGATCGTCTGTTCCTCGGCCTGGACTTCGGTGATGGTCGACGCCTTGACGCGGTCGATCAGGCCCGAGCGCCCATGCGTGCCCTTGTTCCAGGCGTCCATCGCGTTGAGCACCTCGTCGGCCTGGTGCACCGCGAACACGGGGCCCTCGACGCGCACGGTCAGTTGCGGGTCGGTCACGACCACGGCAATCTCGATGACGCGGTCGCGCTCGGGGTACAGGCCGGTCATCTCCATGTCGATCCAGATCAGGTTCTGGTCGTTGAAGGCCAAAGCGGGTGGGATGGCGGTGGTGTCTTCGGTCATGCGCTCTCCTGTGATCGGGGCATTTTCCGCCATCCGGGCCCCGACCCTGCCGGCGCCTACACTTGCAGCCTATGCAAGCTGCCTCCGTTCTGACCCTGGCCTTTGCGGCCGCGCTGCTGGCCACCCTGGGGACCAAGTTCTGGCTCGCGAGCCGGCAAATCCGGCACGTTGCGCAACACCGCGGCGCCGTCCCGGTCGCCTTCGCCGGCCGGGTCTCGCTCGAAGCGCACCAGCGCGCCGCCGACTACACCGTCGCGAAGCTGCGTTTCGGGCTGCTGACGACCACCTTCGGCGCGGCCGTGCTGCTCGGCTGGACGCTGCTGGGCGGGCTCGACGCGCTGAATGCCGCGGTGCGCGACGCGGTGCAGCCGGCATGGGGCGACATGGCCTACCAGCTGGCGCTGCTGGTCGCCTTCAGTGTCATCGGTGGGGTACTCGACCTGCCGTTCGAGCTCTGGAGCACCTTCCGCATCGAGCAGCGTTTCGGCTTCAATCGCATGACATGGAGGCTTTACCTCGGCGACCTCGTCAAGAGCCTGATCGTCGGCGCTTTGCTGGGCCTGCCGATCGCCGCGCTGATCCTGTGGCTGATGGGCGCCGCGGGCGACACATGGTGGCTGTGGGCCTGGGGCGCCTGGGTCGCGTTCAGCCTGCTGATGCTGGTGATCGTCCCGACCGTGATCGCGCCGCTGTTCAACAAGTTCGAGCCGCTGGCCGACGACACGCTGCGCGAGCGCGTGCAGGCGCTGATGGCGCGCTGCGGCTTCCGGGCCAAGGGGCTGTTCGTGATGGACGGCTCCAGGCGCTCGGCCCACGCCAATGCCTACTTCACCGGGTTCGGTGCGGCCAAGCGCGTGGTGTTCTTCGACACGCTGATCAACAAACTCTCGCCCGGCGAGGTCGAGGCGGTGCTTGCGCACGAGCTCGGTCACTTCAGACGTCGCCATGTGCTCAAGCGCATGTTCGCGATCTTCGGCATCAGCCTGCTCGGCTTTGCACTGCTGGGCTGGCTGTCGAACCAGACGTGGTTCTATGCCGGGCTGGGGGTGTCGCCCAACCTGGCCGCGCCGAACGACGCCGTGGCGCTGCTGCTGTTCCTGCTCGCGGGGCCGGTGTTCATGTTCTTCGTCTCGCCGTGGGCCGCGAGCCTGTCGAGGCGGCACGAGTTCGAAGCCGATGCGTATGCCTGCGAGCAGGCCGACGGACGCGATCTCGCCGCCGCGCTGCTCAAGCTTTACGAAGACAACGCCTCGACGCTGACACCCGACCCGGTCTACGTGCGCTTCTACTATTCCCACCCGCCGGCGTCGCAGCGCCTGGCGGCCATGCAAGCCCACACGAGTGCGATGCCATGAACACTCTTTTGAACCAGAAGTGCCGCCCGCTCGAGGGCGGCTCGCCGATGTCTGCCGACGCGATCGAAACCGGCTTGCGCCAGCTCAGCGGCTGGGCGCTGAAAGAAGGCGCGATCGAGAAGACGTACACCTTCGACAACTACCACCGGACCCTGGCCTTCGTGAACGCGCTGGCGTGGATTGCCCATGCCGAAGACCACCACCCCGACCTGCTCGTCAAGTACGGCAGCTGCCAGGTGCGCTTCAACACCCATTCGGTCGGCGGCATCTCGATCAACGACTTCATCTGCGCCGCCAAAGCGGACGCCTTGCTGGGCTGACGCGCCTTGGTGAAGACCGTCGAACTGGACATCGGGCTGGTCGTGGCCGGGTACGGCCGTCACTACATCGTGGAAACGCCTGAGGGTCAGCGACTGATCTGCCACCCGCGCGGCAAGAAGAGCGACTGTGTCGTCGGCGATCGTGTTCGCTGGCAGCCGACCGTCTCCAACGTCGGCGACGAAGGCGTGATCGAGCAGATCGAGCCGCGCCGCAATCTGCTGTTCCGGCAGGACGAATGGCGCACCAAGTCCTTCGCCGCCAACCTCGACCTGCTGCTCGTGATGGTGGCCGCCGAGCCGGTGTTCAGCGAGTCGCAGTTGAGTCGCTCGCTGATCGCGGCCGAGTACGCCGGCATCCCCGTGTGCATCCTGCTCAACAAGGTCGACCTGCCCCAGGCCGCGGCGGCGCGTGAACGCCTCGCGCCCTACCGGGCGATGGGCTACGAGCTGGTCGAGGTCGCGCTGAAGGCCCGGCGCGACGAATCGCGGGAGATTCTGGCGCCGCGGCTGCAGGGCCGCAGCACGCTGGTGCTGGGCCCCTCGGGCACCGGCAAGAGCACGCTGATCAACCTGATGGTGCCGGAGGCCCAGGCACAGGTAGGCGAGATCTCGCAGGCGCTCAACTCCGGCCGGCACACGACCACCAGCACTCAGTGGTACTGGCTCGATGCCGAGCGCAGCACCGGTCTGATCGATTCGCCGGGCTTCCAGGAGTTCGGTTTGCGGCAGGTCGAGGCGCAGCAGTTGCCAGCCTACATGCCAGACCTGCGCGAGCATGCCGGCCAGTGCCGCTTCTACAACTGCACGCATCGGCAGGAGCCGGGCTGCGGCGTACGCGCTGCAGTCGAGCGCGGCGAGATCAGCCCGGCGCGCTACCGCATCTACGGGGAGATCCTCGAAGAGTTGGGGCGGCAGGTGTACTGAGCCCCGCCCGCGGCTCCGGCGACCGTGGGACGGCGCGTTTGCCCGGCACGGTCCTGGCGGCTCAGCCGACGAGGTTGGCCAGCGACAGCAGCGCCAGCAGCAGCATCCACAGCACCACCGAGCGCCACACCAGTCCGACGATACTGCGCAGATGGCCGAGTTCGGGCGGAAGACCATGGGTCGAGCCTTCAGCCTCGCCCGCTTCGGTGGCCGCGCCGATCTCGAAGGTCTTCGAGCGGTCGGGGGTCACGCTCGGCGCACTGCTGCCGCCCAGACGCACACCGACAGCGCCAGCTGCAGCGGCGAGAATGATGCCGTCATTCGCATACCGCCACAGCTCGCTGTGTCGGCGCCAACTGTCGATCGCTTCCTCGAAGTTGCCGACCACCGCGAAGCCGAAGGCCGTGAGCCGCGCCGGCACGTGGTCGAGCATGCCGAAGAGCTGTTGCGCCAGCTCCATCAGCCGCTGGTTGCTCGGTACGCCGATGGTGCGGCTCTTGTACGCCCAGTAGCGGCTCGAAAACTCGGCCATGCGGTACAGCACCGCGCCCGCCGGCCCGAGTCCCACGGTGGCCAGGAGCACGAACCAGAAAAACACGCCGAAGACGTGGCGATGCGCCGCCAGCAGGGAATGCTCGATCACGTGGCGCAGCAACTCCCTGCGCGGCAGCTCGCTCGCGTCGAGGTGGCGCCACTCGGCCAGCAGGCGACGGGCGGTGTTCTCGTCGCCACGCTCGAGCGCATCACGAATGTCCGTGAAGTAGTGGCTGAACTGCCGGAACCCGAGCGTCATGTACAGCACTGCGATATTCCACGCCAACGCCGCCAGCAGGCTGAACTGGGCGATCACGTAGAACACGCCCCAGGTCAACAGCGCGGGCACGATCACCGTGATGCCCCACACCACCCAGGCATGCACGTCCTTGCCAGCGTCGAAGTTGCGCCCCGTCCAGCGCACCCACGCCATCAGCGACTCGTGGATCACGTTGCCACCGCGCAAGGGCTTGAGTTGCTCGATCAGCAGTGCGAAGAGAACCGAGAAGAAACTCATGAGTCGGCATGATAGCCGCCGGGTGGGCCGGTCAAGCCGAGAGAAAGCGGTACAGGTTGCGCAGCATGGCCGCCGTAGCGCCCCAGATGAAGTATCGCTGCTCGGCGTGTTGCCACGGCATGGAGAAGAATTCGCGGCGCTCGCCGGCAAATTCGAAGACGTGGCGCTGATGGTTCGCCGGCTGCATCAGAAAGCTCAGCGGCACCTCGAACACGTCGGCCACCTCGAACGGGTCGGGCCGCAGTTCGAACCCGGGCCGCACCAGTGCAACGACGGGTGTCACCATGAACGCCGTGACGGTCTTGTAGATCGGCAGCGAGCCGATCACCTCGACATGCTCGTGCGGCAGGCCGACCTCTTCTTCCGCCTCGCGCAGAGCCGTGGCGGCCGCATCGGCATCGTGAGGCTCGGCACGCCCACCGGGAAAACTGATCTGCCCGGCGTGGTCGCGCAAATGCTCGGTACGCCGGGTCAGCAGCACCGACAGTTCGTTGCGCACCACCAGCGGAATCAGCACCGAGGCATGGGCCGGCTCGCGCGCCCCGATGCGGCGTTCGGCCGCGACCTCGGGCTCCCATGGCGGTGGCGCCAGAAAGCGCTCGCGCAGCGCCGCAGGCTGCAACCGCTCCGCAGCCACCGGGGGCAGGTGCGCATCGACGCCGACAACCGGCAGTTCCTCGGGATTCAGGATCAACGACATGGAGACAGGCGGAAACGAAAAAGCCGCCCGCGCATCATGCGCCAGGCGGCTCGTGCCGGCTGTCTGCAAATGTGCAGAACGACCGGCTTGCGCAAGGCAGGAAGCCTGCTTGCGCGGGCTTCTTTTACGCCAGCTTCTCTTTGATGCGTGCCGACTTGCCGCTGCGCTGGCGCAGGTAGTACAGCTTCGCGCGGCGGACGTCGCCGCGACGCTTGACTTCGATCGACGCGATCAGCGGGCTGTAGAGCTGGAAGGTCCGCTCGACGCCTTCGCCGCTGGAAATCTTGCGCACGATGAAGCTGGAGTTCAGCCCGCGATTGCGCTTGGCAATCACGACGCCTTCGTAGGCCTGCACGCGCTTGCGGGTACCTTCGACGACGTTCACGTTGACGATGACCGTGTCGCCGGGTGCAAAGGCCGGCACGGTCTTGTTCAGGCGAGCAATTTCTTCCTGCTCGAGTTGCTGGATCAGATCCATGATTTCTCCAAATGATCGTGCCAACGCTTGCGAAAGTGGCGAACGCAACGGCGCCGCCTGCTTGGCAGAGGATCGAAAAGCCGATGATTATAGCTGAAGTGCGGCCAGGAACTTCTCGTCATCCGGCGACAGGCTTCCGGCTGCCCGAGCAGCGGCGATCAGGTCGGGCCGGCGCCCGGCCGTCAGTCGCAACGATTGCTCCCGGCGCCAGCGTGCGATGTCGGCATGATGGCCCGACAGCAGCACGGGCGGCACAGCCCGCGGCCCCTGCTCGGTCTGCAGCACTTCCGGGCGGCTGTAGTGCGGGCAGTCGAGCAGGCCATCGCTGAAGCTGTCCTGTGCATGTGACTGCGCATCGTTGAGTACACCGGGCTGCAGGCGGGCGACGCCGTCCAGCAGCGCCAACGCCGGCAACTCCCCACCGGACAGCACGAAATCGCCCAGGCTCAGCTCCAGGTCGACGTGGCTGTCGACGAAACGCTGATCGATGCCTTCGTAGCGGCCGCACACCAGGGTCGCGCCCGGCCCCGCCGCCCATTCCTGCAGCAGCGCCTGGTCGATGCGGCGCCCGGTCGGCGTGAACAGCACCACGGGACCATCCTCCTGGCGCTGCTGCCGCACGGCTGCCAGCGCCCGCTCCAGCGGCTCGACCAGCATCACCATGCCGGGCCCACCGCCGTACGGGCGGTCGTCGACACGGCGGTAGTTGTCGTCGGCAAAGTCGCGCAACTGCCACAGCCGCACATCGACCTGCCCGCTTTCGAACGCCCGGCGCGTCACACCTTGCGTCAGGAACGGCTGGAACAGGTCGGGAAACAACGTGACGACGTCGAAGCGCATGGCCTCAGTAGTCCAGACCCCAATCGACCGTGATGCGCCTGGCGCTCTGGTCGACCTGGTCGACGTAGGCGCCGACGAAAGGAATCAGCCGCTCGACCGGCTCGCTGCTGCCGCTGTCGTCGAGCACCCGCAGTACCGAGTGAGCCCCGGTGTCCATCAGGTCGGCCACCGTCCCCAGCCGCTCGCCCTGCCGGTTGACCACCTCGAGCCCGATCAGGTCGACCCAGTAGAACTCGTCAGCTTCGGCGCTCGGGAAACTGGCGCGCGAAACGAACACGCGAGCGCCCTTCAACGCCTCAGCGGCTGCGCGGTCCGGTACGTCCTGGGCCGTGGCCACCACCACGTCGCCATGGTCCTTGGCGTCGGTGATCTTCAGCAGCCGCGGCAACACGGTGCCGGGCTTGACGGCGCGGGGAGCTTCGGGCGGCTGGAGGAACCAGCGCCGAGAGGAAAAGAGCGCCTGGGGGTCGGAAGAATAAGGCTGGACCTTGATCCAGCCCTTGATGCCCCAGGCGTCGAGGATACGCCCGACCTCGACCGCGTCTTCAGGCCACACCACGTCGTCAGTGGACGAGGCGGGCATGTTCACGGTGTATGGCCGGCAGGCACCGCCTCTTAGGCAGTGGCCTTCTTGGCTTGCTGGACCAGGCGAGCGACGGTCGGCGACATCTGGGCGCCATGGCTGACCCAATGTTCGATGCGGTCGTGCGCCACACGCAGACCTTCGGCGGCACCGGCAGCCACCGGGTTGTAAAAGCCCACGCGCTCGAGGAAGCGCCCGTCGCGACGGTTGCGCGAGTCGGCGGCAACGATGTTGTAGAACGGGCGCTTCTTGGAGCCGCCGCGTGCGAGTCGAATCACGACCATGATGTTTCCTTTGAATTGCTTCTTGGGTCGCCGCACCAGGAGACACTCAGGCGCAAAGCATCCGGGGGTAGGTACCAACACCGTAGATACGCCGATCACCCGACCGGCCGGCGTTGAGAACCCGAAATTATAGCTTGGCTTGGCGGGGTGGCGGAAACCGCTACAGTAGCCACCCCATGACGCCCCCCTCCTCCGGCTACAAGTCCAAGACCCTTGCCACCTGGATCGCCCTGCTGACGGGCAGCCTGGGGCTCCACCGGTTCTATCTTCACGGCTTCAAGGACCTGCTCGGCTGGTTGCACCCTTGGCCGACGCTACTCGGCCTGCATGGCGTGCTGCGCATGCTGGCGTATGGCCAGGACGACCGCCTGTCATGGGTGCTGGTCCCTTTGCTCGGGCTGATGCTCGCGCAGGCCATGCTGTTCGCCATTCTTTACGGGCTCACGCCCGACGAGCAGTGGAATGCCCGGTTCAACGCGTCTTCGGGGAGGCAGCACCGGACGGGGTGGGCGGCGGTGATCGGTGTGATTGCCGCGCTGATGGTTGGCGCCGGGGTGCTGATGGCGACCATCGCATTCGGGATGCAGCGGTATTTCGAGGTGCAGATCGAAGAGGCGAGGAAGATCAGTCAGTAGGGCTGAGCGCTTGGCCGCTTGGCTGCTTGGCTTGCTGCCTGGGGCCGCGTGTTCCATTGCGCTGCCGCGCCGGGAGTCCGCCCCGGCGGGCGGGTAACTTTCATTTGTTGGCCCAAATGAAAGTCACCAAAGCAAAGGGCCTGAATGCAACACCATGCACTCTGACCGTTGTGCTTCTTCCCCTCGGCCCAGCGGGCGGTCGATCCCTGCCAAGAGGGCTCAAACCACCTGCTCGTCCAACACTACGGGTCCGCTGCGCGAGACCCGGGAGAAAATCAGAAGAGGCCATGGCGATGCGTAGCGAGCCCGAGCACGCTGCGCCGTTCCTCTTGTCTTGCTTCAGTCTTGTCTTCGGTCCCGGTATTCGGTCCGCTTCGGACCGAAACAACAGGTGTGCGGCTTCTCTAGCCAGCACAGCGCCCACAGGCCGCCCGCCGGGGCGGACTCCCGGCTCGGCGGTGCAAGGGGCGACACCGCGTCAGAAAGCAGGATGGGCAACCCGCTACCCGCCCCCCGGGACTGCCGGCGCGGTAACACAATGGAGCAGACCGCATCAAAAGCGGTACAACGCGGCCAGGAAGGCCCAAGAAGGGGCCACGAGCAGCAAGCCAGCGAGGCTACAACACCGCCCGCCCGATCAAATAGAACACCGCCCCGATAAACGCCGACGCCGGAATCGTGAACACCCACGCCCAGACGATATTCCCCGCCACCCCCCAACGCACCGCCGACGCCCTCTGCACGGACCCCACGCCGACGATCGCGCCGGTGATGGTGTGTGTCGTCGACACCGGAATCCCCAATGTCGTCGCCAGGAACAGCGTCATCGCGCCACCGGTCTCGGCGCAAAAGCCGCCCACCGGCTTGAGCTTGGTGATCTTCTGTCCCATCGTCTTGACGATGCGCCAGCCGCCGAACATCGTGCCCAGTGCGATCGCGATATAGCAGGCCCAGATCGTCCACGCCGGCGGCAGGGCGTCGGTGGCAGCGGCATAGCCGGAGCCGATCAGCAGCATCCAGATGATGCCGATCGTCTTCTGCGCGTCGTTGCCGCCATGGCCCAGCGAGTACAACCCTGCCGACACCAGTTGCAGGCGCCGGAACCAGTTGTCGATACGGATGGGCGAGGCGCCGCGACACACCCAGGCCACGACCACCATCAGCAGCGAGCCGAACAGGAAACCCAGCATCGGCGACACGAGGATGAAGACCACCGTCTTCCAGATGCCCTGGGCGATCAATGCGCCGGCACCCGCCTTCGCGATCGTCGAGCCGACAATGCCCCCGATCAGCGCATGCGACGAGCTCGAGGGAATGCCGTAGTACCACGTGATCACATTCCACGAGATCGCACCGATCAGCGCCCCGAATACCACGTGATGGTCGACCACGCCCGGCAGCACGATGCCCTTGCCGACCGTCGCGGCCACGCTGAGGTGGAACACGAAGATTGCAACGAAATTGAAGCACGCCGCGAACGCCACTGCATGGTGCGGCTTGAGCACACCGGTGGACACGACGGTAGCGATCGAGTTGGCGGCGTCGTGGAACCCGTTCATGAAGTCGAACAGCACGGCCAGCACGACCAGCAGCACGACGATCCAGAACCCTGCTTGCACGGCTTCCATGGAAAAGCTCTTTCAAAAGGAAGCGGGGGCTTCAGGAGTTCTCGAGGACGATGCCCTCGATCAGATTGGCGACGTCTTCGCAGCGATCGGAGATGGATTCGAGCTGCTCGTAGATCGCCTTCAGCTTGATCAACTCGCGCACGTCAGCCTGCTCGCGGAACAGCTTGGACATGGCAGCGCGCATCACGCGGTCGGCATCGGACTCGAGTTGGTCGATCTCCTCGCAGGCCTTGATCGCCGCTTCGGCGGCATCGTGCTTGCTGAGTCGCGGCAGCAGCGTGACGGCATGCGCCACGCGTTCGCAGCACCGGACGCTGAGGTCGGCCAGGCGCACGACCTCGTCGGTCATCGCACGCACGTCGTACAGCGACATCGTCTCGCTGGAGTCCTGCAGCAGGTCGAGGATGTCGTCCATCGCGTTGATGAGCGAGTGAATCTGCTCGCGATCGATGGGGGTGATGAAGGTCTTGTGCAGCAACCGGTTGACCTCGGCGGTGATCTTGTCGGCCTGCCGCTCGGCCCGGTCCACCTCGGCCGCATGCCGCTGGCGCTCCTCGACATCGGCATAGTTCTCGACCATGGCCATGAAGGCCCGGGAACCTTCGACGATCTTCGCGCCGTGCTGGTTGAAAAGCTCGAAGAAATTGCCCTCGCGAGGCAGCAGTTTGCCGAAGATCATGGGAAGCGCCTTGGACGTTCGAGGTTGTCTCGGGGGCCGGCGCCGCGTGCCCGGGGCCGGCCAAAAAGTGGCGCTATTGTGACAGCAGCCGCCATGCCCGCCCGGTGGCCGTCAGACGCGAGAGCGCGCGCTCACGCCACCCGATGGGCGGGCGGGGTGAGCAGGCCGCGCGGGCCGGCAAACCGGGCCAGCTCGCCGAGCAGAAGGTCGAAGTCGGCCGGCCGGTCGACCGGATTGAAGTGCGTGGTGTCGACCGAAAGCACCGGTGCGCCTTCGTGGTGCTGGAAATGCTCGGCATATGCGTCGCACAGCCGTTGCAGGTAAGCGGTGTCGATGCTGCGTTCCATCTCGATGCCGCGCCGTGCAATGCGCTGCAGCAAGGTCGGCGGTTCGGCCTGCAGCCAGATGACAAGGTCCGGCTCGGGGATCTGCGGCGCAAGGTGCTGGTACATCTGCGTGTACAGCGTGTACTCGTCGTCGCTGAGTGTCAGCCGCGCGAACAGCGCGTCCTTGGCGAACAGGAAATCGCTGATCACCGGGCCGGAGAACATGCCGGGCTGCACCAGTTCGCGGTACTGCTCGACCCGCTGGAACAGGAAGAACATCTGCGTCTGGAACGCATAGCGCGACCCGTCGGCATAGAAACGCGCCAGAAAGGGGTTCTCCTGCGGTTTCTCCATCATCAGCTCGCCCTTCAGGTGAGCCGCCAGCCGTCGTGCGAGCGAGCTCTTGCCGACGCCGATCGGCCCCTCGATCACGATATGTCGGCACGCGCTGAACGAGAACGCGCTCATGGGGTGCGGAAGATGAAATACACGGCACCGACCAGGCACAAGCCGGCCCAGAGGAAGTCGAGCTTGAACGGCACCTTCATGTAGTAGACCGCGAACGGCACGAACACCGCCAACGTGATGACTTCCTGCAGGATCTTCAGCTGTGCGAGCGAGAACATGCCGCTCGAATAGCCGATACGGTTGGCCGGCACCTGCAGCAGGTATTCGAACAGCGCGATGCCCCAGCTGACCAGCGCAGCGACGTACCAGGGTTGCGCAGCCAGGCCTTTCAGGTGCCCATACCAGGCGAAGGTCATGAAGACGTTCGATGCGATCAGCAGACCGACGGTCTGCAGCGGAACGGAAACAACGCTCATGGACGCAGCTCTCGAGTGTTTCAGTACAGGCGCTCGCCGGTGCGCTCGATCGGCTGCCCGGCCGCGGTGGCCAGCAGGGGCGCCAGTTCGCCCTGGCCGGGGATCTTCACGCAGGGGGCGAGTTCGGCCAGCGGCACCAGCACGAAGGCCCGCTGATGCATGCGCGGGTGCGGCACGATGAGATCGGCGGTCGAAATCTGCGCATCGCCCCACAGCAGCAGGTCGAGGTCGAGGGTGCGGGGCGCATGGCGATACGGGCGTTGCCGGCCATGCGCATGCTCGATCGCGCGCAGCTGTTCGAACAGTTCATGAGCGGTATGGCGACATTCCAGCCGCACGACGGCGTTCAGGAAGTCGGGGCCCGCCGCGTCGAACGGGGCGGTCCGGTACACCGCCGATGCACGGGCAGCCGCAACCCCCGGCAGCGATTGCAGTGCGGCAACAGCGGCCCGAAGCGTCGCCAGGGCGTCGCCGAGATTGGCGCCAAGGCCCACATATGCCGGTACCACGTTTGCCGTCCCGCTCCCGGTGCGTCAGTCGTCGCCCGGTCCTTCGGCGTCGGCCCCTGCGGCCGGTGCTGCGCCGTCCTCGGTCGGCTTGCGACGGCGGCGGCGGCGCTTCTTGGCCGGGGCGGCGTCGGCCGCCGGCCCCTTGCCGCCGGCGCGGCGCGCCTGCTCCTGCTCACGCGCCAGATCGAGCAGCTCGCGCTGACGCGGTGCGTCGGCCAGGGAGAAGTCCTCCCACCAGCGGGCCAGTTCCGCGTCCACCTCGCCGGCCTCGGCGCGCAGACGCAGGAAGTCGAAGCCGGCGCGAAAGCGTGGCTGCTCGACGAGCACGATCGGACCATTGCCGGCGCGCTTCTCGAAGCGCGGCTGCATCATCCAGATCTCGCGCATGTCGGCCGCCAGCTTGCCACGCCCCGAGATGTCGCCGATACGGGCGTCGAACACCTCGTCGATCGCAGCCTGCAGCGACGGGAACGGGTGCTCGCCCTGCTGGCGCCGGCGCTCCCAGCGGTCCAGCACGTCGTGCCACAACATCGACGCCAGCATGAAGCTGGGGGCGACCGGCTTGCTCTCGGAGACGCGCCGATCGGTGTCCGCCAGTGCGAGCCGCACGAACTTCTCGCGCCCGTCGTGGCGCTGGCTCTCGTCGAGCACCACGTCGAGGATGGGGAACACGCCGCGATGCAGGCCTTCCTTGCGCAGCTGCTCCAGCGACGCGAGCGCATGGCCGGTCTGCAGCAGCTTGATCATCTCGTCGAACATGCGCGAGGCCGGCACGTTGTCGAGCAGCTCCGCCATACGGCGGATCGGCTCGCGCGTCTTCGGCTCGATCTCGAAGCCCAGCTTGGCCGCAAAGCGCACGACCCGGATGATGCGCACCGGGTCTTCGCGGTAGCGTGCGTCAGGGTCGCCGATCATGCGCAGCAGGCGCTTCTTCGCGTCGCGAATGCCGTGGTGGTAGTCGACGACGATCTCACGCTGCGGGTCGTAGTACATCGCGTTGATCGTGAAGTCGCGCCGAGCGGCGTCCTCGATCTGCGGGCCCCAGACGTTGTCGCGCAGCACGCGGCCGCTGGCGTCGACGACATGCGACTTGCCGGCGAGGTCGGATTTTGAAGTCTTCTCGTTGCCGGCCACCTGCTCGGCGTCTGCCACGTCGAGATTGGCGCGGAAGGTCGACACCTCGATCACCTCGTGCTCTCGGCCACGGCCGAACACGACATGCACGATGCGAAAGCGCCGGCCGATGATGAAGGCCCGCTTGAACAGCGCCTTGACCTGCTCGGGCGTCGCGTTGGTGGCGACGTCGAAGTCCTTCGGCCGCAGGCCGAGGATCAGGTCGCGCACCGCACCGCCGACGATGTAGGCCTCGTAGCCGGCGTCCGCCAGTGTCTGCACGACCTTGAGCGCCCGGTCGTCGACGAGCGAGCGGTCGATGCCGTGTTCGCTCTGAGGCACTTCGGCGCGCTTGCCCATCTGGCTCGGCCTGGACGCCAGCTTGCCCTCGGACGACGTCGATTTGCCCAGCAGCTTATGGATGAATTTCTTGATCATGGAACAGTTTCAGGATGCGCCAGCCGCGCGCCTCGGCCGTTTCTTGCAGTGCAGGCGACGGGTTGGTGGCGACCGGTTCGCTGGCGCGCTCCAGCAGCGGCAGGTCGTTGGGGGAATCGCTGTAGAAGCTGGTGCGCCCGAAGTCTTCCCAGCGCGCGCCGAGGGAAGCCAGCCACTGGTCCACCCGGGTCACCTTGCCCGCCTGGTAGGACGGCACGCCGCGGATCCGCCCCGTGATGGTACCGGCCTCGTCATGCTCCAGTTGCACGGCCAGCAGGTGCTCGACGCCGAACACCTCGGCGATCGGTGTCGTGACGAATTCGTTGGTGGCGGTGACGATCGCGACCAGATCGCCCCGTGCCTGGTGTGTACGCACGAGATCGAGCGCGGCAGCCTTCAGGTTCGGCCGCACCACCTCGGCGACGAACCGCTGCTGCACCCAGGCCCGCTCCTCGGCCGGACGGCCGCGCCACGGGCGGGTCGAGAAGTCGATGTACTCGTCGAGATCCAGCCGGCCGGCCTGGTACTGCGCGTAGTAGTGGTCGTTGCCGCGCCGGAACTCCTGTGCATCGGCCCAGCCGATGCGCACCAGAAACTCGCCGAAAGCGTGATCGGAGTCAATCGGCAGCAGCGTGTGGTCGAGGTCGAACAGGCACAGGTTGCGTGTGGCGGAACCCCTCATGTGCCCTCCTCCGCCAGCATCTGCTTGAGCAGCGGCACCGTCACGGCCCGGTGCGTCGCGAGTGCGAAACGGTCGAGCCGGTTCAACAGGCCCATCAGGCTGCCGAGATCGCGCGAGAAGCGCGTCAGGAGATAACTCATCACCTCGTCCGAAAGAAAGATGCCACGCCGGTCGGCTTCGCGCCGCAGCACGGCGCGGCAGTCGCTTTCCGACAGCGGCAGCAGATGGAAGACATGGCCCCAGCCGAGCCGGGTGCGCAAGTCGTCGCGCAGCGGCAGGTCCACCGGCGGCGCGTTGCCGGCAGCCGCGATCGGCAGCCCTTGCGTCGTCGCTTGCACGAACAGCGCAAAGGCGCGTTGCTGCTGGTCGGCGTCGTAGCCTTGGCAGTCGTCCAGCACCAGCAGACGCCAAGTGTCGTCGAATTCCAGGTTGCGTGGGGCGGCAGCGTCGAACCAGCCCACGCGGCCGCCGGGCGCCTGCATTTCGTGAACCAGCGCGCGCAGCAGGTGCGTCTTGCCGGCACCGCGCTCGCCCCACAGGTAGACGGGCGCCGGCCGCGCCTGGCGTTCCAGTCCGCGCAAGTGGTCGATGACGGCCGCGTTGGGGCCGGCGAAGAAGTTGTCGAACCCCGGCGGTTCGTCCGGCCCGAGGCCCAGCGGAAGCTGTCTCATGCTCAAAAGGGTCACCCCAGGTACAACCGGCTCCCGAGATAGGCCAGCCGCACGCGACGTACCGCGACCACCAGCAACGCACTCACCGGCAGCGCCACCAGCACGCCGACGAAGCCGAGCAGGTGGCCGAAGGCCAGCAATGCGAAGATGACCGTGATCGGGTGCATGCCGATGCGCTCGCCGACCAGCCTCGGTGTGAGGTACAGGCTTTCGACCACCTGGCCGATGCCATAGACCACCGCCACGGCTACCACGCCGTACCAGCTGGCGAACTCCAGCACGCCCGCCAGCAGCGCCAGCACGAGGCCCAGGCCGAAGCCGAGGTAGGGAATGAAGATCGCCAGCCCGGTGAAGACACCGACCGGCACCGCAAGGTCGAAGCCGAACAGCGCCAGCCCGATGCTGTAGAAGGCCGCCAGGATCACCATCACCAGCAGTTGCCCGCGCAGGTACTGCCCGAGCACTTCGTCGCATTCGGCCAGAAAACCGAGCACCGCCGGTCGGAAGCGCGGTGGCACGAACTGCTGCGTGCGCTCCACGACCCGCGGCCAGTCCATCAGCAGGTAAAACAGCACCACCGGCACCAGCACCGCGTTGCCCGCGATCGCCAGCACGAAGCTGCCGCCGATGCGCGCCGAGCTGAGAGCCGCCGACAGCCAGTCCTCGAAGTTGGCATTGAGGTACTTGACGACGAAGGCCTTGATGCTCTCGATGTCCAGCGACAGATGAA
Source organism: Caldimonas mangrovi (assembly GCF_023721835.1). Lineage (GTDB taxonomy): Bacteria > Pseudomonadota > Gammaproteobacteria > Burkholderiales > Burkholderiaceae_C > Caldimonas > Caldimonas mangrovi. Next base: position 115,961 of record NZ_JAMKFE010000001.1, on the reverse strand, counting down.
CGCCGTGCTGCGCCAGCCAGGGCACGACGTGCTCGTTCAACCTGGCCGCCAGCACCGGAATCTGCTCGCGCAGCAGCGGCAGCTCTTTCGACAGGATCGGCACCATCAGCAGCAGCAGACCGAGCAGCAGCAGGATCACCATGGTCTCGATCAGCAGCACCGCCAGCAGCCGCGGCACCTTGCGCGCCACCAGCTTCTCGACCGCCGGATGCAACGCATAGGCCAGCACCGCTGCAAGCAGAAATGGCACCAGCACCGGCGCCAGCAGCCACAACAGCGCGAGCGCGGCCGCCCCGATGCCGAGCCAGGCGAGGGCTTGTCTTTGCGCAGTGTTGAGTGTCATGAAAGGCGGGAGGAAAGGCGCCGGAGGCGGGGCCGGGCGAGCCGGTCGGTAAAATCGCGCAAATTCTATAGGCCGGCACTGCCGGCCCGGCAGCCTCATCATGTCCAACACCCCTTTGTCCTACCGTGATGCCGGCGTCGACATCGACGCCGGCGACGCTCTCGTCGACCGCATCAAACCGCTGGCCAAGCGCACGCTGCGCGATGGCGTGCTCGGCGGCATCGGCGGTTTCGGTGCCTTGTTCGAGGTGCCCAAGCGCTACAAGGAGCCCGTCCTGGTCAGCGGCACCGACGGTGTCGGCACCAAGCTGAAGCTGGCTTTCGAGTGGGGCATGCACGACACCGTGGGCGTGGACCTGGTCGCGATGAGCGTCAACGACGTGCTGGTGCAGGGTGCCGAGCCGCTGTTCTTCCTCGACTACTTCGCCTGCGGCAAGCTCGACGTCGACACCGCGGCCCGTGTCGTCGGCGGCATTGCGCGCGGCTGCGAGGAATCGGGCTGCGCGCTGATCGGCGGCGAAACCGCCGAGATGCCCGGGATGTACCCGGCCGGCGAATACGACCTGGCGGGCTTTTGCGTCGGAGCGGTCGAGAAGAGCGGCATCGTCGACGGCCGCCGCATCGCGCCGGGCGACGTGGTGCTGGGGCTGACGTCCAGCGGCGTGCATTCCAACGGTTACTCGCTGGTGCGCAAGATCGTCGAACGCGCCGGCGAACGCTTGCCCGCCACGCTCGACGGCCAGGCATTCCGCGCCCGCGTGATGGCGCCGACGCGCCTGTACGTGAAGCCCGTGCTGGCCGCCATGCAGCAGGTGGACGTCAAGGGCATGGCCCATATCACCGGCGGCGGCCTGGTCGAGAACATTCCACGCTGCCTGCCAGACACCACGAAGGCAGTGCTCGACAACGCCGCCTGGCCGCGCCCGGAGATCTTCAGCTGGCTGCAAAGCGAAGGCGGCGTGGCCGAATCGGAGATGCACCGCACCTTCAACTGCGGCATCGGCTTCGTGCTGATCGTCGCCGAGGCCGACGCTCAGCGCGCCGCCGAAGTGCTGCAAGCGCAGGGCCAGACGGTGCACCGCATCGGCCGCATCGAGGCCCGCCAGGGCGACGAGCACCAGACCCAGGTCCGCTGAGGGCCGACAGGCCCGGCTTCAATGCAGCCGCGGCGGCTCGCTGCGGCGCAGTTCCTCCAGGCGCTCGGCAATCGCGAGGCGATCGTCGGCGCCCTCGGCCTGGTGCACGTACGCGGCCAGGTCGGCAATCGCCTCGTCGTAGTGGCCCAGCTCGGCTTCCACGAGGCCGCGGTCGCGCCGCTCCTCCATGGCCTTCGGCAGCAGGATCACGAGCCGCTCGGAGACCGCCAGCAGCAAAACCCAGTCGCCGCGCGCCCGGTAGATCTCCTTCAGGTTGCGCAGCATGCGCGCGATCACCTCGCGCGGCGTCGCCGATTGCAGGAACAGCCCGAGCGGCACATCGAAGTCGCCGACCAGGCCCTGTTGGCGCTTGTACGGGTCGAGCCGTTCGTCGAGTTCCTCGCGCGACAGCGACTGGCCGGAGAACGGGTCCATCACCACTTCACCCTGCGACAAGCGCAGCTTGACCAGGAAGTGTCCCGGGAAGGACACGCCGCGCGCCGTCAGCCCCACCTGGTGGGCCAGTTCCATGTACAGCACCGCCAGCGAGATCGGGATGCCGCGGCGTGTCCGCAACACGGCATTCAGGCAGCTGTTGTGCGGGTCGTAGTAATCGTTGACGTTGCCGCCGAAGCCGAGTTCCTGGAAGAAGTAGCGGTTCAGCAGGCGCAGCCGCTGCATCGGCGATGCGTCGGCTGCGAGGCGCCGCTTGAGCCGGTCGCTCAGCGCGTCGATTTCGGCCAGTACCGCCTGCAGGTCCAGGTCGGGGAATTCGTCCTGCGCGAGCGACACCGCCACTTCCGTCAGCGGAAAACTGTCGTCGTCGGCCACGAGCGAGGAAAAGTACTCCAGCGCGGAGGGAGCCTCGAACTGCATGAAGCCAGTGTAGTTCGCTCAGCCGCGCTTGACGAACTGCCGAGGCCGCACCCCCAGCACGAGCAGGACGGCGAAATACACGCCGGCGCCGCCCGCGATGGCCAGCGCCAGCCATCCTGCACGCATCCATGGGGTTGCGCGCAAAGCCGTCCAGTCCAGGACGTGGCTGACATAGGCCAGCCCGGCGCCCAGCACCACCGCAGCGACGGTGACGCGCCACAGAAAACCGGTCCACCCGGCCCCCGGTTGGTACGAGCCGCGCCGACGCAAGCCCCACAGCAACCAGCTGGCGTTGACGAGCGCGCCGACGCCGATCGACAGCGCCAGACCGGCATGGCCGAGCAGCGGCACGAAGACGAGGTTCATCAGCTGCGTCAGGCATAGCACGGTGATCGCGATGCGTACCGGCGTGCGCACGTCCTGCTTGGCGTAGAAGCCGGGGGCCAGCACCTTGATCGCGATCAGGCCCAGCAAGCCGACGCCGTAGCCCATCAGCGCCACCATGGTCTGCTGCACGTCGCGGTCGTTGAAGGCGCCGTAGTGGAACACCCCGGCCACCAGCGGACGTGCGAACAGCAGCAGCGCCACCGCCGACGGCAGCGCCAGCAACACGACCAGCCGCAGCCCCCAGTCGAGCAGTTCCGAGTAGCGCTTGCCGTCGTCCTGCGCCTGCGCGGCCGACAACTGCGGCAGCAGCACCACGCCGAGAGCGACCCCCAGGAGGCCGGTGGGGAATTCCATCAGCCGGTCGGCGTACGTCAGCCATGAGACGCTGCCGGGCCCCAGGTGAGAGGCGATCTGGGTGTTGATCAGCAGCGACAACTGCGCCACCGACACGCCCAGCAGCGCCGGCGCCATCAGCTTCAAGATCCGCCCGACACCGTCGTGCGCCAGCGCCGCCCGGATCGACCGCAACCGCGGCAGCATGCCGATGCGCGCCAATGCGGGAACCTGGAGCGCAAACTGCAGCGCTCCGCCGAGCAGCACGCCACCGGCCATCGCGTAGATCGGCGGCAAGCCCCAGCGCTCGAACTGCGGCGCCAGCCACCATGCCGCGGCAATCATCGCGACGTTGAGCAGCACGGGGGTCGCGGCCGGCACCGCGAAGCGCTTCCACGTGTTCAGCACCCCGGCCGACAGCGCCACCAGCGACATGAAGCCGATGTAGGGAAACATGTAGCGCGTCATCACGACCGCCGCATCGAAGCTGCCCGGGGTCTCCCGCAGGCCCGCAGCCATCGCGTAGACCAGCACCGGGGCGCCGACGACGCCGAGCATGCACGTCGCCAGCAGGGCCCAGAACAGCACGGTGGCAACCGCGTCGACCAGCGCCCGGGTCGACTCGTCGCCGTGGCGTGCCCGGCTGGCGGCCAGCACAGGCACGAAGGCCTGAGAAAACGCCCCTTCCGCGAACAGCCGGCGCAGCAGGTTGGGGATGCGAAAGGCGACGTTGAACGCGTCGGTCCAGGCGCTGGAGCCGAAGCTGGCGGCCACCAGCTGCTCGCGCACCAGCCCGGTGATGCGCGAAGCAAGCGTGAACAGCGAGACGATCGAGGCGGCGCGTAGCAGGTTCATGGGCGGGCGGCCGCCCGAAGAATGTGCAGGCCGGCGGTTCGGAAAAGACGCGCGATTATAGGAAGCACCTGCTCACCCTCCGGCCGGTGCTTGGCGTGGGTAGCGCAGGAATGCTATACTTGCCAGCTTTTCCCAACCCGGAAACACCCTCACCCATGGCCACCTCTTCCAAAGCCAAGAAGACCGTTCGCATCGCCTCGGGCCGCAAGCGCGCCCGCCAGGACGTCAAGCTCAACGCAGCGAACACCGCCCTGCGCTCCAAATTCCGCACGGTCATCAAGAACGTGCAAAAGGCCGTCGTGACCGGCGACAAGGCCAAGGCCGCCGAACTGTTCAAGAACGCCCAGCAGGTCATCGACTCCGTGGCCGACAAGGGTCTGTTCCACAAGAACAAGGCCGCTCGCCACAAGAGCCGCCTGTCCGCCGCGGTCAAGTCGCTGTCTGCCTGAAGAACACCACCGGGTTGGTGCGTAGAGGGCTCGCAATGCGAGCCCTTTTTCATTGCGGGTCCGAAAACGGCGCTCAGCCTTTCGCCCGCGCGTCGGGGATCAGACAGGCTTCGGCCACCTGCAAGTCGTTGTCACGCGCAAAGTTCATCACGAAGTCCCACGCCATCGGCTCGACGTCGCGAACGGCCTCATTGACGACGACGCACTTGACGCCGTTGATCACGGTCGGCACGCAGTAGGGCGAATAGCCGATGTGACCGTCGCGTGCCAGTTGCCCGCCCGGGCGGAAACACGACATGACCCCGGCCAGCCGTTCTGCCCAGTCGCTGGGGCGAAAGGTGCGGCCGTCTCTGGTGATCCCCTGTATGAAGATCTCGCGGGGTTTGGCTGTCGTCATGCGGTGGTGACCGATAGTGCAGCCGCTGGTGGCGGCAAGCGCGACGCGCAGTGTAGTTCGCTGCAGCGCAACATTGGTCTTCGAAATGATATCTTATATAAGACTTGAGTTCCGTCCTGCGGGTGGGAAAAACCTGCGCTTTCCCCCTGCTCCGAGGGAGCAGCGCTCATGCCCGGTACGCTGCGCCGGCGCATCATGACAGCTCCCGCTGTCATCTGGCTTTCGGCGCACGGCCGATAGAATGGAGCCCCAACGCGCGGAGTTGGGCCCGGCTGCCGGCAGCCAGGCTTCCTGCGCGATTTTGTTTTTTGGAGCCAGCCCGTCATGAACGCCCCGGAGAAAGCGCCCGTGCCCATGCCCCACGTGATGAACACCTACGGCCGCCTGCCGATCGCGTTGTCGCATGGCCGAGCCAGCTGGGTCTGGGACACCGAGGGCCGAAAATACCTCGACGGCCTGGGTGGCATTGCCGTCAACACGCTCGGCCATGCCCATCCGAAACTGGTGCCTGCGCTGCAGGACCAGGTGGCCAAGATGATCCACAGCTCCAACTATTATCAGGTGCCGCTGCAGGAGCAGCTGGCCGCGAAGCTGGTACAGCTGTCGGGCCTGGCCAACGCCTTCTTCTGCAACTCGGGCCTCGAGGCCAACGAGGCCGCGCTGAAGATCGCCCGTAAGTACGGCCACGACAAGGGCATCGACCTGCCCGAGATCGTCGTCTACGAGAAGGCCTTCCATGGCCGCTCGATCGCGACGCTGTCCGCCACCGGCAACCCCAAGGTGCAAAAGGGCTTTGAACCGCTGGTGCCCGGCTTCGTGCGCGTGCCGCTCAACGACGTCGCGGCGATCGAAGCGGTGGCTCGTACGCGGCCGAACGTCGTCGCGGTATTCCTCGAGACGATCCAGGGCGAAGGCGGCATCAACCCCACTCGCAGCGAGTACCTGCAGGCCGTGCGTCGCATCTGCGACGAACGCGGCTGGCTGCTGATGATCGACGAGGTGCAGTGCGGCATCGGCCGCACCGGCAAGTGGTTCGCGCACCAGTGGGCCGGCATCAAGCCGGACGTGATGCCGCTGGCGAAGGGCCTCGGCTCCGGCGTGCCGATCGGCGCGGTGGTCGCCGGCCCGAAGGCCGCCAACGTGCTGCAGCCCGGCAACCATGGCACCACCTTCGGCGGCAACCCGCTGGCCATGCGCGCCGGCGTCGAGACCTTGCGCATCATGGAAGAAGAAGCGCTGCTGGAAAACGCCGCCCGCGTCGGCGAAGCCTTGAAAAACGGCTTGGCGCGCGAGTTGGCCGGCGTCCGTGGCGTGACCGACATCCGTGGCCAGGGCTTGATGATCGGCATCGAACTCGACCGCCCCTGCGGCGTGCTGCTGAACCGTGCGATGGAGGCCGGCCTGCTGCTCAGCGTGACGGCCGACAAGGTGATTCGCCTGGTGCCGCCGCTGATCCTGACGGAAGACGAGGCAACACAGATCGTCTCCATCCTCTGCCCGCTGATCCAGCAGTTCCTGTCGGAACCCGCCGCATGAGGGTCGACCCGATGAAACCCGGACATACGCTGATCAAGCACTACCTGCAGTTCAAGGACCTGCGCGCCGAGGAATACACCTACCTCTTCGAACGCGCTGCCATCATCAAGAAGCGCTTCAAGAACTACGAGAAGTACACGCCGCTGGTCGACCGCACGCTGGCCATGATTTTCGAGAAGGCCTCGACCCGCACGCGCGTCAGCTTCGAGGCGGGCATGTACCAGATGGGCGGCTCGGTGGTGCATCTGACCACCGGCGACAGCCAGCTCGGCCGTGCCGAGCCGGTCGAAGACAGTGCCCGGGTGATCTCACGCATGGTGGACATCGTGATGATCCGCACCTACGAGCAGACCAAGCTGGAGGCATTCGCCGCGCATTCGCGCGTGCCGATCATCAACGGCCTGACGAATGAGTTCCATCCCTGCCAGATCCTGGCCGACATCTTCACCTACATCGAGCACCGAGGCTCCATCCAGGGCAAGACGGTGGCCTGGGTCGGCGACGGCAACAACATGGCCAACACGTGGCTGCAAGCCGCGGAGATCCTGGGTTTCAAGGTGCATGTCAGCACGCCGACCGGTTACGAGGTCGACCCGCGACTGGCCGGCATCCGCGACACCAGCTGCTACAAGACCTTCAAGAACCCGATGGACGCCTGTCAGGGCGCCGATCTGGTCACCACCGACGTGTGGACCAGCATGGGCTTCGAGGCCGAGAACGAGGCCCGCCGCCGGGCCTTCGCCGACTGGTGCGTTGACACCGACATGATGGCGGCAGCCAAGGCCGATGCACTGTTCATGCACTGCCTGCCGGCCCACCGGGGCGAGGAAGTCGCGGCCGACGTGATCGACGGCCCGCAGTCGGTCGTCTGGGACGAGGCCGAGAACCGGATGCACGTGCAGAAGGCACTCATGGAGTTCTTGCTGCTGGGCCGGATCGGTTGAGTTTGCTCCACCGCCACCATGCCGTGCCATAGAGTGCAAGGTTCACCGCGAGGAGGATCGCCGCGAGCCACGCCTGCACGGCTGGCGTGAGGCCGACCGGGTACAACACCGGCATCACGTACTGCTCGACGAAGGAGCCGGCATAGCCGACTTCGCCGCCGGCAGCACGCAAGCGGTTCTCCAGCGGCGTCAGCGGGCAGATGCCGGCGCTCCATTCGATCCACACGCCCCACGCCGCGGCTGGTAGATGTACCCAGGCCCATCGGGGCCAGCGCAACACCAGCAAGCCGCCGAGCACGACGAACAGCACGAAGCCGGCGTGCGCGAGCACCAGGACATCGGCAAGGACGCGATAGACCATGCCCGCAAGCCTACCTGCTTGCGGTAGCCTCGCACCATGCCCCTGACCACCGAACAGCACCAGGAACTGACCGCCGAATGGCACGCACTGTGCGCGCAACTCGGCCTGGCCGGCACCGCGGCCACCGGTGTCGGAGACGCGCTGATCCATGCCTGGAGCCGCTGGCCGCGCCGCTATCACGATGCGACCCACCTGCTCGCCTGCATCCGGCACTGGCGTGGCATCGTTGCGCAGTGCGGCGATCCTCACGCCGTTGCACTGGCGCTGTGGTTTCATGATGCCGTTTACTGGCCCTGGTCCAAGACCAACGAAAGGCGCAGCGCCGACTGGGCCCGCCGCTTCATCCTGGGCAGCGGCCTGCCGCCAGAACGCGCACAGGACCTCGCCGCCCGGGTTGACCGATACGTCATGGCCACGCAGCACCACGACGGCGAACTGCACGGCGACGAGCGCTGGGTGGTCGACATCGACCTGGCGATCCTGGGCCAGCCGCCCGACGTCTACGACGCGTTCGAGCAGGGTGTGCGCCGCGAGTACCGCTGGGTGCCGCAGGCCGCCTACGTGGCCGGGCGCGGCAAGGTGCTGCGCAGCTTCCTGGAGCGTCCCCGGCTGTATGCCACCGACTGGTTCCACGAGCGGCTGGAAGCGCCGGCACGCGCCAACCTCGAGCTGGCCCTGGCCTCGCTGCAGAGCCAGCAGGGATGAGCCCCGGCGCCAACCCTTGCCTCGCCTGCGGCGCATGCTGCGCGAGCCTGCGCGTCGATTTCTCACGCGACGAACTGGACGAGGCGGGCGGCCGGGTGCCCGCCGGCCTGACGGTCGACGTGACCGAGCACACCTGCCGCATGCGCGGCACCGACCACACCCGCCCGCGCTGCGCGGCGCTGGTCGGCACTGTCGGCGTGCTCGCGCACTGCGGCATCTACGAGTGGCGCCCCTCGCCATGCCGCGAGTTCGGCACCTGGGCTGCGGTGGGCGTGGGCGACGACGCCTGCAAACGCGCCAGGGCGCGGCACGGTCTGCCGCCGCTCAACCCCGTTTGAGTACCAGCCGCGTTCAAGGGCACAACGGCTTCCGTCGTTTGCCTGTGCGGAGCCGCCTTCGACAACGCAAGAGGTTGCTCCCATGGATCTTCAGCCCGCTCCCACTGCCCTGCCCCCGCACACCCGGTGGCTGTGCGCCGCGCTCGCTGCGGCACTGACCGCCTGCTCGGCCCCCCGTCCCGAGCCTGACTCCTCCGACTCTGCGCCTGCACCGCGCGTCGAAGCGCGCGCTGCAGACGCATCGATGGTGCGGCGCAGCGAGCCGGCGGAATCGCTTCGGGAGGCGCCCTCCAAGCGCGCTTCCCTCGCTGGCGCCGCCCCTGCCGTGCAGGCTGCGCCCGAGCCCGCGCCGCTGCAGGGCTATCTACCGCAGGACGCGGCCTACACCGGCATCACGACCCGCAGCACCACGCCGCACCCGGTCAAGCGGGTGGCCGCCGAGCCGGTCTCGACCTTCTCTATCGACGTCGACACCGGCTCCTACAGCAGCGTGCGCGGGCTGCTGCGCCGTGACCAGGCGGTGCCGCATGACGCGGTGCGGGTCGAGGAGATGCTGAACTACTTCGGCTATGACTACCCACGGCCCGACGCCGTCCGCGGCCTGCCGTTCGCCGTGCACACCGAACTGTCGGTCAGCCCCTGGAACCGGTCGAACCACGTGCTGAAGATCGGCATCCAGGCGGCCGACCCGGCCAAGGACACGCTGCCGCCGGCCAACCTGGTGTTCCTCGTCGACGTCTCGGGCTCGATGGGCATTGCGCAGAGCCTGCCGCTGGTCAAGGAGGCGTTGCTGGGCTTCGTCGACCTGCTGCGCGAATCCGACCGCGTCTCCGTCGTCACGTACTCGGGGGCCACGCAGGTGCTGCTGGCATCGGTGCCCGGCGATCGCAAGGACTTGATCCGTCGGGCAATCTCGTCGCTGCAAGCCGGCGGCAGCACTGCCGGGGCCTCCGGCCTCCGGTTGGCGTACGAACAGGCGCGCCGTGGCTTCGTCGCCGGCGGCATCAACCGCATCCTGCTGGCCACCGACGGCGACTTCAACGTCGGCGTGACCGACATCGACCAACTGAAGGAGATCGTTGCCGCCGAGCGCAAGGCGGGCGTCGGCTTGTCGACACTCGGTGTCGGCCACGCCAGCTACAACGATGCGCTGATGGAGCAGATCGCCGATGTCGGCGACGGCAAGTATTCCTTCCTCGATTCCGCCGCCGAGGGCCGCAAGGTGCTGGTCGACGAATTCACGTCGACCCTCGCTACCGTGGCGCGCGACGTCAAGCTGCAGGTCGAGTTCAACCCGGCGGTGGTGAAGGAGTACCGGCTGATCGGCTACGACAACCGTCAGTTGGCGCGGGAAGACTTCAACAACGACCAGGTCGATGCCGGCGACGTCGGCGCCGGCCATCGCGTGACGGCGTTGTACGAACTGACGCTGCACGGTCAGCGCGGCCTGCACGACGACGAGCGCTACCCGGCGAACCGCCCGCGAGTCGACACAGCGAAGGGGCACGGTGACGAACTCGGCTATCTGAAGATCCGCTACAAGACCCCGGAGGAGAAGCACAGCCGGCTGATCGAGCAGGCGTTGACGGGCACCGTGACGCCGCTGCCGGAGGCCAGTCCGGACTTTCGCTTTGCGATGGCCGTGGCGGCCTATGGACAATTGCTGCAAGGCTCACCGCACCTGCGCGATTTCGGATGGGACGAGACGCTGCAGCTCGCAGCCGACAGCCTGGGGCCGAGACCCGACGGCGAGCGGCACGAGTTCATCGAGCTGGCACGACGCGCCGCCCGGCGGGCTCACCAAGCCAGCGACGCTGCGCCGGTCGCCATCAGCCGCTGAGGTGGCCGCGACATCGGGGAAAGCACGGTCCGTTGGAAATAACCGACACCATGGCTTTTTTTGCGATGCTAGAAACGGCGCTCCTTGACGTTCACACTGAACAGCATGAAACGCCTGTGGGACATCTCCCCGCCCCTTTTCAACGGCAGCCCGGTCTTCCCCGGTGACACGCCCTACCGGCAACGCTGGGCGGCGAGCATAGGCCCGGGCTGCCCGGTCAACGTCAGCGAAATCACCCTGTCGCCGCATGCCGGCGCGCATGCCGATGCACCGCTCCATTACGCGGACGGCGCCGCGACCATAGGAGACGTGCCGCTCGATGCGTTTCTTGGGCCGTGCCGGGTGGTGCATTGCATCGGCGTCGGGCCGCTGGTGCAGCCGGAACACCTCGCCCGGGTCGAGAGCGGGCTGCCGGCACGCGTGCTGGTGCGCACCAATCAACGCTCCGTTGTCGATCGATGGGTCGACGACTTCTCTGCGTTTGCGCCGCAGACGCTGGCGTGGCTCGCGCAGCGCGGCGTCCGGCTCGTGGGCATCGATACGGCCTCTGTCGACCCGGCAGCGAGCAAGACGCTCGATGCACACCAGGTGCTGTTGAAGCATGACCTGCGGGTGCTGGAGAACCTGGTGCTGGACGAGGTGCCCGAAGGCGACTACGAGCTGATTGCCTTGCCGCTGAGGCTGGTGCAAGCGGATGCGAGTCCGGTTCGCGCCGTTCTGCGCGAGCTGTAAGTTCGAGCCCCGGCACCTCTTCAGGCACGAAACAGCCGCACCTGCAAAGCACCCGAAGGAAGTACCAACCATGACCACCCGCAGCGACTGCGAATTCCGCGACCAAGCCGACCCCCTCGCGCCCCTGCGCGATCAATTCGCCCTTCCCGAGGCAACGATCTACCTCGACGGCAACTCCCTCGGCGCCCGCCCGAAAGCCACCAGCGAGCGGCTGCAGCACCTGCTGGAACAGGAATGGGGCCACGACCTGATCCAGAGCTGGAACACCGCCGGCTGGATCCATCTGCCCCACCGCATCGGCAACAAGATCGCCCGTCTCGTCGGGGCCCGCGACAACGACCTGGTCGTCGCCGACTCCACCTCGGTGAACCTGTACAAGGTGCTCACCGCCGCCGCCAGGATCCAACGCGCCCGCTCGCCGCAGCGCCGGGTGATCGTCTCTGAACGCAGCAACTTCCCCACCGACCTCTACATCGCCGAAGGCCTGTGCGAGGAACTCGGCTGGACGCTGCGCCTGCTGGAGGCCGAAGAGATCGAAGCCAACCTGGGGCCCGAGGTCGCGGTGCTGATGCTCACACAGGTGAACTACCGCACCGGCCGCATGTTCGACATGGCCGCAATGACGGCCACCGCACATGGCGCGGGCGTGTTGACCGTGTGGGACCTGGCGCATTCGGCCGGCGCCGTCCCGGTCGACCTGACCGGCTCGGACGCCGACTTCGCGATCGGCTGCGGCTACAAGTACCTCAATGGCGGCCCGGGTGCGCCGGCCTTCGTCTGGGTGCACCCGCGCCATGCCGGCGAGTTCTCGCAGCCGCTGTCGGGCTGGATGGGACACATCGCGCCGTTCGAGTTCAGCCCGCACTACCGCCCCGCTGAAGGCGTCGCACGCTACCTGTGCGGCACGCCGCCGATCCTCGCCATGGCGGCGCTGGAATGCGGCGTCGACACCGTGCTGGCCGCCGAGCCTTACGGCGGCATGGCAGCGTTGCGTGCGAAATCGATCGAGTTGACCGAGCTGTTCGCGCAGTTGGTCGAGCAACGCTGCGCCGGCCACGGGTTGGCGGTCGTCTCGCCGGGCGACGCGTCGCAACGCGGCAGCCAGGTCTGCCTGACGCGCACCGAAGGAGGCTACGCCATCGTGCAGGCGTTGATCGCCCGCGGCGTGATCGGCGATTTTCGTGCCGGCGACGAGCGCACGCCCGACATCCTGCGCTTCGGCTTCACGCCGCTGTACACCCGCTACGTCGACGTGTGGGATGCCGTCGAACACTTGCGCGAGGTGATGGTCAGCGACGAATGGCAGCGCCCCGAATTCAACCGCCGCCGCGCGGTGACCTGAGCAGGCCCGAGATGAGCAACCCCACTCCAGAAGACATCGTCCACAGCGAGAAGGCGCAGCTCGACTTCTCGAAGGACATGAGCTATGGCGACTACCTGCACCTCGACCAGGTGCTGAGCGCGCAGCACCCGCGCTCGCCCGAGCACAACGAGATGCTGTTCATCGTGCAGCACCAGACCAGCGAGCTGTGGATGAAGCTGATGCTGCACGAGCTGCGCGCGGCCATCGGCAGCGTCGCGCGCGACGAGCTGGCGCCGGCGTTCAAGATGCTGGCACGCGTCAGCAAGATCATGGAGCAGCTGGTGCACGCCTGGGACGTGCTGGCGACGATGACGCCACCGGAATACTCGGCGATCCGTCCGTACCTGTCGAATTCGAGCGGTTTCCAGAGCTGGCAGTACCGCTGCATCGAGTTCTCGCTCGGCAACAAGAACGCCGCGATGCTGAAGCCGCACACGCACCGGCCGGAGCGCCTGGCCGAAGTGGAGCAGGCTCACCGAGCGCCGTCGCTGTACGACGAGTCGCTGCGATTGCTGGCGCGGCGCGGCCTGCCGGTGCCGCCGACCTACGTCGATCGCGACTGGACGCAACCCTACGCAGAAAGCGCCGAGGTCGAACAGGCCTGGCTGCAGGTGTATCGCGACCCCGAGCACCACTGGGACCTCTATCAGCTCGGCGAAGAACTGACCGACCTGGAAGACGCGTTTCGTTTGTGGCGCTTCCGGCACGTCACGACGGTCGAGCGCGTGATCGGTTTCAAGCGCGGCACCGGCGGCACCTCGGGCGTGGGCTACCTTCGCAAGATGCTCGACGTGGTGCTGTTCCCGGAGATCTGGAAGCTGCGCACCGATCTCTGAGGCCGCGGCACACCGCCGTCGAGACGGCGCACCGCACGGCCGGGGCTCACTGCCCGTCGTCGTTCTTCAGCTGCGGCAGGTTGCTGCCTTCGCCCGGTGTCAGCAGGCCGACCTGGGTGTAGACCTGCAGCTTGCCGCGCGTGTCTTCGATGTCGAGGTTGCGCATCGTCAACTGTCCGATGCGGTCGGCCGGCGTGAAGCTCAGCTCGCCCTTCTCCATCGTCAGCCGTTCGGGCTTGTAGGTCAGGTTCGTCGACACGGTGTCGAGGATGGAATAGTCGTTGCCACGGCGCAGTTCGACACGCACCTCGCCGGTGACCGCCCGGGCCACCCAGCGCTGGGCGGTCTCGCGCAGCATGATGGCCTGGGGGTCGAACCAGCGGCCCTGGTACAGCAGGCGGCCGAGTCGCAGGCCGTTGATGCGGTACTGCTCGATGGTGTCTTCGTTGTGGATGCCGGTGACGAGGCGCTCGTACGCGATGAACAGCAGCGCCATGCCGGGCGCTTCGTAGATGCCGCGGCTCTTGGCTTCGATGATGCGGTTCTCGATCTGGTCGCTCATGCCCAGGCCATGACGACCGCCGATGCGGTTGGCTTCGAGCAGCAGGTCGACCGGGTTGCGGTACTCGACGCCGTTCAACGCCACCGGCACGCCTTCTTCGAAGCGCACCGTCACTTCCTCGGGCTGCACGTGCACGTCGTCGCGCCAGAAGGCCACACCCATGATGGGCTGCACGATCTTGATGCCGCTGTCCAGGTGCTCCAGGTCTTTCGCCTCGTGCGTGGCACCCAGCATGTTGGAGTCGGTCGAATACGCCTTCTCGGCCGACATCTTGTAGGCGAAGCCCGCGGCCTGCATGAAGGCGGACATCTCGGCGCGGCCACCCAGTTCGTCGATGAACAGCTGGTCGAGCCAGGGCTTGTAGATGCGCAGCGACGGGTTGGTCAGCAGGCCGTAGCGGTAGAAGCGCTCGATGTCGTTGCCCTTGAAGGTGCTGCCGTCGCCCCAGATGCTGACGTCGTCTTCCTTCATTGCGGCCACCAGCATCGTGCCGGTGACGGCGCGGCCCAGCGGCGTGGTGTTGAAGTAGGTGACGCCGGCGGTCGAGATGTGGAAGGCGCCGCACTGCAGGGCGGCAATGCCTTCCGCCGCGAGCTGCGCGCGGCAGTCGATCAGCCGCGCCTGCTCGGCGCCGTACTGCAGTGCCCGACGCGGGATGTCTTCGTAGTCGGGTTCGTCCGGCTGGCCCAGGTTGGCCGTGTAGGCGTAGGGAATCGCACCCTTCTTGCGCATCCAGTGGAGCGCGGCGCTGGTGTCCAGGCCGCCGGAAAACGCAATGCCGACCTTCTGGCCGACGGGGAGGTTCTGCAGGATGGTTGCCATGTCTGGGAGGGAACGGTCGGAAAGGGAAGCGAGGCACCCGGCGGGCGGTTCGCGAAACCGTGTATTTTGCCCCGAACGGGTCCACTGCCGGCCTGAAGGCGCCGGCGCGGCGGTTTCTTCGCCGCCGCGCCGGCCGGATGGCTCGGGCCCTGCAATGGCGGGGCCCCCGGAAGACGGTCGCCTCCCTGGCAGGCCCTGCAAGCAGGACCTGCCCCTAACTTCGACCGCTTCCGGGGAACCGGGGCGCCGGCTCGGGTGCCCCCGAACGTCGGCGTGCTGCCCGGTGTGGCGGCCGGGCCCCGGTACCCGGTGTGCCTCGGCCGCGATGACAGCGCAAGCGAGAGTGTTTCAGCATGAGACGCCTGCGGGTATCCCCCGGGGGAGGGGAACCAGCCCCCGAACTCGGGGGGGGCGCGGGTGAGCGGTCACGCACGGGTACCATCGCGGCCTGCATGACCCATTGATCCAAACCGCATGACCACCGAACTCGCGAACGTTACCGTCCACCCCCAGGCCAACGTCTACTTCGACGGCAAGTGTGTCTCGCACACCGTCACGCTGCCGGACGGCAGCCGCAAGAGCGTGGGCGTGATCCTGCCCGCCACGCTGACCTTCAACACTGGCACCCCGGAAGTGATGGAGACCGTCGCCGGCGAGTGCCAGATCAAGCTCTCAGGCCACAGCGAGTGGACACGCTACGGCACCGGCCAGTCGTTCGACGTGCCCGGCAATTCCAGCTTCGAGATCAAGGTCGAAGGCGCGCCCTACCACTACATCTGTCATTTTGGGTGACCACCCCCTACGGCCTGCGGCCGCCCCCTTCGAGGGGGCAACACCAGCGGACCGGCGGAGCCGGATCCGCGGTGTTCGCTGGGCCGGCACGAGCCGTGCGCGAACAGTGGCTGCCGCGAGCGGCTTCAGTGCACCGCTGTCATTCGAGCGCCACACAGGCGCGAAAGCGGGTGGGAGTAGCGGACCTGATCGAGTGGTGCCGCGGAACCGGCTCCGCCGGGCCGCTGGCACCGCCCCCTCGGGGGGCCGGCGAAGCCGGTAGGGGGGACACAAAAAAGGGCCGCGATGCGCGGCCCTTGGCTTGACGTCCGGGAGGCTCCTCAGCGCCCGTGCGTCGCACCCTGCACGCCCAGGCGCCCGCCGGTGCCCAGACCGCCCTTGACTTCCTGGGCGCGGTAGTTGCGCACGGCCCGCACCATCTGGTTGTACGAATCCGCGAACGCCGCGATCACGACCTTGCCCTGCGGCGTGTTGCCGTAACCGCCGACACCCCCTGCACCACCGTTCAGCACGCCGGCCAGCAAGCCGAAGTCGGTGTTGCGCGCGCTGCCCTCGGCAGCGGCGAGCTGCACGCCCGAGCGGTTGTCGATCAGCGTCAGCACGGTCGACGCATCGTTGAACTTCATCTGCCCGCCGAGCGCGGCCGTCACGCTGCCGACCTTGCCGCCGATCAGTGCGCCCAGCCCGCCGGTGTCCTTCTGGCTGAAGGTGATGCTGGGGCTCATCGTGTAGTCGGCGCCGACCATCTGGCCCTTGCCGAAATTGCTGCCCTGGCGCAGCTCGCCGCTGTCCTGCAGGTTGCGCTCCTGGCGCATGTTGCGCATCGCCGTGCCGCGCTCGACGACGACAAAGCAGTTCGACTGCTGCACCAGCATGCGCAGCACCGGGATGGTCGATTGCAGGCGGTGGGTGCGCGCCTCCTGGTACCAGGACGAGCCCTGGTCCTCGACCAGCGCGACGGTGCCGAGGCTTTCGGTGCATCGCTCCATGGCCGGGTTGGCGTTCTCGGCCGTCGAGCCGGCTGTTGCGCCGGTCGCCGCCGTCTTGGCGCCGCTGTGCCCCATCGTCGGGTTGGTCGCCATGCACCCGGCGAGGGCCAGCGCCGCCACGGGCGCCATCAAGGTCGATGCTGCTTTCATTCCACGCTCCTGCTGATCGGCGTCCCCGGCGGCCTGCCGTTCGCGGGCCGACCATGCTGCCGGGATGACCGGTACTCCTTAGGGGGCGCATCGTAGAGGCGCAGCGGCCTGTTGACTGTCCCTAGAACAGGGTACGTTCCCTAGTTTGAACTAGGGCCTGTTCAGACGACGACCGGTTCGGGTTCCAGCCGGATGCCGAAGCGCCCGTAGACGCTCTCCTGGATCGCGCGCGCCAGCGTGACGACCTCGGCGCCGATCGCACCGCCTCGATTGACCAGCACCAATGCCTGCTTCTCGTAGACCCCTGCGCGGCCGATGCTCTTGCCCTTCCAGCCGCAGGCGTCGATCAGCCAGCCGGCCGCCAGCTTGAAACTGCCGTCCGGCATCGGGTAGTGCACGATCTCGGGGTCGCGGCCGATGATGTCGCGGCACTGGTCTTCGGTGACCACCGGGTTCTTGAAGAAGCTGCCGGCGTTGCCGATCACCAACGGGTCGGGCAGCTTCGCGCGGCGGATCGAGCAGACCCAGTCGTGGACTTGGGCCGCGGTCGGCGCGGCGATGCCGGTCTCGGCAATCTTCCGCTCGAGGTCGAGGTAGCCGAGCACGGGCTGCCACGGCTTGGGCAGCCGAAAACGCACGCGGGTGATCAGGCTCTTGCCGGCCAGCCCCTGCTTGAAGATGCTGTCGCGGTAGCCGAAGCGGCACAGCGACGCGTCCAGCGTCACGCTGCGGCCGGTGACCAGGTCGACCACGTCGACGGCATGACAGCGGTCCTTCAGCTCGACGCCATAAGCGCCGATGTTCTGCACCGGCGCGGCGCCCACCGTTCCGGGGATCAGCGCCAGATTTTCCAGCCCCGGCAGCCCCTGCTCGATGGTCCAGGCGACGAAGTCGGGCCAGGTCTCGCCAGCGCCCGCCTCGACGATCCACGCGTCGTCACGCGCCTCGACCAGCCGCCGCCCCTGCACCTCAACCTTCAGCACCACCTGCGCCACGTCGCGCGTCAGCACGATGTTGCTGCCGCCCCCCAGCACGAACTTCGGCGTGCGGCCGAGTTCGGGGTGGTCGAGCACCCGGCGCACGTCGGCATCGCTGGTGATACGCACCAGCGTCTGCGCCATCGCTGGCAGGCCGAAGGTGTTGTAGGGTTTCAGGCTCACGCCCGTCTCGATTTGCATGGCAGAATTTTCGCCGATTCCCCTTGGACGAACCTTCCCCCGCCTTATGCCCAGCTTCGATACCGTACTCGAACCCAACCTCGTCGAGGTCCGCAACGCCGTCGACCAGAGCAACAAGGAAATCGGCACGCGCTTCGACTTCAAGGGCTCGGGCTCACGCATCGAGCAAAAGGACAAGGAACTCACGCTTTACGCCGACAGCGATTTCCAGCTCGGCCAGGTGCGCGATATCCTGACCGCCAAGATGACCAAGCGTCAGGTCGACGTGCGTTTTCTCGACCTGACCGCCAAGATCGAAAAGATCGGCGGCGACAAGGTCAAGCAGGTCGTCACGGTCAAGGCCGGCATCGAGACCGAGCTGGCCAAGAAGATCCAGAAGCTCATCAAGGACAGCAAGATGAAGGTCCAGGCCGCCATACAGGGCGACGCGGTACGCATCAGCGGCGCCAAGCGGGACGACCTGCAGGCCGCGATCGCACTGTTGCGCAAGGACGTGACGGACGTGCCGCTGTCGTTCAACAATTTCCGCGATTGACGCTGACCAGCGCCCGCGCGGGCCGGAGGGGGATGTCATGAAAGCGTTGCGAACGGCGATCGTCGTCCTGATGGCCCTTGCCGGCGTGTCTGCGATGGCCGGCGACGTCTCCTTCACCGGCAGCCTGGGCAACAAGGCTTTGCTGATGATCAACGGCACGCCACGCACGGTCGGCGTCGGTGCCACCGTCGAGGGGGTGCGGCTGGTCAGCATGTCGGGTGGTCAAGCGGTCGTCGAAGTGGGCGGGCAGCGCCAGACGCTGGTGCTCGGCGGCTCGCAGGTGCGCGTCGGCGGCTCTGGCGGCAGTTCCGCCGGCTCGCAGATCGTGCTCTCGGCCGGCTCGGGCGGCCACTTCGTCACCGATGGGCAGATCAACGGCCGCACGGTGCGCTTCCTGGTCGACACCGGCGCCACCTCGGTCTCTATGGCCGTGGCCGACGCCGAACGCATCGGCCTGAATTACAAGGCTGGCCGCCCGGTGCAGCTGAACACCGCCAACGGCGTGGTCCAGGGCTATGCGGTGATGCTGAATTCGGTGCGGGTCGGCAACGTCGAAATCTACAACGTCCAGGGTGTCGTCGCCGCACGCGAGATGCCCTTCATCCTGCTCGGCAACAGCTTTCTCAACCGCTTCCAGATGAAGCGCGAGAACGACCAGCTCACGCTCGACAAGCGGTTCTGAGCGGCCCCCGGCCGGGCTGCGCCCACTGGCTTCCTTCAAAAAACGCGCGTCCAAGGCTCCCGGTGACAACCCTGATGTCGCCGCTGAGACACTCGTTTTCGAACGATCGTGCGTAAACTGGTCTCACATGGTGGTGCGGCTGCAGCCCGCATCGCGCAAGGAGACCGTTGATGGATTTGAATTTCACGCCCGAGGAACAGGCGTTCCGGGCCGAGATCCGGGCC
The DNA here is from genome assembly GCF_023721835.1 of Caldimonas mangrovi. Lineage (GTDB taxonomy): Bacteria > Pseudomonadota > Gammaproteobacteria > Burkholderiales > Burkholderiaceae_C > Caldimonas > Caldimonas mangrovi. The sequence continues at coordinate 96,597 of NZ_JAMKFE010000001.1, read as the reverse complement.
TGGGTACGCGCGAACCTGCCGCAGGACATCAGTCACAAGGTGCACAACGCGCTGCGTCTGAGCAAAGAGGACATGCAGCGCTGGGCCCGGACACTCGGCAGACAGGGCTGGCACGGTTGGGCCTGGCCGAAGGAATTCGGTGGGCCCGGCTGGAACGCCGTGCAGCGGCACCTGTTCGAGGAAGAATGCGCCCTCGCCGGCGCGCCACGGGTCATACCCTTCGGCCCGGTGATGGTGGCGCCGGTGATCATGGCCTTCGGCTCGCCCGAGCAGCAAAAGCGCTTCCTGCCCGGGATCATGAGCGGCGACGTCTGGTGGAGCCAGGGTTACAGCGAACCCGGCTCGGGCTCGGACCTCGCTTCGGTCAAGACCCGCGCCGAACGCCGCGGCGACAAATACGTCGTCAACGGCCAGAAGACCTGGACCACGCTGGGCCAGTACGGCGACTGGATTTTCTGCCTGGTGCGCACCTCGAACGAAGGCAAGCCCCAGACCGGCATCTCCTTCCTCCTGATCGACATGAAATCGCCCGGCATCACAGTGCGGCCCATCATCACACTGGACGGCGAACACGAGGTCAACGAGGTGTTCTTCGACAACGTCGAGGTGCCGGCCGAGAACCTGGTCGGTGAAGAGAACAAGGGCTGGACCTACGCCAAGTACCTGCTTGCGCACGAGCGCACCAACATCGCCGACGTGAACCGTGCGAAGCGCGAACTGGAGCGCCTCAAGCGCATCACCAAGGCCGAGAAGTCGGGCGGGCGCTCCTTGATGGACGACGTGCGCTTTCGCGACCAGATCGCGCAGCTGGAAGTCGACATCGTGGCGCTCGAGATGATGGTGCTGCGCGTGCTGAGCGCCGAGCGCGGCGGCAAGCAGGCGCTGGATGTCGCCGCTTTGCTGAAGATCCGCGGCTCGGAGATCCAGCAGCGCTACACCGAGCTGATGATGCTGGCCTGCGGTCCCTACTCGCTGCCCTTCATCCATGAAGCGATGGAAGCCGGCTGGCAGGGCGACTACGTCGGGGCGATGCACTGTGCGCCGCTGGCCGGCACGTATTTCAACGTCCGCAAGACCACCATCTACGGCGGCAGCAACGAAGTGCAGCGCAACATCGTCGCGCAGATGACGCTGGGAGTCTGAGCATGGATTTCGATTTCACCGACGAACAGGAACAACTGCGCGACGCCGTCAGGAAGTGGGTCGCCAAGGGCTACGACTTCGAGCGCCGTCGCCGCACCGTGAAGTCCGGCGGGTACTCGCGCGAGGCCTGGGCCGAGATGGCGGAGCTGGGGCTGATGGGCCTGGCCGTGCCGGAAGCGCAGGGCGGCATGGGCTTCGGCCCTGTCGAGGCGATGGTGGTGATGGAGGAGCTGGGCCGCGGCATCGTCGTCGAGCCGTATGCGGCGGTGGCGCTCGTGGCCGCCGGCGTGCTGTCGCAGCACGCGCCGCAGGCCGTGCAGCAGGCGTGGCTGCCGAAGCTGGCTGCCGGCGAAGCGCTGGTCGTGCTGGCCCACCAGGAACGCGACGCACGCTACGTGCTGCGCCACGTGACCGCCAGCGCCAAGGAACAAGGCGGGCAGTGGCGCGTCAGCGGCTCGAAGAGCGTGGTGCCGGTCGGGGACCGGGCCGACGCCTACATCGTGCCGGCACGCGTATCCGGCAAGGTCGACGACACCCGCGGCATCGCGCTGCTGCTGGTCGAACGCTCGGCCAGCGGCGTGTCGACCCGCGGCTACCCGACGCAGGACGGCGCGCGAGCGGCCGAGGTCGACTTCGACAACGCGCCCGCCACCCTGCTCGTCGGCCCCGAGGACGGCCACTTCGTGCTCGAGGAAGCTGCCGACATCGCCATCGCCGCCGGCTGCGCCGAAGCCGTCGGCGCGATGGACGCGCTGTTCGCCGTCACCGTCGACTACCTCAACACCCGCAAGCAGTTCGGCGTGCCGATCGGCACCTTCCAGGCGCTGCGCCACCGCGTCGCCGACATGAAGATGCAGTTGGAGCTGGCGCGCTCGATGAGCTACTTCGCGACGCTGAAGCTGCGCGACGACCCCGCGCAGCGCCGCCGTGCCCTGTCGCAGGCCAAAGTGCAATTGGGCCAGTCGATGCGCTTCGTCGGCCAGCAGTCCATCCAGCTGCACGGCGGCATCGGCGTGACCGACGAGTACATTGCCGGGCACTACTTCAAGCGCCTGAGCTGCCTGGAAATGAGCTTCGGCGACACGATGCACCACCTGGCGGAGGTGTCGGCGCGCATGCAGGACACGGCCGGCGTGTTTGCCTGACCGGGCCGCAGTAGACTCGCCCCACCCCGAGCCGCCCGAGGGCGGCTTTCGTGTTTTTCCGCCCCACCCGATGCGCCTCGCCCAACTGCTGTTCTCCCAAGGTTTCGGTACCCGCCGCGAGTGCGAGGGGCTGATCCTCGCCGGGTTCGTCGCCATCGCCGGCCGGGTGATCGACGACCCCGATGCCGAGATCGACCCGCACGGCCTGGTCTACACCGTCGAGGGTCGCGAGTGGCCGTACCATGAGCGCGTCTACCTGCTGCTGCACAAGCCGGCCGGCTACGAATGCTCGCAGAAGCCCTCGGCCTGGCCGAGCATCTACACGCTGCTGCCGCCGCCGCTGCGCCGGCGCGACGTGCAGGCCGTCGGCCGGCTCGATCAGGACACCACCGGCCTGCTGATCCTGACCGACGACGGCGCATTGATCCACCGGCTCACCTCGCCGAAGAAGCACGTGCCCAAAGTCTACGAGGTGACCACGGCCGAGCCGGTGACGCCGAAACAGATCGATGCGCTGCTGGCCGGCGTGACGCTGCGCGACGACCCCAAGCCGGTGCGCGCCGCTGCGTGCGAAGCGGCCGGCGAACGTGCACTGCACCTGACCCTGACCGAAGGCAAGTACCACCAGGTCAAGCGCATGGTGGCCGCGGTCGGCAACCAGGTCGAACGCCTGCACCGCAGCCGCTTCGGCGCGCTGGAGCTGCCCGCCAACATGGGCCCGGGCCAGTGGCGCTGGCTGCAGGGGCCGCAAGACATCCTCGGGGCAACGCCGGGATAATCCCGCCATGCACGTCTTCCGCGGCTTCCACCATGCGGCGCTTGCGCCCGCCTGCGCCCTGACCATCGGCAATTTCGACGGCGTCCACCGTGGTCACCAGGCGATGCTGGCGCTGCTCAAGAGCGAGTCCGAGCACCGCGGCCTGCCGAGCTGCGTGCTGACCTTCGAGCCGCACCCGCGCGACTTCTTCGCGCTGCAGGCCGGCAAGCCGGACCTCGCTCCGGCGCGCATCGCCACCTTGCGCGACAAGCTGACCGAGCTGGAGCGCTGCGGCATCGACCAGGTGGTGGTGCTGCGTTTCGACCAGCGGCTGTCGCGGCTGTCGCCGGACGAATTCATCCAGCAGGTGCTGGTCGACGGCCTCGGCGCGAAGTACGTGCTGGTCGGGGACGACTTCCGCTTCGGAGCCCGTCGCGCCGGCGACTATTCGATGCTCGACGCGGCCGGCGACCGGCTCGGCTTCGATGTCGCCCGCATGAACAGCTACGAGGTGCACGGGCTGCGCGTGTCCAGCTCGGCCGTGCGCGAAGCGCTGGCCTTGGGCGACATGGAGCGCGCCGCCGGCCTGCTCGGGCGGCCCTACAGCATCAGCGGGCACGTGATCCATGGTCGCAAGCTGGGCCGCGAGCTGGGTTTTCGCACGCTGAACCTGCGTTTCCATCACCGCCGCGCGGCCGCGATGGGCATCTTCGTGGTGCAGGTGCACGGGCTGACGACCGAGCCGCTGCAGGGCGTCGCCAGCCTGGGCCTGCGCCCCACGGTGGAAGACACCGGGCGCGTGCTGCTGGAGGTCAACTGCCTCGATTGGCCGGCCGGACTGGGCCTCGAGGGGGGCTACGGTAAAATCGCCCGCGTGGAACTGCTTCATAAACTGCGCGACGAAGCCCGCTACGACGGGCTCGATGCTCTGACGGACGCGATCCGCCAGGACGCGGCCGACGCGCGCAGCTACTTCGCGTCGCTGCACCAGCAAACGCGCCGCCAGACCACCCGCGACCGAATTTAAAGCTCGCCCCTCTGCTGCGAGCCCGGGCCTGCGCACACCCCCCTTCATGGCCCGTTCCCACCCGACATGGCACGCGCTGCGTGCCCCAAGACCATGAGCGACACCCCCGACTACCGATCGACGCTGAATCTGCCCGACACGCCCTTTCCGATGCGCGGCGACCTGCCCAAGCGCGAACCGGGCTGGGTCAAGGAATGGGACGAGCAAGGTGTCTACAAGCAGTTGCGCGACGCCCGTTGCGGCGCACCGAAGTTCGTGCTGCACGACGGCCCGCCGTATGCCAACGGCAAGATCCACATCGGCCACGCCGTCAACAAGGTGCTGAAGGACATGATCGTCAAGGCGCGGCAGCTGGCCGGCTTCGACGCGGTCTACGTGCCCGGCTGGGACTGCCACGGCCTGCCGATCGAGAATCAGATCGAGAAGACCTACGGCCGCAAATTGAGCCGCGACGAGGTGCAGGCCAAGAGCCGTGCCTACGCCACCGAGCAGATCGACCAGCAGCGCGCCGATTTCAAGCGCCTGGGCGTGCTGGGCGACTGGGACCGGCCCTACCGCACGATGGACTTCGGCAACGAGGCCGACGAGATCCGCGCGCTGAAACGCATCATCGAGCGTGGCTTCGTCTATCGCGGTCTGAAGCCGGTGTACTGGTGCTTCGACTGCGGTTCTTCGTTGGCCGAGTTCGAGATCGAGTACGCCGACAAGAAGTCGCAGACGCTGGACGTCGGCTTCCTGTGCGCCGAACCGGGCAAGCTGGCCGCCGCCTTCGATTTGCCCAAGCTGGGCAAGGACGCCTTCGTCGTCATCTGGACCACCACCCCGTGGACGCTGCCCGCCAACCAGGCGCTCAACCTGAACCCCGAGCTGGAATACGCACTGGTCGACACCGAGCGCGGCCTGCTGCTGCTGGCCTCGGCGCTGGTCGAAAAGTGCCTGGAGCGCTACGGCCTGCAAGGGCGGGTCGTCGCGACGACAAAGGGGGCCTCGCTCGACCGCATCCATTTCCACCACCCGCTGGCGCACGTGCACCCAGGCTACGACCGCCTGGCACCGGTCTACCTGGCCGACTACGCCACGGCGGAAGACGGCACCGGTATCGTGCACTCGGCGCCGGCCTACGGCGTCGACGACTTCAACTCCTGCGTCGCGCACGGGCTGAAGTACGACGACATCCTGAACCCGGTGCAGGGCCACGGCGCCTACGTCGACAGCCTGCCGCTGTTCGGTGGGCTGAACATCTGGAAGGCCGGGCCGCAGATCATCGAGACGATGCGCGAGGCCGGCCGGCTGTTCGCCACCTCCAACCTGGTGCACAGCTACCCCCACTGCTGGCGCCACAAGACGCCGGTGGTCTACCGCGCCGCCGCGCAGTGGTTCGTGCGCATGGACGAGGGCGACGGCGTGTTCACCGCCGACAAGGCCTCGAAGACGCTGCGCCAGCTCGCGCTGGACGCGATCGAGCAGACCAGCTTCTACCCGGAGAACGGCAAGGCCCGCCTGCGCGACATGATCGCCGGCCGGCCCGACTGGTGCATCTCGCGCCAGCGCAACTGGGGCGTACCGTTGCCCTTCTTCCTGCACAAGGCCACCGGCGAGCTGCACCCGGACACGATGAACCTGATCGAGCGGGCCGCGCAGCTCGTCGAGCAAGGCGGTGTCGAGGCCTGGTCCAAGCTCGATCCGCGCGAGTGGCTAGGCGACGAGGCCGAGCACTACGCCAAGAGCACTGACATCCTCGACGTCTGGTTCGACTCGGGCACGACGCATTTCCACGTGTTGAAGCGCAGCCATGCCGAGCAGTCCGCATGGCCGGCCGACCTGTACCTCGAAGGGCATGACCAGCACCGCGGCTGGTTCCACTCGTCACTGCTGACGGCCTGCGCGATGTACGACCGGGCGCCCTACAAGGGCCTGCTGACGCACGGCTTCACGGTCGACGGCCAGGGCCGCAAACAGAGCAAGTCGCTCGGCAACACCGTCGTGCCGCAAGAGGTGAGCGACAAGCTGGGCGCCGAGATCATCCGCCTGTGGGTGGCCAGCACCGATTACTCGGGCGACCTGGGCATCGACGACAAGATCCTGGCCCGCGTGGTGGACGCGTACCGCCGCATCCGCAACACGCTGCGCTTCCTGCTGGCGAACACCAGCGACTTCGACCCGGCCGCCGACATGGTGCCGTTCGACCAATTGCTGGAGATCGACCGCTACGCGCTGGCCCGTGCCTCGGCACTGCAAACCGAGATCCTGGCGCACTACGAGGTCTACGAGTTTCACCCGGTGGTCGCCAAGCTGCAGGTGTATTGCTCGGAGGACCTGGGTGCGTTCTACCTCGACGTGCTGAAGGACCGCCTGTACACCACCGCGCCGAAGTCGCTCGCGCGCCGCTCGGCGCAAACCGCGCTGTGGCAGCTGACGCACGCGATGCTGCGCTGGATGGCTCCGTTCCTCAGCTTCACCGCCGAGGAAGCGTGGAAGGTGTTCGCCCCGGGGCAGTCTCCGTCGATCTTCGTCGAGACCTACTGGAGCTTCGCCGGCAACGACGAGGCAGTGCAATTGAAGTGGTCGCGGCTGCTGGACATCCGGGCCGTCGTGAACAAGGAGATCGAGGCCCTGCGGGCCGAAGGCAAGGTGGGTGCATCGCTGCAGGCCAACGTGACGATTGCCGCGAACGAAGACGACCGGCGGGTGATGCAAAGCCTGGGCGAAGACCTGAAATTCGTGTTCATCACGTCCGCCGTCGAGGTGGTGCCCGGTGACGAATTGAAGGTCACCGTGACGCCGGCCACCGCGCCGAAGTGCGAGCGCTGCTGGCACTACCGCGACGACGTCGGCCATGACGCTGCGCACCCGACCATCTGCAGCCGCTGCACCAGCAACCTGTACGGCACCGGTGAAAACCGGAAGGCGGCCTGATGGCAGACGCAAAAGGCTCGGCCAGCCTGTGGCCCTGGCTCGGCATCGCGCTGGCGGTGATCCTGCTCGACCAGTTCACGAAGACGCTGATCCTCGGCTATTACCAGCTGGGGCAGGGCACGCCGGTCACGCCTTTCTTCAATATCGTGCGGGTCCACAACACCGGCGCCGCGTTCTCCTTCCTGGCTGGGGCGTCGGGCTGGCAGCGCTGGTTCTTCATTGGCCTGGGCCTGGCGGCGGCGATCTTCATCGTCGTCATGCTCAAGCGCCATGGCGGGCAGCGGCTGTTCGCCTGGGCGCTGTCGCTGATCCTCGGCGGCGCACTCGGCAACGTGATCGACCGGGCGCTGCACGGCTATGTGGTGGACTTCCTGGATTTCCATCTCAGCGGCCGGCACTTCCCGGCCTTCAACATCGCCGACAGCGCCATTACCGCAGGCGCCGCACTGATGATCCTCGACGAGCTGCTCAGGGTGCGGCGCGGGCGCTGACATGGGCATTGTTCCCCGGCGTTGACCGCCTCGGCGCAATGCAACGACAATGCGCCGACCCACAGAGAGGGGAGCATCGTGCGAGACAGCAGACGGGAGCGCTTTGCGCTTCGACGGGCGCCCCGGCAAGCGGCGCAGAGATGCAGGTGCGATCGGTCGGTGCCGGCATGAGCGCCGCCCGGCCGCCCGAAGGCGCGACGTCCCTCCTGGAGGGACAGGCGCGCAGCGCCCAGGGTGTTCCCATCTGCGCCGCCCGGCCGCCCGAAGGCGCGACGTCCCTCCTGGAGGGACAGGCGCACAGCGCCCAGAGGAACTCATGACCGCGCTGCTGCCTTTTTCGGCACTCGACCACCTCGCGTGGCTGGAGGTGCCGCTGTGGGTCTTCGACCTCGAGCACTGCCGCGTCCCCTGGGCCAACCCGGCGGGCGTCGCTTTCTGGCAGGCCCCTTCCAGCGTTGAACTGAGCGCCCGGGACTTCTCCGACATGAGCGAGTCCACCGCCATGCGTCTGCACCTCGTGACGCAGGCGCACCAAGAGGGCCGCACGACGCACGAGCAGTGGACGCTGTATCCGAAGGGTCAACCGGTGACGGTGGACTTGCAAAGCCGCGGCATCGCGCTGGACGACGGCCGGCCAGCCATCCTTTTCGCCGCGGTTCATGTGCACACCGACGTCGACCCGGTCGTGCTGCGCGGCGTCGAGGCCATGAAACACATGGCCGTCAAGGTGGCGTTGCACCGGCTTCCGGACGGCGAAGTGCTGATGCGCAACCCCGCGGCGCTGCAATCGTTCGGCCCCCTGAGCGGCAGCAGCCCGCACGATGAGTTGCGCGCCCTGTTCGCAGATCCTGGGGTGGCCGACGAGGTGCTGCGTCACGTGCGATCAGGACAGGCGTACGCCGGCGAAGCAGAGCTGCAGACGCGGCAGGGCCGCCGCTGGCACGGCTTCGACGTTCGGCCGGTCTGGGACCCGGTCAGCGGCGAGCGCGCGGTACAGGTCAACGCCCGCGACATCTCCGACCTGAAGGACGTGCAGCGTGCATTGGAACAGGCCCGCAATGCCGCCGAGGCCGCGAACCGGGCGAAAAGCAGCTTCCTGGCCAACATGAGCCACGAGATCCGCACGCCGATGAATGGTGTGCTGGGCATGACCGAGCTGGTGCTCAACACACCGCTGACGGGTCGCCAGCGAGAGTTCCTCGAGCTGGCGCACAGCTCGGCGCGCTCGCTGCTCGCGATCATCAACGACGTGCTCGACTTCTCGAAGATCGAGGCGGACAAGCTGGTGCTCGAGCGCACTCCTTTCCGCGTGCGTGCGCTGGTCGACGAGGTGCTGCATTTCTTCCAGGCGCAGGCACGCCAGAAGAACCTGTCGCTGTGTGCCGAGTTCGGGGCCGACGTGCCGACCGCTGCCGTGGGCGACCCGGGTCGTATCCGGCAGGTGCTGACCAACCTGCTCAGCAACGGCCTGAAGTTCACGACCGTCGGCGAAGTGCGCGTCGCCACCGGCGCGCGCCCCTTGCCCGACGGCGACGTGATGCTGGAGTTCGTGATCAGCGATACCGGCATCGGCATGACGCCTCAGGAACAGGCCACAGTCTTCGAGCCCTTCATGCAAGCCGACAACAGTCTGACGCGACGCCATGGCGGCACGGGGCTGGGTCTGGCGATCGTGCGGCGTCTCGTCGACCTGATGGGCGGGGAGGTGTCGGTGCACAGCGCTCCCGGCTATGGCACCACCTTCCGCTGCACCGTGCGCTGCCAGGTCGTGGCGGCGTCTGAAGGCACGCCCGGGTCGCCCGCAGCGCGGCCGCGCATCTGGCCTCGGTTGCAGGGCAGGCGCGTGCTGCTGGCCGAAGACAACCCGATCAACCAGACGCTGGCGGTGGCGATGCTCGGCACGCTGGGGATGCACTGCGAAGTGGTTGCCCATGGGGCCGATGCGGTCGAGCGGCTGCGGGCCGAGCGCTTCGATGCAGTGTTGATGGATGTGCAGATGCCCATCATGGGGGGATTCGAGGCGACGGGAGAGATTCGTCGCCACGAGCGCGAGAGCGCGTTGCCCCGCACCCCCATCGTGGCGATGACCGCCTATGCGATGGAGGGGGATCGCGAGCGGTGCCTGGCAGCGGGCATGGACGGCTATGTGGCGAAGCCGGTGCAGGTGGAGACGCTGGCGCAGGCATTGGCGGGGGTACTCGGCGAAGAAAGGTGAGGGCTTCTCACCGCCGCGGAAGGCTTGCGTCTGCGAGAAGCAAACCGAGGCCGCGCCGCTCAGGGCACCAGCACGCTCGATCCGGTGGTGCGCCGACTCTCCAGGTCGACATGCGCCTGGGCCGCATCCTTCAGGGCGTACCGCTGGTCCACGCGTATCTTCACCTTTCCGCTGGTCACCATCCCGAACAGGTCGTCCGCCATGGCCTGGGTCGCCTCCCTAGTGGCAATGTGCGTGAAGATGGTCGGCCGCGTCACGTACAGGGATCCCTTCGCTCCCAGGGTCGCCAGCGCAACGGGCGCCACCGGCCCCGACGCGTTGCCGTAGCTCGCCATCAAGCCGAACGGCTGCAGGCAGTCGAGCGACCCGTCCCAGGTGTCCTTGCCGACCGCGTCGTACACCGCCTTCACGCCACGCCCGCCGGTGATCTGCTTGACCCGCTCGACGAAGTTCTCGCGCTGGTAGTTGATGACATGGGATGCCCCATGCTCCAACGCCAGCGCGCATTTCTCGTCCGAACCTGCGGTGCCGATCAACTGCACGCCCATCGCGCGGGCCCACTGGCAGGCGATCAGGCCCACGCCGCCGGCGGCCGCATGGAAAAGGATGAAGTCGCCGGGCTGCAGCCCCCCTTGTGGCTGGGTCTTGCGCAGCAAATATTGCACGGTCAGGCCCTTGAGCATCATCGCGGCGCCTTCCTCGAAGCTGATCGCATCGGGCAGCTTCACGACACATTTGGCCGGCATCACGCGCACCTCGCTGTACGCACCGGGCGGCTGGCTGGCATACGCGGCGCGGTCGCCTGGCTTCAGGTGCGTGACGCCCTCGCCCACGGCCTCGACGACGCCCGCGCCTTCCATGCCCAAAGTCAGGGGCAGGGGCAGCGCGTACAGGCCATTGCGATGGTAGACGTCGATGAAATTGATGCCGCAGGCCTGGTGGCGGATGCGAATCTCGCCGGCGCCCGGGTCACCGACCCGGACCTCGGCCACCTCGATCACTTCGGGTCCGCCGGTGCGGCGGATCTGGATGGCAATGGACATCGAACGGCTCCTCACGAGGATGAAAACAGGCAATACCATACGCCGCCCTGGGAAAGCCTGCTGGGCAAGGCGACTTGATATGGGGCAAGGAAGCGGTGGGTGTTCTCCGGTCTTCGCTGCGGCGCGGTTTTCTCCCAGGCTGGCTCACCCTGGACGCAGAGCATCCGCCCACCGACCGAGGCCGGGAAACGCCATCCGTCTCCCTGCTCGGCCTTCCGCTGCAGACGCTGCCGCCGACGGCCCCGACCTGGACAGCTCGCTGTTGGCGTGGGAGAAAAGTTTGGGCACGATGGCCGTCTTGGGCTGCGTGTTGCTCATCGTCGAGATGCTGTGGGGCCGTGCCTCCCCGATGATCCTCGACCGGCAGGTCGACGCCATCACCGCTGCACTCGCCAGCCTGCGGCTGGTGCTGATGCAACCGCTGGTGATGCTGTGCTGGGGCGCACTGAGTACGTTGCTCGCGGGGCTCGCGCTGCTGCCGGGCTGCCTCGGTTTGCGGGTGATCGGGCCGGTGCTGCGGCATGCGTCCTGGCACGCGTATCGTGCCGCGATAGCGCCGCCGCAGTAGCATCGCTCCATGCTGAAACTGACGCAAGCGCCCAATATCGCGATCGCGACATTGTGGGCCGACTGGCTCACCAGCGTCGGCATCGAAGCCTGCGTGCAGCGCATGTACGCGAGCGGCATCGCCGGTGAAATCCCTCCCGACCAGAGCCTGCCCGAGGTATGGATCACGGACGAGCACAGGCTGCACGACGCGCGGCGCATGCTGCACGAATTGCAGCACCCGCTCGAGCGGCGCTGGGTCTGCCAAGCTTGCAAGGAGCTGATAGAGGGGCCGTTCGAGCAATGCTGGAATTGCGGAGCTAACATGCCGGGCCCCTGACGTCCCCGTGCATGACCCGCATCACTCCCAAGACCGCCCTGCTCCTGACCCTGCCGCCGCTGCTCTGGGCCGGCAATGCGGTCGTCGGCCGCCTGATGGTGGGCACCGTTGCGCCACTGACACTGAACTTGCTGCGCTGGCTGCTGGCTGCCTTGATCCTGCTGCCGCTCGGCTGGCGCGTGCTGCGCCGTGGCAGCCCGTTGTGGCAGCGCTGGCGGCGCTTCGCCTTGTTGGGACTGCTGGGCGTGGGCAGCTACAACTCGCTGCAGTATCTGGCGCTGCAGACGTCCACGCCGATCAACGTGACCTTGATCGCCGCCAGCATGCCCGTGTGGATGCTGGGCGTGGGCGCGTTCGTGTACGGCGAGCGGCCCCGTGCATCGCAGATCCTCGGCGCGGCACTGTCGCTGGTCGGCGTGCTGTTCGTCATCTCGCGCGGCAGCTGGGACACCTTGATGCAGGTGCGTCTGGTGACCGGTGACCTGTACATGCTGGTCGCGGTGTTGCTGTGGGCCGGGTACAGCTGGATGCTGGCGAGGCCGGGCGACGCGTCGGCCCGGGAATGGCACTGGGCGGAGTTCCTGCTGGCGCAGATCACCTTCGGGCTCCTGTGGTCCAGTCTCGCCGCCGGGGCGGAATCGTCGGTGCGGGAAGTGGCTGTGCCGCTGAGCTGGCCAGTCCTGGGGGCCTTGGTGTACATCGCGATCGGCGCGTCGCTCGTGGCTTACCGGTGCTGGGGCATCGGAGTCGCCTCGGTCGGGCCGGCGATCGCTGCGTTCTTCAGCAACCTGACGCCGGTGTTCGCGGCGGTGCTGTCGGCGGCGCTGCTGGGTGAAGCGCCGGCCTGGTTTCATGCGGTGGCGTTCGGGTTGATCGTGGCGGGGATTGTGGTCTCTTCGAGGCGGTAGCTTGGGGCGGGCGCGCCTGATCCGGCGCGGGGCATTGCGCTGCCGCGCCGCGAGTCCGCCACCCGGCGGGCGGTTGCCTGTCTTGCTTCTTGTCAAGATGTCGCACATTGCGCTGCCGCGCCGGGAGTCCGCCCCGGCAGGCGGGTAACTTTCATTTGGCTGGCCCAAATGAAAGTCACCAAAGCAAAGCGCCTGAAGAAGAACACCATGCACTCTGACCGTTGAGCTTCTTGAAGGCGGTCCGGCGGGCGGCCTGTGAATGCTGTGCCGGCTCGATGAGCCGCACACCTGTTGTTTCGGTCCGAAGCGGACCGAATACCGGGACCGAAGACAAGACGAACGGCGCCAGCGTGCTCGGGCTCGCTACGCATCGCCCTGGCTGTTCCTGACATTCTCGAGGGTCACGCGCAGCGGAGCCGTAGCGTTGGACGAGCAGGTGGTTCTAGCTCATTCGGCAAGGATCGACCGCCCGCTGGGCCGACGGGAAGAAGCTCAACGGTGAGAGTGCATGGTGTTGCATTCAGGCTCTCTTCTTGGGTGACTTTCTTCTGAGCCAGCAGATGTTCCGAAGGGGGGTCCACTTACTTTGCGCAGCAAAGTTAGTGGGCACCAAAGTTACCCGCCCGCCGGGGCGGACTCCCGGCTCGGCAGCGCCATTGAACAAGGCGCCTCAAGCAGCAAGCAGCAAGCAAGTACTGCTCAGAACGTCCCTGGATACGCCCCCCCGTCCAACAACCAGTTCTGCCCCGTGATATAGCTCGCCCGCGCGCTGCACAGGAACGCACACGCCGCCCCGAACTCGTCCGGCGTCCCCAACCGCCCGGCGGGAATCGCCTTCACCCGCGCCTCCAGCGCCGCATCGATCGACACGCCGCGATCTTTCGCAGAGGCTTCGAGCGTCTTGCGGATGCGATCGGTGTCGAACGCCCCGGGCAGCAGGTTGTTGATCGTCACGTTGTGCACGACGGTCTTGCGCGCCACCCCGGCCACGAACCCGGTCAAGCCCGAACGCGCTCCGTTGGACAGACCCAGCACGTCGATCGGGGCCTTCACCGAACTCGACGTGATGTTGACGATACGGCCGAAGCGCCGCGCGATCATGCCGTCGACGGTCGCCTTGATCAGCTCGATCGGTGTCAGCATGTTGGCGTCCACCGCCTTGATCCAGTCCTCGCGGGTCCACTGATGGAAGTCGCCCGGCGGCGGGCCGCCGGCGTTGTTGATGAGGATGTCGACTTGCGGGCATGCGGCGAGCGCGGCAGCACGGCCGGCTTCGGTGGTGATGTCACCGGCGACGCTGCGCACCTCTGCCAACCCCAGCGCGCGCAGTTCGGCGGCCGCGGCCTCCAGCGCCTCGGTGCCGCGTGCGGTCATCACCACGTTGACGCCCTCTTGCACCAGCGCCTGCGCACACCCCTTGCCGAGGCCCTTGCTCGACGCACACACCAGCGCCCACTTGCCCTTGATCCCGAGGTCCATTCGATGTCTCCTATTGCTTCCATTTCGCCAGCAGCCAGATGCCGACAAGCACCAGCAGCGTTCCGGCCGCGATCCACGGCGTGAAAGGTTCGCCGAGGATGAGCACGCCCATGATCAGCGTCGACAGCGGGCCGACCATGCCGGTCTGCGCAGCCATCGTCGCGCCGATGCGCTCGATCGCGAGCATCACCATCAACACCGGCGCCACCGTACACACGGTCGCGTTCAACACCGACAGCCAGATCACTTCAGGCGCCACGGCAGCCGCGGACAGCGGGCGCAGCAACGCGAACTGGGCGATGCACAGCGCGCAGGCCACCAGGCTGGCCCAGCCGACCAGGCGCAGCGAGCCGAGCCGCTGCACCAGTTCGCCGCTGTAGACCAGGTAGACCGCATACGACGCGGCGCTGGCGAACACCAGGACGCCCCCCAGCAGCACATTGGCGCCCTGGAAATCGACCTCCTGGCCGAACACCAGCAGCACGCCGCTGTAGCTGACGCCGATCGCGACCAGTTGCCGCCAGCCGACCTTCTTCTTGAACATCAGCAGGCTCAGGCCCAGCACGAGCGTCGGGTTGAGATACAGGATCAGCCGCTCGAGGCTGGCGCTGATGTACTGCAGCCCCATGAAGTCGAGAAAGCTCGCGAGGTAGTAGCCACTGACGCCGAGGCCGACGATGCCCAGCCAGTCGCGCCCGCTCATGCGGGCCTTGCCGCGCCCGGCCCACCACGCGATGAGCGCGAACATCGGCAGCGCGAACAGCATGCGGTACATGATCAGCGTGACCGCGTCGACGCCGTAGCGATAGGCGAGCTTGACGATGATCGCCTTGCCCGAGAACGCGATCGAGCCGAGCAGTGCAAGCATCAGCCCGCTGGCGAGCGGTTTGCCGCCGTCGCCGACCGTGGGCGTGGCAACGGCGCTCAAAAGCCGACCGCCTGGCCGTCGCGCCGCGGATCGCTGGCGGCCACGTAGCCCTCCACGGCCGGGTCGCCGAGGCGCCAGATGAACTGGCCCGCACCGAAATCCTGGTACGAATCCTGGATCACCTCCAGGCGGTGGCCGCGTTCGGCGAGCTCGCGCACGACGGCCTCGTCCATGTGGGCCTCGACGTTGAGTTCCAGCCCCGAGTTGTAGCGCCAGCGCGGTGCATCGCAGGCGGTCTGCGGGTTCTGCCCGTAGTCGAGCATGCGCACCAGCGTCTGCACATGACCTTGCGGCTGCATGTTGGCGCCCATCACGCCGAAGCTCATCACCGGTTGGCCGTCTTTCGTCAGGAAGGCCGGGATGATGGTGTGGAACGGCCGCTTGCCCGGCGCGACGACGTTGGGGCTGCTCGCATCCAGCGAGAAGGCGTGGCCGCGGTTCTGCAGCGACAGGCCGTAGCTCGGCACGACCACGCCGGAACCGAAGCCGGTGTAGTTGCTCTGGATGAAACTGACCATCATGCCGTTCTCGTCGGCAGCGGTGAGATAGATGGTGCCGCCCTTGACGGGGTTGCCGGCCTGGAAGTCCTGCGCGCGCTTCGGATCGATCAACCGGGCTCGGCGGGCGAGATACGCGTCGTCGAGCATCTGCCCGGGCGTCACATCCATCGCGTCCGGATCGGCGACGTAGCGGTACGCATCGGCGAAGGCGAGCTTCATCGCCTCGATCTGCAGATGCTGCGAATCGGCACTGTCGACCGGCATGGACGAGACGTCGAACTGGTCGAGGATGCCCAGGGCGATCAGTGCGGCGATGCCCTGCCCGTTCGGCGGGATCTCGTGCAGCGTGTAGCCGCGATACGTCTTGCCGATCGGCTCGACCCACTCGGGCGTGTAGGCCGCGAAGTCGGCTGCTGTCATCGCACCGCCGTGCTCCTTGGCAAATCGCTCGGCGGCGGCCGCGACTTCTCCGCGGTAATACGCCTCGCCGCGCGTCTGCGCAATCAGCTTCAACGTCCGCGCGGCCTCCTTGAACTGCCACAGCTCACCGACTTCCGGCGCACGCCCGTGAGGCAGGAAGGCCTGCGCAAACCCGGGCAGGTCGCGCAGTTCATCGACCGGCGCGGCCCACTTCTGCGCCACCACCGATGGCACCGCGTAGCCGCGTTCGGCTGCCTCGATCGCCGGCTCGATCAGATCGGCGAAAGGCAGCTTGCCGAAACGCTCGCTCAAGGCGACCCAGCCGCCGACGGCGCCGGGCACCGTGACCGCGTCCCAGCCCCGCTTCGGCGGAGTTTTCGCATCGTCGCCGTACTTGCGCCGGAAGTGGTCGAGCGTCCATGCCTGCGGCGCCCGGCCGGAAGCGTTCAACCCGTGCAGTTGCCGGCCATCCCACAGGATGCAGAAGGCGTCGCTGCCGAGGCCGTTGCTGACAGGTTCGTAGATCGTCATCGCCGCTGCCGCAGCGATCGCCGCATCGACCGCATTGCCGCCCTTGAGCAGCATGCGCAGGCCGGCAGTGGCGGCCGCGGGGTGCGAAGTCGACACCACGTTGCGTGCGAACAGCGGCAGGCGCTTGGACGCATAGGGAAAGTCGTACAGGAAGGGCTTCATGACCGGCCTTTCGCGGGGCGCCCGCGGCGAAAACCGCCGCGGGGTAGGAGGAGCGAAAGATTATCCGGTCATGCCCGCGGGCGTGCAGGTGTTCAGTGTGGATTCAGCACTTCGCGCCCGGCGACACGGTGCGCCATCTGGTGCAGTCTGCGCAATCCTGACCAGACCATGAGGGCGATGAGGGGAATCGAGCCGGCCACCAGCACCTCGGGCGACAGCGGCAGCAGCCCCGCCTCCTTGCCGCCCTTGGCCAGATAGCCGACCAGCCCGGCGCCGTAGTAGGTGATGGCCGCCACCGACAGCCCTTCGACGGCGCTCTGCAGACGCAGTTGCACTTCCTGGCGCTTGTTCATCGCGTCGAGCAGCTCCTTGCTGCTTTGCTGCTGCTCGATCTCGACACGGGTGCGCAACAGATTGCTGGTACGCGAGATGCGTTCGGACAGCTGCTGCTGCCGCCGCGCGGCCCATGCACAAGTCTGCATCGCCGGGCCGAGCCGGCGGTCCATGAATTCCCCGATGGTCTGCAAACCGGCCAGGCGGTGCTCGTGCAGTTCATCGATGCGACGCTGCACCAGCTCGAAGTAGGCGGCACTGGCCGAAAACCGCGCATGGGTGCTCGCGTACAGGCTCTCGACACGCCCGGCCAGCTGCGTCAGCTGACGCAGCAGCTCGGGCTCGCGGTCCTGCTCGGCACTGCGGATCTGCCCGGCGATCTGCGCCAAGTCGCGTTCCGCGTCGGCCAGCGTCGCCGACACCTCGCGTGCTGCCGGCAGTCCCATCAACGCCGTCATGCGGTAGGTCTCGACCTCGAGCAGCCGTTGGACCGTGCGGCCCAAGCGCCGCGGGTGCATGCTCGCCGCGACCAGCACGACGCGGCCAAAGCCGTCGCCGTGCAAGCGGAAGTCGGTATAGACCTCGGCCTGCCCGTCCATCACGGTCGAGCCGATCAGGCTTTCCTCGTCGAGCGAGCCGCGCACCAGCGCGTCGTGGCCGTCCTCGCGCGTCGACGTGACAAGCACGTGCAAGCCCACCAGCCATTGCCCCGGCACGTCGCGCAGCCAGTCCTGCGGGACGGACGCGACGGCCGTCGGCTCGAACGACGAGGGATTGTCCGGAAGCTGGCGCCAGAAGGTGTAGGTCTGGAATTCGGTGTGTTGCTCCCAACGCAGGCGCACACCGCCCAGGTCGATGCTCAGGTGGCCGGCCTCCTCCGACGGCAGCGGCAGGTGGCGCGACTTCAGCAGCGCGTGCAGGTGCACCCGGCTCGCGGTCTCGCCCGGGGGGGTCAGCAGCGCCAGATGCGACAGCGCCAGTGGGGCGGACATGCGTTCGTAAGGCCGTGCGTGGACTTCGTTGTGCAGCGATTCGCGCAGGGGATGCGGTTTGAGCATCGACATGGGTTTCCTCCTGGCGGCGATTATGGGCTGCAGATCGCACACGCAGATTCCGCGCCACGCCAGGGCGCGCAGGCGATCGGACGGCTCGCGCGCGGCACGTGCCGCGCGCGCCAGTTCACAACATGAAAAAGGGCCGCACATGGCGGCCCTTCGCGCTGCGCGGGACTGGGGCGCTCAGTCGCCTTCCTGGAAGGCCTCTTGACGCTTGCGGCGCAGGTTGGGCATGGTCATGATCAACAGCAGCAGCACCGCGGCGGCCAGCAGACCGGCCGACAGCGGCCGGGTCACGAAAGCGCCCCACTCGCCACGCGACAGCAGCAGCGCCCGGCGCAGGTTCTCTTCCATCATCGGGCCCAGGATGAAACCCAGCAGCAGCGGTGCCGGTTCGCACTTGAGCTTGTAGAACACGTAGCCGAGCAGGCCGAACAGCACCGACATGTAGACGTCGAAGTTGTTGTTGTTCAGCGTGTACAGGCCAATGCAGCAGAAGGTCAGGATGGCCGGGAACAGGAAGCGGTAGGGCACGGTCAGCAGGCGGATCCAGATGCCGATCAGCGGCAGGTTCAGGATCACCAGCATCAGGTTGCCGATCCACATCGAGGTGATCAGGCCCCAGAACAGCTCAGGGTTGCTCGACATCACCTGCGGGCCGGGCTGGATGCCCTTGATCGTCATCGCACCGACCATCAGCGCCATCACCGAATTGGGCGGAATGCCCAGCGTCAGCATCGGGATGAACGACGTCTGGGCACCGGCGTTGTTGGCCGATTCGGGGCCTGCGACGCCCTGGATGGCCCCCTTGCCGAACTTCTCGGGCGTGTCGGACAGCTTCTTCTCCAGCGTGTAGGCGGCGAAGGACGACAGCAGCGAGCCGCCGCCGGGCAGCACGCCCAGCACGGAGCCGAGCAGCGTGCCGCGCAGCACCGCGGGAGCGGCCTGGCGGAAGTCGTCCTTGGTCGGCCACAGGCCCTTCACGTCCTTGGTGAAGACCTCGCGGTGCTCGGCGGGCTGGCCCAGGTTGGCGATGATCTCGCCGAAGCCGAACAGGCCCATCGCCAGCACGACGAAGTTGATGCCATCGCTCAGCTCGGGGATGTCGAAGGAGAAACGCGGCACGCCGGAGATGACGTCGGTATTGATCTGCCCGAGCAGCAGGCCCAGGATGATCATCGCCACGGCCTTCAGCAGCGAACCGGAGGCCAACACCACGGCACCGATCAGGCCCAGCACCATCAGCGAGAAATATTCAGCCGGGCCGAACAGGAAGGCCATTTCGGTCAGCGGCGGCGCGAAGGCGGCCAGCACCAGCGTGGCGACCGAGCCGGCGAAGAAGGAACCGAGGCCGGCTACCGCGAGCGCCGGGCCCGCGCGACCCTGGCGCGCCATCTGGTAGCCGTCGAGCGCCGTGACGACCGACGCGGCCTCGCCAGGCACGTTGATCAGGATCGCCGTGGTGGAGCCGCCGTATTGCGAGCCGTAGTAGATGCCGGCCAGCATGATCAGCGCCGGCGTCGCGTCCAGCGCGTAGATCGACGGCAGCAGCATTGCGATCGTCGCCGTCGGGCCCAGGCCGGGCAGCACGCCGATCAAGGTGCCGAGCACACAGCCGAAGAAGGCGTACGCAAGGTTGGAAAGCGTGAGCGTGGTGTCGAAGCCCAGCGCGAGGTTCTGCAGGAGTTCCATCTGACTGCTCGATATGTTGGTTCTTGACGGAGCTTCAGCCGACGAAGCTGGGCCACACGGGGATCACGAGGCCCAGGCCGGTGATGAACACCAGGTAGGAGCCGAGCGCCAGCACGACGCTCAGAATGGCGACCTCCAGCGCATGGAACTTGCCGGCCGCGAAGTTCGAGATCCCGATGAGCACAGGGATGGTGAGCACGATGCCCAGGCGGGGCAGCGCAAAACCGTACACGCCCACTGCGCCCAGGATCACCAGCAGCGGACGCCAGGCGATCTTGCCGATCGGCTCGCCGTCTTCGGTCTCGATGGTGAGCGCTTCGAACAGGATGATCGCGCCGAGTATCGCCAGGATGATGCCCAGGCCGAACGGGAAGTAGCCCGGACCGGGGCGGGCCGACGAGCCGAAGGTGTAGCTGGTCGCGCCCCACGCGAAGGCAAGCCCGACGACGACAAACGCCAGTCCGGCGACGAAGTCGCGTTGACTTTTGATCTTCATGAGAGTCTCCTCAGGTTCCCGGGGGATTCTAGGGACGAGACCCGATGCCGCCGGCTGTGGATTTCACGTAGCGGCGGCCCGGCGTCCCGCCAGGCGGGTCGTTCTCGCCCGCTCACGCCTCCCAGGCGGGCGTCGCGCGCAGTATTTCGTCCAGCGTCGTCAGCCCTTCGGCCACCTTCATCGCGCCGGCCAGGCGCAAGGGTCGCATGCCGTCCTGCGTGGCCTGGTGTCGCATCTGCGACAGGTTGGGCGCCTGCGTGATCAGCGCCTTTTGCGCCTCGGTGACGGTCAGCAGTTCGTACAGGCCGGCGCGCCCGCGGAAGCCCGTCATGCGGCATTCGATGCAGCCGACCGGCCGATAGGGCCGGAAGCCACCGGTCATGCGCCAGGGCCGGATGGCCTCGGCCACCGTCTCGCGGGGGAAGTGCTCGTCGGGTTGCTTGCAGTGCGGGCACAGCGTGCGCACCAACCGTTGCGCCAGCACCCCCAGCACGGTGGCGTTGATCAGGTAGGACGGCACCCCCAGGTCCTGCAGCCGCGTGATCGCCGACGTGGCGTCGTTGGTGTGCAGCGTCGTGAACACGAGGTGGCCGGTCAGCGCGGCCTGGATGGCCATTTCGGCGGTTTCAAGGTCGCGCACCTCCCCGACCATGATGATGTCCGGGTCCTGCCGCATCAGCGCGCGCAGGCCGTTGGCGAAGCCGAGCTCGAGCTGCGGCTGCACCTGCGTCTGGTTGAAGGCCGGCTCGATCATCTCGATCGGGTCTTCGATGGTGCAGACGTTGACCTCGTCAGTGGCCAGGCGCTTCAGCGTCGAGTACAGCGTGGTCGTCTTGCCCGAGCCGGTGGGGCCGGTGACGAGGATCACGCCGTGCGGCTGCGTCACCAGTTGCTCCCAGCGTTGCGCGTCATGTGCACCGAAGCCGAGCGCGTCGAGCGACTTGACGGTCGACTCGGGGTCGAAGATGCGCATCACCAGCTTCTCGCCGAAAGCGGTCGGCAGCGTCGACAGGCGCATCTCGACCTCCTCGCCGGTCGGGTTGCGCGTCTTGATGCGGCCGTCGAGCGGGCGACGCTTCTCGACCACGTCCATGCGGCCGAGCAGCTTGACGCGGCTGACCATCGCGGCCATCACCGACAACGGCAGCTGGTAGACGGTATGCATGACGCCGTCGATGCGGAAGCGGATCGCGCCCATCTCGCGACGCGGCTCGAGGTGGATGTCCGAGGCCCGCTGGTCGAACGCGTACTGCCACAGCCAGTCGACCACCTGCACGACGCCCGCATCGTTGGCGTCGAGCTGCTTGCTCTTGCCCAGCTCCACAAGTTGCTCGAAGTTGGCCGGCCCGGCCATCTCGCCGCTCTTCTGCGCTGCGCGCACCGACTTCGCCAGCGTGTAGAACTCGGTCGTGTAGCGCTGCAACTCGTTCGGACTGACGACGACGATCTTCAGCGTCTTGCGGGTGTGGCTTTCGATCTCGGCCACCCAGTCGGTATCGAAGGGCTCGCACGTCGCCACCGTCACTTCATGGGTGCCGATCTGCACTGGCAGCGCGCGCCGGCGCTCGGCATAGCTGATCGACATGATGTCGGCCACCCGGCCGACGTTGACCTTCAACGGGTCGATGCGCAGGTATTCCTTGCCGGCGCGGCGCGCCAGCCACTCCGTCAGGGCCTCGACGTCGAGCGGCTTGCCGGTCGCCGCGTGATGGATGCCGACGTTGGCCAGCCGCACCAGCGGGTGCTGCGCGCTGTCGCCTGCCGCCAGCCGCTGGCTGGTGCGCTGTGCATCGCCGGGCGTCATGACACCGTCTTCGCGCAGCCAGTCCACCAGCGCACGCCATTCCAGGCGGCCTTTGAAGGGGGCGTTGGGCGCGGGCTTGGCGTGCGCAGTGGCCGTCTTGGCGTTCATCGGCGGGTCGCGTAGTGGGTGTGTGCTTTCGTTTCAATCCGCCAGGCGCTTGATCATGCGCAGCCATTTGCGGGCGGGCAGGCCGAAGCGAGTTTCGATGTTTTCGGCACGGGCGGCAAGGGCCGCCCGGACGACCGGTGCGACGCCTTTCGTGCCAAGCACCACGGTATTGCCCTCCTTGGTGGGCTTCAGCGCCCACAGTGCATCGGCCCCGAAGGATCGGGCGATGCGCTTGACGCTGCGCTCGAAGCTGGCATCGCGCCCGAACAGGTTGACGCTCATCACGCCGCCCGGCGCCAGCATCCGGTGACAGGCGGCGTAGAAATTGGCGTCGTCGAGCACCGGGCTCGCGGCATCGTGGTCGTACAGGTCCACGCACAGTGCGTCGGCGCTGCCTTCATGCGCGGGGTCGGCAGCGTAGAGCGCCGCATCCTGGCGCACCACGGCGAGCCGCTCGTCGTCCTCCGGCAGGCGGAACCAGCCGCGGCACACCGCAATGACTTCCGGGTTCAGCTCCACCGCGGTCGTGCGCATCTTCAGCTTCCTGTGGCAGAACTTGGTGATCGCAGCGGCGCCGAGCCCCAGCTGTACGGCATGTCCTTCTGCCACTTCGTCGTCGGGCCGCAGCAGCATCCAGGCCATCATGCGCTGCACGTATTCGAGTTCGATCTCGTACGGCTTGCGGATGCGCATCGCGCCCTGCACCCAGGGCGTGCCCAGGTGCAGGTAACGCACGCCATCGGCCTCGGAGACCGTCACCGGCGCCATTTCGGGCATGCTGCGCCGGCTCATGCGAGGCCGTGCCTTTCGAACACCTCGCGCCACGCGGCGAGCTTGCGTTCGAAGCTCCACGAGGCATTGGCAGGGCTGGTCGACGGCAGCCGGTAGACCGCCAGCCCCAACGCCCGGGTGATGCGCATCGATCGCGCAGACTCGCCGCCGTTGTGCGCGAAGGCTTGCAGTTGCGGCAGCGACGCCTTCAATCCGGCAAGGTCGTTGGGTTCGGCGTCCTCGATCGCGCTGTCCAGGCTGCCTTCACGCCGGCAGCCGCCGTACACGTCCCAGATGCCGAGGCCGCGCTTCCTCACGACGTCCAGGCGCTGCTCGTAGGGCAGCGGACGCAGGTCGATGTCCCAGATCGCAGAAAGGATCGGCCAGAAGTGGTTGCGCGGGTGCGCGTAGTACTGCTGCGCCTGCAGCGACGCCACGCCCGGAAAGCTGCCGAGCACCATCAGCCGGGTGTTCGGGGCGATCACCGGTGCGAGGCCCAGGAGTCGGTCGTTCGGTCGGCTCATGCAGTTCAGTGCAGGGCGCGCAATCGCGGCAATACAGCGCGCGCGTTCTCGCTCGTGTGTCGTGCCAGTTCCTCCAGCGGCATGCCGCGCAGCGTGGCAAGTTCCTGTGCGATGCGCGGCAGCTCAGCCGGCTCATTGCGACGGGTCTCCCCGGCCGCCCGCTGCTCGGCGGTCTTGTAGAGCCAGTGCGGGGGAATGTCGGGCGCGTCGGTTTCCATCACGAGGCTGTCGAGCGGCAGGCGCTGCGCGAGCCGTCGGATATGCAGTGCACGCTCGAAGGTCAGAGCGCCGCCGAAGCCGAGCTTGAAGCCGCGCTCGATGAAAAATCGCGCTTGTTGCTCGCTGCCGTTGAAGGCGTGAGCGATGCCACCGGGAACCTCGATGCGGCGCAGTTGCTTCAGCACGGCATCGACCGCGCGGCGGCTGTGCAGGAGAACCGGCAACGCATAGCGACGAGCCAGCTTGAGTTGTTCTGCATAGAGGTACTCCTGGCGTTGGCGATCAAGATCGGGCGTGAACAGGTCGAGGCCGATTTCGCCGAGGGCGACCAGCCGGCAGTCCTCCAGATTGCGTTCGATGGACTGCTGCAATCTGTCGACGGCGTCGACCGGTTGCGTACCTGCAAACAGCGGATGCACCCCCAGCGAATAGGCCAGCTCGTGGGCGTGAGCCAGGGCACGTACCCTTTCGAGGTTTTCGACGCCGACGGCGGGCACGACAACGTGCTCGACGCCCGCTGCGCGCGAACGGAGCACCACATCGTCAAGGTCTGCTGAAAACTCGCCCGCATCGAGGTGGGCATGGGTGTCGATCCACATATCGCTCGTCACAGTATGGCCGGCACGCAGTTGCGGGTCTTTCGCCAGTATCGAACGCGCAACCGCGCATGCTGTCCAGCGGAGATTGTCGGGCACTCAGTGGCAATGTACCGGACGCCGTGCGAGCAGCGCGCACGGCCGGTCCTGGTGTCGGGCAGCTCGACTAGGATACCGACGCGCCTTGCCACCGGAGGGTTCTTGAATTCGTCGACGAGTCCTGCTGCAACTGTGCGTCTCTTCACTTGCCCGGGCACCGCCCTCGACTCGCTTCCCCCTTGCGGCATCCAGCCCGGCCGGGCTGACGCTCTGCGCGGACATCGCGAGTGCCGCAACCGCCCTGTCCCCTCCGGCGCCCGCTTCGCACGCGAGGACCGCAAGGGGTTCTCTCCCACCTTCCGGAATCTGCCATGACCGAGGCCGCGTGTGTTCGTCCGGGGCTCGACCGCATGCTCGTCACGCGCATCGTGGCCATCGTCGTGCTGTGCTTTCTGGTCTTCGGCCTGCTGTGCTATTGGAGCGTCCTGCAACCTCTGCGGCAGGATCTTGCCAGGGCCGAGGTCGCACTCAAGGCCCAAGAAGCGGGCAACTCCTTGTCGGACATCGTCTCGGTGACCGAGCAGCAACTGCTGACAGGCGCCGAGTGGGGTCGCGGTGGACTCTACGACCTGGATGACGTGCGTCGCTTCACCCGGGTGTTCATGCCCCTTCTGAAGGCCAGAAAGCAGGTGGCGGGCGTCATCTTCGCGGACGACACGGGACGCGAGATCATGCTGTTGCCCTTGCCCGACGGGCTGTGGCATACCCGCGTGACCAGCGTGGAGGCAGGCCGTCAGCGGCATCAATGGTCCAGGTGGAGCCCCGCCGGCGAGCTGCTCGGCCAAGAGTTCCGGCCCAGCGACTACGACCCGCGCACGCGGCCGTGGCACAGGGGTGCACTGGCCATGCCGGGCGAGCTCGGCGTCTTCTGGACACAGCCATACGTCTTCTTCACCACCCGCAAGGTCGGGATCACGGCCGCCACGCGGTGGACCCGCGAGGGAGGCGGACCCCGCTATGTCCTGGCCTTCGATATTGCGTTGGCGGACCTGTCGGAGATCACGCAGGGCATCCGGATCCGGGACTCCGGTCGCGTCGGCATCGTGGATACACAGGGGCGGCTCGTCAGCGCCCCCTATCTCCCGGCTCAGCACCCGATTGCGCAGACCGCCGGCACCGACGTCGACAGCCTGATGCTGAAGCCACCGCAGGAGCTGGGCATGCAAGCGCTGGCGTCGGCATTCCAGGAATGGACGCGAACGCCGCGCCTCGGGGCGACGGTCCATGGCAGCTTCGAGGCGTACGGCCAGCAATGGACGGGCACTGTGCTGCCGTTGGGCCTGGGAGCACAGGACCTGCTCGTGGTGGCCGCGGCGCCGCTGGAAGAGTTCGCACTCGTGCACCCTCCCATCGTCGTGGCCGCGGCTCTGGTGTTGTTGACAGTACTCGGCATCGGCGCGCTCGTCGGAAGGGTGGTCGCCGGCAGCATCAGCGGCAGCCTCGCTCGACTGGTGGACGAAAGCAACCGCATCGCGCGCCTCGAACTCGATCGCCCCGTCAGCGCGCAGGCACCGGCGCGCGAATTGGCGCAGTTAGTGAACGCGCAGGAGCACATGCGGGCCATGCTGCTGTCTGCCACGCGCAACCTCGAGGACAAGGTGGCACTGCGGACGCGAGAGATCGCAGAGCGCGAGCACGAGTTGCGTTCGCTGCTTGCCTCCAGCCCGATCGCGGTTTTCATTGCCGACGAGTCCGGCACGGTGAGGTTCGCCAACCCGCGCTTTCGCGCATTGTTCGGACTGACCGAAGACACCATCGAAGGCGTCCGGCTCGAAACGTTGCACGCGAACCGGGAAGAAGCACGGCAGGTGGCGGCCGAATTGCGAGCGGGACGGACGGTGGTGGACCGGGAGCTGCGCCTGCTGATGCCTTCGGGCGACGAGCGATGGGTATTGCTGTCCGTGCTGCCGCTGGAGGCGACCGGCCGTCCGCGCTACTGCGCCTGGGTGCACGACATCTCCGAGCGCCATGCGGCAGAAGAACAATTGCGTCAGGCCAAGGAGTTGGCAGAGGACGCCACGCGCAGCAAGTCGGACTTCCTCGCCAACATGAGCCACGAGATCCGCACCCCGATGAATGCCATCATCGGCATGTCCCATCTGGCCTTGAAGACCGAGCTCACGCCGCGCCAGCAGGACTATCTTCTGAAGATCCAGCGCTCGGGCCAGCACCTTCTCGGCGTCATCAACGACATCCTCGATTTCTCCAAGATCGAGGCCGGCAAGCTCGCCATCGAGCATGTCGAATTCGAGCTCGAGAAGGTGCTCGAGACGCTGGCCGATCTCATCGGCGAAAAGGCCGCGGCCAAGGGTCTTGAACTGGTGTTCGACATCGACGTCGATGTACCGCGGGGCCTTCTGGGCGACCCGCTGCGCCTCGGCCAGGTGCTGATCAACTATGCGAACAACGCCGTCAAGTTCACGGAGCAGGGCGAGATCGATATCGTGGTGCGCAAGCTCGACGAGAGCGCGACCGACGTGCTGCTGCGCTTCGAAGTCCGCGATACCGGCATCGGACTGAGCGAAGAACAGCAGGAGCGGCTGTTCCGCAGTTTCGAGCAGGCGGACAGTTCCACCACCCGGCAGTACGGCGGCACCGGCCTCGGCCTGGCAATCTCGAAAAGCCTGGCCGAGTTGATGGGCGGAGAGGTCGGCGTGCAAAGCCAGCCCCACCAGGGTTCGACCTTCTGGTTCACTGCCCGCTGCGGCAAGACCGCCGGCCCGCAACGCAGACCGGTACTGGGACACGACATGCAGTGCCGGCGGACGCTGGTGGTGGACGACAACGCGAGTGCACGACACGTCCTGCGAGGCCTGCTCGAAGCGATGGGGCTGCAGGTGGATGAGGCCGAATCGGGACACGCGGCACTGCGCAAGGTGGCGGCCGCCGACGCAGGCGCCCCCTACGACATCGTGCTTCTCGATTGGCAGATGCCGGGAATCGACGGTCTTGAGACAGCCCGACGACTTCGGGCCGCAGTGTTGGCACATCACCCAGCGCTGGTGATGGTGACCGCGCACGGACGCGAGGAGGTGTTGCACGGAGCCGGGCAGATGGGGCTTCAGGGCATCCTGATCAAGCCGGTGAACGCCTCCGTGCTGTTTGACGAAATCATTCGAGTGCTTGCAAGGGAACCGGGGGCCGAGGGCGAGCATATGCGGCGAGCGCCCGAGACGCGGGCCAGTGCCATCCCCGACTCCGTCGCGGGCCTTCGTGGAGCCCATTTGCTGCTCGTGGAGGACAACGACCTCAACCAGGAGGTCGCGCAGGAACTGCTTGGCGACGCAGGGTTCGAGGTGGACATCGCGGACAACGGTGTCCAGGCTCTGGAGAAGCTGAAGCACCGCGCCTACGACGCGGTGTTGATGGACATGCAGATGCCGGTGATGGACGGACTGCGCGCAACGCGCGAGATCCGCCGCATCGGCGTGCAAAGCGCTACCGGGCAGCCGCTGCCCGTCATTGCCATGACGGCCAATGCGATGTCGAGCGACCGCGACCGCTGCCTGGAGTCAGGAATGGACGACCATGTCGCCAAGCCGATCGAGCCCGACGAACTGTGGCGCGTACTCGAGCGCTGGGTGCCGCCGCGCCTGGGAAACGGGGGGGCCGAAGCCAGGCACGAAGCGAGCGATGCAGCGCCGGCACCCTCGTTGCCGGCGGACCTCCGGCACATCGACGGATTGGACGCAATGGTCGGCCTGCGCCGCGTGATGGGTCGCGTACCGCTCTACCTGCAGATGCTGCGCCGCTTTGCCGCCGGCCAGGCAGACCTGCCGCAGCAGATACGCCGCCTGTGGGCCGCAGGCGACCTCGATGCCGCCCAACGTGCCGCGCACACGCTCAAGGGGCTTGCCGGCAACGTCGGCGCCACCGGGCTGCAGCAACGCGCGCAAACCCTCGAGGCAGCCCTGCATGCGCAAGGCGACGCGGCGGCCGTCGATTCCGCGCTCGCGGCGCTGGAGCCGCAACTGTCCGCGCTGGTGTCGGCGCTGCAACGCGCGCTGCCGCCTGAACATGCCTCGTCGGAGGTGGCCGCGGCGGTGGATCCGGACCGCCTGCAGCTTGTGTGCGCCCGGCTCGAGAAGCTTCTGAGCGCATCGGACGCCGATGCAGCGGACTTGCTCGAAGGCGAGGCTCCTCTGCTGCGCGCCGCGATGCCCGGACATTTCTCACGAATCGAGCAGGCCGTCCGGGATTTTGACTTCGATCAAGCCTTGACCATATTGCATGCCGCTCGTGAAAGCGCTGCAATGCCGCGGTGATCCGCATCCCAGGCGGAGAAAAAGGACGTGCGATGGCCGCGCAAGCCGATCAATTGACGATCACCAAGCCGACCGTGCTCGTGGTCGACGATACGCCGGAAAATCTGTCCCTCATGAGCAGGTTGCTCAAGGAGAGCTACCGTGTGCTGGTTGCCAACAGCGGCGAGCGCGGCCTGCGCATCGCGCTCGGCGAAACGCCGCCGGATCTCATCCTGCTGGACATCATGATGCCGGGAATGGACGGCTATGAGGTGCTATCACACCTCAAGGGCGACCCTCGCACACAAACGATACCGGTGATCTTCCTCACCGCCATGTCGCAGGAAGAGGATGAAGAGAAAGGATTGAACCTGGGCGCGGTGGACTACATCACCAAGCCGATCAGCCCGCCGCTGGTGCTGGCTCGCGTCGCGACGCACCTTCATCTCAAGACGGTCGCTGACTTCCTGCGCGACAAGAACGCCTTCCTCGAAGCCGAGGTGGGCCGCCGTACCAGGGAACTGCAAGCGATCCAGGACGTCACCGTGGTGGCGCTCGCGTCGCTGGCCGAAACCCGCGACAACGAGACCGGCAACCACGTCCGCCGCACCCAGTTCTACGTGCGCTCGCTCTGCCAGGCGCTGCGCACACACGCCAAGTTCGAGCGCGCGCTGACGGACAAGACCATCGAGGCGCTGTTCAAGTCCGCGCCGTTGCACGACATCGGGAAGGTCGGCGTGCCCGACCACATTCTGCTCAAGCCAGGCAAGCTGACGGCCGAAGAGTTCGACATCATGAAGCGTCATCCCGTGATCGGGCGGGACGCGCTGCAACGCGCCGAGGAGCAACTCGGCGTCGAGGTGGAATTCCTGCATTTCGCCAAGGAGATCGCCTACGGCCACCACGAGAAGTGGGACGGTTCGGGTTACCCGCAAGGCCTCAAGGGCGACGAGATCCCCCTGTCGGCGCGGCTGATGGCGCTCGCAGACGTCTATGACGCACTGATCAGCCGTCGTGTCTATAAACCGCCGATGTCACACGACGAAGCGGTCGCACTCATTCTGGCGAGCAGCGGAAGTCACTTCGATCCGGACGTCGTCGCCGCTTTCACGCGGCAGGAGGACGACTTCCGCGCCATCGCGGAGCGTTACGCCGACGACGATGAGGATCTGGCCGTGGTGCTCAACCGAATGGCTGAATCGGCAACGACGGAAAAGATCAGCGTACAAAGCGGCTGAGCAGGCCCCGCCCCTGGGCGCTCCCTGGGGCTGTCGGCACCGGAAGCGCCACGGGGCGATCCCCAGCGATTCAGGCGAGCATGCCCGACACCAGGTGCAGCACCCGGTCGCAGCGTTGCGCAATGGCTTCGTCGTGCGTGACGACGACGAACGCCGTACTCCGCTCGCGAGCAAGCGACAGCATCAGGCGAAACACGCCGTCGGCCGTGGCGCGATCGAGATTGCCCGTCGGCTCGTCGGCCAGCACGCACGCCGGATGGGCGACCAAAGCCCGTGCGATCGCAACACGCTGTCGCTCCCCACCGGAGAGTTCAGCCGGTCGGTGCAGTGCCCGCTCTCCCAGTCCGACCTGCTTCAGCATCGCCAATGCCTGGTCACGTGCGTCGCCCTCTGCCACGCGCCGGATGCGCAGTGGCATGGCCACATTGTCCTGTGCCGTGAACTCGGGCAGCAGGTGATGGAACTGGTACACGAAACCCAGATGGGCGTTGCGCCAACCGCCCTGCTGCGCCGCACTCATTTCGGTGAAGCTGCGATCTCGCAGCAGGACACGGCCCGATGTCGGCGCATCGAGACCACCGAGCAAGTGCAGCAAGGTACTCTTGCCAGAGCCCGACGCGCCGACGATGGCCAGCGTCTCGCCAGCATGCACGGAGATATCGACGCCGCGCAGCACGTGTACGTCCAGCGGCCCCTCGTGGAACCGCTTGTGCAGCCCGGTTGCCTGCAATACAGCTTCACTCATAGCGCAGCGCCTCCGCAGGCTTGACACGGCTGGCACGCCAGCTCGGATACAGGGTCGCGAGAAATGCGAGCACCAGCGAGATCACGGCGATCGGCACGATGTCGGCCGCCTGCGGGTCGCTCGGCATGCGGCTGATCACATAGATGCTGCCGGGCAGGAAGCTGGTGTTGAACAGCTGCTCGAGCGCCGGCACGATCACGTCGATGTTGAGGGCGACGAGCAGCCCGAGCGCCAGCCCGCTGAGTGTGCCGATCAGCCCGGCCAGTGCGCCTTGCACCATGAAGACCCCCATGATCGAGCCGGGGCTGGCGCCGAGTGTGCGCAGGATCGCGATGTCGGCATGCTTGTCGGTCACCGTCATCACCAGCATCGACACGAGGTTGAACGCGGCGACGGCGACGATCAGCGTGAGGATGATGAACATCATGCGTTTTTCGAGCTGCACGGCCGCATACCAGTTCGCGTTGGTATGGGTCCAGTCGCTGATGTAGAGCTCGCCGGTCAGGCTGCGGCTCAACTCGGAGGCCACCTGCCGCGCCTGGTGGACGTCCTGCAGGCGCAGCTGCACGCCGGTGGGCCCTGTGACGCGGAACAGCTTGGCTGCGTCGTCGATGTGCATCAGCGCCAAGGCGCTGTCGTACTCGTAGTGACCCGCATTGAACACGCCCACCACCGTCATCTGCTTCAGCCGCGGCACGATGCCGGCCGGTGTCATCTGGCCGCTCGGCGACACCACCGTGACCTTGTCGCCTTCGTGCACACCGAGCATACGGGCGAGTTCTCCGCCCAGCACGATGCCCCATTCACCGGGCACCAGCCGCGCCAGCGGCCCGTCCTTCAGCGCCGCAGCAAGCGGCGTGACCTTGGGCTCTTCGGCCGGCGAGATGCCGCGGATCATCGCCCCCTTCATCTCGTCGCCGCGCGCGATCAGCGCCTGCGCTGCGACATACGGCGCAGCGCCGACCACCTGCGGGTGCTGCGACGCGTCTCGGGCGATGCGCTGCCAGTCGTCGACCGCCTGCCCTCCGGGTGCGAACACGTCCACATGCGAGATCACCGACAGCATGCGGTCCCGCACTTCCTTCTGGAAGCCGTTCATCACCGACAACACGATGATCAACGCCGCGACGCCGAGCGCGATGCCGAGCATCGACACGCCCGAGATGAAGGAGATGAAACCGTTGCGCCGCGTGGCGCGGCCGGCGCGCGTATAGCGCCAGCCGATCTGCAATTCGTAGGGCCAGTTCATGGATCGTTGGAGCACCGCAGCAGCAAAGCGTTCGATGCTACCCGAGCCGCAAGCGCCGCCCGCCGATAATGGCGGGCCATGCACCTGCTGATCCCTCATGCCTCGGCGCTGTCCGAAGCCTGCTCCCACACGCTGCAGGACCTGCAGCTGCCCCACCTGACGCAGTTGCTGACCCGCCTGAGCCCCATCCACCGCGATGAAGCCGACGAATACAGCCTGTCGCCGCCGCATGAGCGGGCGCTGGCGCGGGCGATCGGCTTTGCCGGGCTCGACGGCGCGCTGCCGTGGGCTGCGCACGACGCCGCGCAGGACGGCATCGACACCGGCGACCTCTGCTGGGGGATGCTGACGCCGATGCACTGGCACGTCGGCGCCGACCATGTCTCGATGCTCGACCCGGGGGCCCTGCAGCTGACCGAGGACGAGTCGCGCGAACTGCTCGAAGCCGTGCGTCCGCTGTTCGAATCCGAGGGCTGGACGCTGGCGTACGGTGCGCCGACCCGCTGGTACGGTGCGCACGAGAGCCTCGCCGGGTTGCCGACCGCATCGCCCGACCGCGTCATCGGCCGCAACGTCGACCTGTGGATGCCAGACCACACCCAGGCACGTATGGTGCGTCGGCTGCAGAACGAGGTGCAGATGCTGCTGTACACCCACCCCAGCACCGATCGCCGCGTCGAGCAGGGCCTGCTGCCGGTCAATACCTTCTGGCTCAGCGGCTGCGGGCCGCGCCAGCCCGCCACGGTGCCGCCCGACCTGATCGTCGACGAACGACTGCGCACCCCGCTGCTCGGCGAAGACTGGGCGGCCTGGGCCGACGCCTGGCAGGCGCTCGATGCCGGCCCCTTGCGCGAGCTGCTCGCAGCGCACCGACGCGGCGAACCGGCGCGGCTGACCCTGTGCGGCGAGCGCAGTGCACAGCGTTTCGAGCCGGTGCCGCAGGGCTGGCTGCAGCGCTTCAGGCAGCGCTTCCAGCCGGCGGATACGGCCGGTTGGCTGCTGGCCCTTTGAACGGACCCCTCCGATGAAGATCGTCTTGCGCGACTGCCCGCCACGCGCCGCCTGGACGCTGGAACAGGCCGGCGTTCACCCGCTGCTGGCGCGCCTGTACGCAGCCCGCGGCATCGCGAGCACCGACGAGCTCGACGACTCGCTGGCCCGCCTGCTGCCGCCAGAGCAGCTGCTCGGCGCCGACCAGGCGGCCCGCTTTCTCGCCGACGCGATCCAGCAAGGCCGGCGGCTGTGCATCGTCGCCGACTACGACTGCGACGGTGCCACCGCCTGCGCGGTGGCGCTGCGCGGGCTGGCGCTGCTCGGCGCACGCCCCGGCACGCTGAACTACGTGGTGCCCGACCGCGCGGTACACGGTTACGGCCTGTCGCCGGCCGTCGTCGAGCTGGCGATGCAGCAGCGGCCCGACGTGCTGGTGACCGTTGACAACGGCATCGCCAGCCTCGACGGCGTGGCCGCAGCACGCGCCCACGGCCTCGACGTCGTGATCACCGACCACCACCTGCCCGCCATGGTGAACGAGCGTGTCGTGCTCCCCGACGCCACGGTGATCGTCAACCCGAGCCAGCCGGGCTGCGGCTTCGGCAGCAAGTGCCTGGCGGGCGTCGGCGTGATGTTCTACGTGTTGCTGGCGGTACGCGCCGAGCTGCGCGCGCGCGGCGTCTTCACGCCGCTGCAGCAGCCGCGGCTCGACACGCTGCTCGACCTGGTCGCGCTCGGCACCGTGGCCGACGTGGTCAAGCTCGACGCGAACAACCGCCGCCTGGTCGCCCAGGGCCTGAAGCGCATCCGCAGCGGCAAGATGCACGCGGGTGTCGCCGCGCTGTTCGCCGCCGCACGCCGCGAGCCGTCGCGCGCCAGCGCGTTCGACTTCGGCTTCGCACTGGGGCCGCGCATCAACGCCGCCGGCCGCCTGGCCGACATGACGCTCGGCATCGAATGCCTGCTCACCGACGACCCGAAACGTGCCGCCGAGCTCGCGCAGACGCTGGACACCATCAATCGCGAGCGGCGTGATGTCGAGGCCGGCATGCGCGAACAGGCCGAAGCAATGCTCGAGATGCTGATACCCGCGGGCGACGCGCCGTCAGCCCTGGCAATCTTCGACCCCGAGTTCCACGAGGGGGTGGTCGGCATCGTCGCGTCGCGCCTGAAGGACAAGCTGCACCGGCCGACGTTCGTCTTCGCGCGGGGCCAGGACGGGCTGCTGAAGGGCTCGGGCCGCTCCATCCCCGGCTTTCACTTGCGCGACGCGCTCGACCTGGTCAGCAAGCGCCACCCCGGCGTGCTGAAAAAGTTCGGCGGCCATGCCATGGCGGCCGGCTGCACGCTGGCCCACGAGCACTTGCAGACCTTCGAGCGCGGCTTCCAGCAGGTGGCGAGCGAATGGCTCGGGCCCGAGTTGCTCGCGCGCACGCTGGCCACCGACGGCCCGCTCGACCCGCAGTGGTTCGCGCCCGAGGTGGTGCAGGTGATCGAGCGCGAAGTCTGGGGCCAGTCCTTCGAGGCGCCGGTGTTCAGCGACGAGGTCGAAATCGTCTCGCAACGTATCGTCGGCGAGCGGCACCTGAAACTCACGGTACGCCACTCCGGCACCCTGCGCGAAGCGATCTGGTTCGGTCGCAGCGAGCCGCTGCCGGCGCGCACGGTGCTGGCCTACCGCCTGTCGCTCGACGAGTTCAACGGCGCACAGCGCGTGCAGATGGTGGTGGAAGGGGCGGCTGCGGATCGAGGCGGGCCGTGAAAGAACATCGCCGCAACACTTGCATTCGGTAGCGGGCACCCCGTGCATCCGCCGGTAGCCTGCGGGGCTTGCCTACAGCCAAGGCGGCCCTGTCCGCCCGCCCCGCATGCATCGCAGCCGCTTTGCTTTCATCCCGTTCTCGTCGCCGCGCCGACACGCGCTGCGCAGCCTTTCAGGCTTCGCCTGCGCACTGGCCGTCCCAGCCCTGACGGGCTGCGCAAGCCTGAGGCCTGGGGGCCCGCCCCGACCGGTGAACTTCGCCACCGGCCTCGAACTGCCGTGGGGCATCGGCTTTCTGCCTGACGGTCGGCTGCTGGCAACCGAACGACCGGGCCGCTTGCGCGTGATCTCGCCGCAGGGGCAACTGGTCGAACCCGCAGTCGCCGGCGTGCCTGCGGTCGATCACCGCGAGCACGGGGGATTGATGGACGTGCTCGTCGATCGCGAGTTCGTGCACAACCGTCACGTCTATCTCAGCTACACCGAGGCCGGCACCGCAGCGGAAGCCGACCACAACGGCATGGCGGTCGCGCGCGGGCGCCTGAGCATCGACGCTCGCGCGCTGGACGACGTGCAGGTGATCTTCCGCCAGACGCCCAAGGCGCGCAGCGGCGAGAACCTGGGCGGCCGCATGGCGCAGGCCGTGGACGGTACGCTGTTCCTGACGCTGGGCGAGCGCCGTGAAGACGCCGAGCGCGTCAAGGCCCAGGACCTGTCGACCCATCACGGCAAGGTGATCCGCATCCGCACCGATGGCACCGTGCCGGTCGGCAACCCCTTCGTCAACACGCCCGGGGCGCGTCCCGAGATCTGGAGCTATGGCCATCGCAACCCGCAAGGCATCTTCCTGCACCCCGAGTCGGGCGAAGTGTGGACCTGCGAGCACGGCCCCTTCGGCGGCGACGAAGTCAACATCACCCGCCCCGGGCGCAACTACGGTTGGCCGGTGATCAGCCACGGCTGCGAGTACGATTCCTGTGCACGCATCGGCGAGGGCCACGCAAGGGACGGCATGGAGCAGCCCCTGACCCACTGGGTGCCGAACGCGATCGCGCCCAGCAACTGCTTCATCTACACCGGCGAACGCTACCCGGCCTGGCGCGGAGACCTGTTCCTCGGCAGCCTGGCCGGCCTGGCGCTGTGGCGGCTCGAACTGCGCGGCCCGGCGACCGAGCCGATCGTCGCGCGACGCGAACCGCTGTACCAGGAACTGGGGCACCGCATCCGCGACGCCCGGCAGGGCCCGGACGGCCGCATCTACCTGCTGACCGACGGCGCCCCCGCGAGCATCCTCCGGCTCGAAGCCTGATCCCGCACAACGGCGGCGCGGTCATCGACCCTGCAAGCGCTCGTGCGGCACCGCGGACCGTAGACTGCAAGCCTTCGCTTCAGGAGGCTTCATGCTGAACCGTCGCCAGTTGTCGTCCGCGCTGCTGATGCTGCCGTTTGCCGGCGCCGCCCGGGCACAGGCCCTCAAACCGGTTGTCGTCGCCAAGGGCCTGCAGCACCCCTGGGGCCTGGCCTTCCTGCCCGACGGCCGCATGCTGGTGACCGAGCGGCCGGGCCGATTGCGCATCGTGTCGGCGCAGGGGGCCGTCGGCCCGGCAGTGCAGGGGGTCCCCGCCGTCGATGCCCGCGGTCAGGGCGGCCTGCTCGACGTGGCGCTGGACCCGGGCTTCCCCGACAACGGCTGGGTCTACCTGAGCTATGCCGAGGCCGGGGGCCCAGGCAACGGCACCGCCGTGGCACGCGGGCGACTGCAAGGCACCCGGCTCGACGACGCGGCGGTGATCTTCCGCCAGCAGCCGAAGTACGGCAGCACCGCCCACTTCGGCTCCCGGCTGGTGTTCGACCGCGGCGGCAAGCTCTTCGTCACGCTGGGCGACCGCTTCAGCCGGCGCGACGACGCACAGTCGCTGCAGAACCACCTCGGCAAGATCGTCCGCATCGCGCCGGACGGCAGCGTCCCGCCGGACAACCCGTTCGTCGGCCGAGACGGGGCGCGAGCGGAGATCTGGAGCTACGGCCACCGCAACGTGCAAGGCGCCGCGCTGCACCCGTCGACCGGCGAGCTGTGGACGCACGAACACGGCCCGCAAGGCGGCGACGAGGTCAACGTGGCCGAGGCCGGCAAGAACTACGGCTGGCCGGTGGCCACCTACGGCCGCGAGTACGGCACCGGCTTCAAGATCGGCGAAGGCCCCGAGCAGGCCGGCATGGAGCCCCCGCTGGTCCACTGGGTGCCTTCGATCGCGCCGAGCGGCATGGCGTTCCTGAACAGCGACCGCTACCCCGGCTGGAAGGGCAACCTGTTCGTCGGCGCGCTGCGCGCGCAGACGCTGGTGCGGCTGCAGCTGGAGGGACGCAGGATCGTGCGGCAGGAGCGCCTGCTGCCGAACCTGAGCGAGCGCATCCGCGATGTGCGCCAGGGCCCGGACGGCTGGCTCTACATCCTGACCGACAACGAAGATGGCAAGTTGCTGCGGCTGGAACGGTGAGAGGCCCGCCAAGCGGCGATTCTGCACGCCTGGCGCACCCGCCTTTGACCTTGCCCGGGGGGCGGCCGGGGCCGGCTCCCTACAATCTCACCTGTGAACATTCTCAATGCCGACCTGCACTGCCATTCCCGCGTCTCCGACGGCACGCTCGCGCCCGAGGAACTCGCGGCGCGCGCTCAGGCCAACGGCGTCGAGCTGTGGGCCTTGACCGACCATGACGAGCTCGGCGGCCAGCAACGCGCCCGCGAGGCGGCGCTGGCGCTGGGCCTGCCCTACCTGACCGGCACCGAAATCTCTGTCACCTTCGCCGGCGAGACGGTGCATATCGTCGGCCTCGGCTTCGACGCCGACAACGCTGCACTCGTCGAAGGGCTGCGTCGCACGCGCGGTGGGCGCGAGTCGCGCGCACGCGAGATGGCCGAAGGCCTGGCACGCGTGGGTATCGCCGGCGCCTACGAAGGTGCGTTGAAGTACGTCGGCAACCCGGACCTGATCTCGCGCACGCACTTCGCGCGCTACCTCGTCGAGGTGGGCGCCTGCCGCGACACGCAGGAGGTGTTCCGCAAGTACCTGACCGAAGGCAAGCCCGGCTACGTCGCCCATCGATGGGCGGCCCTCGGCGAGGCGGTGCGCTGGATCCACGACGCCGGCGGCATCGCGGTGATCGCCCACCCGGGGCGCTACAAGTTCACGGCCAACGAGGAGTACGCGCTGTTCTCCGAGTTCAAGGAACACGGCGGGCGGGGCGTCGAGGTCGTCACGGGCAGCCACAGCAGCCACGATTTCGTGAAATACGCCGATACCGCGCGCGAGTTCGGGCTGCTGGCGTCACGCGGCTCCGACTTCCACTCCCCGGACGAAAGCCACACCGATCTCGGCACCCTGCCCCTGCTGGCAAGCGGCCTGTCGCCGGTCTGGGAAGCGTTGGCCGAACGCATACATCGGCCGTCGTGAGCGGCCGCCACCCTGCGCTCGGCATCACGCTGATCCTGACGATGGCAGCGTGCTTCGCCACGCTGGACACCAGCGTCAAATACCTGGGCGCCGCGTTGCCGGTGCTGGTGATCCTGTGGTCGCGCTACCTGTTCCAGGCCGTCGTGATGCTGGTGTGGCAGGGGCGGCGCGGATGGGCCGGCTTTCGTGCGGCCCGCCCCGGCTTCCAGTTGCTGCGCGGCACCCTGCTGTTGTCGACCAGTTGCCTGTCCTTCTTCGGACTGCAATACCTGCCGGTGGCCGAGTTCACCGCGATCGCGATGCTGACGCCGGTGATGGTGACCTTGCTGGCCGCGACGGTGCTGCACGAGAAGGTGTCACGGCTGCGCTGGGTGCTGGTCGGCACCGCGCTGGCCGGTGCGCTGATGGTGGTGCGGCCAGGCAGCGGGCTGTTCGGTTGGGCCGCCGCGTTCCCGCTCGGTCTCACGGTCGCCTATGCCGCATTCCAGGTGTTGACCAGCCGGTTCGCGTCGGTGGAAGATCCCTACACGACGCACTTCTACACCGGCCTGGTCGGCGCGGTTGCCGCCTCTGCGGCGTTGTGGGTGAGCCCGCTCGACGGCTGGGGCACGCTGTTGCATGCACGGGCCCCGGACCTCGGCCTGCTGCTGCTGGTCGGCGCCATGGGCACGCTCGGGCACCTGTGCCTGATCCTCGCGCTCGGCATGGCACCCGCCTCCACCCTGATGCCCTTCAGCTACAGCGCACTGGTGTTCGCAACGCTGGGCGGCGCGCTGGTGTTCCGCCATGTGCCGGACGGCTGGGCGATGGCCGGCATGGCGGTCATCGGCGCCAGCGGCGCGGCATCGGTCTGGCTGAACATGCGTGAGCATCTCCAGCACCGGCCGGTGTCGCCGGTGGCGGCCGACACGGTGGGCGACTGAACGGTTTCGTCGCACCGGCGCACAATCGGGCGATGGCCCAGTACTTCGAAGTCCACCCCGAGAACCCCCAGCCGCGGCTGCTCAAGCAGGCCGCGCAGATCCTGCAGGCCGGCGGCGTGGCGGCGATCCCGACCGATTCCAGCTATGCCTTCGTGTGCCGGCTCGAAGACAAGAACGCGGCCGAGAACCTGCGCCGGCTGCGCGGCGTCGACGAGCGGCACCACCTGACGCTGCTGTGCCGCGATCTGTCCGAACTGGCCAGCTATGCACGCGTCGACAACCGGCAATACCGGCTGCTCAAGCTTGCGACCCCCGGCCCCTACACGTTCTTGCTGGAGGCCACCAAGGAGGTGCCGCGCCGCGTCTCGCATCCATCGCGCCGCACGGTCGGGTTGCGGGTGCCGCGCCACGTCGTGACGCAGGAGCTGCTGGCCGCATTCGGCCAGCCGCTGCTGGCCACCACCTTGATCCCGCCGGATGAAACCGAGCCCTTGAACGACCCGCAAGAAATTCGCGAGCGTTTCCAGAAGCAGATCCAGGCCGTGGTGGACGCCGGCGCCTGCGCGATGGAGCCAACCACCGTGCTCGACCTGACCGATGAAGAGCCGCGCGTGGTGCGGCTGGGTCGAGGCCCGCTCGACGCGCTCGGGCTGGCCTGAGCCGGACCACGGATTTCAGCGTTCCAGCGCCTGCGCCACACGGTCGGGCTGGAAGCCGACCTGCCGCTGCCCCTTGACCACCAGCGTCGGCACCCCCGGCGCCGCCAGTCTGTCGAACGCCGCGCGGCAGTCGGCGTCCACCGACGTGTTGCACTCGGTGTAGAGGACGTCGTACTCGCCGAACCACTGACGCGCCTGCGCGCAGTACGGGCAGTCGGTGGTGGTGTACATCACGATGTCGCCCGGCTCGGCCTGCGCCACGCGCTGGCCCAGCGCCTTCGCGTGCCACAGGCCGGCCAGCTGCGACAGACCGAGCAGCCCGGCAGCCAGCACCACCAGACCCGACAACCCCCGCAGCGATGTGCGCATGTCAGGCGCCCCTGCTCGACACCTTGATCCGGCCCTGCCCTAAAGGCCAGCCGTGACGACAACCTCGATGCGCCACTGAGGCCGCGCCAGTTGCGCCTGTACCGTGGCACGCGGCGGCGTGTGGCCCTGGGGCACCCATGCGTCCCACACTTCGTTCATGCCCGGGAAGTCCGCCAGGTCAGCAAGAAAGATCTGCGCCATCAGGATCTTGCGCTTGTCGGTGCCGGCCTCCGCCAGCAGCCGGTCGATCATGCCGAGCACCTCGGCCGTCTGGCCGCGGATGTCCTTGGTGCCGTCCTCGGGGACCTGGCCGGCGAGATAGACGGTGCCGTTGTGCACCGCCATTTCGGACAGGCGCGGCCCGACGTGGAAGCGTTGGACCATGGTCAATGTCCTTTCGTTCGGGGGGTGGGGTTCGAAGGCGGGGCGGCAGATCCGGCCTTCTGGCCGATCTTGCTCTCCTTGCCTTCGATCAGTTTGCGTATGTTGGGCGCATGCCGCCAGATCAGCAGCAGGCTCATCGCGAGGATCGCCCCGAGCACCGGGCCCGCGCCCCAGATCAGCAGCTGGTAGAACGGCGCGAACACTGCCGCGGCAAGCGATGCAAGCGACGAATAGCGAAAGAAGAAGGCAATGATCAGCCAGGTCGCGAGCGTCGCCATCCCGAGCCACAGGTTGATGCCGAGCAGCACGCCGGCCGCCGTCGCAACACCCTTGCCACCCTGGAAGCGGAAAAAGACCGGGAACAGATGGCCCACGAAGGCCGCCAGCCCGACGACCGCCGCAACGCCCTCGCCGAGCCCCAGGCGCTCGCCATACAGCACCGCAAGCAGCACCGGCAGGTAACCCTTCAGCGCGTCGAACAGCAGTGTCAGCACTGCGGCCTTCTTGTTGCCCGAGCGCAGCACGTTGGTCGCGCCGGGGTTCTTCGAACCATAGGTGCGCGGATCGTTCAGGCCCATCAGGCGGCTGACGATCACGGCGAACGACAGCGAGCCGATCAGGTAGGCGGCCAGCACGGCGATGGCGGCGTTCATCGTGTCCATGGATTGCAAGCGGTGTGGGTGAGGCGAATCTTCGACGGCCTCGCATTGTGCACGCATGCGGATGTCCAGCAGCCCGGGTGTTCCCCTGCCGGCAGGTACAGCCGTTGCTCGATTCTGGGTGCGGGTCGTGCAGGGCACCAGCGGTGCGACGCGCGCGGCGCGCCCCATCCTGACCGAGCGCCGCCCCCGGCCCGGGCTGCATCCGGCCCGCGTGAGCGGGGGCGAGGAACGACCTGCATGTCCGGGAGAGGCGTGCTGTACAGGTGTCGCGCAGGGCGACGTCTGCGCAAGCTGGGTCACCACCACTGAAAGGATCTCAGATGTATCAACGACAGTACGGAGACCGCAACCGCAACGAAGGCAACGACGACAGCTATCGGCAGCGCAGCGAGGAACGTTACGGTTCCAGCGACCGGTGGCAGGACCGCTCGTCGGGTCAGGGCCGCTATGGCGGCAGCGGTCGTGACTACGAGTCTGCACGCAGCGAAGGCTACGGCGGATACGGTTCGCAGGGCGACTTCGAGGCCGGCCGCGGCTCGATGGGCGACTACTACACCGGCGGCTCGCGAGGTAGCCAATACGCCAGCGGGGGCTATGGCGGCAGCTATGGCTCGCAGCAGGGTCAGGGCTGGGACGGCGGGCCGCGCGGGCAGTACGACAGCGGCGGTCGCCAGGGCGGCCAAGAAGGCGGCTACGAGGGCGGTGGTCAGTACCGCGGTGGCCTGTACGGCGGGGAACAGTACGGCGGCTACCAGGGTGGTGGCCAGTCCGGCGGACAGCAGCGCGGCCGAGGCGGCTACGGCAGCCCGGAAGGCTCCTATGGGGGGCAGCACGAGACCCGCTACGGCAGCATGTACGGCGGCTATGGCGAAGGCCGCGATACCTCCTATGGTGGCTACGGCGCGGGTGGCCGAGGCGGCGGCGGCTATGGCGGCCAGTCGTACGACGATCGCTCGCGCGGCACCTATGGACAAAAC
Source organism: Caldimonas mangrovi (assembly GCF_023721835.1). Classification (GTDB taxonomy): domain Bacteria; phylum Pseudomonadota; class Gammaproteobacteria; order Burkholderiales; family Burkholderiaceae_C; genus Caldimonas; species Caldimonas mangrovi. The sequence goes on along the minus strand of NZ_JAMKFE010000001.1, from coordinate 54,692 downwards.
TACGGCGGCTCGGGCGACTACGAGGGCTACAGCCACCAGGGTCAGCGCCATCTCGATCCCGACTACCACCAGTGGCGCAGCGAGCAGATGCGCGCGCTCGACGAGGACTATCACAACTGGCGCCGGGAGCGGTACCAGAAGTTCTCTGATGAGTTCAACCAGTGGCGGCAGGGGCGCCAGCAGAGCGGCAGCTCGCAGGGCCAATCGGCCGGCAATGTGGGCGGCGCGACCGGAAGTCCGGGGGGCGGCCTGGGTGCATCGTCCGGCATGGCCGGCACGGGCACCGGCAGCAGCGGGGCATCGTCGGGCAGCGGCGGGCTGTCAGCCAGCACCGGCTCGGCCTCGGGCAGCGACACCGACGGCAGCCGCGGCAGCAGCTCGTCCGGTTCGGCCTCGCGCAGCAAGTAAGCAGGCGGTCAGCCGCCCTCGATCGGACTTCGATCGCAAGGGAACGCGGCACACTTGCCGCGCTCCCCGGGGTCCGCACGGTGGTGAACCCGGCCGCCCAACGACGTGCCGGTACCCCGCGCGCGGCTTGTGCCGCTCAACGAACACCGCGGATCCGGCTGCGCCGGTCCGCTGGTGTTGTCCGCTCGAGGGGGCGGCCGAAGGCCGTCGGGGGTGGACCGGCGTCAGACGTGCTTGCGCCGTTTCTCAACCGAGGGCAGCTTCATCATCTGCCGGTACTTCGTGACGGTGCGCCGCGCGACGCTCAGGCCCTGTCGCGCGAGTTGGCGCGCGATCTGGGCATCGGACAGCGGGTCGCTGGCGTCCTCGGCCTCGATCATGTCCTTGATGACGCCGCGGATGGCGGTGGCCGAGCACGAACCACCGCTGACGGTCGGCAACGCGCGCGAGAAGAAATACTTCAGCTCGAACACGCCCAGCGGCGTCGCCATGTACTTGTTGTTGGTCACGCGCGAGACGGTCGACTCATGCAGGCCGAGTTCCTCGGCGATCTCGCGCAGGCCGAGCGGTTTCATCGCGAGCGCGCCGTACTCGAGGAAGTGCCGCTGCCGCTTCACGATGGCTTGCGCCACATGCAGGATGGTCGCGAAGCGCTGCTCGACGTTGCGGACGGTCCAGCGCGCCTCCTGCAGGTGGGCGGCGAGTTCCGCGTGTCCCGAATCGCGGTGCCGCTGGAACAGCTCGGCGTATACCTGGTTCAGCCGCACCTTGGGGATCACGTCCGGGTTCAGCGCCGCCGTCCACACGCCCCGCACCTTGCGCACGATCACATCCGGCGTGACGAATTGGGTGTTCGAGGGGCCGAAGCGCCAGCCGGGTCGCGGGTCGAGATGGCGGATCCGCTCGCACACCGCTTCCACCTGGGCGACGCTGGCGCCCAGTGTGCGGGCCAGGCCGTTGACGTCACGCATCGCCAGCCGGTCGAGGTGGTCGCTGACGATGCGGCTGGCGAGTTCGCATTCGGGGTGCTGGTCGAGGTCCTTAAGCTGCAGCAGCAGGCACTCGCGCACGTCGCGCGCCGCGATACCGGCCGGGTCGAGCGACTGCACGAGCTTGAGCGCCACGTTCATCTCGGTATCGTCCGGCAGCGGCGAGCAGCCGGACAGGCCCATCAACTCATCCAGGCCGAGCCGAAGATAGCCGTCGTCGTCGAGCGCCTCGATGATCGTGCCGGCCAGTTGCCGGTCGCGCGGCGACAGCGGCATCACATTGATCTGGCTGTGCAGGGTCTGGCGCAGCGAGATGTCGGCGGCCACCATCTCCACCAAATCCAGCTCGCCGTCGCCGCTGCCGCCGCGACCCGACCCGCCGCTCCCGGGCGACCCCCAGCTTTCGCGGTCCCACGGCATGTCGGCCGCCGGCGCCGTCACGGGCGTGACCTCGGCCCACGTGGGCGGCGTGTCAGCCGGGGCGTTCTCAGCGGCAGCCACCGGCGCTGCATGCGATTCGGGATCCTCTTCGAGAAAGGGATTGTTGCCGACGGCTTGTTGCACTTCTTGCGCAAAGTCGAGCGACGACAGCTGCAGCAGGCGGACTGCCTGCTGCAGGCGTGGCGTCAGGGTCTGGTGTTGCCGGTGCTCGAGTCGAATGACCGGTGCGTTCATGCAGTCCTCCCGGGGAAAGGGCCCGCCGCTTGCGCTCCGGCGGGCCGCACATGTGGATGAGCGAGGATCGGCACCGACACGGGGTCCCCGCAGCCGGTGCGGCGGCAGGCCTGACGGAGCGTCACCGCGCCGTGGAACCGGTTGTCTTTTGTGTCGGTGAATGTGATCGCCATGGGTCGAAAGCCTGCGTCGTGCAGAGAGAAAAGCGACCATGCATCGCAGGCAAGCGACTCCCTCTAGAGCAACCCCTGTGCCAATGCATGAGGAACGCGCCGGTGATCGGCAGATTGCGTTACGACATATCGCGAGCGCTACAAAGCGCATCAGTCATGTCGCATGATGGAAAACGCGACGGGTTTTCCAGCACGACGTGGGAGCCCCTCCCGTGCAGTGGCAGCGCCATCACTTTCCGGCGGAAAAGCTGTCGCCGCTCGGCGACAGGCGCGGTGTCAGCACTGCATCGAATTCGCGTTTGTAGAGTCGAAAAGCTCGCCAGCTTGTGGGCTTTGCCGCAAGAAATGCTGCGGTCTGCATAGCGTGGCGCATCGCCATGCCGGACGCTCAGCGCTTGCGCGGCTGCTTCAGCTTCTCGCGGTAGACCTTGTCCAGCACCGGGCCCCGATCGGTGTCCTCGAGGCCCTGCAGGAGATCATCGTGCGCCTGTTGCATCAGGCCGTGCTGTTCGGGCTCCTGCAGCTCCTGGCTGTCCGCCGACTCGTCCCGCTCGTGAGGCAGGCGCGGCACGCGCCGGTGGGCGACGTTCGACGCGGTGTTTCCGGTCTTCGTACGGGAGCCGGAATCCGCGGTTCCGGGCTGCTGCCTAGTGTGGGTGGACATCTCGTCTCCTTGCAAAACTTATTGCTGGAGCGGCAAGTGCCGTGCCCCGGCGGCACCACCCTGGAACAGCGGTTGCTGTGGTGTTGCACCGCGTGCTTGTCACGCGCCCCCACGACATCTAGGAGCACACATGGCCCGTACCAATGCAAGCTCGCGCAGCGAGGTTTTCGAGATGCTGAAGGAAGACCACAAACGCGCGAAGAAATCCTTCCGCGACTTCTCGAAGCTGGAGCAGGAAGGCGACGAGCAGGCCTGCCAGCAACTGGCAGTACAGACCTGCAAGGAGCTGCAGCTGCACATGCGGCTGGAAGAAGAAGTCTTCTACCCTGCGGCACGCAGCGGCCTCGAAGAGGAAGACCTGATCGAGGAAGCCGAGGTCGAGCACGGCAGCGCCAAGACGCTGATCGAGCAGCTTCAGACCCTGTCGCCCGACGATCCGAAGTTCGCCGCCACCTTCACGGTGCTGGGCGAGTACATCAAGCATCACGTGAAGGAAGAGGAAGGCGAGATGTTCGAACAGCTCGGCCGCTCGAAGATCGACTGGGACGGCGTGCTCGAGGAGATGCTGGCACGCCGCATGGAACTCGAGTCGGAGCTGGGTCTCGCCTCCGAAGAGGCGGACGAGCAAGCCGCGCAGGCGGTGCCGCCGGAAGCGCGCGGCGCGGCAGCGCCCGCCCAGGCCAAGCCCGCTCGTTGACGCGTGGCGGGCACGTCCATTGCGTCATCCGTCGGCCGGCGGCGCTGCGCCGTGCGGCCGACCCCAACGACTAGGAGTGAACATGAACAGCAAGCAGCGCATTCTCGCCATCCTGATCACCGCCATCGGCGCCGTGGCCGTCACGACGGGCTGCGCCGTGACCAGCGGACAGAGCAGCGTCGGCGAATATGTCGACGACAAGACCATCAGCACGCGCGTCAAGTCGCGCCTGGCGCAAGACCCGGTGGCCAGCGCGATGCGCACGCAGGTCGAGACGCAGGACGGCGTCGTGCAGCTGTCCGGCTTTGCCGCGAGCCAGGCAGAGAAGGCCAAGGCCGCAGAGATCGCGGGCGAGGTGCCGAATGTCAAGGGCGTGCGCAACGACATCATCGTGCGCCCGGCGAACAACTGATGCCGTGCCGCATGTCCTGATCGTCGACGACGCGCCCGACGAGCTCGCCTGGATGGCCGAAGTCGCGGCGGCCGAAGGCTGCACGGTGGCCACCGCCGAGTCGCTGCGCGCGGCCCGCGTTCAGTTGGTGCGCCAGCAGCCCGACGTGCTGCTGACGGACCTGCAGTTGCCCGACGGCAGCGGGCTGCAGCTGGTACACGACCTGGAGGCGCCGGTGCAGACCGAGGTGGTGGCGATCACCGGACATGCCTCGGTGGACAGCGTCGTGGAGGCGTTGCGCCTGGGGGCGACCGACTATCTCGTCAAGCCGCTCGACGTCGAGCGCCTGCGTTCGATCCTGCAGCGCCAGCCGCAGGAAGCCGACCTGCGCCACGAAATCGGCGAGTTGCGCGGCGAGCTGCGCAAGGCCGGCCGCTTCGGGCTGCTGCTGGGCGGTTCGCCCGCGATGCAGTCGCTGTACGACAAGCTGGCCCGCGTCGCGCCGACGTCGGCCACGGTGCTGCTGATCGGCGAAAGCGGCACCGGCAAGGAGCTGGCGGCGCAGACGATCCATGACCTCAGCCGACGCCGCCGCTCGCCCTTTCTTGCCGTGAACTGTGGCGCCATCTCGCCCCAGTTGATCGAAAGCGAACTGTTCGGCCACGAGAAGGGCAGCTTCACCGGCGCCGACCGCCAGCACATCGGCTTCTTCGAGCGTGCCAACGGCGGCACCTTGCTGCTGGACGAGGTGACCGAGATGCCGATGGAGCTGCAGGTCAAGCTGTTGCGAGTGCTCGAGACAGGCGCCTTCGCGCGTGTGGGCACGACACAGGCCATCTCGACCGACGTGCGCATGATCGGCGCCACCAATCGCAACCCCGAGAAGGCGGTGGCCGACGGCCGCCTGCGCGACGATCTCTATCACCGGCTCAATGTGTTCCCGGTGCACCTGCCGCCCTTGCGCGAACGCGGCAACGACATCGAAATGCTTGCGCGGCACTTCCTGGCCGAACTCAACCGCCAGGAGGGCACGCACAAGACCTTCTCGCCCGAGGCCATCGCGAGGCTCTACGAGCGCAGCTGGAGCGGCAACGTGCGCGAACTGAGGAATTACGTGCAGCGCGCCTACATCCTGGCCGACGACGTCGTCGAGGGTCTCGAGACGCCCGAATCCGACTCCGTCGACGAGAGCCGATCGGACGTGATCAGCATCCGTATCGGCACACCGCTCGACGAAGTGGAGCGCCGCGTGACGATGGCGACGCTGGAGCGCTGCGGCAACGTCAAGCGCCGCACTGCCGAGGTGCTCGGCATCAGCCTGAAGACGCTGTACAACCGGCTCGAGGTCTATGCCATGAAGGACAAGGCACGCGCAGCGCCGCCGAAAGGCGGGCCCTCCAACGGCCGCGACAATTCAACGCACGCTTGAACGGCGACCCGAAGTGCCCGCCGCGACAGGGTCGCGCGATGGCGTGCCGTCCTCGTTGAGCCGAGGACGCAGCTGTGCGCCGTCGACGGTCCAGGCCAGCGCCGCGCCCAACAGCAGGATCTGCGAAGAGTAGTAAACCCACAGCATCACGACCACGAAGGAGCCCGCGGCGCCGTAGCTCGATGCCACACCGGCACGGCCGAGGTACAGCCCGATCAGGTGCTTGCCGACCGCGAACAGCACCGCGCTCGCCGCCGCGCCGACGAACACCGCATGCCAGCCCGGCGGCGACTCCGGCAGCCAGCGCAGCAACGCCGCGAAGCCGAAAGTCAGCACCAGCGACGAAACAACGATGTCCATCGCCGCAATGGCCGGCGCCAGTGGCGGATAGCGCCCCGACAGATAGGCCCCCACGGCGGCCAATGCCGCACTGGCCAGCAGCGAGACGATCGCCAGGAAGCCGAAGCCGAGCACCAGCGCGAAGGCCACCAGCCGAGCCCGCACGAAGGCCCCGACGCCCGAAGGCATCTCGGGCAACCGGCCCAACCGGTTCAGCGCGTTGCGCAGAGCCACGAACACGCCGCTGGCACCGAGCAGCAGCGCCGCCATGCCCAGCATGCCGGCCAGACCGCTGCCTTCGCTGCGCCAGGAAGACTCGATCATCACCTCGATGCTGCGCGCCGCATTGACACCGACCAGCCCCTGGATCTCGCCGACGATCTGCCCCCGAGCCGCCTCCGGCCCGAAGAAGGCTCCCGCCAGCGTGATCGCCACCACCAGCAGCGGCGCCAACGCGAACATCGCATAGAACGCGATCGAAGCCCCCAGCTGCGGCCCCAGTTCATCCAGCCACATCTGCACCGCTCTCGCGCCCAGCGACAGCGGTCGTTGCAGCCGCTGCGGCACATGGCTCCACACCCGCTGCCGCCATGCAGAAAGTTCCATACCGAGACATGTGCAGGCCACGTGCCCGCCGGCCGCGGGCCACCCGCCCACACGCTTCGGATCCGCTTGTCCGTCGCGCCGGTGTCGCCCCTAGAGAGGCACGCGAAGCGCCCTGGGGCGCCTGAATGCGCTCCTCATGAACATTCGCGAGCGGCGCGCCCGCGCACCACCATTTCGAGTGACACCGCGGAGCCGGCTCAGCCGGTCCGCCGGTGTCGCCCCTTGAGGGGCCGGCGCAGCCGGTCGGGGTGGCCCATCTAATGCGCCTTGTCCCAGTTCGGCCCCACGCCCACCTCGGCCACCAGTGGCACCTTCAGCTCGGCAACCCCGGCCATGATGCGCGGCACCTCGGTGCGCACCCAGTCGAGTTCGGCTTCCGGCACCTCGAACACCAGTTCGTCGTGCACCTGCATCACCATCCTGGTCTGCTTGCCCGCGGCGTCCAGCTCGCGCTGCACCGCGATCATCGACAGCTTGATCAGGTCGGCGGCCGTGCCCTGCATCGGCGCATTGATCGCCGCGCGCTCGGCGCCGCCGCGGCGCGGGCCGTTCGGGCTGTTGATCTCCGGCAGCCACAGCCGGCGGCCGAACACCGTCTCGACATATCCCTTGTCCTTGGCCGAGGCGCGCGTCTCGTCCATGTAGCGCTTCACGTCCGGGTAGCGCTGGAAGTAGCGGTCGATGTAGTCGCGCGCCGCCTTCTGCTCGATGCCGAGGTTGCTCGCCAGGCCGAACGCGCTCATGCCGTAGATCAAGCCGAAGTTGATGACCTTGGCGTAGCGGCGCTGCTCGCTCGTCACCTGCTCGGGCGCGAGGCTGAAGATCTCGGCCGCGGTGGCGCGGTGCACGTCCATGCCTTCGGTGAAGGCGCGCATGAGCGTCGCGTCGCCCGAGATGTGCGCCATGATGCGCAGCTCGATCTGCGAGTAGTCGGCCGAGACGATCGCATGCCCGGGCGGCGCGATGAAGGCCTCGCGGATGCGCCGGCCCTCGGGCGTGCGGATCGGGATGTTCTGCAGGTTCGGGTCGTTGCTCGACAGCCGGCCCGTCACCGCCACCGCCTGCGCGTAGGTGGTGTGCACGCGGCCGGTGGACGGGTTGATCATCAGCGGCAGCTTGTCGGTGTACGTGCCCTTGAGCTTGCACAGGCCGCGGTGCTCGAGGATCTTGGCCGGCAGCGGGTAGTCCTCGGCCAGCTTCTCCAGCACCTCTTCGTCGGTCGACGGCGCGCCGCTCGCCGTCTTCTTGACCACCGGCAGCTGCAGCTTGCCGAACAGGATCTCGCCGATCTGCTTGGGGCTGCCCAGGTTGAACGGCTGCCCGGCCAGTTCGTGCGCCTCGCCCTCCAGTGTCATGATGCGCTGCGCCAGCTCGTGGCTCTGCCGCGCCAGCAGGCCGGCGTCGATCAGCACGCCGTTGCGCTCGATGCGCAGCAGCAGCGCCGATGTCGGCATCTCGATGTGCTCGTACACGTACTTCAGGCCCCGCTCGGTTTCCAGGTGCGGCCACAGCGTCTGGTGCACGTGCAAGGCCATCTCGCTGTCCTCGCAGGAATAGTCGGACGCACGCGCGACCTCGACCTGTGCGAACGGGATCTGGCTGGCGCCCTTGCCGCAGACGTCCTCGTACGACAGCCCCTTGCGGTCGAGATGCCGTTGCGCAAGGCTGTCCAGGCTGTGCGGCTTGTGCGCCTCCAGCACATAGCTTTCGAGCATGGTGTCGTGCACATAACCGCGCACCGCAATGCCGTGGTTCGCAAACACATGCAGGTCGTATTTGACGTGCTGGCCCAGCTTGGGCCGCGTCTCGTCCTCCAGCCACGGCTTCAGCCGTGCGAGCACTTCGTCGAACGGCAGTTGATCGGGTGCATCGGCATAGCTGTGGCGCAGCGGCACATAGGCGGCCTCGCCGGGGCGCACGGCGAACGAGATGCCGACGATCTGTGCGCGCATGCCGTCGAGCGAGTCGGTTTCGGTATCGAGCGCGACGAGCGGTGCCGCCTGCAGCTTCGCGATCCATGCGTCGAGCGCCTCGAAGCTCAGCACCGTCTCGTAGGCGCGCTCGCCGACCGGCTGCGGCGCCGGAGCACTGACTCCGAACAGGTCGGCGGTCTGCCCCTGCGCGGGTGGCGTCTGAGGCGCAGGCGCTGCCGTGACCCCCAGGCTCTCCTCCAGCTCGCGCTTCCAGGTCTTGAACCCGAAGCGGGCGTAGAAGTCGAGCAGGCCGTGGCGGTCGACCTCCTTGAACTGCAGTGCATCGAGCCCTGGCCAGCCGAGCACGTGGCCGGCGAGGTCACAGTCGGTCACCACGGTGACGAGGCGCTTGCCCTGCGGCAGCCAGTCCAGCGCGCGGCGCAGGTTCTCGCCGGCGACGCCCTTGATCTTGTCGGCCGCGGCGATCACGCCATCGAGCGAACCATGTTCGCTGATCCACTTGGCAGCCGTCTTCGGCCCGACCTTGTCGACGCCGGGGATGTTGTCGACGGCGTCGCCGACCAGCGTCAGGTAGTCGACGATGCGATCAGGCGGCACGCCGAACTTGGCCAGCACGCCGGGCGTGTCCAGCGTCTCGTTGCTCATCGTGTTGATCAGCGTGACCGAATCGTTGACCAGTTGCGCCAGGTCCTTGTCGCCGGTCGACACCACCACCTTGTGCCCGCTTTGCCGTCCGACGCAGCTCAGCGTGCCGATGACGTCGTCGGCCTCGATGCCGGGCACCTCCAGCACCGGCCACCCGAGCAGCTTGACGACCTCGTGGATCGGGCCGATCTGCTCGGCCAGGGGCTCGGGCATCGGCGGACGATGCGCCTTGTACCCGGCGTACCACTCGTTGCGAAAGGTGTCCCCCTTGGCGTCGAAGATGCAGGCGGCATGGTCGGCCGGGAATTGCTCGCGCAGCTTGCGCAGCATCGCGACCATGCCGTGGATCGCCCCGGTCGGCACGCCGCCCGGGCCGCGCAGGTCAGGCAACGCATGGAAGGCGCGGTAGAGGTAGCTGGAACCGTCGACCAGCAGCAGGATTTTGTCGCTCATGGCGCATGATTTTGCTGCATGGGCGCCAGGGACATCGGGCGTGCGCCCGCGCGGCCTAAAATCGCCGCCATGAAGCGCTTCCCTTGCCTGGCCGCCACCGCCACCCTGCTCACCCTGTGCACCGCCGCGGCCCGCGCGCAGGAGGTCACGTCCTCCGTCCCGGAACCCGCCGTGCAGCACACCGTGATCGAGGACGACCGCGCGCGCATCGAGGAATTGCGCGTGCGCGGGCAGAACCAGCGCATCACCGTGCAACCCAAGAAGGGCGGCAAGGCGTACGAAGTGCTGCCCGCCGACGGCAGCCGGGACCTGTCGTCCGAGTCCACGCGCGGCGCCGCCGGTCAGCGCGTGTGGCACCTGTTCTCGTTCTGAACTGCCCCCTCCTCGACTTCCCTGCCGCCAAGCCGGCGCTCAGCCCATGGCCGTTTTCACGCCCGTACCGTTAGCCGACGCCTCCGCGCTCGTCGCCCGCCTGGACCTCGGCACCCTGACCGAGCTGCGAGGCATTACCTCGGGTATCGAGAACACCAACTACTTCCTGACCACCGACCGTGGCGACTACGTGCTGACGCTGTTCGAGCGCCTGACCTTCGAGCAGTTGCCCTTCTACCTGCACCTGATGAAACACCTCGCCCAGCGCGGCATCCCGGTGCCCGACCCCAAGGGCGACGCCGGCGGTGAGATCCTGCACCGCCTGCAGGGCAAGCCGACGGCAGTGGTCGACAGGCTGCGCGGCAGCCACCAGCTGGCGCCGAGCGCGCGTCACTGCGAGCAGGTCGGCGCCATGCTGGCCCGCATGCACCTGGCCGGACGGGACTACCCGCGCCACCAGCCCAACCTGCGCGGCCTGGCCTGGTGGGCCGAGACCGTGCCCGTGGTGCTGCCCTATCTGGAGCCCGCACAACGCGAGCTGCTCGAAAGCGAGCTGGCCTTCCAGCAGGCACTGGCCGCCGCACCGGCCTTTGCGGCGCTGCCGCGCGGGCCCGTCCATGCCGACCTGTTCCGCGACAACGTGATGTTCGAGGGCGAGACGCTGACCGGCTTCTTCGACTTCTACTTCGCCGGCGTCGACACCTGGCTGTTCGACATCTCGGTGTGCCTGAACGACTGGTGCGTCGACCTCGACACCGGCCGGCTCGACGAACAGCGGGCGGTGGCCTTCCTCAGTGCCTACGACCGCGAGCGCGAAATCACACACGACGAATCGCGCCTGCTGCCGGCGCTGATGCGCGCCGGTGCGCTGCGCTTCTGGATCTCGCGCCTGTGGGACTTCCACCTGCCGCGCGAGGCCCACATGCTGCAAGCCCACGACCCGACGCATTTCGAGCGCATTCTGCGAGAGCGGCTGGCCAACCCCTGGCACTACGTGCGCGCCTGAGGCCCGGGCGACGCTCTATCATCGCCCGGTGTCCCGACCGCCCCTTCCTTCTCCAAGTCCAACCCGATGAAACTTCGTCTGGTGCCGGCCCGCCAGGGTGCGCTCTGGGTGCGACAGGCCTTCCGCGTGTTCTTTCGCCAGCCGCTGGCCTTTTCAGCGCTGTTTTTCCTGTTCGTGTTCGGCGCCTTCATGCTGCTGGTCGTGCCCTTCGTCGGCGCCCTGGCCATGCTGACGCTGCTGCCCATCGTGACGCTCGGCTTCATGATCGCGACGCAGCAGTCCGGGCACGGACGATTCCCGCTGCCCGGCGTCTTCCTGCAGCCTTTTCGCGGCGAACGCTCGCGCGTGCGCGCGCTGCTCCAGCTCGGCATCGCGTATGCGGTGGCTTCGCTCGCGATGATGCTGCTGGCCGACCTGCTCGACGGCGGCAAGTTCGCCCAGCTGCAAGAGGGCTGGATGCGTGGCGGCGAATCGGGCGAGCCGATCGACGACGCCGGAGCGCAGAGCAGCGTGCTGTTGCGCCTGGTGCTTGCGGTGCCGCTCAGCCTCGCGTTCTGGCACGCGCCGGCGCTGGTGCACTGGTGCGGCGTCAGCGCCGGCAAGTCCGTCTTCTTCAGCATCGTGGCCTGCTGGCGCAATCGCGGCGCCTTCGTCGTCTACGCGCTGACCTGGGCCGGTGTGATCGCCTTGTTCGGCGTCATGTCCACGCTGGTCTTCTCGCTGGTGTCGACCCCCCAACTCGCTTCGCTGGCAGCACTGCCGGCTGCGCTGATGTTCTCCACGGTCTTCTACGTGTCGCTGTATTTCACGTTCGCCGATTGTTTCGAACTGGAGCCTGCCGACACTACCGATGGCTGACGCCGCCGGCAGTGTTAAAAGAAAAGCCCGCGACGGAGGGCCGATGGGAACGAGACACCAGCTCGAAGGGCTGCACGACCAAGACGTGCTGTGGATGCGGCGTCGCGAAACGCTGCAAGGCGTCGCCGCGTTGCTGGCCACAGGCACGGCCGGTGCAGCCTGGGCGCGCGGCAATATCGTCACGCTGAACGGCGACGCGCGGCTGAATGGCGCGCGGCTGTCGCTGAACGACACCATCCAGACCGGTGACATCGTCGAAACGGGCCCGGGCTCGATGCTGGTGTTCACGGTGGGCAGCTCGGCCTTTCACCTGCGCCAGAACACGCGCATGTCGCTGCAACGCGGCCGCACGCTGAACCTGGTGTCGGCATTGCGGCTGCTGACCGGGGCGCTGGTCTCGGTGTGGGGCCGTGGCGAAAGGCGGCAGATCGCAACCCCGACACTGACGATCGGCATCCGCGGCACCGGGGTGTACACCGAGGCGCGACCGGACGGCCGCACCTACTTCTGCAACTGCTACGGCACTGTCGACCTGAGTGCGGCGAACACGCGCCTCACGTCGCAGGCCGATTACCACCAGTCGTTTTGGGCCGAACCCGACCTGCCGGCCGACCGTCGCCTGCGCCCCGCTCAGGCGATCAACCACACCGACGAGGAACTGGAGTTTCTCGCCGCCCTCGTCCAGCAGCGCACCCGCTGGAGCGAGCTGGGGTACAAGGGCGTCAAGGACGGCAAGGGCTACATGGAGGAACGTCCGCCCGCGGCGCATCCCGCAGCGCCGCTGCAACCTGCTCGTTGAGAAGCCGCCGTCCGGCAGCACAAAAACGGGCGATCGACGGATGCCGATCGCCCGCAAGGTGTGCAGCACACCGGGTGCGGGCTCGTGCCCGCGTTTTCGCTTCTGCGGAGGCTGCGCCGGCTCAGGCGCCGATGGGCTTGCCGTCCTCGTGCCGGACGACGATGGTCGAAGAGCGCGCCGGCAGTGCGGCGTTGTTGCCTGGCTGGTTGGACGGCCAGGTCCCGGTCGGGTGCTGGATGTTGACGAAGAAGGTCTTCAGGTCCGGCGTGTAGGCCAGGCCGGTGATTTCGCAACCGGTCGGGCCCACCAGGAAGCGGCGCGAGGCGCGCGTTTCCTGGTCGATGTAGTACATCGAGTTGTTGCCGAAGGTATTGGTGACCGTGTCGCTGGTGCTGGCGTCGGTCTGCACCCACAGGCGGCCCTCGGGGTCGACCAGGATGCCGTCCGGGCTGGAGAACGTGTCGCCGTTGATGTCGCCCTTGAGGTGCTCGTCGGCCAGACGCGGGTCGCCGGCCAGCAGGAAGATCTCCCAGTTGAAGCTCGTGGCCAGCGGCGAATTGCCTTGCTCGGTCCACGTGATGATGTGGCCATGGCGGTTGGTCACGCGCGGGTTGGCTTCGTCAGTCACCTGACGGCCGCCGTTGTTCGTCAGCGTGACGTAGATCTTCTTGTCGGGGGCGACGGTGATCCACTCCGGCCGGTCCATCAACGTGCCGCCTGCGACACGCGCCGCTGCCTTGGTGTTGATCAGCACATCGGCCTGGGTGTTGAAGTCGATCGTCACCGGCGTCTGCGCGCCCTGCGTCACGTTGCCCGGGTCGGTCGCGCCCGCGGTCAGACCGTTTTGCCCCTGAACCAACGGGATCCATTGCCCCGTGCCGTCGGCATTGAACTTGGCCACATACAGCGTGCCCTCGTCGAGCAGGTGGGCGTTGGCCGCGCGATCACTGGCGTTGTAGCTGCCGCTCGGTACGAACTTGTAGATGCAGCCCGGCGTGCCGTCGTCGCCCATGTAGACGGCAAGGCGGTTGTCGCTGCCCATCATGTAGGCGGTGTTTTCGTGATCGAAGCGGCCCAGCGCAGTGCGCTTGACCGGCATGCCGGTGAGTTCATTGCGCGGGTCGATCTCCACGACCCAGCCATAGCCCTCTTCGGGCTGCGTCGGATCGAGGTAGTTGTCGGTGGACTCCTCGCAAGTCAGGTAGGTGCCCCAGGGCGTATGGCCGCTCGCGCAGTTGTTCAGCATGCCGACCACCGTGTCACCCAGCACAGCCGCCGCCGGGCCGCCGACGTTGTAGACGGTATTGCCGGTGTAGCGCTTGTTGTGGGCGGAGTCGGCAACGACGCTCCAGTTGCCGTCGTCGTCCTTCTGCACTTCGATCACCGAGATGCCGACCGCCGACAGGGCGATCTTCTTTTGCTCGTCGGTCGCGGTGGCGGCGTCGTAGCTGCCGCTGGCAAACAGCACCCGGTAGTCGGGGAATTCATGGTTGATCGCCAGCAGGCCGCGCTTGTTCGGGTCCTGGCCCGGCAGTTCGAAGTAGTGCATGCCGTCGTGGTTGCCGCCGGCGAACTTCTCGGTGTCCGCGGAGCCGAGGAAGGTGCCGGTGAAGGCGGTGGCACCGGCCACCACCGCATCACCCGCCGAGAACAGCACGTCGACCGTGTAGCCCTCGGGCACCCACACCTGGTCGCCGACGTTGGCCGGCACCTGCTGGAAAGCCACGTCGTAGCTGACTTCGTTGTCGTCCGAATCGCTGCCACCGCCGCCGCATGCGCTCAGCATGCCGCCACCGAAGATGGCCGCGATCGAGGCGCCAAGGCCACCGCGCAGCAGCGTGCGGCGCTTGACCTGCGCATGGCTCAACACGTCCTCGAACATCTGGCCGGGAACGGAAACCGCATCAGTCGAGCCCTTGGCCGCGGCGGCCATTTCACGCGCACGGTCGGTGAGATGAGACATGGAAATACTCCTGGTTGTCGTGGGAACAGCGCGGTGGATGCTAGGCACGCCGTGTGAACCTTCCGTGTCAGCGCGGTGACGGCCGTGCGACAGCACCGCATGTCGCCGCACGCAGCTGATAATCCCCCGTCCCCTCACCTGGCCGATGACATGACCGTCCCCACCCGTTCGACACGCCTTGTCTGCGCACTGGCACTCGCCGCCTGCCTCGGGGGTTGTGCGGTGGTCTCGGTGGCGGGCGCCGCGGTGGGCGCCGCGGTCAGCGTCGGCGGCGCGGTGGTCAGTACCGGGGTGAAGGTGACCGGCGCGGTGATCGGCGCCGGCGTGGATGCCGTCTCGGACGGCGACGACAGGGACGAGGACGACTGAGGCCGTTGCGGCTCAGTGTTGACCGGCAGAGCGCTCCAGCCGTGCGCCGAGCGCCACCAGCCGCGGCCGCACCTCGTCGAGCAGGTACTGCGGGCTCAGGTGAAACGCCGGGCCGCCGCAATTGATCGCCATCAGCGTGCGCCCGCCCTCCGGCCGGAAGGCGATCGCGATCGCATTGACGTCCTTCTGCCATTCGCCGAACGAACAGCACACGCCCAGTTCGCGGTATTGCTGCATCGCCGTCTCGATGCCGTGGCGTATGCGCGGCCACGCCAGTTCGTCGAGTTCGCGGATGCGGTCCATCAGGTCGTGGCGCTCGGTCTCCGAACAGGCCGCGAGATAGGCCCGCCCCATCGCCGTGGTCGCCAGCGGGATGCGTGAGCCGACGTCCAGGCTCAGTGTCAGCGCCGATTGGCTGCGGCAGTTCTCGACGTAGATCATGCTGAGCCGGTCGCGCGTGCCGAGCGAAACCATGGCTTGCGAATAGTCCGCCAGGTCCTGCATCAGCGGCCGAGCGACCTGGCGCACGTCCATGCGCGCCAGCATCGTGCTGCCGAGCGACAGCGTCGCGCTGCCGAGCCGGTAGCGGCCGGTCTCTTCGACGAAATCCAGGAAACCCAGCTTGGTCAGCGTGTAGGTCAGGCGCGAGATCGTCGATTTCGGCAGGTTGCAGCGACGCGCCAATTCCTGGTTGCTGAGCATCTTGTCGCTGGACCGGAAGCAGCGAAGCACCTCGAGGCCGCGCGCGAGGGCGGTCACGAAATGGCGGTCTTCCTTGATCTTCGGCGTGGGACCCGGCTGCGCGGCGGCCTCCTCGATCAAGGGATCGTCTTGTTCGGCTGTCGTGTCGTTTTGGTGGTCGCTCATCGGGGGCTCGTCTTGCGCGCGGACTGCATGGTGGCACGGCGGAGGTTTGTGCGTCAATTGGAATTGATGTTTGCAGTGCGGAATTTCGACGAGCCTATGTTGGGTTGCTGGGTGCTGGGTGCTGGGTGCTGGGTGCTGGGTTGGTGGGTTGGTGGGTTGGTGGGTTGGTGGGTTGGTGGGTTGGTGGGTTGGTGACTGTGGCGCTGTGCTCCATTGCGCGGCCGCGCCGGGAGTCCGCCCCGGCGGGCGGGTAACTTTCATTTGGCTGGCCCAAATGAAAGTCACCAAAGCAAAGGGCCTTAAGAAGAACACCATGCACTCTGACCGTTGAGCCTCTTGAAGACGGTCCGGCGGGCGGCCTGTGAATGCCGTGCTGGCTAGAGAAGCCGCACACCTGTTGTTTCGGTCCGAAGCGGACCGAAGACCGGTCTGCGTGCTCAGGTGACCTGAGCGTCCGCTTTCAGCATTGCGGGCTCGCTACGCATCGCATGGCTGTTCCTGATTTTCTCCAGGGTCTCGCGCAGCGGACCCGTAGTGTTGGACGAGCAGGTGGTTCTAGCCCATTCGGCAGGGATCGACCGCCCGCTGGGCCGACGGGAAAAAGCACAACGGTCAGAGTGCATGGTGTTCTTCTTCAGGCTCTCTTCTTTGGTGACTTTCTTCTGAGCCAGCAGAAGAAAGTTACCCGCCCGCCGGGGCGGACTCCCGGCGCGGCAGCGCAATGGGCGACACCGCACCAAGAAGCGCCCCAAGCGGCCCCGGGGCAAGCTCCACGGCCTCCACATTGACGCTCCCCCCATTCTCAAGCAAGATCCCCCACCCCCTTATTAAACAGAACATAGTTCCACAATGCAGACCATCAACGCCGCGAGCGACCCCCTCTACCTGGCCATCGTCGGTGCCGGCACCATGGGCCGCGGCATCGCGCAGATCGCTGCCCAGGCCGGAGTGCAAGTGAGGCTGTTCGACGCAAAAGCTGGCGCCGCCGCGCAAGGCGTCAAGGACCTGGCCGACACCTTCGAGCGGCTGGCACAAAAGGGCAAGCTCGACCCGCAGGCTGCCGCGGCAGCCACCGCCCGCCTGCAACCCGTGGAAGCCCTCACCGACCTGGCGCCCTGCAACGTCGTCGTCGAAGCCGTGGTCGAAGACCTGGCCGTCAAGCGCCGCCTGTTCGCGGAACTCGAAGAGACCGTGCGACCCGACTGCGTGCTGGCCACCAACACCTCGTCGCTGTCCGTCACCGCGATCGCCGCCGGTTTGAAGCACCCGCAGCGCGTGGCCGGCTTCCACTTCTTCAACCCGGTGCCGTTGATGAAGATCGTCGAGGTCGTCGACGGCCTGCTGACCGAACCGAGCGTTGGCGACTTCCTGCTGCAGCTGGGCCGGCGCTTCGGCCACACCGCCGTGCGTGCAAAGGACACGCCGGGCTTCATCGTCAACCACGCCGGCCGCGGCTACGGCACCGAAGCGCTGCGCCTGCTGGCCGAAGGCGTCGCCGAGTTCCACCAGCTCGACCGCATCCTGCGCGATACCGCCGGCTTCAAGCTGGGCCCGTTCGAGCTGATGGACCTGACGGCGCTCGACGTCTCGCACCCGGTGATGGAGTCGATCTACCACCAGTACTACGAGGAGCCTCGCTTCCGGCCGCAGCCGCTGACCCGCCAGATGCTGGCGGCCGGGCTGGTCGGCCGCAAGGCCGGGCGTGGCTTCTATCGCTATGCCGACGGGCAGGCGGAGCGCTTCGATGAAGCGCCCGCTTCCCCGGCCCGCCCGCCGCGAGTGTGGGTCAGCCGCCGCCACGAGCCCGGCCACCGCTGCGTGGTGGCGCTGGTACGTGCCCTGGGCGGCACACTGGACGAAGGTGCGCGCCCGGCGGCCGACAGCCTGTGCATCGTCACACCGCTGGGCCACGACGCCACCACCTGTGCCGCCGCCGAAGGTCTGGACGCCCGCCGCACGGTCGCGCTCGACACCCTGTTCGAGACGGGGCGCCGCCGCGTCGTGATGGGGACCCCGCTCACCAGCGCCGAAACGCGCGAACAGGCGCGCGGGCTCTTCGGCGCTGACGGCGTGCCGGTCTCGGTGATTCGCGACAGCGCGGGGCTGGTCGCGCCGCGCGTGGTCGCTACCATCGTCAACATCGCCTGCGAAATCGCACAGCAGCGCATCGCCGCGCCGGCCGACATCGACCGGGCCGTGACCTTGGGTCTGGGTTACCCGCGGGGCCCGCTCGCGTGGGGCGACCAGCTCGGCGCGCCCACGGTGCTGACAGTGCTGGAACAACTGCACGGCACCACCGGGGACCCGCGCTACCGCGCCAGCCCCTGGCTCAAGCGCCGTGCACAGCTCGGCGTCTCGCTGCTGACCGACGAGGAATGACCCGATGGAGCTCGACTTCACGCCCGAAGAGCAGGCGTTTCGCGCCGAGGTCCGCGCATTCGTGCGCGACCACCTGCCGGTGCACATCCGCCACAAGGTGCTGAACGGCTTGCACCTCGGCAAGGACGACCACCAGCTGTGGCAGCGCACGCTGCATGCGCGCGGCTGGGGCGGCCCGGGCTGGCCGCGCGAATTCGGCGGCCCCGGCTGGGGCCCGGTGCAGCAGTACATCTTCGAAGAGGAATGCGCTGCCGCCGGCGCACCCCGGTTGATCCCGTTCGGCCTGAAGATGGTGGCGCCCGTGATCATGGCCTTCGGCCATGCCGCCCAGCAGCAACGCTACCTGCCGAAAATCCTCTCGGCCGAGGAATGGTGGTGTCAGGGCTATTCGGAGCCGGGTGCCGGCTCCGACCTGGCGTCGCTGCGCACGCGCGCCGAGCGGGTCGGCGGGCACTACATTGTCAATGGCCAGAAGACCTGGAACACGCTCGGCCAGCATGCCGACTGGATCTTCTGCCTGGTGCGCACCGATCTCGACGTGAAGCCTCAAAGCGGCATCTCCTTCCTGCTGATCGACATGAAGACGCCCGGCATCACGGTGCGGCCGATCATCACGATGGACGGAGCACACGAGGTCAACGAGGTCTGGTTCGAAGACGTCAAGGTGCCGGTCGAGAACCTCGTCGGCGAAGAGAACAAGGGCTGGACGTATGCGAAGTTCCTGCTCGGCCACGAGCGCACCAACATCGCCGGCATCGGCATCGCCAAGCGCGAGCTGGCGCGGCTGCGACGCATCGCAGCACAAGAGGTGCGCCGCGGGCGTCCGCTGATCCAGGACCCGTTGTTCGCCGCCAAGGTGGCCGAGGTCGAGATCGACCTGATGGCACTGGAGCTGACCAACCTGCGCGTGTTGTCGGCCGAGGCCGAGCAGCGTGCCCCCGGACCGGAAGCCTCCATCCTGAAGATCAAGGGCACCGAGATCCAGCAGGCCATCACGGAGCTGCTGGTGCAGGCGGTCGGCCCTTATGCGCTGCCGTACCGCGGTGAGGCCATGGCCGCCGGCTGGCAGGGCGAGGACGTCGGCCCGGGCCATGCACGTGGCCTGGCCGCCAACTATCTGAACATGCGCAAGCTGTCGATCTTCGGCGGCTCCAACGAGATCCAGAAGAACATCATCTCCCAGCAGCTGCTGGGCTTGTGAGAGAGCGAGCTGCGATGAATTTCAACCTCACCGAAGAGCAGCAACTGCTGGACGACACGGTGCGCCGTTTCGTCGCGAGGGAATACGGCTTCGAGCAGCGGCGCGCGGTGCTGCACAGCGAATCCGGCTGGAGCCGCACGGTATGGCAAGGCCTGGCCGACCTGGGGCTGCTCGCCTTGCACGTGCCCGAACGCCACGGCGGCCTCGATGGCGGCCCGGTCGAGACGATGATCGTGATGCAGGCGCTCGGCGCAGGGCTGCTGCTCGAGCCCTACCTCGCCAGCGCCGTGGTCGCGACCCAGTTGCTGGCGCATGCCGGCAGTGCGCCGCAGCAGGCCGAGTGGCTACCGCGGCTGGCCGGCGGCGAGACCGTCGCCGTGCTGGCCCATGAAGAAACGTCGGCGCGCGGCTTCGAGCTGCATCTGCAGACGCGCGCCGTTGCCACCGGCGACGGTTATGTGCTGAGCGGCCACAAGTCCGTGGTGATGCACGCCCCGGCGGCAGACGTCCTGCTGGTGACCGCACGCACGTCGGGCGCCGCTCGGGACGAGCACGGCGTCTCGCTGTTCCTGCTGCCGCGCGACACGCCCGGGCTGCGTCTGCTGCCTTACCGCAGCGTCGACGGACTGCCCGCCGCCGATGTGCACCTGAAGGACTGCCACGTGGCGGGCTCCGCCCGGGTGGGCCTCGAAGGCGCTGCCTGGCCGTCGCTGTCGCGGGCCCTCGACGCCGGCCTTGCGGCCTTGTGCGCCGAGGCCAGCGGGGTGATCAAGGCCGCGCTCGACGCCACGCTCGAATACCTGCGCACACGCCAGCAGTTCGGCCAGCCGATCGGCCGCTTCCAGGTCCTGCAGCACCGCGCCGCCGAGATGCTGATGCATCACGAGCAGGCCCGCTCGATGAGCGTCCTGGCGGCGATGCGCTGCCGCCACGCCGACGCCGCCGAACGTGCACGCGCCTTGTCCGCGGCCAAGGTGATCATCGGCCGCGCCTGTCGCTATGTCGGCCAGCAGGCGGTGCAGCTGCATGGCGGCATGGGCGTCACCGACGAGCTCCACGTGAGCCACTTGTTCAAGCGCCTGATGGCGATCGAGCTGAGCGGCGGCGATACCGATACCCACCTGGCCCGTTTCGCGGAATGTCGTGACGCGGCTTGAGCCGCGCGTCACGACATCGCCCACCGCTCGCTTGCCTGCACGCCTGCCTGCCGAGCGCAGGGGCGCACCACGGCAATCACCAGTGTTTCGATCGCTTGCCCCTCGATGAGCGTCGGCACCGCCTCCGCGGCGGCCAGTTGCACGGCGGCCTCGGACATCTCGATCGCTGCGAGCGACGCCGACAGGTCTGGCGCGCGTTGTCGGGCGAAACTGGCGGCCAGCTTCTCAGCGCTGATCAGGTCGAAACTCATCCATGCAGGCAGGCCCGCCCTCTCCGTATCGATGCACAGGCACGCTCGCTCGAACATCAGCACGCTGTTCAACCACTGCCGCGCCCGATCGTCGCAGCCGTTGAGCACAGCTCGCACTTGTGTGCCACCGCTCTGCATCGCTGCACAGATCACCGGCGTGCCGAAAGGGGAAACGCGCAAGAGCAGCTCCATGCGCGAGCTTGCACGGCCGTCCAACAACAGGCCCGTGGTGGCATCCGGCAATCGAAGCCTCAGCGCCCCCGCGGATGCGGAAAAGGCCCGCTCGGACGTCGGCGCGCATGCCGGTCCGTGAAGCTCTGCCGTCTGCACTTCCGCCACCCTCACCAGCGGCAAGATGTCCCTGTCTGCCGGGTGCTTCCCGCAGCTTTCTTTCATGGTGTCGCTCCCTCGAATTTCGCCCGGGCTTCGCCATCGCGGGTTGAAGAAGGCCGTCTTCACGGCCGCAGGACGGCCCCCCTCGACCGATAAGACGCCGTCGGCGATGGGTGTGTGTCAACTGCGGTGGGTGTGTGGTCATGCCCGGCCTTCGACACGGCATCGACAAGCGCATCGATGGCACGGTCCAGGCGCTCCACGCAACGCCCGACATTGCCTTGCAGCCTCATGCCGGCCAGCATCTCCACGTTGAGCAGACAGACCTGCATCTGCGCCCTGATCTCCGGTGTCAGCGGCAGGCAACGCCAGGCGCCCGGCGTGACACCACTGTCCACGCGCGCAGAAGCAACCGGGTCAGCGCTCTCTTCAATCATCCACATCTCCCCGCAGGAAGCCTGCTGGCTGGAATGGCAATGGCGAAATACATTGCGCAACCTGCAGGGGCTGCGGGCACCGATACCATCGTCTCGAGGGACGAGGGAGCGGGCCGCAGAGAACGCGCGCAAGCCGGTTCCTGGCGTTGTCGCACTGCTGCATGACTGCGAGCCGTTCCGGCTGCGATGCTGCTTCAGTGCCGTCTTGTTTGGGAAATTACTACCGCGCCATACTCAATCAAGGGGCAAACGGTAAAACTCTACGCAGAGTAATGGCTGTTTCGCCCCATCGGGGTAACTAGATGCTTTTCGGTCATCAGGTAATTTTTTACCGTTTTTCTGAATCCAGGCGACAACGGTCCATGGCGCGTGGCAGGCCAGCGCCGCAAGGAGCGAAGCCGTGATTCCGGTCGCATCGCTGGGCACCTACGACTGGCTGAGCATTCCGATGTGGGTGTTCGACAAGCACCTGCTTCGCATCACCTGGGCGAACGCTGCAGCTCTCGGGTTCTGGGACGCCGCGAGCAGGGAGGATCTGGCTGCGCGCGACTTCTCCGACATCACACCGACCGCGCTGGTCCGGCTCGATTCCGTCCATCGACGCGCCCTGGAAGGCGTGCCGGTCGAAGAACAGTGGACGCTGTATCCACGGGGTCGGCCCCGGCAGATCGTGCTCAAGAGCAACGTCGTCCTGGCGGCCGACGGCAGCACCGACGGCATCCTGTTCTGCGCGTCCGACTTGCGCGCCGTCCCTGATGCCCAGTTGCGCGGCGTGCAGGTGCTGTCCTATACGTCCACCGTCGTGGCGCTCTACTGCCTGGACGGCACCGTCCTCTTTCGCAATCCGGCCGCCGCTGCAGCTTGGGAGAAGTTGCCGACCGCGGGTGTCCCGTCGCCGCTGCACGCCACGTTCGCCAACCCGGACGACGCGTCGACCATCGTCGCAGCAGTCGCGAGACAGGAGCGTGTACACCAGGAGTTCACGATGCTGACGTCGGCCGATGGGGAAAGAATCTACGAGTTGGACTGCCGGCCGTTGACCGATCCCGTCGATGCCAAGCTGGTGTTGGGCATCAGCGGCCGCGACGTCACGGAGCATCGCCAGGTCGAGAATGAACGCGACGCCCTGAGGCAGGCACAGCTGCGCGCCGCAAGAGCCGCGGCAGAGTCGGAGAAGGAACTGACCGTCGCGGCCCGGAAGGTGTTCATGGCCACCGCCAGCCACGAATTGCGCACCCCGCTGCAGACCATCGTCAGCAGTCTCGATCTGCTCGAGCGCTACCCGCACGAGATCGCTACGTGCATGGCGCCGCTGCGGGAGGCGACGCAGCAACTCAACCAGATCGCCGGCGACCTGGTCGAGTTCGTGCGCGCCGACAGCGCGCCGGGACTCCGCCTGAGAACGTTGCATCTCTCGACGTTCCTGCGCAGAACCCTGGCCCCACAGCGCAAGAATGCGACGACCAGAAGGCTGGAGTTTCTGAGCAACTTCGATGGGCTCGACTTCCGCGTCGAACTCGACGAGATCCGCATGAGACAGATCCTCACCAACATCGTCGGCAATGCCGTGAAGTACACGCGGGCGGGATATGTCGCGGTCACCGCGTCCCTGGAACCGGGCGCGCCGCTGGTCGTCTCGGTGAAGGACAGCGGTGTCGGAATGAGCAAGGCGGCGTCAAGCCGGGTCGTGGAACCCTTCGTGCGTGGCCGGGGGAGCAAACTGCTGGATCCTCAAGGCCTGGGGTTGGGCCTCGCGATCGTGCAGTCCCACCTGGCCGACCTCGGCGGGTGGATGCTGATCGAATCGGAGCCTCAACGCGGCACCGAGGTCACCATTTCGCTCCCTTGTCGACGTGTGGAAGCTCAGACTGACGGTCCAGCATCGACTTCAGCTTCTCGGCAATGATGGACGCCGGGAACGGCTTCACGCAGACATCGATCCGATGCTTCCTGACGAGGTCGGCGATCTCGCTTTCGTTCTCTTCGCGCGACTGGATGGTCCCGGTGAGCAACACGATCGGGCACTCGGCATCCGCGGCGCGGATGCCTTCGATCACCCCGCGCGACGTCTGCCCGCGCGAGAGGGTCCAGTCGAGGATGTACGCATCCGGCTTGTTGGGCTGCTGCAGGAAAGGCAGCACGTCTTCCGGCTCCTTCACGTACTGCGCATCGAAGCCCGCATCGATACGCAGGAACCGGCACATGGGCAGCATGGCGGTTTCCTCGTCGTCCAGCACGACGACCAGCGGCCCCGTCGTTCCGAACGCATCGACGTTGAAACTGAGCACCCCTTCGAGCGCGACGCCGGCCGGCGATCGACCCGCCTCGCAGACGACGAACTGCGCCACCGACGGGTCTTCGTAGCCGACGAACTTGTCCCCTCTCGCGGGCGGCCCGCCACGGGTGACCGCGGTGCAAGGCCACAGCCCGCCGCCGACGCGCAACAGTCCCTTCCTGGCCCCGGGGATCTGCCGCTCTTCGGGGAAGTCGGCTTGCAGCATGGCGGTGACGGTGGTGTCGAAGTGGTCCGCGATCGCGAAGAGTTCGCGCAGCGTCAGGATGCCCTCGTCGGCGACGCGCTTGCCGGCCGTCTTCCGGGTGCCACCAATGATGGCCGAGAGCTGCCCGGCCCAGCTCTTCTGAGGGACGTTCCTCCGGCGCAGCAGTCCTTTGAGCACCGAGATGTCGCGTTGCCTGGCACGGTCGTTCATGGGTCGATTATCTGGGTCTCGTCTTGTCACTCTTTGAAAGAGTCATCGCGACGCAATATGGTGAAATCCGCCGCACCTGCGATGCGACGGCAGAAAACGACCCACACTTCGGCCCCGAGGGGCGTTGGCAGACACCTGGGTCATCCTTGAACAACAAACGGGAGAGTGTACTGATGCCATTGGCCTATCAATTTCAACCGGGCGGGGGCATCAGATCCCTGGAGGCGGTGACACGGCCGAGGGCCGGGCTGCGGCCGAACGAGGTGCGTGTCGCCGTGCGCGCGGTCTCGCTCAATTTCCGCGAAATCCTGATTGCCAAGGGGCTCTACCCCGCTCCCACCGACCGACCGGTGGTGCCGTGTTCCGATGGCGCCGGCGAAGTGCTCGAAGTGGGGCCGGATGCGGCGGCGCAATTCGCGGCGGGCGACCGCGTGGTGGGCGCCTTCTTCCACCGCTGGGTCGATGGCCCTCCTGCGGCCGAGAAGGTCGCGGTCAGCGGGGGATGCAACGTCGACGGCTGGCTGGCCGAGGAAGTGGTGCTGGACGCGTCGGCTCTGGTGCCCATTCCCGCCAACGTTTCGTTCACGACAGCGGCCTGCGCTCCCTGCGCCGGCGTGACCGCGTGGGTCTCGATGTTCGAAGTGGCAAGACTGAAGGCCGGTGGCCACCTCGTCGTGCAGGGCACCGGCGGCGTTGCGATGTGGGCCGCCAAACTCGCACTCGCGGCCGGGATCGACCCGTTCATCGTCACCTCCGACGTCGCCAAGGCCGCGAAGATCCTCCCGGCGGGCTCGCGCCGGATCAGCTATGTCGAAACGCCGCGCTGGGCCGACACGGTGCTGCACGAGACGCACGGGCGCGGTGCAGATCTCGTCATCGAGCTGGGCGGCAAGACCACCATCGGCGAGTCGCTTCGCAGCCTGGCCTTCGGCGGGCACATCGCAGCCATCGGCGGCCTGGGCGGCTGGACTTACGACAGCGTCGAGCCCCTCGCACTCATCACGAAATACGCGACGCTGCATGGGATCTTCGTCGGCAGCTCGGCATCGCTGCGCGATCTCCTCGCCTTCGTCGATGCGCACAAGATCGAGCCGCACGTGTCGCACACATACAGCCTGTCCGAGGCGCCTGCCGCAATCGCCACCTTGGAGTCAGGTCTCCATACCGGCAAGATCGTCGTCTCGGTTTCGTAATTGCCGGCCACGCCGTTCGCGTTGGCACCCGAAAGGACCCACCCCATGAGCCGCCACCCGCCCACCAAGCCGCTGCCGCAGCAGCCGTTGGGACGCTTCAGGCACTACAGCGGAAGCGAGTACGAAGTCCTCTGCATGGCCCGCCACAGCGAGACCGAGGAACCGTTGGTCATCTACCGTCAGCTCGATCAGGACACCGGGTTCTGGGCCCGCCCGCACGCGATGTTCTTCTCCGAGGTGGAGCACGACGGGAAGGTGCAGCCGCGATTCGCGATGGTCACCGAAATGCCCAGTCGTTTCGAACCCGTGGCAGGCGCGTCCCCCGGTCAGGAGACTGAAGCCGCTGCCATCGGGGGTGCGAACGGCAACGACCGGTAGAGAACTCCCGCGTCGGCTCGCTCGCCGCGCGGAATTGCGCCCGCCGCGTTGAAGGCCAGCCGACTGCACGACGGAATATGGGGCCGCCAAGTGTCGCTTGAATGACAGGTCCTCAGGAGTAGACCCGGTGTCGAGCGTGGTCCTCTGTCGCTAAGCTCGTTCCACAAACAGCCGCCATTGTTCCACTGCGCAGAACGATGGCCCAAATGGAACATGAGACGGCCCGTCCGGGCCGGCGAGAGGAACAACCGATGTCCGTCTGGTCTCACTGCCGCCGCCTGTGCGTCGGCTTCGCGGCCGCTGCCGCCTGTGTCGCCCCGGTGCACGCCGCGCCCGACATCGTGATCGGGCAGGTCGCACCGCTCACCGGCGTGATCGCCGGCACCGGCGATGAGTACGTGGCCGGCGCGCATGCCTACTTCTCGCACGTGAATGCGCGCGGCGGCGTGCACGGCCGCAGGATCCGCGTGGTCGTCAAGGACGACGGCTACAAGCCCGATCTCACCGTGCAGCACACGCGGCAGTTGCTCGCCCAGGACGACCCGGTGGCGCTGTTCGGCTTCGTCGGCACTGCCAACATCCTTGCGCTGAACAAGCAGAAGCTGCTGAGCGAGGCCGGCATCGCGCTGCTCGCCCCCTATACCGGCGCATCCGACCTGCGCGACCCGGTCAACCCTCATCTGTTCCACATCCGCGCCAGCTACACCGACGAAACCGCGAAGATGGTCGAGCACCTGCACACCATCGGCCTGAAGCGCTTTGCGGTGATGTACCAGAACGACGGCTTCGGCAAGAGCGGGCTGGCCGGCGCGGAGCAGGCCACGCGCAAGCTCGGTCTGGAACTGGTCGCCTCGGGCCACTATGACCGCACCAAGCCGGAAGAGGTCGACGAGGCCGTCAAGGCGATCGCGCCGGCCAACCCCGACGCGGTGATCATGGTCTCGGTCAACCGGGCGTCAGCCGCCTTCATCAAGAAGCTGCGCGCCGCCGGTGGCCGCGCGCAGTTGTTCAGCATCTCGGTGGTCAACTTCAAGGAGCTGCTGAAGAACGCCGGCGAAGACCTCGCACGAGGCATCGGCATTTCGCAGGTAATGCCCTTCCCCTACTCGCCGTCGGCCCCGGTGGTGCGCGAGTTCCATGCGCTGATGAAGCAGTACGCGCCGGACAAGGTGATCTCGTACGCAAGCGTCGAGTCCTTCATCGCCGCCAAGGTGCTGGTCGAGGCCTTGCGCCGCGCCGGACCGGACCCGACGCGCGAGCGTGTGCTGGCAGCCCTGCAGAACCTGCGCGACTACGACGTCGGCGGCTTCAAGATCGGCTTCGGCCCGGAGCAGCGCGTGGGCTCGCGCTACGTCGAAGTCACGGTGATCGGGCGCGACGGCCGGCTGCTGCGATAGCGCGGCCGCGCACGACTCAATCCACTGGCGTCAGCTTGGCCACACTGAGCGCCAGCCACTTCAGCCCGTGCCGACCGAAGTTGATCTGCGCCCGTGCATCGGCCCCGCTGCCTTCGAGCGTGACGATCACGCCTTCGCCGAACTTGGTGTGGAACACCGACTGCCCGACCCGCAAGGCGACACCGTCGGAAGTGGCCACCTTCGGCTCGATCTTCTTCGCCGTACCAAACGACGATCCGTGTGACGGCGCCTGGGCCCAAGCCGCCCGCGGGTCACGGGCAAAACCCGAACCGAAGCCCTGCACCTTGGGCGTGATCCATTTCAGCGCACCTTCGGGCAGCTCGTCGAAAAAGCGGCTCTTGATGTTGTAGCGCGTCTGCCCGTGCAGCATGCGGGTCTGGCTGTGGCTCAGGTACAGCCGCTTGCGAGCACGGGTGATCGCCACATACATCAGCCTGCGCTCCTCTTCGAGCCCCTCGTAGTCGGACAGCGAGTTCTCGTGCGGGCACAGCCCTTCTTCCAGGCCGGTGATGAACACGCAGTCGAACTCCAGGCCCTTGGCGGCGTGCACCGTCATCATCTGGATCGCGTCCTGCCCGGCCTGGGCCTGGTTGTCGCCGGCCTCCAACGCGGCATGGGTCAGAAAGGCGGCCAGCGGCGAGACGATCTCACCGGTTTCGACATCGGGCGTGATGTCGGCCCGTGCCACGGCCGGCGGGTCGCCCTCGGCGATGGCGCCGGCCTGCTCGTCGATCGGCAGCGCAACCGCGTCCTTGCCGAAGCCCTCCTGCGTGACGAAGGCTTCCGCCGCGTTGACCAATTCGTCCAGGTTCTCCAGCCGCTCGCGGCCTTCCTTTTCGTTGCGGTAGAAGTCGGTCAGCGCCGACGCTTCGAGCACGTGCTCGATGATCTCGCGCAGCGTCAAGCCGCGCGTCGCATCGCGCATCGCATCGAGCAGGGCATTGAAGGCAGCGAGGTTGGCACCGCCCTTGCCCGTCACCGCGCCGGTGCTCTGGTACAGGCTGCGCCCGCTGGCCCGCGCCGCGTCCTGCAACTGCTCGATGGTGCGCGCACCGATGCCGCGCGTCGGGAAATTGACCACGCGCAGGTAGCTGGTGTCGTCGTTCGGGTTCTCGAGCAGCCGCAGGTAGGCCAGCGCATGCTTGATCTCGGCGCGCTCGAAAAAGCGCAGCCCGCCGTACACGCGGTACGGGATGCCGGCGTTGAACAGCGCGCTTTCCAGCACGCGCGATTGGGCGTTCGAGCGGTACAGGATGGCGATCTCGCTGCGCGGCGTGCCCTCGCGGTGCAGCTGCTGCGCCTCTTCAAGCAGCCACTGCGCCTCGGCGTAGTCGCTGGTGGCTTCATACACGCGCACCGGCTCGCCCGGGCCGGCCTCGGTGCGCAGGTTCTTGCCCAGGCGCTTGCGGTTGTGTGCGATCAGCTCGTTGGCCGAGTCCAGGATGTTGCCGTAGCTGCGGTAATTGCGCTCCAGCTTGATGACATGCTCGACATGGAACTCGCGCTCGAAGTCGGACATGTTGCCGACCTGCGCGCCCCGGAAGGCGTAGATGCTCTGGTCGTCGTCGCCGACCGCGAACACGCAGTTGCTTTGCCCGGCAAACATCTTCAGCCACGCATACTGCAGGCGGTTGGTGTCCTGGAACTCGTCGACCAGAAGGTGGCCGAAGCGGCGCTGGTAGTGCTCACGCAGAGCCGGCTGGTCGCGCATCAGCTCGTAGGTGCGCAGCATCAGCTCGGCGAAGTCGACCACGCCCTCGCGCTGGCACTGGTCCTCGTAGGCCTGGTAGATGTCGACCAGCGTGCGCGTCTGCTCGTCACGCACGGTCACGTCGCGCGGGCGCAGCCCCTCTTCCTTGCTGCCGGCAATGAACCACGTCACCTGCTTCGGCACGAAGCGCTCTTCGTCCAGGTTCATCGCCTTGATGACACGGCGCACCGCGGACAGCTGGTCCTGGGAATCGAGGATCTGGAAGCTCTGCGGCAGCGCCGCCAGCTTCCAGTGCGCCCGCAGGAAGCGATTGCACAGCCCGTGAAAGGTGCCGATCCACATGCCCCGCACGGGGATGGGCAGGATGGTGGCCAGCCGCGTCAGCATCTCCTTCGCCGCCTTGTTCGTGAAAGTGACCGCCATCACGCCTGCCGGCGAGATCTGGCCGGTCTGGATCAACCAGGCGATGCGGGTGGTCAGCACCCGCGTCTTGCCCGAGCCGGCGCCGGCCAGGATCAACGCGTGCCGGTTCGGCAGCGTGACGGCGGCAAGCTGCTCTGGGTTCAGGTTGCGCAGCAGCGCATTGCCGGGTGCCGGGGCGTGGAGCGTGTCGGGCGGGAGCGGGTTCATGCGGCGATTCTAGGAGGCGCCATCAAAACCCTGCCGGGGTCCGTTGGCACCGGCCTCGCTACGCGCACGTAAAGTTCGGCAAAGCTGGATAGCGCCCCGCTGCCATGGCACCTCTCCCGAGTAGCCTGTGCGCGTGTGCACACAACTGCACGGACGCCGGGAGGACCCATGGACACGCCACTCACCCCCTACCGCCTCAGCGCCATCGCAGCCACGCTGCTGCTCGGACTGATGGCCGGTTTCTTCTTCGCCTTTGCGGTCGATGTCGCGCCGGCCATGACGCATCTGGACGCCGCGGCGTATGTCGAGACGCAGCAATGGATCAACCGGGTCGTGCGCAACCTGCCGTTCGCACTCGCCTACTTCGGCTCGACCCTGCTGGCGATCGTGCCCGCCGTGCTGGCCGCGCGGGCACGCCAGTTGTCGCTGGCATGCGCATGGGCCATCGTGGCGATCGTCTACTTCGCCGCCGTGTTCTGGGTCACGCGCAGCGTCAACGTGCCGATCAACGATGCACTGGCCCTTTGGAACCCCGCCGCACCGCCGGCCGAGTGGTCGCAATGGCGCGACCGCTGGAACGAGGCCAACGACTGGCGCGCGCTGGCGTCGTTCGGCTGCTTCGCTGCAGCGCTCGTGCTGACGGCACTGCCGGCTCCGGCGGAGGCGAGTAACCCCACGCTACGGGGCCGCAAGCCCGCCGCGTAGAATGCGCCACCGGGCCCAAATGTTGGCGCCCGGTTTTCATTTGCGGCTCCCCCGTATGCAACGGGCTTTCTGCCGCAAGCGCCGGGCCCCAAGTCAAGCGCTCGCAGCCATTGGGCCGCGCACTGCCACAACGCGCCGCCTCCTGTCTGTTCTAGGAGCGAAACCATGGAAATCTTCGACTACGAAAACGTGCTGCTGCTGCCGCGCAAGTGCCGCGTGGAAAGCCGCAGCGAATGCGACACCTCGACCGAGTTCGGCGGGCGGCGCTTCAAGCTGCCGGTGGTGCCCGCCAACATGAAGACCGTGGTGGACGAGCCCATCTCCGAATGGCTCGCTGCCAACGGCTACTTCTACGTGATGCACCGCTTCGACCTCGACAACGTGGCCTATGCGAAGCGCATGCGCGAAAAGGGCCTGTTCGTGTCGATCAGCTCCGGTGTCAAGCAACCGGACTACGAGGTGATCGACCGGCTCGCAGCCGACGGTGTCGGCGCCGACTACATCACGATCGACATCGCTCACGGCCATGCCGACAGCGTGCAGCGCATGATCGGCCACATCAAGCACAGGCTGCCGAACGCCTTCGTGATCGCCGGCAACGTCGGCACGCCAGAGGCGGTGATCGACCTCGAGAACTGGGGCGCGGACGCCACCAAGGTCGGGATCGGCCCGGGCAAGGTCTGCATCACGCGGCTGAAGACCGGCTTCGGCACCGGCGGCTGGCAGTTGTCGGCGCTGAAGTGGTGCGCGCGCGTCGCGACCAAGCCCATCATTGCCGACGGCGGCATCCGGGAGCACGGCGACATCGCCAAGAGCCTGCGATTCGGCGCCACGATGGTCATGATCGGCTCCCTGTTCGCGGGCCACGAGGAATCGCCGGGCCGTACCGTGGAAGTCGACGGCAAGCTGTTCAAGGAATACTTCGGCTCGGCCAGCGACTTCAACAAGGGCGAGTACAAGCACGTCGAAGGCAAGCGCATCCTCGAGCCGGTCAAGGGCACGCTGCCCGAGACGCTGCGCGAGATGCAGGAAGACCTGCAGAGCTCGATCAGCTATGCGGGCGGGCGCTGCCTGGCCGACATCCGCCGTGTCAACTACGTGATCCTGGGCGGCGACAACGCAGGTGAGCACTTGCTGATGTAGCGTGCGCAGTCGGCGTGCGGGGCAGGCCTGCCGCGCAGCCTAAAATTGCGGCATCCCCGTCCGGCGGCGTCCTCCAGGGACGCCGCTGCCGTTTTCTGCTTTTCATTCCACCACCCGGCACCATGTCCGAACTCGCGAAGTCCTTTGAACCGAAAGCCATCGAAGCGAAGTGGGGCCCCGAATGGGAGCGTCGCGGTCTGTACGAGCCGACGCTCGACGAGACCCGGCCTTCGTTCGCGATCCAGCTGCCGCCGCCCAACGTGACCGGCACGCTGCACATGGGCCATGCGTTCAATCAGACCATCATGGACTCGCTGACGCGCTACCACCGCATGGCCGGTTTCAACGCGCTGTGGCTGCCGGGCACTGACCATGCAGGCATCGCAACGCAGATCGTCGTCGAGCGCCAGTTGCAGGCGCAGGGCGTGTCGCGCCACGAGCTCGGCCGCAAGAACTTCGTCGCCAAGGTGTGGGAGTGGAAGGAGCAGTCCGGCTCGACCATCACGCAGCAGATGCGCCGCATGGGCGACTCGGTGGCCTGGGGCCATGAGTACTTCACGATGGACGACAAGCTCTCGCCCATCGTGACCGACACCTTCGTCAAGCTCTACGAGCAGGGTCTGATCTACCGCGGCAAGCGGCTGGTCAACTGGGACCCGGTGCTGAAGTCGGCCGTGTCCGACCTCGAGGTCGAGAGCGAAGAGGAAGACGGCTCGCTGTGGCACATCCGCTATCCGCTCGCCGACGGCTCCGAGGAACTGGTCGTGGCTACCACGCGGCCAGAGACGATGCTCGGCGACACCGCGGTGATGGTGCACCCCGAGGACGAGCGCTACCGCCACCTGATCGGCCGGCAGGTCGCCCTGCCGCTGACCGGCAGGACGATTCCGGTGATCGCCGATGCCTACGTGGATCGCGAGTTCGGCACGGGTGTCGTCAAGGTCACACCGGCGCACGACTTCAATGACTACGCCGTGGGCCAGCGCCACCAGTTGCCGATGATCGGCATCTTCACGCTCGACGCGAAGACGAACGACGAAGTGCCCGCCGCCTACCGCGGCATCGACCGCTTCGACGCGCGCAAGAAGGTGGTCGCCGACCTGGAAGCGCAGGGTTTGCTGGTCGAGGTTCGCAAGCACAAGCTGATGGTGCCGCGCTGTGCGCGCACCGGGCAGATCGTCGAGCCGATGCTGACCGACCAGTGGTTCGTCGCGATGAGCAAGCCCGGCCCGAGCGGCAAATCGATCGCCGAGCAGGCCATCGAGGTGGTGCAGGACGGCCGCGTGCGATTCGTGCCCGAGCAATGGGTCAACACCTACAACCAGTGGATGAACAACATCCAGGACTGGTGCATCTCGCGCCAGCTGTGGTGGGGCCATCAGATCCCGGCCTGGTACGGCACGAACGGCGAGATGTTCGTGGCGCGCAGCGAGGAAGAAGCGCGGCACAAGGCCGAGGCCGCCGGCTACTCGGGTGCGCTGACGCGCGACGAGGACGTGCTCGACACCTGGTACTCGTCGGCGCTGGTGCCATTCTCGACGCTGGGCTGGCCGAGCCAGACCAAGGAGCTGGACCTGTTCCTGCCCTCCACGGTGCTGGTCACCGGCTTCGACATCATCTTCTTCTGGGTCGCCCGGATGATCATGATGACGGTGCACTTCACCGGCAAGGTGCCGTTCCGCCACGTCTACATCCACGGCCTGGTGCGCGACTCGCAGGGCAAGAAGATGAGCAAGTCGGAAGGCAACGTGCTCGACCCGGTCGACCTGATCGACGGCATCGCGCTGGAGCCGCTGCTCGACAAGCGCACCACCGGCCTGCGCAAGCCCGAGACGGCGCCCAGGGTGCGCGAAGCGACGAAGAAGGAATTTCCGGAAGGCATTCCCGGCTACGGGGCCGATGCGCTGCGCTTCACGTTCGCCGCGCTCGCCAGCCTGGGCCGCAACATCAACTTCGACAGCAAGCGCTGCGAGGGCTATCGCAATTTCTGCAACAAGCTCTGGAACGCCACGCGCTTCGTGCTGATGAACTGCGAGGGCAAGGACTGCGGGCTGGCCGAGCACGGCGCCCAGGAATGCGTGCCGGGCGGCTAC
Organism: Caldimonas mangrovi; assembly: GCF_023721835.1. GTDB lineage: Bacteria > Pseudomonadota > Gammaproteobacteria > Burkholderiales > Burkholderiaceae_C > Caldimonas > Caldimonas mangrovi. The sequence goes on along the minus strand of NZ_JAMKFE010000001.1, from coordinate 21,315 downwards.
CTCGACTTCTCGCACGCCGACCGCTGGATCACCGGCGAACTGCAGCGCGTCGAGGCCGCTGTGGCGCAGGGCTTTGCCGAATACCGTCTCGACAACGTGGCGAATGCGATCTACCAGTTCGTGTGGGATCAGTATTGCGACTGGTACCTGGAGATCGCGAAGGTGCAGATCGCCACCGGCGACGAGGCGCAGCAACGCGCCACACGGCGCACGCTGATCCGCGTGCTGGAGACGGTGCTGCGCCTGCTGCACCCGATCACGCCCTACATCACCGAAGAGCTGTGGCAGAAGGTCGCTCCGGTGGCCGGCCGCAAGGCCGTGGGCTCGGACGACTCGCTGATGCTCGCACCCTACCCGAAGGCCCAGCTCGAGCGCATCGATGCCCAAGCCGACGCCTGGGTGGAACGATTGAAGGCCGTGGTCGGCACCTGCCGCAACCTGCGCAGCGAGATGGCCTTGTCGCCGGCCGATCGCGTGCCGCTTTACGCGATCGGCGACGCCGGTTTCATCGCGCAGGCGGCGCCGGTGCTGCAGGCGCTCGCCAAGCTCAGCGAAGTCAAGGTCTTCAACGAAGAAGCAGCGTTTGCACTAGCCACCCGCACCGCACCTGTCGCGGTGCAGGGCGCGAGCCGCCTGGCCCTGCACGTCGAGGTCGACGTGGCGGCCGAGCGCGACCGTCTCGGCAAGGAAGCGACGCGGCTGGAAGCTGAGATCGCCAAATCGCAAGCGAAGCTTGGTAACGACAAGTTCGTTTCCCGGGCCGCTGCTAACGTCGTGGAACAGGAACGGGCAAGACTGTCAGAGTTCACTGCTACCCTCGCCCGGGTGCGTGACCAGCTCGACCGGCTGGCGTAAAGCTTGCATCGGTCGGCTGTCATTCGAAACCAGGAGGAAATACATGCACGTCACGAAAGCCGTATTCCCGGTGGCGGGCCTCGGCACCCGCTTTCTACCGGCGACCAAGGCGCAGCCCAAGGAAATGCTGCCGGTGGTCGACAAGCCGCTGATCCAGTACGCCGTGGAAGAAGCCTATGAAGCCGGCATCCGCGAAATGATCTTCGTCACCGGCCGCACCAAGCGCCCGATCGAGGACCACTTCGACATGGCCTATGAGCTCGAGACCGAGCTCGAGGCTGCCGGCAAGCACGAACTGCTCAAGATCGTGCAGTCGATCAAGCCCGACGACATGGAGTGCGTTTTCGTGCGCCAGCCGAAGATGCTGGGCCTGGGCCATGCCGTGCTGTGCGCGGAACGCCTCGTCAACGGCTACCCGTTCGCCGTCATCCTGGCTGACGACCTGATGGTCGGCACCCCGCCCGTCATGAAGCAGATGGTCGAGCAGTTCGCCGACTGGAAGGCCACCATCATCGCTGTGCAGGAAGTACCGCCCGAGCAGACGCGCCGCTACGGCATCGTCGCCGGCACGCAGGTGAACGACCGCCTGATGGACGTCGAGGAGATCGTCGAGAAACCGGCGCCAGAAGTGGCGCCGTCGCGCCTCGGGGTGGCCGGCCGCTACATTCTCACCTCGGGCGTGTTCGACGAGATCCGCCGCCAGCCCAAAGGCGTGGGGGGAGAGATCCAGCTCACCGACGGCATCGCCGGCCTGCTGCGCCGTGAAAAGGTGTTTGCCTATCGCTACGACGGCGTACGCTACGACTGCGGCAGCAAGGAAGGTTTCCTGCAGGCCACCGTCGAGTTGGCGCTGGGTCACCCGCAGCTGGGCGCAGGCTTCCGCGAGTACCTCAAGGCGCTGGATTTGTAGGGACCACCCCTACGGCCTTCGGCCGCCCCTCAAGGGGCGACACCAGCGGACCGGCGGAGCCGGGTCCGCGGTGTCACTCGCTGGAATCGAGGGGCGCCGGCCGTCGTTGGACCGGTGAGCGACCGGCGCGGTCCGAAAAACGGTTGTCGATGCGCTCAGCGGCGGCGCAGGACGTGGACGAATTCCTTGTCCGACGTCTGCTGGTCGACCAGCTCGTTGCCGGTCTGCTTGGCGAACGCCTGGAAGTCGCGCAGCGAGCCGGGGTCGGTCGCCACCACCTTCAGCAGCTCGCCGCTGTGCATCTCGGCCAGGGCCTTCTTGGCCTTCAGGATGGGCAGCGGGCAGTTGAGGCCGCGGGTGTCGAGTTCCTTGTGGATGTCCATGACGGGTTCCTTGAATCCGGCGATTTTAGGCCGTGGCTTCACGTCTTGGAGAAGTCTATCCATTGCGGCTCATGGCCGCGCGCCTTCAGCCACTGTGCCAGCATGACGCCAGTGCCTGCCGGCCAGCATTTCACCTCTTCCGGACGGAACAGCTTGTATTCCGCCAGTTCGGGCGACAGCACGATGTCGCCGTGCGCCACGGCGTGATAGGTGATGATGACCTGGTTCATGCGCTGGAAGTCGCACACGCCCTGCAGCGTCAGCTGCGACACGGCCAGCGAGGTTTCTTCGGCGATCTCGCGGCGGATGCCCTCTTCCGGCGATTCGCCGGCCTCCATGAAGCCGGTGATCAGCGCGAACATGCGCCCGGGCCAGGCCGCGTTGCGGGCCAGCAGGATCTGCCCCTCGCGGTCGGACAGCTCAATGATCGCCGCCAGCACCGGCGTCGGGTTGTTCCAGTGGGTGTAGTCGCAGGCGACGCAGCGCAGGCGTTCGCGCGCGCCGCCGTCCTCCAGGTTCACCAGCCACTGCAGGGGGGTGGCGCAACGCGGGCAGAATTTGAAGTCGCTCACCATGCACTCCGACGTTGAATCCGGCCATCCTAGCGGCCTTCCGCAGTCTGCGCTGCCGTCGCCTTGCGGTTCGCGCGCGGTCCACAGCAACCAGGCGGGCCCGCACCCGCGGCTGGAACAGCTCGTGCGCAAGCATCTCGCGACGGCGTTCCGGCGTCCGCCTGCGGCCTACAGCCGGCAGGCCTTCGACACGCTCGTCGCTCGCGGCGCCGGCCATCGTCCGCTGGTGCTCGACAGCGCCTGCGGCACCGGCGAAAGCACGGCGGCGCTGGCACGCCGGCACCCGGAGGCCCTCGTCGTCGGGGTCGACCAGTCGGAAGAGCGCATCGAGCGCGGGCGGCGCAAGCTTGGCGGTGTGCTGCCCGGCAATGCGCTGCTGCTGCGCGCGGACGTCACCGACATCTGGGCGTTGCTGGAGGCGCAGGGTCTGCGGCTGACACACCACTATCTGCTCTACCCCAACCCGTGGCCCAAGAGCGAGCACCTGCAGCGCCGCTGGCACGGGCACCCGCGCTTCAGGGAATTGCTCGCACTGGGCGGGCACATCGAGCTGCGCACCAACTGGCGGCTGTATGCCGAGGAGTTCGAGATCGCGTTGCGGTGCGCGGGCTGGCGCGCCCGGTGCACGGACGTGAACGATGCCGAGCCGCTCACGCCCTTCGAGCGCAAGTACCGCGACAGCGGCCACCCGCTGTCGCGGCTGGTCGCTCAGGCGGGGAACACGCCGGTGGACAGGTAGCGGTCGCCGCGGTCGCAGACCACGAAAACGATGGTCGCGTTCTCGACCCGCTGCGCGATCTGCAGCGCCACCCAGCAGGCGCCGGCAGCCGAGATGCCGGCGAACAGGCCTTCCTCGCGCGCGAGGCGGCGCGCCATGTCCTCGGCGTCGGCCTGGCTCACATAGACCATCTCGTCGACCGAGCTGGGATCGTAAATCTTGGGCAGGTATTCCTGCGGCCACTTGCGGATGCCGGGGATGCGCGAGCCCTCGCTGGGCTGCGCGCCGACGATGCGCACCTGGGGGTTCTTTTCCTTCAGGTAGCGCGAGACGCCGGTGATGGTGCCGGTGGTGCCCATCGCGCTGACAAAGTGCGTGATGCGGCCTTCGGTATCGGCCCAGATCTCGGGGCCGGTGGTCTCGTAGTGGATGCGCGGGTTGTCGGCGTTCGCGAACTGATCGAGCACCACGCCCTTGCCGTCGCGCTGCATCTGTTCCGCCAGGTCGCGAGCGTATTCCATGCCGCCGGCCTTGGGCGTCAGGATCAGCTCGGCGCCGAAGGCCTTCATGCTCTGCGCGCGCTCGATGGACAGGTCCTCCGGCATGATCAGCAGCATGCGGTAGCCGCGAATGGCAGCAGCCATCGCGAGCGCGATGCCGGTGTTGCCCGAGGTGGCCTCGATCAGCGTGTCGCCCGGCTTGATCTGGCCGCGCTCCTCGGCGCGGCGGATCATGCTGATGGCGGGGCGGTCCTTCACCGAGCCGGCCGGGTTGTTGCCCTCGAGCTTGCCGAGGATCACGTTGCCGCGTTGCTCGTTGTCGAGGCCGGGCACGCGTTGCAGCTTCACCAGCGGAGTCTGGCCGATGACGTCTTCGATGGTCTTGTAGGCGGGCATGCGAGTGTCTCTCCTGGTCCGCCGACGACAACGGGCGGAGCCGTCATTGTGTCAGGCTCGCCAAGGCCCCACGCGCGGCGCTGTGTGATAATCGCCGACTCGCACGCAACGTGCGTCTCAACCGCCTGCCCAGGTGGCGAAATAGGTAGACGCAAGGGACTCAAAATCCCTCGCCAGCGATGGCGTGCCGGTTCGAGTCCGGCTCTGGGCACCACCACCTCTCCCCCTTTCGTCCGCTCAGTGCGCCGCGCCCGCGGCCTGGTGCGTCAGTCGTGCGTCTGGCCCGACAGCGGTGTGGCGCGCATCGAAGCGCGCTGGGTGAATGCGTCGAACCACCGTGTCAGGTGCGGCCGGCCCGTGCGGAAGGACGGCAGCCCGCGGAATTCGATCCAGCTCAGCGCCGTCGCGACGGCGATGCTGCCCAGGTCGACCGGCGGCGCCTGTGGCTGCCACTCGCTTTCCAGCACGTCGTAACCGGCGACGAGCTTGGCCGCCATGCCGTCGCGCAGGGCGGCGTAGCGCAGAGGCTCGGGCCGGCGTTCGGTTTCCCAGCGCACCGCGATGCCCGCTTCGCACAGTCCCTTGGCCAACGCATCGAGCCTCAACACCCGCCAGCGCGCTTCGCCGGCCGTGGGGACCAGGCGGCCCGGTTCGTCGGCCAGCGTGTCGGCGTACTCGCAGATCACCGTCGAGTCGAACAGGGCCGGTGCCTCGGGCCGCACCAGCACCGGCACCTTGCCGAGCGGGTTCACGGCATACACCTCGGGGTTGGCCCGGGTCGGGCTGGTCTCGTGGTGCACGACTTGAACGCGCGCGGCGAGGCCGGCCTCGTGCAGGAAGACCAGCACCTTGCGGGCGAACGGGGAGTGGGTCTGGTAGAGCAGCTTCATGGTGTTCGACGAGGGTTGAAGGAAGTGTCTATGGTGCAGCGCCGGCCGTCGCGAGCGGCCGCGTTCGGCGCGGCTGGAACGACGATAGCCCGCAAAGCGAACAGCACGGCTGCGGCGCGGCGACAGGCCCCCGAGTCAAGGGGCTCCCGTTACACCGCGCCCGGTTGACCCACCCCGGTGGCCGGCCAAGAATCGTCGCTCTTCAAACACAGATCAAGGAGGAACGATGGCTGCCCTGTCATGGCCGCTGGCGCACAACACCATACGGCGCCAGGTGAAGAACAACGCTTTCGGCAACGTGCGCAACGGCGGGACGCGACCGCATCAAGGGTGGGATTTGTATGCGCCGCTGTTTACGCCTTGCTATGCGATCGCGGATGGAAAGATCGAGTGGGCACGCCCACGAGGTGACCTCGGCAACCTTGTATTGCTGAGATTCGAGCATGGGCGCCAAATCTACTGGGCGGCGTACGCCCACCTGGGCGTGATATTCCCGGCAGAAGGCGCACTGATCGCCCGGAACGAACCGATTGCGCTGACGGGAACGACAGGCAACGCTGCGTCCATGAGCGGAGACGATCTTCATCTACATTTCGAGATTCGAACGATGCCCTTTCCTGGCAACGGGTTGGGGGGTCGCGTCGATCCCGCCTTGCTCTACGGCTACGCACCCATCGGGTCGACCATTGTCCAAACCCGCGGGGAGTCGCGCACAGCATCTGGAGTCAAAGGACTTCTCGTGCCGGGCGTCAACGTCTTGGAAGGGCCTTAGTCATGCGCGAAGCGCTCGTCGCCACCGCCTGCTTGTGGGGGGCACTTGCAACAGCCCACACAGCCGACCCATCTGCGCTGGAAGAAGCGCAGCGACTGGTCGGCTTGGAGTATCGACTCGGCCCTGGCGCAGCAGCAGGCCAGATCATTGCGCAGCGCCCCTCGTGCTCCAACGTCGGCGGTTCGGTCGTATGGAATGACGGCAGGCCGATGGATGAATGGTCGTTCGGCGAGTTCATTTGCAACGGACGCTCCATTGCGTTGCTGAAACGTCAAGTCGGCGAAGCAAGCAATGGTCCAACGTGGCGCATTGTCGACGCCTTGCCGTTGCCCAGCTATGAACAGCACGGCGAACCGAAACGACCCAATGCCCTCAGGCTCTACTTCAACGGGGAGTGCGAACTGGACGGAAAAACCGATACGCTCTTCTTCGCGCTGGTTCGCTTTGGAAAGCGCGACCGCATCGACTGGCGAACCGGCGTCGAGCGCGCCTGGGGTTTCAACCTCACCGCCGAGCGTATCGTGCCCTTGTCCACCAAGCGCATCGTCTGCTATCGGCCCGAGCCGGCCTGAGCGGCCTCACCGCTGAAAACTTGTCGTGCCCGGCCGGCCCGGCAGTTCGAGCGTCGCCGTCGCTGCCGGGGTCGTCGCCACCACCTTGCCGGCGCGGATGACCGCAAGCCGCGTGGCCCGCAGCCGGATCGCCTCCACCGGGTCGCGCGCCTGCAGCAGCACCAGGTCGGCCCGGCAGCCGGGCGCGAGGCCATAGCCTTCGAGGCCGAGGATGCGTGCGGGTGTCGCGGTCACGGCGTCGAAGCACTGCCGCATCGCCGCCTGCGACGTCATCTGCGCGACGTGCAGCCCCATGTGCGCGACTTCGAGCATGTCGCCGGAACCGAGGCCGTACCACGGGTCCATCACGCAGTCGTGGCCGAAGGCCACGTCGACACCGGCGGCCAGCAGTTCGGGCACGCGCGTCATGCCGCGGCGCTTGGGGTAGGTGTCGTGCCGCCCTTGCAGCGTGATGTTGATCAGCGGGTTGGCGATCGCTGCCACGCCCGACTCCTTCATCAGCGGGATCAGCTTGGACACGTAGTAGTTGTCCATCGAGTGCATCGACGTCAGATGCGAGCCGGCCACGCGGCCCTGCAGACCGAGGCGCTGGGTGTGATAGGCCAGCGTCTCGATGTGGCGCGACAGCGGGTCGTCGGACTCGTCGCAATGCATGTCGACACGCAGGCCGCGTTCGGCGGCCAGCTCGCACAGCAGGCGCACCGACTCGGCGCCATCGGCCATCGTGCGCTCGAAGTGCGGGATGCCGCCGACCACGTCGACGCCCATGCCGAGTGCGCGCTCGAGGCGGTCGATCGCCCCGGGGCTGCGCAGCACACCGTCCTGCGGGAAGGCCACCAGCTGCAGATCGAGATAGGGCTGCACCTGGCGCTTCACGTGCAGCAACGCCTCGGCGGCGAGCAGGCGCGGATCGCACACGTCCACATGCGAACGGATGGCGAGCAGCCCCTTGGCGACGGCCCAGTCGCAGTAGGCCAACGCACGTTCGGCCAGCGCGTCCTGCGTCAACTGCGGCTTCAGCTCGCCCCACAACGAGATACCTTCGAGCAGCGTGCCCGACTGATTGACGCGCGGCAGCCCGTAGCTGAGCGTCGAGTCCATGTGGAAGTGCGCATCGACGAAAGGCGGCGTGACCAGTTGCCCGGCCGCGTCGATCTCCGCCGCTGCCCGGCCTGCCAGCTGAGGCCGCACCTCGACGATGTGCCCGCCCTCGATGGCGATGTCCTGCCCGGTGCGGCCGTCGGGCAGCGTGCAGCGGCGCACGATGAGGTCGAGCATCAGCGCTCTCCTTTGCGATAGGGTTGCATCAGCGCCTGAGGATAAGCGGCACGCCGCGACATCACCACCAGTGCCACGATCGACAGCACATAGGGCAGCATCAGGTAGAGCTGATAGGGCACCATACCGCCGCCGGCTTGCTGCAGGCGCAACTGCGCGGCGTCGAACAGGCCGAACAGCAGCGCACCGAACAGCGCCTTGCCGGGCTGCCATGACGCGAACACCACCAGCGCAACGCAGATCCAGCCCCGCCCATTGACCATGTTGAAGAAAAAGGAGTTGAACGACGACAGCGTCAGGAAGGCGCCGGCCGCGCCCATCAGTGCAGAGCCTGCCGTGACGGCGCCGATACGCACCGCGACGACGCGGATGCCCTGCGCCTCGGCCGCCGCCGGGTTCTCGCCGACACCGCGCACCGCCAGGCCGAGCGGCGTGCCGTAGAGCAGCCATGCGACGGCGGGCACCAGTGCGAACGCCAGCCACGCGAACGGCGTCTGCGCCGCCAGCACGTCGCCGACCAGCGGCAGCCCGCCGCCCCAGCCGGCCGGCGCGAACGGCTCGATGGTGGGGGGTGTCGACACCTTGGGAAACGCGATGCGGTAGCCGTAGTAGCTGAGGCTGCTGGCGAGCAGGGTCACGCCCAGCCCGGCGACGTGCTGCGACAGCATCAGCGGCACCGTCAGCACCGCATGCAGCAGGCCGAAGCTGCAGCCCACGGCGGCAGCGGCCGCCACGCCCCCCCACAGCCCCGCGCCCTGGTACACCGCCATCCAGCCCGCCAGGGCACCGGCGACCATGATGCCTTCGATGCCCAGGTTGAGCACCCCGGCGCGCTCGCACAACAGCACGCCGAGCGTGCCCAGCACCAGCGGCGCGGCCACGCGCAGCACGGCGACCCAGAAGGCACCGGTGGCCAGCCAGTCGAACTCCATCAAGCCGCCCTCCAGACCACGCGGTAGCGCGTGAACAAGCCTGCGACCAGCATTGCGAGCAGTGCCACGGCCACCATCACGTCGGCCAGGTAGGTGGGCACCCCGAGCGTGCGGCTCATGCTGTCGGCACCGACCAGCACGCTCGAGACGAACAACGCAGCACCGACCACCCCCAGCGGGTGCAGGCCGGCGAGCATCGCGATGACGATGCCTGCGTAGCCGTAGCCCGGCGACATGTCCAGGGTCAGGTAGCCGGCACGGCCGGCCACTTCGCCGACCCCCGCCAGGCCGGCGAGCGCCCCCGAGGCCAGCGCCGTCACCAGCACCACCCGGCGCACCGGAAAGCCGGCGAACGCGGCGGCCCGCGCGTTCGCGCCGACGGCGTGCATCGCGACGCCGAAGGTGGTCCAACGCTCGACAAGCCAAGCCAGCACGGCGAGCAGCAGCGCCAGCCCCAGGCCACTGTGCACGCGGCTGCGCTCGAACAGGCGGCCGAACTCCAATTCCGGCGGCACCGCGACCGACTGCGGCCAGCCCAGCGCCGCCGGGTCTTTCATCGGGCCGTCGAGCATCATCGAGACGAACAGCAGCGCGATGAAGTTGAGCAGCAGGGTGGTGACGACCTCGTCGACACCCAGGCCGGTCTTGAGCCAGGCCGGCAGCAGCAACGCGAGTGCACCCGCAAGCATGCCCGCCCCGACCATCACGGCGAAGGCGGCCGGCGCTGGCAACGCCCATACGCCGGCGGCAAACCGCCCCGCCACCGCAACCGCCGCCAGCGCGCCGAGGTAGAGCTGGCCTTCGGCGCCGATGTTGAAGAGCCGCGCGCGGAACGCCACCGCAGCGGCCAGGCCGGTGAGGATCAGCGGTGTCGCGCGCGTGAAGGTTTCGGACCACGCAAAACGCGATCCCCATGCACCCTCTGCCAGCAGCGCATACGCGCGGCCCACCGGGGCGCCCGCCCACAGCAGCAATAGCGAACCGGCAGCCAGCGCCACGAGCAGCGCTGCCACGGGTGCCCCCAGCAGGGCTGCCGTGGACGGTTCAGCGCGCGGCAGCAGCTGCATGAGCGCCCTCCTCCGGCCCGGGTGCCGGTGTGCTGCGCCCCGCCATCGCCAGGCCGATCTCGCCCAGGCTCCAGTCCTGCGCCGCCCGCGGTTCGCCGAGTCGGCCCCGGGACATCACCGCGACACGATCGGCCAGCGCGAAGATCTCGTCGAGATCCTCGGAGATCAACAGCACCGCCGCCGAACGAGCCGCCGCTTCGAGCAGCGCGCGGTGCACCTGCGACACCGCGCCGACGTCCAGACCCCAGGTCGGCTGGTGCGCCACCACCAGCACCGGTGTCGTGCCGGCTGCTGCGTCGAGCGCCCGGCCGAGCACCAGCTTCTGCATGTTGCCGCCGGACAGCGCACGCACCGGCGCCTTCAGGCTGCCGCCGCGCACGTCGAAGGCTTGCACCAGCTGGCGCGCGGCTTGGTGCGCCGCGCTCCGACGCACGAAGCCCAGGCGCGAATACGCCCGGGTGTGCAGGCGTTCCAACACGGCGTTGAGCCACAGCGGCAACTCGCCGACGACGCCGACCGCCTGACGGTCGGCCGGGATGCGGGCCACCCCGGCATCGACCCAGGCGCGCGGCGCCGCCGGCATGTCGCGCCCTGCCAGCACGATGCGGCCGGCCTGCGGCGTGAGGCCACCGCCGAGCACCGCCGCCAGCTTGTCCTGGCCGTTGCCCGACACGCCGGCCACCGCGAACACCTCACCCGGCCGCAGTTCGAGAGACACTCGATCGAGCATCGGACGAGCGCCGGCACGCCGCAGCTCGACGCGATCGAGCACCAGCACCGGCTCGACCGCTTCCTGTTGCGCCCGCGCCGCACGCGACGGGCGCTCGACGCTGCGCCCGACCATCAGCTCGGCCAGTTCGGCGGCCCGCACGCCCTGTGCGGGCCGGGTTGTGACCAGCCGCCCGCCGCGCAGCACCGCGACACGGTCCGACACCGCCAGCACCTCGTCGAGCTTGTGGCTGATGAAGACGATCGCCAACCCTTCTGCGACGAGCTGCCTGAGCGTGTCGAACAGCGCGTGGCTTTCCTGCGGCGTCAGCACCGCCGTCGGTTCGTCCAGGATCAGGATGCGCGCGCCACGCACCAGCGCCTTGACGATCTCGACCCGCTGGCGTTCGCCGACCGACAGATCGCCGACACGCGCATCGGCATCGATGGCCAGGCCGAAGCGGCGTGCCGTCGCCGCCAGCCGCTCGCGCATCTGGCGCCGTCGCAGCCAGGGCTGCCACAGCGGTTGCAAGCCCAGCATCACGTTGTCGAGCACGCTCAGGTTGTCGGCCAGCGCGAAGTGCTGGTGCACCATGCCCACGCCGGCGGCGAGCGCCGCACGCGGATCGCCGCTCGGCAAGGTGCGCCCGAACACCTCGACCCGGCCGGCGTCCGCGGCGTAGTGCCCGAACAGGATGCTGACCAACGTGCTCTTGCCGGCGCCGTTCTCGCCGAGCAGCGCCAGCACCTCGCCGCGCCCGAGCGACAGCGTGATGTCGTCGTTGGCCGTCAGCGCGCCGAAGCGCTTGGTGATGCCGACCAGCCGCAGCACCGGAGCCGCGTCGTTCACGGCGTCGACTTCGGCTCGCTGTCGTCGACCTTGACCACGAACTTGCCGTCGAGGATGGCCTGCTCCTTCGCACGCACCTTGGCCATCAGCCCGGCCGGCACCTTGCCTTCAAAGGTGCCGAGCGGCGCCAGCTGCGAGCCCTTGTGCTTCATCGTCGAGTAGGGCCCGTAGTCCTCGGCGGTGAACTTGCCGTCCTTGACCTTGCGCATGGCCGCCTCGATGCTCGGCTCCATGTGCCACAGCGCCGAAGCCACCACAGTCTGCGGGTACTGCGCCTGCGTGTCGATGACGTTGCCGATCGCGAGCTTGCCGCGCTCCTTCGCCGCATCGGACACGCCGAAGCGCTCGGCATACATCACGTCGGCGCCCTGGTCGATCATCGCGAAGGCGGCCTCCTTGGCCTTGGGCGGGTCGAACCACGAGCCGATGAAGCTGACGGTGAACTTCACCTTCGGGTTGATTTCGCGCGCGCCCTCCATGAAGGCGTGCATCAGGCGGTTCACCTCGGGGATGGGGTAGCCGCCGACCATGCCGATGCGGCCGGTTTTCGTCATGCCGCCGGCAATCATGCCGGTCAGGTAGGCGGGCTCCTGGATGTAGTTGTCGAACACCGAGAAGTTGGGCGCCTGCGGCTTGCCCGACGATCCCATCAGGAAGGCCGTCCTGGGATAGTCGCGCGCCACCTTGCGGGCCGCCGCCTCGACGCCGAACACCTCGCCGACGATCAGCCCGTGGCCGCCCTCGGCGTACTGCCGCATCACCCGTTCGTAGTCGGCGTTGGCGACGTTCTCGGAGAACACATACTCGATCTCGCCGCGAGCCTTTGCGGCATTCAGCGCCTTGTGGATGCGCGACACCCATTGCTGCTCGACCGGCACCGTGTAGATCGCCGCGACCTTCATCTTCGACTGCGCCTTCGCGGGCAGCACCGCCGCCGCTGTCGCGGCAGCGAGCGCCAAGCCTGCCCACCACAAGACCCTGCGCCGCTTCGGCACGGCTGCTTGCCGAACCCTGAGTTGACTCATCTGTTCGTCCTTTCCGACTGCTGTTGCACCCACATCGAGGCCCCTGCCTCACCGGGGCGAGCCGGCTGCAAGAAGCGCGCCCGGCCCACCGTTCATCACGCCGCATCCCTGCAGCACCAGCGACACCACGTGCTCGGTCGCGCGTTCGAAGTCTGCTTCCGTGAGCTGCCGACGCCCGAGCACCGCGCAGACCTGCGCGTCGAAGTCGGCATACGTCTGCGTTGCCGCCCAGATCGTGAAGAACAGGTGCACCGGATCGAGGGGCCGCATCCAGCCCCTTGCGATCCAGCCGTCGATCACGCGCGCCTTGTCCCTCACCAGCGCACGCAGCTCGCGCCGCAGGTAGCCCCCGATCTCGGGTGCGCCGTGCAGCACCTCGTTGGCGAACACCCGCGAGGCGTCGGGCCGCTCGGCCGTCAGCTTCATCTTGGCGCGGATGTAGTGCGCCAGCGCGTCGCCGGGATGGCGGTCGTCGCGGATCACCTCGGTCGGCGCCAGCCACAGCTGCAGGATGTTGGTCAGCACCGCACGATAGATCGCCTGCTTGGTACGGAAGTAATAGTGCAGGTTGGACTTGGGCAGTCCCGCTTCCTGGGCGATGCCGTTCATCGTCGCGGCGCTGAAGCCGGCACGCGCGAACACGCGCTCGGCGGCGCGCAGGATGCCGGCCTCGTGCTCCTGCCGGATGCGCCCCTTGCGCGGCAGACCGGCCGCGCGCTTCGTGTCGACGGCGGCAGGCGTGTTCACTTGGTCCCGAACATGCGGTCGCCGGCATCCCCGAGCCCCGGCACGATGTAGCCGTGCTCGTCCAGCCGCTCGTCGACGGCGGCCAGCGTCAATGGCACGTCGGGGTGCGCCGCCTGCACCGCTTTCACGCCTTCCGGCGAGCCCAGCAGGCACACCAGCTTCAGGCTGCTCACGCCTACCTCCTTCAGACGGCTGAGCGCGGCGATCGCCGAATTGCCGGTGGCCAGCATCGGGTCGACGACGATCACCAGCCGGTCCTGGATGTCTTCGGGCACCTTGAAGTAGTACTCCACCGGCTCCAGCGTCTCGGGGTCACGGTACAGCCCGATGTGGCCGACCCGTGCGCCCGGCAGCAGGTCGATCATGCCGTCGAGCATGCCGTTGCCGGCACGCAGGATGGACACCAGGCACAGCTTCTTGCCGCTGATCACCGGCGCTCGGCAGGCCGCCACCGGTGTCCGGACCGGGATCATTTCGGTGCTCAGGTCGCGCGTCACTTCATACGCCAGCATCGACGCGATCTCGCGCACCAGGCGGCGGAAGTTGTCGGTGGTGGTGTCTTCGCTGCGCACATAGGTGAGCTTGTGCTGCAGCAGCGGGTGGTCGACGACGTGGACGCTCATGCTTCAGTTCCCCTTCGTGTCAAAACAGTAATCCCCATCGGATGGCGTGCCGGTACCGCACCGGCATGCGTCCCTTCGAGCGGCCTCCATGCACTCGGCTGTGCCAGTCCATCGGAGGCGCCGCCTCGAAGGGGGCGCGCGAAGCGCGTAGGGAGTGGTGCATCAGAACACCGTGCCGTCGCTGACGATGCGGACGGGTGGGGGACCGCCCGGGCGGCGTTCGGCGGCGATACGTCGGCCGGCCGACCAGGTGCCGCCTTCGAGCACGCGCGCCAGCGGGAAGGCGGCCTCGTCCAGGCCCAGCCGCTCGCGCACCGCGGCAGCGATGCGGTCGAGCGCGATCACCGTCACCGCCCGCCATTCGACGACCGCCTCGGCATCGACCGTCTGCGGCTCGACCAGGAACGAGGGCTCGCGCGGTTGCAGCAGGCCCAGGTCCAGCAGCAAGCCGCCGTTGCGGTACTCTGGCAGGCCGGTCAACGCGTCGAGCCCGGTCACCGTCAAGCCGGCGTCCTCCAAGGGCTCCAGCAGCGAATAGGTCAGCCACTGCGTCAGCTTGTGGAAGGGCACCCGCGTGTCGGTCGCGGCCGGATGGTGCCAGCAGTCGCCCAGCGAGACGCCCTGCAAGGCGACACGCCCCGGCCACACCGGGCCGAGCGCGCGCAGCAGCGTCGCCAGCACGAAGCCGGCGCCGATGCGGCCGTCGCGCGCGTGCAGCAGCAGGTAGTCCAGCAGATGCCCCAGGCGGGCCGGGGCACCGAACACGATGGGCGTGGCGTGCGCCACTTCGCCGAGCCGGCGCAGCAGTGCCAGCCGGCCGTCGAGGCCGACCAGCGGGTTGCCGGCGTGCACCTGGAAGGCGTCGGCGAGGACCGGAGCGCGCAGGTGCGCCAGCGCCGCCGCGTCGCTACGCAGGGGATGCTCGCCCGGGTGCGAGGAGAAGGCGCCGGCCGCGAACATGGCGAAGCTGGCGACGCCCAGCCCCTCCGAGCGCGCCAGCGTGATCCCGTGCGCAGCGTCGAGAAAGCGCCAGTCGGGCCCCGCGCCGGCGTCGAGCAGCACGCTGGGGATGACGAGGTCGATGCGCACGCGAGCACGCTCCAGCACATCGAATCCCGCCCCGCGGCTCAAGGCGCCCCAGCGGTCGACGCCGCCGGCCTCGAAATGCCGCCAGCGGCTGTGGTACGGCACGCGCAAGTCCGGATAGCGGGCGCGCAGGGTATCGATCACCAAGTCGGCGGCCGCGCCCAGGCGCCCGGCGTGCCACGTGAAGTGCGGCGAACGCCCGGCCTCGACGTGCGCCATGACCTCGGCGCAGCGCTGCCGCACGGCCTCGACCGTCAGCAGCGCCGAGGCCGGGTGATCTTCCGGCACCGGGGTGTGCCAGCCGGGCGCGCGCGAGTCCGGCAGCTCGCTCATTCCTCCAGCCCCCGCCCCTTGGGCAGCGCCAGCTCGGTGGCGTCGGGCGTGTAGTGCGAGAAGTAGCCCGCGGCCTTCTTCGCGTCCATCTCGACACGCGCATCGGCCGGGATCAGTTCGTCAGGGATGGGCACGCGCTCGACCACGTCGATGCCCTGTGCCGCCAGCGCCCCATGCTTCATGTTGCTCATCGATGCCCAGCGGTCGATGCGCGTGATGCCGAGCCAGTGGAACACATCGGGCATCAGCTCCTGGAAGCGCATGTCCTGCACGCCGGCGACACATTCGGTGCGCTCGAAGTAGGTTTCGGCACGGTCGCCGCCGTTCTGTCGCTTGCGTGCGTTGTAGACCAGGAACTTGGTCACCTCGCCCAGCGCCCGGCCTTCCTTGCGGTTGTAGACCACCAAGCCCACGCCGCCCTGCTGCGCCATCTCGATGCAGACCTCGATGCCATGAGCCAGGTAAGGGCGGCAGGTGCAGATGTCGGAGCCGAACACGTCGGAGCCGTTGCACTCGTCGTGCACGCGGCAGGCCACGCGCGTCTCGGGCCGCCCGAGCCGCGACACGTCGCCGAAGAAGTACAGCGTCATGCCGCCGATGGGCGGCAGGAACACCTTCAGGTCGCTGCGCGTGACGAGTTCCGGGAACATGCCGGCCGTCTGCTCGAACAGGCTGCGGCGCAGCATGCTCTCCTTGATGCCGAAACGCTTCGCCAGGCCCGGCAGATACCACACCGGGTCGACCGCGGCCTTGGTGACCCGCACGTCGCCGTTGGCGTGCAGGATGTCGCCATCCGGATGCAGGCGGCCGGCGATCACCGCGGCGCGCAGCTCGGGCATGTTGATGTGGGCCTTGGTCACCGCGATGGTCGGGCGGATGTCGACGCCGGCCGCGACCCGCTCGGCGAAGGCCGACGACGCCATGTGACCCCACGGGTCGAGCGAGACGATCTTGTCGGCATCGCTCCACTGCGGGTGCGGGCCGATGGCTTCGGCCGGGGCGGTGTTGGTGAAGTCCGGGCGATGGTCACGCTGCAGCTGCCCCGACGCCACCGCGAGCGCGCGGTAGACGGCATAGGCTCCCGAATGGGAGCCGATCGCGTTGCGGTGCACCGGGTTGGTGAGGCTGGCGACGATGGGCCCGCGTTGTTGCGGCGTTGCGGCCCCCCAATGGATCTCGGGCGACGCGGCCTCGCCCTTGCGCGGGTGCGAGGTCAACACGATGTGGGCGGACATGGAGCGCTCCTCGGCGGCCATCGGAACTTGACCGCCCGGTCAACTTTGCGCCGTTGAAGCGATTTGCGTGCCAGCAGAAACCCCAATCCCGGGCGGCCGGGGCGGCGAAGCGCGACACGTGCTTGCGCCAAATCCCGGCACGCGGCCCGAACAACTAGGCCGGCGCGACGTCCGCCAGGAGCCCGCCGCTATCATGGTCAGCTTTTCTGCCGCCTGAAACCCTGCGATGCCGTCACTTCCTCCCATCGTCAAAACGCTCCTGCTCATCAACGTCGGGGCGTTCTGTCTGGACCTGATCGCCGGCCGCATACTGATGGGCCTGTTCGCGCTGTGGCCGCTGCAAAGCGGCCTGTTCATGCCGTGGCAGGTGGTCACCTACGCTTTCCTGCACGGCAGCATCGGCCACCTGTTCTTCAACATGCTGGGCTTGTGGATGTTCGGCGGCGAACTGGAGCGCCTGTGGGGCGAAAAGCGCTTCCTGCAGTTCTACGCGGCCAGCGTGCTGACCGCAGCGGCCGCGCAGATCGCCGTGACCTATTTCGCCGGCTCCCCCTATCCGACGGTCGGTGCGTCAGGCGGGCTGTTCGGTCTGCTGCTGGCTTACGGCATGTTGTTCCCGAACCGCACCATCATGCCGCTGTTCCCGCCGATCCCGATGAAGGCCAAGGTCTTCGTCGCGATCTACGGCGGGCTCGAACTCTTTTTCGGCGTCACCGGCACGGCCTCCGGCATCGCGCACTTCGCGCACCTGGGCGGCATGCTGGGCGGTTTCCTGATGATCCGCTACTGGCGCGGGCAGCCGCCGTTCGGCGGCCGGCGCCGCTTCTGACACCGGGCGCCGTCGCACCATCCCCCTGCTGCGGGCTGGGGAAAGACGAAAGCGGGATGCTGTGGTGGTTCACCACCGCAGTCGGGGTGTGTCATGTCCGTCTCGCCCGCCTTCTCGCTGCGCCGGCACCGGCGCCATCGCGCTGCGCCGCGCCGCCCGTGGTCGCTCGCTGCCTCCTGGTTGCTGGCGCTCGTCGCGCTGGGCTGGAGTGCGTCGCTGGCCGCGCAGTCGGCTGAAGCCGCCTCGGCGCCGGACGACGACACCGCGATCACCGAACAGGCCCGCGTGCTGCGGCAGCTCGGCGCTGCGGTGGTCGGCGTGCGCGCGCTGGCCACCCCCGAGGCCCGCTCGATCGAAACGCTGGGCCCCGTGCGGCTCGGCTCGGGCGTCGTGATCGGCCCCGACGGCCTGGTGCTGACCATCGGCTACCTGATCCTCGAAGCGGACAAGGTGGACCTGCTGTTGCCGGACGGCCGCGAACTGCCCGCCCGGGTGGTGGCCTACGACCTCGCGACGGGTTTCGGGCTGGTGCAACCGCTGGTGCCGTCGGGCCTCACGCCGGCGTTGCTGGGCAGCTCGGGCGAGATCGACGAAAGTGCGCCGCACGTCATTGCCACCGGTGGCGAGGCCGGTGCGATGAGCGTGGCGCAGGTCATCTCCCGGCGCCCCTTCTCCGGCTACTGGGAATACCACATCGACGGCGCCATCTTCACCGTGCCGCCGCGCACCGACCACAGCGGTGCCGGTCTCTTCAATGCACGCGGGGAACTGGTCGGCATCGGCTCGCTGATCGTGACGGACGCGGTGGGCCCGGGCCGCCAGGTGCCCGGCAACATGTTCGTGCCGGTCGACCTGCTGAAGCCGGTGCTGGCCGAACTGCGCGACCATGGTGCGTCGGCGCAGAGCAGGCGCGCCTGGCTGGGCGTCAACTGCGTCGAGTACCAGGGCCTGGTGCGCGTCGTGAAGGTGTCCGCCGAAAGCCCAGCCGAGGCGGCAGGGCTGCAGCCGGGAGACGTCATCCTGAAACTCGACGGCGAGCCCGTCGGCAAGCTGGAGGTGTTCTACAAGAAGCTGTGGAGCACACCGCAGCCCGAGCGTGAAGTGACGCTGGAGGTGGGCCGCGGCGCCGACGTCCAGACGTTGAAGGCACGCACCGTCGACCGCATGAAGACGCTGCGCAAGGCGGTCGGGATCTAGGAGCTTGAGCGGCAGAAGCCGCTCAAGCTCCTAGTGTGCTGTCCCGCAGGTTTGTGGACGAAGCGTCGAGCGCAGGCAGTGGCTTTCGAAGTTCTGGCGAAAACGGCTGCCGGCTAGGAGTCTGGGCGGCAGAAGGGACGTGCCTGACTGGGGCCGAGTCCAGTCGGTTTCGTGGCCACGGCCGCGAACTACCTTCCCTATGAGCCGCAGCAGATGCCCTGGCCGACACCAGCTACCAAGCCGAAGCGGAGTTGAGCGCAAGCGGAGCGGCGGTGGAGAGCTCGTCAGACTGACTGGAGCCTCCCTCTCGGAGGGAGGCTGGAGGGTGCGATCCGACAAGCTGGAGCTCCCTCGCGGAGGGGGCTCGGGGGAGCCGTGCGTAAAGCCGCAGGCCAGGAGTCTGGGGGGCTTCTGCCGCCCAGACTCCTAGGCGCAGCGCACAGGCGGGTGGGGCCACCCGGCGAGCACTGCAACGACGCATGCAGGGGTTTCTCGCCTGAACTTCTTCGACGAACTTGCGGGACAGCACACTAGGGCCTCAACCCTTCGCGCACCGTCGGGTAGCGCAGCTTCAGCTTCAGTTCGCGCTTCAGGCGCTCGTTGCTCAAGCGCCGCGACTCGCTCAAGAAGGACTGCTGCATCGGCGAGAGCTGCTGCGCCGCCTCGGCCCGCGAAACGCGCGGCGGGCGCGGCAGGCCGCACACGTCGGCCGCCAGGTCGAAGTAGTCGCCCATCTTCAGTTCGGTGTCGTCGCTCGCGTGCACGATGCGCTGCGGCAGGCCACGCCACAGTGCGACGGCACAGGCCCGCGCCAGGTCGTCGGCATGGATGTGGTTGGTGTAGACATCGTCTTGCGGCGCCAGCACCGGCGCACCGCGCAACAACCGCTCGCGCGGGTGCCCGCCAGGGCGGTCGACCGCATAGATGCCCGGGATGCGCAGCACGGTCACGCGCACGCCGAGCGCCCGGCCGAACCAGCGGATGCGGTCCTCGGCGTCGACACGCCGCTGAGCACGGTCGGTGGCCGGACGCACGGGACGGGTTTCATCGAAAAGCTCGCCCTGCGCGTCGCCGTACACGCCGGTCGTGCTGCCGTAGACCAGCGCGCGCACGCGGCCCTTGCGTGCCAGCGCCCGCAGCAGCGCCGCGGTCCGCGTGTCGACGCGCCCGCTGGCCGGTGGTGGCGCGAGGTGCAGCACCGCGTCGGCCAGTGCGGCCAGCCGGCCCAGCGTGGACGCGTCGTCCAGGTTGCCCACCAGTGGCACGGCGCCCAGGCCGCGCAGCGCGGCACAACGGTCCGGCTGGGACGTCAGCGCCAGCACGCGCCAGCGCGGCACCAGCAGGCGCAGCACGCGCTGGCCGACGTCGCCGCAACCGATGATCAACAGCCGTGGTCGGCGCAGGGGGAACGAGGGCAACAGAGGCATGGCGAACGGCCGGCCCGGCGTCGGGCCTTTGCAACCGGGGCAAAATGTCGGGTTTCGCAGTGTATGAGCCGCGGCCAGGCCCGTGGTGCATGAGGAGACTCCCCGATGACCTTCACCGTGACCGTGCAGCCCAGCGGCCACACCTTCGAGGTGCAGCGCGACGAGACCGTGCTGGCCGCCGCGATCCGCCAAGGCGTGGGCCTGCCCTACGGTTGCAGGGACGGCGCCTGCGGCTCCTGCAAGAGCCGGCTGCTCGATGGCCGCGTGATCCACGGCGCGCACCAGGTGAAGGCGATGTCGCCGGCCGAGGAAGACGCCGGCTACACGCTGACGTGCTGCGCCACGCCGCAGAGCGACCTCGCTATCGAGTCGCGTGAAGTGGTGGGCGCGGGGCAGTTCCCCATCAAGAAGATGCCCTGCCGCGTGACGACGATCGAGAAGGTCGCACCCGACGTGGCCGTGCTGCGGCTGCAGCTGCCCGCCAACGACCAGCTGCAGTACCACGCCGGCCAGTACGTCGAATTCATTCTGCGCGACGGCGCCCGCCGCAGCTATTCGATGGCGAACGCACCCCACACGCAGGCCGACAAGCCGGGCATCGAACTGCACATCCGCCACATGCCGGGCGGCAAATTCACCGATCATGTGTTCGGCGCGATGAAGGAAAAGGAGATCCTGCGGCTCGAGGGCCCGTTCGGTAGCTTCTTCCTGCGCGAAGACTCCGACAAGCCGCTGGTGCTGCTGGCGTCCGGCACCGGCTTCGCCCCGATCAAGGCGCTGATCGAGCACCTGCAGTTCAAGGGCATCACCCGCCCCGCGGTGCTCTACTGGGGCTGCCGCAGCCGTGCCGACCTGTACCTGCACAACTGGGCCGAACAGGCGGCCGCGAGCCTGCCCAACCTGCGCTACGTGCCGGTGCTGTCCGAGCCCAAGCCGGAAGACGCCTGGACCGGCCGCACCGGCTTCGTCCACCAGGCGGTGATGCAGGACCTGCCCGACCTCTCCGGCCACCAGGTCTATGCCTGCGGGGCGCCAGTGATGGTGGAGTCGGCCCAGCGCGATTTCGTTGCGCATGCTGGGTTGCCCGGTGAAGAGTTCTACGCGGATTCGTTCACCAGCGAAGCGGACAAGCACTGACGCGGAGGAGCATTTCCCCAACCCGTGGTCGCGCGTGACGAGGGCGCGGGGTGGCCGACTCCGCTCATGTCCCCCGCCCCGGACTACGTCCGGTCCTCCTCCTTTACTTCGCTGCGTCGGCCACCCCGCACCCTCGTCATGGCCGCTTCTGTGACCTGCCCGGAATGTCAGGGCGGTGCCAGATCGGGCCGGCGGGGTGCTCTGCGTAGCGAAGTAAAGGAGGAGCGGCGGGCGCAGCCCGTCGCGGGGGACATGAGCGGAGCAGAGCGCCCC